>NZ_JBICUC010000019.1:0-1383 GCF_043197975.1 Kribbella sp. NPDC048928 | reverse complement strand
GGGGACTGTCAAACGAACGGTGTAACTCGGGTTGAAGAGGGTTAGTTGCGTCCGGTGGTGAGGCGGCCGTCGAAGGCGATCTCGAAGGCGTTGAGTGCGGGTTTCCAGCGCATGGTCCAGCGTTTGCGGCCGGTACCGGTGGGGTCCAGGCTCATGACCGCGAGGTAGACGCACTTGAGCGCTGCTTGCTCGTTCGGGAAATGGCCGCGGGCCTTGACCGCGCGGCGGATCCGGGCGTTCACGGACTCGATGGCGTTGGTAGAGCAGATCACCTTCCGGATCTCGGGGTCGAAGGCCAGGAACGGCACGAACTCGGCCCAGGCGTTGTCCCACAACCTGACGATCGCCGGGTAACGCCCTGCCCAGGCCTCGGCGAACTCGCTGAACCGTTCCTTGGCCGCGGCCTCGGTCGGCGCGGTGTAGACGGGCTTGAGGGCGGCCGCGATCGCCGACCAGTGCTGGCGGCCGGCGTAGCGGAAGCTGTTGCGGAGCAGGTGCACGATGCAGGTCTGGGTGATCGCTCGCGGCCACGCGGTGCCGATCGCGTCCGGCAGCCCGGCCAGGCCGTCACACACAACCATCAGCACGTCCGCGACGCCGCGGTTGCGCAGTTCGGTCAGCACGTGCAGCCAGTACTTCGCGCCCTCGCCGCCGTCCCCGGCCCACAACCCGAGGATGTCGCGGTGCCCCTCACAGGTCACCGCCAACGCGACATAGATCGGCCGGTTCGAGACCTGGCCGTCGCGGACCTTGACGTGGATCGCGTCGATGAACACCACCGGATACACCGCGTCCAGCGGACGGTTCTGCCACTCGACCATCCCCTCGACCACCTTGTCGGTGATCGTGGAGATCGTCTGCCGTGACACCTGCGCTCCATACACCTCGGCCAAGTGCGCTGAGATCTCGCCGGTGGTCAGGCCCTTGGCCGACAACGAGATCACCATCTCGTCCACCCCGGACAGCCGCTTCTGCCGCTTGGCCACGATCCGCGGCTCGAAACTCGCCTCCCGGTCCCGCGGCACATCGATGCTCACCTCGCCGACATCGGTCAGCACCGTCTTGGACCGCACCCCGTTACGCGAGTTGCCCGTGCCACGCCCGGCCGGATCGTGCTTGTCATAGCCCAGATGGTCGGTGATCTCGCCCTCGAGCGCGGATTCCAGCACCCGCTTGGTCAGCTGCTGCAGCAAGCCACCCTCACCGGTCAACTGCAGCCCACCGGCCCTGGCCTGACCCACCAATTGCTCGACCAACTGTGCGTCCAGGCCATCCAGCCCTGGCCCGGGCTCCGACTCCTCAGCGTGCTCCACGTCAGACATCATCTCGGTCATCAGATCTACTCCCACGATCGGGGAGTTACACCGAACTTCTTACAGTCCC
>NZ_JBICUC010000018.1:0-5354 GCF_043197975.1 Kribbella sp. NPDC048928 | reverse complement strand
ATACGGATGACAAGCCAGTTATTGGTTGTTTCTGATTCAAAGGATCGACTGAAGTTGTCGACTCACGGTCTTTGGACTGTTTGTCATATTTTTCAACGGAGAGTTTGATCCTGGCTCAGGACGAACGCTGGCGGCGTGCTTAACACATGCAAGTCGAGCGGTAAGGCCCCTTCGGGGGTACACGAGCGGCGAACGGGTGAGTAACACGTGAGCAACCTACCCTCAACTTTGGGATAAGCCTCGGAAACGGGGTCTAATACCGGATAATACTTCACTCTTCATGGGGTGGGGTTGAAAGTTCTGGCGGTTGGGGATGGGCTCGCGGCCTATCAGCTTGTTGGTGGGGTAATGGCCTACCAAGGCGTCGACGGGTAGCCGGCCTGAGAGGGCGACCGGCCACACTGGGACTGAGACACGGCCCAGACTCCTACGGGAGGCAGCAGTGGGGAATATTGCGCAATGGACGAAAGTCTGACGCAGCAACGCCGCGTGAGGGATGACGGCCTTCGGGTTGTAAACCTCTTTCAGCAGGGACGAAGCGAGAGTGACGGTACCTGCAGAAGAAGGACCGGCCAACTACGTGCCAGCAGCCGCGGTAATACGTAGGGTCCGAGCGTTGTCCGGAATTATTGGGCGTAAAGGGCTCGTAGGCGGTTCGTCACGTCGGGAGTGAAAACTCGGGGCTTAACCCCGAGCCTGCTTCCGATACGGGCAGACTAGAGGTAGGCAGGGGAGAGCGGAACTCCTGGTGTAGCGGTGGAATGCGCAGATATCAGGAAGAACACCGGTGGCGAAGGCGGCTCTCTGGGCCTTACCTGACGCTGAGGAGCGAAAGCGTGGGTAGCGAACAGGATTAGATACCCTGGTAGTCCACGCCGTAAACGTTGGGCGCTAGGTGTGGGGGACATTCCACGTCCTCCGTGCCGCAGCTAACGCATTAAGCGCCCCGCCTGGGGAGTACGGCCGCAAGGCTAAAACTCAAAGGAATTGACGGGGGCCCGCACAAGCGGCGGAGCATGCGGATTAATTCGATGCAACGCGAAGAACCTTACCTGGGTTTGACATATAGGGAAATCCTCCAGAGATGGGGGGTCCGTAAGGGTCCTATACAGGTGGTGCATGGCTGTCGTCAGCTCGTGTCGTGAGATGTTGGGTTAAGTCCCGCAACGAGCGCAACCCTCGTCCTATGTTGCCAGCACGCCCTTCGGGGTGGTGGGGACTCATAGGAGACTGCCGGGGTCAACTCGGAGGAAGGTGGGGATGACGTCAAGTCATCATGCCCCTTATGTCCAGGGCTTCACGCATGCTACAATGGCCGGTACAAAGGGCTGCGATACCGCAAGGTGGAGCGAATCCCAAAAAGCCGGTCTCAGTTCGGATTGGGGTCTGCAACTCGACCCCATGAAGTCGGAGTCGCTAGTAATCGCAGATCAGCAACGCTGCGGTGAATACGTTCCCGGGCCTTGTACACACCGCCCGTCACGTCATGAAAGTCGGCAACACCCGAAGCCGGTGGCCTAACCCTTGTGGAGGGAGCCGTCGAAGGTGGGGCTGGCGATTAGGACGAAGTCGTAACAAGGTAGCCGTACCGGAAGGTGCGGCTGGATCACCTCCTTTCTAAGGAGCATTCGGCGCCGGACCCTTTGGGTCGGGTGTCCATTCATCGTTTCCAAGGCGAATGTTCTTGGGCGATGGTGCTTCGGAATGTGGAACATTGACCATTAGGCCTGGAACCTGCTCGAGCGAGCTAGTACTGCTGATGTCCTTCGGGGTGTTGGCGTGGAACGTGAGTGAGTGTGGGGGATGGGTCGAGGCGCGCTGTTGGGTCCTGAGGAATCGGGCCCTGGACTTGTAAGAGTCTTGGGACTGTTTCTTCTAGGGTCACTGTCACACTGATGTTGTGTTGGTGTGGTGGGTGGCTGGGGCCGGCTTCTGTACAGACTGTTGATGGTCTGCTGGATGGGGTGGGTTGTTTCCCTCTGATGGTGGGTTTGTCTTCAAGTGTCAGGTTCGAGCTGGTGTTCCTGCCCGTATTTTGAGAACTGTATAGTGGACGCGAGCATCTCTTTGTAGCGTAATTTTGCTTTTTGTATGTTTGTTTTGTGACAAGCTACTAAGGGCAATCGGTGGATGTCTTGGTACCAAGAGCCGATGAAGGACGTTGGAGCCTGCGATAAGCCCCGGGGAGTTGGCAACCGAGCTGTGATCCGGGGGTGTCCGAATGGGGAAACCCAGCTGGCATTCTAAAGCCAGTTACCAGTGCCTGAACACATAGGGTTCTGGAGGGAACGCGGGGAAGTGAAACATCTCAGTACCCGCAGGAAGAGAAAACAATAGTGATTCCGTGAGTAGTGGCGAGCGAAAGCGGATGAGGCTAAACCATGTGCGTGTGATAGCCGGCGTGCGTTGCGTATATGGGGTCGTGGGAGCATTCGAGTCTTAATGCCGTGAGACTAGAGAGTTATCAATCACTGTTGAAGTCGAATCTTCTGGAATGTTGAGCCGTAGTGGGTTATAGCCCTGTAGGCGTAAGACAGTGACTCTTGAGTGTTTTCCCAAGTAGCACGGGACTCTTGAAATCCCGTGTGAATCTGGCGGGACCACCCGCTAAGCCTAAATACTTCTTGGTGACCGATAGCGGACTAGTACCGTGAGGGAAAGATGAAAAGTACCCCGGGAGGGGAGTGAAATAGTACCTGAAACCGGTTGCCTACAATCCGTCGGAGCTCTCCACTTTGTGGGGTGTGACGGCGTGCCTTTTGAAGAATGAGCCTGCGAGTTAGTGGTGTGTGGCGAGGTTAACCCGTGTGGGGTAGCCGTAGCGAAAGCGAGTCTGAATAGGGCGCTTTAGTCGCATGCTCTAGACCCGAAGCGGAGTGATCTATCCATGGGCAGGTTGAAGCGTGGGTAAGACCGCGTGGAGGACCGAACCCACCAGGGTTGAAAACCTGGGGGATGACCTGTGGATAGGGGTGAAAGGCCAATCAAACTCCGTGATAGCTGGTTCTCCCCGAAATGCATATAGGTGCAGCGTCGCGTGTTTCTTACCGGAGGTAGAGCACTGGATGGTCTAGGGGGCTTACCGGCTTACCGAAATCAGCCAAACTCCGAATGCCGGTAAGTGAGAGCGCGGCAGTGAGACTGCGGGGGATAAGCTCCGTAGTCGAGAGGGAAACAGCCCAGATCACCAGCTAAGGCCCCTAAGCGATTGCTAAGTGGAAAAGGATGTGGAGTTGCCCAGACAACCAGGAGGTTGGCTTAGAAGCAGCCACCCTTGAAAGAGTGCGTAATAGCTCACTGGTCAAGTGATTCCGCGCCGACAATGTAGCGGGGCTCAAGCAATCCGCCGAAGCTGTGGCACTCACATAAGTACTCGGCGTTTCCTTTGGGGACGTCCAGGTGTGTGGGTGGGTAGGGGAGCGTCGTGCAGCGTGTGAAGCAGCCTAGTGATGGAGTTGTGGATGCTGCACGAGTGAGAATGCAGGCATGAGTAGCGAATGACGGGTGAGAAACCCGTCCGCCGGATGATCAAGGGTTCCAGGGTCAAGCTAATCTGCCCTGGGTAAGTCGGGACCTAAGGCGAGGCCGACAGGCGTAGTCGATGGACAACGGGTTGATATTCCCGTACCGGCATTAACACGACCCGACCGAATCTGCTGATGCTAAGGACGTGAAGCTGTGATGTCTTCGGACGGATCGGTGGACTGTTCGACCCGAGGTGGTAGTAGGTGCATTGAGGAGTGACGCAGGAGGGTAGTCCAACCGCGGCGATGGTAGGCGCAAGCTGATCCGCGGGCAAGGTGGTAGGGCGAGGCATAGGCAAATCCGTGTCTCACATAGCCTGAGAGCCGAGGCGGACCCGTTCAGGGGAAGTGGATGATCCCATGCTGCCGAGAAAAACTTCGCAGTGAGTGTTAGAGCCGCCCGTACCCCAAACCGACACAGGTGATCAGGTAGAGAATACCAAGGCGATCGAGTGAACCATGGTTAAGGAACTCGGCAAAATGCCCCCGTAACTTCGGGAGAAGGGGGACCGGATCCGTGACGCCACTTGCTGGTGGAAGCGGTGATGGTCGCAGAGACCAGGCCCAAGCGACTGTTTACTAAAAACACAGGTCCGTGCGAAGAAGTAATTCGATGTATACGGACTGACGCCTGCCCGGTGCTGGAACGTTAAGGGGACAGGTTAGCTGGTTTCGGCCGGCGAAGCTTTGAACTTAAGCGCCAGTAAACGGCGGTGGTAACTATAACCATCCTAAGGTAGCGAAATTCCTTGTCGGGTAAGTTCCGACCTGCACGAATGGCGTAACGACTTGGGCGCTGTCTCAACCGTGGACTCGGCGAAATTGCATTACGAGTAAAGATGCTCGTTACGCGCAGCAGGACGGAAAGACCCCGGGACCTTTACTACAACTTGGTATTGGTGGTCGGTACAATTTGTGTAGGATAGGTGGGAGACTGTGAAGCTCGGACGCCAGTTCGGGTGGAGTCATCGTTGAAATACCACTCTGATTGTTCTGGCTGTCTAACTTTGGTCCGTTATCCGGATCAGGGACAGTGCCTGGTGGGTAGTTTGACTGGGGCGGTCGCCTCCTAAAAGGTAACGGAGGCGCTCAAAGGTTCCCTCAGCCTGGTTGGCAATCAGGTGTCGAGTGTAAGTGCACAAGGGAGCTTGACTGTGAGACAGACATGTCGAGCAGGGACGAAAGTCGGAACTAGTGATCCGGCGGTGGCATGTGGGAGCACCGTCGCTCAACGGATAAAAGGTACCCCGGGGATAACAGGCTGATCTTCCCCAAGAGTCCATATCGACGGGATGGTTTGGCACCTCGATGTCGGCTCGTCGCATCCTGGGGCTGGAGTAGGTCCCAAGGGTTGGGCTGTTCGCCCATTAAAGCGGCACGCGAGCTGGGTTTAGAACGTCGTGAGACAGTTCGGTCCCTATCCGCTGCGCGCGCAGGAGACTTGAGAAGGGCTGCCCCTAGTACGAGAGGACCGGGGTGGACGAACCTCTGGTGTGCCAGTTGTTCCGCCAGGAGCACGGCTGGTTGGCTACGTTCGGGAGTGATAACCGCTGAAAGCATCTAAGCGGGAAGCACGCTTCAAGATGAGGTCTCCCACCGGGTTAACCGGGTAAGGCCCCCAGTAGACCACTGGGTTGATAGGCCAGAAGTGGAAGCGCCGTAAGGTGTGGAGCTGACTGGTACTAATAGGCCGAGGGCTTGTCTCATACACAACCCCCTGAATGGGTGTGGTTGTCAGACTTTGAAGAGCCTGCGCTATGTAACTGATGTTCGCGTTCACTGTACGGTTCCCGGAATACGGTCAGAATCCCGGCAACCACCCCGCTGTTT
>NZ_JBICUC010000017.1:0-9240 GCF_043197975.1 Kribbella sp. NPDC048928 | reverse complement strand
AAACGGGAACACTCAAAACCACTGAGGTTCTCGAGGTGGAGACGGGATTCGAACCCGTGTACACGGCTTTGCAGGCCGTTGCCTCGCCTCTCGGCCACTCCACCACTGAGAAAGCTGGCCTGCCGAACCCTCTCCGAGCGGACGACCGGGTTCGAACCGGCGACCTCAACCTTGGCAAGGTTGCGCTCTACCAACTGAGCTACGTCCGCATTGCGACCGGGTTCCAGTGTCCCCGGCGCGAGAAGAACATTAGCCCATCTCCGCCCCAGTTCAAAAACGGGGGTCCCCGGTACGTCGACGTACGGTCACCAACTGCTCACCTGCCCGGGGCTGCGCGGCGCGGGATCACCTGCGCACTAAGGTGTTCCGCGGAAGGAGCACCACATGCGTATCTGGCTCAACGGGGCCCTGCTGGACGGCGAGGCGGCGGTCTCGCCGCTGGACCACGGGCTGACCACCGGCGACGGCGTCTTCGAGACGATCAAGATCGAGAACGGCCGCCCGTTCGCGGTGCGGCGGCATCTCGAGCGGCTCGTCCGTTCGGCGGTCGGGCTCGGCCTGCCGACGCCGGACGTCGCGGCGATCGAGGGCGGGATCGACGCGGTGGTCGCGGCAGATCCGGACATCCCGTTCGGCCGGCTACGGATCACGTTCACCGGCGGCGTCTCGCCGCTGTCCTCGGACCGCGGCACGGACGGCCCGACGATCCTGGTCGCGACCCAGGAGATCAAGCGCCCGGCTGCGACGTCCGCGATCGTCACGGTCCCGTGGGTCCGCAACGAGCGCAGCGCGGTCGCCGGGCTGAAGACCACCTCGTACGCCGAGAATGTCCGCGCCCTCGCCTACGCGAAGGAGCGCGGCGGCAGCGAGGCGATCTTCGCGAACACGATCGGTGACCTCTGCGAAGGCACCGGCTCCAACATCTTCTGCGTGTACGACGGTGAGCTGGTGACGCCGACGCTCGAGTCCGGCGCGCTTGCCGGCGTGACGCGGGCGCTGGTGCTCGAGTGGTTCGGCGGTGTCGAGCGCGACGTACCACTCGACAAACTGCACGACGCCGAGGAGGTCTTCCTGACCTCGACGACCCGCGACGTCCAGGCGATCCACCGCGTCGACGACCGCGACCTGCGCGCGCCAGGCACCATCACCGCCCAGGCCGCCAAAATCTTCACCGAACGCTCCACCCAAACCCCCAGCCCCTGACCCCAGCGGACCCCACCCACTCGCCAACCCGTCGACGCCCGCACTGCACGCGGCGTTCCACGGTCGAGATGCGGTACGGCGTCAGTGCGGCGACGAGTTGATGAGTGGTGGCGATCCGCGACCCGGCCGCCGCCTGCCCAGCGCCCGCACCACGCCGAGTCGCACCACGCCGGGCCGCACCACGCCGGGCCGTGCCGGCGCGCACCACGCCCGGTCCCGGCACCTGCACCGCGCCTAGGCCGGTACGGGTTGGGTCTTGTTGGGCCCCGGGGTGACTACTCGCCGGAGGCTTTGCGGCGTTCCCGGTAGGCGGCTACGTGCAGGCGGTTGCCGCAGGTGCGGGCGTCGCAGTAGCGCTTGGAGCGGTTCCGTGACAGGTCAATGAGGGCGTCGTCGCAGTCCGGTGCCTCGCAGCGGCGCAGACGTTCGCGCTCGCCGGCCGAGATCACCTGCGCCAGCGCGATCCCGCACTCCACCGTGATCCGGCAGGCGATCGACGCACCCGCCCGCGAATAGTGGATGTGCCACGGGTGCCCGTCGTGGTTGGTGAGCCGCGGAGTCGACGTACCTCGGGCGATGATCGCGTTGATCATCGTCGCCGCGGACGCGTCGGAATCGGTCGTGAACACCGGCGCGAACAACGGTCGCAGATCACGAACCTCGGCCAGGTCCTTGTCCGTCAACGTGTCGACCGCACTGAACTCCCGTTCCTGGACGAACTTCTCCAACTCCTCCAGAGTGTCCAGCGAATCGACTTGGCTGTTCGGTCCGGGCAGGGTGTTGACGAGCCGGACCAGCGTCCCGAGCGCCTGCTCGGTGTCGTGCGAGAAAGTCACAATCACGTCTCCAACGCGACGGGATCTCCGTCCTGCAGCAAGAGTAGCCCGGCCCGATTAGATCGTCGCTTCATCATGCGATATGGTTTCACCCGCAACACCACATCCGAAACACCAGCACCATCCCGGGCGATTGGCGCAGTGGTAGCGCGCTTCGTTCACACCGAAGAGGTCACTGGTTCGAACCCAGTATCGCCCACCCGAGGACCACGCAGCTCAGAGCGGGAACCCAGCACCAGCCGGGTCCCCGCTCTACTCGTTTGTGGCGGTGATGGGTCAGTTGAGGCGTTGTAGGGCTGCTTGGATGGTTTGCTCGACTCGGGGGGTCATGCCGGGGGTGTCGACGGGGCGGCGGCCGGCTACTTGGCCGCGGATCCACTTCGAGCCGGTTTCGTCGTAGTGCAGCAGGGCGTAGAGGTCCCACCAGGGATGGAGTGTCACCCCGGCGATCGACTCGTAGAGCGTTCGAAGTTGCTCCGCCCATTCAGGGGAGTAGAGCGTCGCCAGGTATCGCCGGCATTGGCCGACGTCGACCGCGCGCGATCCGCGGTAGATGGAGTTCCAGTCGGTCAGCCCGGTGATCCTGCCGCGCGACCACAGCAAGTTGACCGGCAGAAAATCGCCGTGCAGGAAGACGGCCGTGTCCTTCGGCGGCTGCAACGCCATGGCACTGAACGCCGCCTTCCAGACGGCCGGCTTCTGTGCGTCGCCCGGTACCCGGAACCCGTCTCGAGGAGCGATCCAAGAGTCCTTCCACGGCCTGAACGTCTTCGCTGGGAGATCGAGAGAATGCAACTGGACGGCAATCTCCGCGATCCTCGTCAGCCACGACCGGGGTTCGTCCGGAGTGAGGTGAACGTGCCCCGGTAACCGCGACATCAGCAACGCCGGCGCGCCGCCCGTCGACGCACCGCCGACATCGGCACCGAGGACCTCAGGCACCGGGAGCCCGCTTCCGGCCACCACACCGAGGTTGGCGATCTCCTTCTCCAGGGTCTCCTGCAGATCGAGCCCGGCCGGGTACTGCCGCAGTACGACGAACGTTCGCACTCCACGTCGCTCGACGGTCAGCCGATTCACGGCGGAGCAGACACCACCGGTCAATCGGCGATAGCCGACGATGCGACTGCCCCGGCCCATCGACGCCGCAACCCAGGCGAGTGTCTCCGCCGACGGCCGGCGCTCCCTGAACCCGCTGTCTCTCCAGTCGTCGTCGGTCATGAGCGCGAGCCTATTCGTCAGGCGCGTGCGGTGACAGGGAATTAGTGGGCGGGGGCGGTGATGGACGGTGGCTGTTGCGACAGCAGAGGTGCTGATTCGGTCGGACTCAGGTTTATGACGGCTGTGCAATCCGGGCGGGCGCATTCGCAGGCGAATGGTTGGGGTGTGGGGCGGTGGGCCAGTTGCTGGTTGCCCAGGCGGATCAAGGCTGGGTCGGTGGCGGGGCGGCTTGGTGGAAGTACTGCGGTGAAATGGCGTTCGACTGCGTCAGCGGTTTGTTCGGGGGTTTGGCCGTCGACATGGATCGTTGGTACGCCGGTTCCTTCCAGCTGCGAGTTCACCAGCTTCCAGCCCCAGATGAAGCCTTCATGATCAATGTCGGGATTGCGGTGCTGCAGTCTGGTGCGCTGTTCTGCTTGTGACGGCAGCAACCAAATCGCCTGGGTGCCGGCCATTGCGGGGGTGACGAAAGCGCCTTCGACGACCACGGGCGTACGGACCGGCAAGGCGTCGATGTCCTCGAGGATCATCGGTTTGCGATCGAAGTCGCCGGGCCCGGTTCCGAGGACGTGCAAGCCGGCCGCGGCCGCACGGTGTTCGTGGTCGAAGGCGTGCGCGTCCACGCTGTACCAGACCAAACCGTGTCGGCGTGCGAGCAACCGGCTCACCGTGGTCTTTCCCGCGGCGGCCGGTCCTCCGATCCACAGGATTTCGTTCATGCGGCCGCCGATCTAGTCAGGGAAGATGTGCGGGAAGAGATCGTCCGGGAGCCGGAGCGCCTGGTGGGACTGGGCCGCCGTGGATTGCCAGAGGGCGGGGACTTCGGGGAACGGTATTGCCGGGCCTACTCCCAGTCTGCCTTCCAGGGCAAACGCGACCGGCCCGGTGACCTGCGGCCGGACGTCGGATCCGGCCCCGTTCAGCAGCTCGGTCAGGGCGTCATGAACGTCGGCCGGCAGGGTCCCGTCGACGACATCGACCCACACTCTGGCCTGGCCGCCAGGTTTGAGGCCGGCGGCAACCAATAGCCCCAGGCTCCCGAACGCCGGGGCCGGCTGGGTGTAGTAGTTGAAGAACTCGGTGCACACCCACACCAAGGTCTTGATGTACGCGCTGAGCTCGGCGGTACCCGCAGGAAGGCGCTCGTTCAGTTCCGCGTCCGGCTGGTACAGCCGGGCCGCACCCAGCTGGAAGTACGGCGGTGGAGGAGTCATCGAGCGCGACGATAACGCCCCATCGGCTCAGTGCTCGACGAGCTTCTCGCTGAGTGCCCACAGCCGGACGGCGGACTCCGGGTCGATCGCGTGCGGCAAGACGTACGAGCGAACGTCCGGGTCGTCGAACTTCGTCTCGGTGATCGTGTCGAGCAACGACACATCGTTGTCCTTCAGATACGTCCCGCCGTGCCCCTCGAGCAGCGGGCTCGTCGCGCCGAACACCGACGTACTCGCGCCCTGCTGCGCGGTCTTGCGCTCACGCGCCGGGTCGATGATCTGGTTGCCGTTCTCGTCGGTGAGCCCCAGCGCCCGCAGCTGGTCCGCCGGGATCCACTGCCCGCGCGGCGCGCCCTCGGCCTGATGCGGGCCGAGGCTCGTGGTGATGACGATCCCCGGATGCGCGGCAAAGGCGTGGATGCCGTACTGCGCCCAGCGCTGCTCCAGCTCCACCGCGAACAGGACGTTCGCCGTCTTCGATTGCCCGTACGCGCGCAGCGGATCGTAGTCCTCGGTGCAATGTGGGTCGCCCCAACGAATGTCCGACAGCCGGTGACCGCCGGACGTCACGTTGACGATCCGCGCACCGTGCGCCGCCTGGAGCGCGGGCAGCAGGCCCAGCGTGAGCTGGAAATGCCCTAGGTGGTTGGTCGCGAACTGCGACTCGTACCCGCGGGCGTCGCGCTGCAGCGGGCCCGCCATGATGCCGGCGTTGTTGATCAGGATGTGCAGCGGCCGCCCGGTCGCGAGGTACCGCTCCACGAAGGCGTCGATCGATTTCGGGTCCAGGAGGTCGAGCTGACTCGCCTCCACCCGCTCGATGCCCTGCAAGTCCGCTCGCGCGGGGTTGCGCACCGCGACCGTCACGTTCGCGCCGGCCTTGCTCAGCGCCCGGGTCGTCTCCAGGCCAAGACCGCGATGCCCGCCGGTGACGATCGCGTTCTTGCCGGTCAGATCGATGCCTTCGAGTACGTCGTCAGCGGTCGCCGCCGCCGTGAATCCACTGCCGATGGGCTGTTGCCTGTTCTCCGTCATGTCTCCACGATGCCGCGCGGACGACGTACTCTGAATAATTATCAGTCCATGTTTTCTTCGTGAGAGTACAGATGATGGATCAGTTGTCCGAGGTGTTCGAGCTCGTCGAGGTCCGCGGGCTGGTGTCCGGCAGGTTCGCGGTGCAGGGGCCGTGGGTGTCGCGGGCCGAGCTTCAGGATCCGTTCAAGTTCGTCGCGATGGCCGGCGGTCGGGCGCGACTGACGACCGACGGCATCGACGCGCCGATCGAGCTCGAGCCTGGCGATGTCGCAATCCTCAACAACCGTGCGCGCCTCGAGCTGTCCGGCGGCTCCGGCGACGGGCCGGTGCGTGAGGTCGTACCGCTCGAGGTCGACTTCGAACTGCTGCCCGCCGACTGGGACACGCACGACATCGTGATCGGTGGCCGCATCGATCTCAACGAGGCGGGACGCACACTGCTCGGCGAGGCGCTGCCGCCGGTCGCGCACGTCCAGGCCTCTCCCAGGACCGGCGCCAACCTTCGCGGCAGCCTGTACCGCCTGTTCGAGGAGGTGACCGGCAACCGCATCGGTTCCGCGTTCGCCATCCGCCAGCACGCCCAGTTGGTGCTGCTCGAAGTGCTCCGCGCGTACGTCGAGCAGTCCGCACTCCCGCCCGGCTGGCTACGCGTGCTGACCGACGAACGCCTGAAGCCGGCGCTCACCCTGATGCACTCGCACCCGGACACCCTCTGGAGCCTCAACGAACTCGCCCGCGCCGCCGCGATGTCCCGCACCGCCTTCGCGGAACGCTTCCGCGCCGTCGCCGGCCTGCCGCCCCGCGCGTACTTGAACCGCTGGCGGATGATGCTCGCCCAACGCGCGCTCCGCGACGGCGACACAAGCGTCGGGTCGCTCGCAACCGAGCTGGGCTACGCCTCCGAGAGCGCGTTCAGCACCGCCTTCAAACGCGAGGTCGGCCAATCTCCTCTGCGCTACCGCTCCGCCATCCGCACTCAGGCCGCATCGAGCTGAGCAACCACGGCCGGATCCAGCTTCAACTCGACCGCCGCCAGCGCCTCCTCCAGCTGTGCGATCGACGAAACTCCGACGAGCGGTAGGACGCCGTGATGCATCAGCCAGGCGAGTACGACCTGATTCACGGTCGCGCCGAGCTCCCCCGCCACGCCCCGGATCGTCTCGAACCTCACGTACGCCGTCGGATGCGCGTACCCGCGCTGCGCCGAGAACGGCCGCTCCGGACGCGCGTACGCCCCGGTCAGCAACGGCTGGTACGCGACCAGCGTCACGTCGGGGTGCTCTGACAGGTAGTCGAAGTGCTCGATTCCCGCGTGCTGGAAATGGGGGGAACCCCGCCGGACAACCCCTTGCAGCGCGGGCGGATTCGGCCACAGGTACGTCGAGTGCTGCTGAATCACTGAGTACGGCGCAACGCCCAGAGCGGCCGCGAGTTGTCGAGCACGATCGAGCCGCCAGGTGGCCGTGTTGCTGCAGCCCACGAGGTCCACGACCCCGTCCGCCGCGAGTTCCCCGAACGCGGCGACCGTCTGCTCCAACGGCGTACGGCGATCGTCGATGTGCGCGTAGTACAGGTCGATGCGCTCCACGCCCAGCCGCGCCAAACTGCCCTTCACTGCGTCGCCGACGGCAGAGGTGCTCAGGCCCTCCCAGTGTGCGTCACCCGGGTCGCCGGGAGCCGTCGTCCGCGCACCGCACTTCGTCGCGATCACCAGGTCGTCACGATTGCCGCGGGCACGCATCCACTGCCCCAGCAGCTCCTCGCTCTCGCCGCCGTGGCCGACCCACTGGTTGTAGTTGTTCGAGGTGTCGACGAACGTCCCACCGGCCTCCACGAACCGATCCAGGATCGCCATCGCCGTGTCGGCCGGTGTCGACGTACCGAAGTTCATCGCGCCGAGGCACAGACCACCGACCTGCTTGCCATTTCTCAAGGACGCCATGGAGCCACCCTGCCCCCTGGAGCGCACTCGAGGTCAAGTGGGGCTGCGGTCAGACCAGCCAGCGCCCGTCGTCCATCAGGACGCGGTCCTTGAGCTCCTCCACCTCGCGCCACGCCTGGATCTTGGTCGGCGTCACCCGGAAGAACGGGTAGTTCGGCAGCGGTCGCGGATCGAAGCCGGCCTTCGCCGCGAAGGCCGCGCCCTCCGCCTCGGACACCTCCACGATCTCGACGGTTCCGGTCACGTGGATGACGTCGCGCACCTCCCCCAGCGTCACCTGCAGGCGCGGATTCGCCTGCAGGTTCCGCGCGGTCGGGTTGGTCCGGGTCGTCGACAGCAGCAGCGTCCCGTCGCTCCACAGGAACGAGAGCGGCATCAAGTACGGCGTACCGTCGAGCGCGGCCGTCGACACCCAGGCGTCGACGTCCTCCTCCAGGCGGTGCAACGTGTCCTGCTTGCGGACCGACGCCGGGCGGGGTGCTGCCGTCATCGCGGGCTCCTCTGTCACATGTGATGCTCGTACTCCGTCAATCGGAGTGACGGCGCTGGGCCGGTCAGTGTGACAGGTGAAGAGGTGATCCCGATGGGCGGGGACGAGTGGCTGGCGACGCGGTTCGAGGAGAACCGGGACCGCCTGCGCGCCGTCGCGTACCGGATCCTGGGATCCGAACCGGAGGCCGAGGACGCCGTCCAGGAGACCTGGATCCGGCTCAGTCGCAGTGACTCCGCGACGATCGACAACCTCGGCGGCTGGCTGACCACCGTCGTCGGGCGGATCTGCCTCGACGTCCTCCGCACCCGTCGCGGCCGGCCCGAACTGCCGGTCGGCGAGCACTCACCGGTGATCGCCGACGACGGCGTCCCCGACCCCGAACTCGAAGCGGTGCAGGCGGACTCGGTCGGGCTCGCGCTGCTCGTCGTACTCGAGACGCTGTCGCCGGCCGAACGGCTCGCGTTCGTGCTGCACGACCTGTTCGCCGTGCCGTTCGAGGACATCGCGCCGATCATCCAGAAGTCGCCGGCCGCCGCGCGACAGATTGCCAGCCGCGCGCGCCGCCGGGTCCGCGGTACGCCGGAACCGACCGCCGTCGATGTCGTACGTCAGAAGGAGGTCGTCAGCGCCTTCCTCACCGCCGCCCGCGAGGCTGATTTCACGGCGCTGCTCGAGGTGCTCGATCCGGAGGTCGTCGTCCGCGGCGATCCGGGCGCGGCGGCGTACGGCTCCCGAATGTCTGCACTGTCAGGCGCCGAGAGCGTGGCGCGCGAGTTCTCCGGGCGCGCCAAGGCGGCCAAGCTGGTGCTCGTCGACGGGGTGCCGGGACTGGTGTGGATGCAGCGCGGCGAACCGCTGATTGTGTTCTCTTTCACGGTCGTCGACGGGCGTGTCGCCGCACTCGACCTCCGGGGCGATCCGGAGTACCTCGAAAGCGTCGATCTGGTGACGCTGAGAGCCTGAACCGACGGCGTGGCGAGTGGACAGAACCCGTGGGACTCGTGAGGTGGATGAGACGGCTCTCCGGAGCGTGAAATCGGGTTTTTGTCCACGCTGAAAGTGCGCTACTGTTCTGCTCTCGCACCGAGCGAAACACTCGAAGCGAAGCGCGGACGTAGCTCAGTTGGTAGAGCGCAACCTTGCCAAGGTTGAGGTCGCCGGTTCGAACCCGGTCGTCCGCTCGGAGAGAGGGTTCGCCCTAACCCGGTGGAGCGTCTCAAGGGTGGAGTGGCCGAGAGGTTAGGCAGCGGCCTGCAAAGCCGTCCACACGGGTTCGAATCCCGTCTCCACCTCAGA
>NZ_JBICUC010000016.1:0-27738 GCF_043197975.1 Kribbella sp. NPDC048928 | reverse complement strand
GCACGCACGGCACGGCACGCACGGCACGCACGGCACGCACGGCACGCACGGCACGCACGGGACGACACGGGACGTCACGTACGGCACGTACGGCACGGCACGCACGGCACGCACGGCACGCACGGCACGCACGGCACGCACGGGACGACACGGGACGTCACGTACGGCACGTACGGCAAGTGCGGCACGTACGGGACGACACGGGACGGCCTACGCGGCTCCGACGTGCGTAGACCCCACCGGCCCGCACGCCACCCGGCCTGCGGCCCCCCGCCGAGTCGTGGTAACTGGTTGCTGCCTGGCCCGTCGAGTCGTGGATTTCGGTCCGTCCCGCCAACCAATTTCCACGACTCAACGGCGGCGAGGTCAGGGGTAGGGCCGCTGGAGTGGGTGCCCACGCGCGGCCGGCCAACCCACGCGCGGTCGGCCAAACACCGCCCACGCGCAGCCATCCACGCGCTACCCGACCCCACGCCCACATCCACGCGCCAGCCGTCACCACCCCACCGCACCCCGCCCGAGCCCGGCCCCGCCCGAGCCCCGCCCCGCCCGAGTCCCGCCCCGCCGACCTTTCGCCTCGTCCGCCGAGTCGTGGCGGCTGGCTGCGCCTTGCGCCGGCGAGTCGTGGAGTTCGGCTGCCGACACGCCGGTCCGACCAACCAAGATCCACGAATCGGCGGCGGAGGACAGATGCGGCGGGGTCAGGGGTGGGCCAGCGGTCTGGGTGAGGTTGTGGGCAGGCGCGTTACGTCAGGCCCGGGGGTTTCGGCGGGGCGGGTGGGGGTGGGGGTGGGGGTGGGGGTGGGGGTGGGGGTGGGGTTGGGGCGTAGGGGTTAGCGGTCTTGGGTTGGGGGTGGGGGGTTGCGTAGGGCTCTGGTGTCTCGGCGGGTGGTGGGGGGTGGGGTGTTCAGGGTGTTGACGAGGTTTGTGCGGACTGAGCGGAGTTGGGCTTGGGCGGGGTCGTGGCGGGAGGCGACGGTTTGGGCGTGCTCGCGCCAAGCGTCGCGGGTTTCCTTCATGTACAGCCCGAGTGCGGGTGCCTTCAGTGCCAGGTCGGCCCAGAGCGGTGCGCCGGTGAGGTTGACTCCGAGGCTGTAGGCGAAGTAGGCGGACGTTGCGCGGGCTTGTCGTGCGATGACGTCGCGGCGGTTGATCGGCCTTTCGTGGCTCCGGGCGAGGTCCAGCCGGTTGTCCATCAGTTGTTGGCCCTGGCGGACCAGGTCGTCGGCTGCCTCGCGGAGTGGTTCGCTCACGCGGACCTTTGCGCTCTCGGCGATCACGTCCCGCAGTACGCTCGCGCGGCCGAAGCGGGTCAGCGATTCGGCCAGCCAGGCGCTGTCCTGGGACGGCTCGCCGGCTCTCCCGCCGTACGCCTCCGCAAAGTCCTTCCGGAGGTCCTCGATGCTCTTGGTCGGCAGCGGTCGGCCCTCGATCGAGGCGTCGTTGATCGCGAGCGCGGACGCCTCCTGCAGGCTGACACCCCATTTGTTGTTCGGGTCCAGTGAGAGGTCGGCCGCCTTTGCCAGGATCTGCTCGGAGTCGGTGCCTGCGCGGTCCAGGCGTACGTCGTCGAGCTCGAGCTTGCGCCACCAGTACGCCAGCCGGTCCGCCGTACGTCGAGCCTTGTCCGGCGCGTCCGCCGGAAACGACTGCTCGTACCGGTCCAGAGCCAGCAGAGCCTCGCCGGCAAACAGATCCACCACCTGCTGCGCAGCAGCAAGCTCATCCCTACTCGGCTGCCGACGCCCAGCCCGCGGACTCATTCCCCGTCGCCTCGCTCGGCTCGGCCTTCGTCGAGTTCGGCTTGGACTCGGTCTACTGCTTCGGCTCGGCGGCGGAGTCTGTCGAAGCGTTCGGACAGCTCGGGGTCGGCGAGCTGGTAGTCCGCGTCGTCGGCGGCCTCGGCCGGGATGTACCACCAGCGGTCGGCGTGGAACGTCGGACCGACCTCCATCCCGCGCAGCATCGGCGTCGCCTCGCCGCTGTCGATCAGCTCCGCCATCCGGTCTTGCGAAACGTAGTCGGTCACTCACCCGACTGTAGGGCGCCTGGGGGCGAAGACGGCGTGCCAAGTGCCGCTGCGGCGGAGGAGGATGATGGTTGGGACCTGTAGTACGACGATGGTGATGACGGTGATCACCGGGTCGGTCGCCGGTACGACGGAGATCGGCAGCGTGTACGAGACGACGATCCGCACCACGCCGTCGATGATCGTCGCGATTCCCCACCACACCGTGATCCACTTCCACGCGTTCCGGAATCGCTCGTTGGTCTCCCAGAACTCATCCATCAGGGGGCCCCGGCGCACCATCATCGCCCGAGTGACGACGTACGTGAGTGGCTGCGGATGCCGCAGCGACCACAGCGTGATGCCGGCGAACGGGAGGCTGATCCACGCGTTCCGGACGAGCAGCAACCGCGCGTCCCCACCGATCACGGCGACCACCGAACTCGCCACCATGCTGACCACGACGGCCATCCCGACGAGATCGGTACGGCGCTCGCGCACCAGCGAGACCGCCGAGCTGATCAGTCCGGGGACGACGCCGACGAGCAGCGCGTTCAGGTCGCTCACGCCGAGCGCCTTGAGACCGTAGTACAGGGCGAGCGGGATCGCGATGTCGACGATGAGCAGCCAGGGGCCGCGGTGCGTGGGCATGGACAGAGGTTCGCTCAGCAAGCCGCCGGCCCGCATCGAGCCGACGGCTGCCCACCCCTAGACCAAAGTCTCAGTCCTTCTTCTTGTCCTCGTCGGCTTCTTCGCCGGCTTCGTCGTCGTCGTCGGCCAGGTCTTCGGCGTCGGCGTCGGCGTCGCGGAGTTCCTCGGGGAGGTCGTCGGCGTCGAACTCCTCGGCGAGGAGCTCCTCGGGCTCGGCGACGGACTCGGGCTTGATCGCGTTCCGGAGCCGGCCGAGGATCCGGTCGGCCTCGGTGCCGAACGGGTTGTCGTTGACCAGGTACGTCCAGGTCGCGGTCGGCCGCGGGATCCCGCTGGCCTCCTCGTTCAGCCCCTCGGTGCCGATCTCGGCCTCGGCGAACGTCTCGGCCGCGTCCTTCCAGGAGTCCTCGATCAGGGTCTCGAACGACGCGATCGCCGACTTGTTGAACTCGTCGATCGGCTTCAGATGCACGATGCCGCCGGCCAGCGACCGCAGGTGGATGCCCTCGCGGAGGTCGGCCAGGTACGCCAGGTGATCGGTCCAGCGCCGATCCAGATGCCCCAGCGCGATCCGCCGCGCGGCGCTCTTCACCACGTCCTCGCCGACCTCGTCGACCAGTTCGTCGTACCGCTCCTTGGCGCGCTCGGCGAGCTCGGTCGCCGCGAGATCCTCGGTCAGCACCTGCTCGCGGGTCTCCAGCAGGATCGCGCGCTGCTGCCCGGTCAGGCGGTTGTACTGCCAGGTGGTGCGGTGCAGCTCGGCGTTCGCACCGTCCGCGACGCGCTGCGCGTGCTCGAGCATCGCGATCGACTTGCGGTCGGTGAGCCGGCCGGTGTCGTCCGGGTGCGGGCGCAGGCCCGACGAGACCGAGTACCGGGTGACGAGCTCGTCGGCGAGCGAGGCGAAGAACAGCGTGCCGCCCGGGTCGCCCTGCCGGCCGGCGCGGCCGCGCAGCTGGTCGTCGAGCCGCCGCGACGCGTGCAGGCCGGTGCCGACGACGTACAGGCCGCCGAGCTCGATGGCCTTCTCCTTGTCGTGCGTCTCGTCCTTGCCGCCCAGCCGGATGTCGGTACCGCGGCCGGCCATCTGCGTCGAGACCGTCACCGTCCCGGGCACACCGGCCTCGGCGATGATCGCGGCCTCTTCGGCGTCGTTCTTCGCGTTCAGGACGACGTGCGTGATCTCGGCGGCCTCGAGCTTGTCGCTGAGCTGCTCGGACTCCTCGACGCTGTGCGTGCCGATCAGGATCGGCCGCCCGGCCTCGTGCAGCTCGCCGATGTGCTTGACCAGTGCTTCGTTCTTCTGGTCGACGGTCAGGTACAGCCGGTCCTGGTCGTCCTTGCGGACGTTCGGCTTGTTCGGCGGGACGACCGCGACGTCGACGTCGTAGAACTCCTTGAGCGATTCGCCTACCACGACGGCGGTACCGGTCATGCCGCAGAGCGACTTGTACCGCTTGATCAGCGCCTGCACGGTGATGCTGTCGAGCACCTCGCCGGAGTCGCTGACCGGGACGGCTTCCTTCGCCTCGACCGCGGCCTGCAGACCGTCGGGCCAGCGCTGCAGCTTCGCGACCCGGCCGCGGTTGTTGTTGATCAGGCTGACCTTGCCGTCGCGTACCAGGTAGTCGACGTCCTTCCGCAACAACACCTCGGCATGCAGCGCGACGTTGATCTGCGTCAGCCGATCCAGATTCTCGTCGTCGTACAGATTGAACTTCGCCGGCGCAGCCTCGTCCGCCGCAGCGTCGTCCCCATCGGAATCCGCGTCCGCGTCGTCCGCCTCGGCGTCGTCCGGGTCAGCAGCTTGATCGGCGTCAGCGTCGTCCGTCTCCGCGACGTCCTCGTCGGCATCCGTGGCGGCGTCGGTCTCGACGGTCGCATCGGCGTCCGCCGCAGCCCCGTCCTCGCCCTCCTCGTCGACCTCAGCGACCGCGGCCTCGGCGGCTGCGGCGGCTTCAGCTGCGGCGGCGGCTTCGGCTGCGGCGCGTTCGCCGAGGGCTTCTTCTACCTTGTCGGTGCCCCTGTCGGTGAGCGCGACCGTACGGCCGTCGCCGTCGATCTCGTAGTCGACCCCGGCGCGCAGCGTGCGGACCAGCTGCACCACGTCGTCGTCGAGCGCCTCGGTACGGGTCGCGCCGGCCAGCACCATCGGCACCCGGGCCTCGTCGATCAGCACCGAGTCGGCCTCGTCGACGAGCGCCACGTCCGCGTCGACGGTGACCCGATCCGCGACGTCGGTGACGAGCCGGTCCCGCAGTACGTCGAAGCCGATCTCGTTGACCGGGACGTAGCAGACCTCGGCCTGGTACGCCTCCCGGCGCTCCTCCGGTGTCGACGCCTGGCCGACGTGCGACACGGTCACGCCGAGCAGCTCGTAGACCGGGCCCATCCACTCGGCGTCGCGCTGTGCCAGGTAGTCGTTGACCGCGAGCACATGCACCTTGCGCCCACCGAGCGCATACCCCGCGGCGGCGATCGCACCGGCCAGCGTCTTGCCCTCACCGGTCGCCATCTCGACGATCCGGCCCTGCAGCATCGCCAGCGCGCCGACGACCTGGCCGTCGAACGCGCGCTCGCCGATCGCCCGCCGCCCGGCGTCGCGCGCCAGGGCGAGGTACTCGATCTGCTCGTCCTCGTGCAGCCCGCCGGTGGTGCGCAGTTCCGCGACCGCCTCGGTGAGCTCTTCGTCGGTCAGGTCGACGACCGAATCCTCCGCCTCGCCGACCAGCTGGGTGAGCCGTTCGTACGGGCCGAGATCGATCGAGCCGGGGCGCTGCAGCAGCCGGCGGAAGCGGGAAGCGATTTTCAGGGCCATGATGCTGGCAACGTACAGCGTCGGTGTGTCGTTCCGCTCGTCAGGTCAGGGTGTCCACTCGTACGGTGTCGTCACAGTCACCGCGTGCAGGCCGAGCTTCTGGAGGATGGGGCGGGAGTCTTCGGAGGCGTCGACGCGGAGGAACTCGTAGCCGCGGTCCTTGGCCAGCCGGGCGCGGTGCGCGAGGAGAGTGGAGTACAACCCCTGCCGCCGCCACTGCGGGAGCGTGCCGCCGCCCCACAGGCTGCCGAATCCCGTCCCAGGGTGAAACCGGATCCACGCTGCCGAGATCGCCGGTCCACCCCGCAGTACGTCCTCGGCCAGGAACACCGACAGCCGGTCCGGGAACATTCGCGCCTCGGAGGCCAGCCGCTCCTCGACCCGCTCCAGCCCGTTGTGCCAGAGCGTGTCCATCAGGACGGCGATCCGGTGGTAGTCGTCCGGCCCCTCCGCCTCCCGCAGCCGCACCTTCGACGGCAGCGCGGACGGCCGCTCGAGGATCCGGTCCACCTCGCCGAGGATCAGCGTCTCCGGCTCGCCCTTCGTGAACCCGTGCCGCTCCAGCCGCTCCCCCAGGTCGGCCGGCTTGTCATAGGCGTACGTCTTCCACTCGAACGGCAGGCCGCGCTCCCGGAAGAACGCCACCTCCTGCGCAATCACCGCGTCCGGGTCCGCGCCCAGCCCGCGCGGCGTCTCCACAAACCCGGCGCCGTCGGCACCTTCGACGTACGAGCGATGAACCGGCCCGACGTGCTCCTGCTTCCAGCCCGGAATCGCGTCGGCGTCCGGAAGCCGGATGCGGCGCTGGAAAACGTCGAGGAGCTCGTCAGGCGTCATCTGCGCAGTCAACCAATCCACCGTACGGAGCGTCCAATGGGTAAGTCCTGAAGGGGGGACATCATCATGAAGATCCATCACAGCACCCCCAAGACGATCCTCGCCGCACTCGCGGTATTGGCTGTCCCGGCCGCCGCGTTCGCAGCCCCGGCAGCCGGATCAGCCTCCAGCTCAGTAGCCGGATCGTCCACCGCCCCCCGAACCACCGTGACCTCCTGCCCGTCGGGCTGGGGATCGCTGCCCGAGAGCAACAGCCGGATGGTGCAGTCGCCGGTGACGGGCGTCCGCACCGGCCGGCACCCCTGCTACGACCGGCTCGTGATCGACCTGCGCGGACGGTCCGCCGGGTACGACGTCCGGTACGTCGGCACCGTACGGCAGGACGGCTCCGGGGCCGCCGTCCCGCTTCGCGGCGGCGCCCGTCTGCAGGTGGTGGTGCGCGCACCGTCGTACAGCGCGGCCGGCACACCGACGTACACCCCGGCGAACGGCCGGGAACTGGCGAACGTGACCGGGTACAGCACGTTCCGCCAAGTGGCGTTCGCGGGCAGCTTCGAGGGGCAGACCACGATCGGGCTGGGCGTCCGCGCCCGGCTCCCGTTCCGCGTCTTCACGCTGGCGGGGCCGGGCTCGAACACCCGTCTCGTGGTGGACGTCGCCCACCGCTGGTAGTTGCCTACAGCACCCGGTTGAGCAGGTCGTAGAAGGTGTTCGCGAGCACCAGCTCGTACGGGTCGGTGAGCAGTGGGCCCAGTTCGGCCATGTCGGACGGGGCCCACGACCAGGCGCCGATCAGCCCCGAGATGAACAGCGGGCTGGCGCCGTCCCAACTCGCGATCCGCTGGTCGAGCGCGGCCTTGAACTCGGCCGCCTTGCCGGGTGCGCCCCAGCCGCCGGTGATCGGGATGCCACCCACCTTCGCGGTCAGGGTGTCACCGTCCCACGTCTGCATGATGCCCTTGGTCGGCGTGTAGGCGGCGAACCCCTTGGCGATCTCCTCGGACAGCAGGACCCAGGTGTTGTCCTGCCGGCCGCTGTACGCATACACAATGTCCAGCCCGGTACGGCTCATGAACGAGCCGGACATCTTCAGGTACTGCGTGAGTTCCTCGGGCTTCCACGACGCCGGGTACGTGTAGCCGGCGCCGGACGGCCCGCAGACGAGCAGGTCGTTCGAGGTCGCGGTCCGCTGGAAGTAGCTGTAGATGTTCGGACCGGCCTCGGCGAGCAACGGGTCGATCGTCCAGTTCGTCGGTACTTCGCCGCGCTTCGGGTCGTCCCAGATCTCGCGCAGCCGGCGTTGGCAGTACTGGATGTTGTCGCCCTCGCCGAACGTCAGCGTCAGGTACACCTTGTTCTTCGGCTTGTCGATGCGCCGGATCGGGCGCGGCTTGGACGAGATCGGCGACGTGAAGCCCGCGTGCACGGTGCCGTTCATGTAGAAGTCGGCCGCGACGACGGGCGATCCGCCCTTCGACGCGAGGTCGACGCCGTCCCATTCACCGGAGACGTCGTTCGCGAACCAGCCCATGTACGGGGCCAGCGTCGGCCACTTCGCGTAGTGCTCGATCAGCAGGTCGCCGGTCGCGCCGCCGGGTGGTAGCCAGCTGACCAGGGCCTTGGTGGCCACCACGTAGTCGCGGAAGTACGGGAACGGCTCGATCCGGGTCGGCGACGTGTCGGTGGCCGAAACCAGGTACTGGTTCCACATCTCCGCGGTGACGACCAGGGAGGTCGTACCCGCCGGCGGCTCGAACTTGTAGATCCAGTAGTTGCCGCCGTCGGCGAATCTGTTGGCGTCACCACCGATCGAGGAGTGCGAGCCGTCGAACAGGTACGGCTCCTCCTCCGGCGTACCGGGCTCGAAGGAGGCGATCACGGTGCCGTTCGCTTTCACCGAGAAGGTGCGCGCGGACCCACCCCAGCCGTCGTCGGTGAACGAGTCGGCGAACCTGACGTACACGGCCTCCTTGCCGAGCTTGGCCGACACGTCCAGGTTGTACACGCCGCGGTTGGAGGAGTCCCTGATCTGCTGGGTCTCGCGGGCGATCTCCAGCCACTGCACGCCTTCGACGTCGACCACCTGGGTCGGCGGCAGGCCCGCGAGCAGCTGCTTGGTGACCCGCGGGAACAGGTTGTCCAGCTGCCAGCGGTACGTCTTGACGCGGTCGTCGTCGAACATCCCGCGCAGGTCCTTCACGATCCTCAGCCCGTGCGCCTTCGCCTGGTCGGCGTCCGCGACGACGGCGTTCTCCAGGCCGGCGAGCGTGGTCGCGACGTTCAGCGAGTCCGGTACGGCAGGATCGTGGACGATCGCGCCGCGGATCCGGTGCCGGTACTTCGCGACCAGGTCCAGCGGGTTCTTGTAGAGCTTCTTCGGCAGGCGCATGTCGGACAGCCAGGCGGCGTCCGGGGCACTCACGGTTCCCGTGTCGTAGAGGAAGTACAACTCGGGCTCGGTTCGGTTGACGACGCCTTGCAACGTTGTCAGCAGGGTCTGATCTGCCCCACCGATTTTGCTGACGTCGCCGTAGTCAAGGTGTCGTGGGCGGCTGAACACCGGCAGCAGCCGAGCGGGGCTGCCGGACGTCGATGAAACTGCGGCTTGCGCTGTCGACGCGAAGGGTTGGAGAACCCCGAACCCACCCGCCGTCACCGCACCGCTGCCCGCCAGGAACGCACGTCTCGAAACCATCGCGACCACTCCCTGAGGTTGACATCGATGTCAAATCAGCCCGGAATCTAGCAACGTTGCGAGAGCGTGTACATAGCTCGCTTGGAATCGTTTCCGCCGGAACCCGCGACAGGCAATGGTGACCGGGGACAGATCACGGCCTGTCCCCGGTCACCATTGGTTGTTGCCGGTCGCCGATCAGCGGCCGGTTGCGGTGTGGCCGCCTCGGGATTCGATGGCGTTCGGGAGGGTGGATTCGGGGAGGCCGGTGAGCTCGGCGAGCTGGGTCAGGCGGCCTTCGAACTGGGCGCCGAGCGGGGTGCTTGCGATCCGGTCGGCGGTGGTCGGTTCGTCGATGCGGTGCAGGCGGACCTGGATGCCTTCGCGGGTCTGCTCGGTGACGTCGGACGCCGGTACGCGAGCGATGAACTCGTAGATCTCCCGTGGCGTGATGTTGTGGCCACGCATCTCCTCCGGGCCGTCCGGGCTCGGGAACGAGCGTTGCGTGTTCGGGTCCGCGACGGTGCCGGCGTGCAGCAACCGGTCGTGGTACGTGACCTCGTACGCGTTCGCGCCGTGGAACGTCGCGGACTGGGCCAGCGGTCCGTCGACCAGGTGGCTGTCGACGACCGTGAGCCGATCGCCGCGTACGCGGATCCGCAGCCGTACGTACTGCTCGGCCGGAGCGCCGGTACGGCGGGTGCGCGCGGCCTGCTGGTCCGGGTACCCGCCCGACGGCAACTGCTCCGCCGACTCGCGGCTCGCCGCCTCCCGGTCGTACGCGGGCTTCGTCGCCCGACTCACATCCGGGCCGCTGCCCCCGCCCGCATACCGCTGCTTCGGATCCGGCTTGGTGGGGCCGGAGTGTGGTGGTACGGCGGCATGCGTCCGCCGGGTTTCTCCGGCCGGGGCCTTCGCGGGCCGGCGATCGCGCGTTGCCGGCTGTTCCGTCTGAGTGCCTTTGGGTTGCTTCATTGTCGGCCTCCTTACCAGTTCCGGCCGTGGCGGTAGTTGTGGATCCAGCGGTAGTAGATGCGGTCGAGCGTGATGCCCCGGCGCCCGTTGATGACGCCGAACCAGTCGGTGTTGTGCACGTACAGCTGCGGTTTCCCGCTGCGCCCGGTCATCCGGGCGGGCTCGAACCGGTCGACGGAGCCGAGGTTCCACTCCCCCACCCAGTCGCCGGCGTAGTCGGCCTTCAGGTCGGTCCCCGAGCTGAGCATCCGGCCGAGGTACTCCGTCGACCAGTCCTGGTCGTTCCACGCCCACAGGTCGCAGCGCCCGGTGCCGTCAATGTCGGCGGCGAAGAACTCGTCGTGCCGCGCCAGCCCGTCCCAGCCCGGTACGTCGCCGTCGTGCCGATGGACGTACGCGAGCCCGGAGCCTGTCGAGCGGAACAGGCCGAGGTACGCCATCGACCAGTCCACGCCGTTGAACACGAACACGTCGCATCTCCCGTCCCCGTCGAAGTCGCCGAGTATCAGCCGGTCGTGCTGAGCGAGCCCGCCCCAGCCGGGGATGTCGCCGTCGTACCGGTGGAGCATCGAGTACCCGGCGGCGCTCGCGCCGAACAGGCCGACGTACGCCATCGACCAGTCGTCGCCGTTGAAGATCACGAGATCGTCGCTGCCGTTGCCGGTCAGGTCGCCGACGAAGAACTCGTCGTGCCGGGCGAGCCCGCCCCATCCGGGGATGTCACCGTCGTAGCGCTGGCTCATCCAGAAGCCGCTGCCGGTCGAGCGCAGCAGGCCGACGTACGGCATCGACCAGTCGTCGGTGTTCACCACGACCAGGTCGTCGCTGCCGTCGCCGTTCAGGTCGGCCACCAGGAAGCGGTCGTGCGCCGCGAACCCACCCCAGCCGCGGATGTCACCGTCGTACCGCGCGACCAGGCGCAGACCACCGGCACCGTCGGACTTCAGCAGGCCGAGGTACGGCATCACCCAGTCGACACCGTTGAAGATCGCCACCTCGTCCATGCCGTCGCCGTCGAAGTCGCCGACGTACACCTGGTCGTTCGGCATGAACTGCCACGAGCCAGGGACCCGTTCGACGGCGCTGAAGCGGTGTTCGAGCGCCGTAGCGTCGGCCTGGAACAGCTGGATCGACGTGCCGTGGTGCAGCAGCAGGTCGCTGCGGCCGGTGCCATAGAAGCGGCCGGCGTAGGCGTTGCGGAACGTGTGCTCGGTCTCGTGGTCGCGCGCGGTCTTGATCGAGGTGTAGCAGACCGGGCAGTACGGCGGTGTGTTGCCGTTCATCCGGCAGTTCTCGACCGGACGGTACAGGCCGGTGTTCGCCGTACCGCCGCCCTCGAACAGGCCGACGTCGGTGTTGCTGTTCCAGTCGGCCGGGCGCGGTCCGTTGTTGTAGTTCGCGGCGGCGCCGGTGCCGGTCGGCAACGGCGTGCTCGGCGCGATCAGGTTCGCCCACTTCGTCGTCGCGCGGTCGGTGATGGTGGTCAGGTTGATCCACCCCTGCTCGCCGCCGGTGTACGCGCCGCCGGCCGAGTACTCGTCCGCGAAGCCGCCGATCCCATGGCCGAACTCGTGCGCGATGACGGTCCAGTTCACACCCATCGGCACGTGGGCGCGGCCGCCGCCTCCGCAGCCGCCGTAGTTCGGGTTGTTCAGTACGACGAGCAGCTCGTTCCAGTCCGGCACCCACTTGTTCAGCGCGGCCTGGATCCGGGCCTCGGTGTCCGTCCCGTACTCGAGCCAGCAGTGCGCCCACGACCCGCTGAAGATCATCCCGAGCGCGGTGTCGTGGACGACCTGCGACGCGATCGTGTCGTCCGACGCGTCGGTCGGCGTCCCGTGCTCGTCGTACGTCCGGGTGCTGACTCCGGAGTCGACGGAGTCCAGGTTCACCCGGTAGATGTTGTACGCCGACGCGTCCTCGCTGAAGTAGTCGTGCCCGAAGACGCCGTCGATCAACGTCGTCTGGACCCAGCTGTTGTACGCGATCTGATCCACCGCGGTGAACCCGTCACCGAGTACCGCGATGTTCCTCTTCACCCCAGGTGGCCCTGCCTTGCGCAGCACGGTCATGCTGTCAGCCATTGCTCCCCCTTACGCAGCGGCGCCCCCAACGAACACCCCCTAAATCGCGGAGCGCCGCGCGGCATCCACTGATACAAACGTCGGGTGCGCTATTACTTCGCTGAGCACGTGGAGGCCTACCGGCGCCTTGCGCGGGAAGGCCTGACGCAGTGGAACGACCTCTTCGGGGAGAGCTGGACGTACGAGGAGTTCCCCAACCGCGCGTTCCTGGAGAGTGTTCTCGACAGGCTGGTCCCGGGTGGTGCGGTGCTGGAGTACGGCTGCGGGACCGGACCCGCGGCCTGTTTCCTTGCTGCACAGGGATTCCGCGTCGATGCGATCGACCTGATCCCGGAGGCGATCACGCTGGCACGCCGGTTCGCACGCGAGCGCGACGTGGACGTGAACTTCAGCGTGCAGGACGTCTGCGCGCTACCTCCTGGAACCAAGCAGTACGACGTGATCCTCGACAGCTACTGCCTCCAGTCGATCGTCACCGACGCCGACCGCGCCAACCTGCTGTCCGCCGTACGTGAACGGTTGAACGGCTGCTACGTCCTCTCGACCGCCGTCTACACCCCGGACCGCGTGTACGAGGACGGCTTCCACTACGACGCCGGCACCGGCATCTGCTATCAACAGACCGCCGTCCCAACAGCAGACGCCATCCAACTCAACGGCGCCTGGTACCACCCCCACCGCCGCCACCTGCGCCCGGAAGCCCTCCGCACCGAACTCGAACAGGCAGGCTTCACTGTGCTGTCCCAGGACGGCGGCAACGTCCTGGCTACCAGGCGCGGTTAAGGATCTCGGTAGCTTCGGCGAGCGACATACCGGCTTCGTGGGCGGCGGCCGCAAGTTGGGCGGCGGCGGTGTGGGTCGCTGCGTCGTTGGTCTGGCTGCGGAACGCGAGCACGAACGTACCGTTGCGGCCGCGGGTCTCCACCAGCTCCTCGGCTTCCAGCTCCTTGTAGGCGCGGGCGATCGTGTTCACCGCGAGCCCGAGATCGAGTGACAACTGCCGCACCGTCGGCAGCCGCGTCCCCCGAGCCAACTCCCCACCCCGGATCAACGCCTCGATCTGCGAACGCACCTGCTCGTACGGCGGCGTCAACCCAACCGGATCAACCGTAATCTCCATCGAGCCAGCATCTCAGTTGAACTCCTCCACGCGCCGGGGACGCTCCCCACTCCCCCAGGTCCGCTGCAGGAGCTCGGTGGCCTGGGCGAAGTTCAGGCCGGCCCGGTGGGCAGCCCGGGAGAACATCGTGGCGGCGGCCCGGGCCTCCTCGTCGTCGATCCGGATCCGCGTCGCGAGCACGAACGTACCGTTGCGGCCGCGCGTCTCCACCAGCCGCTCGGCCTCCAGCTCCTTGTAGGCCCGCGCGACCGTGTTGGCCGCGAGCCCCAGGTCGCCGGCGAGTTGGCGGACGGTCGGGAGCCGCGTGCCCTGGACCAGCTCGCCGGCGCGGATCAGTGCGTCGATCCGCTCTTTCACCTGTTCGTACGGCGGTTTCGCCGACCCAGGGTCGATCGTGATGATCATCCGGCGATCCGCTGTACACGACCCAGCCCGCGACGGCTGGCCGCCAGCACCCCACGCCCGCACAGCATCACGACGGAGACCAGGAACGCCACGGTCGCCACCGGCTGGACGAAGTGCGGCGTACCCGCAGGCCATTGGAACGACATCGGCAGGGCCGCACCGAGCATCCAGCAGATCATCAGCACCGACGAACCGACATCGCGCAGCGTCGACGCCCGCAGCGCCTCCTGCCACAGCAGCTCGGCCTTGTCACCGGACGGGCGGTTGACCAGCAGCGCCCTGCGCTGCAGGAACAGCCCGAGGGCCCACAGCGGTACCGCGACCAGTCCGCTGACGACGAGGATCCAGCCGCTCGCCGGGCGGTCCGCAGTACCGAGGATCACGACGCCCAGGCCGATCCCGACGAGCGGAAGTACGAGGCAGCTGTACTGGATCACGATCTCCCACGGGCTCAGGTAGTCCGCGAGCTGTCGCGGGCGCAGTGCTGCCGTACGGCGACCGTCGCTGCGGGCCTCGCGCACGACCCGGTAGTTGTACGCGAGCGTCGCCAGACCGCCCGCACCGGCCACGGCGGCCGCGGCGAGCAACCAGGTCAGCAACCCGTCGTCAGCTACGTCGCTGCTCGCGAGGCCGATGTGCAGCCCGTTGCGTACCAGCAGCACGATTGCGCCGGCCGCGACCGTACCGATCAGGATCCCGATCAGCAGGGTCTCCTGACGCCGCCGTTGCCAGTCCAGCGCCGCGTCGACCAGTCGCGGCTCGGCCGGCAGTCCGGCCCGCTCGATCAGCCGATTCACCTCGAGCTGCGCCGCCCGCTGCCGTTGGATCCACAGGAACACCACGACGCCGACCGTTGCTCCGATCAACCACAGGAAGCTCACCTGAACCACGTTCCCTCCGAGTATTTGTACCAAATGTATTGCTACAAAAGATCGGTGTCAAACGCAGGTTTGTATCAGGGGCCGGTACTTTCGGGTGCCGCCGAAAGACTGGCAGGCGGTTGGTGCGGCTCAGAGGATCGCGGCATGAGAGTCGGACAGGGTGGTACCGGGCCCGGAGTGCACACGCCGGACGGGAGTGCGGTCGCGATGTACGAGGTGTCGTCGGCGCGGGGGGAGGACGAGCTGATCGGCGGCGCAATCGGGGCGGAGAGCAGCATTCTGGAGCTGGGATGCGGTACGGGGCGGATCACTCGGCCGCTGCTCGCGCTCGGGCATCAGGTGGTGGCGGTCGACGAGTCGGCGGACATGGTCGCGCGGGTGGCGCCGCTCGGGGTCGAGACGGTCTGCTCGACGATCGGCGACCTGCGGCTCGAGCGGCGCTTCGATGTCGTACTGATGATGTCGTTCCTGATCAACGTCGCCGATGACGGCGAACGGTTGCGGCTGCTCGAGACGTGCGCACGTCACGTCCGGCCCGGCGGCTCGGTGCTCCTTCAGCAGGAGGTCCCCGGCCATCGGCACGCGCCCGCGGAGATGGGCGACGAGCACCGCCGGATGGTCGTCTCGGACGTCGAGGACCTACCTGACGGCTCCCAGGCCGCAACTCTGACCCACACGATCGACGGCCGCACCTGGTCCCAGCGAATCCTCACCAAGAACCTCTCCGAGGACCACCTGACCGCCCAACTGACCGAGGCCGGCCTACGCCTCACCAGCTACCTAACCCCCGACCGAATGTGGATCAAAGCACAGCTCGACGGGCCTGCCCCCACTAACCCCAGCTAACCCCGCGAGGGTGTCGAACTGCGACCTGGTGAGCTTGGTGGTATCGCCCTTCAAGGCGGCCGGGCGGGTGCAGCTGATGCCGGGCGGGACCGAGCCGGTCAGGTAGTTCAGTGCGTTCTTGAACGAGTCGCAGCGTCGCTGGTCCTCGGCACCCGCCGGATAGCCGATCGCGGCGTTCACGCGGCCCATGTCGAGGCTGTCCGCGTACGGATTGATGTCGCGGGCAACGGTCCAGTACCAGCGTGCGATGGGAGCGCTCCACTGCAACGACATCGCCAGATCCGGGTCGCCGAGCAGATCGATCCCGAGATACTCACCGGCCGGGCCGTAGTTGAAGTCGCCGGTCAGCTGGATGTAACCGCGCCCACCGTACGGACGGGTGTCGCCGATCTCGCGGATGTTGTACTCCAGCCGCGACTCGTGCACCAACGTCGCGAGGAACGCGGCCTTCCGGTACGGCGTGTTGATGTTCGCGTCCCGCATCGCCTGATTCAGCGACGGCAGACCGGTCTCGACGATCGACGGGTTCGCGATCCGGCTCCCGAACATCGCCTGTACGTCGGCGAGCGTCACGTCATCGGTAGGCGCGCCCGCAGCGGCCCGGGACGTCGTCGCGGACGCCGGTGCTGCGACAAGAACGACGGCCAGTGTGAGGGCGGCGGCAAGTAGGCGTTTGAGCATGAAACGCTCCTGGGGCGGTAGGAGAGCTGAACCGCTACTCTCCCACCGCCCCAGGGGTGTTGCTCAAGTACGCAACGTCAGGCCTTCTCGGCCTCGGCGCCCTTCTTCTCCGGCTTGGCGTCGACGCCGGCCTCCTTGCGCTGCTCCGGCGTGATCGGCGCCGGCGCCGCGGTCAGCGGGTCGAACCCGCCGCCGGACTTCGGGAACGCGATCACGTCGCGGATCGACTCGGTACCGGCCAGCAGCGCCGTGATCCGGTCCCAGCCGAACGCGATCCCGCCGTGCGGCGGCGCGCCGAACTTGAACGCGTCGAGCAGGAAGCCGAACTTCTCTGTCGCCTCCTCGTCGGTCAGGCCCATCACCTTGAAGACCCGCTTCTGGACGTCCTCGCGGTGGATACGGATCGACCCGCCGCCGATCTCGTTGCCGTTGCAGACGATGTCGTACGCGTACGCCAGCGCCGATCCCGGATCGGTGTCGAACGTTTCCAGCGAGTCCGGCTTCGGCGAGGTGAACGCGTGGTGCACGGCGGTCCACGCGCCGGACCCGACCGCGACGTCACCAGCGGCGGTCGCCTCGTCGGCCGGCTCGAACAGCGGCGCGTCCACGACCCACACGAACGACCAGGCCGACTCGTCGATCAGACCGCCACGACGGCCGATCTCCAGCCGGGCCGCACCGAGCAGCGCCCGCGACGACTTGACCGCACCGGCGGCGAAGAAGATGCAGTCGCCCGGCTTCGCGCCGACGTGGTCGGCGATGCCCGCGCGCTCTTCTTCGGACAGGTTCTTCGCGACCGGACCGGCCAGCTCGCCGTCCTGACCGACGAGCACGTACGCCAGCCCGCGAGCGCCGCGCTGCTTGGCCCACTCCTGCCACGCGTCCAGTTGCTTGCGCGGCTGGTCGGCGCCACCCGGCATCACGACCGCGCCGACGTACGGCGCCTGGAAGACCCGGAACGGCGTGTTCTTGAAGTATTCGGTGCACTCGACGAGCTCGAGGCCCATCCGCAGATCCGGCTTGTCGGAGCCGAACCGTGCCATCGCCTCGCCGTAGGTCATCCGCGGGATCGGCGTCTGCACGTCGTACCCGACGAGCTTCCAGAGTGCGGCCAGCACCTGTTCGGCGAGCGCGATCACGTCGTCCTGGTCGACGAAGCTCATCTCGATGTCGAGCTGGGTGAACTCCGGTTGCCGGTCGGCGCGGAAGTCCTCGTCGCGGTAGCAGCGGGCGATCTGGTAGTACCGCTCCATACCGGCCACCATCAGCAGCTGCTTGAACAGCTGCGGCGACTGCGGCAGCGCGTACCAGCTGCCCGGCTGCAGGCGGGCCGGGACCAGGAAGTCGCGGGCGCCTTCCGGCGTCGAGCGGGTCAGCGTCGGCGTCTCGATCTCGACGAAGTCATGGTCGGCCAGGACCGTACGGGCGGCCTGGTTCACCTTGCTGCGCAGGCGGATCGCCGAACCCGGACCCTGGCGGCGCAGGTCGAGGTAGCGGTACTTGAGGCGGATCTCCTCGTTCACCGGGGTCGCGTGGTGCTCCTCGACCGGGAACGGCAGCGGGGCGGCCTCGTTCAGCACCTCGACCTCGGCCGCGATCACCTCGATCTCGCCGGTCGGCAGGTTCGGGTTCGCGTTGCCCTCCGGGCGCGGCGAGACCTCGCCGACGATCTTCAGGCAGAACTCCGAACGCAGCCCGTGCGCGGCGTCCTCGTCGCGGATCACGACCTGGACGGTGCCGGACGAGTCGCGCAGGTCGATGAACGCCACGCCGCCGTGATCGCGTCGCCGCGCCACCCAGCCCGCGAGGATCACGGTCTCGCCGGCGTCGGAGGCGCGCAGCGAACCTGCGGAACGGTTACGGATCACGAGTTCTCCTCTTGCGTGTTGATGCTTGGTCGTAGGTCGTCGGCGGGCGGGGACCAGGTGGCGGCGTCGGCCGGTACCTGGTCGCCGCTGCGGATGTCCTTCACCTCGGGCCCGTTCTCGGTACTGAACCAGACGAACGGAATCCCGCGCCGATCGGCAAACTTGATCTGCTTCCCGAACTTCGCCGCGCTCGGTGCAACCTCCACCGCAATTCCCCGGCTGCGCAACTGGATCGCCGTCCGCATCGCATCGGCCCTGTCGTCCTCTGACGTCAGAGCGATCAGCACAGCAGTCGGCGTACGACGACTCGCGCTCAGCAGCCCCTTGGAGATCAATCGGTGCACGAGCCGCGACACCCCGATCGAGATCCCGACGCCGGGGTAGGTCGTCTTGCCGTCGGAGGCGAGTGAGTCGTACCGGCCGCCGGAGCAGATCGACCCGTACCCTTCGTCGCCGATCAGCTGGGTCTCGTACACGGTCCCGGTGTAGTAGTCGAGCCCGCGGGCGATCTTCAGGTCCGCGACCAGCAGCCCCGGTGCGTGCTCGTTCGCCGCCGTCATGATCTGCGTCAGCCGCTCGAGCCCCTCGTCGAGGACCTCGTGCTGGACGCCGAGCGCCCGTACCTGATCCGCGAACGACGCGTCCGTCGACGAGATCTCGGCGAGCCGCAGGACCTGCTTGGCGGTCTCCGCGGACAGCCCCGACCCGGTCAGCAGCTCGGTCACCTTGTCCGGGCCGATCTTGTCCAGCTTGTCGACGATCCGCAGCGTACCGACGATGTCCTCGATGCCGAGGCCACGGTAGAAGCCCTCCGGGATCTGGCGGGTGTTCACCTGGATCCGGAACGGCGGGATCGGCAGCTTGCGGAACGCGTCCGCGATCACCAGCGGCAGCTCGACCTCGTAGTGGAACGGCAGCTCGCCGCTGTCGATGATGTCGATGTCCGCCTGGGTGAACTCGCGGTACCGGCCGTCCTGCGGGCGCTCACCGCGCCACACCTTCTGGATCTGGTAGCGCCGGAACGGGAACACCAGCTTGCCGCTGTGCTCCAGTACGTACCGCGCGAACGGCACCGTCAGGTCGAAGTGCAGCCCGAGCGCCGCGTCCTCGTCCGCTCCGGCCGCGAGTCGCCGGACGCCGTAGATCTCCTTGTCGGCGTCCTCGCCCTGGTTGGACAGGCGCTCGACCGGCTCGACCGCACGGGTCTCGATCGACGCGAAGCCGTGCAGCTCGAACGTCTCCCGGATCGTGTCGAGGAACTGCAGCTCGACGATCCGATCCGACGGAAGGAATTCGGGGAACCCACTCAGCGGGGTCACCTTGCTCATAAGTTCGGTATCTCCAGGTCCTGCAAGTAGGGGTTGGTCGCCTTCTCCCGGCCGATCGAGGTCTGGCCACCATGACCCGGCAGGACGACGATCTCGTCGCGCATCGGCAGGATCTTGGTGGCCAACGTATGCAGCATCGCCGGATGGTCGCCGCCTGGCAGATCCGTCCGGCCGATCGACCCGGCGAACAACACGTCACCGGAGAACAGCACCGCGGGCACCTCTTCGGGCCCCTCGTACGGGGTCGTGAACGTGACCGAGCCCTTCGTGTGTCCGGGCGTGTGGTCGACTGTGAACTGCAGGCCGGCGAGCTCCAGCGACTGCCCGTCCTTCAGCTCGGCCACGTCGTCGGGCTCGGCGAACTCGTGGTTGCCGCCGAGCAGCATCCGCGCCGTCTCCGGGCTGATCCCCGCCATCGGGTCGGCGAGCAGGTGCCGGTCGTCCGGGTGGATCCAGGCGGTCGCGTCGTACGTCCCGCAGACCGGGAGGACCGAGAACATGTGGTCGATGTGACCGTGCGTGAGCAGTACGGCGACGGGTTTCAGCTTGTTCTCCCGGACGACCTGCTCGACGCCCGCGGTCGCGTCCTGTCCGGGGTCGACGACGATGCACTCCGCGCCCTGGCCGGTGGCGACGACGTAGCAGTTCGTACCCCACGAACCCGCGGGGAACCCGGCGATGAGCACGACAGACCTTCCTGGAACAGGGTTCGGGACCCACCAAGGCTACCGGTCGGGTCCCGGTGGTTCCGAACCGGATTGTGATGCAACACCGTTGCGCCTGAGCTGGGAGTTTGTGATTGTTCAGGGATAGGCCTTTGTGAGTGAGGGCCTGAGCGTCGAGAAGGCAGCTCGACGCGCCCAGGGACGGGCCTGATCGCGTAGTTGGACCGGGGACTGGACCAGAATGGGCACGAGCGCAGTGCATACCGCCGGAAGGGGCGAGTTGTGGCCGGAGAGAACTGGGGCCGGGTAGCAGAGGACGGAACGGTCTTCGTACGGACGAAGGACGGTGAACGGGCGGTCGGCCAGTGGCCGGACGCGAACCCCGAGGAGGCGCTCGCCTTCTACACCCGCCGGTACGACGCGCTGGCCTTCGAGGTGGAACTGCTGGAGCAGCGGGTTCAGGCGGGTACGGTCTCGCCGGACGACGCGCGCGCCGCGGTCAAGAAGGTGAACAGCTCGCTGGAGGACGCCCAGGCGGTCGGAGACCTCGACGGCCTGCGGACCCGGCTCGAAGCGCTCTCCCCACTCGTCGCCCAGCAGCGTGAACGCCGCAAGGCCGAACGCGCCGCGAAGGTCGAGGAGGCCCGCTCCGCGAAGACCAAGATCGCGACCGAGGCCGAGACGATCGCGTCCGGCACCGACTGGCGGCACGGCGTCACCCGGCTGCGCGAGCTCCTGGACGAGTGGAAGGCCCTCCCCCGGCTCGACAAGTCGTCGGACGACGAGTTGTGGCACCGGTTCTCCTCCGCGCGTACGACGTACACGCGGCATCGCAAGCAGCACTTCGCGGAGCTCTCCTCCAAGCGGGAAGAGGCCGCGGTGGTGAAGGAGCGGCTGGCCGCCGAGGCCGAGACGCTCGCCGCCTCGAACGAGTGGGGCCCGACGTCCGGCCGGTTCCGGGACCTGATGCGGCAGTGGAAGGCCGCCGGCCCCGCACCGCGCGAGGTCGACGACAAGCTGTGGGCGCGGTTCCGGGCCGCACAGGACCTGTTCTTCGGGGCGCGGGACGCCGTACAGGCCGAGGAGAACGCCGAACAGGTGGAGAACCTCAAGGCCAAGGAAGCACTGCTCGTCGAGATCGAGACCATCGTGCCGGTCGACGACGCGCGGACGGCGCGCGAGCAGTTGCGCGACTACCTGGACCGCTGGGACCAGATCGGCAAGGTGCCGCGCGATTCGATGCGCGCGATCGACGGCCGCCTGCGCGCCGTCGAGCAGGCCGTGAAGTCGGCCGAGGACGAGGTCTGGAACCGCAGCAACCCCGAGGCCCGCGCCCGCGCCGAAGCCACCGTCAAACAGCTCCAGTCCCTGATCACCGACCTGGAAAAGCAAGCCACCAAGTTCGAGTCCCAGGGCAACACCCGCAAGGCCACCGAAGCCCGCGAAGCCATCGCCGCCCGCCGAGAATGGCTGACCCAAGCCCAAAACGCCCTAACCGACTTCAGCTGACCCTGCCTCTGAACAAGGCCCTGGCCCCCCGGCGCCAGGACCTGTGGACAACTTTCCGCATGATTCCCGCGATTCAGGAATCATGCCGGAATGATCCCCGCCGACCTCCCCCTGTTCCTCTACGGCCTCCCGTTCCGTCCCCATCAGGTGGGCCGGAAGCTCAACTGGCTGCTCGGCCTCGGCGACATCCGCCAGGTGATGAAGGGCGTGTACGTCGACGTACGGGTTCCTGATTCGGCTGAGCTGCGGGCCGACGCGATGCGCTTGCTGACACCACCGGAGGCCGTCGTGTGCGGAGCGGCCGCCGCGTGGCTGCACGGACTCGACACGACCGCCCTCGGCCCGACGGAGCTCGTCGAGGCCCAGTGGACGCGCGAAGCGCCCGACGTGGTCGAGGTGCACGGGGTGCGGGTCACCAGTCCGATCTCGACCGCGGTCGAGTTGGCGATGCGCCTTCCGCGCCCGTTCGCACTCTCCGCCGTCGACGCGCTCCTCCGCTCCGGCAAGGCCGACCTGTTCGCACTCCGCGCCGCCTCGGCCGCGTACGAGCGGCAACGCGGATACCGCCAGGGCCAGGAGGTGCTGCGCTGGGCCGACCGCCGCGCTGCCTCCCCCGCCGAGTCCTGGCTCCGCCTCCGCCTGATCGACGCCGGCTTCGGCCGCCCCGACCTCCAGGTCCGTGTCGACGGCAACGGACGCACCTACCGCCTGGACGTCGCCTACCCAAACCAGCCTGTTGATGGGCGGTGGCTTGGGTTGGAGTACGACAGTGATCAGTGGCACTCGTCGGTGAAGCAGCAACTGAAGGACGAAACCCGCCGCACCGAGCTCGACGCCCTGGGCTGGCACATCATCCCGGTCCGCCGAACCGACCTCTGGGGCTCCTACCCAGCCCTCGAACTAGCAGTAGGCAGCTTCCTCTGCCAACAACCCCGCCTCCCCCGCCGCTGGTGAGGTGGAGTGCGCGTTTGCCGCGCGCAGGCGGGAGCAGCATGATGCTGCACGAAGAGAAACAGATCTGAGGGGGGAAAGTCGTGGATACACCGGCAGCAGAGGAGCCTCAAGAAGTTGCGGTTCGGCGATTGGGCAAGGAGGGATCGGAGCTCGCCGTCTTCGAGTTCCAAGGCAAGCTGCGAGAGTTGATGATCGCCGGCCTTCGCGAGGGCTATCTGGCCACCGGGAACTACGTCCCGGACGCGAAGGCCGTCTCACCGCAAGGTGCCATGGCGTTGGCCGTCGCCGGTGCGGCGACGGGAGCGACCGCGTTGTCGGCCGCGTTCTCGTCGACGCTCTTCATGGCGACCGCGAATCCGGCCACGCTGATGACCCTCGGCAACGGGGTCGGCAGCGCCGTGATGGGAGCGGGCGGGATCGTGGCGCAGGCGCCGTTCGTCGCCGTGGCGAGCTCGCTTCCGGTCGTGGCGCCGGTCCTCGCGATCCAGGCGCTCAACACGGCGGTGATGATGCAGCAGTTCAAGCAGGTGGACCAGAAGCTCGACACCATCAAGAGCACCTTGAACGAGGCGATCGCCAGGATCGAAGCGACGCACGCGGGCGAGCTGCTGGCCGCATCAAGGACCGTCGACGACGTCTACCGGCAGTACAGCCTCGAAGGGTCCTTCTCGAACGACATGCTCGTGCGCCTCGCGTTGGCGGAACGCGACGTGAGAGTACTCGCCGCCAGGTTCCGGCAGCTTGTCGAAGCACGAGGCACGACGAACGTCGATGACCTCCAGGTTCGGCAGGCGAACTACGACGCCCACAGTGCGATGCTCGCCTCGTTCGTGGAGCTCCGTGTCTGCTATCTCCGTGTCTGCGTCGACATGCAGGAGAACCCGAAGTCAGTCACCTCGTCGATGGAACATCTGAAGTCGGTCATCGACGACGGGATCGTGTTCTGGCAGCAGCTGCAGGACCGTTCGCGAGGGCTCAAGGACGAGATCGGTCAGCTCGAGGCGAAGCTCCAGGAGATGAACTGGGCGACACGAAATCTCCCGGGCGGCGAGGGCATCATGCTCGAGAAGGAGCTCACGGCGCGCAACGCGGCGTACACGTCGACGATGGAGAGCGAGCGGGAGATCATGAGCGAGTTCCATTCGCTCATCGAGTCCGCCCGAGCTACTCGGAAGGCGCTTGAGGCGTCTGTTCCGACGAACGGCGCCACCTCGCCGACCCTCGTCTACTGGAAGGACGAGACGGGTGAACATTCCTTCGTCACGGAGAAGAACCTCATTTCCTGACGGGCTGAGTTGTCGGCCGTGCGGAGACGGGACGGCCCGGCGGGTCAGGGTGATGGCTGACCCGCCGGGCTTGCGGTTAGCGGGCGGGGGACGTTCGCGCGCGCCGCAGGAGGATGAGCAGTAGGGCGCCGGCGGCGAGGGTTGCGGTGGCTACGGCGAGCGGGATGGTTGGGTTGTGGTTCGGGGTTGTTGTGGTGGTCATGATGGGGGTGGGTGCGGTGTCGCTGTAGCCGCCGGCCATTCCCTGGTCGTTGTAGGTCGAGCCGGGGAGTTTGTTGGCGTAGCGGTGGGCTACCAGGTCTTGGTACGCGGCGATCGTGACCGGCTTGCCGCCGATGGACTTGACCGCGGACGGATTGAGCGCACGTACGTGGGTTGCGGTCAGGGCGTACCAGGCGCCGAGCTGTGGCTCCGTGAAGACCGTCGCGGTGCCGGCCGCCGTCGCCATCTTGGACTCGGTGTTGCCGGAGGCAACGTTCACTGCCTGCCATCCACCGTGCCCGTCGGGTGTGGTGAAGACGGTCAGCGTTCGGCCACCCGCAGTTGCGGAGGTAGCGGCGTACCAGAAGGTGGCGACCGGCGCCGACGCATCGCGGACGAACGCGGGGTTGAGGCCGTAGATCGGGTGCGCGTCCTGCCCAACCTTCGCCGCGGCTTTCGCCGTACCGCCGGCCTTCCCGAGCAGGCTCAGCGCGGTCGGCGAGTGCGCCGCGGTGGTTGCCTTGGACAACTCGTTCGGCGCCACCGGCTGCGGGCCTGCCGCAGCGGCCAGGCCGGCAGCGGCGACGGCGAAGCCCAGACCGGCGGCAAGTACGGCTGCGCAGCGGTACAGGATGTTCTTCGGGCGGCGCATGTCAGGCTCCGATCTGGTACAGGGAGTGGGTCCAGGTGAACTGCGAGTTGGACCGGTACCAGTTGTACGTCGAGTAGTTGTAGCGCTGGTCGTCCGGCCACGGGTCGTAGTACTCGATGGTCGAGTCGGCGGAGTCGTACCCGATGATGTCCATCATGTGACCGCCGCCGGAGTTCCAGCCGATCCGCGTCATCACCGGGCGGCCGGCGGCGATCTCGGTGACGAGCGTGCTGAACGCCAGCGTCGACGAGACGTACCGGCCGGTGCTGATCCCGATCGACCGGAACGCGTTCTGGTCGTTGCCGAGGCTGGCCTGGTTGTTCGGGCAGGTGCCGTTGACGGAGTAGCCGAAGGCGAGGTTGCAGAACTGGTTCTGGCTGTACGAGTAGCCGTAGAAGGCGGCGATGCTGTTGCCGGTCGCGGCCCAGCACCAGTTCGACTTCTGCTGGGTCTGGCCGGAGACGTACAGGTAGTAGCTGCTCGGGGCGGCCGACGCGGGTGGCGCGAGCGGGGCCAGCGTCGCGAGCCCGAGGATCGTGGCCAGCAGCAACGACCAGAGGCGGCTGGGGCGGAGCCTGCGCATGTGTCCTCCTTCGAGAGGTTCTGCGAGAGGTACTGCAGGGTGGGCGGATCCATCGTCGGGACGGCGTGCGGGCCCGGCAAGAACCTGGCTCCGGGTCGTCGGAGGCTGTGAACGGCAGAATCCGGTGAACAGCGGGTGACGAGGCAGTGCCGGCGAGTGCTGTGAATGTTTACACTGCTGCTCCAAAGGAGCGTGCGCCCATGATCAAGCCGGTCGAGGTCCCTGCGGTGACTCCGGAAGCGTCGTTCGCGGACGCGCTACGGCATGCGATCGCCCGTCGCGGCCTGGCGCTGAACAGGATCCGCACGCACCTCGCCGACCGCGGGCTGCACGTCGGCGTGGCCACCCTCAGCACCTGGCAGAGCGGCCGCCGGGTCCCGCGGGAGGATTCGCTCGCGACCGTGACCGCGCTGGAGGAGCTGCTGCAACTCCCACGTGGCTGGCTCACCGTACGCATTCCACCCGCGCGCACCGAGTCCGCTCCCCAGCCGTACGCGGTGGTGGACTACGCCGAGGCGCTTACCCGGCTGCTCGACCGGCTCCGGCGCGACGCCCACGGACGGCTGCGGAACGTGACGGTGCTCGAGGAGGTGCGGATCGGCGCGGACCGGAGCTCGCTGCGGCGGCGTGTGACGCAGAGCGTGGTCGCCGTACAGCCGGTGGACCGGCTGATCATCGCACACCAGGGCGAGCCCGGTTGCGACGCCGAGCAGCTCGCGCTGCGGGTGCTGAGCGGCTGCCGTACGGGCCGGATCGCCCGCTCCGCCGAGGCTGGCGCACTGCTGGGCGAGCTGCTGCTCGATCGGGTTCTCGCGGTGGGCGAGACGGCCGTCGTGCACTACGAGGTCGAGGACCGTACGGGGCTGGCGACCACGGAGTACCAGCGGTTCAGCGAATGGGGCGGGATGCACTACGTGCTGGAGGTCCAGTTCGACCGCGCCGCGCTCCCGGTCCGCGTCCACGAGCTCCGGCGCCGCCACACCTCCGGGCCGGACCTGATGCGTCGCGAGCTGATGCTCACCCCGGACGCCCGCGTCCACGTCATAGAACCGTCCGCCGACCCCGGCACCGTCGGCATTGCCTGGGAATGGGACTAACCGCACCCCGACCCCGCAGCCCAGCACCGGTGGACATCCACTCGTATTGCGGCCACGGCGTCAGGGTGGGGTGGATGGGTTAGGGCTTGAAGCCGGCGTGGATGTGGTCGTGGTGGGTGCGGTCGGAGAAGTAGGCCGTGCCGGAGAGTTGGTAGGGGCCGCCAACGTTGTACGAGCCGAGGTTTTCGGCGGCGCGCATGTACGAGGTGACGAGTGAGCGGGAGGTCGACGGGGACACAACGGCGTGGCCGTTGATCTGCCAGGTGTCGAACGCTCGGCCTTTCGGGTGGTCGCTGGGGCGATTGGTGCCGAAGACATCGATCGGGTGGCCCGAGCGGATCACGCTGATGCCGATGCGGTACGTCTTCGCGAGCTGCAGCATCGTGGTCAGGACGGAGTCGTGCACCTGCCCGGACCGGATGTCTGCCGCGGACGCGGGCGGCAACGTGATCCGACCGCTGGCGAGGACCTGCCGGGCGGCTGACGAGAGGTTGGTTGCCGCCTTGCCTGGTTGGGCTGGGTGCGTCGCGGTCACTCGCCAGGTCCCGCGGGTTTTGGTGAGACGTACGTCGACGGTCGTACCGCTGGTCAGCACACGACCACCGGAGATCGTGTAGATGCGGCACGGGACGAGCACGCTGGCGGTGTCGCTCAGGATTCCGCCGTACTGGGCGTCGATCACCTCCACCACACCGCGAGTGCCGCGAGGACGCAGCAGCTCCTCGACGGCCGCGACCGCAACCCGCTTCGCGGCCGGCTCGATCTCCCCCGCCCCAGGAGTCCACAACCGCACCGACGGCAACGCCACAGTCGGCGTACGCGGCGTCGTCGGCCCAGGCACCGTCTCCGTCGCCGCAGAACTGGACACGCCAGCCGAGGCACCGCCCTTCGGCCCGCTGGACGGCTGCGCTCCCCCAGTCGACGCGCCGGACGGCTGCACACCGCCGGTCGGCGCGCTCGGCGGCTGCGCGCCCCCAGTCGCGGCTGTAGGCGTCGGAGCCGACGTACCGCCACGCCCCGTACCATCGCTCCCCGAGCCTCCCGCCGACGAGCCGCTGCACCCGGCCAGCGCGCCGGCGCCCGCGATCAGCAGCCCGCGTCGTCCCAATCCGCCCATACCCGCCAGTCTGCCCCGCCACCTCAAGGTGGCGTGAACAAGAACTGGGGGCTAGAGACAGGCTATTTCCGGCTCTCCTGTCGGATGTGTGGGTGGACCGACGGCGGACGGGCGTGGCGATTCCGGGACGGAACTGGAAGGCTCGCACAGGCTGCCGCCCAGTTCACCAGCCAACCGACCAACCAACCGACCTGGCCGGGCAGTGCCGGGCAGGGACATTTCGACAGGTAGTGCACCCCGAGACGCCGTACGCTCGGTGCACTTTCACGCTCAGGTGTACTACCCACAGGTCAGACACCGACCGACATGTCCTGTCGAATTGTCCGCCCCGCTACTCCCGGACCACGTGCAGCCAGAGCAGCGTCAGGTGCGCCGGTCGCGAGCGCGAGCCGACATCGCTGGCGTCGGCGCCACGCCGTCGTCCGCACAGAAGGTAGGAGGGCCGGTCATCTACTCGTGGTGTGGGTTCTCTGCTGGTGCACCGGCGGAGAACCCTCA
>NZ_JBICUC010000015.1:0-79459 GCF_043197975.1 Kribbella sp. NPDC048928 | reverse complement strand
TTGATCGCGACCACCTCGATGTCGCCGGACCGCTGCTCGAGCACACAGCGCAGGTAGTCCCGCCCGATCCGCCCGAACCCGTTGATCCCCACCCGTACACTCATGATCGACCCCTCAGCCGGTTGATTACGTTGTACTCATTCCACCGGCGGCGACGACGGTGCTTGCAGGGCCGAAGGTCCCGGCTTCGGCTGCCGGACGACCGCGGCCGCGACGAGCGCGATGCCCAGCAGGAGGGTCACTCCCGCGCTCGTCAGTACCGCGATCCAGACCCATTCCAGTACGGGTGCGGTCGCGCCGACATCCGCACGGACGTTGACGTTCCGGCTTCCGTCGGCTGCCATCACCACGAGCATCCAGTCACCGTTCTCGACCGGCCACGTGATCGTCTGCTCGCCCGCACCGGACGCTTTGACCCGCCAGATCGTCAGCGTGGCCGGCGATGTCGATGGTGCCTGACCGGCATGGTTCTGGTACGTCGTCCGGTTCGGCCCGACTGCAACGACCGTGGTGTAGCCGACACCGGACAAGTAGCTGGTGACGTCGGCTACATGCGCCAGGCCGACGAACACCGGCGTACCGTCGGCACTCGTGACGCGGACCCGGGCGTCGCCGAACCACCGGTGCGGCAGGGTCCTGCCAGCCGTGTCGATCGTCAGGTTCTCACTCGTGAGCGCGTACCCCGTCGTGCTCAGCGTGACCTGGTCCGACGTGATGTAACCGGCCGTGTCCCGGCGGCCTTCGTCGAGCCACGCCAGCGCGCCGCCGACGGCCAGGCCGACGACGGATGCGAGCGTCACGAGAACCCCCAGCACAAGGGCGATGATTCGCCCGGCGGACATCCGCCGCTGCAGGTTCTCCGTCGGTGGCCTGACGGGTGGCGGTCCGGCGTACGGTCCGCCCACGGGCGGCGGCTCGTGCAATTTCGTCGTACCTGGGTCGTCGCCGCCCATGTCGAGGCGGAACGGCGGGTACTGGTCGACCATCAGCCCGGCGTACGCCGCGACGCGCAGCGCCCAGCGGTTCATGCCGAGGACCAGGTCGAACACCGGCCGCGGATAGCGCCCGGTGAACAGCAGCACGATGGCCGCAACCAAGACGAGCAGGCCGACGAGTCCGCCGCTCCAACCCCACGCGCGATCGTCGGCGCGCGAGGCGAACCACGTGCCGGTGCCGACGAAGAACCCGACCACGATGTAATGCGGGATCGCCAGCAGCCACCACTTCACCAGGACCAGCCCCCGGGACAGGTGCTCCGGATACCGCACCTCGAGATGTGCCGGATAGTCCGGTACGTCGTGCAACGTGAACGGCGGGTACTTGTCCGTCCCCAGCGCGCCGTACGCGTAGAACTGCACCCGCCACCACCAGCGCAGTACTCCGACGTTGAAGTCGAAAATCCAGCGCGGATACCGGCCGGTGAACAGGATCGCGAAGAACGCCACGAAGCTCAGCACCGCGAACGCGATCCACAACACCATCAGTACCAGCAGGTGCGGGATCACCAGCACCCACTTCACCAGCCACAACCATCGGTTCAATCGCTCGTCCAGCGCCCCGTCCACCCGGACCGGATACGTCGCCGTACTCATCACGCCCTCCAGTCGCTCGTCCGTCGCAGCCAGCGTCCGACTGGAACGACGGATCCAGCAGGGCCGAAGGTCCCGCCCCGGTCACGTCTTGCTGCCCTGACCGGCTGACCGACGCCGACCGACGGTGGAAGTGACGAGCAAGGAGGAGTCATGGACGACAAGACACTCACCGACCGCCGGACCGACCCCAGCAGTCCGCTTCGGACCGACGACGAGCTGCGCGAACAGGCGGTGACCGAGCTGCGCAAGCGGCGCGAGCTCGCGGGTCACCTCATGGCGTTCGTCCTGGTGAACACCTTCGTGGTGATCATCTGGTACGTGAGCGGAGCCGGCTTCTTCTGGCCGGTCTTCCCGATCTTCGCCTGGGGCATCGGCATCGTCTTCCACACCTGGGACGTGCTGTGGCCCCAACCCACCGAGGCGTCGATCCGGTCCACCATGGACCGCATCGCCCATCGCCGGTGACAAACAGCCAGGAGCCGGTCCTGGTGCAGACCGGCTCCTGGGTCGTTCACTTCTGGCCGCGGGGCCAGCGGGGAGCGATGGCCTGCCATTCCGCGTCCCAGGCCTGCAGCCGGCGGCGGTCCAGCGGGATGCGGGCGAGGCGGAACAGGCCCCAGAGCACGAGCGACGAGCCGAAGACGATGAAGAATCCTGCGGTACCACCGAAAGCCGCGCTGTCGGAGGTTGACCGCGGTGCCGGAGCGATCGCGCCGGACTGATCGAGCCAGACTTTCACCTGGGCGCCGGCCGTTGTACCGATCACGACACTCGTGGTCCCCTCACGTTCGGCGCCTTGCTGATCGGCGTAGGACACGTGGATCCGCGACAGCGCGTCGCCGGGGGTGCTCGGAATCGTCCGGTCGGCGCTCTCCAGCGTCCGTGCCTGCACCTGGTGCAGGACTGCTCGCTGCCGCGCCGCCGACGCCTCGAGGGAGTTCGAGATGTTCGTACCGATGGCCGCAGCGACCGGGACCATCATCAGAGCCGCGATCACCGCGCACCACAGCAGCACGGTCTCGGCGTGGTCCGACCAGCGGCGCATCGGGTTCTTCCGGCCGATCCCCAGCCGGCGGGCCTGCATGAGCACCCACAGCTCCCCGGTCCGTTGTTTGGCGGTGCTCATGACGACCTCCCCTTGGATCCGTTCCTGGACGCAGGGGACCGGCTCGCCAGAGCGGATTCCGTCTTGACGACGGTGGGTCTCGTGGCCGATGGCCACCCTTTGGGGATCCGCTTCCGGCGAGCCGGTCATTTCCCCTGCACCTACAGATTCGCGCAGCCGCGGCGGCATGGTCAGGGCCCAAGGTCCCGTCCGGGCCGGACCACCGCCACTCCTCCAGCAGTACCTCGGTCACCGGCCGCCGCGGCGTCGGCAGGACCTGCTCGCCGTACCCGAACCGGATCACGACCTGTGGCCGCTGCCAGGGTCCGAGGGGATCGTTGACCTGCGCGCGGAGTTCCTCATGCTCGATCGCCTGGTTCAGCAAGGAGGTTGCCACGCCGCGCGCGGTCGCCTCCAGCAGTACGTGCTCCAGCGCCTGCCCGGCCCGCAGCCACTCGATCAGGCCGTCGTACCGAGTCGCGAGTACGGCGAACTGTGGCTCCCGCTCGAAGTCCGCGACCGGCGCCGCCACCCGCAGGTTGAAGATCGCCGCCCCAAGCGACACGAACAACATCCGCCGCGAAGGATCCGCGGCCGGCAACTCCCGCTCCCGGTCGCGGTACACCTCGACACTCCGGTCCCCGAACCGAAACTGCCAGGCTTCGTATTGTGCATCGACGGCGCCGGCAGCAACTTGTCCCGATCAGTATCCAGTATCGTCATCACCTCAATGCACGTAGGCCTGGAGCTCGCTGATCAGGGCCGTCAGTATCGTCTTCGCGTCGCCGAAGAGCATTGCGGTGCGGGGGTTGGTGTAGAGCTCGTTGTCGATCCCGGCGTAGCCGTGGCCGAGCGAACGCTTGACCACGATCACGCTGCTGGCCTTGTCGACGTCCAGGATCGGCATCCCGGACACCGCGTTCCCTGGCCGCCGTGCGGCTGGGTTCGTGACGTCGTTCGCGCCGACGACCAGCACGACGTCGGTCGCCGCGAACTGCGGGTTGATCTCGTCCAGATCCTTCAGCTGCGGGTACGGCGCGTTCGCTTCCGCCAGCAGTACGTTCATGTGACCAGGCATCCGGCCCGCCACCGGGTGGATGCCGTAGCTGACGTCGACACCGTGCTCGGACAGCGCCTGGGCCAGCTCGACCACCTCGTGCTGCGCCTGCGCGGCCGCGAGCCCGTAACCCGGTACGATCACGACCTTCCCGGCGTACGCGAGCTGCAGCGCGGCGTCATCAGCGCTGACCGTCCGGACGGTGCCGGTCGCCGCGATCGCCGGAGCGCTCTGCTCGTCGCCGGTTCCGAAGCCACCGGCGACGATGTTCAGCAGCGAACGGTTCATCGCCACCGCCATCAGCTTGGTCAGGATGCCACCGGCCGCGCCGACCAGCGCGCCCGCGATGATCAACGGCGTACTGCCGATCACGAAGCCGGCCATGGCGACCGCCGTACCGGTGCATGCGTTCAGCAGCGAGATCACCACCGGCATGTCCGCGCCGCCGATCGGCAGCGTCATCAGTACGCCGACTCCGAGCGCAGCAGCGGTCAGGACCCCGAGCGTTGCGAGCCCACCGACATGTGCCGTGTAGAGCACGCCGGCGGTCAACGCGGCCACGGCCAGCAGCAAGTTGAGCGCGCGCCCGCCCGCGAAGGTCAGCGGCCGCCCCGGTACGACGCCCGCGAGCTTGCCCGCGGCAACCAACGAGCCGGAGAACGTGATCGCGCCGATCAGCACGTCCAGGAACGTGGTGAGCGTGGTGCTCACCGGCTGGCCGGCCGAACCAGGGAGTGCGTCGCTGAACGCGATCAGCGCCGCCGCACCACCACCGACCGCATTGAACAGGCTGACCAGCTGCGGCATCGCGGTCATCTTCACCCGCCGCGCCGCAACCAGTCCGGCGACGGACCCGGCCACGATCCCGACGGCGAGTACGCCGGCCGCGGTCGCGGTGATCACCCCGTCGTCGATCAGTACGGCGACCGTCAGCACGACCGCGACAGCCATCCCGAACGCGGACAGCTGATTGCCGCGGCGGGCGCTCGCGGGCGAGTTCATCAGGTGCAGACCGAGCACGAAGCAGATCGCCGTCCCCAGGTAGAGAAGGTGCGTTGCCGTGTTCATGCGTCACTCCTCGGCTTCGCCTTGAACATCTCGAGCATCCGGTCGGTGACGACATATCCGCCGACCACGTTGGCCGCGGCGAACGCGGCGGCGACGAACAGCAACACGTAGCCGACCGTCGTGTCGATGCTCGCGGCAACGATCATCACGCCGACCATGACCACGCCGTGGATCGCGTTCGCGCCGGACATCAAGGGCGTGTGCAGCGTGGCCGGAACCTTCGAGATGACCTCGAACCCGACCAGGACGCTGAGCACGAACACGGTGATGTCGGCCAGCAACACGGCTGTCATGACACTGCCTCCTTGGAACGCACCAGCAGGCCGCCGGTGATCTCGTCGTCCGGATCGAGTACGACGGACCCATCGTGGATCAGGTACTCGAGCAACGCGGCAACGTTCCGCGCCCAGGCGGACGACGCGGCGCGCGGCACCTGCGCCGGGAGGTTGCCGGCACCGAGCACGACCACACCGTTCCCGGTTTCGGTGCGGCCGTCGGGAACCGAGCCGGCGACGTTCCCGCCCAGCGGGCCGGCCGCCAGATCGACGACCACCGAGCCCGGTGCCATTCCCGCGAGAGCCGCGTCCGGGACCAGCAGCGGCGGCCGATGCCCGGGCACCTGAGCGGTCGTGATCACGACGTCGAAGTCCCGGATCGCGTCGGCCATCGCGCGCTGCTGGGCGGCTTGCTCGTCCGCGGTCAGCGTCCGCGCATAGCCGCCCTCCCCCTCCGCGGTGACGTCCAGATCCAGTACGGCGGCACCGGTCGACGCGATGTCGGCGCGAGCAGCCGCGCGGACGTCGTACCCGGTGACCAGCGCGCCCAGGCGGCGCGCCGTACCGATCGCCTGCAGTCCCGCGACTCCCCCACCGAGTACGAGGACCTTGGCCGGACGGACCGTCCCGGCCGCGGTCATCATCATCGGGAAGAACCCGCCGAACGTGTCCGCGGCGAGCACCGCCGCCTTGTAGCCGGCCACGTTGGCCTGCGAGGTGAGCACGTCCATCGCCTGCGCCCGGCTGAGCGTCCGCGGCAGTCCCTCGAAGCTGAGCGCCGTGACGGCTTCCAGCTCCTCGGGAGCGTGGTCCGGATTCAGCAGGCCGATCACGAGCTGGCCGGACCGCAGTCGCTCGCAGTCCGGGCGATGGATGACCGTCAGGATGTCCGCCTGCGCAAAGACCTCCGTGCGTACGGCGATCCGCGCACCGGCGGCGACGTACGCCTCGTCGGCGAAGCAGGCACTGCGTCCCGCCCCGGTCTCGACGAGCACGTCGAGACCGGACCTACGCAGCCGTGTCACCACCTCGGGGGTGAGCGCCACCCGGTTCTCGTGCCACTCGGTCTCCGCCGGGCAGCCGATGAGCGTGTTCATCAGAACTGGAAGACGATGCGGGCCGGAATGGCGCCGGTCAGCACGTCCGCGATCGACTGGTTGACCTCGTCGAGCTTGCGGTCGACGGCGATCACGCGGGTACGGCCAGCAGCATGCAGCGCGAAGACATCGGCAAGATCGTTGCGGGTGCCAACAATCGAACCGATCAAGGTCTTCCCGTTCAGCACCGTGTCGAAGATCGGCAGACTCAGCGCACCGTCGTCACCCGGCAGCGCCACGCAGACCAGCCGGCCACCGCGGCGCAGCGACCGGAACGCCTGGTCGAACGACTGCGGGTTCGCGGCCAGCGCCACTGCTACGTCGGCGCCGCCGAGGGCCTGGATCGCCTCGACCGGATCGGTGGTCGCCGCGTTCACCACGTGGTCGGCGCCGAGTTCCTTGGCCATCTCCAGCTTGCTGTCCTCGATGTCGACGCCGATCGTGACCCCACCGGCGATCCGCGCATACTGCAGCGCCAGATGCCCGAGGCCGCCGACCCCGAAGATCGCGACCGTCTCGGCCGGGGCGACACCCGCGACCTTGATTGCCTTGAACGTGGTCACACCGGCACAGGTCAGCGGCGCCGCGTCGCGGGACGAGACCGCGTCCGGCACCGGCGTCGCGAAGGCCGCCGGTACGACGGCGTACTCCGCGAAGCTGCCGTTCACGGAGTACCCTGAGTTCTGTTGCTCCAGGCAAAGCGTCTCCCAGCCGCCGATGCAGTACCGGCACTTGCCGCACGCGGAGCCGAGCCACGCGATCGCGACCCGGTCGCCCAGCGCCCGCTCGGTCACACCGTCACCGAGTTTCTCGACGAATCCGATGCCCTCGTGGCCCGGGACAAACGGCGGGTTCGGCTTCACCGGCCAATCGCCGTGCGCTGCGTGGATGTCGGTATGGCACAGCCCGCTGGTCTCCATCCGGACCAGGACCTGGCCCGGCCCGGGCTCGGGCACCGGGAGTTCCTGGATCTCGAGCGGCTTGCTGAAGTCGGTGACGACTGCGGCTTTCATGACGGTCCTTTCGACGGAGCAGGTTGTGGATCGGGTGACGAAACGCGTGCCGGGTCCGGCGGCCAACGAGAACCCCTCCGGCTCACCGCGCGCGACGTCCAGCTGGAACGTGGATTCGCCCCAGGCCTGGTCGAGACGGCTGTCGATGATGAACGGGCAGCCCTCGATCTCGCCGAGGAGTACGTCGCCCGGGCCGACCAGGAACTCGCCGGCCGGGTAACACATCGGCGTACTGCCGGCGCAACAACCGCCGGACTGGACGAACATGACCCGGCCGCGGTCCGCGCACAGGCGAAGGATCGCCTCGTGCGCGGCCGCGGTGGCCGTGATGCGATTGACCGACATCGCTCAGAACAGACCGAGCGGCTCGTCGCTGTAGCTGACGAGCAGGTTCTTGGTCTGGCTGTAGTGGTCGAGCATCATCCGGTGGTTCTCGCGACCGATGCCGGAGATCTTGTAACCGCCGAACGCGGCGCCTGCCGGGTACTGGTGGTAGCAGTTGGTCCACACGCGGCCGGCCTTGATGCCCCGGCCCATCCGGTACGCACGGCTGCCGTCGCGCGTCCACACACCGGCACCCAGGCCGTAGAGCGTGTCGTTGGCGATCGCGAGCGCCTCGGCCTCGTCCTTGAAGGTGGTGACGGCGAGCACCGGTCCGAAGATCTCCTCCTGGAAGACCCGCATCTTGTTGTGCCCGCGCAGTACCGTCGGCTCGAAGTAGTAGCCCTCCGCGAAGTCGCCGTCGATCTTGGCGCGCTGGCCACCGATCAGGACCTCGGCGCCTTCGTTGCGGCCGATCTCGACGTACGACGTGATCTTGTCGAGCTGGCCCTGGGACACTTGCGCGCCCAGCTGGGTCTCGGTGTCGAGCGGGTTGCCCTGCTTGATCGCGGCGATCCGGTCCAGGCAACGGCTCATGAACTCGTCGTAGATGTCCTCCTGGATCAGTGCCCGCGACGGGCAGGTGCAGACCTCGCCCTTGTTGAACGCGTACAGCACAAGACCCTCGACCGCCTTGTCGAGGAACTTGTCGTCGTGCATCATCACATCGCCGAAGAAGATGTTCGGGCTCTTGCCGCCGAGCTCGACGGTCGACGGGATCAGGTTCTGCGCGGCGTACTGCATGATCAGCCGGCCGGTGACGGTCTCGCCGGTGAAGCCGATCTTCGCGATCCGCGGACTGGTGGCCAGGGCCTTGCCGATCTCCGCGCCCGGGCCAGTGACGATGTTCAGCACACCGGGCGGCACGATGTCACCGATCACCTCGGCCAGCTTCAGGATCGACCACGGTGTCGGCGACGCCGGCTTCATCACCGAGCAGTTGCCCGCGGCCCACGCCGGGGCGAGCTTCCACGCCGCCATCAGCAGCGGGAAGTTGAACGGGATGATCTGGCCGACGACGCCCAGCGGCTCACGGAAGTGGTACGCGACCAGGTCCTTGTCGATCTCCGTGGTCCGGCCCTCCTCGGCCCGCACCGCGCCGGCGAAGTACCGGAAGTGGTCGACGACCAACGGGATGTCCGCGTTCAGCGTCTCCCGTACCGGCTTGCCGTTCTCCCAGCTCTCCGCGACCGCCAGCATCTCCTTGTTCGCCTCGACCGCGTCGGCGACCGCGTTCAGGACCTCGGCGCGCTCGGCCGCGGACTCCTCACCCCAGGCGTCCTTGGCGGCGTGCGCGGCATCCAGCGCCAGCTCGACATCCCCCGGCGTCGAGTGTGCGACCTCGGTGATCGGCTCGGCCGTGGCCGGGCTCAGGTCCACACGATGCTCACCCTTCACAGGCTCCACCCACCGGCCGCCGATGAAGTTCTCGTACCGCGGCTTGACCTCGACCGGACTCCCGGGCTTCCCGGGTGCGACGTACTGCATGATCCTTCTCCTTCGACTCGACGAGTCATGCTCTTCGAGCGAACTGCGGTACGGTGTCCCGTCGTAGGGCCGAAAGACCCATCCGGTGTGTGACTGCTGTGATGTGGGCGACAGCTGCGGCATCGTTGTGAGATGAAGAAGAAGGTCTACGAGAGCGAACTGCTGCGGCTGCAGGCCGAGCTGGTGAACCTGCAGGAATGGGTGCGGGTCGAGAAGGCGCGCGTCGTCGTGGTGTTCGAGGGCCGGGACGCGGCCGGCAAGGGCAGCACGATCAAGCGCGTCACGGAGTACCTGAATCCCCGCGTCGCCCGGATCGCAGCGCTGCCCGCGCCGACCGAGCGGGAGCGTTCGCAGTGGTACTTGCTGGTCGAGGACGGTGTGCTGCTGCGCAAGTACTGGTTCTCGGTCAGCGACGGCGAGCAGGAGAGACGCTTCCGCAGCCGCCTCGAGGACCCGATGCGCCGCTGGAAGCTGTCCCCGATGGACCTGGAGTCGATCACCCGCTGGGAGGACTACTCCCGCGCCAAGGACGAGATGTTCGTGCACACCGACATCCCCGAGGCGCCCTGGTACGTCGTGGAGAGCGAGGACAAACGCTCCGCCCGCATCAACATGATCGCCCACCTGCTGTCCACCATCCCCTACCACGAGGTCCAGCGCCTGCCGCTCGACCTACCACCCTCCAAGGGCTACGAACGCCCACCCCGCGAGATGTACACCCAGATCCCCGACCGCGCCGCACAACTCCGCGACTGACTCGGCGCTCTGCGGGTCGAAGGACCCGGGCGCCATGGACCGATCGGCCGGTGCGGACGGCGGCCCGCTCGCCGATGCTCGGATGAGATCGGTTCGGGAGGTGGGTCGTGGGTGCACAAGTGAGATCGGTGCCATGGGTCCGGCAGTTGGTGATCGACACCGGTCGGGCGGCGCGTCGCAGACACGCCATCCACGGGCTGTTCGAGGTCGACGTGACCTCGGCGCGCGCGCAACTGCGCCGCGACGGCAACGAGCGCCTCTTCACCGCGTTCGTGATCCACTGCATCGCCAGCGCCGTCGCCGCAGACCCCGACGTCCAGGCCTACCGCGACCTCCGCGGCCGCGAAGTCATCTTCGACCAGGTCGACATCGGGCTGCCCATCGAGGTCGACGTGGACGGGAAACCGTTCGCGTTTACCCACGTACTGCGTGACGCTGGCCGCCGTACCGTCCGGGACCTGCACGACGAGATCCATTCGGTGAAAACCGACCCACACCTCAGCCCATCGGTCCGCAAACAACCATGGGCACACGCCTACCTGCTGCTGCCCGGCTTCGTCCGTGTCGCGCTCCTCGGCGCCCTGCACCGGCTGCCCCGCCGCCAGCAGGCGCTGGCAGGAACCGTCGGCGTGACCGCGGTCGGCATGTTCGGCGCCGGAGCCGGCTGGGGCATCGGCTTCCAGCTCCACACCCTGAGCGTCGTCGTCGGCGGCATCGCCCGCCGCCCGATCTTCTTCCAAGGCGTACTCGTCGAACGCGACTTCCTCCAACTGACTCTCAGCCTCGACCACGACATCGTCGACGGCGCACCCGCCGCTCGGTTCGTCAGCCGGCTGCGCTCGTTGCTGGTGGCCGGCGACGGCATCCATCTGACCGCGAAGGAGCCGGTATGAAGCACAAGCCCGTGGTGGTCGGCGACGTCATCTACAAGGCGGTCGCCCACGCACGCGGGCTCGAGCCCGGGATGCACATCGACACCCGGATCGAGAGCGGTTCGACGTCCGCGGCCCTCGTGAAGGCGTCCGCCAGAGCGGCCGTCGTGGTGATCGGCAGCCGCGGTCTCGGTGTGATGATCGGCGCCCTGGTCGGCTCCACCGGCCTCGACCTGGCCGCGAACGCCCGCCGCCACGACCTTGCCGTACGCGTCGTCGCCGCACAGCCCACCGGGACCGAGCTGCACCGGATCACCGAGGACGAACTCCGCGAAGCCGTGGGCGCCCGCGGCGGCCACGACGCCGAAGTCATCCACATCACCGGACATCCCGCCGAACACATCCTGCGACACCGGCCACACAGATGCCCTCAGCCACACCCTCATGCTCTTCGGCTGGGGCTTCTGGCTCTGATGCCTCCCCGCCCTCACCATCGCCGTACCCGCAGCTCGCCACGCCTGGCTCCACCCCGCTGTCTCAGAGGGCGGATGAGCCCACCAGTTGGCCGAGTCCGAAGGTGATCGTCATCGCCAGGGCGCCGCCCACCACGAGCCTGGCGACGGCCGGCGCTCGGCGGGCCTCGCCCAGGCGTGCGCTCAAGGCTCCGGTTCCGGCGAGAGCGAGCAGGACGACGGCGAAGGTCACCGGTACACGGATCCCGGGCCCTGGGAGCAAGATCGCGATCAGCGGCAGTAATGCGCCCACCGTGAACGCGAGGGCGGAGGCGCCGGCCGCGTGCCACGGGTTCGTCAACTCGTCGGGGCGTATGCCGAGCTCGGCCTCGGCGTGAGCGCTCAACGCGTCCTGCTCGGTCAGCTCAGCCGCCACCAGCTTCGCGGTCTCGGGGCGCAGGCCCCTGGCCAGATAGATCGCGGTCAGCTCGGCGAGCTCCTCCTCTGGCGAGGTGGCCAGCTCGGCCCGCTCCTTCGCCAGCAGGGATCGTTCTGTGTCCCGCTGGCTGCTCACCGAGACGTACTCGCCCAGCGCCATCGACACGGCACCGGCAGTCAGACCTGCGACGCCCGCTGTCAGGATCGCCGTCGCCGACGTGGTCGCTCCGGCCACGCCCACAACGAGCCCTGCTGTCGACACGATGCCGTCGTTGGCGCCCAGAACTCCGGCGCGAAGCCAGTTCAGGCGTCCGGCGAGTCCCGCACGATGTGGCTCATCGCTGTGCGCGGACACACCATCGAAGCCAGACATGTTGATCCACCTCCGGACCCGCTTGCGACGTACGGCGTCTCCTGTGAGGGTACTCCCGACGCCGGGAATCAGATGAAGAGGAGCTGGGCGCCTTCGGTCTTCTCGATGAAGTCGGCGGCGCTGATGATGGCTTCGACTTCTTCGTAGAGGTCGGACTCGTCGAGGTGCATCATGTCGGCGGACATCCGGCAGGCCCACAGGTGGCCGCCGGAGGCGACGATCTGTTCGAGGAAGTCCGGTACGTCGGGGACGCCGATTTCCTCGATCTGCTTCTTCATCTGATGGGTGGCCATCGCGGTCATGCCGGGCAGCCCGCCGAGCCCTTGCGGCAGGTGCGTAGCGGTGTTGCCGAGCATGGTGAACTTCAGGTCGTGCATCCGCGACTTGGTGATCATGTCGAAACCCCAGAACGTGAAGAACAGATGCGTTTCCACGCCTTCGCCCAACGCGGCGTTGGCCAGGATCAGGCCCGGGTAGGCCATGTCCAGATTGCCCTTGGAGCAGATGATGGCCAGCTTGCGGCCTTGCGTTGCCTCGTCGCCGAAGTCGGGGATGGTCAGTGGCGTCGTGGTGGTCGTGTCGGTGCCTCTCTCACACGCAACCGCGGGGTTTCGGCAGGCCGGCGACATACGCCATCTTCTTGGCCGGCTTGCCGGGGAACAGGACGAACAACTGCTTGACCGGGATCCCGGCCAGCGTCGACACACGCCGCAGCGTGGCGGTCTCGCCGTGCGCCGGGAAGTCGGCGCGCAGGAAGCGGATCACCTTCCAGTGCTCGTCGGTGAGCTCGATCCCGATCCGGGCCGCAAGTTCCACCGCGAGTTCGTCGGTCCATTCGTCGTACTCGGTCATGAAACCTTCGCCGTCCACATGAACGGTCGTCATGGTTGTACCTTTCCTTTCATCGACATCCGGCTGGGCAGCGGAAGCCAGCGGCCCGGCAGCAGCAGGTGCCAGTAGATCCAGCGGAACGCGACCTTGCCCCGGTGATTCGCCTTCGTCGGCCGGAGCAGGGACAGCGGACCGAGTCCGGCCAGCGGGAAGCGTCCCGGCAGCGGTTCGGTGTCGTAGTTGAAGTCGATCAGCAGCGCCTTGCCGTCACCGGTCTCGACGAAGCAGTTCGCGTGGCCGTCGAAACGGTGCGTCATCGCCGTACCGCCGACGTACTGCAGAAAGTTCTCGACGAAGACCTCGCTGGCGAAGTGCGCCACCGAACCGGCCTTCGACGTCGGCAGATCGTTGGCGTCGCCAATGGCGAAGATGTCCGGGTACTTCGTCGACTGCAGCGTGTGCTTGTCGACCGGAACGTAGTTCAGCTCATCGCCAAGACCGGACTCCGCGACGAAGTCGGCGCCCATGTTCAGCGGCACTGTGACCAGCAGGTCGTAGCCGACCTCGCGCTCGTCGTAGCTGACCAGCGTCTTGCGCTCGGCGTCCACACGCTCGACCAGGAAGTCCGTTTCGACCTTGATCTTCCGCTCGTCGAGCAGCCGGCCCAGGTACCGCGACGCGATCGGCTTGGTGAACGCACCGTCCAGCGGCGTCACGTACACGAGCTCGACCTGGTCCCGCATCTCACGGTGCCGGAAGAACGCCTCCGCCAGGAACGTGAACTCCAGCGGCGCCACCGGGCACTTGATCGGCTGGTCGACGACGTGCAAGACGCCCGCCCGTGAAACTCTGCAGCGCATCGCGGAGCGCGAACGCACCGTCGTACGTGTAGAAGTCATGAATGCTGCGATGCCACTCGGACCCCAGCATCCCTGGGGTCTGGTCCGGCCGCGGACTCGTCCCCGTGGTAACGACGCCGCAGTTTGTTGGCCACCATGGTGCCGGCCGTGCCGCCACCGAGGATCACCAACCGCTTCATCCTCGTGTCCTTCCAGGACGTGGCCCGGCCGGAGGAAACCGGCCGGGCCGGGGTGGTGTCAGTCGGTGTGCTCGATCGGGATCGTGCGCGTCTCGACAGCCTTCGCCGAGATCGGCACGGTCACCTCGAGGATCCCGGCCGCGTACTTCGCGACGACGGCCTGCTCGTCGGCTCCGTCCGGCAGCAGCACCCGGCGGGTGAGCGTGCCGTAGTGGAACTCCGAGCGGGCACCGTCGTGCTCCTCCTGCTGACGGGTCGCGGAGATGGTCAGCATCCCGTTCGCGACCTCGACCTTGACATCCTTCTCCGGATCCAGACCCGGCAGCTCCGCCCGTACGACGTACTTGTCCGCATCGGCGAACTCCTCGATCCGGACGCCGCGCATCGCGGCCGGCACGGTGAACAGGCTCGGCAGGCCCTCGGCCCAGTCGAACAAGTCCGCGAACTGCCGCCGGCTGTCCCGGTGCTGCAGCGTGGTCACCATCGCTTCTCCTTCCTGTCGCGTCTCCCTTGTACCTCCACCAGACCTCGTGTCCGGTCCGCGCAGGAGGGGCCAACGCACTGCTCTGCCCGGACCTTCGGCCCTGTCCACCCTCTTATCTGCCGTCGATGCTCGAACGTGAGTACGGCGTCGTCCTGAGCGGCTGCCGCCCCGGAAGCCTGTCGAAGGGAGTCGTCATGTCCAAGTCGCCACTGGGTAGCGCTGCACCCCAGGAGGTGCATCGATCCTCCGGGCCCGGGAACGGCTGGTTCGTCTGGCGCCCGGTACGACTCGGACGAGCCGAGGGTGGTTCAGCGGTGCTCGCCCTGGTGCTGTACGTCCTGAGTGTCGCCCTCGCCGAGACTGCCGCGGCGGAACTCCTGCTTGCCGGGTTCATATGCAGCCTGTTGCTCGTCTTTGCTCTTGACCTGCTCGAGCGAGACGGCCCCCGCCCATGATCGTTCAGCAGACGACAGCGCGAGGACTCTCCACGGGGCAGGCTGCGCTCGCGCAGCTCGAGCATGGCCCGAACACGATTCTGGCGCCGCGGCCGCCAGCGGCCTGGCGGCGGGTGCTGGTTCAGCTGCGCGACCCGATGATCCTGCTGCTGATCGCGGCCGCCGTACTCACCGCGAGCCTGCGGGACCTCACCGACCTCACGGTCATCCTGGTTGTCGTCGTGCTGAACACAACCGTCGGCGTCGTGCAGGAGATCCGTGCCGAGCACGCATTGACCGCGCTGAACCGGTTGGCGGCGCCGGACGCGACAGTACGACGAGGTGAGCAGACAACCGTCGTACCCCCGGCCGAGGTCGTCCCGGACGACGTGGCGCTCCTGCAGACCGGCGACGTCGTACCGGCCGACGTGAAGGTGTTCGAGGCTGTACGGCTCCAGGTGGACGAGTCTGCGCTCACCGGCGAATCCGTACCTGTCGAAAAGGCGTCGACCGACGAGTTGTACGCCGGAACCGTCATCACCCGCGGTCGCGGCACCGGCCTGGTCACACGCACTGGCGTCGACAGTGCGCTCGGCAAGATCGCCTCGTTGCTGTCCGACCGCGAACAGGTCCTCTGGCAGAGCCTGAGGGCCCTGACCGCGAACCAGGCCTGAACACGATGGCGGCGATCGGCACCGGATTCTTGTGTGGCAGAGGGATCGCGGACATCACCGGCGAGCCGGCCGACACCGGTCTGCTGGGCTACGGGAAGTCGAGGCAGCGTAGCGACGGCATCCACCTGAGGCTGCGATCACGGGCGTTCGTGATCGCTGCCGGCGACCGCCGCGTACTGCTCGTCGTCAACGAGCTGCCGATGGTGTTCGACAGCGTCTGCCGCGCCCTACTCGGCAGGTTGCGACGGACGTACGGCGGGTTGTACACCGAGGAGAACACGCTGATCACCGCGACGCACACGCACTGCGGACCGGGCGGCTACTCGCACCACCGGCTGTATCACTCGAACACCGGCGGCTTCCGGCCGCGGACGTTCGCCGCAATCGTCGACGGGATGACCGAAGCCGTCGTCCGGGCGCACGACGATCTCGCGCCGGCGGTTCTCACGCTGGCGCACGGCGAGCTGCAAGACGCTGCCGCAAACCGCTCACAGGTTGCCTTTGACAACAATCCGGCCGCGGACCGGGCCTGGTTCCCGGACGCCGTCGACCCGCAAACCACTCTGCTACGGATCGAGCGCGACGGTGTGCCGGTCGGCGCGATCAACTGGTTCGGCGTGCACAACACCAGCATGACCAACACGAACACGCTGATCAGCGGCGACAACAAGGGGTACGCCGCCTATCACTGGGAACGTCTGATCGATGGCGTCGACTACCGCGACCGGCGGCCGGCCGACTTCGTGGCAGCCTTCGCACAGACCAACGCCGGTGACCTCACCCCGAACCTCGATCTGCGCCCCGGACACGGGCCGACCGACGACGAGGTCGAGAACACCCGGATGATCGGCCTCCGCCAGTACGAAGCCGCCGCCCGGCTGATGAACGCGCCGGGCGTTGTGCTGGCGGACGGCGTCGATCACCGTACCACCCACGTGGACCTCAGCGACGTCCTCGTCCGGCCCGAGTTCACCGGCGACGGTCGCACTCATCGCACCGGTTCGCCGGTCGGTGGCGCGTCTGCTCTGGCCGGTAGCGAGGAGGACGGTCCGGCGTTCCGCGGGTTTCACGAGGGCCGCAATCCCTTCTGGGACACGATTTCGACGGCGATCTACAGCCGACTGCCCGCGCTGCGCGACGTCCAGGCGCCCAAGGCACTCGTCGTGGGTGGCTTGCGCGGTCACTACGTCGCGCGTCGTGGGCCCGTGCAGCTGTTGCGGATCGGGCACTTGTACCTGCTCGGCGTACCGGCCGAAGTGACGATCGTCGCGGGCCTCCGGTTGCGTCGTACGGTCGCCGCAATCGTCGGCGCGGACCTGACCGACGTTCTGGTCGTTGGCTACAGCAACGGTTATCTGCACTACGTCACGACGCCCGAGGAGTACGAAACGCAGCAATACGAGGGCGGCAGCACCCTCTTCGGCCGCTGGACGTTACCGGCACTTCAACAAGTCGCGAGCGAACTCGCTGCCGCCATGAGGGAAGGAAAGCCGGTACCTTCCGGCGTCCCCGAGCCGGATCTCACCGGACGCGTCCGGCCCGCCCGGCCGCGGATCCCCCGCGACGAGCCGCCGCCAGGACGCGACTTCGGCGACGTACTGGTCGAACCACGGTCCCGGTACCGGCCGGGCGACACCGCCACCGCGATCTTCGCCGCGGCGTACCCGAACAACGACCTGCGCCGCAATGGCAGTTACCTCGAGGTCGAGCGCCGGATCCCCGACGGCTGGCAGACCGTGGCCGACGACGGCGACTGGTCGACCACCTTCCGGTGGCGGCGGACACGTTCCGGGCAGATAGCCGTCATCACCTGGACGGTGCCTCGCGACGCGACTGGTGAGTACCGGATCCGTTGTCACGGAAAGGCCCGCGCGCAGGTCCTTCGGCCCTACTCCGGAACGTCGCGAACGTTCACCGTCGAGACAGAGGGAGGGCCTCATGCGAACCAGAACGCGACGCCGTGACGGCCGGCTCGTCACGGATGTTCCCGACGAGCGGGCGATCATGCCGTTCATCATGCGGCACCGCAACGAATCCACGGTGTACTTCGAGCAACTCGTCGACATCACCGCGGCGCAGGACTGGGTCGCGCGCTGGAACGCCGCCGGCGGACCGCGGCTCAGCCTCTTCGTGCTCGTACTGCACGAGGTCGCGGGGATGTTGCACGCGCGGCCACGGATGAACCGGTTCGTCGCCCACCGCCGGCTGTACCAGCGCGACGGCGTCTATCTGTCCTTCGGTGCGATGAAGGAGTCCGACGACAACGCGCCGTTGCAGATGATCAAGCGGCGTTTCGAGCCGCAGGAGAGCCTCACGGCCGTGATCCATGATCTCGACACCGCGATCCACGAGGCTCGTACAGGTAGCGCCGCCTCCGACGCCGAGGTCAAGCTCTTCCTCAAACTGCCGATACCCCTCCTCGACGCCGCTGTCTCGGCGTTCCACTGGCTCGACGCGCGCGGTCTGCTGCCGCCCGCATTGAGCCGCCCGGATCCGATGTTCTCGTCGGCCGTGGTGTCGAACCTCGGCAGTCTGAGGACCGACGCCGCCTTCCATCATCTCTACGAACACGGCAACTGCCCACTGTTCCTGGTGGTCGGCAGAGTGCGTCCGACGCCGGTGGTGCACGACGGCGAGATCCGGATCCGGCAGATCCTCCCCTTGCGCTGGACGTTCGACGAGCGCATCGAGGACGGTCTGTACGCAGGCCGCTCCGCCGAACTGCTGCGCCGTCGCCTGGAGGATCCGATCCACCACCTCGGACTGCCCGAGGACGCCGTACCCGGACGGGTTCGGGAGCAGCCGTGACCATGCAGCAGGTCGACGACCTCGGCGCGATGTACCTCGCCGCCGAGAACGAACGGGTACGCACACACACGGCCATTCTGCTGACCGTCGATCCGGCCACGCTGCCCGGCGGCCGGCTCACGCTTCGCCAGCTGCGTGGCCTGCTGGCGGAACGCCTCCCGTTGGTGCCGGCCTTCCGGCAGCGGCTGGCCGACGTACCGTTCGGACTGGACCGGCCGTACTGGATCGAGGCCGTCGCGGACCTGGAGTATCACGTCCGCGAGGTAGCGCTGCCCGCGCCGGGTGACGACCGGCAGCTTCGCGAGCAGGTCGCGCGGATCTTCTCGCGTCCGCTGGACCGCACCCGGCCGCTCTGGGAGATGTACCTGATCCAGGGCCTGTCCGGTGGCCGGGCCGCCGTACTGACCAAGGTCCACCACGCCATCGCCGACGGCCGGACCGGACTCGGGATCGTCGCGGCGCTGACCGACGCGAGCGCTCATCCGCGCCGCGGCACCGTCCTGCCACCCGCACCGGGAAGCGCGCCACCGGGCACGGCAACGATGCTGCTGCGCGGACTCGCCGGGGCCGCGCGGCAACCGCTCCGTGCGGTCGCCGGGCTGCCCGCGGCGTTGTCCGGCGCCGACGAACTGCCGATCTTCGGCACCTTGCCCGGTGCACGGCTGATCGGTGCCACCACCGCGCTGGCACGGCGCGTGCGCCGGCACCGCCGGGTCCCGCGGGCGCCGCGGACGTCGTTCAACCGGCAGATCTCCCGGCATCGCCGGATCGGTACCGCGAGCGTGTCCCTCGCCGACGTGAAGCAGGTGAAGAACCACTTCGCGGTCAGCGTCAACGATGTCGTGATGGCCATCTCGGCCGGGGCGCTGCGCCGCTGGCTGCTCGAGCATGCCGAGCTTCCCGAGCAGCCGCTCACCGCGGTCGTGCCGGTCGCGCTGCGGGACTGCGGCGCGGACGAGCCGGGCAATCAGCTGAGCGCCGTCGTGGTAGGGCTTCCGACCGATGTCGACGCCCCGGCCGCGCGGCTCGGTGTCGCGCACCGGGCAATGCTGACGGCCCTGCACGATCTCCGCAGTACGGCGCCCGACGCGCTGACCGGCACGATCCGGATAGTGCCGCCCGCGTTCACCGTACGGACCGTGCAACTGCTCACCCGGCTGAACGCATGGGCGCCACTGTCACCGGCGATGAACGTGAACATCTCGAACCTCCGGGGGTCTCATGAGCCGCGGTACCTGGCCGGCGCGAAGATCGAGTCCATGGTGCCGCTGGCAGGTATCACCGACGGCCTCGGGCTGAACATCACGGTGCTCAGCTACGACGGACAACTGGCGATCGGTGTCGTCGCCGACCGCGACCAGGTTCCCGACGTCCAGCGGATCGCCGACTGGATGGGCGACGAGCTCACGCTGCTGCTCAGGTTTGCTGCGCACTGAGCGCCTGGAGCCTGGCAACGAGCAGACGTTGGACGTGCCGATCCGTGCCCATCCCGTTGTGCGTCGCGCCGACCTCGACGTGTTCCGCGGCCGGGTCCAGGCACGCGTGCCAGTCCACGACTCCGTCCATCCGCGAGTACATCGAAACGAACGGCAGACCCTCCGGCCACGGAGACTCGAGCAGCGCGCTGGTCCGTTCCGCGCAGGCACCGATCAGGCAATCCGTTGTCAGCAACCACGGCCATCCGACGAAGTTGAGCCTGGCCATCAGCGTGACCTGGTTGATCAGCGCCCGGGTCGTCGCGAGCTGGTGCAGCAGCGGCGAGGCCAGCGTGATCACGCCGGCGAGCAGCTCGGGGCGCCGTACCGCCAGCATCCGGCACAGGGTGCCACCACGGCTCTGACCGATGAGCACGATCGGCCGGCCTGCCTCGGCGACGACCTGTTCGAGGCGCCGTTCGAGCAGCTCGACGAGCATCTCCGTGCAGCCCGAGTTCAGCATCAGACCGCTGGTGAACGTCGCATGGCCGGCGCGGCGCAGGTGGCGCGCCAGCGGGATCATCGACCAGTCGCCGGTGAGAAAACCCGGGACTGTCAGAACCGGAATCGGGCCGGTACTCCGGGTCTCGACGGCCGGAACCCGCGGTCCCACCGCCTGGACATAGCCGAGCCACCCGAGCATCTCCCGGCGGCGCGCGCCCGCCGCCGGAGTGAACGGTTCCCAACTCCGGTCGACGGCCATGGATCTCACACTCCTTCTCGCAGTGTAGATCCAGGCGGCCGGCCCGGCCGTACCATCATTGGCTCTTGAGGAAGTGGGCGGGATCGCCCGCTGCGCTGGCGGCCGAGGACAACCAGGCGTCGAGGCCTTCCGGATCGCGGCGGCCGAGTTCGTCCAGGCAGTGCTGACGTTCCATGACGATGCGGAGCCGCTGACGATCGGTCTGCGCCTGCCGCAACGCTTCGTAGCTGTCACGCCATTGCCGGCACAGGTCCGCGGTACTGCGTTGCGGTGCGTCCATGCGAACCGTCGTACCGAGATGCAGCGTCCGTCGATACCAGTGCACAGCCGGCGGTGAGCCGGCGGCCACGAGCAAAGTCAGCCAGAGCACACTCAGGCCGAGTTGGACGGTCAGCCCCAGAACCAAGGTGATCGCGGCAGAACCCGCGGCGTTACGACGTCCCGGCGCCGGGACGTCACCTCACCTGGACAGGCATCGTGGTCAGAGCACAATCGATCCAGGTCGTCCCCGGTGTGAGCAGGAGCGGCTTGCCGTCAGTCGTGGTGAACCTGAACGGCTCGGTCACGCCGCCCTTGCTCCACTTCCCGGAGACCACCTTGCCGCCGGTCAGCAGCTTCAGCGGCCCGGAGGCGTTGAAGACGTCCAGGATCGTCATGCTGGGCTTCGCCTTCGGGAAGCTGGTGTCACGCTGCGCAGTCAGTACGACGACGTTGTCGGCCGCCACCTGCCCGTCGTTCTCGATCAGGTGCGGTGACCACTTCTCCGCTCGCATCCAGCGATGGGACGCCTGGTTGTACGTCCAGGTCGCGGTCGACGTACCGCCGTACCCGATCGTCACCGACGACGCCGGGGACCCGCTGAGTTGTGCGGTCGACTGTGGCATGCCTGGCGCGTAGCTGAAGTACGGCGACGGTGGCGCCGTACGGTTGCTCAAACTCAGCAGCTTGCCGGGGCGCGCGAACACATGATTCGGGGCTCGTCGGGTGTCGTCCAGACGATAGGTGCCTGCGGGCACGCGCAGCGTTCCGAGGTTGTCCAGGCCTGAGACCCGGTCGATGTAGTCGAGGACCCAGCGTTCCGCCATCGTATTGGCGATGATGCCCTTGGTCGGACCAACGAGCGCAGCGTCCATCGGGCGCAGCGAACGCACGGGGCCGACCTGCGCGGGCAGCTTGGAGTGGAAGATCGCCGCGAGCCGCGTCGTACCACCGGTGATCGGCTCGACGAACACGATGTCCGCGTCGCCGAGACCACGCTGCGGATGCGCGTCCGGCGTGTTCGAGATCTTGACGGTGATCGCCGGCCGTCGCAACGGATCCTTCGTGGGAACACCTGTGAGCGGCGCCCGACCGACCATGCTGACCGGACCGCCGGCGATCGGCGCCGGCGTCACCGACGGCGTACCCTCGACCCCACCGCTCCGTGACCTCAAGAATCCGACGAGGCCACCCACCAACGCGACGACAACCACTGCCGCCACTGCCACCGGCCGCCCCCGCCGACTCGACAGCCAACGCATCATCTGCCACCTCCAACGGTGCGATCCCTAGCCGTACAACACCATCTGCTCGAGCGAGTACCTACGACGGTCACAGAGCGACGCGAACTCAAAAAGGGTCCAAGGGCGGTCTTCCGTCCCACCGCCCGGCGGTGCGTTCGGGACCGGAGTCCTGGTCAACTCGGGACTTTCGGCCCACGGCTCGGAGCGCGCGGCACGGCACAGTCGTGCCGAGACCCTGTCGATTCCCCTGGCGAGGTCTGGGGCAGTGCGCCAGTACGCCAGCGCGAAGGGCGGCCCCCAATGACAACGCGAGACACCGCCGGACCTGACGACGGCATCGACCTCCACGCGGACGTGGAGACCTACTACCAGAACGGCGCCTGGCACACGCGCCGGTGCGACTCCCCCGAGCCGTTCAACAGGTACGCCACCGGTCCGTATCCGAGCCGCTCCCCCGCCGTCACCGCCCGGCGTCGCCTACTGATCGGGACCAGCTCCGCGCGCCGACGTACAGCGGCCAAGGACCAAAGTCCTGCCAACTGACGGGCTGGGCCTCGCCCCGTCCGGGCCGCCTTCCGCTCGGCGAAGGGGCCGGACGGCTCTGACGTCCCGCGCCGGCGCGACGAACGCTGGCCTTAGAACCTCCGCAAAGGGACAGGTGATGACCGTGCGAGTCCGCGATGTGATGACGACACCGGCTGTGACAGCGACCGAACACGACACGATCGGCGAGATCGTGCGGCTTCTGCTCGACGAGCAGGCCGGATCCGCGCCTGTCGTCGACGAGCGCGGCGCCCCGGTCGGCACGATCTCTCTTGATGTCACCGCCGTCCGGCCGGACGACGACGTCGCCACGGTCGCCGAAATGATGCGTTCGACCAGGACCACGATCCTGCCGGTCGTCGACGAGCGACGGGTCGTCGGAACGGTCACCCTCGACTGCCTCGTCGCGGCGCTCCGGGACGACCCCGCCTCCGATTCGCACCACCGCCGTCTCGCCGACGCATCCGCCGGCACGGCACGTCCGAAGGAACACCCATGACCATCGCAGGCGTCATCGTCGCCGTACTGCTGCTCCTGCTCCTCTCCTGCATCCGCATCGTGACGCAGTACGAGAAGGGCGTCCTGTTCCGGCTGGGCCGCCTGAAGGCCGTCCGCGAGCCTGGACTGCGGCTGATCATCCCGTTCGTCGACGTACTGCGGAAGGTATCGCTGCGGGTGGTGACCCGGCCGATCCAGTCGCAGGGCATCATCACCAAGGACAACGTCAGCGTCGACATCTCCGCGGTCGCGTACTACAAGGTCGTCGACGCTGCGAAGTCGGTGCTCGCGATCGAGAACGTCGCGGCCGCCATCGATCAGATCGCGCAGACCACGCTCCGCGGTGTCGTCGGCCGGCACACGCTGGACGAGACTCTCGCCGAGACCGAGGAGATCAACGCCAACCTCCGCGAGATCCTCGACCGGACCACCACCGAGTGGGGCGTGCTGGTGACGCTGGTGCAACTCAAGGACATCCAGCTGCCCGACACCATGAAGCGGGCAATGGCACGGCAGGCCGAAGCCGAGCGGGAGAAGCGCGCCAAGATCATCGCCGCCGAAGGCGAAGCGCTCGCCGCCGCGTCGCTGGGCGAGGCGTCCGACACGATGATGGCGCACCCACTGGCGCTGCAGCTGCGGAACCTCCAGAGCCTCGTCGAGATCGGCGTCGACAAGAACTCGACCGTCGTGTTCCCCGCCCCGCTGATGAGCACGATCGGCGAACTCGGCAGCTTCCTGCACCGCGAAACCACAGCAGCCGCCGCCCAGCTCCCGGGCCCACAATCCGCCAACGGCACTCCCACCCCCCGACCGACAACACACCCGGCAGCCTGACCAACGGTGCGGTGGAACCGGACCGTCTCTTGCGATCGACCTTGGGAGTAGGCGATGACCATCACGAGTCCGCAGCCGATTCGAGCCGGTGAGGAGATGCGGCGCCTCGCACGCTTCCATCGTGACGTTCGCTGGACCGGCACCGTCCGGGCCGGCGGCATGGGACCAGGTAGCCCGGAGATGACGGCGATCGGTGAAGGGCGTCACCACACCATCCAGAACGGCCTGTGGATTGTCGGCGACTACCAGCAGGACCAGTACCTCGCCGACGAAACGTTCGTCCAGCACTGGGAGCTGCACTGGGTCGCCGGCTGGGATCCGCAAGCCGGCGAGTACCGCGCCTCCGCCGCGGACAACTACGGCCACCTCGAGCTGCTCGCCGGAAGCATCGACGGCAGGCTCCTCACGTTCCGCAGCATCGGGAACCCGCCGGTCCGTCTCCAGCTCTTCTGGCACATCGTCGACGACAACACGATGACGTGGCGCAACGAGATCTCGGTGGACGGCGGCGCGTTCCAGCTGGTCGAACGCTACGACTGCACGACGATCCGCTGACAGACTGTCGTGCCGGTTGCCGGCCGCGCCTAGCAGGCGTGCAGGTCGATGGTCCAGGCGTTGCGTTCGAAGGCGGCGTCGAAGGCGATGCCGCCGGCCGTGCCGTCGGCTTCCGGAGAGTCCGGTACGGCGCCCCACGTGATCGCGGGCAGGTGCGTGATCACCGCGCCGCCGCGCGAGTCGCAGCCGGCATTGGCGGTCTCGACGTACCGGACCAGCAGCAGCACCTCCGCGACCAGCCGCGAGTCTCGCGGTACGACGGCGATCGGGGACGACACCGACGCCATCGACCGCGCTGCCGCGAGGTCGCGGTCGAAGCGCGCCGCGGCCACGTGACCGCGGCGGAGTTCGCTGAGAAGGTTCGCCGTACCGCTGTGCGGCGTTCCCGGCGGCATGTTCTGGAACGACGTGAGTGCGGCGCGCCGCGATGCCAGGTCGCTGAGTACCAGGACGACCGACTGCTGCAGGTCGTGCTTCATGCCTGCCGGAATCGGTGCCGCGACCGGCTGCAGATCGGCTGCTCGCACCTTGCGCTCGACTGCTGGGTCGGCTGCGGTCCAGGGCGGTCCGGCGGCATTGATCGCGGCAGCCGCCGCCTTCAGCTGCCGATCGAGAGCGTCGGCCCGGGTGAAGAACGGCGCGAGCGCTGCGGCAGCGCTGCGACCCGGTGCCGTCGTCGGGGTGTTCGCTGGTGCCGTTGCGGAGGCGGACGGTCCCGCACCCGGACTTGCCTGTCCCTTGTCCCGGTTCGCGCGGATCACCAGGACGGTGGTGGCGCCGGCGGCCAGTGCGACGGCGACGACCGCCGCGAGGACGATGGTCCAGAGTTTCTTGTTCCGGCCGCCGTTGCCACCGGATGAGGCAGTCTCGAACATGCGATCTCCCCCTGAGTAGCCTTCTGAGTCGTACCCTCAGGGAAGCCCGGCCGCAGGCGTGCGCCCAGGGGTGTTAGCCCCCATGTCCCAGCCGAAGGTCCCTGGTGTCGGGAGCGGGCGTCGAGCCGGTGCCGGGGGGCTTTCGGCCGGTTCGTCCGGGACCGATGGCCCTGCAGTCGGGATGCTGCGGCAGCCGAGGCTGTGGACATGAGCTGGTCGATGGATCCGTACATGTTCGGCGCCGCGCGCTTCTTCTGGCCCTGGGCAGGATCAGAAGAAGCGCAGCCCCGCCCGGCCCCGCGCCGCCGCTTCGGCCGGCACCGTGCCCAGGCGAACCCAGTACCCGAGGCGGTCGAGACGGACGCCGGTCAGTGGCCGGGCCTGTGGCTGCTGGCACCGGTGGACGAGGACGAGGTCATCGCCTTCGGACGCGAGCTCGAGGCAGCCGAGGACGTCGTCGGTGCCCTCCTGACCGAGCACTGATCAAGCTCGGACAGCAGGTCCCCGTCACGCCAGCGAGAGAAACAGCTTCTCCATCTTCTTGGTGTCGACGCTGTCCGGCCCGTCACCGTTCACGATGCATTGACGCAGCCCGGTCGCGACAACGGCGAAGCCGGCCCGATCCAGCGCGCGCGACACCGCGGCCAACTGCGTCACGACGTCCTCGCAGTCCCGCCCCTCCTCGAGCATCCGCAGCACGCCGGCCAACTGGCCCTGCGCCCTCTTGATCCGGTTGACGACCGGACCCAGCTCGCTCGGCTCGAGCGTCGTCATCTCGTCTCCTCGCTGACTGCGGCAAGCGCAGCGGTGAGCCGCTGCTTGGCCTCCTGCGCGACGCTCCGCAGCTCGGGCGCGTTGTTCAGCTCCGCCATCATGTCGGGGTCGAACGCTTCGACCACGCAACTCGCCGTACCGGTCTCCCGAACGACCACGTTGCACGGCAGCATTGCGGCGATCGACGGATCCGCCTGTAGCGCGCGGTAGGCCAGCGGCGGCCGGCACGCGCCCAGGATGACCTGCGCGGGTACGTCGACACCGAGCTTGGCCGCCAGCACCGTCTTCAAGTCGATCTCGGTCAGAACGCCGAACCCCTGACCGGCCAGCGCGGCACGGACCGCTTCGACGGTCTCGCCGTACGGCCTGCCGACCTCCGTCGTCAGCGTGTAGCCCGGCATTTACGCGCCCCGGGCCACGGTGCGCGCCCTGTCCACGTCCAGTTCGCGTACGGCGGTGATGACCTGCTCCAGCGCCTGCGCCGGAAGTGCGCCGGGCTGCGAGAAGACCAGCGACCCTTCCTTGAAGGCCATCAGCGTCGGAATCGACGTGATCCCGGCCGCCGCGGCCAGTGCCTGCTCCGCCTCGGTGTCGACCTTGGCGAAGACGATGTCGGTGTGCTGGTCCACGGCCGCCGCGAAGATTGGTGCGAACATCCGACACGGCCCGCACCACGCCGCCCAGAAGTCGACCAGGACGATGTCGTTCCCGGTGATCGTCTGCTCGAAGTCTGCGGCCGTCAGCTCGATGGTGCTCATGTGCTCTCCTCCCGAACCGGGACGCCCGCGCCGTTCGCGATACCCCCCGGGGTGTTTTCTGGTTCAACATTACATACCCCGGGGGTATTCCAAGGAGCCCGAGAGGCCGGACACGATGCCGCGATACGCGAGGCGCAACTCGCCGGTCGACGGCTCGGCGGACAGTTCGGGCTCCAGCTGTTCGAACTCGGCGAGCACGGCCGGCGTGCTCCCCGGCGTTCAGGGCGCGAGCCCGCGGGACGGTGCTTTGGTCGCGGGGCTGGCCGCGCTCGGGATCTCGTGGCGCGAGGCGCTCGGCGCGGTCGCACTCACCGCCTTGCTGTACTGGATTCCCGCCATCCTGATCGGTGGCAGTGCGCTGTTGCTGCGCTGGCGCGGCTGGTTCACCGAACGACACCCCGCAGTGGAACCGGCATGATTCGGCCGCTGGTTGTGGCGCATCGTGCGGGCAACGATCCTGGCACACCGCGGGCTGCTCTGGACCTCGGCGCCGATCTCGTCGAGGCCTCGGCGTCGAAGGAGTGATCGGCAAGCACCTCGCAATCCTGCGGACCTGAGGAAAGTCTTCAGCCGGTCGGCCTCGCCGTGGCCGCGGCGAAGCCGACCAGTACTGTGTCTCCTAACCGGCCCGGTACAGCGAGCCGCCGCCCGTGATACCGATCGTCGCTGCCGCGCCCCCGACGTTCAGGCCCACGAGGAACGTGGTGCCTGACCAGCGGGTGGTGTAGGTGACAGAGCCGGACGCGCGCACCGGGACGACGAAGGACAGGATCGACGCCGACTTGCCGGAGCGGGCCATCATGATCGTCGGCGCAGACTTGCGCACGTAGCTGCTCGGGTAGGTCCAGCCCTGGATCGGGCTGGTCTGCCCCTGCTTCACCAGGATCGCACCCGCCGGCAACGCCTGCTTGAACGGCACCTGGAAGATCACCGTCCGGGTCGTGTCTCCGGGCGCCATCGCCACCGCCGTCGTTCGTGAGTACACCGTCGCCCGCTGATCGGCCGGGAGGTGCCACAAGGTCTGGAACGCCTGCGCGGTCTTCGCGGACGCACTGTCCCAGGTGACAATCAGGTCCGGGTCCTTCAGTACCAGCACCCTGCGCACCCGGCTGATCCCCGCACCCGGAGCATCAGTGAACTGGTACGACTCCGAGGTCGTCTTCACCGTGTACGCGTTGAGTTTCGTCACCGGGTTCACGTCTGTCGACATCGGCGTCGTCAGCACACTGTGCGCGCTCGGGCTCACGGTCCAGGTGCGGTACACCCCTGCGTTGTAAGCGGCGTACCCGCCGTTGATGATGATGTCGCGGCCGCGAGCCGTGTACGTGATGCTCGTGTGGTCGCTGTGCCCGTGGTACGCGCGGGCCGGTCCGAACCGGATGCTGTACGCCGACTCGCCGGTGAACCCTCTGGCTGGATCGGTGCCCCAGCCGGTCCGGCCGAACACGTACCCGTTCGAGTACACACCGACCCGCCACGGCGGAACGGTGCCCGACTTGCCCAGCGACCCGGCGTACTCCATCGGCGTCCCTGCGTACGGGTACGTCGCCTGCAGTTCGGTGTCGCCGATCTGCGGCAGCTTGCCGAGCGAGTTCGTTGCCAGCGCCAACCACTTCGCGAGCAATGCGCGCCGGGTCGCGATCGTCGTACCTGGATCAACCCCACCGTTCTGCAGCACGGCCATCGCCCGGCCCCAGAGCGCGTAGTTGAAGGAGGCGTACCCCGTGGATTGTTCGTTGGTCGACCCTTGCGCGTCGATCGCCGTGGTGATGCCTGCCGCGAGGCGTTGCACTGCCAGGTTCTTGTAGTCGCTGCGGCTCAGGGTCACGCCGACGCCGAACAGGGCGATGCTCTCGTCGGTGCCGTGGTTCCAGGCGCCGCTCCAGTAGTTCGTCAAAAACCGCGCGTGGCTCAGCAGCGCCGAGTCGAGCCAGGCGTATCGCGTCGGCAGCGTGGTGACCTGCAGTCCGGACAGGATCGCCTGCCGGAGGCAGACCAGCACGTTCGTGCGGTGCATGGTCGACTCCCACGCGCCGACGTTCGCCTTCCACGAGTACGGGTTGTCGCGGTACCAGTCGTACGCGATCGTGTTCACCCTTGTCATGGCGGTCAGATCACCCTTGCTAGCGGCAACGATTCCCTGTCCCAGCCAGCGCAGCGAGTGAAACCACATGTACCAGCTCGCGTTCTTGTACGGGTTCAGCGACCAGTTGATGTTGCCGCCACCGTTCCCCACCTTGTACGGCGCGTACGGCGCCCAGGTGAACTTGTCGGCGTACAGGTTCGCCAATGGGTTCTGCGCATCAAGACCGCTGAACCCCGGACACGCGTAGAACGGCGCGACCAGGCTGCGCACGGGCGCCGTACCAATATCCGTCGCCGGTGCCGCAGTTGCCGGTACGACGTTACTGGCACCGGCCACGAACTGGGCCTGCGCCGGCTCCTCCGGCGCCGCCACGATCGTGATTCCCGGTGCCGCCGACGGCACCGCCGGCGCACCGGCCGCCGTCGCCGAGGCCATCACCACGACGCCGATCGCCATGATCAGCCAACTCGTTCGTCTCGATCTCATCGGACCTCCCCTCTCAACACCGCCGCCGTACGGCAGCGGTTCAATCGAGGGTCCGGCCAGTCACGATCGCTCCCCAGAGTCCAACGTCCCGAGCACCACGGGACGATCAGCTGTGCAAGTGCACGCGCTGGTGCGTGATCACCTCGATGTCCGAGGCCGCGGCGTGCAGCAGTTTGTGCGCGAGGTCCGACAGCGCGCGGGCCTCCGCGTGCGTGGTCCGGTCGTCGTCGTGCTCGTCGACGTAGATGTCGACACGCCACCGCCTGCTGGTGATCATGATGTGGTCCTTCCGCGCGAGGTCTCCGCTGTCGCTGCCATCGTCGGAGTTCCATCGGCGCCGGACCAGGGCCGTCCGGTCCTGGACGAGCGGGAACTTGTGCCCTGCCGGGCGCGCTTCGTCCGGCGTGTGCTGGAGGTGTGAGAAGGGAGTCGGCCATGAGTGACCTCGACAAGGGCCGCATCCAGAAGGATGCGCAACGCGCCGTCGCGCGCCGCCGTACCGGTGGCTCGGCACTGCCCGAGCAGGCGATCCTGCGCCACCTCGGCATCGAGCTGTACCGCGAACAGCACCACGACGAGCACCACGACCAGCCCGAGGAAGAACCTGCGGACGAACCGACGAAGAAATGACCCAGCGCACCGAGAAGCTGCCGTGGTGGAGTAGGCCCCTACGGATTGCGATCCGGGCGATCGCGATCGTGGTGTTCGTCGTACTGACCGTCCTGCAACTCCTGCACTAACCCACGGGCACCCGCGCCCGGGCAACCGCCGGGAAACGGAGCTTTCGCAGTGGCGTTCCGATGCCGTACGTGACGAACTGGTCCTCGGCGAAGATCTCCACGATCCGGCAGTTCGCGAGCCGTTCAGCCGGCACGGGCCTGGCCAGCGCCGGCGGCAACGAGCCGGTGTCCGGTCGCCCTACCCGGTGCACCACCGCCCGCGCGTGGAAGCTGACAGTCGCCGGTGGGATCGGAAACAACAGTGAGAACACTCCCCCGCGCCCTACCGGCACCGTCACCGCGACCTGCCCCGTGGCCGGGATGTGCAGCGCCTTCCAGCTCGTCGGCGCCGCTGCAACGTACAGCCTGTCGTGGCCGGCCGTGTACACGACTCCGCTCGACCTCGGTTGCCCGCTCGGCGTCACATAACTCAGAACCGCGAACGAGGCTCGCGTCAGCTGTCGCCAGATCTGGTTCCTGCTCGGTCTGTTTGTCATCGTCGTGCCTCCGCAACGGCACGACCCGGTCCCCGCAGGCGCCGGCGTCCAGCTCCGACTGCGCAGTCATCACCACGGCGGCACCGCGGGCAGCAGCGTCTTGCAGCAAAGCGGGTAGGACCTCACGTGCCTCGTCGTCCAATTCGGTCATCGGGTCGTCCAAGACGATCAGCTCGGGCTCGTGCATGAGCGCCTGGATGATGCCCAGCCGACGCAGCTGACCACGGGAGAGATCCGCCATCGGGCGATCCAGGTCCAGCCCGAGACGGGCAGCCAGCTCGTGCGCGTACGACGTACCGCAGCCACGGACTGCCGCGCAGATGTCCAGGACGTCCCGCGAAGTCAGCGAGCCCATCGTCTCCAGATCCTTGACCAGGAAGCCGATCCGGCTCTTCAGCTCGGCGGTGAACGGATCCGTCCCCATCACCGACACCGCCCCGGCGGCAGCCAGCTCGCCGACCAGCACGCGGCTGACCGTGCTCTTGCCCGACCCGTTCGGACCGGCCAGCACGACTACTTCGCCGTACCGCACGATCAGGTCCGGGAACCGCACGCCGTACGCCGACAGAGCTGTCAGCCGTACTGCCTCGTCCAACCGCTCCACCGTGCTCATCACAGCCTCCCATCGATTGCTTCGAGTCTCTGTCGCGGGGTGTGAGCCAGACCACAGGCGTCAGACCCGACTGCGGTAGACAGAGGTCCCCGGACCTACCCGTCCACGTGGGCTGCCCGAACAGGCCGTTCGGCGGGATCGGCCGGGACCGTTGGCCCCTCGACTGGGCGTGCCGACCAAGACCACTCTGACACTCCGGCTGTCGCGCGACGAGGGAACAGACGATGACAGGGTCCAGATCGAGTGCGACGGCAGAGCGTTCGCCGTGGCTGATGCTCGCACTCGCCACCGTGGGGTTCGCCGTGAACTTCTGGGCCAGGGCGCTGCTCAGCCCGCCGGCGTGAAGGAAGGCCACAGCGTCGCCGTTGTCGGGGACGGCGCGGTCGGCCTGTCCGCAGTGCTGGCGGCCAAGAAGCTCGGCGCGCGCCGGATCATCGCGCTCAGCCGCAACCCCGCCCGCCAGACCGTCGCCAAGGAGTTCGGTGCCACCGACATCATCGAGGAACGCGGCAACGACGCGGTCAAGGCCGTCCTGCGGCTGACCAACGGCGCCGGAGTCGACGCCGCACTCGAATGCGTCGGAACCGACCAGTCGATCGAAACCTGCGCGGGCATCACCCGCGCCGGCGGCATGATCGGCGCCGTCGGCGTACCGCTGTACGAGACGTTCGAGTACAAGACGCTGTTCTGGAAGAACATCGGCATCAAGGGCGGAGTGGCACCGGCCCGTCGCTACATCCCCGAACTGCTCGACGACGTCCTCGCCGGATGGATCAACCCCGGCCTCGTCTTCGATTACACCACCGACCTCGACCATGTCGCCGACGCCTACACCGCCATGGACGAACGCCGCGCCATCAAGTCTCTGCTCACCGTCAGCCACCCCTGACCGTTTCACCACTCCAAGGAGCAATCGTGCAGATAGTCCCGCGCCCAGCGACCACCAAGAATCCGCCCAACAAATTCACCGGCGACGTCTGGCTCGACCCAATCGCCTCACCACGCGACGAAGGGCAGCGGATGATCGTCGCGAACGTCCGGTTCGCGCCCGGCGCCCGGACCGCGTGGCACTCCCACGCCCTCGGGCAGACCCTGCGCATCGCCCAAGGAGTCGCGTGGATCCAGTCCCGCGGCGGCCAGAAAGTCACCGCTCACCCGGGACAGACAATCTACTGCCCACCCGGCGAGGAACACTGGCACGGCGCCACACCCGACGCCTTCATGGAACACCTCGCGATGCTCGACAACGCAAACGACCCCGCCACCACGACCACCTGGCTCGAACACGTCAGCGACGACGAATACACCGCCACCGGACAGGAGATTTCATGACGAACGCCGAAGACCAGACACCAGCTCAGCGCTTGATCGGAGGCTGGTGCGGTTGCCGTCGGCATCCCAGCCGTAGCTAGTGGTGGATACGACCGCGTTGTTCTGGCTGACCGTTGATGTGGTGAGGCGGCCCGCGTCGTCGTAGTTGTAGCTGGTGCTGTTGGACGCTGCGTTGCCGGACTCGGATTGTTCTAGTGATGCGGTTTGCCCGTCGGCGGTATAGGTGGCGGCGATCTTGTAGGCGTTCGAGCCTAGGTATGAGGTGGGACGTCGATTGGCGTCGTATGAGCGAGACTCATAGCCGGTGGTCGGACTGACCGCCGACTTGACGCTGATCTGGCTGCCATTGGTGTAGCTGTAGTTCAGGTTGATCCCGCCGCGGACCGTCGCGAGTCGGCCGAGGGTGTCGTATCCGTAGCTCGTGGTCGCTGCGCCAGGCGCCGTACGGGCGGTCAACCGTTGCGCCGCGTCATACCCGTACGTGGTGTTGCCGGATGCATCGGTGCTGGAGGCAAGCAGTCCACGGTTGTCGTACCCGAAGCTCAGTGTCTGCGTGGATGTGGCAGCGGTGGCCAGTCGACTGGCGGAATCGTAGGTGTAGTTGCGTGTTTCGGTGCCCGCCGTGCGTTGCGACATGCGGCCGGCGGCGTCGTAGCTGTTGCTGATCGAACGCCCGGACGGCTTGACGGTCTTGGTGAGGCGGCCCTCGCCGTCGTAGTCGAAGCGCGTGACGGCGCCGACGGGGTTGGTCTCGGAGCTGAGCCTGGTTGCGTCGTCGTACGCGTAGGAGTAGGTACCGCCGCGCGGCAGGACGACCTTCGCGAGCTGACGATCTGCGTTGTAGACGTACCGGCTCGTGTTGCCGAGGGCATCGGATGCGGTCGAGATTCGGTTGTCGGCGTCGTACGTTCAAGTCGAGCTGGTTCCACTCGGCCGCGTCAGCTTGACCTGGTTCCCGGCTCCGTCATAGACGGTGGTTGTCCGGGCGCCCAGCGGGTCTACTGATGCGGTCGGATTGCCCCGTACGTCGTACTCGTAAGAGGTGGTGTTTCCGCTGTCTGCGGGTGAGCACGTGTCCGAGCACATCGTAGGTGTAGGCGTTCCCGGGCCACTCGCCGATCGTGTTCGTCTGGGTGAGCCGGTCGAGCAGGTCGTAGGTGCTGACCCAGCTCGCCCCGCTCATGTCACTGCGCACGGACGGTCGGCCGACCGGGTCATACCCGGTCGCGCTGACCACGCCGGTGGGGTCAGTGGTCTTGGCCAGCCGACCGACAACGTCGTAGACGTACGTCGTGGTGTATCCGAGCGGATCGTGCCGATGCCATCCTCGTACGCAACGATCGCCAAGGAGCACATGGAGCGCTTCGGCACGACGACCTTCGCACTGCCGTGGGAGCGCTTGGACGGAGAAATCCGCGAAGTGGATCTCCTGTTCATCTGGCGCGATGGCCGGCCACTACGAGGAAGGCTCTTCGATGAGATCGTCTGGAAACCTGCAGTCTCGGCGAGCGGCGTCATCCCCCCGCCGACGACGGACGGCCGCGGGCGGCGGTACTACAAGACGAACCGCAAGACCGGACTGCACGCGCTGCGCCACTACTATGCCAGCATCACCCTCGCCGACGGCGTCAACATCAAGGAGCTGTCCGAGTACCTCGGACACCACGATCCAGGCTTCACGCTGGAGCAGTACACGCACCTCCTACCGTCGTCGCACGAGCGTGCCAGGCAGGCGGTCGATCGCCGGCTGGAACGGCTCGCTGTGCGCCTGACGGAGCAGGGATCGTCTGAACCTCGATCCTGAGGAACTCGATACCGGTCCTGGTCTACTCTGAAGAGGTGTTCAAACAGACCAACAGCCCTTATAACAGGACTGTTCCAGCTCTCCTAAGCAACGTTCCAAGCAATCCCAGGGCGCGGGTCACATCCGGGGCAGTGGGGGTTCGCACGAAGATCCATCAGATCTATGCCGACACCCCCATCGGCACCAAGGTCCAGGTCTACGGCGAGTTCTAGGTGATACGTCGCCTCGCGCTGCTCGCCGTACTCGCGCTCACAGCCTGCAGCGCCCAACCCGACACCACCCCGGCTCCCACCGCCAGCGCGACACCAACAGTCGTCCCGCTAACAGCCGCCCAAGCAACCAAAGCCGCACTGCGGATCACGGACCTTCCCAAAGGCTGGGAAGCCGGCGTGGCACCCGATCCCATCCCGACACTCGGCATACCGATCAAGTACGACCCAGTCGAGTGCCAACTGCTGCGCGATCCGCTGCGGAATCCAGCCTCACCACCGACGACCAGCATCCGCGGGCATTATCTGCTCCGCGCCGACAACCCCAACGACGACAAGGTAACCACCGAACTGATCGCGTCATGGCCGACTTCGCAACTCCCGCTCCTGCGGAGGATTACTGAGGCGTTGCCGCATTGCGCGACGTACGCCGGCAGCATAGAGGACGAGTCGTACAGGCTGTTCGCACGGCAGTTGCCGGTGGCCGGACTGCGGGACGGGATCGTGTTGCGGTTCGGGGACCCGAGCGATCCGAAGCTGACGTCCGGCACATGGTCGGCGTACGTCGTGCGCGGCAGCACCGTCCTCGCTCTCAGGGCTGACAGCGACACGTTCAGCACTGATGCCGAGTTTGCGCGGTTTGTGACGACAGCCGTGGCGCGGTTGGATGGTGTGGTGGGTTAGGTGGCGGGTTTGTTGTCTACCTTTACCTGGTAGCTTGCTTTGCGGTCTTCGTATGAGGTGACGGTTGCGGTCAGGCCGTACCGGGTCTTGCCGGCCTTCAGTTCGCAGCGGATGGACTCACCGGCTTTTGCCTTCACCGAACCGGGGCACGTCACCGCGTCCGGGCGTTTGCCGACCGACTTCTCGAGTGCGTCGACGATGCCCTTCTCGAGGTTCTCCTTCGAGATGGTCGGATCCGACCCGAACTTCGCCGAGCATCCGGTCAGGGTGATGAGGACGCAGGCGGCGCCTGCCAGGGTGGTACGTACAGCCAGCAACATCCGAAAGTCTCCTTTGAAGGGCCCGAGCGAGGAAACTAGTCGCGCTCACTGTCGCCCCGCTGCCCGTACTCCACCCGTAGTCCTTAAGGGTGAGACCTTTCGATGGAGTCGAGGAGCCAGGCCAGGCCTGATTCGAAGTTGTCGGGCAAGCCGGCGAAGCCGTGGCGTAGCAGCGGGGCGATGTGCGGATGGTCGCCGCTGTCGGCGCGTTCGGTCAGGTACGTGTTGACGGTCGAGGTCCACTCGCCGGCGGCTGCCGGATCCGTGGGGACGGCGCGGCGCTGGGCGGCGATGCGGGTCACGTAGCCGACGGTGTAGTCGTTGACCGCGGTCGCGATGTTCCACGCCTCTTCCGCGCTGACCGACAGCGGCGCCACCGCGCGGATCCACTCGTCGAGTACGCGGAGGGTGTTCGGTCCCAGCTGGATGCGATCGACCAGCAACTCGATCGACCACGGGTGTGCGAGGCCCTGGTCCCTGGTCCGCCGGGCGATCGCTTCGAGCGCACTCCGCCAGTCCGGCGGGAGTTCGTCACCGAGCACGCTCTCGCCGGCGAGCTGGTCGAACATCAGGTCGAGCAGATCATCCTTGCTCGACACGTGACCGTACAGGCTCATCGGCCGGACGCCGAGCCACGCGGCAACGCTGCGGATCGAGACGGCGTCGAGGCCGTCCCGATCGGCCAGATCCACGGCCGCCTGCACGATGGATTCGCGGGTGAGCGTACGGCGCCGCGGCTGGCGATCGTTCCGCGCCCAGACCGGGCCCACGGGTTGGGCGTCCCGTGACGAGGAGGAGGGCGTCATGTCGGGCATCGTACGACCCTGCGCGACGACATCGACTCATCCCGGGTCAACGAGGCGGCGGCGGTACGGGATACCCGCCGGCGAACGCGTCGAACTCCGCAGCCTCGGCCACGTCCGACCGCTTCTTCTCGCCGACGAACAGCAGCGCACCGAGCACGACCACGCACAGCGCGACAGCCACGTACAACCACTGCCGATCGATCCCGCCGCGCAGGTTCACGGTACGGATCGTGGCGACCGCCAGGATCCACACCAACGACAACGGCATCAGCCGCGTCCAGCCGAAGTGCATGAACTGGTCGTACCGCAGCCGCGGCAGCGTCCCACGCAGCCAGATGAAGACGAAGAGGAAGAACAGCATCTTGCCCATGAACCACAGCACCGGCCAGTAGCCGCTGTTGGCACCGTCCCAGAAACTGATCGGCCACGGCGCATGCCAGCCGCCCAGGAACAAGGTGGTGGCCATCGCCGACACCGTGCCCATGTTTACGTATTCAGCGAGGAAGAACAGCATGAACTTCGCCGACGAGTACTCCGTATGGAACCCACCGACCAGCTCGCCCTCCGCCTCCGGCAGGTCGAACGGAGCCCGGTTGGTCTCGCCGATCATCGAGATCACGTAGATCACGAACGACGGCGCGAGCACGAGCCCGTACCAGAGGTGCGACTGGGCCGCGACGATCTCGGACGTCGACATCGACCCGGCGTACAGGAACACCGCGACGAACGAGAGCCCCATCGAGACCTCGTACGAGATCATCTGGGCGCTCGACCGGAGCCCGCCGAGCAAGGAGTACGTCGACCCGGACGACCAGCCGCCGAGCACGATGCCGTAGATGCCGACCGAGGCCATCGCGAGTACGAAGATCACTGCCACCGGCAGGTCCGTGAGCTGCAGGTGTGTGGACGTGTCGCTCCATGGCAGCTTCACCGCCGGCCCGAACGGAATCACCGACCAGGTCACAAACGCCGGAACGACGACGATCAACGGCGCGAGCACGAAGATCACCCGGTCGGCGGTCTTCGGGATCAGATCCTCTTTGAGGATCAGCTTCATGCCGTCGGCCAACGACTGCAGCAACCCGAACGGCCCGTTGACGCTGGGCCCGATCCGCTGCTGCATCCGGGCGACCACCCGCCGTTCCGCCCAGATGCTGAACAACGTCAGGAGCATCAGAATCACAAAGATCAGCACGGCCTTGACCAGCATCAGCCACCAGGCGTCCTGGCCGAACCCGCTCGGCCCAGCCCCCGCAACGACCACAGGCATGCCACGTCACCCCACAACTCGACTCCACTAACAGATACGGTGTATCAGTTAGAGGACAAGCACCGCAACCTTCGCGGCCACACAGCTCGCCGTAACTCGCTGTAACTCGCTGTAACACCGCTCGCCGTCAGCCGATAGGTGAGTCGCTAGCTCGTGTTGAACAGATTGGATCCGGGGGGATCGCATGCGGTGGATGGCTGTTGCAGCGGTGTGTTCGATTGCTGTGGTCGGGTGCGCCGGGAAACCGGAGCGCGCTGACACACTTCCTGGTGCTGCCAGTGAGTCCAAGACAACTGAAACGACCAAGACGGCTCGGCAACCACCGACGGTCCCCGCAGTTCCGAAGGAGTCCACGCTCTCGGCGGCGCAGGCCAAGCGTGCATTGCTGACGCTCGACGACATGCCCACCGGCTGGTCGCAGGAGAAGCCGGATCCGGGAAGCGACGATGAGACCGTGACACCGAAGCGTTGTGCGACGGTTTTCGACGCTCTCGGCGACCGGGATCCGCTCAGCGAGGCGGAGGCATCGTTCAGCGCCGGTGACCTCGGCCCGTCTCTGGATCACACCGTCAGCTCTTGGCCGAAATCGCAGGTGCAGGCGCTGAAAGCGATCACCCAGGCACTTCGGCAATGCCCGAAGTTCACCAGCACGTCGAAGGACGGCAGCTCGGCGACGTTCGAAGCGACCGGCCTGTCGTTTCCGAACCTCGGCGATCGCACTCTCGCGCTACGTCTGAAGGGCAAGACCGATGGCATCGGCGTCGTAGTTGACGTCGTGTACATCGCCAAAGGCAACAACACCGTCGTCTTGATAGCGTCCGGCCTCCAGCCACTGGAAGGCGCCACTTTTGAGAAGCTCGCCCGGACTGCGATCGGTCGTCTGAACGCCGCAGCAGCCTAGTACTACAGCAGGACTTCGTGATGTCGGGGACCCGGCCCGGACGGGGCGGGTTGGGGAGGATTCACCGCCCGAATCGGGAAGAAATGCACCCCAGGCTCGGCTCGGAGTGCGCTGAGTTGCGGTCACTGAGTCCGGCTGTAGTGCTAGGAAAGCGTTGGCCAGTTGCGCTGCTCGGTGCGGCGGCTGTCGAGGTGTGCCACCAGGGCAAGGGCCTGGAGGTCTTGGTGGTGGGGTACGGCTAGTTGGGCGGCGATGGGGAGACCGGTGGTGGAGAAGCCGGCGTTGAGGGTGGTGGCGGGGTGGTGAGACATGTTGTAGGGGACGGTGAAGGCGATGTGTTCGAAGGGCTTGCCGGGGTCGTCGGTCGGGTAGGCGAGCTCGGCCGGGAAGGCTGTGATCGGGGCGACCGGCGACAGGATGACGTCGTACGTCGTGAAGATCTGGGTGACCGCGGACGCCATCGCGGCCATCTGGCTGTAGCCGTGGAAGACGTCCGCCGCGGTGAGGTCGGACGCGGTCGAGACCCACGTACGAATCTGGGGCAGGACCTTCGCGCGACGCTCCTCGGGGAGGGCCGCGATGTCGGTGGCGGACCGGATGCGCCAGAAGCGGTCGAGGCCGTCGAGCATCTCGCGGGTGATGATCGGGCTGATGGGTTCGACGATCGCACCCGCAGCCTCGAGTCGGGCAGCAACCGATGACACGGCCGCGGCGACCTCGGGATCGACCGGCAAACCCACGCCCGCGTCGAGGAGCAGCGCGACCCGCAGCCCGGAGACTTCGGCTTCGAAGACATCGGACGGCGACGGAAGGGACGTGTGGTCCCGCGGGTCGTACCCCGACATCACCGACAACGCCAGCGCCGCGTCACCTGCGGTTCGCGTCAACGGCCCGATCGCGCGCCCGGCGTACGGGTTGCCGACTGCGATCCGTCCGTGCGTCGGCTTCAGCCCGACCAGTCCGCACCACCCGGCGGGCAGCCGGATCGAGCCGCCGATGTCCGTACCGACATGGATCGGCCCGTACCCGGCGGCCGCGGCAGCAGCGGCGCCCGCGCTCGAACCGCCGGCCGTCTTCGACAGGTCCCACGGGTTCCGCGTCAACCGGTGGAACGTCGACACCCCCGACGACAACATCCCGTACTCCGGCATCGTCGTCTTGCTGAAGATCACCGCGCCCGCCGCCCGCAGTCGCGCCGCCGCCGGAGCATCCTCCGCAGCCGGGACCAACGGAGTCGCCGCAGTCCCTTGCGGTACGGGCGTTCCGCGCGTCGCGATGTTCTCCTTGACCGTCACCGGTACGCCGTCGAGCGCTCCCGCCGTACCGTCCCGCCAGCGCTGCTCGGACTCCTCCGCCGCCGCCCGCGCGCCCGACGGGTCCAACGCGTAGAGCGCGCACAGTTGCGGCTCCATCGACGACACCCGGTCGAGAACGTCGGAGATGACCTCGACAGGTGACACCGAACCGTCGCGGTACTTGGCCAGCAGTTCGGTTGCGGTCAGATCGGCGAGACTCATAGCGGACTCCTAGTTCGGTGGTTCGAAGCGGCCGTCGACTGCGGTCCAGCCGCCGTCGACCGCGAGGACGCTCCCGGTCACGAAGCTCGACGCGTCGGAGGCGAGGTAGACGACCGCGCCGGCGAGCTCGTTCGGTTGCGCCCAGCGGCCGAGCGCACCCTTCTGCGCGTAGGCGTCGTACCAGCCCTGGTTGGCTTTGATCTGCGCGGTCAGCGGGGTCTCGACGACGCCAGGGGCGATCGCGTTCGCGCGGACGCCGGACGGTCCGAGCTCGGCAGCGGCGGTGCGCAGCAGTTGGACGAGACCAGCTTTCGTTGCCGCGTACACCGATTGTCCGGGCTCGACGGTCGTCCCGCGGATCGAGCTGAATCCGATGATGCTGCCGCGTCCGCGCTCCGCCATCCCGCGGCCGAACGCGCGGATCAGCTGGAACGACGCCCGCAGGTTCAGCGCCACGACCCGATCGAACTCGTCGGCGGTGTAGTCGAGGATCCGCTTTCGCACGTTCGTCGCCGCGGTGAACACGAGGACGTCCACGGGCTCCAGTTCATCCACCGCACTCTCGATAGCCGTGTCGTCGAGGACATCAAGCTCGTACGCCACCAACGCCTCACCGGCCGCAGCGGTCTCGCGCGCGGCGGCCAGGTCGCGGTCGGCGCAGGTCACCCGCGCTCCGTGCGCCGCCAGCGCCAGCGCACTCTCGCGCCCGATCCCGCTGCCCGCACCGACCACGACCACATGCCGCCCGTCCAACCGGAACAAGTTCGCGTAGTCCGTCATCATGGGCGCGGGCGGATGATTGCCATCCGAGTCGTGGTCAGTTCCTCGATCGCGAACCGCGGGCCCTCGCGGCCGGTACCGGAGTCCTTCACGCCCCCGTACGGCATCACGTCGGAGCGGAATCCCGGTACGTCGTTGATCACCACTCCCCCGACGTCGAGCCGGTCGATCGCGGCGAACGCGGTGTCGAGCGACGACGTGAAGACGCTCGCGTGCAGCCCGTACCGCGTCTCGTTGACGGCCCGCAGCGCAGCGTCCACATCCGGCACCGACCGGACCGCGATCACCGGCCCGAAGATCTCCTCGTCCCATGCCGCCAGACCATCGGGTACGTCGGTGAGCACGATCGGCCCCAGTACGTCGCCAGGTGCCTCGTACGCGATCGATCCACCCGCCTGCACCGCGTCCCCGACCCACTGCCGTACGCGATCGGTCGACGACGGGTTGATGAGCGCGGACACGCGCGTTGCCGGATCGCGTGGATCGCCGACGACAACCTCGGGCATCCGCGCACCGATCTTCTCGATCAAGGCTTCCCGTACGGACTCGACCGCGATCACGCGCTGCACCGAGATGCAGGCCTGCCCGGAGGCGTAGTACCCGCCACGTACGATCGCGTCGGCGGCCGCGTCCAGGTCGGCGTCCGCGGCGACCACGAGAGCGGAGTTGGAGCCCAACTCGAGCAGGACCTTGGTAGGCGCCGCGTCCCGCGCGATCCGATGCCCGACGGCGGCGGAACCGGTGAACGACACCGCGCCGATCCGGTCGTCGGTGGTCAACCGCGCACCGACCTCCGGTCCGCCGGTGACCACCTGCAGCGCGCTCTCCGGTGCCTCCGCATCGGCCAACGCGGACCGCATCAGATGCGCCAGCCACAAGGTAGCGAGCGGCGTCTGCGGCGCAGGCTTCACGATGATCGGGCAGCCGGCCGCGAACGCGGGCGCGATCTTGTGCGCCGCAAGAAGCAGCGGATAGTTGAACCCGGTGATCCCCACGACCACCCCGATCGGCTTGCGAACCCAGAATCCCTGTAGTCCTTCACCACTCGGCAGCAGGTCGAGCGGTACGGTCTCGCCGTGCAGCCGGGCGACCTCTTCGGCGGAGGTCTCCAGCGTGAGCAGGGTCCGATCGATCTCGACCCGGCAGTCGACGAGCGGCTTCCCGGTCTCCAGTACGAGCAGGTCGACGAACGCGTCCCGCTCCGCGAGCATCGCGGAATGCAAACTCTGCAAGACTTTTCGGCGTACGTACGAGGGAAGTCGCCCGACCGTTTCGCGGACGGCGAGCGCACTGTCGAGGGCCGCTTCCGCGATCGCGACATCGCCGACCGGTGCATCCGCGACCGGCGTACCGTCGTACGGGAAGATCACCGGTGCCGTGGCGGGTGCCTCGATCCACGACTCGCCGATCGGTAGGCCGGCTGGGAACTTCATACAGGATCTCCGTTCGCGAGTAGGTCGGAGGTGGTCGCGCCGGACAGCGCGCGCTGCAGGGTCGGGATCGCCGAGACCAGCCGCTGCGTGTACGGATGCTGCGGGGCGGCGTACACGTCTCCGGTGTAGCCGGTCTCGACGATCTGGCCGGCGTGCATCACGGCGACGCGATCGCAGACGTGCTTGACCACGGACAGGTCGTGCGAGACGAACACCAGGGTGAGGTTGAGTTCGTCGACGAGGTCGGAGATCAGGTTCAGTACCTGCGCCCGGACGGACACGTCGAGGGCGCTGACCGGCTCGTCCGCGATCAGGATCCGCGGGCGTGGGGCGAGCGCGCGGGCGATCGAGATGCGCTGGCGCTGGCCTCCGGAGAACTGGTGCGGGTACCGGTTGCCGGCGTCCGCGGACAGGCCGACGGCCTCGAGCAGCTCGCGGACGCGTTCGCCCGAGGCCGGATGCCCTTGTACTACAAGGGGTTCGGCGATGATGTCGCGGACGCGCATCCGCGGATCGAGGGAGCTCATCGGGTCCTGGAAGACGAGCTGCAGGTTCTCGCGGAGCGATCGCAGCCGGCGCTCCGGGAGGTTGGTGATGTCGGTGCCCTCGACGATCACATGGCCCGAGGTGGCGCGGTCCAGAGCGGCGATGAGCCGCAGCAGCGTGGACTTGCCGCAGCCCGATTCGCCGACGATGCCGAATCGCTCGCCTTGCTTGACCTCCAGGCTCACCCCACGCAACGCCTGCACCGGCGGAGCTGGTCTGACCAGTGACGTACGCGGCCGCGCGTAGTCGCGCACGAGGTCGACGACCTGGATCGCCATCGGCGTTTCAGGCTCGTGCGTCGTCGGGATGTGCTCAGGCATCGGCGCCTCCCGGGTGCTGGCCAACTGCCGCCTGTGCGGGGTGATGGCACGCGAAGCCGTCGGTCTCCGCCCCCGTCCACACAGGTGTCTCCTCGCACAGGGCTGTCGCGTGCGCGCAGCGGGTACGGAAGACGCAGCCGGACGGGAACGTACCGGCGGGCGGAACGTTGCCGGGGATCGTGGTCAGCCGCCGCGAGCTCGTGTCCAGGTCCGACGCGGCGAGCAGACCTTCCGTGTACCGGTGCCGGGGTCGCGTGAACACCTCGGCGACAGGGCCCGCCTCCACGACGCGTCCGCCGTACATGACGAGCACGCGTTCGCAGACCGTGGCGACGACGGCGAGGTCGTGGGTGATGAAGAGCAGCGCCGACGAACGGTCGAGGACGCCGCGCACGATCAGGTCGAGGACGAGCGCCTGGACCGTGACGTCGAGCGCGGTCGTCGGCTCGTCGCAGATCAGCAGAGCCGGATCGTTGGCGAGGGCAAGGGCCAGGACCACTCGTTGCCGTTGGCCACCAGAGAGCTGGTGCGGGTACGCGCGGAGCGTTTCGGGCGGCAACTGCACCCGTTCGAGCAACGAAGCCGCGGCGGTCCGGACTGCCGGTTTGGTGTGCGTCTTGTGGATCAGCATGCTCTCGGCGATCTGATCACCGATGCGCATGGTCGGGTTCAGCGCGGTCATCGGCTCCTGGAAGACCATCGCGATGTCCCGGCCGCGGACGCGGGACATCCGCCGTTCGTCCGCGCCGACCAGCTCGTGGTCGACGCCGTCGAGCCGTACGGAGCCATCCGCGCGGACGTCCTCCGGCAGCAGCCCGAGGATGCTCAACGCGGTCAGCGACTTGCCCGATCCCGACTCCCCGATCAGCCCGACCCGCTCCCCCGCCCCGACCGTCAGATCCACGTCCGACACCAGCGCCGTGTCCCGTACAGACACCGACAACCCACGCACCGTCAAAACGTCGCTCATCGCCGGTCCTCCAGCTTTGGGTCGAAGCGGTCGCGGAGGCCGTCGCCGAGCAGGTTGAATCCGAGGACCGCGACCGCGATCGCCAACCCCGGGAAGACTGCCAGCCGCGGCGCGCTGAACAGGAACTCCTGGCTCTCCTGCAGCATCCGCCCCCACGACGGCGTCGGCGGCGGCGTGCCGTACCCGAGGAACGACAACGCGGCCTCTGCGAGCACCGCGATCGCGAACGACACCGAGGCCTGCACGGTGATCAGGCTCGTCACGTTCGGCAGGACATGCCGTACGGCGATCAGCCACGGCCGCCGCCCCGCCGCGCGCGCCGCGAGCACGTACTCGGTCCGCATCACCTGCAACGCACCGCTGCGGATCACCCGCGCGAAGCTCGGCACCGAAGCGATGCCGATGGCAACCATCGCGGTCAGCGTGCTCGCTCCGAACACCGCACCGAACATGATTGCCAGCAGCAACGCCGGGAACGCGAGCAGCAGATCGTTGGCGCGCATGATCACCTCGCTCGGCCATCGCCGTACGGTCGCCGCCAGGATCCCGAGCGGTACGCCGATGACCGCCGCGACCCCGACCGCGACGACGCCGACGAACAACGTCGTCCGGGATCCGACCATGATCTGACTGAGCACGTCCCGGCCGAACTTGTCGGTGCCGAACCAGTGCGACCAGGACGGCTTCAGCAGCCGCGACGCGGGCGTGACGAGGGTGGCGTCGTACGGCGTCCAAACGAACGAGACCAGCGCCATCAGCACGATCGCGCCGACGATCACGCCGCCGGCGATGAGGCTCGGATTGCGCCGCCTCATCAGGCTGTCCTCAGTCGCGGGTCGAGTGCGACGTACAGGAGGTCGACCAAGAAGTTGACCAGGAGCACTGCCAGTACGAGGACCATCACGACGTCCTGCACGAGCAGCAGATCACGGTTGGAGACCCCGTCGAGCAGCAGGCTGCCCAGGCCGGGGATGACGAAGACGCGTTCCACCACGACGGCTCCGATCAGGAGGGTCGCCAACTGGAGGCCGAGGACGGTCACGACCGGGACGGCGGCGTTGCGGAGGCCGTGCTTCCACAGCGCCTGGAACGGACGGAGGCCTTTTGCGCGGGCCGTTCTCAGATAGTCCTCACGGAGCACGTCGAGGACTGCGCTGCGGACGTACCGGGTGAGCACGGCGCCCTGGACCAGGCCCAGCGAGAGCGCGGGGAGGACGAGTTGTTTGAGGAACATTGCCGGGTCCTGGGCGGGTGGCGTCCAGCCGTTCGCCGGCAGCCAGCCGAGCTTCACGGCGAAGACCACGATCAGCAGGATGCCGGCGAGAAACGCAGGCACCGCGACGCCGACCTGCGAGACCGCCGACAGCGCGAGCCCGGACCACTGCCGATGCCGGGCCGCCATCACCGTGCCGGCCGGTGCGGCGACGAGCAGCGCGATGATCATGCCGGCGACGACGAGCCACAGCGTGACCTGGAAGCGGTCGAAGACCTGTGGCCCGATCGCCACCTTCGACACGTACGACGTGCCGAGGTCACCGTGCAGCAGTCCGCCGAGCCAGTCGAAGTACTGCGTCGGCAGCGGGCGGTCGAGGCCGAACTGCCGCCGCAGCTCGGCCACTGCCTCGTCGGAGGCGTTCACGCCGAGGGCGACCCGCGCCGGATCACCGGGCAGGATCGCCATGAACGCGAACACCAGGACCGAACTGACCGCAAGGCTGACCAAGAACACGGCGGTGCGCTCGATCAGTCGGAGGATCATCGGGCGAGCTTGGAGAGATCGAAGTTCTCGGTGATCGCGTTGGTCGGCAGGCCCTTGATGTCCTTGTCGGCGACCATCAGGTTCGGCAGCAGGAACAGCCAATCGCCCGCGGCCTGTTCGGACAGCCGGCGGGCCGCCTTCTTCATATTGTCGACCTGCGCCGCCTCGTCCCCGGAGTCCGCCGCGGCCAGGTAGCCCTGCAGCGTCGGGTCGTCGTACCGGGTGTAGTACTTCGCGTTGAAGACCGCACCCAGGTCGCGGGGCTCGACGTGCGCGATGATCGACATGTCGTAGTCGGCGTTCTTGAACACCGTGGTCAGCCACGCGGCCGGGAACTCGAGCTGATCGATCTGGACCTTCAGCCCGGCCTGCTCCAGCTGGCTCTTCACGACCTGCCCGCAGGATGTTGCGTACGGCAACGTCGGCAGTCGCAGGCGGAGCGTCTTGCCGGCCGCGCCCGATGCCTGGAGCAGGGACTTCGCCTTGGCGACGTCGTACGGCGCGACGTTGGTGAGGTCCTCGTACCAGGGGTCGGTCGGCGGGACCATGCTGCCGATCAGCTTGCCGCGACCGGCCCAGCAGGTGTCCAGCAGGGCCTTGTGGTCGATCGCCATCCGGATCGCCTGCCGCGTACGAACGTCCTTGAACACCGGGCGCGAGTTGTTGAACGACAGCAGCACCTCACCGTTCGTCGTGCCCTCGATCACCTGGTACTTCGAGTTGCTGGTGAACTGGCTCAGCGCCTCGGGCGCCTGCACCGTGCCGATCACGTTGATCGTGCTCGTGAGCAGCGCGTTGTTGAGCGCGGTCGCGTCCTTGAAGTACTTCAGCGTGATCTGCTGGAAGAACGGCTTGGTGCCCCAGTAGCTGTCGTTGCGGGCCAGGACGATCGAGTCGCCGCGGTTCCACTTGGAGAACTTGAACGGCCCGGTGCCGACCGGAGCAGTGGCCAGCGCGCTGACGCCGCTCTCGGAGAACATCGCACCGATCCGGGTCGTCATCCGGAACAGCCAGTCGTTGCTCGGCTTGGACAGCGTGACCTGCAACTGCGTCGGCGACAGCGCCTTCGCGCCGGCGACGACGTCCATCGCGCTCTTCAGCGAGATCGTCCACGCGGTCTTGACCCGGTTGATGCTGAACACGGCGTCGTTCGCGGTGAACGGCTTGTCGTTGCTGAACTTCGCGTTGTCGACCAGGTCGAACGTGTACGTCTTGCGGTCCGGCGAGACCGTCCACGACTTCGCCAGCGACGGCACGATCTTGCCGGAGTCGTCCTGCTTGACGAGCGTCTCGTAGATGTTGCCGAGCAGCGCCTGCGGGATCGCCGCACCGTCCGTGGTGGTGAAGTCCAGGCTGGCGGGTTCCGCGACCAGGCCGATCGAAAGGTTCTGCGAACTGCCCGGCGAACTGCCGCCGGACGACGTACCGGATCCGGCCGAGCAGGCGGTCACGGCGAGCAGAGCCGTAGCAGCGAGCGCGACCGCACGGGTTGGAAACTTCACGAGAACTCCTCCAGTGCCTCGAACTGTCGCCGCATTCTGACCGCCCGGGTCCCGCTGAACGGCCTCGGCCACGCCGGTGCGGCGGACTTCGCCGCCCGGATGTGACTGGTCAGACCAGTGGACTAGGTATCAGTGGGCCACTAGGTTTGTCGGACCACACCGCTGTGTCAAGACGATTGGGGTGCCGAGATGCCGAAGGGTCCGCAGTTTCAGCCCGTGCAGCCCGTCCGCGCCTACCAGCGGATCGTCGAGCAGGTCGAGGAAGCCCTCGCCCGTGGTGACCTGACGCCCGGTCAGCGGCTGCCGAGCGAGCGTGAACTGGTCGCGCAGTTCGCGGTCAGCCGGTCGACAGTGCGCGAGGCGCTGCGGGTGCTGGAGAGCAACGGCATGGTCCGCTCCCGGCCCGGCGACCCGAACGGCCCGGAGATCCTGCCGTTCTCCCAGGCCGCGCTCCGCAAGCAGGTCGCCCGGCTGGCCAGGGTGGACGAGGTCACCCTGAGCGAGCTGATCGGGTTCCGGATGATCATGGACGGCGCCGCGATCCAGGTCGCGTCCCGGCTCCGTACCGCAGAGCAGCTCGACGAGCTCGAGGCGACGCTGGTCGCGATGCGGGACGCGATCGAGGTCGACTTCGACGCGTTCGGCGAGGCCGACCTGGCGTTCCACGAGCTGATCGCGCAGATCAGCCGGAACACCCTGATCCAGACCTGCAACGAGGTCGTCCGTGGCGTCGTCCTCGGACTGATCTCGGACAAGATCGCCCACGCCCCGAACAGCCGCGCCCTGATGCTCGAGTCGCTGCACCACCACGCCGAGGTCGTGGACGCGATCCGGGCTGGCAACGGCCACGCCGCGGCCCGGATCGCCCGCCAGAACATGTTCGACTACTACGCCGGGTACGTGCCCGACTCCGAACAGGAAACCTTGCGGGCGCTCATAGAGGACTGAGGCGATCCCATGGCATTCTGACGGGATCGCTTCACTGCTGTGGGGGGCACCGCGTGAGCAAACCTGCGATTCTCACTGTCGACGACGACCCGATGGTTTCGGCCGCCATCTCCCGAGACCTGCGCCGACGGTACGGCGACGACTATCTGATCGTCCGCGCGACCTCTGGCGACCAGGCGCTCGCCGCACTGACCCGACTCGCGCTGCGCAACCAGCCGATCGCGATGATCGCGACCGACCAGCGGATGCCGGGCATGACCGGCATCGAGCTGCTCGAACGCGCCCGCGAGCACGCTCCGAGCGCGAAGTACCTGCTGCTCACCGCGTATGCGGACACCGAGGTCGCGATCCACGCGATCAACGACATCGGCCTCGACTACTACCTGCTGAAGCCGTGGGACCCGCCCGAGGACCAGCTGTTCCCGGTCGTCGACGACCTGCTCGGCGACTGGCAGCAGGCCAACCCCGAGCACACCGCGGACGTACGCATCGTCGGCAACCGCTGGTCCGACCGCGCCCACGACATCAAGACCTTCTTGGCCCGCAACCACGTGCCGTACCACTGGTACGACGTGGAGCGCGACGCCGAAGGCCTCCGCCTCAAGGAGCTCGCCGATGCCGCCGACAACGAATTCCCGCTGGTCCTGATCCCGGACGGCGACACGCTCCGCTCCCCCAGCACGCTCGACCTCGCCTCCGCACTCGGTCTGCGCACCCGCGCCGAGCAGCCGCTGTACGACGTTTGCATCGTCGGCGGCGGCCCGGCCGGTCTCGCAGCCGGTGTGTACGCCGCGTCCGAAGGCCTCAGCACCGTGATCGTCGAGCGCGAGGCCCCGGGCGGACAGGCCGGGCTGAGTGCCGCGATCGAGAACTACCTCGGCTTCCCGCGCGGCCTGACCGGGTCCGACCTGGCCCAGCGCGCCGTGGCGCAGGCGTCCCGGTTCGGCGCGGAGATGGTGCTGGCCCGGTCGGTCGTCGGCGTCGAGTCCCGCGGACCGGTGCATGCCGTACTGCTCGAAGGAGCCGGTGAGATCGAGGCCCGCGCACTGATCGTCGCGACCGGCGTCTCGTACCGCACCCTCGATGTCGAAGGCTTGTCCAGCCTCACAGGTCGCGGCGTGTACTACGGCGCGACGGCGAGCGAGGCCGTCCAGGTCCAGGATGACGAGGTCTACATCGTCGGCGCGGCGAACTCGGCCGGCCAGGCGGCGCTCAACCTGGCCCGGTACGCGAAGCGCGTCGTGCTCCTGGTCCGCGGCGAGACGCTCGAGAGCTCGATGTCGCGCTACCTGATCGACAAGATCACCAAGGCCGCCAACATCGAGGTCCGCTGCCGTACGGAGGTGGTCGGCTGCCGCGGCGACGGTCATCTCGAGGGGCTGACGCTCGCCGACCGCGCATCCGGGCGCGTCGAGGAGGTGCTCGCCGGCTGGCTGTTCATCTTCGTCGGCGCGATCCCGCGGACCGACTGGCTCGGCGACTCGGTCGTACGGGATGCGTTGGGATTCGTCGTTACCGGCCCGGAGCTGGTTGCGCAGGATCGATGGTCGCTGCGCCGGCCGCCGTACGCGCTGGAGACCAGCGTGCCGGGCGTGTTCGCGGCCGGCGACGTACGGCTCGACTCGATGAAACGCGTCGCGTCGGCGGTCGGCGAAGGCGCCATGTCGATCTATCTCGTGCACCGCTACCTGGCGAGCGTCTGATGGACGCCGGGGACCTGCGCGACCTCCCGCTCTTCGCCGGGGTCAGCGACGCGCAACTCGAGGAGCTGATCGCGGGCAGCACCGAGGTGCCGATCGTGCCTGGTGCCGACATGTTCCATGAGGGTGAGCCGGCGGACTTCTGGTGGGTGCTCGTCGACGGTGCGATCACGCTGCACCGCAAGATCGGTCGCGAGGACACCGTGATGGGCAAGATGGACGTCCCGGGTCGCTGGGCCGGCGGGTTCCGCGCATGGGACGAGCACGGCCTGTACCTCGCCAGCGGGCGCGGGCTCGCGGCAGGACGGCTCCTCCGGGTGCCCACCGACGTACTGCGGGACCGGATCGACGACTGGTTCCCGCTCGGGGGCCACCTGATCAAGGGCGTGTACGGGACCGCGCGGGCGATCGAGTCAACCGCGCGGCAGCGGGAATCGCTGATCACGCTCGGTACGTTGGCGGCCGGGCTGGCGCACGAGATCAACAATCCGGCTGCGGCCGCGTCCCGTTCGGTCAGCGCCCTCGACACCGCGTGCGTCACGCTGCTGTCGGCGCTGCGCGGGCTCGCGGAGGGCGACGCCACGGCGGCGCAGTTCAGTGCGCTCGACGAGCTGCGGTTGGAGCTCGGGACGAGTACGGCCGCGCCGGATCCGGTGGACCTGGCCGATCACGAGAACACGATCTCGGACTGGCTCGACGACCACGGTGTCGAGCGTTCGTGGTTCATCGCGCCTCCGCTCGCGGCCGGCGGGGCCACTCCGGAGTGGTGCGAGCGCGCCGCCGACGTACTCGGCGACGGGTTGGGAGCCGGGCTGGAGTGGGTTGCCAGCACGCTGTCCGCGACCACGCTGCTCGGTGAGGTGAAGGAGTCGACGCGGCGGATCACCGAACTGGTCGCGGCGGTGCGGTCGTACTCGCAGATGGACCGCGGGTCGATCCAGACGATCGACGTCACCGAAGGCATCGAGAGCACCCTGGTGATGCTCGGGCACAAGCTCCGCGGCGGCGTCGAGGTGGTGCGCGCGTACGGAACCGGGCTGCCGCGGATCGACGCGTTCGCGGGTGAGCTGAACCAGGTCTGGACGAACCTGATCGACAACGCGGTCGACGCGATGGACGGCGCGGGCACGTTGCGGATCGGTGTGCGGGCCGAGGGCGACCGGATCGTGGTCGAGTTCACCGACAGCGGCGCCGGGATGCCCGCGGAGGTCGCGGCTCGCGCGTTCGAGCCGTTCTACACCACCAAGGACGTCGGGAAGGGCACCGGTCTGGGCCTCGACATCGCCCAGCGGATCGTTGCCGAACACCACGGCGGGACGATCGCGATCACGTCCCACCCCGGCGAGACCACGGTCCAGGTCCGCCTCCCGCACCAGCCACCTCGGTGATCCTGGACCGCCACGCAGGCAGAACCCGGTCGGCAAACGCTCTCCAGGCCCGGAATCCCGGGTTCTGCCTGCGTGGCGGTACAGCTCAGCGAGCGACGTCGCCAGTCCGGGTCAGCGGTCGTGCTCGAGAACGCGGACGCGCGGGACCTTGAGCAGCTTGCGGGCCTTCGTGGTCCAGTCGGAGCACACGAAGCGGGCCGCGGTCTCTGGCCAGGCGACCACCACTACCTCTTGGCTGTTGGTGGACTTCACCATCTGCATCAGCGCGAGCAGAATCTCACCGTGCGTGATCGAGACGTGCACCGGATAACCGCTCGCCGTCCGGAGCAGCCGTGAGCTGTGCTCGATCACCGAGGCGAGATCGACCGCCGGGTCGGCCAAGGTCGCCGTCGGTGTCCGGCCGGCACCCGCGGGGCTGACCCGTGCCGACGGACTCCGCGCCGAGCCGATCACGGACGCCGAGCCGGTCATCCCGGCCACGTCCGCGAACGTCGAGCCGAGCAACGCCATCGGTCCACCGATCCCGCTCTCCGGATGACTGGAGACCAGCAGGTGGTAGTCGACGGATTCCTCGCGTTTCGCGTACAGGGCGGCAACGCGGCGCGCGTCGCCCTCGCTCATCTCCCGCTCGATGAGCACCACCACGTCGTACGTCATTCGTGGCTCCCTTCGCCAATTCCGTTGTACTCCTGCGCGGGACCGCACCAAAGCACCGGACTCGCGTCCGTCACCGAATTGTCAAAAACCTCTCAGTCGACTTTCAGACACTCCCGGGTGAAGGGGCTCTGCCACCCGCCCTCGAGTGTCAGATCGCGCGTACGCTCGCGCGGGCCCGGCTGTCGGGGGCGAACGCCGCCAGCAGGTGCGGCGCGTCGACCAGCGCCACGCTCGCAGGGTCCAGCAGGCGCGGATGCAGCGCGTACACTTCCGCCCCCGGGCGGGTCACGACGTCTCCGGCGAGCACCGCGACGAAATCCGCGCGGGCGGCGGAGTCCTCGTCCCACGTCTTGTCCGGCTCAAGCCGCGCGGTCACCCGGCGTGCGAAGTCCACGAGCTCCTCACCCGCGCCGCGCCGATAGCCGACCACGGAGCCGTCCGCGCAACGGACCGCGATCTCGTCGGTACGCGCCGCTGCGTGCCAGCAGCAGATCTCCCACAGGCTGACCCGGTCGCCCGCCCCGTGGACCTCCTCCAGCGTTGCCGCCATCAGCCCGAGCTGACCGCCGAACCGCCGGATGTTGTGGCCGTAGCCGGCCGCGCTCAGGTTCACGTCGTACCAACGGAGGTCCTTGGCGTGCAGGTCGACGCCGAACGGCAACAGGATCTTCGCCGGCCCGCACAGGTCGAACCGGTCCTCGACCGCGGCCGGATCGAACAGGCCGGACGGTTGCCGCATCATCCCGACGAACCCGCGCTCCAACTCGTCGAACGGTACGTCGTTGTAGCTGAACACGACCGGCAGCAGGTACCGCCCGCCGACCCGGCGCACCGCGCGCAGATCGACGTCCACGAACTCAGTCGACCCACCCGGCCCTGGCGCGGATGTGAGGTCGCCGGAATGCACCAGCGCGTCCTCGTCGAACCGCAACCGCGTGTAGTCGCACAGCCCGACGAAGCCCCACTCCTCGTCGAAGACCGCGACCGACAGATCGAGATCGACCCGCCGGTCCCGCGGCTGCACCCAGTGCAGGAACAGCCGCAGCAGCTCGTCCTGCGGGATCGGCACCGTACTCCCCCGCGTCATCCGCAGCAGACTCGACGACGCGCTCCGCTCCGAACCGGGCGCTGCCAGGCGGGACAGCTCCTCGTCCAGGAACGCCCGCCGCCAGCGCGGCAGACCAGTTGCCCTGCGCAACATTTCTCCGATCAGTACGGCAGAGAGCTCCGCGGCGAGCCCACCGGGCAGCGGCTCGCGGTCGTCGACCGACGTCCAGATCCGGGCCGTCCCGCCCCGCGGGAAGAACAGTCGCAGATCGCCCGGCGGCGTCCTGACCTGTCCGAGCGCGGCAGTGATCACGGCCGGCGAGACGTCCGAGACCGCGGTCGTCAGGGCCTCGATCAGCGCGGCGTGCTGCTCCGGGGGCAGCATTCGGGCCAGTTGCACAAGTCGACGTACCAGCTCGCCTGGTCGTTGGCGCAGCAGATCGAGCGCCTGGTCCGGGCGCCCTTGCACGAACGCTCCCTCGACGCGTGAGTGGTACGTCGTGAAGACCAGGCGCCCGTCCTCGACCCGCACCAGCGGATGCCGCGACGCCTCGCCCGCCACCGCCCGCCCGGCCGCGGTCCCAAGGTCGAGATCGGTCCGCCGAACGATCGCGAACGCCAGTGCCGCGACCGGGAAGCAGGCCGCGAACTCGAACGGATGCAGGTTCTCCGCGATCCGCTTCCAGGCTCGCTCGTGCCGGAGCAGGTCCTCGACCAAGGTCTCCACCGGCATCCGGTCGAGCCGCTGCAGCAGCAACCGTCGTGTTGCCCGCGGCAACGATCGGCGGCGGGCCGGCGGTGTCCGCAACCCGGGATCGGCGTCCATCAACGCGTAGATCAGCCGCAGCACATCGGTTGCGGTGTCAGTGCGGTCGATCAGCTCCGGCTCCGCGGGCAGGAAGTGTGCGAGGACGAGCGCCCGGGTCTCCCGGACCGGGATGTCGTCCGGGAGCCAGGCTGAGGCGGCGCCGTCGAGCAGGACCTGGAGATCCGCGCGATCCGCGGCGGACAGCGGAGCGCGCCGCGCCAGCAGGGATTCGATCGTTTGGCGCACCGAATCGGCCGTGGCCAGTGCGAGCAGCCGCAGACGCTCGGACCGGACGTGCGCCGGCCGGTCCTCGTCGACCGAAGGCTGCAGGAACGGGTCGTCCGGGTCGATGCGGCGCAGGCACAGCGGGCAGGCACTGAAGTCGGAGCCGTCCCAGCACGTACGGCAGACCAGGTGCGCGCACGGCGAAACCGCATGCACCGACGTGGTGTCGCCACAAAGCACACAGGGCTGCTCCGGCTCCTGCAGCAACCGTGCGAAGACCCTGTTCACGTAGAAGGTCTCGGTGTTGCCCGGCACGCTCTCCGGGAAGCCGCGGAACAGCGGCGTGTGCTCGGTGTCGAACCCGGACTCGGCGTCGAGCAGGTCGAGCAGCGCACCGCCGAATCCGGCCAGTGCGGGCGCCGACAGCGAAGCGCAGTACCGATAGAGACCGACCGAGAGCAGCAGGCCGCGCTGGACCAGGTCGGCCTGCAACGCGGACAGTCCCGCCTGGATCGTCAACGGGCGACGCAACCATTGCCACGCGGACCGCCGGACCGGTGGGGTGAGCGCAGTGGAGTCGACCAGCCGCCGGCGGCGCAGCAGAACAGCGGCCCGCGGATCGCTTGATCGGTCCGGCATCGCGTCTCCCCAGCTGTCGGGACGAAGGCGCCAGGGGCGGAGAGCGGACGCGCTACTTGCCTGGTAGAGGAGAAGGAAGCACGTCCAGGAGCCGCCCCTGGCACTGAGAACGCTACCGGGTGCCACCGACAGTTTCCGGCGGGCCGGGCCACCGAGGGGCCGGCAAAGAAGAGCTCCGGTGGCAGGGTCGGGGCCGCCCCGCCCAGACCCCGCCACCGGAGATCTCCAGAGTAGAACGTTCACCCAAATGTTGCGCCACCGGGTCCCCGATCCGGACGGGATCTGGCACTGATGCGCCGCAGGCAAACCCTTGAAGTACCGCCGCAGACCCGAACCGATCACGGTCGGGAGGTGTCAGGCCACGGAATGTGGTTAATCTGCAAGGTATGGCGGGTGGGGTGATCGAACGTGCGCGTTGGCGCGACGTCTTCGGGCATGCGGAGTTCCGGGCGTTGTTCCTGGCCGGCGTGCTGTCCGTGGCCGGCGACCAGATCGCCCGCGTCGCCCTGTCCGTACTGGTCTTCGACCGCACCGAGTCCGCCGGGCTGACCGCGCTGACGTACGCGCTGACGTACGTCCCCGATCTCCTCTTCGGCCCCCTCCTCGCCGGCTTCGCCGACCGCTACCCCCGCCGCACTGTGATGATCGTCACCGACCTGGCCCGGGCAGTCCTCGTTGCCTGCATGGCAATCCAGGCCCTCCCTCTACTGGCAGTCATCCTTCTACTGGTTGGCCTCCAAGCCTTCGGCTCCCCGTTCAACGCAGCCCGCGCCGCCACCCTGCCCGCCGTACTCCCCGGCGACCACTACGTCCTCGGCAAAGCCGCCAACGACATGGTCGTCCAATTCAGCCAGGTCCTCGGCTTCGGATTCGGGGGTGCGGTCGTGGTCGCGGTCGGGACGTCCGGCGGCATGCTGCTCGACGCGCTGACCTTCCTGCTGTCCGCGGCGCTGGTCGCGTTCGGCGTCCACCGCCGACCGGTTCCGCGAGTTGACACGAATGCGCCGACGCCGAGCTACTTCCGCGATCTCGGCGCGGGGCTGTCCCTCGTTGCCCGGACGCCGAAGTTGCGGACGCTGGTGCTCCTCGCGACGATCGCCGGGTTCTACGTCACCGTGGAGGGCCTCGCCGTCCCGTACGCACACGAGATCGGCCACGGCACCACCGCAGCGGGACTCCTGCTCGCCGCGAGTCCGGCCGGCGCCGTTCTCGGGATGTGGGCCATCACCAAGCTGCAGCCCGAGCAACGCATGCGTCTGCTCGGCCCGCTGGCGGTCCTGGCATGCGTGCCCCTGGTGTTCTGCTTCGGCGCGCTCAGCCTGCCGGCGACCCTCGCACTGTGGGCGTTGTCCGGCCTGGCGTCGTCATACCACCTACCGACCAGCGCTGCGTTCGTCCAGGCGGTCCCGGACGCGCAGCGCGGTCAGGCGTTCGGCGTCGCAAGCACCGCCCTGAAGAGCAGTCAGGGCATCGGGATCCTCTTGGCCGGTCTGCTCGCCGACCGGTGGTCCCCCTCGGTCGCACTGGGCACCTTGGGGGCCGCCGGTACCTGCGCGGCCCTCCTGGCGGGCACTGCCTGGGCACGTGCCCGCCAGGCCGGGACCGGCAGTACGGAAACGACTGCCGGATGAGCCGCCGGAGATCCGCGCAAACATCTCCCGATCGGGCTCCGTAAAATGCTGGTAAAGAAATTCTGCAATCACCACTCGTTGCCGCTGACAAACCATTCGTTGCCGGACTTGCGGAGCCACTCGTTGCCCGGCTTGCGGAACCACTCGTTACCGCCGGTGAACCACTCGTTGCCGCCTTGGAACCACTCGTTCCCGGCGCCGGTGAACCACTCGTTGCCGCCACGGAACCACTCGTTGCCGGTGCTGATCTTCGCCATGGTTCTTCCTTCCTTCGCCGTCCGGTGGACGGAACAAAACGCGGGCCGGTGCTGACCTCGCGTGAACAGGCAGTTACTATTACGGAATAACCGTTCAGGTCTATCCGGGTGAGGCCACATGATTCTGATCGGTCGGAGCAATTTAGTGCCACCCCGCCGGTGGAAGCTCTGGTCGTTACCGCGCCCCGCACTGTCGTATGTGCTCGGGGTCGATGCGGTTGCGCTCATCATCACCGCCCTCGCCGTGGGGTCGACAGTCTCCGGTGGCGGTGTGTCCCGGTCCGAGTTGCTCGCCTTCGGCGTGCTGACGGCCGCCTCCATCCTGCACCTGGAGTCTGCCCGCGGAATCGAGCGCCGACGCGAGATGGCGGCCAACAGTTCCCCATACACGAACCTGAAGAGCCTGTGGGTCTTCGCCGGAGTGTTGCTGCTGCCGCTCAGCCTGGTGGTCGCACTGGTCGCGATCTCGTACAGCTACTCCTGGATCCGCGTCTACGGACGAACAATCGCGCACCGCAAGGTGTTCTCGGCCAGTACGTTTATCCTCGCCAGCGCCGCGGCTGCGGCCACGCTGCGCGCGGGCGGTCTGCTGACGGAGCCGCGCGTACCGACCGGCCCGTGGGCGTTGCTGGTGGTTCTGGGTGCCACCACCACCTGGTGGTTGGTGAACTTCGCACTGGTGATCGGCGCGATCCTGCTGTCGTCACCGGACGCCACTGCGCGGACCGCGCTCGGCGATCTGGCCGACCAGCTCGTCGTGGTCGCCGGCCTCGGCCTCGGCGTAGCGGTCGCGGCGTTGCAGGCGTCGTACCCGTGGGTGGTGCCGATCCTGATGGTGACGGTCCTCACGCTGCATCGCGATCTGCTGCTGCCACAGTTCCAGCGCGCGGCCGGTACGGATGTGAAGACCGGTCTCGCGACCCCGGCGTATTGGGCCAGCGCGGTCCCGGCGGAGCTCGCTCGGGCGGAGTCCCTGCGGAGCACCGTCGGACTGCTGATGCTCGATCTCGACAAGTTCAAGGAAATCAACGACACGTACGGGCACCCAGCCGGCGACCAGGCGCTGCGTGCGGTGGGCGAGAGCATCCGCGCCGAGGTACGCCAGGGTGACCTGGTGGCACGCGTCGGTGGCGACGAACTGGCCGTGCTGCTGCCGGGCGCCTCCGAGAGCGAAGTCCTCGAGGTCGCCGGACGGATCCGGGACCGGCTCAGCGCACTGAGCGTCGCGGTCGAGACGACGAGCGCGACCAGCACCGTGATCAGCGGAGTGCCGGCCTCGATCGGCGCGGCCGTCTACCCCGAGGTCGCCGACACGATGGATCGGCTGATCCTCGCCGCCGACAACGCCTTGCTCAGCGCGAAACGCGACGGTCGCAACCGCATCGTCGCCGCCCGTCCCAACCCGCCCGGCATCGCCGACCGCGCAGACGAACCAGCCACCGACTAACCTGCGCTACCCAGTGCGTTCGGGGAGGATCTTGTCCCGAATCGGGTGGAAGATCCTCCCCAACCCTTCCCAGGGAGCGGTTTGCGCTGGAGGGGTGGTCAGGCGATGCGGATGAGGGCTTTGCCGTGGAGGGTTCGGGATTCCAGGGCTTGGTGGGCTTGGGCTACGTGGTCCAGGTCGTAGGTCTGGTCGATGACGGGGCGGAGGTCGCCGGCGGCTGCGCGGGCGATGACGTCGGCGCCGGTGACGGCGGTGGTCGTGGAGTCGGCGCGGAGGTCCATGATGCCCTTAACGGTGATGCCGCGGCGTTCGGCGTCGGCAGGGTCTATGGTGGCGAAGCCGCCACTGGGGGCTCCGTGGGCGGAGATCCAGCCGCCGTCGCGGGTGACGCGGTACGCGGTCGTGCCGAGTTCGCCGCCGGCCCCTTCGAACACGATCCCGGCGCCCCGGTTGTTCGTTGCCTCGAGCACCAATTTGTCCCAGCCAGGCTTGCTGTAGTCGATCAGTACGTCGGCGCCCTGAGCGCGGCTGAGCTCGAGCTTCCGCTCGCCGCGGGCGGCCGCGATCACCCGGGCGCCGGCCGCGTGCGCAAGCTGGATCAGGAGCAGCCCCATGCCGCCGGCCGAGGCGGTGATCAAGACGTCCTGACCCTTCATCGACGGTGCGAGTTCCTCGAGCATGAGTGCCGTGAGGCCGTCCCCGTACACCGCGACCGCGGTCTGCAGGTCGAGCCCGGGCGGCAGTTCGACCTCAGGGGTGATGACGGCGAGTTCGGCGTGCGCGCCGAAGCCCTCCGACCGGCCGACCACCGTCTTGCCGATCCAGTCCGCGGGCACGTCGGGGCCGACCGCGCGGACGCGTCCGCCGAGGTTGTTCCCAGGGACGTACGGCGGTTCGACGTCGAAGAACTTCCCGTAACCGCCACGCCGGATCGCGGTCTCGACGAAGATCACGTCCGCCGTGTCCACCTCGACAAGGACCTGGCCCGCGCCGGGAACCGGATCCGGGACCTCACGGGTCTCGATCACGTCCGGTCCGCCGAACGCCGTCACGACTGCTGCACGCATCTCTGGTTCTCCGTCTCGCTGTCACCGACGGCAGAGTGTTCCGCCGGTCTTGGAACGAGCCTGCAACCTCAACGTTGGTTCAGGTCAAGTTTCTGTCGGTCGCCCGGCGTAACCTTCGGGGCATGTTCGACGCCGTCTTCGTGCCCGCCGACCCGCCGCGCGCGGGCCGGTTGGCGCTGTACGGCGACCTCGCCGGAGAGACGGCCGACGGGACTGTCGAGCTGGTCCTGCCTCGCGGTTCGGTGGTGCGCCGGACGACAGTGCCCGCTCGCCTGCCGTCGATCGAGGAGGTTCTCACCCGCCTGACAGCTCCCGACCCAGGACACGAGTCGGCCAGTTGGGCGGCCTGGCGGTCTGCCGGGCTTGCCGGGCTCGTCCTGATCGGCCGCGGCCGATTGGTGCCGGACCAGAGCCCGGAGGGGTACGGGGCTTGGCGGGTCGCGCCGCTCGACCCGATCGACCTCGCCTGGCTGCGGAACCTCGGCGCTGCCATGTCGCCGTACGGGCATGCGCTTCCGCTCGCCGGCACCCGCCCGATCCGGATGATCGAGCCCGAGCACCTGATCCGTGCGTTCTGGGACGCACTGGCCGACACCATCGTCCGTACGCCGGCCGCCGCGGTGGCGACTCGTCCCGGGGCGGCTCCGTTTGCCGCCTCGGAGCCGACGGCTCTGCCCGGTCCGACCACCTGGCTGGACGAGACCGCGCTGGCCGAGCAGGCAGGGACGCGGCTGGTCCTTCGCATCGAGCCGCCAGAAACCGCCGAGGACTTCCGCGCCGTGCTGCAGTTGCGCAGTGGGCTGGATCCAAGCCTGCTCGTCGACGTCGCCGATATGTGGAACGCGCCGGCCGCGGTGCTGACGGCTCTCGGTGAACGCGCCGAGACGGACCTGCTGCTCGCCCTTCGTCGCGGGGCGCGCGTCTGGCCGCCGCTCGGTGCCGCGCTGCGCGATGCCGCGCCGGAGGAGGTGCCGATCGACGACACAGCGCTGGAGGAGCTCGCCGAGGGCAGCACTGAGCTGGAGGACACCGGCATCGAGGTTCTGTGGCCGACCGAGTTGTTCGCCGGCGAGCTCGCCCTCCGCGCCACCGCGGGGACTCCGACGCCCGGCGCTGTGACCGGCCCAGACTTCAGCCTGCACGACCTGGTCGCGTTCCGCTGGCGCCCGACCCTCGACGGCGAGGACCTGTCCGAGGCAGAGATCGCCGCACTGGCAGAGGCCAAGCGCCCGATGATCCGGATGCGCGGCCGCTGGATCCGCGTCGACCACGACGTCGTACGCCGCCTTCGCAACGGATCTGCCCGCAAGCTCACCGGCGCCGAGGCGCTCGGCGCTGCGCTGACCGGCACGATCGAGGCCGAGGGCGAGCTCGTGCCGTTCGACGCCGACGGTTCGCTCGCCCAGATGCTGGCGAGACTCCGGACGGCCGAGGAGCCTGCGCCGGCCACCGACCCCGTCGGTCTGCGCGCCACGCTGCGCGACTACCAGCGGCGCGGCGTCGCCTGGATGGCACAGCTCGCGAATCTCGGTCTGGGCGGTTGCCTGGCCGACGACATGGGCCTCGGCAAGACGATCCAGGTCATCGCGCTGCACCTGCAGCTCAGGGGGCGCGGTCCGACGGTCGTGGTCTGCCCGTCGACGCTGCTCGGCACCTGGGAGCGCGAGTTCGAGCGGTTCGCACCCGACGTACCGACCCGCCGCTACCACGGCCCTGGGCGTACGCTCAGCGATCTCGCGCCGGACGAGGTAGTGCTCACGACGTACGGCGTGGTGCGTCAGGACCACCGGCTGCTCGGTGAGATCGGGTGGGGCCTGGCCGTCGCGGACGAGGCACAACACGCCAAGAACCCGCTCTCCCGGACCGCCCGCGCGCTCAGAACGTTGCCGTCAGCAACAAGGATCGCCCTGACCGGGACGCCGGTGGAGAACCGGCTCTCCGAGCTGTGGTCGATCCTCGACTGGTCGGCGCCCGGGCTGCTCGGCACGCTCGACCGGTTCCGCCACGACGTCGCCGTACCGGTCGAGCGATTCCACGACGAGGAGGCAACCGCGCGGCTCGCCCGGGTGACGCGGCCGTTCCTGCTGCGCCGTCGCAAGAGCGATCCGGGCATCGCGCCGGAGCTGCCGCAGAAGACCGAGCACGACGTCGTCGTACCGCTGACGACCGAGCAGGCCACGCTGTACCAGGCCGTCGCGAGGGAGACGCTCGCCAAGATCGAGGAGGCGTCCGGGATTGCGCGGCGCGGGCTGGTGCTCAGCCTGCTGACGCAGCTGAAGCAGGTGTGCAACCACCCGGCGCAGTTCCTGCACGAGCGCGGTCCACTGGAGCGACGATCCGGGAAGCTCGCGGCGCTGGACGAGCTGCTCGACGTGATCCTGGCCGAGGGTGAGTCGGTGCTGATCTTCAGTCAGTACGTCGAGATGTGCCGGCTGATCGAGGCGCATCTGGCGGCGCGGCAGGTCCGGACGCTGTTCCTGCACGGCGGCATCGGCGTGCGGAAGCGCGAGGAGATGGTGGAGCAGTTCCAGTCCGGTGCGGCGCCGGTGTTCCTGCTGTCGTTGAAGGCCGGTGGTGTCGGGCTGACGCTGACGCGCGCCACGCATGTCGTGCACTACGACCGGTGGTGGAACCCGGCGGTCGAGGACCAGGCGACGGACCGGGCGTACCGGATCGGGCAGGATCGGCCGGTGCAGGTCCACCGGCTCGTCACCGAGAACACGCTCGAGGACCGGATCGCGACGGTCATCAATGCGAAACGCGATCTCGCGGAGGCGGTCGTCGGATCGGGCGAGGCGTGGTTGAGCGAGTTGTCGGACACCGAGCTTTCCGAGCTCGTCGAGCTGTCGACCGGACCGGCGCGATCCGGGTCGGCAAGTGCGTACAACCCTTCTGCTGTTGGGAAATCCGGTGGCTGACGAGGACCGGGTTCCGTGGCAGGGCTGGCGGCGGACGGGTGAGGACGCGGGGTTGCCGGCGGCGCGCGGGCCGGGGAGCCGGCGGACGTTCGGGGCGACCTGGTGGGGCCGGGCGTGGTTGGAGGCGCTCGAACATCGCGCGCGGCTCGATCCAGGGCGGCTGTCGCGCGGCCGGTCGTACGCGCGCCGCGGCAGTGTCGTTGAGCTGACGGTCGGCGCTGGCGAGGTCGAGGCGGTGGTGCAGGGCAGCCGCGTCACGCCGTACCAGGTGACGGTTCGAATTCGTGCGTTCTCCGGGGACGAGTGGGACGCGGTGCTGGACATCATGTCGGCGCAGATCGGGCGGGTTGCGGCGCTGCTCGACGGCGAGTTGCCGCCGGAGGTTGTGGACGACGTACGCGCAGCCGGGCTGGATCTGCTACCTGGTGCGGGCGAGATTCTGACGAACTGCAGCTGCCCGGACTTCGCCGTACCGTGCAAGCACTCCGCGGCCGTCTGCTACCTGGTCGCCGACGCGCTGGACGACGACCCGTTCGCTCTGCTCCTCCTCCGCGGCCGTGGCAAGGACGACCTGCTCGCAGCCCTCCGCACCCGCCGCGGTGGAACCACCAGCACTCCCGTTGCGCCCCGGACTCCCCCACCCGCAGGAATCCCCGCAATAGCAGCCTTTGCCCGCCACATGGCTACACGCTCACCATCCACCGCACCGGATGCCGCGACCGCCGATCCCGAGCTCGCAGTCCCCCAGCCCGGCGTTGCGGTTGTCGGGTCTGTGCCTGTTCCTGCGCCGCCGCGGCCGCTCGGGGCGCCAGGTGCGCCGGCTGCGGTGAAGGTGCTCGATCCGCCGCGTTCGTCCGGCGTCGACGTACGCGACCTGATCGCCCTCGCCACCGACGCCGCCCGCCGCGCCTGGGAGCTGGCCTCCGGCGACACCCACCTACCGCTGACGTTCGAGCAAGACCTGGCGCGCAGAGCAGCGGCCGCCCTCGGTACGCCGGAGCTCACGGACCTCGCGCACCGCGCCGGCATCCCCTCCCGCCGCCTCACCACCTGGGCCACCGCCTGGCGCCACGCCGGCCTCAACGGCCTGGCCGTCGCCGTCGACGCCCCACACGACGTAGACCCCGACCTCCTGACCGAAGGCCTCGCCGCCCTCCCGCACTCAATCCCCGAAGCCAACCGCGTCACCGCCGGCAAACTCCAACTCCGCCTCGGCAAAGACAACCTCTGGTACCGCTTCGAAAACCACTTCAACGACTGGACCCTCACCCGCCCACCCACCCCCGACCCCCAAGACCTCCTCTAAGCTCCGACCCAGGATTCACCCTGGGGAGGGACCACATGCACCGTGCCGTGATCGTCTGGGGCGCCGTTCTCCTCGCCCTCACCGGTTGCAGCTCCCACGACACGACCCGAGCTGCCTCGGCCGCTCCACCTACTTCGGCCTCCACGCTGCGACCGACGGCGACTCTTTGCGATCGCGTCCAGCAGGGTCTCGACGGCCGCTGGAGAACCGGTGAAGCCGAGTTCGCGTCCGGGGTCCCGTTGGCCGACGGCTGTTCGCTTGTCAGCGTCGCGCAGCCGGATGACCGCGTCCGGGTCACGGTGTCCGCGATTGCGGTGACCGATGCGCAGTTCGACGCGTACCGCAAGAACGACGACGAGTACCTGCGCGAGGTGCGGTACGCCGCCAAGCTCATCGACGGCGGAGTCGGAGCCGGCTCTTGGGCCGTGAACCCAGCTGCGGCCGCGCCGTGGCTCGTCTTCCGGAGCGGTGGCCGGGTGATCAGGCTGCGGATGCTGAACGACGGAGCAGGGACGTTGGCCGAGCTGCGCTCGATCGCGCAGGCAGTTGTCGCACTTCCGCACGGGCTCCCCGCGTCGCGCGCGCAAGTCGTACGTCCAGAATGCGCCCGCGGGACAGCCGCCGCCGAACGCCTGCTCGGCGGAACGGCGCTCCTTCGGCGCGACAGCATCGACGACGGCCATCTGGCCTGCCAATGGGGCTCGGCAACGCGGTCCGTCGTGGTCCGATCAGGCGATAAGGGTTCCGATGCCGCCCTCGACTTCGGCTACCTGAAAGACGGTGGATCGTCCGGACTCGCGCGGCCGGTGCGCCTCGGCGCGGAGGGCTGGCAGCAGACGGACGGCCAACTGACCTTCCGCACTGCCAAGGGAACGTACGTCGAAGTCTGGACGAGTCCGCTCGACGAGTCACTGGCCGGCCCGATCCTCGCACTGGCGCGGACGCTGGTACCGGCCTACTCCTGATGGTTGCAGACCCAGGCCGCTGCGCTGAGCCGGTCTACAGCTGACTGTTGCGAGAGGCACCGACCTTCACGGTGGAGGATGGCGGCAGGCGGAGGACCGGAGTCCGTCCATCAGGAGGTTCAGCAGGCGTGCCGCCATCGCGTCGCGCCCGGGGGAACCAGCCACGGTGAAGATGCCGATGAGAGCGGCCGCGAGGTCTTCGGCGGGAACGTCGGCGCGGAGTTCTCCGGCCGCGCGGCCGGCGTCGAGCAGTTCGTCGATGGCCGCGAGCAGTTCGGTCCGGGTGTCGTCATGGGCGATCTCGCCTGATGCGACCATCGCGCGCAGCGTGTCGAGCATCCCGTTCTTGGTCGCGATCCAGTCGCCGAACAAGTCCATCCAGCGTCGCAGCGCGGCGGCCGGGCCGAGTTCGGCGAGCAGTTCATGGGCGCCGGCGGTGAGCCGCGAGACCTGGTCGCTGTAGACCGCGTCGACCAGCGACTCGCGGCTGGGGAAGTGCCGGTAGAGCGTGGCGATGCCGACGCCGGCTTCGTTGGCGATCGCGCGCATCGACGGCTCGGCCTCGGCCGCAGCGAACAGGTGCGTCGCGACGTCCAGCAGTTGCCGGCGGTTACGAGTCGCGTCCGCGCGCGGTTGGCGGCTCTCTGCGCCGGACAAAACGGATCACGCTCCACTTGTGCTAGCTTCGAAGGTAACCGAAGCATAGTCCGTTTACCTTGCTTCACGAGCTGTTCAAGGGAGACAAGCATGAAGGAACCGGGCGTCAGCACGCCGGCGACCACGAGCCGGGCGGTCCAGTTCGAGTCGTTCGGCGGACCGGAGGCCTTGAGCATCCGCGAAGTACCGGTGCCACAGGCCGGTTCGGGGCAGATCCGCGTACGGGTCACCGCGGCCGGTCTGAACCCGATGGACTGGATCATGACCTCGGACGCAGAGACCGCCGCGCGATTCGGTCTGAGCCTGCCGTGCGGCTTCGGCACCGACTACGCCGGGGCCGTGGATCAGGTCGGTACCGGCGTGACCAAGTTCGCGGTCGGTGACCGGGTGTTCGGCGGCGCGCTGTCCCGCGCGGTCGCCGACTACGTCGTCGTGGATGTGGTGCAGACCAGCGCGGTGCGCGGCGAGGCGTACCGCACCCCTGAAGGCGTCGACGACCGCACCGCGGCCACCCTTGCCATCGCCGGCCGCACGGCGGCCGCAGCTCTTGCGGTGGTCAAGCCGGGTCCGGGTGACACGGTGCTCATCGGCGGCGCGGGAGGTGGCGTAGGCGTGATCGCTGTCCAGCTCGCACGCCTCGCGGGCGCACGGGTGATCGGGACGGGGTCGGCAACCTCGGCTGATGCCCTGAGCACACTCGGGGCCGAGCCGGTCACTTATGGCGCTGGTCTGATCGACCGGGTTCGGGCACTGGCTCCTTCCGGCATCACCGCGGCGATGGACCTGCACGGGACGGATACGGCACAGGTGGCACGCGAGCTTGGCGTACCAGACGAGCGCATCACCACCATCGCCGCTCAGATCGACGGGATCACGCCCGCGAACGGCGCCAGCGCGGCCCCGAGCGCCGTCGAGGAGATCGCCGGCCACGTTGCGGCGGGTCGGCTTCGGGTGCCGATCGCCGCAAGCTATCCGGTGGAGCAGATCCGCGCCGCGGTCGAGCTTCAAGCCGGACGCCACGTGCACGGGAAGGTCGTCATCAACCTCTAGGCAAGCCTGGGGTGACTACTCTGCCGTGCTCAGTGGTTCGAAGGGCATGGGGGTGGGGGTTGGGGTGGGGTTCCAGGGTTCGTTGAGGGGGGTTGGGCGCCATTTCCAGGAAGTTGGGGCGTTGGGGGCCCGGCCGGTTTGGCGGCGTAGTTCGGGCCAGGGGTCAGTTAGTTTGCGGGGTTCGTGGGGGAAGAGGCGGCTGAGTACTCGGTCGCACAGGTCGGCGGGTGGTTGCAGTGCGCAGTTCAGGCCTTGGGCGAGGTCGTCGCCGTGAACGAGGAGTTCCACGCAGGCCATGCCGGCGAAGCCTTCCGGGTCGCCGATTCCCCAGGGGTGGAAGGCGCGGGTTTCCGGTGGGGTCGCGCGGACGACGAGCGCCATGATCCGGCCCGCGGCCTCGACGAAATCGAGTACGCCGGCGGGTGGCGCGAGTGATTGAGCCTGCGCGGACCATCTGACGTACTGCGTCTGTGCGCCGACTGCGAGCTGAGACGCCCAATGCAGGTTCGCCTGCCCGATGTGTTCGGCCGTCTTCCGGCAGCTCCACTCGATCGTTCCGGCCGGTACTGCCCAATCAGCATCCACTGCCGGCCGCAGCGCCTCCACCACGCACTCGGTCGCTGTCTCCACGTCGCTTGCCATCACCACGAACTGCTCCTCTCGACGCCGTCAAGTCTGGGCGCCGAGAATCCGAAAAAACAGTCTGTTGCCAAGCGCCCGTTTTTGACATAAATAGAAGGAGAGGCACTTCTGCTCCCTTGCTCAGCCGCTCAGCTGGTGGGTTGGCACGCGGCATGCACAGCGCGAACCCACCAACTCGAAGGTCAACCTCTGAGATGGTGGGTTCGCGCCGGAGCGTGCGGAGCTGTCGCGCGGGGCGGGACCTACGGCGGCGCGGACCTACAACGACGCGGACCTACGACGACGCGAGCGTGCGGCGGGGCGGGTGGGCCGTGGCGCGGGCGGTGGCGCGGCGTGCGGTGGTGCGGGGGTGGCTAGTGGCGGCGTAGCGAGGTGTGTTGCTCGAGGGCCGGGATCAGTTGGGCGGCGATCTTGACGTGGCCGGCGACCGAGGGGTGGACCTGGTCGATGCAGTCGTCCTCGGTGATCCAGCCGGTGGAGTCGATGCAGATCAGGTTCGGGTCGTCGAGTGACTTGACCGCGGCCTGGATCGTGTCCGCGTGCTTCCCGCTGAACGGGGTCAGCGACACGATCGTCGTCGCCGGGTAGGCGGCGCGCACCCGTCGTACGTACGCGGCGTACTCCTCGATCTCCAGCGTCGGGTCGTTCACTCCGAGGTTGAGCACGACCACGTCGGACGGCTCGACGCGTTCGGCGGGCGAACCGGCGAAGTTCCAGCCGAACGAGTCCACTCCCGGCGGCACCTCGCCGTTGCCCGGCCGGCTGACCCCCTGGCTCCCGAAGCCGACCTGGTACGACGTGCCGCCGAACGCGCGCGCAGTGAGATACGCGTACGTTGCCGTACCGTCCGCGCCCTCGGACTCCGAATGCTCGCTCAGCGCCCGCACGCCCTGCGTGATCGAATCGCCGTAGAACTCCAGCCGCGGACCGCCCGGACGGCCGCTGAGCCGCAGCACGGACCTGGTGTCTAGCACCAGGCCGGCGAACACGACCGCACACCCGAACGGCGGGTTCCATCGGTTGGCGTGCTCGTTGACGTCCTTCACCACCACCGACACCTGGTGCCGGCTGTCCGAACCCGACAACTCGATCACCGGCTCGTCCAGTACGTGCAGGTCCGGCTCGCCGCCGTCGACCGTGATCCACACGTGCGGCGCGACCGTCAGACCGTCGGTGTCGAAGAGCAGCTGCACCCGCTCACCGGCGTACGAGAACGAGATCCGCGAACCGGAGTTGACGGTGACCGCCACGCCGGGCTGATGGCCCCACTGGCCCTCCAGGACGATGCGCGGATCGGACGGGGCGACGACCTCGCCAGGCTCGAACGGCACGGCTTGCTCCTTCTCGTTGACGACGGTCTTGTTGACGACGGTCTCGTTGATGGCAGGGCCATTCTGCCCAACGCCGTCACCAGCCTTCCTTCCGAGCCCGCGCCTCGAACAGCAGGATCCCGGCGGACAGCGCCACGTTCAGCGAGTCCGCCTGGCCGAGCATCGGGATCGATACCGCGTCGAACCCTTCGTCGTGCCACGCCCGCGACAGCCCCGAGCCCTCCGACCCGACCACGAACGCCGTCGGACCGTCGTACTGCGGCACGCGATAGGTACCGGTCGCAGCCGGATCGGCCAGATGCACGCGGAACCGGTGGCTGCGCAGCCACGCCGCCGCGGCCGGGATGTCGTCGAACTCCACGATCGGCGTCGAGAGCACAGTTCCACGACTCGCGGAGTACACCGCCGGATGCGATGGACGCGCGCGCTTGCTGGTCAGTACGAGGCAGTCGGCGTTGGCCGCGTCCGCCGTACGGATCAGCGTGCCGAGGTTGCCGGCGTACTCGACGCCGTCCGCGACCAGGACCAGCGAGCGGTTGGTGAACCGGAACGCGTGCGGCCGCCATTCGGGCAGGCGGGCGATCGAGATGAGGCCCTCGGAACGGGTCTTGCGGGCCATCCGGGCGAGCACCTTCGGGGAGATCCGATACACCTCCTCGGCCCGCTCGGCGTACCGGGCCAGGATCTTGGGATCCGGCGTACCGTCCTCGGGGCACCAGAACAGCGCCTCGATCGTGGCCGGTGTGGTGAGCAGGCGGTCGTGTTCCCAGGTTCCTTCGACCATGATCCGGCCGGGCGAACCGTCCTTGCGCAGGGCGAACAGGTCACGGACACGGGGATGTTGCGCGCCGGCAGGGCGGGCAAAGGGGTGCACAGACATGTGCAGGCTCCGTAAGGAGAGAATCAGCAAGCGCGCCGGGGACCGAACGGTCCGCTCCGGCGGGGCGACACCCGCGTGCGGGTGCCGTGGTACTGACGCGGCCTTCCGACCGCGTCAGCCAAGGATTCTCATCACACTTCGGATGGTAGGCACCCTGGGTACCGCCGTCATCCGGTTTTCCACAGGCTGCCGGCAGGCGAGTTTTGGTCTGTCGGTGCGGGTGGTTAGAGTCCTTTCTCTGATAGCCGCGCTATCACACGGGAGGGAGTGCGGATGGACGCGACACTGCTCGACGCCGAGGCCGAAGCCGCCGTGCTGCGCGTCTACCGTCAGATCTTCGCCGTCCTGGCCCGTGAAGCCGGCGCGATGATCGTCGATCCCGACCTCCTGGACGCCGACCAGGCGATCCTGGACGCGTTCGCCGAGGCGGGCAGCGACGGCCTCACGGTCGAGCAGGCGACGCTCGCCTGCCGGGCCTGGCCGCACGACCTGATCGTCCGCCGCTTCGAAGTGCTGAGGCAGTACGGCGCGATCACCAAACTCGTCGACCGGCCGAACGAGTTGCGTCACCGCGCCGCCTTCGCGCCGTACGTGATGCTGATGTTCTTGCGCCGGATGTCCGTCCAGGGCGGCCAGGCCGAGCTGCACCAGCTGCTCACGCTCGAGGCGCACAGCGTCAGCGACCCGCAGGCCACAGAGGACGACGGCCAGGCGTCCGTCCAGCGGCTGACCAAGGTCTTCCGGCTGCTCGGCAACGAGCTCGCGATCCTGGTCTCGACCAGCACGACCGCCCAGCTCCGGGAGAACGCGCAGCTCGCGTGGGGCAACGAGCGCCTGATCGAGCAGGCCGAGAAGGTGCATCGCCTGGTCCTGGACCGGTGGCCGACGCTCCATCGGGCGTGTACGTCGCTGCGCATGGCTCTGGCCGCGTACGCCGACGCGGTGCAACTCGCCGCCGGCCGCCTGGTCGAGCGCGCCGGGACGACCCGGGCGCTCGGGCTGCTGCCGATCGAGACGTGGCTGACCTTTACTCGCAGCAGTGAGCCCGACGTACTGGCTGCCGTGCTCGACGGTCTGCTCTTCGACGCCGCCGCGCCGGACTTCTCGGCGCAGACGATGGTCGAGGCGGTGGAGACGGGGCGTCGCAGTGGGACGGCCCGGATGGCTCCGCCGCGACCGACCGCGGATCAAGAGGCACCCGAGTCGGCCGCCGCGACCGACCGTGAGGACCTCCGGGCGGAGGCGGAGCGCGTGCTCGCCGGACGGACCGCGGTCGACATCGTCGAGGTCGTGGACGCGGCCGGCGACTGGATCACCGCGCGTCGCGTGCTCGCCGAGCTGACAGCGGCGCATCTGCACGACGAGCTGGAGTACGAGCTGGTCTGGTCCGACGGCATGCGGATCGACCCCGCCGCTGGGACGCCGTGGGCGACCGAGGGCGTTTTCCGACGGGTGGTCTCGTGAGTACCGAGGCCGTCGAGCGGCGACTGCACAACGCGCTCTGGTGGGCGAAGGTGCAGTCCGCGGGTCCGCTCGAGATCGATCCCGACACGCCGGCCGTCGCCGGTCTCACGCGCGCCGCGGCACCGGACGGATCAGCGGTCTGGCTGGTGCCGACGATGCCTTCCGGCGCCGGTCACAGCGTCCTTGAGGAGCTCGGCGCTCCCCCGGTCCCGGTCGAGCTGCCGAACGAAACGGCCCGCCTGCTGGCGATCTGCGTCGCCTGCTGCTGGACGGACCGCAGCGCGCCCGCCTGGCCCGGCACAACCGGGACGCTCGCACAGATCAGATCTGTGTACGCCGGGATGCGCGGCCGCGGTGAGCAGCCGAGTGACCTGACCCTGATCATCGGCAGCCTGCGCCGCCTGCACGCCACGCACTGGCTCCTGTGGAACGAGAAGGCCGGCGAGGTCCGTCTCGGCCCGCGCGTGGTGACCTGGACCGCCGCCGACCTGACCACACTGCGCGACCTGTGCCGGCATCTCCCCGATCCTCCGACACCAGTGCTGTCCACGCCGGCGCCCAAGGTCGAGCAGCCGGCCCCGGAGTTGTCGACGCCCGTGCCCGAGGTCGAGCAGCCGGAGGTGTCGGATGAGTGAGCAGCACGCGCTGTTCGACCCACTGCTGCAGGACCTCAGCGATCGCTCGCGCGACGAGGTGCTCGCGGCATTCAGCGCGGTCCAGTTCGCGGCGCATCCGGTCGCCGAGGTGCAGTTGGCCGGTCTGCGCGACGTCACGCTGCGGCGCCAGGTGCAGCGGATGCTCAAGCTCATCGGCCGGACGCTCGTCCACGTCGACGGCACCCATTGGACCGCCGGGTACGACGACGACATCGCCGCGAGCCTGGCCGCCCAGGGGTGGCAGCCGTTGTCGGTGATCGATCGCGCGGTGCTGGTGCTCGTGCTGATCCACTCGGTCGCGATCCCGCGCAGCGAGGGCATCCTGACCGGCGACAGCTGGAAGTCCGCTCGCCCGACCACGGTCGACGAGCTGCGTACGACCAGGATCAGCGGCGAGGAGCGTCGTCTCGCGCTGCAGCGATTGCGAGCAGCCGGGTTGATCCAGCTGTCGGGCGATCACTCGGGCGGACCGTCGTACATCCCGGGTCCGCAGCTGCAACGACTGACACCGGCCGCTCGACGGCGGTTGCAGGACCAGTTGATCCTCGCCGCCGCCCCGGCCAGCCCGATCGCCGAAGCCATCCGCGCCCGTCACGGGGTCCCTGTCGAAATGGGAGAAGAAGCATGACCGAGGACGGGCCGTTCGACATTCTCGGGTCGAAGGTGCTGCTGGGGGTGCAGGTCGTCGACCTGTCCCGGCTGTCGACGCACCCGATCCCGCTGATCGGCCGCGGGCTGATCACGGTCGCCGGTCAGGGTCCGACGGACTCCAACGGCGCCGGCAAGTCGTCCTGGATCGCCGCGCTCAGCCTGCTGCACGCGGACGACCAGTGGCGGCTGACGAGCGGCGCGCCCGGTGCGGCCGAGCTGCTGTTCACCGCCGAGGCCGCTGGCCAGGAAGGCAACTGGTCGAACGTCGATCGTGGCTACATCGTCGGTGTGTTCTCCGACCCCGATCTGACCGACCTCGACGAGGTCGAGGCAGCGGCAGTCACGGTGTGGATCCGCATCAACCGCAAGGCCTCGTACATCGACCTGCGCTGGAAGCAGGGCCTCCACATCCCGTACGGCGCGACCGAGGCGGAGCGTGCCGCCGGCGCCGATGCGCTGTGGGCGGCCCTCCCGCACTCGAACGGTCGCACCGACTTCCACGCCAACAAGCTCTCCCAGGTCCTGTACGGCGGTCAGGTCCGGTGCGTCTCGTTCTTGTCGACGTCGGTCCGCTCCAGCCCGACCGCGAACCTGCTCGCCGAGCCGCTCAACGAGCTCGGCCCGGCCCGGATCTTCAACGCGATCGCGACGCTCACGGGTCTCGATCATGAGCTCGAGCAGGAGCAGGCGCACCGGTCCGCCGAGCACACGCAGCGCGAGGCGACCAAGCAGGCATCCGCGGACCTGCAGCGCTGGGAGCAGGAGATGGCGACCGTCGAGGCCGGCATTCTGCAGCGTGCCGCCGCCCGCGAGGCGCTCGCCGCCGCGAAGGAGTCCTGGCAGGCGCGCTCGGCCCGGCACCTGATCGACGGCTGCCACCGGAACGCCGAGATCCTCGGCGAGCTGGCCGCGCTCGACGAGCGGGTCGCCGAGCAGGAGGCCCGCAAGGAAGCGATCGCGGCCGAGATCGATGCCTTCGGCAACGAGGAGGGCCTGCTGCGAGACGTCCAGCTGACCCGTCAGGAGCGGGACACGCTGGATGCTCGCGACCGGGAGCTCGACCTGGCCCAGCGTTCCGTGCGCGAGCAGCTCGAGCGGCTCGGCCAGGAGCACCGGCGGCTGGTGGACGCAGGCCGTTCGGCCGATGGGCGCGACCTGGCCGCGGCCGGCGAGGAGCAGGCCGAGGCGCGTGCCTTGCTCGAGGAGCAGATCGGTCAGGACCATGCGGCCCGCGTCGCGGTCGAGCATGCGACGGCGGACCTGCGCGAGGCGGAGAGCGGTCAAACCGTGTCGGCTCCGCAGCAACAGGTCCTGGAGAACGCCGGGATCGAGTGCGGCGCGCTCACCGACATCACGGAGCTGCCGGAGTCCGCGCGTGAGGAGTGGGAGCCGCGACTCGCGCCGTACCGGGAAGCCGTCGTCATCGACGCCGGCGACGCGACGGTCGCCTCGACCGCGCTGGCCGACGCCGGGTACGCCGGATTCCTGCTGGTGCTGGCGAATCGGCCCGGTTCGAAGAGTTCGGCGAAGCGCAGCCCGAAGTCGGCGGACAAGCGGTTTGTGCTCGATGCGTTCTTCACGGCGATCGGCGAGCGGGCCACCAAGGACCACATCGATGACGCCGCCGGTGTGGTTTCGGTCGGTCAGTTCGACGAGCCGATCACCGGCCGGACGGCCCGCATCGAGGCCGCCCGACGGCGCGTCGAGGCCGCGGCCGAGGCCCGCGCTCGTGCGTCGGCCGCGTTGGACCAGGCTCGATCCCGGGTCGAGCAAGCCGAGCGACGTACGGCGGCTGCCCGCGCGCTGGCCGACGCGGAATCGGTGCAGGAGCAGATCCTCGCGCTCCGCGAGACCGTCGACCGGCACGAGACCGACCGTGACTCGCTCGCTCCACAACTGCAGGCCGCGAAGGAGTCTGCCGAGACCGCGGCCGGGCAGCAGCTCGTCCGCGACGAGCGGCTGAAGAACCTCGAGGCGACCCGGCGCGACCACGACCGGATCCTCGACGAGCTGACGGGGCGCCGACTCACGTTGCGCGAGGAGCAGAGCGCGCTCGATCTCACCACCCGCACGACCGCATGGGGCGGGACGCCCGAGGAGGCGGAGGAGTTCCTCCTCGCACTCGCCGACGACGCCCAACGCCGTACGGGCGCCGACTGGAACCACCAGGCGTGTACGCAGCTCGACGACGTCATCCGCCGCTGCTTCCCGAGCGCTCGTTCGCGCGAGGAGATCCCGGCCGAGCTGTGGGAGATCCTCAACGGCCCTGACGGCTGGACGAACGGCACGCTGGGCGACCGCGTCGGCCTGGTGCCTGCGCTGCACCGGACGTTGAGCAGCCACCTCGCGCAGCACGAGACGTTCGACAGCCTGCAGCAACAGCAGATCGCCAGCCAGCGCGCGGAGCGGAACGCCGCGCTCGAGCGCGCACGCGAGGGCCTCGACGAGGCGGAGAGCACGGCCCGCGCACACCGCGCGTCGCTTGCCGACGGCATCAAGGCGCGGCTCCGGCTGGTATCGCAGGAGTTCGACCGCCTCGACCAGCAGTACGGCGGGTACGGCGCGAAGCTCGAGTTCCCGGAGCCCGATCCGCCCGCCGAGCCCGACAAGCCGTGGCGCTGGACCGTCACGCCGAAGTGGCGACGCTCCGAGGGCGGCCCGTTCTCGGCGTTCAACGTGAAGGGCAACACGGCCCAGATGGACGAGAAGGCCGTCAAGCTCGTCTGTGCGGCGGCGCTCGCGGGCGGCTCCGACCGTCCGCTGCTGCTGATCCTGGACGAGCTCGGGCGCAACCTCGGTTCGCAGCACCGGCGTGAGGCGGTGGCGTTGTTCGAGCAGATCGGCCGCGACCGGAACATCACGGTGATCGGCGCGCTGCAGGACGACATGGAGCGGTACGCGCTCGCCTCCTCCCGCCTGTACGTGAAGCTCCGGCGCAGCTCCGACACCATGCCGTACAACCAGGCGCCTGTGGTGAAGGGCAACGAGGACAATGCGGCCCGGGTGGAGCTGCTCCGCGAGTGGATGACGTCTTACCGCGGCTCGACCCCAACGCTGGAGCTGGCCTCGCCGACGCTGACGTAGGGCATGTTTGATGATCTGGCGCCGTAGCGAGGAGGTGCTCGGTGCGGCGAGGTGCCGTGCCGAGTGCCCCGCAGTAGGCGCCAGATCATCAAACATGCCCTCTCGCTTCCGCTCTTGACCTGGGCGCGTGGGTCCGGATACTCAGGTGAGAGCGCTCTCTTCCTACCGCCCAGGGAGATCGACATGTGGGTTCGCCTGATGCTGGGTCTGGCTCTGCTGTCCTCGTCCGCTGTTCCCGCTGATGCAACTGCTGTCGCGTCGACCCAGGCAGCTCGGGTGCAGGCGGCTCGGGTGCAGGCGGCTCGGGTGCAGGCGGTCGCGGTCTGTTCTGTCGCGTGCGACGCGCTCGATCCGTCGAAGGCGCAGGAGGAGACGTTCCCCGTACCCGAGAAGGTGATCAACGGGCGCCGCGTCGTACTGCACGTCTCCGACAAGGACGCGATGGCCTGGGGCAGCATCGACGACGGGACGACGAACGACGCGGTCTGGCTCGATCGCAGCTGGGACGGCGGCGCGACCTGGGACGGTCTCCTCGGCAAGGCCTCGATCCCGTCCGGCTGGACCGGTACGCGCACGCTGATGTACAACCTCGCCGACCCGGCCGGCCATCGCCGCGGCCTGATCCGCGCTTGCGGCGACGCGGCCGGCGTCGACTGCACCGCCTGGGTGCACACCACTGTCTGCGCAGCAGCCTGCGACGGCAGCGACGGACCGTCCGGCGACAACCAGCCGGTCCCGTCGACCACCCTGTCGAACCGGCGAATCTCACTGCATGTCGACAACCGCGGCATGGCCTGGGGCACGATCGACGACGGCGCCGCCGCCGACGAGGTCTGGCTCGACCGCTCCTGGAACGAAGGCGCCTCCTGGCCCGACGGCGCATCCCTCGGCCGTACGAGCGTCGGCGCGGGCGCTACGGCGACAAAGACCCTCCTTTACGCGGCAACAGATCCGCTCTCCCGCCTGTACGGCGGCGCGGTCCGCGCCTGCGGCCGAGCCGTCGAAGGCCAGAACGGCAGCTGTACGTCGTGGGCGCGGCCCGCCACTGATCGAGCCGGAGCAGCGGCCGCTGCGCTGATGTACTCGTACCAGCCGCACACCGCATGGTGGTTGTCGAGCTGGTGGAACTCCGCGGTGGCGGTGACGACGCTGATGGACTATCAACAGCGCACCCGCCGTACCGATCTGCGCTGGATCGTGAACGAGGTGTTCGAGAAGAACAAGGGCGTGTTCCCGGCCGGCGAGAAGAGCGGTGACGCCCTGGAGGGGAACTTCATCAGCCGGGCGATCGACGACACCGAATGGTGGGGCATTGCATGGATCGCGGCGTACGACCTGACTAGTGACCCGAAGTACCTCGACATGGCGGTCACGATCGCGAACTACGTGCAGGGGTACTGGGACACGAGTACGTGCGGCGGCGGGGTGTGGTGGGACCGCGAGCGTACGTACAAGAACGCGGTGACGAACGGGCTGTACATCCGCCTCACGGCAGCGCTGCACAACCGGCTGAGCGGCGACACCGTCTGGTTGCAGCGGGCAACAACCGCGTGGAGCTGGTTCGCGGGCAGCGGGATGATCAACTCGGCGCACCTGGTGAACGACGGTCTGACCGGTTCGTGCGCGAACAACGGGCAGACGGTGTGGACGTACAACCAGGGGCTCGCGATCGGCGGAGCGCTCGAGCTGTGGCGGGCGACCGGCGACAATCAGAAGCAGTTCAAGGGCGTCTTCATGCGGTACCTGATGGATCTCGCCGACGTCACGGGCGACGCGTCGTACCGCACGTACGCTCAGCAGCAGGCCGATTCCATCTGGCAGAACGATCGTGATTCGCTGAACCGGCTAGGTCAGCGCTGGTCGGGCGGCGGGGCGCGGGACTGGCGTACGCAGGCGAGCGCCCTGGGCGGGCTGCTCGCGACCACCCCTCGCGCTTGACACTTGTCCAGATTTCGATACGTGTTTACCAAAATCGGACCCCGGTGCTGACCCAGGAACCGACAGTGCAGCAGTATGGTGCGGTGACTTTTCCGGAGAGCCGCCATGCCCGCGTGCAGCGAGGGGCCGGAGCTCTGGTCAAGCGGTCGTATGACGGCGTACCGTCACCTGCATCCGGCCCTGTCTCCGGAACCGTGTCACTGCCCTGCTCAGCATCACTTCCGCCGAATCGGCCGCCTCAGGATCGGAGGGCGTGAATGGCATCCTGGCTGCTCCGCGCCCAATGGTCGCACCGTGACGAAACCGTCGAGCACCGCGCGCTCCGCGTCGGCCGGACGCTGACCGCGGTCGCGGTCGCCTTCCCCGACGTCCACAACTGGACCCAGGACGAGCGTTGGGGCTATCACGTCCTGGAGGCCGACGGTTCGACGCCGCTGCAGGAGATGGTCGAGGCCACGACGAAGGTCCTGGCGAACGGCACGAGTACGACCCGGCTGCACCTGCAGAGCACGGGCGAACTGCCGTGGCTGTTCGACCTGTCCATGGGCGGGACGATGACGACGATCTCGGACCAGCTCACGCTGCACTGGAGCGACGAGGACGCGATCGAGCAGTCGGAGCGATTCGCCCAGGTGCTCCGCGCAGTCGTCACGATCTGGGAACCGCAGTGGGCGAGCATCGCCGACACCGAGCTCGCCGCCGCGGCCGGCGTGTTCCGTCGAGGGATCCCGATGATGGGCTGGCTCACGTACGTCCGCGGGATGGTGGCCGGTGCCCCAGGCATCGACATCACGCTCACCCCGTACGAGCGTGGCACCCTGCTCCAAGCCCCGGTCTCCCCCATCGACATGACCCCGGTCCACATCTGCGCCGCGGCCGCCCTCGTCGGCATCGCCCCCGAGGAATAGCTACTCCGTCACCACGACCGCCCGGTCCCACCGCTCGAGCTCCACGGACGTCGGCACCTCGAAGCTGGCTGCCCATTCCTTCAGCTCCTCGCGGGTGACCGAAAACGTCGCAGCGGGCAGCGCCGCGTTCCGCTGCTCAAGCCGCTCCCACAGCACATCCAGCGGCAGATCCAGTACGACGATCTCCGCGGCAGCGCCAAGCGCCTGCGCCCGGCTCCGAAACAGGTCCCGCTCCTGCTCGGACCAGCACCCATAGTCGAGAACCACGTTCCCGCCAAGCTCCAGCACCCTCGCGGCAACACCCCACAACAACTCCGACTCCAGAACCCACCGCCGCCCGTTCACCTCACTCGCGGCGAACAGCGCCTCCATCCACTCATCCGGAGTCAACCGAACCGCTCCCAGCTCGCCCTCGATCCTCCGAGCCCAAGAAGTCTTCCCAGCCCCCGGCAACCCCACCACCAAAACCATCAAACCCATCCCCCGACCCTAGGCCCCCAACAACCACCCCAACCCCAACCACCCCACACCCCACGTGCCACAGCCGTGGACACCGGGCCCACCGTCGGCCTTGCCCCTAACGCCCACAACAAGCCCCACCCCAGGCGGCCGCACCAGACGACCGCATCAGGCGACCACCCCAGACCACCACCCCAGACCAGCGCAGCAGGTGACCGCACCTCGCACCCCCAGCGGACCGCCTGCGGGTAGACAACGGTGTGCGCGTCGACCGGGCCGCCCACACGCCGCACCCCACCCGCAGCAGGCCGCAGGCCGCAGATTGCCCCTCGCAGACCAGTTGCGAGTCGAGTCGTCGGACCTAGCACCCCAGCCCAACCCAAATCCCGTGACACACAGGCCAGCCCGAACCCATTCACCACGACTCGGTGGCACCGCAGTCAGCGACCCCGCCGAGTCGTGGGATTTGGTCGAGTTCCGGAGCCAATTTCCACGACTCGAGGTCCACCCTCCAGCCATCCGCCACGACCAAGCGGGCTGTGGGTCGATAGGTCGCCGAGTCGTGGAAATTAGCTCTGGAATCGCCGATGTCCCCGCCGATTTCCACGACTCGCCCTCCAGCCCCCCAGCCATCCGCCACGACTCGGCTAGCTCATAGGCTGATAGGTCGCCGAGTCGTGGATCTCGGCTGTGGAATCGCCGGGGTCTTCCAGGCCAACCGTGGGCGCGCGGAGCTACCCACCTCACGCGAGCTGTGCCTCCGCCCCAGGGCCACACTGGGTCGCGTGTGATCCAGAGCAAGGTCGGTGACGATCGTTGACGCACGCCAGCCTGCGGTCGCCGGCGACCGCAGGCCCTGACGGCCGGACGGGCCACACACCAGCCACAGAGGACCGCATCAAAGCACGGCCAGCGACTACGCCGCACCCGGCCCGGAGCGCGTGGAGGTCTCACCGCGCCCGGCAGTAGCCGCAGACGCACAGCCGCCGAGAGACTGGCAGTCCCGGCCGGCCGATTGCTGACGGCGGATTGCTGACGGCCGCGCCCACGGACGCCGGCCCAGCCGCTGGCGCGGGATCCTGTGCCGGGGTGTTGGTGTGGGGTACTGGTGGTGTGGGGGGAAATGTTAAGGGCCACCCCCGTGGGGGTGGCCCTTAACAGTGTGAATGTCCGGCGGCGTCCTACTCTCCCACGACCTCCCGGTCGCAGTACCATCGGCGCTGAAGGGCTTAACTTCCAGGTTCGGAATGGAGACTGGGTGTTTCCCCAACGCTATGGCCACCGAAACTCTATAGGAACTACACATCAAAACCACTCAAGCCACACCCCCTCAAAACAGCGGGGTGGTTGCCGGGATTCTGACCGTATTCCGGGAACCGTACAGTGAACGCGAACATCAGTTACATAGCGCAGGCTCTTCAAAGTCTG
>NZ_JBICUC010000014.1:0-100928 GCF_043197975.1 Kribbella sp. NPDC048928 | reverse complement strand
CGCCGGCTGTCACGCCGAGGCCGACCAGTACTTCCGGGTCGGGCTTCGGTACGCCGAACAGGCAGGCGCCTGGTGGCTGCGCGCCGACGTACTGACTCACATGGCCCGCCAAGCCGTCTACCTGGCCCGCGCAGACGACGCACTGACACTCATCGGCACCGCCAAGATCCGCGAGGACCGGTTGTCGTCGCTGCGCCGGTCGAGCCTGTGCATCGTCGAGGCGCGCGCGTTCAGCGAGCTCGGCGAAGCCCGGGAAGCGGCCCGCTCGGTCGACCGCGCGGTCCAGTTCTTCCACGAGGTCGACGCCCGTGACGACCCCGACTGGGAGCTGTACTCGGAGTTCTTCTCCGAAGCCCAACTCAACGGCGACACCGGCCACGGCCTGTGGGCCGTCGCCGTGCACGGCCTCGAAACGGCCAACGCCTCCCAGCGGCTCGCGACGGCGATCGACAGCTACCCCGACAGCTACGCCCGCTCGCGCCTGTTCTGCGTGGCACGGCTTGCCGCGCTGACCCTGCACCAGGGCGACCCCGACGAAGGCGTCAATCTCGGACAGACAGCGCTGGCCGAATCCCGGAAGGTCCGCTCGATGCGGGTCTTGGACGACCTCGGCGAGGTCCATCGCGCCACCACCAAGCTCCGCGGCTCGCACGCCGGGGTCGCCGCACTGCGCCGCGACATCGCGACCGTACTCAGCGGCAGGAACCTCAAAGAGCTCACCAGGGCCTGACCACCGGCCTGACGCCTGTAAGTAGGCGTCCATGCGCGGAGTGTAGAAGCCCTCACGGGTGGGTCGGCCGGTGATCCCGAACAGCGGTGACCACCTGACGGGGTATCGAATCGGCGCTCGTAAGATCCAGCGCATGGCTCGCGTCGTGGTGATCAGCGGTGGTGGCACCGGAATCGGCTTCGCGACCGCGGAGGCCTTCGCGGCCGGCGGCGACCACGTCGTCCTGCTCGGACGCCGGGAGAACGTCCTGAGGGACGCCGCCGAGAAGATCCCCGGCGCGCGCTACTGCGCCGCCGACCTCAGCGAACCGCAGGGCGCCCGGCAGGCCGCCGCCTTCATCGCGCAGGAGTACGGCACGGTCGACGTCGTCGTGCACAGCGCCGGCGGCAACGGTGGCCTCGAGGAACCGGTCGAACACGGAGACTCGCTGGAGACCATCGCGCACAACTGGGCGCTCAACTTCCGGCTCAACGTCCTGACTGCCGTCCTGCTCACCGAGGCACTCCGCGACCAACTCCGGGCCCCCGGCGGCCGCGTCTTGTTCATCACCAGCATCTCGGCCTTCCGCGGATCCGGCCGGGTCGAGTACGGCGCCGCGAAAGCCGCCATCCACCCGTACGTCGTCGCGCTCGCCAGGGAACTCGGGCCGCGAGGCATCACGGTCAACGCCGTCGCTCCCGGACTGATCGAACAGACACCCTTCTTCGGCGAACCCCTACCCGACGAACGGCTGCAGCTGCGCAGGGACGAGACCGTCACCGGCCGCGTCGGCGTACCGAACGACGTCGCCCAAACACTGCACTGGCTCGCCTCCGAAGCCGCCGGACACATCACCGCACAGGTGATCCAGGTCAACGGCGGCGCCGAAAGCAGCCGCTGACCGGCCCAGCTGCCGTTGTCCAAAGCAACGGCGTTGACCGTGATGCCTCGCGGCGGATCGCGCCTCCGCAGCGACGTACGCTGCCTGGCATGTCTGTGGTCGACGAGCTCCTGAACACGGCCGTTGGCCTTTCGCGGAGTTTGTGCGAGCAGCTGCTCGGAGAGCTGATCGCGGTCCCTGATCCGCTGATCACGAGCGGGCAGGCCGCGCGGGTACTCGGCCTCAACCGGGGACAGGTGCCGCGCCTGGAGCGCCAAGGCTGGCTGGCCCGCCAGGAGAACACCCAGCTGAAGCGGATCTACCGCCTGAGCGACGTCCTGGAGCTCGTCCAGCCGATCAGCGTCACCGCGGCCGCCGTGCTGATCGGCTGCAAGCCCGACCGGGTCGCAGTGCCTACCGCCCGGCGTCTACGCAGACTCGACGCGGTTCTCCAACGCGGCCGCCGGCGACGGCCACCGGATGTGTCGTGGCCGTTCCCGGTCGACGAATCTGTCGAACTCGCCCCGACGCTGGTCGATCACGACCCGGATCGATGGATCGGACTGTCCGAGGCAGCAGCGGTTCTCGGGGTCACGTACAGCGCGGTCCACCACATGGCCGCCGAAGGCCGGCTGCCGGCCGAGCACGACGAGTACGGCTGGCGTGTTCAGTACGACAAGGTCATCCTGGCCCGCAACGCCATCGCGGCACGAGCTGCACGGAACGCGCCGCCGCATCCCAACGACTAGGGCAAGCCACCCAGGTAGTGATCGAGGCGAACCGGTGACACGACCACGGTTGACGCCGTGCCCGTCAATCGGCGCTTCGGTCTGGCGGTGCGGGTTCGCGACGCGGACGGCCACGAGGTTTCTCGGCCGGCCAGTGCGGCTCGATCTGGTTCAGCAGCGCGTCAGGGTCAGCCGCGAGCGCCGTCAGGCATGCCACCACGAACCCACGCATCTCCAGCCCTCGGGCCTGCAGTACCTCGGTTGCCCGGCCCTTGACGTCGGCCGGCGCTCTCACGGTCAGTGCCGGATCGGCATGTTGGCTTCCCATGCCGAAATCCTGACATAAGTGGCTTGCCACTTACAAGCGCAGCTTGGTACATTAAGTGGCAAGCCACTTAATGAGGGGATGATCACCATGACCGACGCTGACCTGGACCTGTTGGCCTACGACATCGCGGACGCGATCGACCGTGGCGGGTATCCGCTGGACTTGTGCCAGGCCGACGTCCGCGCGGCACTGCCGGCGTTCATCGCACGAGCCCAGCAGAACGCCGCGGCCACCGATGAGTGAGACAGTCTCGCTGGAACTCGGCAGGATCGTCTGGCGGCTGGACGCCTACGCCGGGCACTGGCTCACTGCGACCGACCTGACCGCCGTCACCGAATGGATGGCAGACAACCACCTCGAGCGAGCCACCGCGCAGCGCCCGGTCATTGTCGAGTGCGGCAGGATCACCTACGGGCAGGACCGTTCCGACCTCACCGTGCGCGCCCAGCACCGCGACATCGCAACAGTCACCGTGCCGCTGCTGACCGCGCCGCCGGCGATCGTGCCGCCGCTCTGCGAACCGGCGCACCTTGCGGTCCTGCATGCCGTGCTCGCCCAGCACGAATGGTCCAGCGGCTTCGGAGGCGTCTGTGTCGACTGCAGCCGGACGCAGACCGCTGCGAACGGCCAGATCTGGTGCCATCGCGACGACGTCGAGCCGTGGCCGTGCCCGCCCGTCCGAACCGCTCTGCGCGAAGCCAAGATCCCCGTGCCCGGACCGGCAGAAGCTCCCCTGCCCCGGGTTCTCGGTGACTGCCTAAGCCCCGCACACAACGCGAGGGCATTCGGCACCAGCTGAGCCGGTCGCCTGACCTCAACCGCTGTCTGGCCCGCCAAGACCGACCGCGGCCGAACACGCCGCCGCATCCCGACGTCTAGGGCTGTCGCCGCGTGGACCAACGGGCTCAGGTACGCCGTGCGTCGGTCAGAATTCGGCCTGCGATGGCGCCGCCTCACGAGTGCCGGTGACACCGAGCATTGTTGTGTCAGTTCGGTGATCGCTGTAGCGTGCGCGGCGTACCCCCGCTTAGCATCGCGCTAGCGTGGGAACCGCCAGCACTCCGACAAGCGCTGACGGCCCTTCCCACAGCGGGCTACTGGTGGTCTAACCACCGGTCGACCACGATGCGGATCAGCAGGGCGAGCACCCAAGGCCCGAGCCGACGCCACTGGCGCTGGTTCGGGCCTTTCCGCTTCCCCGGTTCATCGCCTTCCGGCGACTTGCTGAGCATCACAGTCACTACCTCCTTTCCCGTGACAGGGCTTCGTGCGAGGCCCAGCTGGTGTCTCGCGAGCTCGGCCAAGATGTCACGGTCGGGGGGTGGCCCAAGCGCACGTTAGCAGCGTGCTGCTCATCCGCACAGTTTCAGTACCACTGTCTTCCTGCCCTGTGGATAGCGCTCGGTGATCAGCTGTTCGCAACTGCCGCGGGCCGCCGTGGCGGCGTTGCAATATCGGCATACGAAGCGGTGTGACCCACACCACGATTCCGATATTTCTAAGCGCATAGGTCAGCCACCCCACGCACCCAGAGGCGGAGGAGTCAGCCGTAGGTGAGCGGGTCGTACAGCTCGGCGGGCGGGGTGTTCCAGGGCAGTGCTTCGAGGCCTTGGCCGTTCGCGTTGTGCCCGGCGACGGTGCACTTGGTGAAGGTGCCTTGGGGGTTCATCAGGCTGTTCATGTGGGGGTAGCAGTGGTCGCGCCACCACACGCTCATGCCGGTGCCGGGTTCGAGGCGCAGCGCTTCCCAGGCGCGCCAGAGCGCGGACAGGACGCAGACGGCTTCGCCGTGTTTCCACCATTCGCGGCACCAGGCCTGCGACCCGGTGATGGGTCGCCGGTAGGCCTTGGTGAGGAACTGGTCGACGAACTCGGGCAGGGTCTTGAAGAAGGTCTGCGGCTCGGGGTCCGCGGCGGCGTCGAGGGCGTCGCCGGCCGCGGCGGCTTCGGCCTCGAGCTGCGCGGCCTGGTCGTGGTGGCCGGGGTCCTCGGGGTACGTGTCGTCTTCCCATTCGGTGTCGGGCAGCGTCACGTGGGTTCTCCTGTCGGCGTGTTCGGTACGGCGGTGCGGCGGGTGCCGGGGTCGAACCGCGCGAAGGAGACGCGGATCTGGTCGGCGTACGGGCGTTCCATCCAGGGGATCGCCCGGACCAGCGTCACACGCGACCCGGAGGAGAACACGATCGCTCGCCCGGCAGGCAGCGCGGCGAGCTCGGACACGTCGAGGATCTGTTCGCGGTGCAGCGACCGGTTGACCGAGGTTCCTTCCTTGCCTGTGGATGTCGAACCGCGGAGCCGTTCGTGGTCGCCGATGATCTTCACGAGCCGGTCGAGGAACGCGGCGTCGTCGACGCCGCCGCCGTAGATGCGCCGGTTCGCTGCCGACCAGAGCTTTTCCATGCCGCGGTCGCCCCAGGCACCGACGCCTTGGGCCCACGACTGCAGGATCGTGATGAGCACGATCCCGCGGGAACCGTAGTGGGAGTACAGGTCGGGGAGGTCTTTCCACCGGCAGACGTTCGCGGCCTCGTCGAGGACGCCGATCATCGGCACAGGCAGCCGCCCGCCGGGGCAGGTGGTGGCGTAGTCCTCGGCGGCTTTCACGACGGCAGCGGTGAGCGCGGTGACCAGCGGCCCGGCACTCGCGGCGCCTTCACGCGACAGGCTGTAGAGGGTGCCTGATCGGCGGACGAACTGTTGCGGGTCGAACTCCGGCCGCGGGACGGGCCCGGGGTTGACCCAGGCGGCGACGCGGCTGGACCCGAGGCAGGACGCCATTTGCTGCGCGGTGCCGAACACGCCGCCGCGCTGCCGGTCGGGCGCGGAACGGATCGCCTCGAGTGCTTCGGCCATGGTGATGTCGCCGTGCTCACGCAGCAGTTCCTCGGGCTGGGTGGCGTTGACGGAGGTCAGCCACGAGTAGACCCGGCTGACCGGTTGCCCGCCGCGGGCTGCGGCCAGCAGCAGGCAGGCGAGCAGCTGCATGCCGGAGCTGTCGAAGAACGCGTCGGCGCGGGCGTCGACGGCACGGGAGGCGTGGGCGAAGTGCTGGGCGAGCTCGCGCGCGGTGTCGTCGTCGGTGACGTAGCTGAGCGGGTTCCACCACCAGGTGGGTTCTTCGGCGGCGACCTGTTGGGGGTCGAACACCCACACCCCGTCGCTGCCGTGGCCGCCGGCCTCGCGCAGGCCGCGGGTGGCGTCGAGGATGTCGCGCTTGTTGGAGGTGACGATCACCGCGCCGGGCGCTTCGGCGATCACCGGCACGGCCAGCGTCGTGGTCTTCCCGGTCCGGGGGCCGGCGATGTCGATGACCATGTCCTCGTACGACCCGTACACCTCGGCGCCGCCGGCGACGGTGCGGCCGAGGAACACGCCGGGGTTGTCGGCGGTCACGCCGAGCCGTTTCGCGGTCGCGGCGACCGCGGACCTGGAGGTTGCCTCGATGTCGCGGCCGCGGCCGAGGAGCCGCGCGGAAGGGTCGACCCGGGTCCGGCCGCCGCCACGGAACCGCCGGACGGCGAGCCCGGCGAGCACGGCCAGGACCGCGACCACAACGAGGATGCCGACGAGTGCGTACGTGGACTGCCGCGGCCACGCGATCTCGCCGCCGGCGAGGCCGAACAGCAGCGCGATCGGGTTGGTGGGGATTCCGGCGGAATCACCGGCCCAAGCGGTGCCGAGCCGCAGCGCACCCCACACGACCAGCCCGATCCCGACGGCGACGCCGGCCAGGACCAGGACGGCGCCGTTGGGACCCGCGAGCGGATGGGCCGGGTCGCGTTCGCGCTGCACCATGGCTAGGAGACCTCCTCCAGCGCTCCTCCGGCCCCGTCCCCGAGGATCTCGTCGGGGACGACACTCAGGGGTACGTCGCGCCAGCGTTTGTTGGTGTCGTTGAGGGCGTGCTCGACCGGGGTCAGGTCGACGTGGATCGGGATGCCGGTGCGCCCGCCGACCTTGATCAGGAAGTTCCCCAGACCGGGCGGGGTGGGGTCCTCCTCGTCCGACGACCACGCGGGCGGGTCCTGCCAGCCGGTGATCATGTCGACCTCGGCGTCGGCCACGCGCACCGCCTCCGACAGCAGCCTCATCTCGGCGCGGGGCAGCCCGCCGCAGATCACCATGCCGGCACGTTCGACGAACCCGCGGGCCTTCATCCGGTCTTCCTCGGTCGGCAACGCGAGCAGGTCGGACATGGTGTGCGACACCATCACCTGCCCGACACCGCGCTGCCGGTTCAGCCGGGTGAGTGCGTCAATCCGGTCGACGATCCCGCGCCCGGAGCGCAGCGCACGCCACAGCTCGTCGAGGACGACGAAGTAGTTGCGGCGCGGCTCCAGCCCGGCGTCGGCGAGGACCTGCGAGACGTTGACCGCGGCGAACCCCGTCGACCAGCACGCCAGCAGCGCGGCGGCCTGCAGATCGAACTGGCCGTCGTCGATCCCGGACAGGTCGAACGCGACCGGCTTGTCGCGGCGCATCGGCTGCGTGGTCTGTTCGGAGAAGATCATCCCGAACCGCGACGTGCCGGTGGCCAGGCTCTGCAGCGTCGCCTCGAGCCCTTCGGTGATCTCGCGGTACCGGACCTCGCTGCCGCGGTCCAGCGCGGCCTCCCGCAGGTCCGGCGGTGCGTCCTTCACGACCTGCAGCAGGTCAGCGAGGACCGGGACACGGCCCGTCATCCGGTCGTCGAGAATGTCCAGGGCCCGGGTGATCACCGACTCCTCACGGTCGGTCGGCGGCGTACCGGCGCGCAGGATCGTGATGAGACCGGAGATGGTGTTCGCGCGGCGTTGCCGGGCGTCGTTGATCAGCCAGGTCCGCGCCGACCCGGTGAGCCGGTCGGCCGCGGCCAGCGCGTCACTGGCGTCGAGGACGTTCAGGTTGCCCCGGCCGGGAGCCAGGTCGATGACCTGGCCGTCGAGGGCTTCGATGAGGTCGCGGTAGTCGGGTTTCAGGTCGCCGAGGATCAGCGGCTGAACGCCGTACCCGGCCAGGCCGAGCGCCATCCGGCGGACCACGCTCGACTTCCCCAGCCCGGGCTTGCCGAGGATGAAAGCCGACGGGTTGGAGATCAGCCTCGAGCGCGCGAACCAGCTGATCGGGTCGCAGCACACGGTGGCGTCGGAGTTCAGCGCCCGGCCGAGTGGAACACCGGTCATCGGTGCCCCGGAGCCGACCGGGAACGGCCACAGCCCACACACCTGCACCGTGGTGCCGCGCCAGCGCTGCGGCGCCTGCAGGTAGGCGACGCCGCCGGCGCCGGACGCGGCCCAGCCCCGCGGGCCGGGCTGCTGCGGCCGCTTCAGCGGCTTCGCGACCAGGTCGAGCCGGCCCGCTCCGCGTCGCGGCGTACGGCGTGCTGATCGCCCGAACAGACCAGACAGGTTCACAGGGCACCCCGGATCGAGCTGGGCACCACGAGGTGCTGCTCGGGCACGATCCCGAGCGGCAGCGCCACGGTGAACGCTGAGTCCTGCGACCCGAACTGGGGCCGCAGCTGCATCCGGGCCTGTGACCCGAGCCGCTCCACCACGGCGACCGCTTCGGGGAACCGGTCCTTGTCGGTGACGGTCGCGGTGACCAGCATCGCGAAGTCGACCAGACCCGCACCGCGGGCCTCTTCCCGGGCGGTCTTCTCCGTGATCGACCGCTCGGCCTCGAGCCGCGCCGCCGGCACCTTCGAGCTGTTGAGACGGAAGTCGCTGTTGCGGCGGTCGGACTCGACGATCCGTGCGGCGATCCCGGGATCCATCACCTTGTACAGGATCGTGACGCGTTTGCGCACGATCGCCCGGTGCGGTGCGAGCAGCGGCTGCAGCACGTTCTCGTAGACCTCACCGCGCGGCGCCACCGTCATCGCCCACGTGACCGACCAGGCACCGTCGTGACGGTACTTGTCCCAGAACGCCTCGTGCGAGGCCGGGCCGATGTCGGACCAGCGCAGCTTGGCGCGCTGCCCCATCGCGCGGGCTTCGTCGATCACGAACGCCGACGCCGGGTCGTAGGCGATCCGGACCGTCTCGCAGACCTCTTGCGCGGTCGCCGGCCGGGCGTGCCCGGCACCGGTCGACGCCAGGCCACTGGTCAGGGTCGGCAGCCGCGTCGAGAGCTCGAGAACCATGTCCTCCTCACTCGCGCGCGATCCGGTGCGGACCTGGGAAGAGAACGTGATCGTGATCCACGCCTTCACCTGCGCCGCGCCCTGCGGGTAGGAGTCGATGACCTCGGCCAGCATCTGCCGGGCGACGTCAGGCGCATCAGCCGACAGGTTGTGCCGTACCTCGGCACCGAGCCGGTAGCCGGTGTCCGGTGCCGTCTCGACGGTGACCGCAGCCCCGATCACACCGTCCTCGTGACCGAGGTTCCGCAACCACTGCCCCCAGCCACCGACCCAGTTGTCGATCTGCTCCTGGTCGACCTGGCCGGCGCCGTCAGGCTCGCACGAGATCACCACCGCGTAGTGCCCCAGCGACGGCCACGCGACCACAGCGAACGGCCGGTCCCAGGAATCCTTGCCCTCGATCAGCCGCGTCGAGGCCAGCAGACCGGGCAGCTGGTAGGTGCCCCACCCGGCCTTACCCAGCGGCCCGGACCGGTACAGCCTGCTGTTGGCTGCCGTGGCCCGCTGATAGCCGACTCGTTCCCCGAGCCGTTGCGCCGCGGTCAGCTCGTGCCGGTCACGCAGAACCAGTCCGAGCACGATCACCGCGCCGATCACCACCACGACCAGCCCGGCGCCGACCCCGGCCGCCGTCCAGGCCAGGATCGCCACGATGCCCAGCACCAAGACCGCGCCCGTACCGATCGTGCCGAGCCTGCCCAACCCTGCCGTCACCGGCTTGCGCCAGTTCCCGTACGTGCGGGACACGCTCGCTTCTGCCACCCGATTCCCTCCTCCTCAACCGTTCCTCAACCAACGCATGCTGCTACTGCTTGGGTTTCTGCGATCCCGATCCGGACGGACCGCTCGACCCCGACGAGGCCCCGCCGGACGAACTTCCGCCGGACGGTGCAGCACCGTCCGCGCCGGAGTCCTCGCCCGAGGCCTGCGTCGTGGTCTTGGCCGGCGCGGCCGCGGCCTTCTTGATCGCCTCCGCGACAGCACCCACCGCGGCCGCGGCAGGCACTCCACCGCCGCCCCCGGCGGCGGCCGACCCGCCCGAGCTGGAACCAGCCGCACTGGACCCGGCCGACCCCGACGTCGCCGCACCGGACGAACTGTCCGCGCCCGCCGAACCGGTCTCGCCCGCCGACCCGGACGGGCCCGTGGACGAAGACTCACTGGACGGCGTCGACTGTGTGGATGTGGACTGGGTCGACTGTCCGGTGTTGCCCGACGGCCCGTCCTGGCCGCCGCCGCTGCTCTGGGTGCTGCCTTGGCTGCTGCCCGAGCTGGAGCTGCTCGAGCCGCCGCCCTGGTTACCCACGGCCTTCGCACCCATCGCGACCGCGCCGCTGAGCGCGGCGACACCTGCCGTGCTGCTGCCTCCGGCCGCTGCGCTCACCGCGGGCACGGTGAACCGCATCAGCGCCGGCAGCGCGAAAACAGCCAGCGCGCACATCGTGATGCCCGTGACGATCTTGATGACCTGGTCGCCCGCGGACGGCGCGAGCGTCCCGCCCTCGCGGGTCAGCTGGAACCCGGTCGCGTACACGATCGCAGCGACCGGCTTGTACAAGATGAACGCGATGATCCAGGCGATCGACTTCTGGAACCAGTGCCGCCCGATCTGGGTGTTACCCGCGGCCGCCGCGAACGGAAGGGTCCCGGCGAGCAGGAACAGCATGCCGCCGCGAATGATCAGCAGCACCATCTGCAGCATCGACAGCCAAAACAGCACCTGCATCGCCAAGATCACGAACACGACATTGGCGGGAACGGTCACCGGGTTGGAGACGAACATCAGGCCGAACGCGGTCTGGAACGTCGTGGGCGTTCCGTCCGCGGTCGTCGACGCATCCTTGAGGATCCACGACGCGAACTGGTCGGAAACATTGATCAGCAGGCTGATCACGGCCAGGCCGATCGTCGAGACCAGCATCAGCTGCAGCAGCGACATGGCGAGCTCGCGGCCCGGCTGGCCGTTGCGCTCCCACACCATCTTGATGCCGCCGAGAATGATCGAAAACACCGCCAGCCCGGCCACGTAGAAGTGCAGATGCGCCCACAGGAAAGCGATCGTGTTGGCCGGGGCGTACTCGTTGCTCGAGGTCGCGACGGTCAGCTGTGGCGTGTCGACACCGGTGACCCAGAACGTGGCGGTCTTCTCGAGCAGGAGCTGGGTCGACTGGCCGGCTTTGCCGGCCAGGTCCATCAGCCAGTCCTTCACGACGTTGCTGGCTGCATTGTCCAGTTGGTCGAGCGGGTTCGGGATCAGCGGAAGCATCATGCGCCCCGCCATGGAACGAATCCGGTCAGGTCCTGCAGCGGACTGAACGGGGCACCGGCCATCTCGCCGGCCTGTGGCGGCTCGACCTTCCAGTCACCGCCCTGCCAGACCATCGTCCAGGTCGACGACGCGTACCCGGCACCGGCCTGGGCCGCCACCAGCAACGTCACCCGGTCAGCGGTCGCGTCCAGGACCTTGAACCCGGCCAACTGGACACCGGTGCCGTCGCCGCTGTCCGGCGCGGTCTTCAACCATTCGATGTAGCTGTTCAGGTTCTTGCCCGGCACCATGATGCGTCGCAGGATCGGGAACGTCTTCGCCCCGGTCGAGTCGTTCGGGATCGACATCGCGGCGATGTGGTTGTACACGGCAAACACCGCGCCAACCGGCGAGTGCGCGAAGCAGCGCCGCAGCCCGTCAGAGTCGCTCACCTGCGGTCCATAGGCGTCGGCACCGGGGACGGCGACCTGGTTCACCAGGCTCCACGACGCCCCGTGGATCGGGGTGTTCGGGACCTGCTGGCTGCCCGCAGGCAGACTGCACGTCGCCGGGCCGCCCGGACTCGACTGGCCCGTGGACGGCGCCCCGGACGGGCCCGTCGACGGGCCGGTCGACTGCTGCGGCGTCGAAGCCGGCGGGCTGGTGGTGTCGTTGTTCTTGCCGCGGTTCGCGAGCAGGAACAACACACAGCCCACGATCACCAGCAGCACGAGCGCAGACAGCGTCAGGGTCCACCGACGGCCGCCGCCGCGGCCGGTGTCGGCGTTGGGCGGAGTGATCCTCGACGACATCAGCTCAGCGCGCCCACGATCTGCAACGAGCCACCGACCACAACGCACGCGAGAGTGATCCAGCCGAGACCGCCGAGGTGGTTACTGCCACCACCGTGCGAGCGGTGCGCGAGCGCCATCTGGGTTCCCGTGATGATGATGCCGAGAACGGCGGCCCCGGAGAAGATCCACTTCGCCCACCCCAGGATGAGCGAGAACTTGTCCGCGCCGGGCGGGGTGCCGGTCCCGATCGCGGGCCCGTTGTAGCCACCAGGTTTCGGCGTATCGGCCATCGGCAGGACGTGCTGCACCACAGTGTGCACGTCGTGCGCGGCCGACTGCAGCATCAAAAGGGTGCTCATCGTGCGGGGTTCTCCTTCGATCCGTCGACTACGTCGAGCATGGTCAGCTCCGCCAGATCGGCGAGCATCTTCTTCACCGGCCGGGGAAGATCAGTGGCGTCGAGCTGCGTGTAGCCGGCCGCGTGATACCGCCAGGCCTCGACCCACGGCAACTCCCACACCCGCGGAACACCGCCGCCCGTCCGTGTGACCTCACGGGCGAGATCTTTCGGAAGCTTGCCGGGGGCATCAGGGATCAGCACCAGCCCGAGCAGCATCACGTGCGGCTCGTGACCGGCCGCATAGTCGATCGCGGCCGCACGGGCGTTGTGCAGCCCCGCGGCGTTGGTCCGGGCGACCAGCACGCACCACTCCGACCGGCCACGGCGCGGCGGCCACCGGTGATCGGCCTGCTGCAAATGCGGGCTCAGCGCGACGATCGTGGACTCGCCCGCACCGCCGTGCACCCCGACCACCCAGATGCCCTGCCCCGGCCCCCGCGGCCCCGACGGCGCCATCGCCGGAACCTGACCGGTCATGCCGCCGAGCTGCGAGCGCAGCCCCGGATGCGGCTGCGTCGGGCCGGTCGCAACCACCGGCGATCGCCCGGCATCAGACTGCGGGCCGACGTACTCCTCAGACCCGGGATCTACCCAAGGGTTCGCACCCGGCTCGCTCATCCACTCCTCTATCCCCGATCACCGGACTAGCCCTCGGTGTTCACAAGCCGTCACAATACCCAGCAGTGAGGGCTTTTGAGTGAAAGGTTGCAGCTTGTTGCAATATGTCCACATCGTTCGTCGATGGGCTTCATGATGGTTGCCGTGGACCCCGGGATTGAGAGCCTCTTCGCGTGCTACCCCGGCGAGCGCCTGACCCCCGAACAAGTCGCCGAGGCGATCGGCCAAACCCCGTACACCGTGCGGCGCCAGCTGCGCTCCGGAGACCTCCCCGGCTACCGCATCGGATCCGGCACCAAAGCCTCATGGATGTGCGTGAAGTCCGAAGTGATCGCCCTGCTCCGCAGCCGCTGGAACCAGCCAGACCCCCGCGAACAAGCCCACCCGACCCGACCCGGCGCCGAGATCGTTGCCACCAGCCCCGACATCCCCAACAGGCCCAACAGGCCCAACAGGACTGACAGCGAGGAGTAGGTACCGGATGCACGGGGGAACAAGCCGCGGCCGGCTCACTCGTCTGGCCGCGGCGGTGGCACTCGTCGCCGCGATCATCGGCACCGGCGGATGCACACCCGGCAACGGCCGCAGCGTCACCGACCAACTGATCGACGCCACACTCAAGATCGGGTCGGTACCCCCGAAGTACGCCGCGCTCGTGCTTGCCGCAGGCAACACGTGCGTGGGCGTCAGCGCTCCCCTGATCGCCTCCCAGATCGATGCCGAGTCCGCATGGAACGAGCAGGCCGTGTCCCCGGCCAACGCCGAAGGGCTGTCGCAGTTCACCCCGGCCACCTGGAAGCAGCTCGGCCGCGACGCCAACAACAACGGCGTCAACAGCCCGTTCGACCCGGCCGACGCGATCGACGCCCAGGCACGCTACGACTGCCAACTGCTCGCCCAGGTCAACGGCTACCTCAAGACCGGCCGCCTGTCCGGGGACCCGGTCGACCTGATGCTCGCCTCGTACAACGCCGGCCTCGGCAAGGTCCTGGCCGTCGGTGGCATCCCGAGCCGGCTGCCCGCCGAGACCCAGGGCTACATCGCCCGGATCCACAAGCTGATGGAAACCCGGTACGCCGTCATCGAACTCCCGCCGTCCGGGGGCGTCGGGAACGTAGCAGCGGTCAAGGAAGCCGCCCGCTGGATCGGTACGCCGTACGTGTGGGGCGGCGGTGACCTCGAGCAGCCGACCGGGATCGGCCGCGACGGCCGCGGACCCGGGTGGGACTGCTCCAGCCTCACCCGGCACGCGATCTGGATCGCGTCCGGCCGCACGATCCAGATCCCCCGCGTCAGCCGCGACCAGGCCGTCGCCGGCAAACCTGTCCCGCCGGTGCTGTCCTCGATGGCACCCGGCGACGTGATCGCCTTCTCCATCCACGGCGGCGGCATCGACCACGTCGGCCTCTACGCCGGCAACGGCACGATGATCGAGGCGCCGCGGACCGGGAAGAACGTCGACCAGGTCGACCTCACCGACGCCTACTGGTCCAAGCTGACCTGGACCGTGCGGAGGTTCATGTGACTGTAGCTTCCGATCACACTTGTCGTTCGTCTCAACGGTTTGTCGCCGAGTTGTCGTCCGCGCGAGCAACCGTCGGTCAGCTCGTCCAAACGATCTGTCGGTGGCACCCGTCCGGGCAAGTATGCCCGAGGGATTCGTCGGATCACCCGGACAGATCCGACGACAAGCCGTCTGGACAGATGCTCAGAACCGCAGGTCGCTACTTCGCCAGGCGACAAATCGGATCGGAACCTACAGTGACGACGACCCCAGGCCGCTCCGGACCCGTCCGGCGCACCGTGCTGGCGGCGCTCGGCTTCGTCGTACTGGCAGCCACCGGCTGCTCGAACGACGGAACGGCGAACCAGCAGCCCAGCGAACCCGCGGCATCGCCCCCGGCCGCGACCGTCACGGGTACGCCGGGGCCGCCGAGTGTCCCGGCGACACCGGTCACTCCGGATCCGATCCCTACGGGCAACCCCACCAAGACCCCGGCCGGCGGGCTGCCCCGCCCTGCCCAGGTGAACTCGCTGAACGCCTCCGCGGTCGCCGCCACCGTCGCCGCCGTCACGTACCGGTACGACACCGCGATCGACAACTCGCCCAGCGACGCCCAACGCCGCGCAACGCCCTGGCTGACGCCGGCGTACGCCGCACAGCTCACCGGCGGCCCAGCCGCCGCCCCCGGCGCGGAATGGAACACCTGGGCCCAGCACCGCGCCTACACCACCAGTACCGCGGTCGACGCCACCGAAGACGGCGCCCCACCCGACACCACGACCCGCGCCGACCGCTCCATCGCCGTCACCGTCACCCCGATCGGCCGCGACCGATGGCACGGCACTCCGCAGCAATACGTCCTGTTCATCACGCTCACCCGCGATGGCGCGGCCGCGCCCTGGCGGGTCAGCCAACTCCAGGTCCAGGAATAGCCCGCCCGCCCGTAGCCCGGCACTTCTCCACTTCGGGGTCTGGTTGAACGGAGGGGGCTCGGGCCGCTACTGGACAAGCGTGTGGGCTCCCACCAGAGAGACCCCCGATGCGCCGAGTCCGGCGAGGACAGCAGCGGCGACGTTCTGGCCGGCCAGAAATGTGAGGGCGCCGACCACCAGACCTGCGAGCAGGGCAACGAGCAGGATGACGACAGTCCGCAGGCTGAACAGACTGCGTGGCGGCTGCGGACCGGACGGCGAGTTGCCGTACGAAGAATTGAGGTTGGTCACGGCTGGGTCTTCTTTCCGGTGCTGGCTCCGCTCGTGCGGCGCCGTGTGGCCCTCTTGACCGCGGGCGTCTTCACCGCGGGCCTCGTACGCTTGAAGGGTCCAGTGAGCTCGTAGAGGTTGTAGAAGGTGAAGCCGAGCGGCGAGAGAGGCTGGTCCTCTCGCTCGCGGGTCTTATCCAGAAGTCCGTTGTCCTCGAGCGTTTTGAACCCTGCCTCGGCCGTGTCCGGCGACCAGCCGTACCACTCCTCCATGTGCTCGGTCGCCAAGCGGAACACCGGCTTCTCGTGCAGTGCAACCAGGAGCATGGCCGTCGCGGCCAAGTCGAGCTTCTCGTGCCAGCCCTCGGTCCAGTACGCATGAGGCAGCTTCAGGTAGGTGTCCCGCGGTCTGACTTCTGCTGGGTGGGTATACGGATCGCCGGACCCGTCCTCGCGGAGAATGGTGACGCGCACCTTCCGTTCGCGGCCGGTGCGGTGCCGCTCGATCAGCCGGCGTTGCTCCAGCCTCGTCAAGATCTTCGAGACTGCCGACGTGGCGGAGCTCAGCTCGGCGGTCTGGACAGTGTCGAACGCCCGGGCCCACACGATGAGCGGCAAGGTCTTGCTCCAGCCATCCTGGTGTTTGCCGCTGCTGATGATCGCCCACAGGAACAGCTGGGCCTTCAGACCTCGCTCGTCGGCGTTTTTCACGAACGTGCTCAGTACGCTGCGCCGTTCGGTTGCCCCCTTGGGCTTCTGGACGAAGGTCTTCCGGATCGGCGTCGTGGTGCGCTTCGCCCGCTTCAGTAGCTCGGCGCGCGTTGCCGGCGCGAGCTTGCGCATGTCCGCCGCGGTGGCCTTCGGCCGCGGCGGTGAGGAACCGCTCGGGTCCTCAGAGTCGTGCTGTGTCATGCCTCCCACATTAGGCGTCAGGTCGATCTCGAAACCGACGAACCAGGGATGCTCAACTGCCGCTGGAGCGGGTATCTGAGAGGACCCGATGCGAGTTCCGGATGACAGTTCCGGTGCGAGTTCGATGTGAGGTCCCAGGTCCACTACCGGTAGAGCGGCGAACATCCTTGAGGCAGAACGAGGCCTTCGCCCATTCGAGAATTTTCTCGCGGCAGGGCCGAAGCCAGACTCCAAGGGCTGGATCTGGCCGCAGGAGTCAGACTGGAGCACGATGACCACGCCTCCACCACCTCACGCCGGCCAGGGCCAGGTGCTGCCGTTCCCGCAGATCGACATCGTGCTGAACGACGACCGGCCCCGGCTGGTGGTCGCCGGGGCCGAACATCCGCTGACCGGTCAGGACTTGGTCGAGTTGCGTGAGAACGCGATCAAACGGATCGCCCAGACCGCCACCGCGCTCGGCCGGCCGGTGCGGGTCACGGCGTACGAGGCAGAGAGCACCTGGCCGCTCATCATTCACCCGGACGGGACCGTCACGGACGGGTCACACCTGTCGCCGCCAGGTAGGCCTCGCAGGCAGACCTTCCGGCGGCGCCGCTGAGCAGCCAGTTCAGCGGAGGTAGTTGGCCGTGAAGCTCCTTGTTAGCGACCCCATACGGGTCCGCGAGCTTCGCGCCCCACAAATCCTCTGAGCGTACTCAGCGCTCGATGCTGTGCGACCCTCACCGCCCCCGGTGTCATCCCCAGCGCCCGGCCGGTCTCCTCAGCTGACATCCCCGCAATCACCCGGAGCCGCAGCACCTCCCGCAGCTTCTCCTGCGGCAGCCTGTCGAGCAAGCTCACGATGTGCTGAACCTCGGACTGCCGAAACTCGCGCTCCTCAGGCGTCGGTGAGTCGTCCGCGCCGTCCGACGGGTCCGACGGGTCCGGCGGCGAGACGTCGGCGACCGCGAACGTACGCTGGGCATCGGCGACCTTGCGGGCCGCGACGCCGTAGACGAAAGCCTCGAAAGGCCTCCCCTCGTCCCGGTACCGGCCGAGCGAACCGAACACCTCGACGCAGACCTCTTGCGCGACGTCGTCGACCATGTCGGCGCCGCCGGGATAGGTCCACATACGGGACCGTACGTAACGGTGCGCCACAGCGCGCACCCTGGTGAGCAGATCGTCCAGAGCTGTGCGGTCCCCGTCGCCGGCCAGCACGGCAAGATCCTTGAGTTCGACGCTCGACCATGCGCGGTCATCGTCTGCCGCATCACCGGAGGTCTCCGGCAGCGTCGCATTCAGTTCAGTATCGAGCTGGGAATCGAACTCAGCTGGAGCGATCGCTCGACCACCGAATCCGACAGCAACCGCACCCACCGCGTGAACGCCGACAGCGAGCCGTTTGACAATGAGTTGGTCCAGCTTGGCTCTTTCGGCTCGAGCGACCGCCATCGTCCGCTCGACAACCCTGTCGGATACGGCGGCGATGAGCTCGTTCGCCCCATCGGTTCCGAGTGAGGTTCTGTCCAGGAGTCGGTCGAAGTCGTCCATCATGCTCCTTTCGTCCTCAGCTGGCGCTGCTGTTTTCGCCATCGCTCCAACACCCGTTCGACCGCCTTGGTGGTCTTCCCTTCAACTTCGGCGATCTGGGCATTCGACCAGCCATCGAAGTGCAGGGCGACGATCGCCTGGCTACTCGATGGCAGTGTCTGCAATGCGGCGATCACTGCCGCACGTTGAGCGGCGAGCTCGCCGGGGTCGCTGAGCCACTGCTCCTTCGGCACTGCTGCTGGTGGCGGCCTCCAGCGTTGTTCTTCGCGTTGCCAGGCCCGAAAGTGATTCGGGAACTCGCGGATCACACAGTTCATGAAATAGGTCGCGATGCTTGCTCCTTTGGAGCGCTTCCAGCCGCCTTCGATCAAGGCGTCCTGCCGGAACCTGAGAATCGCGCAGCCGACGACGAGCGTGGCGAGGTCCTCGCGGTCCTCGGGGCTGTCGTGCAGTCGATCCCTCTCGCGATCGGTTGGCGACAGTCCCCGCCCGATCGCCGCACATGAGTGGAAGATCCGGCCATGCCGGAGCCATCCATCCAGAACCCTTAGCGCATACCGCACGAGCCTCGCCTCGAACCGGTCGTACTCCTCACCTTTGAACCGTTGCATTCGAAGCCGGACCACTAGCTGATCCTCCGCCTCGAGCTGCGCCTCCCGTACCGCTTGTTGGTCCAAAGATGCGTCGCCGTGTGCCGACGTGTCTTGTTGTAGGTCGGCGCCGGTCGTCTCCGATGACCGTCCTGACGGTGAGAGCTCCACCGACCGTTCCTCCTCGACCACTTCCCCCCTCCCTGAACGGAATCACCCGCTTCTAGGTCCACACACCCCCCACGTCCCCCCGCCCAGCAGAAGATTCTCTTCTCTGGTCGGCGGTGGGGGAAGGCGTCGAGTTTCGCACCTTTCATTGAGGTGTAGGAACAACTCGATCCTGTAGAGGAGGGCCGGAGCGATGAGCTCGAAACAGGCCGACACCAAGCTGATCTCCACCAGGTCGGCGCTCATCATGGCGCTCGCACTGATCGCCGCCATCGGCGCCGGCCTGCTCACCTACCTGTCCAACCATTCCCTCCCGGGCGCTGTTCTCACAGGTGGTGGCGCCTGGGCGGCCGCGGTCATCTTCTTCAACACCATCATCGGGAAGGACTGACTGACCGCTACTACGGGGCGACCGGCCACAGCGAAGAACGGTCGGCGCCAGCTGTTATCGGCGCTCGGCTGCGAGCGCAGCTTGAGAGGAACTCATCGTCGACAATCACAGCCCGGCTTCGGTCCCCGAAGGTTCCGCCTCCTTGGCCACGCCCGACGGCTGCGCGGGCGGCTGCGGACCGCCTGCAGCGCTCACCGCGGCCGCCGGCGGCCGCGGGTTCGACATCGCAGCCAGGGCCGTCACATCGTCATGGCTCCGATCAATCGAGGCTTCGCGGCCAGCCGGTGGTTCGGCCGCGGCGTGCTCATCGCGTTGTTCGCGCGGCCGCGCATCCTGCTCGGCCTCCTGCGGCAACGGGTTGTCCTTGATGAACTGACGCGTCTCCTCGTAGGTCTTCGCGATGTACTCCTCGAACTTGACCCGCTCGATGCGCCATTGCCCGCGGCCGCCGATCTTCACGGCCTCGATGTCGCCTCTGCGCACCAGGGCGTAGACCTGGTTCTGGCTCATGGCCAGCTCCTCCGCGGCGTCGGAGAGTTTGAGGAATCGGGGGCCAGGAGTGTCGGGCATGCCGTCACCCTAGTCAGGAGCCGGATCCGCGCCGCGATCCGTTCCAGCCGAACTTGCTGGTGGCTGGACGTCACAAACGGCCGCCGGACCCACCCCTATGTACAAGGTGACCATTTCACGCCTCACCCGCGCAGAAGCACGGCCGTTCTCGCCGGCTGTTCCTCCCGCCGCGAGCGTGGCGAGCCGCCCTCACGATGGCGGCGGTGCTGCTGCTGGTCGTCTGGTTCGTGGTGCTGGGCATCGTTGGGCTACTGCTGCCGTGGAAAGCTCTCCGTGCCTACGTGCGCCAGCAGCAGAAAGAGCTCCGGGTGCTGTGCGAGCAGCTGCTCATCCATACCGCCCGGTGACCCAACAAACCAGACGTTGGACTCGACGGTCGCCCGCGTGGTCAGGTCCGCTCGGCGCGCGATCTCCGTCAGCGACCGTGGTCGCCGAGCTCACGACCCATGTCCTGTGCGGCCCGGCCCTTGCGGGCCGCCGGTTGCCGGCCGCGTCTGGCCGCCGCCGACGGCGGCAGCGCGTTGCTGACGTCGTCGAGCATCCGCGCCTCGACCGCTTCGGGTTCGGCCCCGGCGGCCCGCAGCGAGTGCTCGGTCCCGGTACGCCGCTCACGGGTGTCGTACGCGACCGGCCCGTCCTGCACGCCGGCCGCGGTGTCGGCCTGCTTGAGGTGCCTGTAGGTGCGGATCACGTTCTCCTCGGCGTACCGCTGGCCGCCGGTCACGGCGGCGTTCTCGACGTCGACCTTCAGCGCCTCCGCGGCCATCGGCGCCTGTTCCGACAGCCATGCCATGGCTTCGTCGTACGTCACCGCCTCCTCGTCCCGCGGCCGCGACGATGTCGCCGCTCCGGTGGCAGCGTCGGTGGAGATGTCGTTGCCGATGCGCTGGTCGCGGTCGGTGTCGGCTTGCTCGAACAGTTGGTCGACGCGCTCGAAGTCTCCTGCCGCCCGGTCGGCCGCAGCGCGATCGGCTGCTTCGGCGGCCGCGAGTTTGGCCTCGGCCAGGGGCACGTCGACCTGCACCGGCCGGTCACTGTCCTGGTCCTGGTTTTGGCCCTGTTCTGTCTCGGCGTTCTGCTGGGCCTGCTGGGCAACGTGCTGCTCGTACAGGATCCGGCGGCGCGCCTCGATCGCCTCGGTCTGAGCGGCGTACTGCTCGGCCTGCAACCGCGGCAGGCCTTCGGCCGCCGCGGTTTGGGCGGCGGTCAGACGCTCCTCCTCGGCGGAGGCCTCGACCAGGCGCTGACCGAGCTGCTCGTGCAGTTCGGGGTCGGCCTCTGCCAGGAACCGTTGTGCGTCCAGGTAGGACACGTGCCGTTCGTCGGGCGTCATCTCGTCGACGGCTTTGCCGGCCGCGGAAGCCCGCAGCGTTTCGGCGCGGCGTGCGTCTCTGGCCACGGCGGCGATGTCGACTCCCCACCGCTGCTGGACCTCTTCGCGCATCCGCTCCGCTGCGGCCGCGGCGACACGGTCGAACGGCTCGAATCCGGCGGCGAGCTCGTACGTCGCACCGATCCGTTCCGGACTCGCCCGCCGCCACCAGTCCTCGCGCATCACCGGCTGCACCTGGGCGCGCATGGCCGCGATCTCGGCGTCATGCCGGCGCTGGAATTCTGCCCGCCGTACGGAGGCCTCGGCCTCCAGGACCCGGGCGCGGCGCTCGAGGCGCCGCATGATCTCCTCGACCACGAGCGAAGCCTGCGCGACCGACAACTGCACGATCGCGGTGAACTCCTCGGTGATGCCGTCGCTGTGCTGGTCCATGAGGGGTGTCAGTCTCCGATCTGTGCATCTGCGCCGCCGTCCCCGGATGGGGTCGATGTACCGGCCCGCTGGCCGGACTGTTCCGTCTTGGCTGTCTTGGTCGTCCTGGTCGTACTGCCCGGCTCGGGCAGCGGGTTCGGCAGAGGTGAACTGGTGGCCTTGTCCGGCGTGCCGGCGCTGGCCGCGCGCAGCGTGTCGAGCGCGGCCGCGACATCCGGATCCGCACTCGAGGCGGTACCCGGCGCGGCAGCCGGATCGGCAGCAGCGGTGCTGTCGGTGACGTGGGGGGCGTTGCCGTCGCGGACCAGTTTGTCGATCCGCCACGTCATCACCTGCACGACGGACGCGGCGGTGTCGAGCTCGTACATGTCGATCGCGGCGCGGATCGTCGCGGCCGCGTCGAACCCGCCGTCGGCCAGGTCGACGATGCGTTGCCGTAGCGCCGGCCACGCCGGATCCGCGCGCCAGGTGGCCGCCTCCGGCTCACCGACGACCGCAACCACGGCCGCACTCGCCGCGGTCGCACCGTCGAGCTGCAGAGCCGGTGTGGTGATGCCCGCGGAATCACCCTCTGCCCCGATCCCGCCTGCCGTACCCGGTCGCGGCGCGGCGCCGTCACGGACCAGCTTGTCGATCCGCCACGTCATCACCTCGACGACCGAGACCGCACTGGACAGCTCGTACATGTCCCGCGCAGCCCGGATCGTCGCGACCGGATCGAAGCCCTGCTCGGCCAGGTCGGCGACGCGTCGCTGCAGCGCCGGCCACGCCGGATCCACGCGCCACCGGGCCGCCTCGGCTTCACCGACCGCAGCAACCACCGCGACGTCGGCAGCAGCCTCCTGCTCGGCCGTCACAGCCGTCGCAGATGTCACGTCAACGGCCGGTTCGCCGTACAGCGGCGAGGACGCTGCAGCGATCTCCAGGACCTGCGCGAGCTGGCCGCGGGCGGCGGACTCCAGCACGAGCGCCTGTTTCAGGTCGGCCCGTGCGACGTGCATGTCGTGGATCGCCTTCATGGTGTTCGCCAGCTGCCGCAGCAGCACCAGCTGGCCCGCGATCCCGGGGGCGGCGGCGTGCAGGATGATCCGCGCGGCCGCGGTCAGCGCGACCGGCTGGGTGTGCTTCGGCCGCGGCAACCGGTAGTGCATCTGCGCCGAGCGGACCAGCGCGTCCGACGTCGCCGCGAGCGGTCCCGGCTCCGGCTCGGTCCGCCGTGACAAGACCGCGAAAACACCGGCGGTCTGACGCGCGACGACCGCCCAGCCGTGCCGGTCGTCGACCGGCACCGACCGCAGGTACTCCCGCAGCCGGCCGACCTCGTCGGCCTGCTTCTCCCAGACCTTGGGCGGCACGACCCGGCGGTCCGCAACGAACGCCTTCCTCGGCCGGCGGCCGCGCTTGGCAGCGGTCCATTCTGCGGCCGCTTCGGCCGCGAGCTCGGGCGTCGACGGCCACAGCTCCCGCAGCCTGGGCAGCGCCAGGTCTTTCGCGAGGCGCCCGCCCGCGTAGTACAGCGGCCGCTCACCCTTGACCGGTTTCAGTGCGGCCGAATAGCCGACCACGACGTCGCCGCGGCCGTCGGCGAACCGGGCCCGCAGCAACAGGCCCTCGCGGCGGCAGGCCCGCACGAACTCGGCCTCGTTCGCCGCGCCGGCCGCGCAGGCCCGGATGGTCCGGGCGATCGTCAGCCGCTCCGGTTCCGGCCTGCCGAGCCGCGCTGCGCGCTGCTGCTCGGCCGGCTTCACCCCCGGCATCCCTGCGCCCGTCTCGCGCGAAACCAGCACCCGCAGCCCGTACTTGTGCTCGAGCTCGTTGCACAACTTCTGTGCCCGCGGCTGGTCCTGGTGCGTCGACACCTTCGTGCCGTCCTCACGCACAAGCGACGCCGCGATGTGGATGTGGTCGCCGCCGCTCGTGGTCAGGCCGTGATGGATCGCGGCCCACCGCGCCGGCGACTTCCCCGACCCGGCCGCGGTGAACTGCATGCCGTCCATGAAGTCGCCCGCGATCGCGTTCCACTGCTCGTCACTCAACGGGCCCTCGCCCGGTTCCAGTGCCAGCGAGCAGTGCCACACGTGCGCCAGTTTCCGGCCGATCTCGACCCCGGCTGCGTCCCGCTTCGGGGCCGTGATCTCGACGCCGTACTTGCGGCGCGGCTTGTCCAGGTACCCGGCGATCGCCAGCGCCGAATCACGGTTCAGCTCGGCGTCGTCGTACCACGACATCAAGAACCCGTCGCCGCCGACCAGGTGCGGCTCGGTGTGCTCGTTCGCCCGGCCCGGGCCGCACAAGTACACGAGCAGGCCGGACATGCGGCTGCCCTTCACGATGTTCGGCATCACCGGGCACCACCGCCCTGCGATCGGCCCGGCATCCCGAGCTCGTCGACGGCCAGGTCCAGGCGCTTCATCAACCGCAGCATCTGCAGCAGCACCGGCCGGGCCGCTTCCGGGAACTCGTCCTCGATGTTCGCCTTCCGCGCCAGCTGGTTCACGTTGTTCGCCACGTTCCCCAGCAACCGCTGCAGCCCGAACAACGTCTCGAGCAGCTCGCGCCGATCAGTCGCCGTCTCCTGATCGGTCAGCGCCGACTCCACCAGCAGCCGCGCCACTGACACCTTCAACCGGCGCGCCTTCAACTGCAACGCCGCATCCTGCTCCGGCGTCAACGTCACCTTCCGCGACTTCGAACGCCCCGGCGCGTTCGGCTGTCGCCGGCGCCGCACGGAACGCGAAGCGTTCCCCGACCCGGACGGCGACGGCGAAGACTGCGACGAAGACGACGACGGAACGGTCACGTCGGTCACTCCCCTTCGTCGTTCCAGCCCAGCGCAGCGCCCCGTCGTACGGCGGAACCAGACCCCAGTCTGTCCAGACCCCAGGGCACCTGTCGACAGGTGCCCTCATTTATGGGGTCATAAAGCTATAGCTTGCTCGGTCTCGGACTCGATTTCTTCAGGAAGGTGCAGCGTTCACGCTGGGTGGCCGTGCGTTGACTCCGGCAACCTCTAAGGTGTCCGGCATGACGCAACTACGTGAGGATCTGTTCGCGAACGCGAAGCGGCTCGCGGCAGCGAAAGAGGAAGCCCTCGGCGCCCTCGTCGACGCGACCGAAACGATCGCGGACCTGAACGACCAGCTGACTGCGGCGCAGGCGCACTGGGGCCAGAAATTGCAGGCCGCGAAGAAGGCCGGCTACACCGACCAGGAGCTGACGACGATCGGCTTCGACCTGACCGGCGGCACCCCGAAGCCCGGCCGCGGCAGCGGCCGGCGCAACACCAAGAAAGACAACAGCACGACTCCGGCGGCATCCGGGTCTGCTGCGCCGGCGTCCTCGCCGGTGACTGGCTCTACCACCTGATTGGGAGCGGCCTTCGGTCGCGCTGTAACCGGCACCTTCGGTGCCGGGTGGTGACCTGGCTAGCAGACCGCCCCCTCCACGCAAGCCCCTCCACGAAAACTTCTCGACGCGCGAGCGCCCGGGCAAACAGCGCCCGGGCGCTCACTTATTTCGCCGAGAACTTTTCCCTCCGGAGCTTGCGCGGAGCCTCTAGGCGGCCCGCCAGGCGGCCGTTACCGGCAGGCACACAACGCCTGCCGCTACCTCAAACGGCCACCACGAAGCGGGAGTCCGCACATGCTCACCCGAACCAGGCTCGCCCAGTACGCACTCGACGCGAAGAACGACGGCGCCACCCATCTCATCATCGCCCGCCGGCCCACCACCGCCCTCGAGCTCGACCCCGACAACAACGCCCCGGACACCCCCGCCAACCGGCGGGCACCACACCGCGACAGCGACCACTACGCCGTGCCGGTGTACCCGGGACGCGTGCCGGCCGACGTCATCCCCGAACTCCCCCGCCCGGTGTACTGCATCGCGCTGCAAGACCCCAACCTGTCCCTGCGCGACCAGCTCGCCGAACACCAGCCCTGGCACACCGACCCCGCCCCCGGCCTCACCGCCGAACAACTCGCACAACTTCCCGCGCCCGACCCGGCAACCCGCCGCGACCACGTGCCGTTCCCGCACGGTGCCGTCGCGGACGCCGACACCCGCGCCGCACTGAAACTGCTCACCCTGGCCACCGTCACCCCGCCCAGCGAGGCCGCACGGCCGGTGCGGCTCGTCACCGTCGAGGAACTCGAAGCGGCCAGAACCAACCTCGTCCAGACCCGGGCCCAGGCGTTCTCCACCCGCAACGTCGGCGCCGACTTCACCTACTACGAAGGCGCCCGCAAGTACCTCACCGAACTCACCCGGGCGGCGTACGAACAGGGCCGGATCGGCCCCTACAACGTGCACCGCATCACCGGTCTCCACCGCGAGGACACGGACCCGGCCAAGCCGGCCCCCGGGACCGCCTCGCGCCCGTCGCGCAGTACGCCGCTCGGCGAACCTGCAGTAATTGGCTACTGATCAGGACAGCCGCCAGGCACCAGCCAACCCAGCGGGACCACCACGCGACAGCACCGCGGGCGAGGGCTCGATGCCCGAGGACGCGGCACACGCCACGCACTGTGGACAACCCGCCCGCCTCGCGGCCTGCGATACGGTGGAGACACCAAGAAGGGCCGGGACATTACGGGTGTCCCGGCCCTTCGGCTTTGTCTAACCTCAGCCGCCGATCAGCAGATCAGCCAGCCGTCACGCGACCTGCTCAGCCTCTTCCGGCGACTCGCCCTCGCCATCCTGGTCGTCGGCGTCCTGGTCGTCGGCGTCCTGGTCGTCTCCGGTTTCCTCGCCCGGCTGCTCGGCGACCTGCGCGCCGGTCTCCAGATCGGCGTCGAGTCCGGTCGGGAGCCCGGCCGCCTGCAGTTCGACCGGGCACGCTCCGTAGCCCTGGCTGACGATGAACCGCAGGTAGTCCCGCTGCGCACACCCCACCTGCTTGCGGTGGTCGTCCTTGCGCCACGACTGCCGGTTGAGAGCCTTCTCGTTGCCCGCCAGCACCACACCCAGCAGCAGCACCAGGCGGCGCTTGTCGCTGGCCTGGTCGGCCGCCTTCCGCAACCCCAGCGCCGTAGCGCCGAACCAATGGTTGTCGACGTACTCGCCGGTGCCGACAGGATCGATGCCGAGCAGATCCGCCGCGAGCGGGTGCCCGTCGCGGAACGCATCGGCGACCGCGTAATGCGCGGTCAGCAGTTCACGCGTCAGGAACTCCACCGCCCCGGCGGGCATCGTCTTGCGCTGGAGGAAGCCCGACACCCATTCACGCCGAACGGTGACCGCCGCGTCCCACTCCTTGTTACCCGCGATGACCGCCGCCCGCGCCACGCGCTTCTGCTCCCGCACCTGCTCGGCGTCCAGCGTCGGCGCAGCGAACCCCTCACCATCCCCGCTACCGGTGCTGCCGGTGTCTTGGTTCCAGGTCCGGCGCGAGTGCAGGCCCGCCTGGTCACACACCGGGATGCTCCGCCAGACGTAGTCGTCCTGGACCTCGCCCCGCAACTCCTCGGGGATGTCGTCGTCGTCTTCGAAGACCCGCCCGTCCGGCGCGACCCACACCATCGCCTGGTCGACCCGCACGGCGTGCCCAGGGCACGACAGGTGCGCTTCCTGGTCCAGCGGTACACCGTCGGCGTCGGCCAGGTACTCGAGATACTGCAGCGACCCGACCGAACCGGGCACGGTCTGAACGACCCGCAGCCCCTGCGTCTCCAGATCCTCGACGTACGCGGCCTTGGCCGCCTTGTCCTTGTCGGCCTGCCGGTAGTGAGCCGCCAGGTGCTCCAGGCTGCCGCTGTTCCGCGCCCGCCACACCAACGATTCGACCCGCTCCGGGTCATCGGCGAACTCGGCCACAATCGCGGCCTGCATGATGTCCAGGTCGTACTCGTCCAGCGCGGCGCTCGCCGCCTCCGACCCAGCCACCGCCTTCGCGGCCTTCACCTGCGGCCGCGACATCCGCAGCCGCTTCCCGATCTTGGTGTCGCTCAGCCCCTTGATGCTCAGCTGCACCGCGACCGCCGCATCCTCGCTCGGCTTCATCAACCGCCGGTACTTGTTCTCCGAGTACTGCGCCACGATCCGATCGACCTCGTCCTCGGTCGTGGTCCCCTCATCCCCCACCACGATCACCGGAATCTGTGCGCCCGCCTCGATCGCGCACACCGTCCGGTGCGCACCGCGCCGGACCTTGATCCGGCCCTCGGCAGTCCGGACCGCCGTGACCGGCTCCAGCACCCCGACATCGCGGATGCTCGCGACCATGGCCGGATCCGGCCGGACCTCCCAGATGTTCTCGCCCAGCACCAACTCGGCCGGGTCCATCCACTCCACAACCAACGCCGTCCCGGTCGTGTTCTCTGCAGTTCGCTCGGCGGTTTGCTCTGTGCTGACATCAACCATCGAACCTGCTCCACCTCTGCCAGGTGGCGGGCCGCCGGACCATGGTGCCCGACCGTTTTCCGCCCCCTCCTGGCAAGCGGAATCCGGGCCCGTAAGCGGCTGGAGGTCCACTGCCGGTACCGGCCGGTTCGGCGACAGCTTCACCGGAATCAGGGAGCCCGCGACCGCCGGTGAAGCTGTTGACGGGAGGCCGGGCGCCGCAGGCGAGACAGTTGACCGCAAGACGTGTCGGGCCATGATGAAGTGCCAGGAGGGGGCGAAACAACGCTCTTCACAGCGCCGACGCAGTCGGCTCGTTGATGCGGCCGCAGGCCGGCCGGATCATGTCCCTCAGCTCGCGCTGCCCCGCACTCCCTGTGCTTCGCCGGCATCTCTTCAACGACCAGAACGGCCCCGACCAGTTGGGTCAGGGCCGTCGTGCTCAAAGTCTGGCTACTTGTTCGGTACACCGGACTTGCCGTCGGGAGCTGGCTTCCACTTGGCGTGGTCGACGAGCTCGAGTGGGACAACCCGGTACGTCGTATTCTTGCCCTGGTTCTGGTCGATCTGCCGCCAGGTCGCTGCGTCCTGCTCGGCGGCTTCGGGGTTGGTGTAGGCGGTAGTTGTGAAGGTCGTTCCCGGAGTGTTCGGCTCGTTGATCGTGAGGACGTACACCGTCTGGTTGCTCACTGCTGGTCTCCTGTCTGGTCGGTGTCGACTTCGTACTTGTTGGCCTCGGGGTTTCCATGCACTGGCGTGTGCGTGCAGGTAGAGACGACCTCGGCGAAGTCCAAGGCCTACCGGCGACCCAATCCGGTCCAGGGCTCGTGGGGGCGAGCTCCAGGAGCAGGCGTCGACGGCGGGCTTGGTAGTGCGCGGGGACGACCAAGCCGCGATCATGGGCGGTCATCGACCGTTCTCTTTCCTCGCGCATGTGCGGGTGATGGTTTGGGCGGCGTCTCGGTCGTTGCGGGTGATCGCCAGCTGGTAGGTGTTGGCGACCTCGAGGTAGCGCAGGACGTAGGTGCAGCGGTAGCCGGCCGCGATCGGCATCCACTCCCCCGGCCCCTTGTCACCTTTCGAGGCGTTGGTCGCGCCGTCGACGGCGAGCAGGTTGGCGGCCTGGTCGTTGGCGAAGTCGGTGCGCCGTTGGGCCGTCCACTTCGCGGCGCCCAGGTCCCAGGCCCGTGCAAGTGGGTAGATGTGGTCGATCTGGACCTTCGAGGCCTGCTGCTTGGTGAACGCGATCCGCCGACCGGTGTAGGGGTCGTTCAGCGTCCCGGATTCCACCACGCAACGGGATCCGGAGCGCAGCCGGACGTCGGTCAGCTGACGGGCGAGGATGTCGTCGCGAGTTCCGCAGCCGTTGTGGCCGCCCAGGCCGTTGTGCTGGTCGGTCCAGCGCTTCCCGAACCGGTCGCGGGCGTAGCCGGGCACATGCGGGCGTTCAGCAACGACTTTGGCCCGGGCCAGCTCGGCACGGATCGCCCGCGCTGTGTCGGAGGCCCCGCTCGGCATGGTCGACGTCGTCGCAACCGTGGGACGCACGGACGGCGAGGCCGTGGCTCCCGGCCGGGCGCCGGCGGCCGGGTAGGTGCACCCGGCTGCCAGGACCGCCGCAGCAACCGCGGCTGCTGTTGCCAGGACCGGGCGTCTCACCACCTGCTCCTTTACTGCCACAGCGCACGGTGCCCTTCTCGGTCGCATGGATCGGCTGACCGCACGATCATTCGTTGGGGCACGGTCATGATGCGCATCGGGTCGCCTCTTCCTGATCGTGCGCCGGGTCGACGGCGTCGTTGTCCGAGGTTTGGATCGCAGAGTCCATGGCTTCGGCGTACTCGTCGAGCCAGTCGGCGACCTCTTCGTGCTCGTAGCGGCCGTCCCGGGTCGCGCTGTCCCTCGCCAGCTGCCGCTGGGCAGCAACTGCTTCGCGGATCGCCTCGGCTTTGATGGTGTGCTCATCGCGGCACATGTCAGCCAGCAGAGTGCAGACCGGCCAGGGTGAACAGATCGAACCGGTCGATCACCTGGCGGCGGGCGAGCGGCGCAGTCAGCGCGGCCAGCACCTGGTCGACGTCGCGCGGTGCGGCGTGCAGCTGGTCGAACTCGGTTACGTCGAGGCCTTCGAGCCGATCGGTGCGCAGCGTGACGCTCCGGTCGGTCAGGTAGCGGGTTCCATCAAGGTCGACGGTCCACAGCCAGCCGCGATGCCCCGGCCTTCGATGACCGAACACTCTGCGGCCATCGATGCGGTGCTCTTGAGGGACAAGGTCGGGGAGCTGGATCACAGCTCCATAGGTGTCGTGCATGATGGAGGTGCTCCTACCTGTAGCGGGTGGGTGTTTGGCGGCCGGACCTGGGGCCTAATCCGTGGTCCGGCCGTCGTCTTTTTCTGCGTCAGCCTTCTGCCTGTTCGCGTGCCTTGGCTGCTTCGCGCGCTGTGACTGCCTCACGTAGCAGCACGACCAATTCCTTGTTGAGAGATCGTTCGTCGGCATTGGCGTGTTCTTTCACCGTTGCGTGCAGATCGTCAGGCAGGCGAAGCGTCAGGGATGCCATGCCACCATTATGCAACCAAAATGGTGGCACCGACAATCGTTCGATGCCCACGGGCCTGCGGTCGACCTTCGCGGACCTGGCCTCCCCGAGCCGCCTTGAGCTCAGGTGTCAGCGCCGTCAGGTCACGCGGCTCGGCTCGTTTCAGCCGCAACGACGGTGGCGGCCGCGGTCTCGGCCGCTGCAATCACCTGGCGGGCGAGCGTGTGTGCACCGCGGCCGGCCCGCCGGGGGTACGGGCCGTACTTGTGTGTCCGGGTCAACCCCGGTACCGCGATGACGAGCTGTGCTGGGTCCTGCCGACGGCGCCAGCGCTGGCTCAGGATCCGGCGTTTGTCTTTGCCCGGAGTCTTCAGCCAGTCGACGTGTTCGAGCCACCACGACCACAGTTCACGCTCGAAGTGGTAGCTGCGTTCCCGCTCAGCCAGGACTCCCCGTACACCGAGCAGGCCGGCGACTTCATCTCGGCGGTCGGGCTCGGTTGCTGCTGTCCCCAGGTTCGGGTCCCAGTGCCACATGCCCAGTTCGTGGAGTTCGTGGACCTGACGAGTGACGCGGGGTTCGGCGTACCCGGTCTTGGCCGTCAGCTCAGCCAGGTCTGTTCCTTCAGCTAGTTGTGCCCAGATTGCTCCGGCGTCGTGCCCTAGGCCTTGGGGCGTGAAGACGTCGTGAGCCTGGAGCGCGATGTGGCTTTGGAGACGGGCGAGGAGTTCGGTACGCAGGGTGAGGGCTAGGTGCGGGGGGCGCGGGTCCGCTTGTGCCTGGGGTATTTGGTTATCTGTGGAAACACTGTCCCGCCCGTCGACTGAATCTGAGCTAGGAGCCTCAGCGACGCAGGGGATGGCGACCGCCCAGGCGGCTGCCTTAGGCCCTGTAGCGGTGGCGGTCTGGTTGATCCAGCCGTCGTGACTGAGCCGTTCGAGGGCCCGCCGTACGGTCTCTCGGCCGAGTCCGCACAGCATCGCGAGGCGTCGCTGGTCGGCCTCTACAGCCGGGGCGACGGCTTGGAGGTGGAGGATGCAGAGCTGGTCGAAGACCAGGCGGTCGGTAGCGCCGCCTGATTGGCTCCAACGGCCTGGTGCAGCGTCCGCGCGGTGCTGTGCCGCCTCGATACCGGATGCGAGCGCGGCCGCGCGTTCAACGAACTCTCCGTCGTCGTTGTTCGAGCCCGTGCCGGCGGCTTCGATGTGGGCGACCGCACGTGCCCATTGCCGGGTCAGTACGGCTTCGGTCTCGCCGTCAGTCCGCGGGATTCGTGTCGTGCTGCCTGGGGTCTTGAGGACTGTCGTTCGGAGATGTTCGAGGCCGGGGGCTCGCGTGGTGAGGAGGGTTCGTACGTCCGCGAGTGTCCAGTGCGCTCGGGCGGCGCCGAGCAGGATGCTCCACAGGACGCCGTTTCCGTCGACGGGGCCTTCGACGACCTGCTGCAGCGCCTGGCGCGATCCCTGCGGGAGCGGTCTCTTCGGGCCCGGCAGGTGCGGGTGTCCGGCGGCATCGCACGCGACCATGCGGACGGTGGCGTCACGGCTGACGGGGGGCAGTGCGGTCGCGATGGTCTGGGTCAGCGCCTCGAGCTGCTCGGAGGTCGCGGTTGCGGTGAGGAATGTGTTCAGGTCGCCGTCCAGCAGCTTGGATCGACCTCCGGAGCGGTGCGGCGCTCCAGGGGGCCGTAGTGCCCCGGTGGCCGGGTTGGTCAGCGGAGTGATGTCCAGGGTCGGTAGCTGGTAGCGCAGGCCGTGGGCGAGCTGCTTGATGAGGCCAGCTGGTGCCGGGGACGTCGGGCGGACCCAGACGTGGCGGCCGCCGCTCGGTCCGGATTCAGCTACGAGGTAGGAGATGCCAGCTGAGTCGAGCAGGCCGAGCAGAACGTCCAGATCGCGCGTCACGTCGCCGCGGTTGGCGTCGAGGTCGAAGCCGAGTACGGCGAAGCTGTCGCCGCTACGGGAACCGAGCTGGACGGCGTACGGGCCGTGCGGTTCGGGTCCGTCGATCGGGGCCAGGGTCGGGTAGCTGTTTTGGTAGTTCCCGGTCACGTCCGCGATTGCGACTCGGACGTGGGTCCGCGCGGAGACGATGGTTGCGAACTTCCAAGCGAGCGAATCGGCGCCGGTCACCGCCCTCTCCTGGCGAGGGTGATCACGGTGGAGAGCCTGGGACGGAGAGTGACCGCGACCGTGCGCGATGCTGCGATCGGTGCGGTGTCAGGTACGACACGCCGGACCGCGACGGTGGGGGTTGTGGTGCTGCCGGGGAAGGCAGCTACCATGTTGGACATAGCGATGCCCCTTCTTGGGGTGTAGTGATCAGGCCCTCACGCTGTCGCCGGCCAAGCTCTGGCGTGAAGGTTCTGGACTTCGGCCCGCCCCACCTGGGGCGGGCCGCCTGCTTTATGCGGTTGTGCTGGGTTCGTTCGTTAGCCAGCCTGAGGGAAATCCATCACCTCTTGCTTCGGCCACCACATGGGGATTCCGTTCTCGTCGAGTTCTTCGCGCTCGAGGAGAGCGTCGATGTAGGCCGCCAGGCTCACACCGGCCGCGTCCGCGACCGCGTTGGCCTTGACCGAGATGCCCGGGCGTACGCGCACCTGCAGGTGAGCAGTGCGCCCGACCTGCTCGCCGTACTTCCGACCTCGCTTACTCGCCATGGCTCGACCCTGCCGAGATCTGCATGCAAAGTCACTGCGCCACGCCGAAGTTTGCATGCAGATCTGCAACTTGTTGCAGGTCAGCGGGGTCCTGCCGTCGGTTAGGCGGAGACGGCTTGATAGTTGCCGTGGGCCAACTTGCGGATCAGATTTGCCCTGGTGAGGACGTTGAGCGCCTCGGCAACACTGCTCTTGGCTGCTGTGGCGGCGTCGACGATGTCGCCTGTCGCCGTGATGCCGTTTCGGATGATGCCGAGTACTTCGGTCTGGACGGGAGTCAGTGCGGGTCTTGCGGGTTCGGGGCGGTGGCCCCATGGGAGTTTGGCTGGTTGAGGCTTGTTGCCGGGGGCCATAAGTTCCTCGAGGTCCTCTGGGAACTCGTGGGTGGCGCCGCGACCGCCGACCTGCCACCGGCCGTCGATCGACGGCCCGAGGATAGACACGATGGCCTTCTCGTCGAACTCGTGCATGTCCGGCTGGTTGAAGAAGGTGTCGAAGGCGGTCGTGGTGGTGTACGGCGGCGCCGGCAGTCCCTGAGCGGCCATGCGTTCGGCGTTCGCTTCGGATGGGAGGTGGTCCCAGCGCGTCGGGGTGTCGTAGTGGGCGTGTACTGCCATGCCGGGCACCGGCCGGCCCTTCTCGTCGCCCGGGAGCTCGTTGGGGTCGAACATGAGTCCGGGGACGAGGTCTGATCCGGACTTCGAGTTGACGCGGAATGCGATGACCTGGCTGGCCCAGGCGGATCGGGGGTGGTCGCTTCCCCATTGGGGTTGGCCCTGTGACTGGTTAAGCGCAAGGCCCCAGATGCCGTAGGCACGGATGATGTTGACGCTCTTGGTCCAGACCCGTTGAGCAAGGGCGTCGTTCGCGATAAGGGAGTATTCGTCGTGCACGAACATCCACCCTGGGACTTCGTTCGTGGGGAAGAGTTGGTCCGCGGCGAGCTCAGCCGCGAGTTCGCCGCGGGCGGCGAGCATGGCCGTGACGAGCCATGGAAGCTTGAGAACGTTGCTCTCTCCGATGACGGCCAGCCGGGCCCTGGAGGCCAGAGCTGTCGACGAGTTGCCCTTGGGGTCCGCGTATAGCAGGTTCAGCAGCCCAGTGGACAGGGCCGCGGTCGTCAGGATATTGGCAGCCTGGGACTTCCCGCCGCCGGTCGAGCCGACGACCATGGTGGGCACGGTTCCACCGTCGTCCCACATCGGCTCCCGAGTGATTGGCTCCTAGGTGGGGTGTTCTTGGGGCCTACGAAGGTGTGCTTGCCGCGCCCCAATATCGGTCGGCTCTGCATCGACACGACCACCCGAAACGGGGGCTTCAACAAGGTCTCAGTGGGCTGGTCCCCCCACCCCAAAAGCGTCCGGATCGGACACCCCAAATCAGGACTGCCCATGCACCCCAAGGACAGCACCCCAATTCGACAGCTGGCCGCGCACTGTCAACGCGCGGAGGGCTACAACAAATATCGCTGTGACCTGCGGGTTTGGGGTAGGCGGCGCTCGTCGGAATTGGGGTGACTGTGTGGGCTTGGGTGGTTGGGGTCTCCCGCCGGGCCAGGCCCGCTTGGCGGGTAGCCAGGTGGCGGCGTTTGTAGCCACTCCCCCAATGGCGCGCGGGTGAGCTCCATGGTTGTCCGGGAGGTGGGCTTCGGTCTCAGCCGATCTTGGCGAAGGCGCTGCGTAGCGTGTCGGCTTGGGCCAGAAGCCGGTGGATGCGGTGTGGCTGCCGGGTGGGCAACGCCACGACGGGATCTGCGACGCGGAGGTCGGCGGTAGCGATCCCGAGCATGGTGATGATCTGGCGGCTCAGGTTGTATTCCTCTACTTCGCGCATCAGCTCGTCGAGCCAGTCGCGGTCCTCCTGGTCGAGATTGAGCCGGCTGGCTTCGGCGTCGAGCCCGGTGGCCACGGAAACGATCTCGTCCCAGTGCGTGGTGAGCCAGAGCATCTCTGGAGACAACTGGTCGGTTCTGTGTTGGCCGTCGTGCGCTTCACGGCGCCGGCGTCGCATGTACTTCTCATCCGGCCCCTCGTCGTGCTGGAGCAAGGCCGTGAGCCGGTCGAGTCGATCCTTGGCTCCTTGCTTCCCAACGCCGACCAGGCGGCCGAGTTCGGCGAGGAAGACGCCGCTAGCGACGCCTGCCTTGAGGAAGTGCCATTCGAGCCGGCGCTGCTCCCACCACAGGTGGTTGCACAGCACGAGCGCGTCCTTCGCGTCTGCGTGTTTGACCCGGGTTGGGATGTTGTTGCCGCTGTAGCGCATCAAGTATGTGAGGACGTCGCGCGGCTCGGCGTCGGGCGCGTCAGGCAGCAGATCCCGGTTCCGGTCGTCGACATCGGCACGCCGCTGAACGATCCGGGCGATCGCTCGGGTGACCTCTTCTCGTGGCGTCTTGGGGGGCGTCGACATACCCGTCAGTATTTCACTGACGCCTAGCGTCACTATTGCTACCGGCTCGATTCCAGCGGAATCATTCCCGTGGATCACACGGAGGCCCAGGAGGTGATTCCGATGGAATCACTGGCTGAGGCGGAGCTGTGCGGGGCGAGTGGGCGCCAGCGCCGATGGGGGTGATTCCGCTGGAATCACCCCCATTCGCCCGGCTACTGGTTGATGGTTCTGCGGCGGCCTGGTCTCAGCTTGGGCGCCACGGTTGGCCAGGGCTGGCCGTCGTTGTACAGATTCTCGAGGTATCTGCAGCGGGCCTCGAGGGCGTCCTCGGTCAACGATGCGAGTGTGTACTCGGCCCCGGTGGCTGCTGTCACGCCATCGACTACGGCTCTCACCCGGTCCTGGATCGCATCGGAAACTTGAGTTGAGAACGGCGAACGTCTCCCCCGTTGTTCGGTCACACGATGTCCTTCTCGATAAACCAATCGGTCAGGGTGTTGAGGTCCTTGGTGATGGCGTCGTCAGGCGCATGGTCTTGGATCAGGAGCTGGTAGGCGTAGGCCTCGGGCACACGTACGCTTCGGCGGAGTACTGGGCTCACCTTGTCGCCATACAGCGCCCGAGCCTGCTCGACGACCTGCTCGTACATCTTCCCGGCCTGCGACGACGGGATCATGCACGGGATGATGGCGGCGAGCTGGAGCCTGGGGTTGTAGGCGTTGCGCACGTCTTCGATGGTGCGCTCGATCTTTGGGATCCCCTGGACTTCTTTGACTTGCGGTGCGATGACGGTCACGACGTTGGCGGCGTCGTTGTCCTTCTTGCCCTTGGCCGCGACGAACGCGCTCACCGTGATGATGTCCAGTGAGCCGGGGCAGTCGATGATGATCCCATCGACGCCGCCGATGAGCGGCTCGAATGCTCGTCTCATGCGTTGTTCTGCACCGACAGGCTGGCGGGCGAGCTCGGTGACTTCCGTGACCTGGCGCTCCGCAGAGGGGATGATCCACAGCCCGGGGATCTTCGTCTGAACGATGGCTTCTTCGAGGGTGCATCGGCCGAGTAGTAAGTCGCCCAGGGTGTACTTGGGGTCTTCGATGCCGAGGTGGTACGAGGCGTTCGCTTGCCCGTCGCCGTCAGCGATGACGATGTTGCGGCCGAGCTTGGCCAGACCGCCGGCGACGCCGATTGTTGTGGTGGTCTTTCCGGCCGATCCGGCTTGGTTGGCGATCGGGAGGATGAAGGTCACGTCGGCACCTGCGTCTCATCTGGTGAGTGGGTGATTCTGCTGGAATCACTGGTGTTGATGCAGTGCTGCTCCCACTCGGTGGGCTTGTATCCGGCCTCGTTTTGCAGGCGCTGGACCCATTCGACTGCGAGTGCCGGCCACTGGTCGTGGGCACCGCGAGTGGAGACTTCCCAGCCCGCCAAGGCGATCGCCCATGCGGCGTGGACTTCGTGGCTGGTGTTCATGATGCTGTCGCGCCACTCTGCCGCGTTCGCCGTGCGTACTCCGAAACTGCTGCCGAGCCATTGATGAGCGATTTTGACCGCAGCCATCTCTGTGCCTCGGAGGACCCCGCGGGCGAGGTCAGCGCGGACCGTGCCAGCTGCGGGAAGTGACTGAACCAGCTTTTCGGCGACCTCGATACGGCGTTTGGATGCCGCTCGCCGTTCGCGTTCTGCTCGGCGAGGATCCGGCGCGGGTGCGTCGGCCGGCGGCGGCGCGGATTCACGGACCGAGGACTCCTGTCCGGCTGGCTGGGCCGGCTGCTCGGCGCTGGTGGGGAGTGTTCGGGTGTAGTACTCGAGGCCGCGGGGGGTGGCCTGAGCGACCAGGTCTCCGACGGCCTTGGCATCTGCGATGGCCTGAGGTTCGTAGAGGCGGTGGGCAGCGGCTTCGGTGAAGGCGGTGGTTGGGTCTACGAGGCTGATGCCTTCGGCGGCAGCTGTGGCGATCGCCTCTGCGGTGACGCGTTCGCTTTCGCGCTCGCGCGTCAAGAGGCGGTGGGCTTGCTCGATCGCGATCTGTCGATCTCGGGCGATCTCGTAGACGGTGTCCTGGTCCTCGCGAGGTACCGCCGAGGCGAGAACGTTCGCGTTGACGAGCGATAGGCGCCCAGCGCGGATCTCATCTTGGAGTGCCGGAGACAGGCCCAGGAGCGCCAGGCGTTTGGAGATGTGCGACTGCGCGCGGCCGTAGTCGTTGGCGATGTCGCGTTGGCTTCTGCCAAGGTCGATCAGCAATTGGAAGCCGCGGGCTTCTTCCAGCGGCGAGAAGTCCTTGCGGGGAAGGTTCTCATGCAGGAAGGTCGCGGCCGAGGAGACTGGATCAGACAGGTCCTCCCTGATGATCGCTGGCAGTGAGAGCATCTCGAGTTCGAGAGCTGCCGCCAGACGGCGGTGGCCGGCGAGCACGACCCACGGGCGGCTGTCGAGAGCTTCGGCGTCTTGGGGGTTTGCGGCGAGCCATGCGGCCGTCCCCGTGATGATGATGGGTTGGAGAAGACCGACCTTCGGGATCGACGCCTTCAGGTCGCTGACGTCGCCGATCTCGTCGCGGGGGTTCTTTGGGTGCCAGGAGATCTGGTCGAGTGCGATCTCGTTGATCATCCCGCCGGCGCGCATCGCAGCGACGAGGCTGGGTCTCGGCGCGGCGGTGATTCCGGTGGAATCACCAGATGATTCGCTGCCAGGCTGATCTTGTGTTGGGGTCAGGCTTGCTCCATCTCGCGTCAGGACAAGTTTGCCCTGGGGGAGCCCGGGGGACCTCTTAGCCATTTATTACCTCCAATGCAGGCAATAGCCTAGGGCTCCGCTGGATCAACGGCTGGAGGCGCTCCCGGGGTTTACGTCAGAGGGGGTGATTCCGGCGGAATCACCCCCCAGCCGAGGACTGCGGCGCGCTATCCGCAGTCGTCGTACGGCAGCGGTTCCGGGGCCCATGCGTCTCGGGTTGTGCGTGGGGTGGGGTCGAGGACGTAGCCGGCGTTGTTGGGGTTCTGTACGACGTAGGGAACGAGCTCCCCTTGTCGAGTGGTCGTGATGACCCCGGCCGCGCAGCAGGTGGAGAACGACTTCCAGGAGTTCGTCGCAGCCCACTGACCGCAGCTATACCTTGGTCCGTTCGCGCGGGGGTACAGCGCGAGCTGCACGGCCGGTTACGGGGCGATCCAGGTGGAGGTGCGGGCGCCGGCGCGGATCGCGTCGAGCCGTTGCCGCAGTGCCGCCGCGTGCGGCGGGCTGTCGGAGGAGCGGCGCAGCGGGCCGGGGATCTGTGCGAGGTCGCGCATGGTCAGCAGGGTCCGGTAACCGGCCCAGTCGCGCAGTTCGTAGCCGTAGTGCTGGACGAAGTCCTGGATCCAGGCCTCGTCGCGTCCGTAGCGGACCCCCCGGGCCCTCGGGTGATTTTGGGCGACTGGGACCGGGTCAGCTGGGGACCGCGTGAGGTCCACCTGATCCCGACCTTGGCACGCGGGTCTCTGTGCCCTGGGCGTTCTTGGTGTGTGCGGGTGTCCCACACACCACCCACGACGCAACCGCCCAGGTCGCCCACCGAAATTCTTTCGGAGCTTAAGGGAACATGTGTTCGACTGTGTGCATTCTGGGGGCATGGTGGGACGGTTCATTGTGTGTGCGGGTACGGCCGGCGCGGCGGATTGGGCTGTTTTCGACAACGCGGCGGGCGGGAACCGTGGGTCGGGGTTGTCGGAGGATGCGGCGTATCGGTTGGCGGCTGATTTGGAGCTGCAGTTCGATGTGTACGGTCCGCGGTCGGCGGCGCATGTTCGGAAGGTGGATCCGCCGGTGGCGGTCGAGCGGGCCGATGCGGCTTGGGTGCCGGTGGGGTTTGTCGATGCGTGGGTTCTCGAGCGGGGGGTGTGGGTGGCCCGGGTGAAGGACCGCGCCAGCAGGTATTCGTGGATCCCGGGCACCGAGCTGCGTCGGGCGGGCCAGTTCTGATGGCCGGTTCGGATGCCGCGAGAAGGGGTCCGGTGATCCGGCTCCAGGACGGTCCGCGGGATCGGTGGCAGTACTACGAGCAGGATTTCCTCGATTGTGTCCGGGCTGCGCAGTTGATGGGCCGGTTGCATGGCCGGTCGATCGGCCATCCGGCGAGTTGGCCGCTGTCGTACGAGCGGCCGGTTTCTGGGCTTACGTGGGTGTGGCAGCCGGGCCGGGATTGTCACCCGCGGCCGCTCGCTTGAGGTTTCGTGCGTGGATGCTGGCGCAGCGTCGGCTGCAGAACTGGCGTCGGCGGGCGGAGTGCAGGGGGCAGAACACTGCACGGCAGTCAGGGTTTTGGCAGGTGACCTCGGTGCCGAGCCGGCCGGTGCCTGTGCGGGCGATGCGGTTGTTCTCGATCGCGGCGGCCGCGGGTTTGAGCCTCTGGCTGAGACGGGCGGCTTGGGCGAGTTGTGGGTCGCGGGCGGCGGTGAACGCGGCTCCGGCGGGGGTGTCCATGCGGGCGGTGGCGTTGGTCTGGATCCGGGTCCGGAGCTCGGTGGAGACGAGTCCGCGGCGGCGTTGCAGCCCGTGGGTCTGGCGGTAGGCGGCGGTGGTGATGCCGTGGCGGCGCCACACGTGGAGGCCGAGGTGGTGGAACGTGTGGCCGCATTCGTGGCAGCGGAGGCCTCCGCTGGCTTCTTCGAGCTTCCCGTAGTGGCCGTGCCCGTCGCGGTCGCCGTACTGCATCCGTGTCCTTCAGGTCTTCTCGTTCGGATCCGGGGGAGTGGTGCCGGGGCCTGCCCGGGGACGGTGTGATTCTGTCAGGTGATTCCGGCGGAATCGTGCGCTCGACCGGGGCGAGCCGGCCGCGGGCTGGGTTACTGGTCGAGGTTGGCGAGGCGGTGTTGGCTGGCGTCGCGGCGTTGCTGTGCGGCGGTCGCGTTGCGGGTGGTGCGGTTGAGCTCGACGGCCAGGGCGCGGGTGCGGCGCTGGTTGTCGCGGAGTTGCTGGCGGGCCTGGTCGAGTTGCTCGGTGAGGTGCTGGATGGTGGCTTCGAGGTCGGCCAGGTGGTGTTCGTGCGCGTCCAGGTCGGCTTGGGCCTGGGCGCGTTCGGTCTCGGCGTCGGCGTAGTCGCGTTCGGCTTGCTCGGCGCGGCCGCGGAGCTCGGCCTTGCGGGTGCGTTGCGCGGCGGCCTGTTGTGAACGCGCCGTCGACGTACGGCGACCGGCGGGTCCGGCGGGGTGTTTTGCGGCGGGTTTGTCGGCGCCCTGGCTGACGGTTGGTGCGGTGCTGCTGCGTACGACGCGGGGTGGGACGGGGGTGAGATCGGCGGGTTCGCCGGTCTCGTTGACGACGCCGAAGCCGACGTGGCGCAGTGCGCTGGTGAGTTGGCCGGTGCGGAGGAGTTGGGCGGCGCTGAGGTCGATGACGGCGGCGTCGAGGGTCTCGGTGAGGCGCTGTTCGGTTTCCTGGCTGACGGTGTGGTTCTGGTTGCGGGCTTGGGTCCGGGCGGCGAGGACGAGTCGCCGGACGAGTCCGTGGCGGGTGAGGGTGAGTTCGCGCAGCCGGCGGCCGTTGCCGGTCCGGTGGGCTTCGCGGAGTTGTTCGCCGAGCTCGGTGAGCTCGTCGACGCCGGCGGGGTCGGCCCGGACGAGGGTGTTGGCGAGCCAGGCGGCGAGTGTGGGTTTGCGCAGCGTCTTGAGGGCGGCGCCGGCGCGGGGGTCGCCGGCGTCCTTGGCCTGTTGAACGTACTGGTTGCGGGCCGCGGTGAACTGTTCGGGCGGCAACCCGTACAGCTGCAGCGCGGCCGCGGTGACGTCCATGTCCTCCACCATGCGTGCGCGGCCGGGCCGACGGCAACGCCCGCCGCAGCTGCCTGCAGGGGAGTGACTGCGGGGAGGGTCCGGCGCATGCTGGGTGGGTGGTGAGCGGAGAGGCTGGCGAGATGCCTGCCGGCGCGGCCGACGATGTGTTGATCGGAGCCGTGCCGTCGGCTCTGCGTTGTGGGAAGTGTGATGGGGCGGCGGTTCCGGAGCATCACCGGCTGTGTCCGCATCGGAGGTCACCGGTTGGTGTGCCCGATCCGGGAGCCGGTGTGCCGGCCGTGCGGCGGCGTCGTGCAGCGGGTGAGGAGGAGGGCTGACCGGCGGGTCCGCGTGACGATCCTGCTGTGTTGGGCGCCGGGCGGGTGGTGCGGCGGTGGTGGGGTGCGTTGCGGGGCTTGGGCACCGGGCGACAGCGTCGGGTCTGCGGGCTCGATGCCCTGCAGATTCGAGTCCCGGCGTGCGCGGGCCCCGGGGAGGCGCGGTTACGGGTCGCGTCTCCCCGGGGTTGCGTTGCGAGGGTCAGGCGGCGGCGAGTTCCATGGCGCGGATGCCCTGGGCCTCTACCTCGTTGGCGGTGTCGGCGCTGCCGGTTTCCCGGATGATCTGCGCGTAGGAAGTGACGGCCTGCATGACGCCGCCTGCGGTGCGCTGGCCTCCTGCGATGAAGTGGTCGAGGATCCCGGCAATCTGGTCCTCGGAGAAGGCGAGCTTCTTCCCGACCGTCCTGACGACCTTGTCCGCTGCGCCGTTGAGCGGCTTGGTCGCGGTGTGCTCCAGGGCCTCGATGGTGCGGGTGACGTAGTCGACGTCAAGGAAGGTTTTGACCGCGTCGGTGGTCTTGGCGCGGACGAGGTCGATCTCCTTGCGGCGGGTCTCGTCGGACCAGCGGATCAGGCCGTCGGCGAGCAGGCCGCCCCGGTGCACCTCCTTGCGGATGTCCTTGGTGATCGTCATGCCGTTGTCGCAGACCTGGACCACCAGTTGGGGAGCGATGGTGTAGGCGCCGCCGCCCACCTCGCTGTTGGAGATCACGAACCCGGCGAACACGGTCGGGTTCTCGTCACCGGTCGCGCCGGTGAACGGGGACCGGTACCCCTTCAGCAGGGTCGGCGCGTAGGCCTTGATCTCCTGGGCGCGGATCCGCACGTACATCCGCGACTCGGTCAGGTCGCAGCCTCGGATGTCGATCTCTACTCCGGCCTTGCGGACTCCGTCGAGCATCGCCATCAGCGCGTCGAGGTTGTCCAGCATCTTGTAGTGCTCGCTGAGGAACGCCCGGCCCAGCCCCGGCCCGTCGGTGCCCTGGAAGGTCCGCATCAGGAACGACCGGTCCATGCCCGGGAACCCCTCACGGATCAGTTCGTGGCGGCCGTTGCGCAGCCGGGTCTTGGCTCGGGCACCCTGCAGCCAGCCGTTGACGTTGGCGTCGAACAGGTCCGGGCGCTCCGCGTGGATCTTCTTCAGGTAGCCGACCGGTACTTGAAGCTTTCCGGCGAGGCCGTTAAGGAACGTCGACGTCGGCCGGTAGGTGCCGTTGACCTGGGTCACGCCGTCTTCGGTGAGCTCGGCTTCTGAGCCGTTGACCACGATCAAGCCCTCCTCGGCGCGGATGTTCGCCGCCGGTGCAACGAAGTCCAGCTTCTCGGTGTGCTGGGACTGCAGCATGCCCATCAGCGACCTGAGGTCGCTGTTGCGCAGGGTGGTCTCGTCGGGGGTGGGGTAGGTCTGCTCAACGGTCATCGGGAGACTCCGGTTCTGCCAGGCGACGGGCCGCCGGTCCTTGGGTTGGCCGACTGTTTTCCGCCCCCTCCTGGCAAGCGGAATCCGGGCCCGTAAGCGGCTGGAGGTCCACTGCCGGTCCGGCCGGGTGCCGGGCAAACTGCGGGGGAGAAGGGAGCATCGCGACCGCCGGAGGAGCCGTTTGTTCGGTGACCGGGCGGCGCCGCAGGCGAGGCAGTTGACCGCAAGACGTGTCGGGCCATGATGAAGTGCCAGGAGGGGGCGAAAAGACGCTTCTCGCAGCGCCGACCCCGGTCGGCTCGTTGATGCGGCCGCAGGCCGGCCGGATCGTGTCCGGAGTTGAGTCCCTGATAGTGGTGTAGCGCGGTCGCCGAGCTCGTCGTGGACGAGGAAGCGGTCACCGCGTGATCCTTCGAGTCAACCTTCCACAGAATCCTCGAGGACCATCACGATGACCGCACCACACATTGTCGACCCTGCCGGGCTGCTTGGCGAGGCGCTCGCCGAGGCCAGCCCTGATCTGATGCGCTCGCTGTTGCAGTCGATCATCAACGCCTTGCTGTCCGCCGACGCCGACGCGGTAGTTGGCGCCGAGTGGGGACGCCCGTCTCCGGGTCGTACGGCGCAGCGCAACGGCTACCGGCACCGCGACCTCGACACCCGTGTCGGAACCGTCGACGTCGCGATCCCCAAGCTGCGCACGGGCACCTACTTTCCTGAGTGGCTGCTGGAGCGCCGCAAACGTGCCGAGTCGGCGCTGATCACCGTGGTGGCCGACTGCTACCTGGCCGGTGTATCGACCCGGCGGATGGACAAGCTGGTCAAGACCCTCGGCATCGACTCGCTGTCGAAGTCCCAGGTGAGCAGGATGGCGACCGACCTCGACGCGGTCGTGGAGGATTTCCGGCACCGGCCGCTCGACGCGTCCGGGCCGTTCACGTTCGTGGCCGCGGACGCGTTGACGATGAAGGTCCGCGAGGGCGGCCGCGTGGTCAACGCTGTTGTGCTGCTCGCGACCGGCGTCAACGGCGACGGGCACCGCGAGGTCCTCGGTCTGCGCGTCGCTACCAGCGAGACCGGGCCGGCCTGGAACGAGTTCTTCGCCGACCTCGTCGCCCGCGGCCTGGCCGGCGTCCGGCTCGTCACCTCCGACGCCCACGCCGGCCTGCGCGAGGCGATCGCAGCCAACCTGCCCGGCGCATCTTGGCAGCGTTGCAGAACGCACTACGCCGCGAACCTGATGAGCATCTGTCCCAAGAGCATGTGGCCGGCGGTGAAGGCGATGCTGCACTCGGTCTACGACCAGCCCGACGCCACCGCCGTGCACGCCCAGTTCGACCGGCTGCTCGACTACGTCGCGGAGAAGCTGCCCGCCGTCGCCGATCACCTCGCCGGCGCCCGCGAGGACGTATTGGCGTTCACCGCATTCCCCAAGGACGTCTGGACCCAGATCTGGTCGAACAACCCCGCCGAACGCCTGAACAAGGAGATCCGGCGCCGCACCGACGCGGTCGGCATCTTCCCCAACCGCGACGCGATCGTCCGCCTCGTCGGCGCCGTCCTGGCCGAACAAACCGACGAATGGGCCGAAGGACGACGCTACCTCGGACTCGACGTCCTCGCCCGCTCACGCCTAACCAGCCACACCAACACCCAACCCGAGATCGACACCGACGACCTCCCAGCACTCACCGCCTAAACCCCACCCCAGGATCACGCAGCACTACACCACTTCCAGGGACTTGACCGTGTCCGGACACCCCAGCTCGTCCCGGACTTTCGGCCGCCGGCGCAGGGTTCGGTACGCCGTACCGGCGCGCTGGCCGCGGTTGAGGGCTCGATGCCCGATGACGCGGGAACCGGCCCGCACCCCTCCTGCACGCTGGGAGCAGGAGGAGCCGGGGTCTTACTACTGCGCTTCGAACGTGGCGCGGGTCAGAGCGGAGTACGGCGCGAACCACACGTCGGGTTCGCCGATCACTTGCACCCAGATCCGGCCCGGCTGCCGCACAGCTGTCAGCCGCCGGCCTTCGATCGTGACCGTGCCACGCTCCCCGGACGGGAGTCCGTGCCCAAACGCCGGGTTCGGGTAGAGGACAAAGGTGCCCGTTTCGGTCGTGTTGTCGTCGTCGCTCATCGCCTGTTCCGTTCTGCCGGGGTGGTTGTCAGGTTGTCGGCGTCTGGTTCCGCCGGGTCGACGGTGACCCCGAGACGCTGCCAGGGGTCACCGTCAGGGCCTGGGGTCAGGCCGCGAACAAGCTGTCTTGCGCGGGCCGGTAGCGGCAGTCGACCGGCTCGCCGTGATGCCGCCCGGCGCACTCGATCCCGGTCAGCGTCCGTTCCTTGCGGGTCAGGCGGCGCCGGGTGTCGGCCTCGAGGTCGTCGATCTGCGTGCCGTGCAGCGCCTCGACGTGGTCCATGTACTGCGCGGCGGCGAGTTCGTCGCCCGGGAACTGCTGCCCGGGCATGACCACCCTGAACGCGCGGGCGTACAGCCCGAACGCGGGCGAGGTGAGCGGGGCGTTCCTGCTTGCGTCGCTCGCGACACAGCAGATCTCCGCCGACGTTCCGGGGCGGGTGTCGGCCCCTGCCGCGACCCGGTCGAGGATCTCGCGGCAGTACGCCCGGTACAGCGACTCGCTCCCGTCCATCAGGGGATGCACCGGGGTCAGCAGGCTGAAGCTGTGCCAGATCGCGTCCGCCGCGCCGGGGCGCCGCCGCTGGGCCTGCTTGATCTCGTCCTCGGCCCACTCCATCGCCCCGAACAGGGACTCAATCGTCTTCAACTCCGGCAACAGCTCGGCCAACGCGTCGGGCGTGTCCATGGTGTTGCTGGTGGTGTTGCTGGTGGTGTTGCTGGCGATCTTGGCAACGGTCATCGGGAGACTCCGGTTCTGCCAGGTGACGGGCCGCCGGTTCTTGGTTTGACCGACTGTTTTCCGCCCCCTCCTGGCGCCGGAATGTCCCGCCCGTTTGAGCGGCTGGAGTGCAACTGCCGGTACCGGCCGGGCGGGGGAGAACTTCACCGAAATAAGGGAGCTTCGCGACCGCGGTGCAGTTGTTCACCGGCCGGGCGGCGCCCTGGGGCGCGGGAGTTGCGCGGAGGTCGCGGCGGGCGAGACTGGAGGGCCAGGAGGGGGAGGAAACTCTGTGCGCAGCGCCGACCCCGGTCGGCTCCTATTTCCCGGCCGCAGGCCGGGAGGATCATGTCCGGACACCCGCCATCACCTCGGACCGCTGGCGCCGGCTACACGGGTCCGGTGCGCGATACCCGGGCGCTGACCGCGGTCGAGGGCTCGATGCCCGAGAACGCGGCACCCCGCGCACCGGTACCAGGGGGTGCCGCGTTCCGATCGGCACGCGGCACCCCTCCCAACTGTCAGGCGACAGGATCAGCTGGATGAGCTGGGGTGGGCGCCGGACGCGATCGCGCCGACGAGAGCCGTGAAAGCCGCAATGACCTCGCCCAGGTCGGCCTCGGCGTCGACGTCGATGACGTGGGCACCGTGATCGGCCGTCACCGGGCCCGGGAGCACTTCGTCGGGCCACACGGCGACGATGTAGCCGAGTCGATCGGCCTGCCTCACGAGGGACCTGAATGCCTCGATCTCGGCCGATTCAGGATCTCGTGGATGACTGTCGAGCGCCGGGTCGCCGGGCATCACCTCGCACATCACTGCGGGCTCCGGTGCGGCCACCTGCGGTGTGTGCGTCGCAGGACCCGGCGTGCCTGCCGCTGGGTCAAGACCGCGCCGAGCGGTCGCCGGGTCTGCGCGACGATCAGCGCCGCAACGTCGCCTTCGCACCGCACGTCGAGTTCGGAACAGTCGATGCCGTCCGGGTTTTCGGTGTCGTCGCGGGTGATGAAGAACTCGGCCATGGTTGCCGTGTTGGGGCCTCGTCCCCACCCGTACGTGCCCGGACCGGCGACAGCGGCGTACGCGGTGCGGTCCTCATCGAACGGGTCGGCGTACTGCGCCCCGGCATACAGCGTCACGACCCCACACCCCGATTCGTCCACGAATGCCCACACTCCCTGCTCACGGACGAGGGCGGCCACGACATCCAGGTTCACAGTGACACCGGTACTGCCCGTGCTGGTACCGCCGCTGGTCGTGCCGCGCTTGCCTGGGTGCGGGGCCTGCTGGCGGCTCTGGTCCTGGCCCTTGTTGTGGTTGCTGGTCATCCGTAGCACTGCAGGTGTGCCCATCACGGCACTCCGTCCTGTCCGGCGGTGAGAGTGTCAGCCCTGGTTAACCGACTTTCTTCCTCCCCCTCCTGGCAAGCGAAGCGGAGGGCCCGTAAGCGACAGGGGTGCAACTGCTGTCCCCGCAGGGGCCGCCGGAGGCGGTGCGGTTGCGGCCCTGGCGTGTCGGGCCATAGTGGAGTGCCAGGAGGGGGAGGAAGCACCTGTACAGCGCCGACCCCGGTCGGCTCGACCAGCGGCCGCAGGCCGGCCGGATCATGTCCCTGCACAAGCCAACTGCCCGGCTGCAGGCCGGGCAGTCAGTGTGTGATCGGGTGGTCTGGGTGGTTCGGTCAGCGGATGGTCGCGGGTGCCGTCACGGCATCCGGCCGAGGGACCACACCCGCACGCCGTCGTCGACCTCGTACAGCACGCGGTAGTCGCCGACGTGGAGCCGGTAGAGCAGGCTGTCGCCCCAGTGCACGCTGTCCGGCGGGGCCGGGTCTTTCACCAAGGCCTTCACCGCGGTCATCACCTGGCGCGCCGCGACGACGTCCTCGGCGGCCAGCGCCCGGTAGGCCTCGATGAAGCCGAGCTCGAGGACCAGCGGCAGCGAAGGTTCGCTCACTGCTCCTGGACCGCTTCAGCCTCGGCCAGGATCTGCTCCATCATCGCGAAGCCTTCCTGCGCCGGGATCCACTGCGGTCCGCGGGCGTTGATCGTCTCGATCTCGGCGCGGTCGGCGGCCTCCTCGAGGGCCTGGTACCGCTTCAGGGCCTCCGGAGAGATCACCACCGCGGCCGGCTTGCCGTGGTCGGTGATGGTGATCAGCTCGTGCCCGTAGCGCACCCTGCTCACCAGTTCCTTCGTGTTGCGAGCTGCTTCGGTCATGGAGTACGTCGTCGCCATGCACGCCACCATACGCCGTTCACCGCAAAATACAGAGATTACGTAATTTGCGCCGCGTGGCGTGGCGCAGACCGGCCGGGCCGTCCGTAGAGTCGAAGACGACGCGGGCGCACCCGGCGCCCAGGACCCTGGGGAGCGGTCAGTGAGCGACAGCACGCCCGATCAGCACGATCAGCCCGATGCCACACCGACCGGGCCGGGGATGGCTCGGGGCGTGCTCGACGGCGTCGGGCCGGCGGACTTGTCCGACGCCGACGGCGTTTCGTACGAGGTCGCGGTCGAGGCGATCAACCGGGTGGTCGGCGCCTACTCCGGGCTGATCGGTGACGAGGAGAACGCGGCCGCGCCGGACGCCGGCAAGATCGCCGGGTGGCGTGAGGCGAAGCTGGCGTGGGCTGCGCGGCGCCGGGCACTGTCGCCGGGCGACGCGGCCGCCGTGCAGGCGGTACGCCGTGAGGCCGCGGACCTGGTGCGCGCGCTCACCGGACACTCCCAGCGCTGATGGCAGAGGTCGATCGCAGCAGGTACCTGCTGACCGAGGAACACAACGAACGGATCTTCCGCGAGGACATCGTCCCGGCCGAACTGCCGGGCACGTCGCAGCGGGATCCGGTGGTGGTGTTCGTCGCGGGGCAGACCGGTGCCGGGAAGTCGGCGGTGACGGCGCTGGTGGAGGGCGTGCTGGCGCGCCGCGGCGAGGCGGTCAACATCGACCTCGACACCTACAAGCCGCACCACCCGCGGTACCAGTGGCTGGTCGACAACGACGACGCCACCGCCGGCGCGTACACGAGCATCGACGGCCACAAGTGGATGGAGAAGGCCGAGGCGTACGCCATCCAGCAGCGTTTCGACGTGGTGATGGAATCGGCGATGCGGGATCCGCGCGACTTCGAGGAACCTGCGCGCAGGTTCCGTGCCGCGGGCTACCGGGTCGAGGTCGTGATCGTCGCGGTCGACGAGTCACTGTCGAGGCTCGGCGCGCTCGACCGGTACCTGCAGCAGACACAAGACCTCGGCGCCGGCCGCGTGATCGACGCGGCGATCCACGACGCCTGCTACCGCGGCGTGCTGCGGTCGGCCGACGCGATCGACACCGAACGTCTGGCCGACCACGTGTTCGTGTCCCGGCGCGGTGGGGACATCGTCTACGCCAACCACCTCGGCGCGGACGGAACCTGGGCACAACCGGCCGGCACCCGGACCGCCGTCGAGACCGAACGCGGCCGCACCTGGACCGAGGCCGAGGCGAACCGTTTCCTCGGAAATCTCCAACGGCTGCAGGTCCTTGCCGGTCAGCTGCCCGATGCCGCGCAGCGTTTCGCGCGGCCCGAGGCCGCCGCGGTCGTCGAATTGGCCGGTCGCCTGCTCGAGGCCCCGGCACGTGTGCGTGCGGCCGAACTGGCCGCGGGTATGCCGCAGCCGGACAGCGACACGGCGATCGGCCTCCTGGCCATGAGCCACTCCGCAGGCCCCAACCGGGCCGTCGCATCGATCGGCCCGGGCACCGCCCGGCCAGTCACCGGTCCCGCGGCAGGTACGGCGGCCGAACCTCGCCGGGCCGAGGTCGATCGGACCGGTGAAGACCAGGGGTTCTGACCGCGCGGACCCGGCGCCAGTACGGCGTCCGGGATAGTTTTGGGGCGTGCGACGAGCCGTGATCATTGACCTGTTCAGCACCCTCATCCCCGGCGGTCAGGCCGAGCGGGCCGCGGTGCATCGCGAGATGGCCCGGATCGTCGGCGTGGATCCCGACGACCTCGCCCGCGCGTTCGACGAGACGCTGTACGAGCGGTTCAGCGGCGCGTACGGCGATCTCACCAGCACCCTGAGCGCCCTCGCGCGCCGGTGCGGCGCGGACCCGACCGCCGGCCAACTGCGGGCCGCTGCCGAACTGCGCAGCAAGCTCGCCCGGCAGCTCGTCGGCGCCGCACCCGCCGGCACGCTCGACGCGCTCGCGCAGCTGCGCGCGGCCGGCTGGCGCACCGGGCTGGTCAGCAACATCACCTCCGAAACCATGCAGCAGTGGCCCAGCAGCGCCCTGGCGCAGTACTTCGACACCACGGCGTTCTCTGCCGAGGTCGGCGCCGCCAAACCACAGCCAGCGATCTACCTGGCCGCCTGCAGCGCACTCGACGTCACACCGGCCGAGTGCTTCTACGTCGCGGACGGCAGCGACAACGAACTCCAGGCCGCGGCACAGCTCGGCATGCACGCGATCCGCACGACCGAACACTCCGACAGCGACCCCAGCTGGACCGGCCAGACCATCGGCTCGTTCGCCGAGCTCCCCGCGCTTCTCGGCGTCGCGCCAAGGGCTTAACGAGCCTCATCCATCGCCGGGGATCATCTCGCCGTCGAGCGGTCGGCGGTGGGATGGTCAGCAGCCAGGTGAGCACGGCCTGGATCTCGTCGATCTCGATCGTCGCTGGTTGGGTGGTCGCCGGGCGCGATCATCACCGCCCTTGCCGGTATCGGCGGAATCAGCGCCAGCACCGACAGGACCGGCCGTTCAGAAGACCCGGGGAGGTGAAGGGAATCGGACCGTTCGGATGATCGGCCACGTGTCGTTGCCGATCGTCACCTCGCAGCGGAGGCTGATGATCTGCGTCCTGGCGTTGTCTACCCAGATTCCTTTGACCGCGGTCATGCCGGCAGCCATCGCCGGAAGGCTGACCGCCTCCCCGAAGTTGAACACCTCCTCGCCCGGGCTTGCACCAAGACCGGTCACCGCCTTCGGGTCGTAGCCAGGCACCAGCATGATCGAGCCTGCCTCGATGTCGCGGTTGCAGCTGAATTTCAGCTCGTACCCGTGAGTGCCCTTGTGCCTCTTCCCCTTCTCCAGAACGACTTCTGGTTCTGCTTGCCGGTGCCAGTCTGCGTACTGGATCTTCCGCGCCGATCGCGCCTCCTCGACCGCTCGGCCGGAGATTTCGTTCGCTTGCTTCGCCTGTTCGAGGGCAGCCGTGGCGGTGCGGTTGGCGGCGCGCGCAGCACGCAGCATGAGGTACGACGGGACGAGTGCGATCACCGCTCCGACCAGCGCGCCGATCAAGCCGTCCCACAGCGATAAGTCGTTCATGCCTCGCACTGTGAGGCATCCGACCGACAAAAGATCACGAGAGGGCGGCGGTACCGACAGAGCCACAGCCTCTACCTGGACCGCACCCAGTAGTCAGCGCGCGCTCAGCTCGTTTGCGGCTGGTGCCGCCAGCCTGTCAGTCGTATTGGGTTGGATCCCAAGTTGCACGAAAGGCGGTTTCGTTGAGCCGGGTGTTCCAGATCCGGATGCTCCGGTCCGTGGGCCACAGTTGGAATCCCTTGCGCTTTAGCTCGCAGTACCAGTTGAACGTCTCGATCCGGGCGGCTTTCAGGTCCAGCACCTCGTCCAAGACCGGGATCAGGTCAGAGTCCGAAGTCGCCAGGATGACCAGGTCGGTAGCTGGGTCGGCGGCTGCTCGCACCGCCGCGAGGGCGCACATGACGTCGACGCCCTTCTCCTTCGGCTTGCCCTTCACGATCCTCTTGCCTGCGTGATCAGTCGCCGGCTTTCCGTCGGCAGCACGTTCGTACTCGTACTTGAGTGGGCGCAGCGTGACCTGAACTCGTCGATCACGCTCCCAATGTGCCTGCTGAGCGAGATTCCGGGCGTATCCGTCGGGGTCATGATCGACAGAGGGGTGGCCACGGAAGACTTGGACTCTGCGTAGAACCGCCTGCGGCATTGCGGCCGGTTTGCGGGCGTTGCGAACCTGGAGCAGCCGGGTCGCGAACAACAGCGGGTCGATCAGCGTCTCGTGTCTTCCCAAGTCGCGAGTCGATTCGAACAATCCGTGCCCGGTTAGGTGCACGTTCTGGTAATCAACGATGATCGACGTCCGCAGCTCAGCGCCCATCGGCCCCCCCTCAGGACAAAAAAACCCCACCAGTCCCGGAGGACGGTGGGGAGCTAGGGCTCAATAGTTACACCCAGGGTTCCAACCGTCAACTCAGCGGTATCTCGCCCCGGCCCTGCCCCTGCCCACCACGGCGTGAACCGGTGGTGGGCGGAACTGGCCGTCATACGAAATTTCGGTGCGCTCAGATCGCCTTCTGCAGCTTGAGGGTTTCGAGCAGCTCGATCGCTTCCACGAGTTCGGCTTCGGCCTCGATCGCCCGGGACCGGTTCGCCTCGAGCCGCCGGGCCAAGTGTTCGGCGCGCTCGCGCGCGGCGTCCAGTGCAGTCCGCGAGCTGGCACGGTGCCGGCCGTCGGAGACCTGCATCGTGCTGCTGTGCCCGGCGGCCCAGCCGACGAGGACGCGATCGTTGTGCAGGCGCTGCTCGCCGGCCTGGAACATTGAGCGCGCGATCCGCCACGTCTCGTCGGCCTGTGTGGGACTCGTCCGGTCGAACTGTTCTCGGAGCAGGTTTAGCAGGCCACGCGTGCTGTCCTCGTCGCCGTGGGCAAGCCGGTCACGCACCTGCCAGAGCTCGGTCTGCTCCTTCGGCGTGGTCCCCAGAGCCTCGGCGAAGTCGTACAGCCGCTGGGCGGTGGGAAGCCGCTGCCCCTTGAACCACTCCGACAGCGTGCTCTTCGGGATCCCGGTCTTGTCCTCAAGGGCGCGCAGGGTCGGCAGACCGCTGCGCTCGCTCAGCGCGCGCAGATGCTCGCCGAACCCCAGCAGGGTGGTGACGTGCTGGAGCGAACCACTGTTGCCGTGGTCGGGGTCCTTGATCGCGGCAACCGCGCTGTTCGCCGCATCCCACAGCGCCTCCCACAGCCGCAGGAACCGCGGACTGGAGATGCCGCAGCCCACCAGGTACGCCTTGGCCACCGGCCAGCTCGGGAGCTCGTCACCCTTCGCCGCCCGCACCATATGTGCATGCGAGTACGGCCGCTTCGTGTCCGGCCGGACCGTGCGAGCCGCCAGCTCGCGATAGGTGATGCCGGCGCGCTTGCGCTGGTTGCGCAGGTAGCTGGCGAACTCAGCGACCGGGCCAGTCGTGGGATCCAGGTCGGACTCGGTCCGGGGCATCAGTCACCCACCCCCAGAGTCTTCTGCGCGGGGTTGACGATCTGGCCGCCGGCCCGCACCGCGGCCAGGACGGCCAGGGAGACGAAGCCGCCGGCAGCAGCGACGGGGAGGCCGGTGTTCAGGACGAGCATCGCGAAGCCCAGCACCGTCACGAAGATGACGATCTTGATGATGATCACGACAGTCGGCGGGACCGGGCGTGCGGGCAGGGCAGGAGTCGGTACAACAAGCATGGGACGTTGGGATCCTCTCGGGAAACAGCTAACCAATCCGGTCCCTTGTGGGACCGGCGCAACGGCAACCTTCACCGGTGTTCCGTGGGTGCTCCTGGCTACGAACCAAGTACTGCTTACACCCGTGTAACCACCGGCCAAAGGACACTGTAAGCGGTCCCTCGCACAGTTTCGGAGACGACTCCCCACCGGACCGGACAACACGGTGGTATGACAACGAAAACCGGGCCATCTGTTCGTAGCAGATGGCCCGGCGAGGTCCCGAGTCGGTTGCCGTTGCGAGGTCAGCTGTCCCGGGGGCACACGCGCCGTTTAAACGGTTGGCGTGACACATGGCAAGTTGCCACCTGTGTAGTACGAAGTCAAAGATCCCACCCCCCTTGTCCGGAACCGATATCGCACCGACCGGACAATCCCGGACAATTCGCCGGGCAAACCTGCAGGTCAGGACCATGGCTTGACAGCGGGGCTCGCACCAAACTCTGTACCAAAGTGTGTAGGTGTTTCGCACCAACGGCGTACGCCGGACGGCGCTTCCCGTCCGGCGCCTCGGTTTGCCATCAACCACGGCAAACGGTCACGAAACGGTGACAGCGCCTGACGGGCTGAACCTCACAACGCCGTTGCTCACCGCAACGAAATCGAAGTTGTCCACAGGTTTCGTACCAACGCGCGGGGTACGCCTACCGTACGCCGCGCCGGTACATCAGATCTGTGGAAAGACGGCAAGATCTGCCGTAACCCAGCCGCCTACATCAGCAAGGAAGAACCCCGGTTGTCGGTCCGGCCTGCCGCGAAGCCGGGACGTGATCGCCAGCCCGGGAGGCGACAAAGCCGCACCACCCGCGGTACCAATGGCTCGTCGACAACGACGAGGCCGCCGCCGGTACGTACACGAGCAACGGCCGCCTGCACGGCAGTCTCTAACTAATGCGGTAGTTAGAGACTAAGCGCTTAGTTATTGACGACGTCTCGTGTTCGTGTGACTCTGAGGTCATGACGCAGACGAGAGTCCCGTACGGCGAGGTCGTGGAGTTGTCGGCGGTCCGGGTCAAGATGGGCGCCGGACGTACGGCGCCCCAGCCTGATCCGCTCGGCCGCGCTCTGATCGGGTACGCCGCGGATTTGGCGCCGGCCGAGCTGTGGGAGCGGGGCAGGGGAGTGTGGAAGGCGAAGGTCGCCGCGATCGCGGAGTCGGATCTGGCGATCCTGGCCGTCGACGGCCAGGTCGTCATGGTCGGCACGGTCAACGGCGTCACGTTCCACGAGGACCGTGTGGCGATCAGTGGCCGGCCGCTGCCGACGCATCCGCTGATCGGCGGGCCCGATCCGCTCCACAACGACTCCCGCAACCCGATCGCCTACGGCCTGGTTCGGACGATGCCCGCGTCGGCGTTCCCCGAGCAGGTCGCCCGGCAGCGCGACGGCGGCGAGGTCATGGCCGACGCCGTGCGGGTCCTGACCGAAGCAGCCCGGCGACGCCGGCCGGTGTACCGGCCGGCCGAGGGCGGCGGCGTCGAGCAGGATCCTGACGCGACCGAGCCGGCGGACTGGGCCGAGTTCGTGGCGCAGGCGCTGGTCGCGGCCGCGGCCAACGTGGGCGGGATCGAGACCGCTCTGTCGGGGCGGTCCGGGTCGTGGGAGGCCGACCACGTACGGCAGTTGGTGCTCGGCACGGTCGGGGCGGAGGAGGAGTACCTGTGGGAGCACCGCACCGAGCCGCTGACCATCACCGTGTACGTCGACGACATCCTCACCGACCGCACCGACGCTGGTTCCGAGTACCTCGACGCAGAGGACGAGATCGAGCGGCGCCGTGACGCCGCGGACGAGGCGGCCCGGGCGGCATTCGACGACTCCGCGTACCTCTGGTACTACGACCGCGGCCCCGGCGGCGAGGGCGGCGAGTGGATTCCGCGTGACCCGGCGGCGCCGGCCTGGTCGTGGGATGCGTGGCGTGCCGAGCTGGTCCGCGATCAGGTCGATCCCGAGCTGATCGAGAAGGTCGAGGAGAGCCTGCGTACCGGCGTCGGCCTGTTCTCCGGCGAGGCGGGCGAGGTGAACACGACGTACCTGACGAAGAGCCCGGAGGCGGCGGCCGCGCTGCGGCGCCAGGAGGACGAAGACACCGCCCGCGACGCGCGGTATGACGCGCTCCTGCAGCGTCTGGAACAGCAGCAGCGCCGCGAGTGGATCGACTACGGCCAGGCCCTCAAGGCACACATCGAAGCCGCCGTACCGCGGGCCCTGTCCGGGCTCACGGTCCCCGTCGAGGTCGTCCTCGACAGCAACGCCCCGTCCGGTACCGACACCGGGCGTGGGCTCGGCTGGACCGTCGAGGACCGCCTGATCGAGGCCGCGATCGAGGCCACCTCCAGCCCGGCCGACCTTCCCGGCACGCCGCTCGAACGTCTCGAAAACCGCGTAACGCAACAAGAAGACGGAGGCCAGTGATGCCCGGCCCGACCCCTCGCTACACACTCCGGCAAGAGACCGCGACCGACCCGTTCAGCTGGGCGCCGTACGACAAGCAATGGGACCAGTTCATCCGGCCCGCCCAGCTGGGCAAGCTCGACGCCGCGATCCTCACCGACCGGCTGAACACTGGCGACGTGGACTGGATCCCCGCCGCCGAACGCCGCCAAAGCGCCTGGTGGCCGGTGGACCGCAACGACGGGCACTACCCCGACGACTCCGAAGTGTGGGTGCTGTACCCGGGCCCGGGCGACGACGAGCACGACCGCGACACGTGGCACTGGCACACCGGCTACATCCTCGGCCAGGTCGCGGCCGACGAGTGGGAGGTCGCCGTCGACGACGACCGCGTCCTCGAGGACCCAGGCCAGGACTGGGTCCCGGCCTGCCTGCGCGACTCCTCCGAGATCCGGCCACGCAGGTGGGCCGGCGACGCGGCCGCCGCCGGCTACCCGCCCCACCCGCGCCGCCCCGCAGGCCCCGCCGCCGCGGACGCCCCGGCCCGCCACCATCAGCCCGGAACAGCGACGTGACCGGCGGAAGCGACACCCCCGACAGCGCGCGGCCGCGGGGACCGGTGCACATGCGCGACGGATACGGCCACAGCGGCTCCAAGGTCCGGGCGTACTGCTCGTGCGGCTACGGCACCACGCCCCGTGCCAGTCAGGAGCGCGCGGACGCGGCCCTGACCGCAGACCACGACCTGGACCCGCCGGTGTGCGCACTGTGCGAACGCGACCGCGGCCCCGCCACCGACCCCGGTGGCCGGTGGCGCGACCTGGAAATCCTCACCATCCCGCCGCTCGGGCAGACCCCGTACGGCGACCGCGCCGACACCGTCGACGACGTCGGCACGGTGGACGACGGCATCGAGCAAGTGCTGGTGTGCAGGACCGACAAGAACGCCTGCCGGGATCTGTCCGATCAGCGGATGTTGCATCTGGACCGGGCCGCGTTCGAAGGCTTCGGTCTGGAGTTCGAGGCCCCGCGGCTGCGGGCCCTCCCCGGTGGACCGGCCGGACTGTCGGCCCGGCGAGGGACAGTGAACGATGAAGAAGGCGGCCGGGACCGCCCTTAACGGCCCCGGCCTCTCGCCAACACTACGAGAGGACCTCACCATGACCAGCTCGCCGGATCTGGGCCCCGCGCCCGATCTCAGCAACTACGACACCCTGAAGGCCGATGCCTACGAGTGGTTCCTGTCCGATCACCCGTGGGCGGTCGCTGAGCGAGAGCGCCGGGCGGCCGAGTACTACCGCGAAGAACTGGACCGCGCGGCGCATGTACAGGCCTGGGCGACCAAGATCGATCTGGCCGAGCGGGGCACGCTCGGCCGCGACTTTGAGGGCAACGTACGGCGCCTGGCGGAGATCATGCGGCCGATGGCGGAGAAGGCCCAGCAGCGTGCCGAGGAAGAGTCCGCCGTGCCGCGGGAGGACGCGGTCCTCGAGGACCGCCGTCGCCTGGAGATCTCGCGCCAGGTCAGCGACGAACCGGACTACACCTACCCCGAGCACCTGACCGGCCCCGGCGCCGCGGCGTACCCGCCGCCGGCCAGCGGATTCACCAAACGGAGCACCGAGCGCAGCACTGAACCGGGCACTGAACCGGGGCACTGAACGATGACCACCCAGCTGCCATACCCTCACACCCGCAACGACTACGTGGCCTGCCGCGAACACGACGCAGACGTTCAACTGATCGAAGAGCCCGCGCAGCCCGCACACATCCGCCCCACCCTGCTCTGCCAGCGCTGCCTGGGACGCATCCTCACCATGCAAGTAATCCACGGCGCCGGCGACGACCTGACGGCGCCGTCAACCTTCACCCTCGTTGTTGCTCCAGCTCGGCGGCTGGCATGAGCGAGCAAGCGAACAGCTGGGCCTGCGAGGTGTACGGACCCGACCTCCCGGCCGAACTCGGACACCTGTGCTTCTACGCCCAGATCGAGCGCTGCACCAGCGAGGCACAGTGCCATCAGCGGATGATCGCCTCGCGGCAACAGCTCTTCCAGCGGATCAACGAACTGGCCGCCGCCGGTGACCCCACCGGCGAATACCTGGCCGGCGAGTTCACCAACCCGTCCCAACTCCTCGGAGTGGACGAGGAGACCGAGCAGTGACCGGCCGCGCTAACCGCCGGCCGAAAAGCCGAGGCCGGGAGCGGCCGCCGCACGGATCGCCCGTCGCGGAAGCCGTCGACCACAGCGATAACGCCGGAATCGACGCCAATCTGGGGTGCCGGTAAGGAACGTGTCACCAGCGGCAAACGGCGAGGGGTAGCGCTGGAGCTGTGGGGGCGGGAGGATCGCCGATCGTGGATCGGTCGATCGAACTCGACGAGCTGGTCGAGAAGTGGACGCTGCTGGATGACGAGCAGGAGTTGGTGGCTGGTAAGCGTGGCACGACCAGGCTCGGGTTCGTGCTGTTGCTGAAGTTCTATCTTCAGCATGGCCAGTTTCCTCGCGGTCGGAGCGCGCTGCCAGATGACGCGGTCCGGTTCGTCGCTGAGCAGGTGAAGGTACCGGCGTCAGAGCTGGGGCTGTACGAGTGGGCCGGTCGGACGAATCGGTACCACCAGGCGCAGATCCGCGAGTTCCTGGGGTTCCGGGAGTGCTCGGTTCAGGATGCGGAAAAGCTGACGGCCTGGTTGGCGGGTGAGGTGTGTGAGGACGAGCGCCGGCGGGACCGGGTCCGGGAGCAGTTCCTGATCCGGTGCCGGGACCAGCGGATCGAGCCTCCGACGTCTGGTCGGGTCGACCGGGTTGTCCGTTCGGCGCTGCACCAAGCGGAAGTCGCGATGACGTCCCGTATCGCTGCCCGCTTGTCGTCGTCGACGGCTGAGCGGCTCAGGTCGCTGGTCGCCGCGCCCGAAGACGCCGGGGACGGCGGCGAGGATGGTGAGGACTCGGTGCTGGCGTTGGTGAAGTCGGATCCGGGCAACGTGAGCCTGGAATCGATGTTGACCGAGATCAGGAAGCTCCGCGTCGTTCGGGGATCGGGCTTCCGCCGGGCTTGTTTGCGGATGTGGCGCCTCGGGTGCTGGCGGAGTGGCGTGCCCGGGCGGCGGTGGAGTCGCCGTCGCATCTGCGCGCTCATCCGGAGGCGTTGCAGCTGGCGCTGCTGGCGGCGCTGTTCCGTGCCAGGGAGCGGGAGATTACTGACACCCTGGTTGATCTGCTGATTTCCACGGTGCACCGGATCAATGCCCGCGCGGACAAGCGCGTGACGCAGGAGCTGGTGAACGCCTTCAAGAAGGTGACCGGTAAGGAGAACATCCTGTTCTCGATCGCCGAGGCGGCGCTCGGCGCGCCGGACGACGCGGTGCGCGATGTCGTGTTCCCGGCGGTGAGCGGTGGCGAGCAGACGCTGCGGGAATTGGTGCACGAGCACAAGACGAAGGGCCCGGTGTATCGGCGTACGGTGCAGACGACGTTGAAGGCGTCCTACACCAACCATTACCGGCGCGGCCTGATCGAGCTGCTCGATGTGCTGGAGTTCCGCTCGTCGAACACCGCGCACCGCCCGGTGCTGGACGCGCTGGAGCTGGTGGCCCGGCACAAGGACGGCCGGTTCACGTTCTACCCGGCCGGCGAGTACGTGCCGGACCACAAGGGGGTGCTGGGGAACTGGGCGGACCTGGTCCGCCGTACCGACAGCAAGGGCCGGACCAAGGTGGTGCGCTCGGCGTACGAGGTGTGCACGTTCCAGGCGCTGCGGGATCAGCTGCGCTGCAAGGAGATCTGGGTGGTCGGCGCGGACCGGTGGCGTAACCCGGATGAGGACCTGCCTCGTGATTTCGAGGCTCGCCGCCTGGAGCACTATTCGGCGTTGCGCAAGCCGCTGGACCCGACCGCGTTCATCGACCAGATGCAGACCGAGCTGCGCGCCGAGCTGAGCGCGCTCGACGAGCAGGCCGACCAGCTGAGCTGGGTGGAATTCCGCGACCGCGGTAAGCAGGGCGCGATCAAGCTGACGCCGCTGGACGCCGCGCCGGAACCGAAGAACCTGCGCGCGCTGAAGGCCGAGATCCGGACCCGCTGGGGCACGGTGCCGCTGATCGACATGCTGAAGGAGGCGGTGCTGCGGACCGGCTGCCTGGACCAGATCACCGGTACGGCGGGACGTGGTGACCTTGACCGTGAGGTGCTGGCCCAACGGCTTCTGCTTGCGGTGTACGCGTACGGCACCACACCGGGATCCGCGCGATCTCCGGCGGCGAGCACGGCCACTCCGAAGACGATCTGCGCTACGTGCGCCGCCGGTACCTGTCGGTCGACGTTGCGCGGGCGATGGCGACCCAGATCGCGAACGCCACGTTCGCCGTACGGCGTCGCCGGGTCTGGGGTGCGGGGTCGTCGGCGGTCGCGTCGGACTCGACGCATTTCGGGGCGTTCGATCAGAACATCTTCACCGAGTGGCATTCGCGGTACGGCGGCCGCGGGGTGCTGATCTACTGGCATGTGGAGAAGAAGTCGATGGCGATCCATTCTCAGGTGATCAGCTGCTCGGCGTCGGAGGTCGCGGCGATGGTCGAGGGTGCGATGCGGCACGGCACCTCGATGGAGGTCGAGGGCAACTATGTCGATTCCCATGGCCAGTCCGAGATCGGGTTCGGTATCACGCGGCTGCTGGGGTTCGACCTGCTACCGAGGATCAAGCGGATCAACGTGGTGAAGCTGTACCGGCCGGCCGCGGGCGAACCGGACGCCTATCCGCGGCTGGTGCCGGCGCTCACCCGCCCGATCCGGTGGGACGTCATCGGTGAGCAGTACGACCAGATGGTGCGTTATGCGACAGCGATCCGCTCTGGTACCGCGTCGACCGAGGCGATCCTGCGTCGATTTCGCACGGCCAATGCGCTCCACCCGACCTACCAGGCGATGGTCGAGCTCGGCCGCGCCCAGAAGACTTTGTTCGTTGCCCGCTACCTGCGCGACCGTGACCTGCAGCGTGAGATCAACGAGGGCCTGAACGTGGTCGAATCCTGGAACGGCGGCAACCAGGTCATCTTCTTCGGCAAGGGTGGCGATATCGCCTCCAACCGGCGCGACGAGCAGGAGTTGTCGGTGCTGTGCCTGCGGGTCCTGCAGTCGGCGCTGGTGTACGTGAACACGCTCATGGTGCAAGACGTCCTCGCTGACGATGAGTGGGCCGGCCGGATGACCGACGTCGACCACCGCGGCCTTACCCCACTGTTCTGGACCCACGTCGCCCCCTACGGCGAAGTCCGGCTCAACATGGACCGTCGGCTCAGCCTGCGCGCCGACGCCTGACGCCCGTACAGCCCGCCACGGGAAATGTCGGCGGGCGCCGGTAGCTTGCCGACATGTCTGCCTTGACTGACGAAGTGCGCGATCCGGCCAGCCCGGTTGCGCTGTGGCTGCGGGCTACGTTCCCCGGGCACAAGGAGGTTCAGGCCTCGTTCCGGGTTGCCGCGGGCCCGCAGCAGCTGCTGATGCCGGCCACGGTCGTGCCGGGGACGCAGGGCGCGGCGATCGACTGGTGGTTGCGGATGCTCGTCGACGAGTCCGTGGCGCTGCGGCTGCCGCTCGGCGGGCTGATGAAGCGGTCTGGACCGTGGATGGCGGCTGGGCTGGAGCTACTGTCCGAGCTCGGTGGCCGCCGAGCACAGGTGGACACCGCCGGCGCGAGGCCCACGGTCGGGGCGCTGGCACCAGCCCGGTTCGCCGACCGGCCCGATGAGTGGTGGGCGCGGGTCTGCTACGCCCTGGCGCTGCTGGGCGAGTTGTTCCGGGCGGCGTCGCTAGAGCACTCCCGCCTGATGAGCCTCACCGCGGCAAGCCGGGCCGGGGATCTGCTCGCGTTGGCGAATGACGCTGAGGTCGCTGACCTGATCGCGATGCGGGACCTGGCCTGCAAGCAGCTGCTGCCGCGGTTGCCGGACGGTCCAGTCACGTCCGGGATGACGTTCGAGGGCAGCGCTGATCTGAACGCCGACGGGGACGTGATCGCCGGCGGGATGCTGGTGGACTTCAAGGCCGGCCAGGGCGGAAAGCCCCGCGCCGACGGTACCCGCGCTGCCGCGCTGGCCCGCGCCGACCTCGACCAGCTCCTCGGCTACACGCTGCTCGACTACTCCGACCGCTACGCCTTGCACACCGTGGCGATCTACGCCGTACGGTTCGGTCACCTCGAGGCATGGCCCATCATCGATCTGTGTACCCAGCTCGCCGGACACCCCATCGATCGTGCCGACCTGGCACGGCTGCGCGGCGAGTTCGCCCACGTGCTGCGGGGGCCGCTGCGCACATACTGGGCACAGCGGGGCAGGTAGTGCCCCGGGGGAGCTACGGAGCAGCCATCATGGGGCTGGACTCCCGGCCCTTGTCACCGGGGGCCGGTGTAGCAGGCCCGCCGAGTGAGAAGGTGACGGGTCGGCTGGTGGGCAACGCGGCTGACGAGACTGTGCCCCCTGACGGTTGCGCCTCCCGCTTCACGTGGCTCTGATCTGCGAACCTACGCTCATGCCAAAGAGTCGCGTCCGGAAGAAGACGAAGGGTGTCAGGGCTTCTGCCCCATCGCCGGCCTCCCGGTCCGGGGTGCCAGGCGGCCTGGATTCCCTGCTGGTCAGCGATTGGAGCGGGCCGGCCGCGGGCTACACCGCTGCCCCGCCACTGAGCTTCGGCGGACCCCCGCCACAGGTCGTCGATCCGCTCGACGACGCCTTCGTGATCCGGGTCGGTCACCACACGATCCGATGGGAGTCATGGCCGCAGTGTGTTGCGACCACCCAGTCCGGCTACCGCTGCCTGCAGCCAGCCACCCCGGATAACCCGGGTCCCGCCCGGGCCGGGGCGTTCCTCGTGGAGAGCCGCGAGACCTATGGGTCCCGGGCGGCCGAACAGCTTCGGCGCTTGCTGACCCAGCGATGCCATCTCCACGACAACGCGACGACGGCTGCTGTCGAGTTCGAGGGGCGGGTCTCAGCCGGTGGCGAGGCATGGCTCGCAGAACTGCAACAGACCGCGGCGCTTGACGCGATCCGGGCCGAGCAGACGCGGAAGGTCAATCTGCAGAAGCTCACCGACACCGAGTGTCCGACGTGTGGTGTGGTCGGCTCGCTGAAGTGCGTTCAGTCGTCCGGCCAGAAGAAACTCAAGGGCTACCACATGCCCCGGCTCCAGGCCGCGTTCGGCCAAACCAATCACGGCCAGCCGCCGACCGTCTAGGCCTGGATCTTTGCGAGTATCCAGGACTGTCGGTCCCCCGCTTGTACAGTCTCGGTTCGGCGGATGACGTAGGTACAAGGGAGCGGACGATGGGCATCTTCGACAAGCTGTTGGGGGGCGGTGGTTCCAGCGACCTCGACCACTGCCCGTACTGCGGGGAGTCACTCACTGGCTTTGGCTGCACGAACTGCAACGTGGAGTTCGTCTTTGAGGACGGCAAGATGGTGGAGCGTGGGCTCTCGCGGCGAGGTGAGCGTTCGGCGCGGGAGTGCATGAGCTGTGGCGCTGCCATGAGCGGCGGCGGAGAGTTCAGTGCCGCGGGGGAAGACAGCGACAACGGCGAGGCTTATGTGCGGTGCCCTTCCTGCGGCTACCACAACACCTTCTGATCCCGGAGAACGAGCGTGCTTAGCCAGTCAACGTTCATCATCCCGCCTGAGATTCAGGCCGGGCTCGCCAGCGGCGACCTCATCCAGTACGGCGGCGTCATTCGCAACCAGCTCGGGCACATCGTGAAGCACCTGAAAGAAGTCCAACTTCCGGTGGGCAACAAGGCCGCAGCGGCACGAGTTGCGGCGGCGTTGAAGAACCCGCGAATGCTCATCCCAACCCTCGTGGTTGGCGCCGTTGCTGCGGGTGGCGCCGCCTTCGCCGCTGCGAAGAAGCACAAGCGCGCAGCGGTGCCCGAGTGCGTCCGGGCCTACAACGCCACCCTTGGCACCTATCTGGAGGCCGTCCACGAAGGGCGGCTTGATGCGGACATCATCCAGCGGCTCATCACTGCTCTCGACGCTGTCGTCGCGTACGACGAGAACGGCAGCATCGTGCTCGACTTCTCGACCTCGCAGGCACAGTTACTGGTCAAGCTCGTGCTCGATTCCACGAGGCAGCTTGCCGAAGAGAACTCCGTTCACCTGACCGAGCTTCTGGAGCAGGTACCGGCCTCAGACGGCGGCACGGTTGTCGACCTGCGACGCTACCTCGAGGTCCAGAGGAAGCTCTTCACGGACGCGGCCTAGCTCTCGCCGCTATTCGTGGCGGCCGTCGCTTGCCAACTGGCGATGATGTCTACCCGGAGCGGGTTCGGGCCCTTCAATTGCGGCCGACGTCCGGCCTCGAACGCCGCCGCGAGTTCACGAAGACGCTCTGCGCCCCGCGCCGGCCAACCGTGGCTCATCGCCCAGCTGAGCACCTGATCCGGCGGAATCCTGTAGCCGGCCCGCTTCAAGACACCGAGAACCGCGACAGCGTCACGCCGGTCGAGCGATCCCGCGAGGTTATTGGCGTGATTGACCATGCCCGTCAGCGCGAGCAGTCCCTGGACGACGATCGGGTCAAGGTCGGGCGCTGCCGGTACGCTCGGCGCAGGACCCAGTCGCTCCGGATCCACGGCGGAGATCCACGCATCGCTCCCTCCCTCAACCCAGGGAACGACCACCAGCGCCCGCGTCCGCGGGTCATCGGCGATCTCGCCGAGCTTGACCCGATCCGGCCAGGCGGCAAGCACCGGCCCGCCGCCCCAGCCGAACGTCGTACCCGCCTTCCAGGTCCCGAGCACAACTCCCGGACGCTTCACGAACTCGCCGAGGATGGCATGGTCCCGTACGGTGCTCTTCTGCGGCGCGTACACCAGCGGCTGGCCACCCACAGCCTTGGCCTGCGCCATCAGCCAGGCGAGCGCGTCGCGCACGCCCCGGTCGCCATGCCTGGGGCCGGAGGCGATCGCGGCGGGATAGTCGCGCCATCGGGAAGACCCGGTGATCATTCGGTGTCCGGTTTCCCGAGCAGAGCCCGCTCCGTCCTGCCGTCCTGACGGATCCGCTCCCGCAGAGTCTCGCCACGGTCCTTGATGATGTCGGACGCGATCTTCACCCCACCGGCCGCCACAGCGGTGCCGATGGAGATCGCCGCCTCTGCGACGCCGAAGGTGTCGCGCTTCTCTGCGGCTGCGTCGTACGCAAGCCTCTCGGTGTTCATGGACAGCAGTCTGCGCTACGCCACCGACAGATTGGCCCAGAACTCCCGAAGCTGGCCCCAAGTGACAAGTAGCGGTTCCGGGATCGTTCGGCCCCCTTGTTGGCCCAGGACTCCGGAAGCTGTCCCCGGCCGCAAAGTAGCTGAGCCCGGTGCGGGCGCTCGGGATGTCGTTTCATAGGTGGTCACTCATGAAACACGTCCGCGGGCGCCGGTGGTACACGGCGAACCGCGTTTCATGAGTTGTTGCAAACGACTGGACGGGTGAACCGCACTCATGAAACGCTCTGGCCTTGTGAATAGCGATCGCCAGGACTACCGGCGCGTGGAAGAGCACGCCTGCCCGATGTCGACCTGTGCCGTCTCGCCCGGGTCTCCGTGCCGTACGACGAAGAGGAAGGTGGCGGTGCAGTACCACACGGCCCGCTTCCGGCTCGTGCCAGCGCTGGCGAAGGTGTTGAGCGTGGCGACGCCGGCGATACGCCGGCCAGGGGCGGTGTGGACCGAGCTGCCACGGCCGGTCGAGGCCGGTGTCGATCCTGCCGGGCATGTCCGGATCGGGTACGCACGGGCGTCGACGACGCGCCAGTCGCTCGACTCCCAACTCGATGCCCTCAACGACACCGGCGTCACTCGCGTGTTCTCCGAGAAGATCTCCACCCGCGCAACCCGGCGGCCCGAGCTCGAAGCCGCAGCCAAGCTCGCCGGCGAGATCCGCGCCTCCGGAGTCCGGGTGACCCTTGTTGTTCACGAGCACAAGCGGCTCGGCCGCGGCATCGAACTGGCCGCGCTGGCCGAGGAACTGAAGGCCAGCGACATCGGCCTGGAGTTCCTCACCGGTGAACTCCAAGGCTCGCACAACCCATCCGGGGTCGTGTTCACCGTGCTGGCCGCGCTGTCAGGTATGGAACGCGAATACATCCGGGACCGCACCCTCGAAGGCCACGAGTCGGCCCGCAAGCGAGGCAAGACCATCGGCGGCCCCGGCGTCACCGACCCGGACATGCTGTCCATGGCCCTGCACCTGCGGGAGCAGGGAGCGAGCCTGCGCGACGTCGCCAAGCGCCTGGTCATCACCGCCGGCAAAAAGAAGGGACAACACCCCTCACCCGCCACCGTGCTGCGGATGCTACGCGAGCACGACGAACAGACAGCAGCCCCTCAGGCTGCAGAAACCATCAGCGAGGCACGTCCGAACGGAAAGTCACGGTAAGCCGCCGAACCGAGGCCTGCTAACGGGACTTTTCGTTCGGATGCTCGTCATACCCCTTCACTGCTGCTGGCAGCCCTTACCGGGCACCCGTGGAGTAGCTCATCGTAAGTTGCCGCTTATCTACAACATCAGCGCCGCCGGCGCCGGAGCGGTTCAGAGAGGAGATCGGCCGTCATCTCCGCATAGCGATCGAACAGGATGTCTACGCGCTCGAGCTCCGACATGCCTGGCCTGTCGTATACGCCGAACGTTGCGTCGACTGCTGAATCGAGCGCGTCGTGGGCCGTCTGCAACCGTGGATCGAGGTCACCGGGCGGATAGAGATCGGCGAGCGCATCGTTGCCAAGTTCTGCTCGTACGCTCTCAATCGCCTGTCCTGCGGCAACGATTGCATCCCGAACGTGTGGATCTGGCGCCGGCAATGGGAAGTTGTTCCACACGATGGTGTTCGAGAACCTCAGGCGAGACTCGAGCCGGCCTCCCACGGTCTTCTGCCATGCGAGGAACATCGAGCTGGACAGGAGCGCGAAGGCCAGCCCGTCGGGGTCTGAGACCATGAAGTTCGCGTCACCGCAGATGACATCGGGTCCGAACCGCGCCACCAAGAAGTAGTGCCGATCTTCGGACACGTGTCGGGGAATGCCGACGAAGGGTACGTCGTGAACTGCTGGGCGCTGGCCGAAGAGGTGGGGCGTTGCGGCCATCGCTGCGGTTGAAGCAGCTCGGCTCTGTGATCTGAGTTCACGTACGGCATCGAGGCGCTGTTGCAGGACGGGTGATTTCGCAATGTCGGCTGGGTCGAGGTCCACCATCCACAGACACCATCGGTCCTCACCGTGGAGCAGTTCGCGTGCCTGGATGAAACGGAGGAGGTACTTGCGCGCGATGGGGTCTGCGCGGACCTGGTCTACCTCTTCTGGCTCGACGATCAGGTGACCGCCGTCGCGAGCCATCGCCCCGAATGTGACCGGAGTGAGCACTGGGGAGATGGGCTGCGAGCGCTTGATTGCGTAGACGATCGGGCCGTCGGCGAGGTAACCGTTGATGCGCTTCGCGGGGATGACGGTGGGTTTCGCCTTCGGGCTGTCGTAGTCGTACAGCAGCGGGTTCGCGGGGCTGCGTGCGAACCCGACGATCACGCAGTGAACGGCTGCAGCGCCGGCGGCCTCAGACTCCCATGCGAACGTGCGGTGGGCGAACTTGATCTGCCACCCCCCAGCGAAGATTGGCTGGAACAGGTGCGGGACCGGATCTCCCTGGGTGGCGGAGCTCGTCGTGACGAAAGCCCAGAGCCCGTCCGTCGTGGCGAAGTACCGCAGCGCCTTCGCGTGCCAGCCCGTGACGTAGTCCAGGCGGCTGATGTCGTCACGGCCCCATGCGTCACGTAGCTCCTGGGCTTGGGCCTCTGATCTTGTCGCATGCCCCAAGAATGGAGGGTTGCCTGCGACGACTACATTGCTCGACGGCGGGCACACCTCCTCCCATGGGATCTGCAGCGCGCTTCCGACGACGATCCGGGTTTCCCGCTGGATCGGTAGCCGCTGCGGCGCGTCTCCGAACCGCTCCTTGAGTTGCAGGTCGCACTGACGGTCGACGAGGAACATCGCGGTCTCGGCGATCCTGGCCGGCCATTCGTCGATCTCGATCCCGTAGAAGTGGTCCAGGGTGACCTTCAGGTCGAGGGTGGGATCGAAGGAGAGCTGAGAGAAGCCCTCAAGCTCTTGGAGCGCGAGCATGACGTCGAGTTCGAGCAGACGCAGCTGCTTGTAGGCGGTGATGATGAAGTTTCCACACCCGCACGCGGGGTCCATGAACCGGATCGCGCCGAGCTTGTCCCACAGCGCCCGCAGGGCATTGAGCCTCTTCCGGTTGGTGTCCCTGGCGAGCGCGGCCTCGAGCTCGGCACGGAGCTCGTCGAGGAAGAGCGGCTCGAGGGTCTTCTTGATGTTCTCCTCTGACGTGTAGTGCTCCCCGAGCTCGCGTCGGGTCTGGGCGTCGCGAACAGACTGGAACATCGAGCCGAAGATCGCCGGGCTGATCGTCGACCAGTCCACCGCACAGGCGTCCAGGATGGCGTCGCGGAAGTCCTGATTGAGCGCCGGTAGGTGGATCTTCTCTGCGAAGATGCCCCCGTTGACGTACGGGAACGACCCCAGTTCCGCAGGCACACCGGCCCGGCTGCTCTGCGGGGTGTCGAGAACCTCGAACAGCTCATTGAATCGCTGACCGACGTCGGAACCGGCGCGGGCGGTGTGATCCTTAACGAAGTCCTGGAACAGATCCGGTGTCCACATCTCGGTGTCGTCGCCGAAGAGCAGGAAGAGCACCCGAGCCAGGCTGACGGAGATCTCATGGTCGCGCTTCTTGGCGTCGTAGCCGGCCGGGTAGGCCTTCTCCACCGCGGCGTACATCCCGGCCATGAGCTTGGATGCCCGCTTGGTTTCGTTCTTGCTCTCGACGTCGAACGCGCCGCGTACCTTCGCCAGCACCGCGTTGACGTCCAGCAGAACGTCATCGGGCAGCCGGATGGCCTCTAGCTTGTCTGCGAAGCGGGGGTCGCTCGACCCCGTTCTGTGCACGTGACGTGCGGACCGAGAGGTGACGCCAGCACCCTTGCTGCTGCGAGAGGGCCACCGCCACGCTTGCACGTCGGCCTCATGAAAGATCACCAACCGGTTCGTGGTGGTCTTCGCGATCAGATGGTCCATCCGCGCCTCCACCGCTGATCCGGGGAACGCTGGCACTTCCCACACCCGAAGGCCCTTGTAGGACGAGATGTTGGTGGCAGTTAGCGACGTGCCGTCCTCGAGGGGCAAGGCCACCGGGGGGTGGTCAGGAGCGCCCCAGTTGAGGTCGTGGCGGAAGAGGTCGCCGTAGTCGCGCTTCTCCGACTTGCCGACCAGCTCATGGGTCATCGGTCGGTCACCCCGATCGAGCACACGATCTTGATCTCGTCCCTCTCGCTTGCGCCAATCACAAGTCGATCCTCCTCGTGCAGCTGCCTGACCAGGTCTGCGAGGTCCTGATCGCCGTACTTGCTGCGGCGGGCCTGCCGCAGCCGGATGCTCGCATGCTCGGTGAGCGGCCGGTCCATCATTGCGGCCAGCGCGTCGCTCGCGTCGGCCCCGAAGAGCGTGCCGCCTAGCCGCTCGACCGCCCACTTGCGAATGCCCCTGAGGTTGCCGACGGCGACCATCTCCGTGGTCAGCTTGTCCCGCACCAGCCGAGCCTCACGCTCGAAGTGGTCAGCCCGCAGTTGAGCGGTCGGCGTGGACTCCTGTGCCCGGAAGATGTGCAGTGCCTCGAGCGGGGTGAGCAGCCGCTCGACCAGGTTGCCGTCCTGGTCGTGGTAGGAGGTCGCGAACGCGTCGACTCCCGACGTGGTGCTGGCGTAGCAGGTGACTCCGCTGCGGACCTCGTGGTCGTAGGGATCTCGGGTGCTGTGCACCATGTCCTGCATCCGGGTGACCTTCTGCGCCAGCTCGGACTTGTCGTCCTTGACCCGCGACCACACGAGCCAGGCCTCGCTGACGGCGTCGGCCTCACCCTCGGCGGCGTCGAGCTGGTCCTCGTCGGGGACGTTGCCCTTGTAGAGGTCGTCGAGGATGTTGATCTCGTCCTCGTCGCCGAAGAACCGCTCGTCGGATCCGAACGCTGCGGCGTTGTCGCCCAGCCGCTGCCGGATCCGGTGTCGTAGCCGGGTGGCCTGCTCGACCTTTTCGTGTGTGATCAGGTAGATGAAGACCTCCTCGGCCTTCTGCCCGACCCGGTCGACGCGGCCGGCCCGCTGGATGATCCGGATGATCGCCCAGGGCAGGTCGTAGTTGACGACGATGTGCGAGTCCTGCAGGTTCTGGCCCTCCGACAGCACGTCGGTGGCGACCAGCACGTCGATGGGATTCTCGATCTCGGCTCGCGCCCCTTCTTCGCCGGGCAGCCGGTTGCTGTCTGGGGAGAACCGGCGAGCGATGCCGGCGGCGTCCTCGGTCTGTCCGGACGCGAGCCCGACGTTCTCGATGCCGGACTCCTGCAGCGCCTCGGCAACGTACTCGGCGGTGTCGACATACTCGGTGAAGACCAGCACCTTCTCGCCGGGATGCTCGGCACGCAGCAGGTCAACCAGGGCATTGACCTTGGAGTCCTTGCTCGAATCCCAGGAGCCGAACCGCTCCAGCAGCCCGGTGAGGATCCGGTTGTCCCGCTCGAGGTCCTTGCGCAGCGTCTTCTTGAAGACCTTGGTGCTCAGCCACTTCGTCGCCGCCGGGAGCTTGCGCTGGAGTTCGTTGTAGCGGGTCTCCATGCTGCCGTGCAGGTCGGTCTCGTCGTCGAGTTCGCGGTCGCTGACTATGAACTGGTGGTCGCTGAAGCTGCCCAGCGGCACGTCGAGGCCCTGGTCGATGGCGTAGGTGAACAGCTCGTTGCGGGCCCGCTGCCGCTGCAGGCTGAGGATGAACGAATGCCCCGAAGACGACAGCCGCTTGAACAGCCCGACGCGGACGAACCCGCTGACGTTACCGCGCCCTGAGCGGATGTCGGCCAAGATCTTGGCGTCCTGCTCGGAGTGCGGGGCCTTGGGGTCGTCGTAGTCGGCCAGCCGGTACCGCGGGAGTGTGAGATCCCGGATCGCGTCCAGGGTGTCGTCGTCCTCCATCAGCCGTGCCGGGTCATCGGCGGAGAACGAGTGGCTCAGCGGCTTGGCGACGCGGGTGGGGAAGTGGAACCGCTGCCCGTTGGCGAACTGCAGGTACTCCTGCTCCGCCACAGTCCCGTCAGGCCGGGTGACCCGTTCCTTCTTCGCGGTGCGCTTCACGAACGACCGGGTGCGACGCACCAGGTGGTCGGACATGAGCCGCTTCCAGTCCTCGGGCTCCTCCGAGCGCCGGAACGCCGCGAGTGTGGTGATCTTCCCGTCGACCTTGTCGGCCAGGGTCGCGTCCTTGCCTAGGGCCACCGTCGGCTGGATCCCGAGGTCCTCGTCGTCGTCGATGTACAGGCCGATCTGGTTGGCCACGTCGGCGAACGCGAGGTTGTACGGCGTCGCGGTCAGCAACAGCACCTTCGACCCGTTGCGCCGCACGTACTCCCTGATTGCTTCGGAGGCCTTGGTGGTGTTGTTGCGCAGGTTGTGCGACTCATCGCAGATGACCAAGTGGAACCGCTTGAGCTCTGACAGCTTCTTGTCGGCCATCGAGTACGGGATCACCCGGGCGCCAGTGAGCTCGTACCTTTCGAGGTGCTCCTCCCACATCCGTTCGAGGTTCTTCGGGCACAGCACGAGTGTGGTGTAGTCCTCCGCGGCCTCGAGCATCAGCGCGGTCGCGACCGCGGTCAGTGTTTTGCCGAGACCGACCACGTCGCCGAGCATTGTCCCGCCGCGGCGCACGATGCGGCGCGCGAGGGTGCGCACGGCGGTCTCCTGGTAGTCCAGGAGCAGATTCTGCATGGAGGGCGGCAGCACGTATCCCATGCCCTCGCGGGCGTCCTCGGACAGGCTGTGGCAGACCTTGAGGTAGACCTCGTAGGGCGTCGGCTGCTGCTCGGAGGCCCATGAGTCCTCGATGAGGTCGATGATTTCGGCGGTGATCTTCAGCGAGAATCGGTCGTTCCACCGGTCCTCGAACCAGCCGGCCAGCAGCCCGGTGGCCTGGGCGTCGACGACGTCGATGTTGAGCTCGAGGTTCTTGTAGAACCCAGCTGCGGTCAGGTTCGACGAGCCGACGTAGCCGCGCTTCTCGAGGTACGGGTTCCCAGGGGCGTGGAAGATGTAGGTCTTCCCGTGCAACGGAGCGTTGGTGAAGACCTTCATCTGCACCGCCCCAGACGCCAGCTGAGCGCGCAACTGCTGCAGCGCGCGCTGCTCGGCCTGGTTAGGAACACCGCGCATCAGCTGCGTGCGCAGGTGCCGCACCAGCTGCTCCTTGGCCGCCAGCGCCTTCTCGAGGCTGTTGATGTCCGCGCCGTACGCCGCCGGCTGCACTTGCTCCTGCAGGGCGCTCAGCATCGCCGCGGCCTCCGACGGCATCACCATCCCGACCAGCACCCGCGCGATCGGGCCCTCGGGCGCCTCCTGGAGCTTGGAGTCGATGATGTCGGCGAAGCCGCTCCAGCCGCGCAAGTCCAGATAGCCGGTCGCGACATCCACTGAGTCGAAGTTGCTCAGGTCGCCCTGCAGGGCCAGACCGAGACGGCTCTCATCCGTGATGTTGTCGAAGATGCTCGGCACTCAAGTCCTCCCCCGCGCGGGCCCAATCGTGTCTCTCGACACTAACCGAGAAACCGCCCTCACTTGGCGGGCCGAGTCCGGTAGCCTCCACCGACAGCCTGGCGACACGTCACGGGGACTCGTCCATTTATCGGATCGTCTCCGCCGAACGTTACGAAGGTGCCCGAGGCGCTCCTGCGTTGGCAGATAATGCTGGAGCCGGGGGCCAGGCGGGAGCTGGCGCCGGAGCTCCTGCGCGGACGACCGAACGGATCGAGCAGAACTGCTGGCTCGCGACAGGCACCAATGCCGAGCTGACGGCTATCCTGCGACGCTCGCCCCTCAGCGCTGAATAGTGGTAGCGCGCGGCGACTACAGCTGGCCGACCTCCACGAGAAGGAGTCGGAACAGGCCCCGCGAGCCCGGAACGCGGGAGTAATCCCGCCACTGCAGTGGATAGGTTCCGGTCAGTTCAATCGGATCGGTCCGGTTCTTCATAGTGCCGGCGCCCGTGTTGGGTCCCCAGGCGCGCTTCCCGGTCAGGGCGGTTCCCTCGTAGATGCGGAAGGCATCGGCATTGGTGGTGCGGCCGTGGGTCGCCGGCCGCCAGTACATCGGATCGTTGGTGATGGCGACGAACACGCCGTTCCAATTCGGCCGCCGGCCAACGAAGCGTTCGAGCCGGCTGATGTCCTTCACCGCGTCGTAGGCCCTGATGTCCTGCGCACCGTGGTTCTTCAAAGCAAAGTCCTCACCGTCGGTGTCCCCGGCCCAGGCCGCTGTCAGGTACTTCAGCTCGACAGCCGTGTGCCGGTCGGTATCGGGACGCGAGACGAGCAGGTCAAGGCGGACGTTGGGTTCGGGATGAGTCTCGAGGCGAACTTGCAGGAGCGGGTCGAGGCTATGGGCTTCCCAGGCGAATGCGTGTTGCATGTCGGCTTCAGAGTGGAAGACCGGCCGTCGCGAAGCCATCCCCGTGAGCACAGCGCCGACCGGCACACTCGCTGCAAGGCTCACCATCAGCTATGTCCCTCCCGATGTCAGATTAGAGATGGCTTGGTCGAACGCGACGACGGTTGAGGTTCGCGAACGGCAACGCGCCGGTCTGAGCCTGGAAAGCGGTGAGGAGCAGCGCTTCGACGTCGCCTGGATCCTCGTCCGTTGGAAGCCATGCGACGAGGAGCTCGGTGGAGTCACGGAGCTGCCAGATATAGCGGCCACCCCAATGACCTACCGCTCCACCAGCACCATGGTGACGATATTCATCAAGGCGCTTGCGTAGCCCCCGGCGCCCGTCAGCACCCGCAGTGGCCTTGCCGAAGTAGACGACCTCCACATCATCGACCCAGGCGGCCGTGAGAGTCGCTGTGTCGACGGTAGGGTTCCGCCCCTTGTGGCGCCCTGCAGGGCTCTCCGGCAAGAATTCTGGTGGCGGCGCAGCGACTCGGACCACGGAGTACACCCCGGACACAGCGGGGACGTCGCGCGATGGCAGCTCCTCGAACCGAACGAAACCGTCGAAGCCAAGCGCCTCGAGGTCTATTCGGTGTGTGGCCATGCCAGCAGTGTCTCCCAGTTCCCCGATATCGGCTCCTTGTGCGATCCTCGCCTAGGCCGTGGGTACGATCCAACAGGCCGTCGGCGACGCCATGTCGTTCAGTTCGACCAGAGTAGTGAGGTTCAGCATGTTTGGACGCCGTCGGCAACTGACTACCCTGGTGCGCGCCTGCAATCTGCTGCATCGGGACGCCCCGGTGACCGCGCCGGAGGTTGTCAAGCTCGGACGTGCCCTCGTTCTTCGCGTACGACTCAACTACAACAGCTACCGCATCGTACAGATGCATGCCGGCGGGTGGATCACGTTCGACGTCTTCGTCGATGAGCGGACTGGTGATCCCTTGACGGACGATTTGCACAAGATGGCCGGCCTAGCTGGCGCGGGTCCGCTACCCGTGCTACAGAGATGGGATGCACACGAAGTCGCATCGGCAGTCATCAGCGAACTCGTAGCGTACTGGGATGCCATGACGGAATCCGACGTGGACGGTCGAGCACGCCAGTATGCTGCCAAAGCACGCGCGACAATCCATCTGGACCACGAGTAATCGACAGCGCTGAGCCAACCAGCTCGTCAACGGCCACCACACCATCTCCAACTGGCCATGCTTACGGTTCCAGCGCTGCCCCTCACCGTTTGCCGCTGGTGACACGTTTCTTACCGGCACCCCAATCTCGACGCCGCACCCGAAGCCACAAGAAGCCCCGACAACTACGACACCAGCGCACAGCCGCGCTGAATTGTCGGCGCCCTGTCATACAGTCGGGTCTGCGGTCACCAAGACCGCGGGCCCGGCTCAAGGCCCGGTTCGTCTGGCCCAGACCAGGCGAGCACACCGAAGGTGCTCCGCACCGAGCCCCATCCATCTCCACGCAACTTCCTTGCTGGCCCTCGCTCTTGGCGGCCGGTGAATCTGGGATCACCGCGCCCGCGGAAACGAGAGCTCGAGATGCCGAAGAACCACGCACGCAAGAACCGGCTCGCCGCGCTGAAGAACGAGCTGGGCGTCAAGCACGCCGACGCGATCGCGCTCCTGGACCACCCCGTCGCCGTCGACCGGTACTTGTTGTGTGAGTACCTGGCGACAGTCGAGGCGTCAACACGTACAAGGACGCGGTGGCGCACCTCGAGGCCGAACGTAACGACCCGGCCAACCAGCTCCTGTGCGAGGAATGCGGCTGGACGGTCGGCATGATCTGCCCGGAATGCCCCGGATGCGGCTGCTACAACCACGTATGCACCGGGTGGCGACACCTGGAGTTCGCACTCGGCGACGAAGATCCCGCTGCCGAGTACGAGGAAGTCTGCGAGGAGTGCGGCGGCAACCCGGGCACCCCTTACGGCTGCGAGTGCGCGGAAGAGTGCGCGGAAGTACAGCCGGCATGACTGCGAACCTGCGGCCGGACTCCCGACCGGATCCTGCTCCGCTGCTCGCGCGAGGGCTCGCGGTGTTCCCGCTCCCGCCCGGCCAGAAGGCCGCGACGAAAGGCTGGCAGCACACCATCGTCACCGGTGACCAGGCCGTCGACGGACACCTTCCAGGTTGGCCGGCCGGGGCGAACGTCGGGATCGCCTGCCGCGCCTCAGGGATCGTCGGCATCGACCTGGACCGGCACACCGCCAGTCAGCAGACAGGAGCGAACGCCGGCGCCGACGGCGTCGCGCAGTTCGCCTCGGTGTGTGAACGGTGGGGCCAGGCCAGGCCGGTCACACTCGAGGTCCGTACGCCGCACGACGGGCGCCACCTGCTGTTCCGCGTACCGCCCGGGCTGATGGTGGCATCGGTGTCCGGCGGTACGTCGCGGCTCGGACCGGGCATCGACATCCGCGGCACCGGCCGCACCCTCGGCGGCTACCTCGCCGGTCCCGGGTCGGTCGTCGACGGCCGCGAATACGTGATCGACGTCGACGTCCCGATCGCCCGACTTCCCGGCTGGATCGCTGCACTGATCGGCCACCGCAACCAACCCACCCGCCACCACGACGTGCCTGTAGAAGGCCACCGGTGAGCGGATCCACAGACGGATCCACCGGCCGGCCCGCCCTCTCGGTCCTGTACCTGGCGCAGGACGCCGTGTACACCTGGCAGCAGCACGCGTCGGGCGGTTGCAGGTGCGTCTGCAGGCTCTACCACGACGACCCCGGCGTTTGTCTGGAACCAGCCGAACCCGGCTACCTACTGCGCGTCGTCGCGCCGGCGAACCCAGTGGTCCCGGCCGACATCTCCGAGCTCCTGCAGATCTGCGCGGCCTGCTACGCCGCGATCGCCCCACTGGCGAGTACGCCACCGGCCACCGGCTAGAGCCGATCCAGGAGCTCGTCGTCGCGCCGTACCGGGTCCTGACAGCGCGCCGCCGGCCTGGTGACGATCGCCAGCAACCCTCGTAACCGCCGTACCAGATCCGCGGCATACGGATCCGTGGTCCCTGTACGGGCCGGCCGGTACCGGCAGCGTCGTTGCATCAGATCACTTCCTCCCCTGGGAGGTATCGCGATGCCCTCGGCAACTGTTACATCGGGCTCGTCACGATGTAACGCCTTGACGATCTGGAGGAAGAATGAGCGACACGCTGCAGCAGTGGGGCAGCCTGATCGGCGTTGCCGTCGGTGCGGTATTGACCGCGGTGACAGCCCTGCTGAACGACCGTCGGCTCTCGAAGAGGACCGACCGCAAGCAATGGCATCAGCAGAGGCTGGCCGCGTACACGACCGCGTGGACCCGGCTCAGCGACGTCGCCTTGGCGATGCAGGAGATCGTCGCGAAGTACGGCAAGCCGCGGCGGCTGGCTCCCTTGGCGCCGCTCCGTGTGCTGCAGCAAGCGGTCCCGATCCAGAGCGCGCTCCGGGAGGCCGGTGAGGCGCTGACCGTGATCCGGTTCATCGGTGGCAAGGAGGTCGTCGACGCGGCTGACCTCTGTGCCGACGTGATCGTCGAACTGGGCGCCGCCATCGGCGCCGGTGACACGACGCCTGACCAACTCGAGGATCTCGTGCAGAAGATGAACAAGCGACGCCACCACCTGGTCGACGTCGCTCGCATCGAACTCGACGTTGACCCGCGCCCCTCCCGCCGGCGTCGTGGCACGGGTCAACTGGGAAGTTCTGCCGAGCGCATCGCGTTGCTGGACTCCCCGCCGCGCGGCCCGGGTGGGCCGACTCCAGAGACGCGGTGAGCTCGGCAGCAAGCCGAACCGAGCCGGGCGAAGATCGGTCAGGCCGTTCTGGCTTTGCGGAAGCCGAGGACCCCGCAACTGGTCGCCCAGACCGGGCCGATCAGTACGGCGGCGGCCGCGTGGCCGGTCAGGGCCAGTACGACGATCGCCGCGAAGGCGATCACGGTCACCGCCAAGACGAGCAACACGACCTGGAGGTGCTTGGTCGGGGGTGCGCTGGTCGTGGAGGTGTCTACGCTCATGGGAGAACTCCTGTCTCGTGTGCTTCGGGATCTGGTTGTTCAGCGGGGTAGCCCGTCCGACCGGGCTGCCCCGCCCTTTCGTAGAAGGCCTGTTCAGCAGAGCTGGACCGTACGACGAACCCGCGACACCTGCTCGCGACCTCAGCCCGAACGGGCTCGATCACCCGCCTTCCACTTCCTCAATCGTGCGGGCCCGGAGGAGTGGTTGACCCACAAAGTCGACGTGGTGTCACGCGATGTCTCCGCGGGACAAGCGGTTGACACAGCCATAACGAAGGCTGTTCTTGGTAGTTTTGATGGGACAAAGAGTGTCAAGGAGAGGTGAACTGCGGATGCCGAAGGTGCTGAGGATGCCGACCGAGAGCGTGCTACGTCGCGGCGCCCACCGCGACTTCGTGGACGAGCTGTTCTGGTACTACCGGAGCGCGGGACGCCCGACGCTGCGCGTGGTCGCGGAATGGATCGCCGGCAACGAGCAACTCGCAGGCACAGCAAGCCCCGAGACTGTCCGCCGGGTTCTGGTGGGCAAAGTTCAACCGAGCTGGCCTACCGCGGAAGCCATCCTGCATGCGCTGTGCGCACTGGCCGACCTCAACGTCGACGCCGATCGGTGGCCCGACGACAACTTCCACAACGAGCGCACCGTGACGCGGAAGAGCCACCTTCAGGCCCTCTGGAACCTCATGCTCGACGAAGAACCCGCTGCCGCGGTACCGATGCGCGACCCCTGGGCAGCGGCCGAGGAACCGCCCTTCTGAAAGGAGGGCATCCACACAGTGGTCCACGTCCGGGAGTTGGATCAGATGATGCGCTCCTGCTCACGGGCCGGCGCCCTGCAGTGAGGTTTCCAGCCGACGCCTGACGCCCGGCTGCTGGGTCTGGTCAGGCCTCACTGGAGCCAGGCTTCGAATCCCTGGCGCCATTCGTCGAGAGGCAAGAGCTGAATCTGTCCCTCGCGGTTCACGACGTTCAGCTCCGGCGTACCGAACACGTTGGCGATCTGGTCTGCCAGCCGCCCAGCAACTGCGAGCAGCGGCCCGGCCGGTGCGGCAAGGTCGTCAAGGTCAGCGACGGTGACCGCCGTCGGCGTGGGACCTGTGATGGCGAGGTTGGCGAGGTCGGTGTCGCCGACGGCCCGGGTTCCGGACAGGACCATCGGCACCTTTCGGGGTGGTTGGCCTGGAGACAAGGCGAGAACGGCTGGATTGAGCGTGGCGGTGACGGTCGTCGGCCCGGTAGTGCCGACTCGGTTCTGCGCGTGCAGGCCGAGCTGGTGCAGGCCGAGCGCGATCCCGAAGAACAGTTGCTCCTGGGGGATGACAGTGAAGATCTGGCCGGTGCCGCCGCTGGGCATGGCGTAGGTGATGGCGAGGGCATGGACGCCGGCGCCGTCGGTGTGCAACTCCGCCAGTGCACGTTTCGCGGGCTTGCCTACCTCGGTCCTGGCATCGTCGGCGTGCAGTTTGCCGAAGCCGACGCGACAGTGGCCGAAGTGCAGCGAGTCGCGTCGTGGGCCGAATGGCCACGGCTGGCGGCCGCGCCACTCGCGTTCAAATTCCTGGAACACCTCGTTGGTGATGGTGACGTCGCCAGCGACGTCGGGCACAGCAGCGACCACGATCCACGGCGACTCAGGATCGAGTTGCTGGGTTGCTTCCGCGGTCGCATCGGCCAGGCGCAGGGTCCGTTCGCCACGGCTGCGGAACCGATCGCGGTAGGCCGCTGCGATCTCCGCCTCGGACAAGTAGAGCGTGGAGGCGCCGTTGCGTCGCGGGTACCGGAAACCGGCGCCGGCCGATACCGCGTGCGGGGTGTTCCCGTCCGCGGCAACGACGACCAGGAAGTAGCCGGTGACGGAGCCGGGCGCGTTCGGGGCCGCGATGATGTCGAATCGGGGTAGGGGGAAGACGTTGGCGGCGATCGCTTGCCGCATCCGACGTTCCTCGGCGTCGCTCACCGGTACGCCGGGGTGTGATCTGGCGCGGCCTTGGCCGTCGTTCTCCTCATCGATCCCGAAGACGATCACTCCGCCGGCCGTGTTGGCGAGCGCGGCGACCACTGTCGCGAGCTTGGTGCCGTCAGTCAGGAGTTCGCGTTTGAATTCCAGATCGAGGGCCTCCTGGACGCTGTCGTCGACGAGGGCCTCAACATGCTCCGCACCGACTGCGTCAAGGGGTACCCCGAAGACCTGCTCGAGCCGGCGTGACCTGAGAACCGACACGCTTCGTCCTTTCCTGCCCAGCACTGATTCGTCGGACTGGCTACGGATGAGGAACCTCCTGGCCGTGTCCCCCACACACCCATCGCTCGCCGGCGCGGCTCCATCCGCGGCTGCCGAGCCACAGTACGACGGCCTCGGCGGTTCGTGCCGGGTCGGCCGCGAGTTCGCCGCCGAGCATCACCGTCGAGCTGCACAGATCGCACATGATGATGCGCGCCTGGTGGGGTTGGCATCGTTCGCAGTGCCAGCGCTCGACGACCGCCGTACCGGGATAGTCAGGGTCGGGGAGGAGCCAGACGGTTTCGAGGCCTTCGCGGTGCAGTTGCAGCTCGTGCTTGCTCGATGGCCGGTGGCCGCAGGTTGGGCACGCGGCCGCACGTGGTGGTTTCGGCATCGGCAACGGCTTCTCCGCCGTACCGCCCGACTCCGCGGCGCCCTGGAGCTCGGGCAGAACCGGTCCAGCCGGTACGGCGGGGGAGCGGAGCTCGGGGACGTATTTATAGATCGTGGCGCGGCTGACGCCGAGCAGCCGGGCGATCGACGACACGGTGTTGTCCGGGTTGCCGAGCAGGTCCTTGGCGTGCTGAACCTGCTCCGGGGACATCGCCGGTGGCCGGCCGAGGCGAGTGCCGCGGGCCTTCGCGGCGTCGAGACCTTCGCGAGTGCCCTGGACGATCATCTCGCGGATGAACTCGCCGAGCGCGGCGAAGACGTGGAAGATCATCCGCCCGCCGGGCGTGGTCGTGTCGAGGGCCTCGTGCAACGACTTGAACCCGATCTCGCGCTGGCGCAGCCCGCTGACGATCTGGATCAGGTCCTGGAAGTTGCGGCCGAGCCGCCACAGCTCGGTCACGACGACGACGTCGTCGGGCCGCGCGAACCCCAGGCAGTCCTGCAGCTCCGGACGGTCGACGTTCTTGCCGCTGAGCTTCTCCTGCCAGATCCGGTCGCAGCCGGCCGCGGTGAGGGCGTCGAGCTGGCGGTGCAGGTTCTGTTCCCGGGTGGACACCCGGGCATACCCGAGCTGCATGCCGCCGCCGATGACGCCGAGCGGGTCCGGATCGAGCGACAGGGCGGGCCGGCGGTCGAGCTCGGTGGTCGTCATGCCCCGACTGTATGAAAAACGGTGTGCTCGGAGTTGTTGGACACTCCGAGTTTGCAACACGTTTTTCGACACCTGGAGCGTGGCGTGTCGAGGTCCGGCCGGCTTGAAGGGGTGGGGTGTTGAGAATCGATCATTTCTCTACACGGCCATTGGATGCCGAAGGCGCAGTAGGAGTTGCGGCGGCGGGTGAAGCCTCTCGACGTGCTCATGATCGCGGCCGGGCTGGGTTTCGAGGGCGGTCTGCTGGGGTTGGATCCTGGAAGGCTGAGCCGACGCGACCAACCGTTCGGTGTACGACGTCGTCGGACGGCAAGGTGGTGAGTGGTGCACGGCTGATTCGTCGAGTAGCGCTTAGGCGGGTGAGGCTCATGCCGCTGTGGCGGCACGGGCCATTGGTGGCTGGGTCTAGCTGTTGCGGGCAACCATCAGCCAGCTGACTTGGATGTCGGGCGAACGCGTCGGTGCGATGGAGACGCTCACCTTGCCGTCGGGGCCGACCTGGATGCCGCCGTACGATGCCGCGACTCCGGTACTAGTGAACAGGCGCTGCTGATCCACCACCGAGCCGTTCACCGTTACCTGCGCCGCGCGATTTGCCCAGGGCCATGGGTCGTAGTAGCCCGCGTGGACTGTGTAGGTGCCGGGCTCGAGGCCGCCGAAGGTGTAGATGAGCGGTTCGTGGTTCTTCGCCCACCGCAGCGTGGTGTAGAGATCGCCGGCCGCGGTGCCTTCCGTCCCGCTCGCACCTGTGTAGCCCCATGTCGCTCCGGTGCCGGGGTCGGTTCCCAACGGTTGTTCCGGCGCCGAGTTGAGCAGTGGCATTTCGGTCGCCGCGACCTGGATGAGGCGGGTCCAGTCGGGCGTCGCGGTCCCGCCGGCGTTCACGGCGTACCGCAAACCGTGCGGCACGACCGCGACCGAGCGGGTGAATGTCCGGCCGTCTGCCAGTGTGCCACGCAGTGTCGCCGGCCCTGGGTGCGCGATGCTCGCGGCGTCCCAGGTGACCGCGGCTTGTGTGGTTCCCTGTGCGGTCGTCACCGTGACGGTGGCCGGAAGCGTGCTCGTGTCGTTGAGCCACACGTGGTTCGGGATGGTGCTCGTCACGGTCCAGCGTTTGTACGGCGTCAGGTCCTTCAGGGTCCATTCGGTGTCCGGGCCGATGGCGAGCGCGCCGCCTTCCCCGAACTTCATCGGCATCCAGATATACGGCGCGTTCGCGAGATCGTCCGGGGTCCAGCGGTCGCCCATGAAGATGAACTTGTTCTGCTTCTGGTCGACCGCGATCACGTTGGTGCTCTGCGAGTGGTAGGTGGTCGCGGCGCCGTCACCGGTAATTGGGACTCCGCGATCGGTGAACTGGTCGAGGATGTTCTGCGAGGTCGCGTAGTGCGCGGGGTTCGGATCCCAGCCGGTGGCTCCCGACGTCACCAGGTAGTAGGTGCCTTCCGACTTGAACATCGCCGGCGCTTCGCGCTGGTTGCACGCCAGCGTGCGAACAAAGTCCTTGCCCTGGACGGCGTTGTCGGGCGACGCGGACAGGTACGTGTAGGACTTGTTCAGCTTGGAGATGTACATCGTGCGGTTCTCCTCGGAGGAGTAGATGATGTACGCCGTACCGTCGTCGTCCACGAACAGGTTCATGTCGCGCGCCATCCCTCCTGCCGGGTCGAACGCCGGATCGGTCCCGCACCACGGGACGGAGTCGCTCGGCACGTGGTCCAGGCGGTAGGAGTCGATCCAGCGGAACGGGCCCTTGGGGGAGTCGGCGATCGCCACGCCGGCTTCGGCGCGGGCGTAGTTCGAGGTGCTGGTCGGTGATGACGGGCCGTCGGAGTGGACCCACATGACCCATTTGCGGGTGGCTTTGTTGTAGATGACCTTGGGGCGTTCGAGGATCGATGACGTCGCCCATCCGTCGGTGCGGACGTTGTTGGTCGACAGGTCGCGCCAGACGATGTCCTTCTGTTCGGGGGTGTACTTCTTGTAGAGCTTGGCGAAGTACTTGTCGTTCTTGAACTGGTCGACCGAGCTCATCGCCCGTAACGCGAGGCCTTCGTCCTTCCAGTTGTAGAGGTCGTACGACGAGTACAGGTGTACGCCTGGGCTGTTGTAGTACCCGTTGCTGCGGTCCTCTCCGTACCAGTAGTAGATGCGTCTACCGCGTTGGTCCTTGGCCGGTACAACCTGTCCGCCGTGGGCCTGGACCGCCTTGCCGCTCGTATCCAGCCAAGGCTGTCCGGGTCGGAAGGAGTTGTACCTGCTGTTCGCTGGTGGCGGCGATGAGTCCGCCGGTGCAGCCAGCAGACTGAGGCCGAGGGTGCCGAGCGCAACGCCCGCCACGAGATGGCTCCAGCCCTTGCGAGATTTGGGTCTCATTGCATCGTCCTTTCAGGTTCAGCGAGCCTTGATCCCTGGCCCGGACACCGAGCTGCAGGAACTCCGTTACAGGTCGGTGTGGCCAAGCCAGGGGCCGGGGGCGAAGGTGACGGTCGGGGTTTCGAGGGTTTCCAGCTCGAGTACCACGAGTTCGTTGGAGCCATTGACGAGGACGGGCGCGGGGACATATAGCGTGTGCTGGGGGCCGCGGCGCCAGTACCGGCCGAGGGAGAAGCCGTTGATCCAGGCGAAGCCCTTGCCCCAGGCATCGGTTCGCAGGAACAGGTCGGACTGCCCGTCGGTCTCGAAGGTCGCGCGCCACGCGTGCGGCCCGATGTCGAGGGCGGACGGAGTCGGACGGGCCGAATTCCACGCGGAGGGTAGCCTGTCGAGGTCGATTGCGCAGGCTGACCATCCGGTGAGCTCGTCCGGCCCCAGAAGGATCGGGCCGATCAAGCCTTTGGGTTCACCGATGCGCGGGCCGTAGTTCACGCGTCCCTGGTCCTCGACCACGAGCTCGAGTCGTCCTTGGCTGTGCGGGAGCATGATCGTCCGCTCGTGACGTTCGCGCTCGAGGATGCCTACCGGTGCACCGTTCAGAAACACCTGGACGCGGTCGCGCACCTCGCCGAAGGTCAGCACCGACGGACCGCCCTGACGCAGCTCGACGCGAAAGATCGCCAGCCGGGCGTCCAGGGCATCAAGGGTCGGCAACTGGTGATACTCCGACCAGGTTCCGCCCGGATTCGTGAGGAGCGGGATGGGATCGGCAAGCGCCGCGCTGAGCGCTGGGACAGGTGGGGCCGGTGACGGCAAGGTTTCCGGCACGGGTGCGTACCGCGAGATCACCGCGCGGAAGGCGTGGTACTTCTCTGTCGGATTGCCGGCCTCGTCGAGCGGTGCGTCGTAGTCGTACGACGTCACCGTCGCGCGGTACACGCCCTTGTCGTTGGCGCCGCTGGTTAGTCCGAAGTTCGTTCCCCCATGGAACATGTAGATGTTGACTGAGGCTCCGGCTGCGAGCAGTGCGTCGAGTTCCGCGGCGGCGTCGGCGGCGCTGGTGGCGTGGTGTCGTCCACCCCAGTAGTCGAACCAGCCGTCCCAGAACTCCATGCACATCAGCGGTCCGGTCGGCTGGTGCCGACGGAGTGTCTCGAGCCGCGTCGTGACACGGGATCCGAACGATCCGGTATGCAGAACGCCGTCCAGTCCGCCGGCTTCGAGCATCGCGTCGGTCGGTTGATCGACGGTGACGAGGGGAACTGTCGTGCCCTCGGTCCGGATGACGTCGGCCAGGGCCTTCAAGTAGGTCTGGTCATTCCCGAACGCGCCGTACTCGTTCTCGACCTGGACGAGCAGCACCGGCCCGCCCTGGTCGATCTGTAGCGGCCAGACGATCTCCAGTACATCCCGCAGGTACTGCGTGACTGCGGCCATGAATTTCGGCTCGTACCGACGTACGCCGATGCCCTCGTCACGGAGGAGCCATGCGGGCAGGCCCCCGTTGTCCAGCTCAGCGCAGATATAAGGCCCCGGTCGGACGATCGCATACAGCCCGGCCGCGGCGATCTCGTCAAGGAATCGGCCCAGGTCGAGCATTCCGGAGGTGTCGAAGACACCGGGACTCGGACTGTGCAGGTTCCAGGGGACGTAGGTCTCGATGGTGTTGAGCCCCATCAGCCGCGCCTTCTCGATCCGGTCCGACCAGTGGTCCGGGTGTACCCGGAAGTAGTGCAGCGCACCGGAAATGATCTGGAAGGGACGGCCGTCCAGGAGGAAGTCGGCTTCACCGATCGCAAAGTCAGGCATGGGATCTCGTCTCTGGGCAGAGGGTGCTGCAGGCGGAAAATGGAGTAGGTGGCAGTGGCCGGTCGGGACCCAGCCACTGCCACCTGGTCGGAACCGGTCAGCTGTTGACCTTGAAGCCTTGCTGGCTGCCGTAGGTAACCAGGGCCTCCTGCCACGCCGTGAGACCGGCGTTCAGGTCGGACTTCGACTGGTACGCCTTGCCGACGGTGTCGCCGTAGATGCTGTTCGCGTACAGCTCGTACGGCAGGTAGGTCCAGCCCTTCACGACGTTGCCGGCCGCGCCCGTGAGGACCTGGTTGATCTTCTGGCCGCCGAAGTATGTGCTCGCCTTGTCAACGAATGCCGGGTCTTTGAGGTCGGCCGTGGTCGCCGGGAAGCCGCCGCTGGCGAGGAACGGCTTGACCCCCTCATCGTGGTTCAGCCAGCGCACGAAGGCCGCGGCGAGTGCCGGGTTCTTGCTCTGCTTGAGCACGGACTCGGTGCTGCCGCCGTTCTCCGCGGTGGCCGGTTGCCCGTCGTACGTCGGCAGGGGAGCGACCGCCCACTTGCCGGCGCCGGCCTTGACCGAGGACTCCATCACGCCGGGCATCCACGCGCCGGTCGCCAGAGTCGCAATGGTGCCGTCGCCGAGGGCCTTGAACCACTCGTCGGTCCAACCTGGAATACTCGACACCAGGCCGCCCTCGACGAGCTGATTCCAGGTGGCGGTCCACTTCTTCGAGCCGTCGTCCTGCAGGTTGATGCTGACGTTCTTGCCGTCGGTCTTGAACGGCTGTCCGCCGGCCTGCCAGATCATGCTGGTGGTGAAGCCGGCGTCACCGGAGTCGTTGGTGATCCAGGCCTTCGGGTTGGCGGCGTGCAGCTTCTTGGCGGCCGCGACGTACTCGTCCCAGGTCTTCGGTACAGCGATGCCGTACTTGGCGAAGACCTCCTTGTTGTAGAACAGCGCCATCGGCCCGGAGTCCTGCGGCAGTCCGTACAGTCCGCCGCCTGCGTGCACCGATGCCCAGGTGGAGGCCGTGTATGCCGATTCGTACTGCGAGAAGCCGTACTGGTTCAGGTCCACGAGGGAGCCCGGCAGTGCGAACTGGGGGAGTGCCTGGTACTCGACCTGCGCGACGTCCGGTGCGCCCGAGCCGGCCTTGATCGCGTTCTGCAGCTTGGTGTAGTGGTCGTTGCCGGTCCCGGCGTTGACGTAGTTCACCTTCACGTTCGGGTACTGCTTCATGAACGCGGCGACCTGGGCCTGCGCCGACGGCGTCCAGCTCCAGTACGTGAGCTCGCCGCCGGCTTTGAGCGCAGCGTCGACCGCGTCGGCCGAGCCGGTGGACGTGCCACCGCTCGCGTTGTCGTTGGACGACCCGCCGCCGCACGCCGCGACGACCGCGAGTGCCATCAGGGCGGCTCCGGCAACCACCAACTGTCGGAGGCCGTGAAGGTGTGACTTCATGCTCTTTCCTTTCACTTCACACTGCCGGCGCTCAGGCCCGATTGCCAGAAGCGCTGGAGAAGGAGGAAGGCGATCACCAACGGGACGATCGTCAGCAACGATCCGGTGATCACCAGGTTGTAGATGGGGCGGGCGCCCACTCCGGTCGCCTGGTTGCTCCACTGGGTGAGCCCGACGGTGAGCGGGTACAGGTTCGGCTTGCTGAGCATGATCAGTGGCAGGAAGTAGTTGTTCCAGGTCGAGACCATCGCGAACAGCAAGGTGGTGACGATGCCGGGGCTGAGCAGCCGCAGCGCCACCGTGAAGAAGGTCCGGACCTCGCCGGCGCCGTCGATCCGGGCTGCTTCCAGCAGTTCCGGCGGGACCGCTTCGGTCGAGTAGACCCACATCAGGTACAGGCCGAAGGGGCTGACCAGGGACGGGATGATGATCGCCCAGACTGTGTTGGTCAGCCCGAGGTTGGAGAACATCAGGAAGGTTGGCACGGCGAGCGCGGTCCCGGGGACTGCGACCGCTCCGAGCAGGACGGCGAACACGGCGCGCCGTCCGGCGAACTTGTACTTCGCCAGCCCGTAGCCGGCTGCGGTCGCGAGCAGCGTCGCACCACCGGCGCCGACGACCACGTATAGAACAGTGTTGCCGAGCCATCGCAGGAAGATGCCGTCGTTGTAGGTCAGCGTGTCTTGGATGTTGCTGAAGAACGCGAAGCTCTTACCGAACCACAGTCCGGGCGTCGACAGGAGGTCGTCCTGCGTCTTCGTCGCGCTGAGCACCAGCCACACCAGTGGGACGAGGGTGTAGATCAGGTAGAGCACCATCACGCCGGTCAGCAGCGACGACCGCTTCGGCCGCAACGGTGACGTCCCGCTCCTCTTGGCGATGCGAGTCGCGGTGCCGCGGGGCCTGTCCACAGTTGTCGTCACAATGCCTCCCGGGATCCGCGGAGTTGGACGACGTAGGCGATGATCGCGGTGATGACGCCCATCACGATCGCGATCGTGGCGGAGTAGTTGAACTGCTGCCCGGCGAAGGACAGGTTGTAGGCGTACATGTTGGGCGTGTAGTACGTCGTGATCACGTTCGGTGCGAGCGTGCGCAGGATGTTCGGCTCGTTGAACAGCTGGAAGCTGCCGATGATTGAGAAGATCGTCGCGATCACGATCGCGCCGCGCAGCGCCGGAAGTTTGACCGCCCGGATCGTCCGGAACGTCCCGGCACCATCGATCGCGGCAGCTTCGTACAGCTCGCCCGGCACCGTGCGCAGGGCCGAGTAGAAGATCAGCATGTTGTAGCCGACGAACTCCCAGGTGACGATGTTGGCGATCGACGGCAGGATCCAGCTGCTGCTGAGCGGCTTGATCGCGGTCGTGCCGAGCAGGTGGTTGAGGTTCGCGGCGAGACCGAAGTTGTCGCCGTAGATGTAGCCCCACATCAGAACGGCGACCACGCCCGGGACGGCGTACGGCAGGAAGATCACGATCCGGAAGAAGCCGGCTGCGTGCAGCCGTGCACTGTCGATCGCGAGCGCGGCCAGCAGCGCCAGCCCGAGCATGATCGGCACCTGGACCACGAGGAACACCGCCACACGCCCGAACGCCTCCCAGAACTTCGGGTCCTGCAGCGCCTCGGTGTAGTTGTCCAGCCCCACGAACACGCTGCCACCGAAGAAGGCCTGGTTGCGATACAGGCTCAGATAAATCGCGTACCCGATCGGGGCCAGGAACGTCAGCGCGAACACGGCCAGGAACGGGCCGACGAACAGCCAGCCCTTGCCGTCCCACGCCGCGCCCCGTCCTCTCCGGCCTCGGTCCCGATGAGGCCGGGGCAACCCATGCGCCGCTGGTGCTGTCACTAGGCCCGCACTCTCCGCTTGGGCCACCGACTCCGCCATCTCCGATGACCTCCTATCACCTGTTTACGTAAACATTAATGGCGTGACGGTAGCTCGTTTGCCTGGCCATGTCCATACCCGCCCGGGCGGCAGGTTGACTACATCGTTGACATCAGCGGCGGAGGCTCATCCGGCCCTGGCGACGAGGCGATCTGGGGTGTTGCCAACGATCTCAGGCACGGGCTCAGGCGCCCGCTGCGCGCATAGCGAAACCTCTCGGCGGCGCACTACTCCCGCGGATGATGAGGGGCGCGGGAACCGTCCCGTGATAGTCGACCATCGTTGTCCGGTCTCGCATCTGTCGCATGATGAGCTCGACGAGCTCCTTGCCGATTTCCTGGAACTCCTGCCGGACGGTCGTCAGCGGCGGCCAGAGATGCCTGGCGACCTCGATGTCGTCGAAGCCTACGACGCTCACGTCGTAGGGGACCTCTCGGCCGGCTTCGTGCAGCGAGTGGAGCAGCCCGCACGCCATCTCGTCGTTCGCCGCGAACACTGCGGTGACGTCGCTGCGCCCCGCCAGGCGTCGTCCGAGCTCGTAGCCGGAGTCCGCGGACCAGTCGCCCCTGAGGATGGCCGGTACTCTGCGGCGAGCGGTACGCAAGGTGTCCTTCCACGCCATGGCGCGCAGATCCGCGGGGCCGGAGTCACTGGGGCCGGCGATGTGGTGAACGGTTGTGTGCCCAAGGTCGAGAAGGTGCTGGACTGCGGCCCGGCTGCCTCCGACTTGGTCAGCACCGATGGCCGGGTGATGTCCGATGAAGCGAGAATCCGAGACTGCGACCGGCAAGGTTGATGGCAGTGCCAATGTCGCCGGCGTCGCGGTCTCGGCGCGGATGATGATCAGTCCGTCGATCGCTTGGTGACTCAGATGCTGTACTGCATCACGGACATCGCCCGGCGAGGGGCTCTGCACGTCGACCAGACTTACCGAGTATCCCTCCCGTCGCGCGGCCTCGATCACTGCTTCGATGGTCTTTGACTCGCCAGTGCGGATGACCTGGTGAGCGATCAGGCCGATCGAACGGAAGTTCCCGTGTCGGAGTGCTCGCGCCGCGAGGTTCGGCGCGTACCCAAGTTGGCCCATGGCATCGAGCACCCGTTCCCGCGTCTCAGGGCGCACCGGCTCCGAGCCGGTGGACACTCGAGACACCGTCTGAGCCGAGACTCCCGCCAACCGGGCCACGTCTCCGATGGAGGGGCCCGACTTTGGGTGGCCCTTCACGCCCCGGGGCTGTGGCCTAGTCTCGTTCGACATGAAGTCAGCATAGGTGGGGTATCCAGTCCACTCTCGCTGGAGAGTTTCTCGATGCCTCTCGACTCGACGGCCAGGCACAGCTTGGGTTCCCGAGGTATTGACAACCCTGTTGGCGCGCCCCACGATGTTTGCGTAAACGTTCGGTTCGTATTGGCAAAACTGACCGGAATGTTTACGTAACCAAGAATCGTCGTGAGGTGACCATGTCGGTGAGGCTGCCGTGATGCTGACGACAGGTGTCGTTGCAGTTCTGCCGCGGTCGCCGACTGGTCGACGCTGAGGTGCTCGTGCACCTCAGCGATCCCTTGCCCAGCCCGGTCGTCGCGCCCAGGCGTGCGAAGACGTGCCGTGCACCTGACGTTCACGTAAGGCGGAGACGTCCTCAAGAGGACGGATCCACCGGAACCAACACAACTACGTCCAGCGCCACCGAAGGGAGGTCCCACCGAAGCCGGGCGCCACAGGGCGCACGGCGATCCCCGGGGGCCGGACGGCGTCGTCGCTCTGCGATTCAGCGGTCCGTTGCGCTGCATTCGTTCACTGGAATTGAGGAAGGGAACCACGGTGAGTCATCAGTCCATACGTGACCGACGGCCGAGGGCTCGGTTCGTCAAAACAAGCATCGCGGCATTCTCAGGTTTGGTGATGACCGTGCCGCTGGCGTCCTTCGCACAGGCATCGGTCCCTGTCGATGGCACCGGACAGACGTTCGTCGTCGACAACTCGACCGGCAAGACCCAGGACGGCGCTCCGATGGCGTCGCCGGGCGTGAAGGTCGGGGACACCTACTACTCGATCGGTGGCAGCGCAATCGCTGCTTCGGCCGGGGGGTCGTCGAATCTGGTGCTGTACGGCGGCAAGAACTGGACGAACAAGAAACCGGTCCTGGACGCGAACGGCAAGGAGATCGTCATTGCCGGGCCGGACACGCACCTGACCGATCCGAACACCGGTGATGAGATCCACCCGTTCGCCAATGCGAAGACCGAGCGTGTTGCCTTCTCGCAGACACCGAACGGCAAGTTCATCGTATGGGTGCACTGGGAGATGAACGCCGACTACAACGCCTCCGAGACCCTCGGCCTGATTGCCGACCAGGTCACCGGGCCGTACCGGGTGTATCAGAACCATCAGCGCCCGGGGGCAAGCTCGGTGGACGCCGACGGGGGCCACAACGTCAAGAGCCTCGACGAGAGCGTCCTGCCTGCCGCAGACCTCAACACGGACAACGCCGACGCGTTCGGTGACAGGCAGGGCAAGCTCATCGCCGACCCGTACACAGTCGGGGCCGATGGCAACAAGCTCGAGAAGCCAGCACAGGCCAGCTACCCGGAGGCCATGAAGCTCTACAACACCAGCAACGGCGGCAGCCCGCAGGTCAGCGGCAGCAGCGTCAGCCCGGTGACGTGGGCGACCAAGGCCGGCTGGAACCTCTCGGGCGACGCGTCCTTCGGCACCGCCGCCACCGGCGGCGCCGGCAACTGGTGGACCTACCAGCTCAACGACCTCAAGGACCCGCTTTACCTCAACGCCCGTGCCGTGCGGATGACCGGATGGGACACCAGCGCCTGGACGGCTGCTCAGGCGAAGAAGGACCCGAACGGAAGCAACGGCAATCTGTCCACCGGCACGTATGTTCAGCGCTACCCGGCCGTGAAGACCGACAACCCGGCCGACGTAGGACGGTTCGCGGCAGGCGTCGACGGTGGCGGCTACGTGGGTAAGACGACAGACGGGGTCGATGCCGTCGTCTACCCGCAGGATGCTCCTCCTCCCGGCGGCGGCTCGGGTCCGTTGACCTTCACGAAGTGCGCCGGAGATGCGAACCTGTCCTACAACGTGTCCTACCAGGAGGGCACCTCCGGCAACCTCGTCTGTGACGGGATCGACACCGACTCGTCGCGATGGTCGACCTACCCGCAGGCGAATGCCGCGGCGACCTTCAAGTTCGGGCAGGGATACGTCAAGGGCGGCAAGACTACCGTGCACTTCTCGGAGCAGGCACCTGACGGAATTCTCGTCGAAGGGCTCACGGCAAGTGGTGAGTGGAAGCAGGTCGGCACCACGAGTGTCGCGAAGAAGCTCGGCACGTACGACGTCACCCTGGATCCCTCGATCGCCTTCGACCAGGCCCGGGTGACCATGCAGGGTCAGTGGATGAAGGCGGATGAGATCACCTTCTCGGGCGCCACGGCCATCGGTCCGGTGTCTGTTGCCGGCATCACCTACGGCGCCGATGCGACCTCGGTCCCCGGGTTCGACCCGTCGACGCTCACCTACAAGGTCACCGTCGCTGATTTGACGTCCATCGGTGAGGTCAAGGCAGTCAACCCGCAGGGCACGGCGACGGTCGATCAGCCGACGCAAGCCAACAACTATGTCGCGACGATCACCGTGAAAAGCGCCGACGGCTCCCTGGTGAAGACGTACACGGTCAGCTTCGCGAAGAAGGACGCCTCGGGTGCGGGCGCCTACGACCCGAACGTCAAGGACAGCATCTTCCCCGAGGTCGGTCCGATCGACGCCTCCACAACGATGAGCAACGTGGTGTCCTTCGACACCAGCAAGCCGTCTGACGGCTCCGACGCCGCCAAGCCCGCGGCTCCACTGCTCTCGCCCCAGCTGAGTGAGAACAACACCGACGGCGTCCTGGTGCTGCGCGGCAACTCTGACCCGCAGAAGGCGGACGCGATCTACGCGACGAACACGACCCCGGCTACGTACGACAGCACGATCTGGCTGACGAACGACGGCTCAGATCCCACCGACCCCAGCAACGCGAACCGCATTGCCTACAACTCACGGTGGAACCCGTATCCGATCGTTGTGACCCAGGGCAACAACGGCACTTCCCTGGTAGACGGGCAGTTCACGATCAAGGCTGCCGCTCAGACGGGCAGCACGGACACCGGCGACCTGAAGTACTCGGGCGTGGTCTCGCAGACCTTCCGGTACGCGAAGCAGGGAACGGCCGAATACGACAGCGTTCCGATCTTCAAGCCGGTGTCGTCGCATCCTGCCGGCAGCTACAAGAACTTCCCTGGCTACCAGGAGGTCAAGGTCTTCGAGCCGACGTACGGCACCGAGGTGTACTACACGATGGACGGCTCCACCCCGACCCCGGCTCGCTACGGTCAGAACCTCGGCTACGGCAGCCGCGACTACACGCTCATCAACGACACCGTTGCGTCCGGCGGCGACGGCAAGGCCTACTTCGTCACTGCGGCCGACGACCAGTTCATGCGTGTCTGGCAGCTCAACGACAACATGACCGCCGTCGTCAGTAACAAGGAGTACGACCTCGACATCGGCAAGCACCGCGAAGCGCCGCAGCTGATCCGAGGGCCTCACGGTACACATCTCTACATGCTGACGTCGGGCCAGTCGGGCTGGTACAAGAACCAGGCGCAGTACCAGCGGACGAAGGGCAACTTCATTTCGGACGGCTTCGACAACTCGAAGTTCCCACGCAACCAGTACGGTTACCGCGACGGCGGCGGCGCCTGGACCAATCTGCAGCCCTTCGCTGACGACACCACCTACAACAGTCAGGTCGGCGGCGTCTACAACCTGGGCACGAAGGACGAACCGAACTACTTGTTCAGCGGCAGCCACTGGGTCGTCGGCGATCTCGAGGACTCTTTCACGATCTGGTTGCCGCTGACGATCGACGATGACGCGGACGGCCCCGGCTCGCAGGCCTCGGACCAGCTGGTCAGCGTCGCTGGCGTCGGCGATCAAGGCAAACCCGCGACGTCGAGCTTCCCGGTGTATCAATCCGACAAGGGACGCGTCACTGTCAAGTACAGCGGCAAGGTGTTCATCACGCTGGACGCGGACGGTAAGGGCAAGGTCACCACGGACCCGACCGAGGAGAACATCAAGTTCGACGTCCCGAACACCTACGCCGACCTGCAGACGCCCGAGTTCAAGGCCAATCCCGACAACCACACACCGCGCGTCATCGGCTACCAGCAGGAGCAGCAGTACTCCCCGCAGCAATGCGACATCCCCAACACCGGCGGCTGGCAGACCTGCTACGACGGTACGTCCGGTACCAGCAAGGCGGACGCAGCCACCTGGACCACCGGGGCCGGCTACCTGCTAGGCACCGACGGGCAACCCCTCAAGGACGCCAACGGGAACCTCATCCGTGACCCGAGCCAGGTTGCTGACCAGTCGCTGATCAAGCGGTCGTCGCTGAAGGACGCAAATATCGTCCGCAACTACAGCATCAAGACCGCGTTCGACGGCAAGGACTGGGATCTGGACAACTACGACGGCAACGAGGAGCTGTACCAGGGCACCGGCAACAACATGTACATCACGCTGGACCTCGGACAGCAGCGCGACCTCAAGACGATCGGCCTGTCGTTCAAGTCGGTGGGTGGTTCCGACAACGCGCACCGCTACGGCATCTACGCCACGAACGACGTGGACGCCAACGGCAACCCGACCAACTGGCAGGCCATCGTCAACAACAAGCAGAACAACACCCCCGGTTTCCAGGGGCACAACCTGGACGGCGTCAGCTACCGCTACATCAAGTGGGAGAACAGCGATAACGTCGACATGGCGCACGGCAAGACTGGACAAGCCTGGTCGCGGGGCCTCTACGAGATGACAGTCAGCGCCACCAAGACCGTCAAGACCGGCCTGAACGTCACGGCGCTGGTGAACAACATCAACCAGGCCGAGGTCCTGGCAACCTTCTTCGACAGGTACACGGCGGCGAGTCTCCTGAAGCTGAACGATGCGCTCGTACCCGCACAGGATCTGTACAAAGCACTTCTGACGGAGGGGCAGGCCACCACACACACCCAGCGCGAAATCGACACGGCGAGCTCCAAGCTCGACGCAGCGATCAACGGACTGATCCCGAGGGGCTCGGTGCCATCGCTCGAATTCTCGGCACTGAACGCCGCGATCAAGGCCGGCGAAGCGAAGCTGGCCGACTCCTCGAACTACACGAAACCGTCGGTCAAGAAGCTGCAGTCGGCCGTCGACAAGGGCAAGGCGGTAGTCAAGACAGCCAAGAAGCAGAAGGACATCGATCGCGCCACCAAGGCCATCACCGACGCGATCGCTGCGCTCAAGGAGAAGCCCGGCGCGCCGGCCGCCATCGACACCACGAAGCTGGACGCGACCAACGCCGCAGCTCAGACGCAGACGCCCGCCGACTACACCGCAATCTCATGGCGACCGTTCGCTCTCGCCCTGGACCAGGCTCTAAAGGTCCAGAAGCACCCGCAGACACAACAACGGGCGGACACAGCCGCAGCCAACCTGCACGCAGCCGCAGCCAAGCTGGTCAAGGGAGGCAAGTAGCCCAGGACGCCCGTCAAGTTGACTAATTAGCTCCACAACTGGAAACCAGCGCTCGGCACCCGTGGCTCCCTCAAGCTCCGGGTGCCGACTGCTTTCACACCCACGCCGCGGCGCCACCCACCCGGAAGGCCGAATCAGAACCGGGTCTTGGAACACATCCAATGGGTGGTGCGAGTTCATGCTCGACACTCGCGCTGACGAGAAGGCTCCGTGGCGCGAGCACGCTGGCCGGCCTGGCGATCAAATGGGTTCGTGAGGAACCGTCGGTTCCTGCCAACCGACATCAAGCTGGTCGATTCGGTGCGCATCAATGCATTCGGTCCGCATCAATGCATTCGGTCCGCCTACGGGACGTCGTACGGCTCGCGGGGGTCTTCGGGTGGGATCTCGGTGACGGGGTCGCAGATGCAGGCGTCATCGACGAGCGTGGCTTGCCAGGCGACCATGTTGTGCCAGCTATCGACGGACAGTTTCGCGAGGCCTTGGTAGAGCGTCATGTCGAGCGAGAGGTGGCCTTTGGTGTCGATGGAGCCGGCGATTGGCAGGAGGCGTTTGAGCTTGGTGAAGCGGGACGGCCAGGGGATGTCGCAGTCGACCGATCCGGCTGCCTGGTTGGCGTTCGGGTCGTAGGACAGTTGCCGTTTGACCTTGCACTTGTTGGTGAGCTTGGCCGTGACGGTGGTGTCCGGTTTGCCGTCGGGGTCGACGTGGTCGGTGTTGGGCCCGGTGCTGAAGTTGAGGGCGATCAGGACGTCTTTGCCGTCGCCGCCGTTGAGGAAGTTCGACAGCGTCCGGATCGCGGTCGGCATCAGGATGTCGTTGCCTGGGCCGCCCCACATGAGTTCGCCGAGGGAGAGGGTGCCGCCGATGAGGACGTCGTCGCCGGTGTCGGCGTACCGGCCGTACAGGTCGTGGGTGTCGCCGTAGATCGTGTCGTACTCGCCGCGGAGGCTGGTGTTGCCGCCGTAGATGAGGTCGTTGCCGTCGTTGCCTTCGAGGGTGTCGACGCCGGGGCTTCCGTGGATCACGTCGTCGCCCGGTCCGCCCCAGATCAGGTCGTTGCCCCCGCCTCCGCTGATGGTGTCGTTGCCGCCCATGCCGCAGATCTCGTCGTCGCCCGCGGTCCCGTTGATGACGTCGTCGCCTTCGGTGCCGATGATCACGTGGCGGTTGTAGTTCTTCCAGTCCTTGTGTTGCTCGCACGGGCCGTACTGGTGATCGGTCGGCTGCTCGGTCTCGGCTCCTGTGGTCGGGGCCGGCGAGGTTCGGGGCGGGTTGAACGTGCCGCCGGTTGCTGGCGGTGTCCAGCCCGGATCGGTCGGCCTGGTCGTCGACGAGCTCGTGGCCGTGCCGGTCGTGTTGGGGGTTCCTGCCTTGGGGTTTGTCGGGCCGCAGGACGCGACCGCGGCTGCGAGGAGCAGCGCGGAGAGGACCCCGAGCAGTCGCAGTTTGTGCACCATCGCCCCGTTCGCCGGCCACTGCGCCGCAGCCTACCGTCGGTGACCAATCAGCTACAGGGCCCGCGCGGATGATCGGCTACCGTCGACCTATGAGCCGGCAGTACACCGTGACGGTGCCGCTGCGGACGTCGGGTCTCGACGACGCGGCGGCCGTACTGGCGCTGCAGAAAGCCCTGGCCGCGAACAGTGTCAGCGTTCCACGCGAGCCGTCCCTCAGCCGGCCCCTCGACGTGCCGGCCGGACACGAGGGGCCGGTGACGGCCTACCTCGAGCTGCACGCCGATACAAAGGCCGAGGTCGAGCGTTGCACGGCGGCGGTGCTGTCGACCCTCGGCAGTCAGGGCATCGTTGCTGTGGGGCCGCTCACGATCGTGTCGGTCAGCGTCTGACCAACCTGGCCACCTGCGCGACAGCACGGATCCGAAGGGCTCGATGCCCTGAGGACCCGATACTGCGCGGTTGAGGGGCTCGACGCCCCCTCAACCGTGGCCCCGCCCGACGAGTACGACACCGGGCACCGACCGATGGTTGGGGGAGTAGTGTCCGAAGCAGCAGGGCCGGGACGCTTCGGACGTCCCGGCCCTGCTGCTAACTGCTGATCGTCATTCGCGCCAAGCCGCGTTCATTGCCTCCCGGGCCGCGATCTCCTGGACGAGATCGGCCATGTGTGCGGACAGCAGTTGCGTGGCGCGGCCTGGCCGGGTGGCGGTGGCCGGGTGCCATGTCTGGTCGGGAGTGACCCTGTAGACGTCCGGGGTGAATGGGCTGGGTGCGGCGTGGAAGTAGCGGGTCGCGGCGCCCAGCAGGAACCCCAAGGCCGGGATGACGGTCAGGTCCTCGATCACGTGGATCATCAGGGCGTCTCGGGCGGGCAGCGCCGCGAGAACGCCGTACTTCGAGGCATCCACGTTCAGGCAGTTCTCCAAGACGTCGTCCAGAGTGAGCGCCTTGGACGCGGCCGACGGCGAACCGGTGACCACGGCGACCCGCATGTCGTCGTGATCGATGTACTCGACGTCGCAGGTCAGACCACGCAGGTTGGCCAGACCGAACCCTTCGGCAGCAGACCAGGTCAGGCCGAGGCCGGCCGGGGGGTCGAGGTACATCGTCACGCTGCTCTCGGATACGACCGAGGGAACCGACACCAGGCCGGGCACGAAGTCGGGACGGTCGGCCGTCCAGTCGGCGGGCAGCGCGGCGCGGGGGATGAGGCGCTGGATCAGCTGACGCTCGGGATCGGCCGGTGCCGCGGGCGCGCCTTGACGAAGCTGCTCCAAGACGACGGCGAAGTGCTCGACAACCAGGCCAGGCCAGTCCTTCTTGTCTTGGCTCGCGAGGGTCCGGGCCAGGTTGCTCAGGCCCAGAACCGGCCCGCCCTCGTCGGTCGTCTCGAGCGTGTGTCCTCCGTCCCAGGTGACCGCGATCCCGGCTGCAGCCACAGCGGCTGTGCTCAGGCGTACGAGCTCGGCGGACTGGTCGCGGTTCAGCGGGTAGATCTGGCCGGTTGTGGAAGTGGACATGAAGGTGCTCCTGACGCCGGATGGTGGGCCGTCGGACTGTGGTGCCCGACCGTTTCCCGCCCCCTCCTGGCGAGACGGAGTCCTGAGCCGTAAGCGGCCAGGGGTCCACCGGCGGCGACCGTGTGGGCTCCGCGGGAGCGCACCGGAGCGCAGCGTAGGAGCGTGGAGCGGAGAACACACGCCCGGGGAAGCAGCCGGTTGACCCCTGGCCGCGTCGGGTCATGATGGAGGAGCCAGGAGGGGGCGAAACAACGCTTCTCGCAGCGCCGACGACGTCGGCACGTCTAGCGGCCGTAGGCCGGCCCGATCGTGTCTCTGGACGGTTAGATCTGGTGCGGTGGCCGCCAGGCTCGGCCTCGGCCGCTGGCAGCCGGGTCGTCGTCGGGGTTCCAGTCTCCGCGGATCCTGGACTGCCGGGGCCGCAGGACCTCGCGGATGGCGTCGAGTTTCTGTTCGGGCGTCCTGTCGGGGTCGTCAAGTATGTGGTTGACCTCGGCACCTTTGTCGGCGTCGGTCATGCACGATCCACGGTGGGCGCCGGGGCGGGCTGGGGGAGTGGTGCGGGAGGTTTGAGGTTCTGGGCGGCAAGCTGCTTCCAGCTCGCGACGAGCTCGAGGAGTTCGTCGGGGTCGAACTCGTAGCGGCCGCGGGGATCTCTGCTCGACGGCACGAGCCCCTTGCGCGCCAGCGAGGCCAGCTGGCGTTTGGTGTAGCCGGTGATCCGGGACGCCTCGTCGGTGCCGATCCAGTGCGATGCGGGCTCCGGCGCGACCGATTCCGTGACGTGCCCGACGCCGTCGACGACCCACGCGTCGAGCATCGACTGAACGCTGGGACCGCGCCGCAGGCGCGTGTCGAGATCGTGGCTGAGTCCGGCGGGCATCTCCTGTTTCGGGAACAGGGCCGCGATCTCCTCGCGAGTCCGGAACTGCAGCGTGTCGACCGGGGTGCCTTCGAGCCTCTCGGTCAGTACGGCGGCACGTCTGCTCGCGGTCTCGTCGTCGGGGCGCAGGAGATGGGTCGAGACGGTGTACGAGCCGTTGACCAGCTGGTCGACCCAGCGCTGCATGATGCCTGCTGCCTGTTCGCCGGTGCCGGCGTAGTGGATCCAGGCGTCACCGTGCAGCAAGACGATCGGCTGGGACCAGTCCAGCCAGCCGTCGATCTCGGGATGCCGGCGGATCTCCTCGGGCTGCCCGAGGTCGGCGCTGATCACCCGGATCTGGTCAGGTTCGCCGACTTTGCGGAGGGCGCGGCTGTGGGCCGCGATGACCTGGTCGTCGGTCACGTAGAGCACCTTGCGGCGCGGGTGCCGCGGCAGCACGAGCTCGTGGGTGTCTTCCGCTGCGGCGGTCATGGGGTATCCGGGTCCGCAGTGGATCCACTGCCGCAGCCGGGCATCACGAGCGAGCCGGGCGACGGCCTGGGCCTGGCCGGCCTCGATGCGCCGAAACATCCGCCGCTGCTCGGGGAATTCTTTCTCGAGCTTCGCCACGAGCTCGCGCTCCACCGCCCGGGCGTCCTTTCCTCCGAGCGCGGCCTCGCGGAAGTGCGCCCAGTTCAGCCGATCGTCCTGGCCGCTGCCTTCCGCGCGCCTGCGCCGTGTGGGGGTGCTGGCCGGGGCCACGTGGTTCTCCTCTCGGACCGGACGGAGTCGGCCAATCGGGTGGGGAAACGGGGGTTGGGGAAGTGGTGCGGCGCGACGGACGCCGAGGCAGGTGCTCGTACGCCCGCCGCGCCGGCAGGGGAGGAGTCCTCGACCCTCGGGGGAGGGACCAGCTCGCCTTTGAGGGCTGGCTGGCCTGGGCCGAGGACCCCGGCAGGGGGAGGGACCGTGCTCAGCGGGTGAGGTGGCCACCGAGCCAGTTGGACGACTGCGGGTGAGGAGACCCGCCGATCCCGCCCCCGGTCTAGGTGCTGCCGGCGACCGCGACGGTGCCGACGGCCGGATCCGGATCGTTGGTGACCCTGCAGGCACGGAACTGGCGGCGCATCGCCGCCTCGAACCATGCGGCGTTGCTCGCGTCGACGGCGGGGTAGTCGATGAACGCGTGCTCGCCGAGCCACACCCGCACGCGGCGCCCGCCCCCAGCCCCAGCGCCGGCGCCGCCGGTTTCTACGGCGGTCGACATCAGCGGCCGGCCAGTTCGGCGTTGATCTCGCGCAGGATCTGCGCGTACGCGACGACGGACGTCGCGACCAGCGCGTAGAGCACGACCATCCACGCCGGCATCCCGGCAGCGTGGGCTGCCGTACGGCTGACGATCTCCCAGTAGAGCATGGTGTTTCTCCCCGTTGTCCGGCGAGCTGTTGCCTGCTCACCTCAAAGGCGGAATCTGGTCCTCACCACTTCGATACCGATCCTCGCGGCTCTACACGCATGCCCGACAGGACAGTCAACCCCCCGAAAAACCCCCCTTTTCCAGCCCTCCACGCTCCACCGGCTGTACGGATCGTGGTTTAGCGTTGACGGTGAGCGAAGACCCGGGGAGGGAATCCGATGCCTTCCGAAGTGGCAGTGCCGAACGTCCGGCTGCAGCGGCTGATCGCCGAGCAGGGATGGACCCAGGCGCGCGCCGCCGAGCTGATCAACGCCGAGTACGAGCGCATCACCGGCCGCCCCGGCCGCTACCGCGAGGAGCTCATCCGCCGCCTGGTCCGCGGCGAGGTGACCTGGCCGCACCGCCCGTACCGGGAAGCGATCTGCGCCGTGTTCGGCGTGACGCCACCCGAGGCCGGTTTCCGGCCGAAACGCTCCGGGCCACGCCCCGAGCTCGAGAGCGAAGCCGACGACGAGAATCTCCGCAGGGTCGAGTTCCTGCGCAGCCTGACCTCGACCCCGACCGCGGTCGGGCTTCCGCCGGCGATCGCCAGCACCAGGTCCCCAGGACCCGCGAACCCGGTCGTCCCGCAAAGGATCGGCCCCGAGGACGTCTATCAGGTCACCCAGCTGGCCAATGTGTTCCGGGCCGCCGATCACGCCGGGCACCCCGTCTCCAGTGTCGCGATGGCCGCGCAACTGCAGCACGCGTTGCGCCTGCTGGACGCCAAGGCCGACCGGGCGACCCAGACCGCGATGCAGGTCGCGGTCGGCCGCCTCGCGAACGTCATCGGCTGGTCGCAGTTCGACGCCGGCTGTCACGCCGAGGCCGACCAGTACTTCCGGGTCGGGCTTCGGTACGCCGAACAGGCAGGCGCCTGGTGGCTGCGCGCCGACGTACTGA
>NZ_JBICUC010000013.1:0-106335 GCF_043197975.1 Kribbella sp. NPDC048928 | reverse complement strand
GCTCCGACTCCTCAGCGTGCTCCACGTCAGACATCATCTCGGTCATCAGATCTACTCCCACGATCGGGGAGTTACACCGAACTTCTTACAGTCCCTACGGCGGGTTCGAGGTGACTGCTGTGCAGACTCGGAGGAAGAGGTTGAAGAGGCGGTAGAGGTGAAGCATGTCGGCTTCGACCACGACTGTTCGGTCGTCGCGGCGGGTTACACCGGGGATCGCGGTCAGGTGGGAAGTGACTGATGCGGACTGCCAGCGGACGGCCAGGGTGCGTGGGCCGGTCGGTCGCGTCGCCGGGGTCAGGGCGGCCAGGGCCTGTGTGGTGGTGGTCTCGATTGCGCTCCGGGCTTCCGCGACCGGTACGAGTTGGGCGGCGAAGCGGTCCTTGGCGAACTTCACCGGCACGGTCGCGACCGACGGGTCCCAGGCCTTCATCTCGTCGCAGGCAGTGTCGTCGCCGGTCAGGAGCGCGACCGGTACGCCGTACGCTGCCGCCGCCGCGTGGAACAGGCCGATCTCGCCGGTGACCTCGTCGTCCAGCCAGATGTCCTCGATCTCGTGGCCCATGAAGCTGTGGCTCAGCACACCGAGCACACCGGCGCGGGCGTGGTAGCCGATGCACAGCACGGCGTCGTGCTCCGCGGTCAGGCCTTCCATCATGCCCATCGGCTTCGGACGGCCCTTGATCAGCTGGGCGCGCGGATCGAGCAGGTCCGGCAGCAGGTTCCGCATCGGGCCGTGCGCGTCGTTCACCAGTACTTCGGTGGCGCCGGCAGCGTACGCACCGCGGATCGCAGCGTTCACGTCCTCGGTCATCAGCACCCGGCCGCGCTCGTAGTCGCGCCCCGGTGGCTGCACGTCCTCCGCGTCGACGACTCCGGTGACGCCTTCCATGTCCGCGCTCACATAGACCTTCACATCCCAGAGCGTATGTTCTTCGTATGAGCGGTGGCGCCGTGGTTCGGGCGTGGCGGCCCGGACTGCCCGGGCTCGTCGAGGTCCTGCATGCGCACTTCCCGACACACGCCTATCCGGTCCACACGCACGACGCGTGGACCGTGCTGATCGTCGACGAGGGCGCCGTCCGGTACGACCTGGACCACCACGAGCACGGTCTCGCGCAGGCTCAGGTCTCGCTGTTGCCACCGCACGTGCCGCACGACGGCCGCTCGGTGCTCCCCGGCGGCTTCCGGAAACGGGTGCTGTACCTGGCGCCGGATCGGCTCGGAGAGGGACTGATCGGGGCAGCGGTCGATCAGCCCGAGTACGTCGACCCAATGCTGAGGCACCGCATCCACCAGCTCCACGGGGTGCTCCTGGGCGGCCAGGAGGACCTGGAGGCGCAGAGCAGGCTGACGTTGATCGAGGAGCGTCTCGGCCAGCACCTGCGGCGGCAGGTCGTGGCGCCGACCGAGCGGAGTGACGCGGGCGTGGCCGGCGCGTTGCGCGATCTGCTGGATGCGAACGTACCGGACGGAATCACGCTGGAGGACGCGGCCAAGGTCGTGCATGCGCATCCGGCGCATCTGGTCCGCGCGTTCACCCGGGAGTACGGGATGCCGCCGCACCGGTATCTGACCGGTCGGCGGGTCGACCTGGCCCGGCGCTACCTGCTCGATGGGCGGCCGGCGGCCGAGGTGGCGAGGCTGGCCGGGTTCTACGACCAGTCCCACTTCACCCGGCACTTCAAGAAGGTCCTCGGGGTCACACCGATGAGTTTTGTCCGGGGCTGACCGGAGCCTTTGCTGCCTTGTACGCGCGAACGCCCCAGGTCCCGAGCAGCGCGGCGATCAGCAGGTTCACGATGATCAGGATCGTGTGCGCGACGTAGTACCCGGTCGGGCGGTCCTCGGTGTCCATCAGCGCCTTGATGAAACGCAGGTACGTGACGACGTTCCAGGCCGCGATACCGAGCAGGACGTAGGCGTGCTTTCTTTCGAGTTTCACTCAGCCATTCTGACTCGGGCGGTCCACCATGCGGAGCAGCTGGGTACGGTTCGCGACTCCGAAGCGGCGGTAGAGGCGGGTCAGCTGGGACTCGACGGCCTTCACAGACAGGTACAGCGCGGCGGCGATCTCGCGGTTGGTGGAGCCGTCGCGGACCATCGAGACGATCTGCTGCTCGTTGTCGGTCAGCTCCGAGGGCTGCCGGCTCCGGCTCGGTACGTCGAGGCGGGCGAGCTCGGTCTCCGCCACCTCGCGCCACGCTGACGCACCGTACGACTCGAACTGCTCGATCGCGTCCAGGAACGCGGTCCGCGCGACCGAACGCCGCCGCGCCTGCCGGGCGATCCGGCCGCGGGTCAGCTCGCCGCGCGCGAGATCGATCGGGTAGACCCGGTCCCCGGCCGTACTGATCGACTTCTCCAGCAGCTCCAGCGCGGCGGCCGGGTCACCCTGCTTGGCGACGAGCAGCGCCTCGGCGCGGTCCAGGCCGAGCTTGACCACGACGCGGTCCAGGTTCTCGGCGCGGGTGCGGATCTCGGCGATCAGGGCGGCCGCGTCGTCCAGCCGGCCGGCCGCGATCAGTGCCTCCGCGTAGTCCGCGTGCCACGGGATCACCGCGGGGTCGAACGGCATCGCCGCCTCCCCCGACTCCGCGATCGCGTCGAACGCCTCCACCGCGTGCTGTGGGTCGCCGGTCAGGACGCCGATCTGCCCGAGTGCGGCGAGCGCCGGGCCGGTCCACTCGTCGTTCCCGACCAGGCGGACGGCCTCCAGCGCCGACTCGGCAAGCTGCCGGCCCGCAGACGCGGTACCACCGGCCCACTCCGCGCGGCAGGCGATCACCATGCCGACCTCGGCCTCGTCGCCGATGTCCTGCATCAGCTGGTAGCACTCGTGCCCGGAGATCAGCGCGTCGGCACCGCGGCCGCTGCGCTCGTTGATCGCGGTCGCCGAGATCAGTACGGACGCCAGCCAGCGCATCGCGCCGTGATCTCGCACCTCGTCGGCCAGCGCGTTGATCTCGGTGATCGCCTCGGCGGTCCGGCCGCGGAACAGCTGCTGCATCGCGGCCATCTGCCGGGCGTTCATGGTGGTCCGGGTCAGCGGCAGGCCCTTCGCCAGCTCGGCGGCCTGTTGCAGTACGGCGTCAGCGGACTCGCCGGCATCGCGGACCACCAGCACCGAACTGGCCGCACTCAACGCGTCGACGACCGCCTCGGTGTCGCCGGCCTCGCGGGCCAGCTGCTCGGCGATCCGCGCGTGCTCCTGCGCCTCGTCGAGGCTCCGGTCGAAGTAGTGGCTGTTGCTGAGCTCGATCCGAACCCGGGCCTCAAGCTCCTTGTGCCCCACAGCCGCGGCGAACGCCTCGGCGAGCAGCTCGACCCGCCGGTCCCGCTCCGGCCACACGGCGTCCGCACAGAGCAGCAGGGCCGGGACCTTGGTCTTCGCCGTCGTGGCGACCTGGGCGGCGAGCTGCGCCATGTCGGCCGACTCGGCCATGTGACCGGCGGCGGTCGCGTCGTCGGCGGCGCGGGTCAGGCGGCGGGCACGTTCGTCGGGCTCGGTCAGCGGGGTCCGCTCCGCGCTCAGCCGCCAGAGCGTCGCGGCCGCACCGGGCGCGCCACGGCCGGCGGCCACCGTGGCGGCCTCCTCGATCGCGGTGGCCAGGTGCGCGTCGGCCGCCTGGGTGGCGAGTGCGCGATGGGTCGCGTTCTCGACCGGCTCGTCGACGACGGCGGCGAGCTTCGCGTGCGCCCGCCGGCGATCGGCCGAGGTGGCCTCGGCGTACACGAACTCGCGCAGCAAGGGGTGGGTGAAGCGGAGCCGATCGGCGGCGACGTCGATCAGCCCGAGCGTCTCCGCCTCGGCCAGATCGGCGTCGACCGGGCGGTCGAGCGACCGCGCCAGCTGGGTCGTGGTCGGGCGCGGCGACGACGCGGCATGCAGCAGCAGCTCGTGCGTACTGGTCGACATGTCCGCGAGGCGCTCGCCGAGGAGCGTCTTCAGGCGGCTGGAGACCGGGAGCGGATCGTTCGGCGAGACGCTCTTCGGATGCCGCAGCACCGCGCGGCCGAGCTCCAGAGCCATGAACGGGTTGCCGGCGCTCGCGGCGAAGATGCGACGGGCGGTACGGACCGGGAGCGGGCTGGACAGGCGCTGCCGAAGGAGGCCGAGCACATCGGGCTCGGTCAGCGGCGGGACCTCGAGCTGGAGAACGGGCTCGGGGCAGGCGTCGACCATCATCGGGAGGTCCCCGTCGGCGACCTGCTCGGTCGCCAGCAGGTGCACACCCTCGTCCAGCCGACGAGCACAGAACGTGAGCACTTCGAGGCTGGACGGGTCCACCCATTGGATGTCGTCGACCACAATCAGGACCGGCCCCGTGGTGGCGAGGCGGCGGAGCACGTGCAGTACGGCGAGACGTACCGCAAGCTCGTCACGCACCGTGTCTGGCGCGCTGGCCTTCAGCAGCGCCACCTCGAGCGGCTGGCGGAGGTGGTCGGGCAGCACCTGCCACGCGAAGTCGAGTTGGTTGGAGAGCAGGTCGAGGAGTGTGACGTACGGCAGGCCGGCCTCGGAGTTGGACGGTGCCGCGCTGAGGATCCGGCAGCCCTCGCGGCTGCGGTCCGCGACGAGCGCCCGGCCGAGGGCAGACTTTCCGATACCGGTCGGGCCGTACAGCAGCACGCTTCCGCTGGTCTCGAGCTGCTTGGTAGCACGCTCGACCAGTCCGCTCCGGCCAACCAGCTCGTCGTCTGTCATCCAGCTCCCCGAAGGATTACCTGCGCCGATTATCACAGCTTAAGGGCGATCGACACGGCGAGTGTCACATGAGGAAAAGTGTTGGCCACCATCCTGACACTCCGGACTGCTCAGTTCCGAGCAGTCGGGGCGGCACGATCGTGCCGGGGCACCGGATGGTCTTCAGATGGACTCCAGATCGCGTTCGATGGCGGCGAGTTCGGCCTCGGTGCCCTGGACCTTGGGGCCGGTGAACCAGCGGCGCGCCGACAAGAACCAGTACGCGGCCGCGAAGCCGAGCACGACCAGGACGGCAATCGGCGTGTAGTTGAAAGTGCTACCGGTGACCGGACTGACCTGCGGCAGCATGAACAGGATCGTGATGAAGCAGACCCAGACGATCGCGACGATGCCGATCGGGCGGCTCCAGCGACCGAGGTTCCACGGGCCGGGCTGGAAGCGGTTGCCCTGCAGCAGCCGGAGCAACGTGGGCAGGACGTAGGCGATGTAGAGGCCGATCACCGCGATCGACGTGACCGCTGCGTACGCCGTCGCGTTCCACAGGTACGGCAGACCGAGAACGAACGCGCCGCCGGCGGCCAGCCAGATCGCGTTGGTCGGCGTCCGCGTGCGGTGGTTGATCTTGTGCCAGAGCCTCGACCCGGGCAGCGCGCCGTCCCGCGAGAACGCGTAGATCATCCGCGAGTTCGCGGTCACCGACGACATCCCGCAGAACAGCTGCGCGCCGATCACCACGAGCAGCAGGATCTTCCCGGTCACCTGGCCGACGGCGTCGATGAAGATCTGCGCGGGTGGTACGCCGGTGGAGCTGTCGAGCGCCCCGTCGTAGCTCTGGATCGCGAACGTCAGACCGATCAGCAGCACCCACCCGGCGGCGAGCGAGACCAGGATCGACATCACGATGCCCCGAGGGCCGGAGCGCGCCGCGTCGTGCGTCTCCTCGGTCATGTGCGCGGACGCGTCGTACCCGGTGAAGGTGTACTGCGCGAGCAACAGGCCGAGCAGTGCGACGTAGAACGTCGAGCCCCAGCCGGTGTTGTTCACGAAGTGCCCGAACACGAACGACGCGGACTGGTGCTTGTCCGGTACGACGATCAGGACGACGACGATGGCCAGTACGCCGAGGATGTGCCACCAGACGCTGATGTCGTTGAGGCGCGCGACCAGCTTCACGCCGAACGAGTTGAGCAGCCCATGCACGATCAGGATCAACCCGAACAGCAGGATCGTGTGCCCTGGCGTGGCGCTGAAGCCGAACTGCAGGTCGAGGAACGCGTTCAGGAAGAACGCCGCGCCGAAGTCGATGCCGGCCGTCACCGCGACCTGGCCGAGGAAGTTGAACCATCCGGTGAACCAGGACCAGGCGGCGCCGTTCGACGGCGCGAGCTTCGCGGCCCAGTAATACAGGCCGCCCGCGGTCGGGTAGCTCGAGCAGACCTCCGCCATCGCGAGGCCGACGAACAGGGTCATCAGCCCGACGATCGGCCAGCCCCAGACGATCAGTACCGGGCCTCCGGTGTTCATCCCGAACCCGTACAGGGTCAGGCAGCCGGACAGGATCGAGATGATCGTGAAGGACACCGCGAAGTTCGAGAACCCGGACATCGTCCGGTTCAGCTCCTGGGCGTAGCCCAACTGGTGCAGGCGTTGCTCGTCGTCGGTCATCGGGGCGGCGGATTCGTCGTTGCTCACTGCTGGCCTCCTGGACAGTGGCGCCTCAATGGTCTCCCCCCAGACCTTTAACTCATTGAGGCAGCCGGGCGGCCCAGGTGTCAAGAAGTCAGTCGAGAAAGCCGTGCAGCAGTACTGCTGTGCCTTGGAGATGTTCTTGCATGGCTTGGCGGGCGGCCGGTGCGTTGCCGGCCAGGATGGCGTCGACGATCGTCCGGTGCTGTTCGTTGGAGTGCTCGATGTTGCGTTCGAGCAGCGGAATCGCGTCCAGCAGCGCGTTCAGGCGCATGCGGACGTCGGCCATCGCAGACGTCAGCGACGGCGAGCCGGTGACCTCGGCGATGGCGAGGTGCAGGCGGGAGTCGAGGCGGCGGTAGTCGGTGAGGGAGGCGGCGGCGTTCTCGTCGAGGCAGCGTTGCAGGTGGTCGCGTTCGGCGTCGCTGAGGGTGCGGGATGCGGCGGCTTCGGCAGCACCGGTCTCCAGTACGAACCGGAGCGTCAGCGCGTCGTCGATGCCGGAGGCCAGGTCGCGGGCGAGGCGTTTGGCGGACGTACGCCGGGGTTTCGGGAGCTGCTCGTTGACGAACGTGCCGCCGTACCGGCCGCGGCGGGATTCGACGTACCCGGCCTCGGTGAGGGCGTGGATCGCCTCCCGGAGCGTGACCCGGCTGACGTTCAGCCGGGTCGCGAGCTCGCGCTCCGGCGGCAACCGGTCGCCGGGCGCGACGACGCCGAGCTTGATTGCCTGCAGCAACCGCTCGACCGTCTCCTCGAACGGGTTCCCGGCCCGGACCGGCCGGAACACCGCGTCATCTGCCTGAACGACCATGAGCTAACACTAGATCGGGGTGACGTAGGCTCCCGAGATTCCGCCGTCGACGAGGAACGTGTTGGCGGTGACGAAGGACGAGTCGTCGCTGGCCAGGAACGCGACCGCGGCGGCGATCTCCTCCGGCTCGCCGAAGCGGCCCATCGGGACGTGCACCAGCCGGCGCCCGGCGCGCTCCGGGTCCTTCGCGAACAGCTCGGTCAGCAGCGGCGTGTTCACCGGGCCCGGGCAGAGCGCGTTCACCCGGATCCCCTGCCGCGCGAACTCGACACCGAGCTCGCGGCTCATCGCCAGCACGCCGCCCTTCGAGGCCGAGTACGAGATCTGCGACGTCGCCGCGCCCATCACCGCGACGAACGACGCGGTGTTGATGATCGAGCCCTTGCCCTGCCGCTGCATGTACGGGATCGCGGCCTTGCAGCACAGGTACACCGATGTCAGGTTGACCTCCTGCACCTTGCGCCACGCCTCCAGCCCGGTGTCCAGGATCGAGGCGTCGTCGGGCGGCGAGATGCCCGCGTTGTTGAAGGCGATGTCCACGCTGCCGTACGTCGCGAACGCCTGCTGGAAGAGGTTCTCCACCGCGGCCGGATCGACCACGTCGGTCGCCACGAACAGGCCACCCACCTCGTCCGCGGCGTCCTTGCCGGCAGCCGGGTCCAGGTCGCCGATCACGACGTGCGCGCCCTCCGCGGCCAGCCGGCGTACCGTGGCCAGCCCGATCCCGCTTGCGCCACCCGTAACGACTGCGACGCGCCCCTCGAGCCGATGCGCCTTGACGTCCATGTCTCAATCCTCCGTGCTGATGAAGATGTTCTTGGTCTCGGTGAACGCGGCGAGCGCGTCCGGGCCGAGCTCCCGGCCGAGACCGGACTGCTTGTAGCCGCCGAACGGCGTCGAGTACCGGACCGAGGCGTTGGAGTTGATCGACAGGTTGCCGGCCTCGACCCCACGACCGACCCGGATCGCCCGCCCGACGTCCCGCGTCCAGATCGAGCCGGACAGCCCGTACTCGCTGTCGTTGGCGATCCGCAGCGCATCCGCCTCGTCCTCGAACGGAAGCACCGCAACGACCGGCCCGAAGATCTCCTCGCGCTGGGCCCGCTCCGATCCCGGCGCCAGCACGGTCGGCGGGAACCAGAAGCCGGCACCGCTGGGCGCATTGCCTTGAAAGGCGGGGTTCTGGGCGTACGAAGCGACGCGCTCGAGCTGCGCCTGCGAGATCAACGGCCCCATCTCCGTCGCCGGATCGTTGGGATCACCAACCTTGACGTTCTTCACGGCCGGTTCCAGCAGCTCCATGAACCTGTCGTACGCCGATCGCTCGACGAGGATCCGGGACCGCGCGCAGCAGTCCTGCCCCGCATTGTCGAACACCCCGTACGGCGCTTGCGCTGCCGCCTTCTCCAGGTCGGCGTCGGCGAACACCACGTTCGCGGACTTGCCGCCCAGCTCGAGCGTCACGCGCTTCACCTGGTCGGCGCACCCGGCCATGATCTGCTTGCCGACCGTGGTGGAGCCGGTGAAGACGATCTTGCGGACCGCGGGATGGGTGACGAACCGTTGGCCAACCGTCTTGCCGGGACCCGGGACGATTTCGAAGACGCCGGGCGGGATACCTGCCTCGAGTGCCAGTTCGCCGAGGCGCATGGCGGTGAGCGGAGTCAGCTCGGCGGGCTTGAGGACGACCGTGTTGCCGGCCGCCAGTGCGGGCGCGAAACCCCAGCCGGCGATCGGCATCGGGAAGTTCCACGGGACGATCACGCCGACCACGCCGAGCGGTTCGGAGAAGGTGAGGTCGATGCCGCCGGCCACCGGGATCTGCCGGCCGAACAGGCGTTCCGGCGCGGCGGAGTAGTAGGTCAGTACGTCGCGGACGTTGCCGGCCTCCCAGCGGGCGTTGCCGATCGTGTGCCCGGCGTTCTCGACCTCCAGCGCGGCCAGGTTCTCCAGGTCCGCGTCGACCGCGTCGGCGAACCTGCGGAGCAGCCGTCCCCGATCGGCCGGAGTCACGTTCCGCCAGGTCTGGAAGGCTGTCGCGGCCCTGGCGATCGCCTGGTCCGCCTCGGCCTCGGTGGCCAGCGGGATCGTGCGGACGACCTTCTCGGTGGCCGGGTTGATCACGTCGTACGTCGTCATGCGGTACTTCTCCTGGATGCGTCGATCAGCGCGGTGAACAGCCGCAGGTCGTCGAGGGTCTCCTCCGGATGCCACTGCACACCGAGAGCGAAGTCGTGGCCGGCGACCTCCGCGGCCTCGACCGTTCCGTCGCCGGCCCGGGCCGTCACCCGCAGGTCCGGGGCGACGACGTCCAGCGCCTGATGGTGGTAGCAGCTCCCGGTCGCGCGCTCGCCGAGGATCCGCGCCGTCAGCGTGCCCGGCTCGGTCTTGACCTCGACCGCACCGAACACCGCCGGCTGTGGGCGATGCGCTTCGTGAGCGACAACGTCGGGCAGATGCTGGTGCAGCGTCCCGCCCAGCGCGACGTTCAGCATCTGCAACCCACGGCAGACCGCGAGCAACGGCAGCTCCCGATCCAGGGCCTCTCGGATCAGGACGGTTTCGTGGTGGTCCCGGCCGGGCCTGGTGTCGGCGGTCTCGGGATGCGGCGTCGCTCCGTACGAGCCTGGATCGACATCGCATCCACCCGCGATCACGAGACCGTCCAGCAGGCCCAGTACCGACGGATCGGTGCCGACCGGGGGCAGCAGGATCGGCGTACCACCGGCGGCCGCGATCGCGTCCAGGTAGACGCGCGGAAGGATCGCGGCCTCACGGTTCCAGATCCCCCAGGTCGCCGGCTCGAGGTACGTAGTGATGCCGATCCGCGGCGGCCGTTCAGGGCCTGTCGGGTAGTCCAGGGCCGTAGCGAGGAGGTGCTCGGTGCGGTAGCTCGGCGTGCGGGGGCGAAGGTCTCGATGCGGAGCATCGTGGCCTTCGGTCCCGTGCGGCGAGGTGCCGTGCCGAGTGCCCCGCAGTAGGCGCTGGACTACCCGACAGGCCCTAAAGGCGTTCGAAACCACGGACTCGCTCCCAGTCGGTGACGGCGGCGTCGTACGCGTCGAGCTCCACGCGCGCGGCGTTGACGTAGTGGTCGACCAGCTCGTCGCCGAACGCGGTCCGGGCGAGCTTCGAGCCGGCGAAGAGCGCGGCGGCCTCCCGCAGCGTCGACGGGACGTGCTCCTTGTCGGACTCGTACGCGTTGCCCTCCAGCAGCGGCTCGAGCTCCAGCTCCTCCTCGATGCCGTGCAGGCCGGACGCGACGATCGCGGCGACCGCGAGGTACGGGTTCACGTCGCCGCCCGGGAGGCGGTTCTCCACGCGCAGCGAGTCGCCGTGACCGACCACGCGCAGCGAGCAGGTGCGGTTGTCGAGGCCCCACGCAACAGCTGTCGGGGCGAAGCTGCCCTTCGCGAACCGCTTGTACGAGTTGATGTTCGGAGCGAGCAGGTAGGTGAACTCGGTCAGGCAGGCGAGCTGCCCGGCGATGAAGTGCTCCATCAGGCGCGAGAAACCGTGGGCACCGTCGCCGGCCAGTACGGGATCGCCGTCCGGGCTGCGGAAGCTCAGGTGGATGTGGCACGAGTTGCCCTCACGTTCGTCGTACTTCGCCATGAACGTGAGGCTCTTGCCGTGCTTCGCCGCGATCTCCTTCGCGCCGGTCTTGTAGATCGAGTGGTTGTCGCAGGTCGCGAGCGCCTCGTCGTACCGGAACGCGATCTCGTGCTGGCCGAGGTTGCACTCGCCCTTCGCGGACTCGACGTACAGGCCGGCGCCCTCCATCCCGGTGCGGATGTCGCGCAGCAGCGGCTCGATCCGCGAGGTGCCGAGCAGGGAGTAGTCGACGTTGTACTGGTTCGCGGGGACCAGGTCGCGGTACTGCTTGGTCCAGGCGGTCTCGTAGGTGTCGTCGAAGACCATGAACTCGAGCTCGGTGCCGACGTACGCCTGCAGCCCGCGCTCAGCGAGCCGGTCGAGCTGTTTGCGGAGCACCTGCCGCGGCGAGGCGACCACCGGCGTACCGTCGAGCCACTGCACGTCGCAGAGCACCAGCGCGGTCCCCTCGAGCCAGGGGATCAGCCGCAGCGTGTCCAGGTCGGGTGCCATCACCAGGTCGCCGTACCCGCGCTCCCAGGACGACATCGTGTATCCGTCGACGGTGTTCATGTCCACGTCGACAGCCAGCAGGTAGTTGCACCCCTCGGTCCCGTGCTTCAGCACCTCCTCGAGGAAGTACCGAGCCCCGCACCGCTTCCCCTGCAACCGGCCCTGCATGTCCGTGATCGCCACCAGCACCGTGTCGACCACCCCCGCCGCCACCAGTCCCCGCAGCTCCTCCACATCCAACCCGACCACTCCCAAACCCTATTGGTCTGTTTCCAGTCCATTGACTCAAGCCTGGCGACCGCTGTCAATGCGGTACCCGATCCAGGCAGCGAGACCCGACTGTGACATCTGGACCGGTGGGGAACTAGAGTGCGGCCGATGCGTTTGCTTCTGACGGCCTGCGCTACCGCCGCACTGGTGGGAGCCGGACCTCTGACAGCGACCGCTGCCGGGCAGGGCCCAGAAGGCCCCGTCGGCGGCGAGCTGATGACCGCGAAGCCGACGGTGGTCGCCAACGGGGCGGCACCGCCGGCCGTCCAGGCATCGGCGTACGTGGTGGCCGATCTGGACACCGGTCAGGTGCTGGCCGCCAAGGCTCCGCACGCCAAGCTCCGACCGGCGAGCACGCTCAAGACGCTGACCGCCCTGGTCCTGCTGCCGCGGCTGAAGAAGACCGATCCGGTCATCGGGACGAGCGCGGACGCCGGGATCATCGGCAGCAAGGTCGGCGTCTACCCGGGCCTGCACTACACCGTCGACCTGCTCTTCCAGGGCATGTTCCTGGCCTCCGGGAACGACGCCGTGCACGCGCTCTGCGCCCACGACCAGGGCGGCGTCCCGGCGACCATCCAGCGGATGAACCTGAAGGCCAAGGACCTGAACGCGCTCGACACGCACGTCACGGACCCGACCGGGCTGGACGCCGACGGTCAGTTCTCCAGTGCGTACGACCTGGCCCTGTTCGCGCGGGCCGGACTGCAGCGGCAGGACTTCGCGAAGTACGCGTCGACCAAGTACACGAACTTCCCGAACGTCGGGAACAAGGGCACCTACCAGGTCGCCAACCAGAACAAACTGCTGTTCAGCTACGACGGCGCGCTCGGCGTGAAGACCGGCTACACCACCCTCGCCCGGAACACGTTCGTCGGCGCCGCCCGCCGCAACGGGCACACGCTGGTGGTGACGATGATGAACGCGCCGCACGGCATCACCGAGGACGCCGGCAACCTGCTGACCTGGTCGTTCGCGAACTACGCCAAGCTCAAGCCGGTCGGTACGCTGATCAAGCCGGCCGCCGCCCCGCCGAAGAACCAGTCCACCGGCAAGTCCGGCGGCCAGGACAAGCCGACCGTACGGAAGGCCGGCGAACCGCCGACCCGCGCCGCGCTCAACCCCGGCCAGGCCGTCACGTCGCTCGCGTTCCGGATCCCCGTCTGGGTGTACGCCGCGCCGCCGGTCCTGCTTCTCAGCCTGTTCCTGCGCCGCCCGCGAACCCTCCGCCGCCGCCGTCACTGACCCGACGGTCAAGAACGGCGGACCGTACGTACTGCTCGGAGCGCCTGGACGGCCAGCGTGGTGACGGTGGCTCCGAGCACCGCGCCCGCGGCGACCGCCACGGTGTCGGCCTTACGTTCCGGGATCGGCACCACCTTGAACCGCTTGCCGGGCGGCCCGAGCAGCAACGGCTCAGGCTCTGAGTCGATCTCGGAGGCAGTCTCGGAAGCAGTCTCGGAGGCAGTCTCGATGGCCGGCTCGCGGTCGAGGGTGGCTTCCTTGGTCCAGGCCGCGACCAGCATGATCACGCGGGTCATCAGGTAGATCCAGACGAGCAGCGCGAGCGGCAGGGCGAGGGCGCCGTACGCAGCGTTCGCGCCGATCACGTGGTTCACGTAGACGTTCCCGAGCCGCTGCGCCAGGTAGAACACGATGCCGCCGGCCAGCGCCGCGATCAGCACCACCTTGCGCGGCAGCAGGATCCGCGGCAGCGCGGTCTGCAGGTACGTGAACAGGACCGCGCCGGCCGCGATCCCGACCACGATGCTGCACAGCCCGAGCCCCCAGTGCGCCAGCCAGGTCCCGTCCAGATCGGTCCAGTCGACGATCCGCTTGGACAGCCCGGTGAGGATCGACGAGGCGCCGGTGGCAATCAGGCCGAGCAGCCCGAGGCCGATCAGCGCGCCGAGATCGACGACCTTCAGCTTGACGGCGTTCCCGGGCTCGTCGTCCAGCTCGTGCATCGAGCGGATCGAGGCCCGCAGCGAGTCGATCCAGCCGAGGCCGGTGAGCAGCAGCGACACCCCGGACACCAGCCCGATGGTGCCGGCGTTCGAGATCAGCGAGTCGATGTCGATCTTGTCGCCGATCCCGGGCAGGTTCTTCTGCAGCGCGTCCTTGAGCGCCTCGATCGCGTCGTGGCCGAGCAGCGGGCCGGTGACCGCGGCCGCGAGCACGATCAGCGGGAACAGGGACAGGAACCCGAAGAAGCTCGTCGCTCCGGCCAGGCGGTTGCCGCGGCGGTCGCCGTACCGTTTCCAGGCGCGCCACAGCTGGGTCCGGCGGAACCGTTGCCACGCCGACTTGAGGTTCATGGATCTCCTGTACCCGGGGTAAGGAGCCTCAGCCTGCCAGCGGGAACGAACGCTGCGGCCGCCACACGCCGTCCGCGCCGTGTTCGTAACGGCTGAAGTACTCGACGTCGAAGACGCAGTCGTACTCCGAGAGCGCGTCGTAGGCGCGGTCGAGGGCATCCGTGTCCAGGTCGTGCGCGACCGTGACATGCGGGTGGTACGGGAACTTGAGATCGACCTGCAGCGGGCCGGACCGGACCCGCGACTGCAGCACCTCGCACGAAGAGATGCCCTCCGCGAGCGGTACGAACACCACCGGCGAGATCGGCCGGAACGTCGCCGTGCCGCGCAGCCGGATCCGGAACCTGGGGAACCGGGCCGCCAGCGCGAGCAGGTGCTCGTCGATCACCGGCAGTTCGGCGGCCTCGATCTCGGTCGGCGGCAGCAGCGTGACGTGGGTCGGGATCGACGCGGCCATCGGGTCCCCGAAGTCCGAGCGGTACTTCTGCAGCTCCGTACCGTACGGCTCCGCAATCGGAATCGCGACACCAATAGTGGTCATGCGTGGACGAAACCGAGCCGGTCGTAGACCCGGGCCAGGGTCGGCTCGGTGACCGCGCGGGCGCGCTCGGCACCGGCCGCGAGGATCGCGTCCAGCTGTGCCTTGTCGTCCAGGTAGGTCAGCGTCTTCTCCCGGAACGGGGTGACGAACTCGACCACCACGTCGGCCAGGTCCTTCTTGAAGTCGCCGTACCCACGACCGGCGTACTCGTCCTCGAGCTCGCTGATCTTCTTGCCGGTGAGCGCCGAGTAGATGGTCAGCAGGTTCGCGACGCCGGGCTTGTTCTCCTCGTCGAAGACCACGTCCCGGCCGGAGTCGGTGACCGCGGAGCGGATCTTCTTCGCGCTCGCCTTCGGCTCGTCGAGCAGGTCGATGATGCCGGCCGGCGACGACCCGGACTTGCTCATCTTCGAGCTCGGGTCCTGCAGGTCGAAGATCTTCGCGGTCTCCTTGACGATGTACGCCTCGGGCACCCGGAAGGTCTTGCCGAACCGGTGGTTGAAGCGCTGCGCCAGGTCGCGGGTCAGCTCCACGTGCTGCCGCTGGTCCTCACCGACCGGGACCCGGTCGGCCTGGTAGACCAGGATGTCCGCGGCCTGCAGGATCGGGTAGGTGAACAGGCCGACGGTGGCGCGGTCGGCGCCGCCCTTCGCGGTTTTGTCCTTGAACTGCGTCATCCGGCTGGCCTCGCCCATCCCGGTGATGCAGGACATCACCCAGGCGAGCTGGGCGTGCTCCGGCACCTGCGACTGGACGAACAGGGTGGACCGCTCCGGGTCGATCCCGGCCGCGAGCAGCTGCGCGGCGGACCGCCGGGTGCGCTCGCGAAGGGCCTTCGGGTCGTACTCCACGGTGATCGCGTGCAGGTCGACGACGCAGTAGAACGCCTCGTGGTCGTCCTGCAGGGCAACCCACTGCCGCAACGCACCGAGGTAGTTGCCGAAGTGGAAGGAGTCCGCCGTCGGCTGGATCCCGGAGAGCACCCGCGGGCGCCGCTGAGAACCGGCTGCGGAGGGGTCAGACGCAGCATGGGACATGGGGCTGATTCTGCCAGCGATCGAAGTCCGGCCCGTCACCGGGCGGCGGATCAGTCATATCGCAGGGACTATGAGTCACCAGGTCCAGCCGCGGGCGGCCAGTTCCTGCTCCTCCTGCCAGCGCTTCGCCTCGGAGCGTTTCTGGTCGGGCGGGTCGGGGCAACCGGCCAGGCGGCAGGCCTCGTCCAGCAGGTCGTCGTACGCGGCCTCGAGCGCCATCAGGCGGTGGGCACGGGCGTAGACGTGGGGTGTGGACTCGACCCGACGGATCTTGCTCGACAGGCAGGTCAGGCGGGTCTGCAGGCGTAATGTGTCGAACGGATCCGGCGCCGGGACCGTCGTCCGGTGCAGCCGCGCCGTCAGCCGAGCGGTCCGGCGACGCACCCGACGACGCATACGACGCCGCCAGGGTGCGGGCGGCGGGTTCGGCAAGAGGAGCCCGAGCAGGCCGCAGAGCAGCAGGAACACACCGAATGCTGTCAGCCAGGCCATCGCTCTCACTTCCCACTTCAGAGCGTAAGGCCGGGCGGCGGCGCGGTTCTACCCGTTAGTTGCGGGGTTTCCGTCCACCGCGGCCGCGAGCTTCGGGACGAGCTCGTCGAGGACGATCGGCAGGCTCAGTACGGAGACGAAGCTGGTCGCGCCGTAGAGCTGGTCGTCATAGTTCTCCTCGATGAACACGTCCCGGCCCTCGGTACGGACCTTGAGGTTCTTGTAGAGCGGGTCCGCCTGCAGCTTCGCCGTACCGCCCTTGGTCGGGAACCACACCAGCGCCTGCTGGTCGAGCAGCGAGATCCGCTCCTTGCTGATGTTCGCGCCGAACTTGTCCCCGATCGTCTTGTCCAGCCCGGCCGGCAGCGTGAACCCGAAGTCGGTGAGCAGCCGCGAGCGCGGATCCTGCGTCCCGTAGATGAAGTAGCCCTCGTACGGCGTCGCCATCAGCGCGGTCTTGCCCTTGAACTCCGGATGCTGGGCCCGTGCGTCGGCGAACCGCTTCTCGATGCCCTTCACCAGCTCGTCGGCCTGGTCCGGCCTGCCGACCGCCCGCCCGACCGTCCGCGCCACCACCTGCCACGACACGCCGTAGTCCGGTACACCGGCCGGCTGCGCGACCGTCGGCGCGATGTCGCTGAGCTTCTGGTAGTCGTCGGCCGTGATCCCGGAGTACAGCCCGATGATCAGGTCCGGCTGCAGCGCGGCGATCTTCTCGAACTGCAGCCCGTCCTTGCCGCTCAGCACCTGCGGTACGGCGCCATCACCGAGCTTCACCTTCGCCCACGGGAAGAGCGCGCCCGGCTTCTCCCCGAACCACTCGGTCGTCGCCACCGGTACGTCGCCGAGCGCGAGCAGCGCGTCCTGCTCGACCAGGCCGACCGTCACGATCCGCTGCGGTGCCTGCTTGACGACGGTGTCGCCGTACTTGTTCTTGATCGTCACCGGGAACGCGCCACCCTGCTGGGCGGCAGCCAGCGGCACGTCGTCGTCGGCTCCGCTTCCGCAGCCGGTCAGGGCGAGCAGGAGTACGGCCAGAAGCACCAGCGGGCGCATGCGAACCTCACAGGGTTGGTTAGGTTGCCCTAACCTAACTCAGATCTCAGTCCCGGTGGTACTTGGTGACCGCGGCGTCCTGCTTGACCTTGTCCGCGGCCGCCTGGATGCGGCCGGCCCACTCGGACTGCTGCAGCCCGCCGGCCATGAACTGCCCGGTGGCCTCGGCAGCCGTGGTGGCGAAGTCCGGGTACCAGGTGTCGAAGTACCACTTGATGATCTGGTCGCCGGCTGCCGACAGCAGGTCCCGGGCCGAGCCGAGCGCCGTGGTCAACTCCAGCCCGTCGGCCGCGCCGCGAACGATGGTGAGCTGCTTGGACTCCGAGCTGACCTGCCGCGCGACGTCCGCCGACAGCAACGCCCGCAGGTACTCCAGCCCACCGGCCTTGTTCTTCGCCTTGTCCGGGACCAGGAACGGCGCGGTCCCGGCAACGTGCAGCCCGCTCGCCATCGCGGGCGAGGAGTCCAGCGCCGGTACGGCGAACACGGTCAGCGCGAACTCGTCCGAGACCAGGCCCTTCATCTCGTTCTCGAGCCAGTTCCCGCACGGCAGCATCCCGGCCTTGGAGGCGAGGAAGCGCTTCTGCGAGCCGAGATGGTCGTACTGCGCGGTGCCGGGCGCGAGCAGACCGCGCTTGGTCAGCTCGCCGACCGCGTTGATCGCCTTGGTGACGCTCTCGTCCTTCCAGGCGCCGTCCTCCAGGTTGTCGATCCGCTTCGTCACGTCCGGGCCGCCGGTCTTGGCCGCAAGCGTGAGGACCAGTTCGAGGAGGTAGTACGGGTGCGTACCGGCGTAGATGAACGGGCCGAGGCCGGCCGCCTTCATGTCGGAGCCGAGCGCCAGCAGGTCCGGCCAGGTCCGCGGAACATCCCAGCCGTTGCGCTGGAACAGGCTGGCCGAGTACCAGATGCCGTACACGCTCGAGATGTAGTTGAGCGTCCGCTGCGTACCGTCGAACTGCCCGACCTCCAGCATGTCGGGCACCAACTGGTCCTTGACCTTGGCCGCCTGGTCGTCCCAGGACGGCGCGTCCAGGAGCTGCTGCAGCTCCGCGAGTTGGCCGTCCTTGACCAGTTTGCCGAGGGTCAGCTTCTGGTCGCCGGTGGAGAGCACCACGTCGGGCGGCGTGCCGGTCGCGAACCGCGGCAGCAGGTCGTCCGACAGCTGAGCCGTCAGCTTCGGGCTGATGGTCGCGCCGGCGTACTTCTTCCGGTACGCCGCCGCCGCGAACCCGCCGTACTCCTCGGTGACGATCACGTCCACCGAGGCAGACCCGTCCACGGTGAACGGGTTGCTCGGCGACACGGACGGCGCGACCGGCTCCTTGGAACAACCGCTCAGCACCGCACCGGCCAGCGCCCCCTGCAGTAACGTCCGCCGTTTAAGCATCACGGCAGGCTAGTACGTCGGGGTGGCTTCAGGCCGTACGGCGGATGCGACCCGCGTACCGGGCCTCCAGGGCGTGGTTGTGTTCGTCGCCGCCCGGGATGTTCGCGGACAGGTACACCGGAGGCGTCTCGCCGGCGTCGGTCATCCGGCGCAGCACCTCGGCGACCAGCATCTGCGCGATCAGCGCGGCGGTGATCGACGAGACCGCACACACCTTGCCGGCACCGTCGGGCAGGTCCAGGACGGAGTCGCCGTACGGGGCCTGGTTGTCGAGCACCACGTCCGCGAAGTCAATCAGCTTCTTGCCGGACGGGTGCCGGGAATCCATCCCACCGGTGTGCTGCAGCGAGGTGATCGCGATCAGCGGGTGACCCTTCTCCTTCACCACGCTCGCGAGCTCGACGATCGACCCGTTCACACCGGAGTTCGAGGCGATCACGAAGACGTCGCCCGCCCGGGCCGCGGACAGGTCGTAGAGCTTCCGCGAGTACTCCGGGTTGCGCTCCAGCTCGGCACTGCGGAGCAGCTCCGGCGGCTCGCCACCGAGCAGCACCAGGTCACGCAGCGCGATCCGGTTGGTCGCGATCAGCCCACCGGCCCGGCCGGCGATCTCCATCGCGAGCGCCTCGGAGTGCCCGGAACCGAACGCCTGGATGACGCCGTCAGCGCGCAGCGAGGTCGTCATCAGCTCGGCGGCGTCCTGGATCGGGCCGTCGATCTCGGCGGTGACCGCCGCCAGCACCGGCATCAGGGTCTGCACATAAGCCTGCGCGCTCACGCCGCCCGTACTGCCCGTCTCCCCCATGTGACTGCCGGCCATCAGGCCCACCCCTCGACTGATCCGCTCGTTGCGACACTCGAAGTGCCGACAAATGCGCGAGTTTGCGGTTTGCTGGACAGAACTTTTCTCAACTCACAGCTAAAGTCAAGGCTCATCCGTCTGATCTCCCCATTCGGGACAGTTGCGTAAGCAGTTTGGAGCATGGCGTATGTCGGACGAACTTGTCCTGGGCGGGGACCTCGGCGGCACCTCCACCCGGATCGTGATCGCGGACTCCGAGGGCAACGTAGTCGGTCGCGGTGCTGCCGCGGGCGGCAATCCGACCAGTCATCCCGCAAGTGCGGCGGCCAACTTCGGCCAGGCGCTTCACACCGCGCTCGCCGGGCTGCATGCGGCGGCCGTGCGGGCCGGGGTCGTCGGCATGGCCGGGGGCGTCGCGCTGCAGCGGCCGGAGGTGGCCGCGCAGTTCGAGGCCGCCTGGACCGGCGCGGGCCTCACCGTGGCCCCGGCGTACATCGGTGATCTCGAGGTCGCGTTCGCCTCCGGTACGCCGGAGCCGGACGGCACCGTACTGATCGCAGGCACCGGCAGCAACGCCGGCCTGGTGCGCAACCATCAACTGCTCCGTACGTCCGGCGGGCACGGTTGGCTGCTCGGCGACGACGGATCCGGATTCTGGCTCGGCCGGGAAGCGGTCCGCAGCGTCCTGCAGGCGCTGGACCTGCGGGAGCCGCTGGGCCTCCTCGAACGGGCCGTCGTGCAGGCGCTCCTGCCCGATCGGGACGAGCCTGCCGTTGCACATCGTGAAGGATACGACTCACTACGTGACGATGTGGTGCGGACGGTGAACAGCCGGCCACCGGTCCTGCTCGCAGAGTTGGCGCCCGCGGTGATCGCGGCGTACGCCCAGCACGACGAGACTGCACAAACCCTGGTGAAACGCGCAGCCGAACTGCTCACAGAGACCGTCGCACGGCTGAAGACCTCCGCACACAGCGGCCCCATGGTGCTGGCCGGCAGCGTCGCCGGCGAGTCCTCCCCGGTCGGCCAACTGATCCGGGAACACTTCGCCGGCGACGTCCACACCGCCCGCGACGGAGTCGGAGGCGCCACCTGGCTGGCCCTCGGCGCCCTCAACCCCGCCCTGGCCACAACCGAGAACCACGCCCGCCTAGTCGAACACTGAGACCGGGCGGACCTCGACGGCGTAGAACTCGGCCTCGGGGATGGTGGCGGCCACTTCTTCGGCGCGTTGCTGGTCGGCGACGTCGATCAGGAAGACGCCGGCGAGCTGCTCCTTGGCCTCGGAGTACGGGCCGTCGGTGGTGGCGCGGATGCCTTCGCGGACCCGGACCACCCGGGTCTTCGACGGCGGGTCGAGCGGTACGGCGGTGATCAGCTCGCCGCTCTTGTCGAGGTCGGTGAGCAGCTTGTCGAGCTGCGCGGCGAGCGCCTCGCGGGCCTTCTTCGGCAGCGCCTTGCCCTCCTCGGTGTGCAGGAACGACGGGTGGCCCCAGGTGATCGGGTTGCTGTGGATGAGCAGCAGGTACTTCATGTCCGGTAGTCCTTTCGGGTCAAGTGGATCTTCGCAGCAGAGGTCGGACACGACACCGCGCACTCGACATTCGGAGCATTTAGGCTTCGCGGCATGGACGAGATCGACTTCCGGCTGGCCGACGGACGAGTGCTGCACGGGTACGACAGCGCGCCCGGCGGCGACGCGCAGCTGACCGTCGTCTGGCATCACGGCACACCCAACCTCGGTACGCCGCCCGCGCCGCTTGCCGCGATGAGCGAACGGCTCGGGATCCGCTGGATCGGGTTCGACCGACCGGGCTACGGCGGCTCGTCACCGAATCCGGGTCGCACGGTCGCATCGGGTGCGGCCGACCTCATCGCAGTCCTCGACACACTCGGCATCGAGACCTGCGCCCTGATGGGCTACTCCGGCGGCGGCACGTTCGCGCTCGGCGCGGCCGCGGTCCTGGGCGATCGGGTCACCGCTGTCGCCACACTGGCCGCGATCGCGCCGTACTCCGCCGAAGGTCTCGACTGGTACGACGGCATGATCCCGTCGGGTCTCGCATCGCTGCACGCCGCGGCCGCCGGGCGCGCGGAACGCCTCCAGAACGAGTCCGTCGAGTACGACCCGGAGTTCACCGACGACGATCTCGCACTGTTCGCAGGCGAGTGGGGCTGGCTCGGCTCGGTCGCGGGCGACAAGGCAATGCCGAACGGCCCCGACGGCGCGGTCGACGACGACTGCTCGTACGTCGTCCCGTGGGGCTGCGACCCGACCACCATCACCGCGCCCGTCCTGCTCCAGCACGGCACCGCCGACCGCATCATCCCCAGCTCACACGGCGAATGGCTGGCCGCCCACCTCCCCACCGCCACCCTGGACCTCCACCAGGCCCTCAGCCACATCACCATCCTCACCCAGGCCGAACCCGCCCTGCGCTGGCTCCACGAGCACGCCGTACCGAAGAACGGGTAGTGGTTCCCGGTCGGCCCCGCCGCGCCGCCGCGCCGCACCGCAGTCGGCCACGCACCACCGGATGAGGGCGGACCACTACCCGTTCTTCGGCACGCCGCACCACATTCCAAGCAATGGCTTGACATCGCCATCGGGTCCAATGCATATTCCAAGCATGTCTTTGGAGAACGATCCGCGGCGGGCCCGGCTGCTCGACGATCCGCTGGCGATCCGGGCGCTGGCGCATCCGGTGCGGCTGGATCTGCAGTCGCTGCTCGGGCGCGAGGGGCCGCTGACGGCGGCCGAGGCGGCGCGGCGGCTCGGGATCAGTCAGGCGCTGGCGTCACATCACCTGCGGCAGCTGGCGAAGTACGACTTCGTCGAGCCCGCGCCCGGCAAGGACAACCGGGAACGGCCCTGGCGACTGGTGTCGACCTCGCAGTCCTGGCGGGATGCCGCCCGAACTCCCGAGGGCGCCGCGGCGGCCGAGGTACTCGAGCAGTTGCTGGCCGAACGCGCACTGGAACGCCTCAGCCAGTGGCAGCAGCAACGCCCGTCCGAGGACGAGGTCTGGCGCGAGCACGCAGGCATCGGCCAGAGCGGCTTCTACCTGACCGGCGACGAGCTGGCCGAGCTCGTCACCCAGATCGACGCCCTGATCCAGCACTGGGTCGACGAGCGACCGATCGACGACCAGTCCACCCGTCCGCCCGGGAGCAGGCACGTCTCCATGACCCAGATCGTCACGATCTCGCCCGAGGAGTAAGAGCATGAAGGACTTGTGGGGCGTCCTGGTACGGCAGCGTGACTATCGGCTGATGCTCAGCGCGGGGCTGATCTCGCTGATCGGCGACTGGTTGCTGCGCACGGGACTCGCGTTCCAGGTGTACGTACTGACCGGATCCACGCTGGCCTCGGGCGGCCTGCTGCTCGCGTCGTTCCTGCCCGCCGTACTGCTCGGCTCCCTGGCCGGCGTCTTCGTCGACCGGTGGAACCAGCGGACCACCATGATCGTGACGAACGTCCTGAACGCGGTGGTCCTGCTGCCGCTGATCGCCGTCCACGACGCAAGCACGATCTGGATCGTGTACGGCGTCGTGCTCGCGCAGAGCTGTCTGCAGCAGTTCTTCACGCCGGCCGAGCAGTCACTCGTACCGGTGCTGGTGAACGCGGACCAGTTGGTGACCGCGAACGCGCTGAACAGCCAGATCCGCGACCTCGCCCGGCTCATCGGCGCGGCGCTCGGCGGCGTACTGGCAGCGGCCGGCGGGCTCACCCTGCTCGCGCTCGGGGACGCCGCGACGTTCCTGGTTGCGGTTGTCCTGGTCGCTGGGATGCGGCACCGGCACGCGAAACCGCAGCACGACGAGGAGTCGGCGGGCGGCGCGATCAAGCGGCTCAAGGAGGAGTGGACCGAAGGGCTGCGGCTGTGTGTCGCGGGTCCGGCGATGCGGTTGTTCTTCGTGTTCTGCCTGGTCACCGGCTTCGGCGAGGGCATCATGAGCACGCTGTTCGCGCCGTTCGTGAGCGCCGAGATCGGCGGCGACGGGCAGGTGTACGGACTGATCGTCTCGTCGCAGGCGATCGGCGGGATCGTCGGTGGACTGGTCGCGGCCGCGATCGGATCCCGCTGGCCGGCCGCGAGCCTGTGGGGTATCGGTGCACTCGCGTTCGGGCTGATCGACACCGCGCTGTTCCTCTACCCGCTGGCATCGCAGAGTGTGATTCCGGCGTTCGTCTGCATGATCGTCGTCGGCCTGCCCGGAGCGCTCACCGTCGCCGGCATGATGACCGTCTTCCAGAACCTGACCGTCGACGGCACCCGCGGCCGGATCTACGGCGCTGTCGGTGCCGCCGAGAGCGTCGCCGTACTGCTCGGCATCGCCGCCGCCGGCCTGCTCGGCGACATCGTCGGCATCATCCCGGTACTGGTCTTCCAAGGCCTCGGGTACGTCGTCGGCGGGCTGGTCGTCCTCATTCGGCGACAGGCGCTGGAGACTCGGACTGTTCCTCAGCCGGTGTGACCAGGTGCAGGCGGACGCGGGCGACCCGGCGGCCGTCCATCTCGGTGACGGTCAGGGTGTGCGCGATCAGCTGGACCTCGTCGCCGGTCGACGGAACCTTCCCGAGGCGGGCGGCGAGGAAGCCGCCGACGGTCTCGTACGGGCCGTCGGGCAGCTCGATCGTGGTGGCGTCGGCGAAGTCGTCGAGGTTCAGCAGGCCGTCGACCTCGATGTCGCCGCTGCGCAGCCGGGTGGTCTCGGCCGGCTCCTCGTCGTACTCGTCCTTGATGTCGCCGATCAGCTCCTCGACCAGGTCCTCGAGCGTCACGATGCCCGCCGTACCGCCGTACTCGTCGAGGACGATCGCGAGGTGCGTGCTGCGCCGGCGCATCTCGGTCAGCGTGGGCAGCAGTTTCGCGGTGTCGGGCAGCATCAGGACGTCGCGCGCCAGGTCCCCGACCCGGACCGAGCGGGACGCGACGGCCGGGTCGAACAGGTCCCGGACGTGCACGAACCCGACGATGTCGTCGGCCGAGCCGTTCATCACCGGGTACCGCGAGTGCGGCCGCTCGGCGGCGAACTTGACCGCCTTGTAGGCCGGCATCTCGGCGTCGACGAAGTCCACCTCGGTGCGCGGCAGCATCAGCTCCCGGAGCTGCCGGCTGGCGGCCTCGAAGACGTCGTCGACGATCTTGCGCTCCTCCTCGCCGAGCGACTCGCTCGCCGAGACCAGGTCCCGGAGCTCCTCGTCGCTCATCACCTCGCGGTTCGCGTTCGGGTCGCCGCCGAGCGCGCGCACCACCAGGTCGGTCGACCGCGAGAGCAGCCAGATCACCGGGCGGGCGCCGGACGCGATCCGGTCCACCAGCGGGCTGAGGGCGAGCGCGAAGCCTTCCGCCCGTTGCAGCGCGAGACGTTTCGCGGCCAGCTCGCCGATCACGATCGAGACGTACGAGATCAGGATCGTGATCAGGATCAGCGCGACCGTGTCCGCCACCGACTCCGGGAGGCCGAGGTTCTGCAGGTGCGGCGAGAGGCCGTCGGCCAGCGTCGCGCCACCGAAGGCGGCGGACAGGAAGCCCATCAGGGTCACGCCGATCTGCACGGCGGACAGGAAGCGGTTCGGGTTGGCGGCCACCTTGGCGACGATCTCGCCGCGCTTGCCGCGCTGGGAGAGGGCCTTCAGCTGGCTTTCCCGCAGTGATACGAGGGCCATCTCGGCGGCGGCGAAGACCCCGCCGATCAGCACGAAGACCAGAATCAGAACGATGTTCAGCAGGGTGTCGTTCATGGGTCGGAGTTCCTAGCGCCCTCTCGTAGACAGCCGAGAGGGCGGGCGTTGGGCGTAGTCGTCCATCTAGCTACTCTACCGGCGACGGGTATCACGATGCATGTTCGAGTTTGTTGGTTTACGATGATTCCTGGCCGGACGCAGCGTGCGGCCGGGGAGGTCACACGATGAAGACACCGCGCGGTGTACGCCGTACCGACACCACCTTGTCGGACGGCCGCGACCTGATCTACTACGACCCGGCCGACGCGCCGGTCCGGGTACCGCTCGAGGACACCCGCGGCCTGCCCGCCCCGCAGCCCCAGGTGGAGCTGCGCACCGACCCGCTGACCGGTGACGTGATCACGTACGCCACGCACCGCAACACCCGGACCTACCTGCCGCCGGCGGACCAGTGCCCGCTCTGCCCGAGCAAGCCGGGCAACCCGACCGAGATCCCGGACCACGACTACAACGTCGCCGTCTTCGAGAACCGGTTCCCGTCCTTCGCCGGCCCCGGCCGGACCGAGGTGGTCTGCTTCACGAGCAACCACAACGGCTCGTTCACCGGCCTGTCGCAGGGTCAGGCGCGGCTGGTCGTCGACACCTGGGCCGACCGGACCGCCGACCTGAGCGCCCGCGACGACGTCGAACTGGTCTTCCCGTTCGAGAACCGCGGCCGCGAGATCGGCGTCACGCTCAGCCACCCGCACGGCCAGATCTACGCCTACCCGTTCGTCCCGCCGCGGATGCGGACCCTGCTGGCGCAGGCCCGCAAGCACCAGGAGGTTGCCGGCAGCAACCTGTTCGCCGACGTCCTGGCCGCCGAACGCAAGGAGGGCACCCGCGTCGTCGCGCAGAACGGCAACTGGACCGCGTTCGTCCCGGAGGCCGCCCGCTGGCCGGTCGAGGTGCATCTGTACCCGCACCGCCAGGTCGGCGGCATCGACGAACTGTCGGTCGGCGAGCGCGACGACTTCGCCGAGCTGTACCTCGACGTCCTGCACCGCCTCGACGGCCTGTACGGCGAGCCGCTGCCCTACATCGCCGCCTGGCACCAGGCCCCGGTCCGGGTCGACCGCGAGCTCGGCTACCTGCACCTGGAGGTGTTGTCGATCCGGCGCGCGAAGGACAAGATCAAGTACCTGGCCGGCTCCGAGTCCGGCATGGGCGCATTCATCAGCGACACCCGGCCGGAAGACGTGGCCGAGACCCTGCGGAAGGCCGGTTCGTGAGCTCCTTCGAGAAAGTCTTCGGTACGGCGCCGGACGGCAGCTGGCGGGCACCGGGCCGGGTCAACCTGATCGGTGAGCACACCGACTACAACGACGGGCTCGTGCTGCCGATCGCGCTGCCGAACCGGATCCTGATCACCGCGTCGAAGCGCGACGACGGACGGATCGCGGTCGCGTCCAGTGGGCACGACGGCGTGATCGAGTTCGCGCTCGACGAGCTGGCCCCGGGTTCGGTGGGCGACTGGGCCGCGTACCCCGCTGGTGCCGCCTGGGTGCTGCGCGAGTCCGGGTACGCGATCGGCGGGGCGAACCTGCTCGTCGACTCCGACCTCCCGTCCGGCGCAGGCCTGTCGTCGTCCGCCGCGCTGCTGTGTGCCACCTCCGTCGCGCTGCTCGGGTTGCGCGGCATCGAGGTCGACCCGGCCGAGGTTGCCCGGCTCGCCCAGCGCGCCGAGAACCAGTACGTCGGTGCGCCGGTCGGGCTGATGGATCAGATGGCGTCGATGTGCTGCACCGCGGGCCACGCGCTGTTCTTCGACATCCGCGCGATGTCTACCGACCAGATCCCGTTCGACCCGCCGGCCGACGACCTCGCCCTGCTCGTCGTCGACGTGAAGGCACCGCACCGGCACGTCGACGGCGAGTACGCCGCGCGCCGGAAGAGCTGCGAGCAGGCGGCCGCCGAGCTGGGCGTACCGGCTCTGCGATCGATTGCGTTCGGGGATCTCGACGATGCGCTGACCCGGTTGTCCGACGACGTCGTACGGCGTCGCGTACGGCATGTGGTGACGGAGATCCGGCGGGTCGAGGACGCGGTCGCGCTGATGCACGCCGGGAAGTTGCGCGAGGTCGGTCCGCTGTTCACCGCATCGCACGCCTCGCTGCGCGACGACTTCGAGATCACCGTTCCGGAGCTGGACGTCGCGGTCGACACCGCACTTGAGGCCGGTGCGCTCGGTGCGCGGATGACCGGCGGCGGGTTCGGCGGCTGCATCATCGCGCTGGTCGAGGCGCCGGCGGCGGACGCGGTGCTGTCCGCGATCGAGAAAGCCTTTGCGGAGCACGGTTTCACGGCCCCGACCTCACTCGCCGCGACACCGTCCGCGGGGGCTTCGCGGGTCAGCTAGGAAGCGACTCGGGTAAGGACGCGACTCGGGCTAGGACGCGACGATCAGGTCGCAGCCGGTGTCGCGCATCGCCTTGCGGGCGGCGGCCGAGAGGCCGTTGTCCGTGACGATCACGTCCAGATCCGGCCAGTTCGCGAACGTACTCAGACCGACGGTCCCCCACTTGGTGTGGTCCGCGACCACGACCACCTCGCGGCTGGCGGCGATGAACGACCGGTTGGTCTCGGCCTCCATCAGGTTCGGTGTGCTCAGCCCGTGCTCGGCGTCGACGCCGTGCGCCCCGAGGAACAACAGGTCCAGGTGCAGCGACGCCAGCGCGGCGGTGGCGATCGGGCCGACCAATGCATCCGAGGGCGTCCGGATGCCGCCGATCAGTACGACGGTGCGATCCGAGCGGCCGTTGCCGTGGAACACGTCCGCGATCCGGGCCGAGTTCGTGACGACGGTCAGGTTCTCCACGCGGAGCAGTTGACGGGCGAGCGCGTACGTCGTCGTACCGGCGCCGATGCCGATCGCGCTGTCCGGCTGCACGCGGGTGGCGGCCTCTGCAGCGATCGCCTGCTTGGCCGCGGACTCCTGCGTCAGCTTGGCGTCGAAGCCCGGTTCGTGCGCGCTGCGCAGACCGACCGACGTCGCGCCACCGTGCACCTTGTGCAGCAGGCCGCTGGAGTCGAGGGCGTCCAGATCGCGCCGGATCGTCATGTCCGACACGCCGAACCGGTCGACCAGCTCGGCGACCGTGATCGCACCGCGGCTGTTGACCTCGGCAACGATCGTGGCCTGCCGCTGGGCGGCCAACTGGCCCCCACGCCCGCGGGGCGGTTCTGCTCCGGCTGCGTTCACGCTCCACAGCCTAGTGTCGAAACGTCTTCGTGTCAGTGAAATGCGTTGCCGACGAGGTGGCAGCGAGTCACCCTGAAGCATGCGCTTTCCCGAAGACGTGCCCGTGCTGACCGACGACGTGGTGACCCTGCGTGCGGCGACACCGGCCGACGTAGACCCCGCGTACCGGCTCTGCCAGGACCCGGAGATGCAGCAGTGGACCACGATCCCGCTCCCGTACCTGCGCGAGCACGCCGTGAACTTCCTGACCCAGCTGGTCCCGAACGGCTGGCGTGAGAACACCGCGTGGGGCTGGGTGATCGAGTACGACGGCCAGTACGTCGGAACGATCGACCTGCACGACGGTGAGGGCGGCGTCGGCGAGGTCGGCTTCGCCGTGTCGCCCGAGGTCCGCGGCAAGGGCGTGATGACGCGGGCGCTCAAGCTCGTCGTCCGGTACGCGTTCGACGAGCTGGGCTGGAAGCGCGTGATCTGGCGGGCGTTCGTCGGCAACCTGGGCAGCCGCAAGGTCGCCTGGAAGGTCGGGTTCCACGACCTGGTGACGATCCCGGGCGGCGGCCGCGCCCGTGGCGTCCGCAAGGACGAATGGGTCGCGACGATCGGGCGCGACGACCCGCTGGAGCCGAAGGGCAACTGGTGGACCGTGCCCGTACTCGAAGGCGACGGGATCCGGCTGCGGCCGTTGCGCGAGTCGGATGCCCAGCGGGTGATGGAGGCGTGCAACGACGAGCGGACCCAGCTGTGGCTGACGGGGATGCCGTCGCCGTACGGGCTCGAGGACGCACTGGGCTTCATCACGACCCGTTCGGAGGCCGCGGCGAGCGGTGAGGCAGTCGCGTGGGCGATCGCGGACGCGCAGACCGACGAACTCCTTGGCAATGTCAGCGTCTTCGGCCTGGGCGGCCGGATGGACAAGACCCGTGGCGAGATCGGGTACTGGATGCACCCCGCCGCGCGCGGCCGCCAGGTGATGACGACCGCGGTCCAACTGCTGCTGAGCCACGCGTTCAGGCCGATCGAGGACGGCGGCCTCGGGCGCCGGCGAATGATCGTGCGCTGCGCCGACGCGAACACCGCCTCCGCGCACGTTGCCGAGATCAACGGATTCACCAAGGTCGGCAACGAACGCCAGGCCGACCCGCGCCGCGACGGCAGCTACGACAACATGCTCACCTACGACCTGCTCGCCGACGAGTACACCGCCCCACAAACCACCACCCCGCCGGTCACCACCCCGCCGGCCACCGACTGAGCGGCGCCCCCCAACAGGAGCGGATATCCACTCCTGTTGTGGCTTCTCTGCTCGCATTCCAGTGGAGAACCCGCAACGCGGATGGATATCCGTTGGAGTGTGGGGGCGGCCCGAAGGGTTGACCTGCGCGAGCGTGGGGGAGTATTGGTCACCGCCCGCAGGCAGTGGTTTACGGCCAGTTGGTGTCACGCGACACCGGTTCCCCTCGCCGTCGCGCTGCCGGGCTGCTTGAATCGACGGGTGAGAGATCGTGAGGAACTCGTCCGCCGCTGGCAGGCCGGGTGGTCCGTCTCGCGGGGCTGGACCACGGTTGAGGACGCCGACGACGGCATCCTGATCGTCCGGGCCGGCGAGGAGAGCCGCCCGACGGAGTACGTGGTACTGGATGCCGACGGCAAACCGGATCGGGTGGAACGCGCCGCCCAGCTGGCCTTCGCCGACGGCGGCGGCCGTGGCTCGGGCTGGATCACGCTGGCCACCGACGACAAGGAAGCCCGGATCGAGCAGCTCGAGGACCTCGGTCTCGAGGTCCAGCAGGACCAGGACTGGCTGATGACGATCCAGTTGTCGGAGCAGCCGGCGCTGAAGCTGCACGAACGCTACGCGTTGCACACCGAGCTCGAGGACGACCTGATCATCACCCGCGCCACGCAGCACGGCGGCGTGGTGTCGAGCGGGCGGATGGCCGTGGTCGGTGAGGACGCCGTGGCCGACCGGATCGAGACCGATCCGGCGCACCGCCGGCGCGGCCTCGGCAGTGCGGTGATGGCGTCGCTGGTCGAGACGGCCGCGGCGAAGGGCGCCAAGCGCGGCATCCTGATCGCGTCGATCGACGGCCTCCGGCTCTACCGCAGCCTGGGCTGGAAGGTCGTCGCAGACATCGTCATCGCCCGCTCCCGCTGACGTCCCCCAACCCCCGCGAAGCGGGATTTCTTCTCCTTCCTTTCAAACGACTGCCATAGTCAAAGGTTCGTGAAGTGGCTGGTGCTCGGGGAGTTGGCAAGCGCTGACCTGGGCAAGGCTGCTCAGCATGACGAACCACAAACGGTCCCCCGGCAACGGCGTGGCCGGTCCGCTGATCGCATCGTTGTCGGCCCTTGTCCTGCTGGGCGGCGTCGGGTGGTTCGTCGTACGCCAGACCGACAACCCGAAGGCGACCGGCCAGGAGACTCCGATCACGTCGGTCGCTCCCGCGAGTGACGACGCATCGTCCGCAACTCCGACGTACACACCGTCCCGTACGACACCGACACCGACGCCGATCCCGACGCCGACCAGATCCACGACAGCGCCGAGCCGGGGCAGTACGCGGACACCGAGCAAGACTCCTTCGCGTACTGCCACGAAGACGCCCGGCAAGTCGACGTACACACCGAAACCGCGGCACACCGCGACGCCCACACCGACGCAGACCAAGACGACCAAGCCGCCGAAGCCGGGCGGTGGATCGGGAACGGTCGAGCAGCAGGTGCTCACGCTGACCAACCAGCAGCGGGCGAAGTCCGGTTGCGGCCCGCTGACGTTCAACAAATCGCTGACCAGGGCGGCCGAGGCGCACGCGGCCGACATGGTCGCCGAGCACTTCTTCGCGCACGACAGCCTGGACGGCCGCAGCCCGTTCGACCGGATGAAGGCGGCCGGGTTCCGCGGCGGCGCGATGGCCGAGAACATCGCCGTCGGCTACACCTCCGCGTCCGCGGTCGTGACCGGGTGGATGAACAGCCCCGGGCATCGCGCGAACATCCTCAACTGCGACTACACGATGATCGGCATCGGGTACGACGGCGGCCAGGTCAAACCGGAGTGGGGCAACGGCAGCTGGGTGCAGGACTTCGGCGGCTGATCGCCGGGAAGTCCAGGCGGCGCGGCGACGTTCAGTCAATCGTTTTCTTCAGGAATCGTTAAGAGGCCTCTCGTCTCTGTAACGATGACCTCGCGCGTCGGTTAAGGTCGCTGTTCGGTGACCAGGGGGGACCTGGCTGGACCACGGGGAACGACGCGCAGTTTCGGCAACACGAAGAAACGAAGAGGATTCGCCCACCCCATGACGGATTCGCCCACCCCCCGGCGGCACCGCGGCAGCAGACGAGCTCGCAGGCGGAGCCGTGGCCTGGTCGCTCCGGTTGTCAGCGCGCTCTCGGTGCTGGTCGCGATCGGACCGGTCGTCTGGCTGATGTCGCACGACACGAGCCAGGCCGACGGCGCCGCCAAGGTGCTCAACGTCTCCGAGGACACCCGCCTCGACAACGGTTCGGCCGTTGAGGGTACGACGGCCGGGACGCCGCTGATCACCATCACCAAGACGCTGCCGAACGGCACGACGACGACAGCCGTGGTCGGCACACCGGCCCTCGGCGCGGCGCCGACGCCGAGCTCGGTCTCGACCTCGGGTACGCCGGCCACCTCCGGTACGCCGAGCGACTCGCCCAGCAGTGTGTCCACGACGCCGACCGGGCCGACCGGGCCGACTGTGCCTACGACGGGCGTGACGACCGTGACCGTACGTCCGACCACGCCGCGCACCACCCGCGGTACGACTGGCCGGCCGAGTACGACACCGACCGGCAGGCCGTCGCCGACCAAGACCCGTACGTCCGACCCGACGCCGACGGACACGTCGGAGCCACCGACCGGTGGTGGCGGGACGAACGCGCAGGAGCGGCAGGTCCTCGAGTACACGAACCAGATCCGTCAGCAGCAGGGCTGCGGCCCGCTCCGGCTGGACAGTGCACTCGTCGAGGCGGCCGGTGCGCACGCATCGGACATGGTCCGCCGGCACTACATGGACCACACGAGCCCCGACGGGCGGGATCCGGGCGACCGGATGAAGGCCGCCGGATACCGCGGGTCGAGCTGGGGCGAGAACATCGCGGCCGGGTACGACAGCGCGCAGAAGGTGGTCGCCGCCTGGATGCAGAGCGACGGGCACCGCAAGAACATCCTGAACTGCCGGTTCACCACGATCGGCATCGGGTACGACGCCGGCCGGGTCAAATCCGACTACGGGCCGGGCAGTTGGGTCCAGGACTTCGGCCGAAGCTGAGGGCCGGCGCCATGGTGGTTGTCGTCATGGATGTCATTGTGCCGAAGGCACCGAGTGTGGCTGGAACGTTGTCCCAGAGCCACAATGTCCGACCGGTTGCCGGTCGGTCGCTGCGGGTAGATCCGTCCTTGTCATGTTGCCGGACGTTCCTGGGGGGCTCCGGTGAGGCGGCTTGTGAGGGCCACCTCGACGACGAGGAACGTCGTGGGGGCGCGACTTTGAAGGGAACAACGAAATAATGTCCGAGTCCGGCAACGGCCGGTACAAACCCCGGAGGAAGGCGACCCGAGCGGCCTCCCGCTCGTCGCGTTCCGGCAACCGGTCCACTCCGCCCGCGGAATCCACACCGCCCGCACCGCCCGAACCACCGCGCTACGCACCGCGCAGCGACGAATCCCCGTTCTGGGCGAGTGCGCCCAAGGGCGGCGGCAACGAGTCGCCGTTCTGGGCCGGGAGCAACCAGTCCCGCCCAGCCACACCGCAGTACGCACCGCGCGGCGCCCTGCCCAGCTACACCACCCCTGACGCACCAGACCTGGCCGGCACCGACGCGTCCAGGGGCCTGCCAGGCACGCGCGAAAGCGGGTTTGCTTCGGGCGGGCTGTCGGGTGCGCGCGAGGGTGGGCTTGGTTCGCAGGGCTTGTCGAGTGCGCGACCGGCAGGTTCGCCGTCGTGGGTCGAGCAGTCGATCGGCGCCGACGCCGAACCTCCGTCCCGAGCCCGCCGAGCCGCCCGCGGCCCCGCAACAAGCGACGCAGATGTAACCCGCGGAACCGCAACGGGCGACGGAGCAGGCGCGCCGCAAGGTCTCGGCGAAACCGCCGGCACCTGGTCGACCCGCCGAGCAGCCGACGACTGGGCCTCCCTAGGCCCCGCCGCCACCTCCACCCCACCCGACCAAACCCCCGCGGCCTCCACCCCCGCCGCGCGGGCCGACCACGCGCTTGCGCCCTCCGCGCCTGCCGCCTACACGCCACCGGACGCCGCGCCGGCCGACGCCTCAGCAGCACCTGCCGCGCGCAGCGCCAGCACCGCATCAGGCGACCTAGCGGCCACCGGCGCCACCGCCGGCCGCCGCCCCACCACCCCCTCCACACCCGAACCCCCAACCACCACAACCCCATCCGAGTACGCGGCCGGGGCAGCGTCTGCCGGCTTCGCGGACGGCGTGGGCGCTGGGACGGCGAGCGGCAGGCTCGGCGATGGTGCCGGAAGTGCTTTCGGCGCACGAGCCGGCGAGTCGACGTACGGACAAACGCCCGGCGGCACGCCCGCGGGTGAGTCCGCGTACGGACAGGCGTCCGGCGGCGCGGCCGCGGGTGAGTCGGCGTACGGACAGGCATCCGCAGGTGCGGGTGCTGGTGGGCTGGGGGCTTACTCGGCCGGCGAAGGTTCGCATGTTGCTGGGGCCGGTGGTTCTGGGGCCGGCGGGCGTGGGAGTTCTGGGCCGGGTAGGTCCGGAGGTTCCGGCGCCGGGTCCGGGGGTTCCGGGTCCGGTGGGGCTGGAGGTGAGGGGTCTGGGCCGGGACGGCGGAGTGCTGCTCGGGTGGCGGCCGGCGGACGGGCTTCGCGCGGGCGGCGGACCCTGATCGCGGTTGCCTCGGTCATCGTGGTGATCACGCCGATCTCGTGGATCCTGCTGCACCAGCCGCAGAACGACCCGGCCGACGCCTCGATCCCGATGGTGACGCGGACGGACGACACGTACATCACCCCGTCGACGAAGCCCGCCGTCTCGACCCCGTCGGCCCGGGTGACACCAACCCCCACGGCACCTCCGACGGGTACGCCGTCCGCGACCCCGACCGACACTCCCTCGGCGACTCCGACGAGCAGTCCGACCGACTCACCGACGGACACCCCCACCGACACCCCCACCAGGGAGTCGACCCGCAACCCGACCACGGCGCCCACCTCGGCCCCGTCGTCGACCGACCCCACCACGGCCCCGACCTCCCCCGGCCGCACCGTCACCACCACCAAACCGAGCCCCACCCCCACAAGAACCACCCCACCACCCCCGGTCGACGGCGGCATGCAGGGCACCGAGCAACAACTCTTCGACATGATCGACAACGCCCGCGTGAACAACGGTTGCGCCTCGCTGAAGGAAGACCCGAGCCTCACCAATGGTGCGCGGTCGACGGCCGGCAGCCGAGCGTCGTCGGGCAGCAACCTGAACGGTGGCTCTGGGTCGCAAGCAGGTGCCGGCGGCGACAAGATGACCGTGCAGCAGGCCTACAACCAGATCATGAAGAACAGCAAGAGCACCGTTCTGAACTGCGGTCTGACAACCCTCGGGGTCGGCACGGGCTCGGCCCCTCACGACAGCGGCCTGCTCTGCCCGCTGCTCTGCGGGACGACTACGCGCTACGCCTGGGTGGCGAACTTCTCGTAGTGGTTCGGCGCTGTTCTCGCGGGTTGGTGCGACCATGGATCTACAACCTGGTCCACCAACCTGCGGGAGGCTGGATGTTTTTCGAGGGTGATGATCGGGCCGGGCCGGCGCACTTCGGGATCCACCCGGACGCGTTCGGCGAGGAGCGGCCGGATCCGCGGCCCGACGAGGCCCGCAAGATGGGGCTCAGCCGGCACACCGAGGAAGGCGCCGTACTGTACTTCGCCTCGTCCCTGGACCGCGGCAAACCCGGCCACCGGATGATGGCCTGGATCCTGCTCGTCACCTTCGCGGCGCCGGTGATCTACATCCTGCTCGTGCTGCTGTAGAACTCCTGCCGGTGCCGCTGCGGCGTCGTACCGAGCAGGATGTGGAAATGGTGCCGGAGCGCATCGCTGCTGCCGAACCCGCTCTCCGCCGCGATCCGCTCGATCGACAGATCGGTTGTCTCCAGCAACAACCGCGCCCGGTCCAGCCGCTGCTGCAACAACCACGCCTGCCCCGAGCTCCCGGTCCGCGCCCGGAACTGCCGCGTGAACGTACGGCGCGACAACGCGACCGCCCCGGCCCACTCGTCGAGCGACACGGGCTGGTCGAGCCGGGCCCGCGCCCACACCATCGCCTTCTCGATCACGTCGTCGGCCGGATCCGGCGGCACGGGCACCGGGATGTACTGCGCCTGCGAACCGCTCCGATGCGGCGCGACCACGATGTCGCGGGCAACCTTCTCCGCAACCTCGAACCCGTGGTGCATCCGGACCAGGTGCAAGCAGCAGTCCAACGAGGCAGCCGTACCGGCCGACGTCACCAGGTCTCCTTGATCCGACCACAGCACGTCCGCGCGCACCTTCAGCGACGGGTACCGCGACCGCAACTCCTCGGCGAACCGCCAGTGCGTCACCACCTCGCGCCCCGCGGCGATCCCGCTCTCGGCCACCAGGAACGCGCCGACGCACAACCCCACGACGGTCGCCCCTCGCGTGTGCGCGCGCCGGATCGCCTCCAGCAGTACGTCGGACGCGACCAGCCCGGGCTCCCAGCTCGGCAGCACCACCACATCGGCCCGCTCCATCGCGTCGAGCCCGTGTTCCACCGTGAGGCCGAACCCGGCGCTGGTCGGGAACGATCCGGGCGTCTCCGCACAGACCTGTACGTCGTACCGGGCCGGCAGACCGCGACGCTCACCCAGGACCAGGCAAGGCACCGACAGGTGGAACGGGCTCATCCCGGGATACGCGAAGACCGCGACAGTACGCATGGGGATAATTATGGCCCGATCTTCGGTAACTATGGCTCCCGGGCCAATGGCGACCCGGCCCGCCGGCGCGCAGGATCGTAGTCATGAAGCTCACGCACATCGGCGGCCCGACCGCCGTCCTGAACCTCGGCGGCCTGACGTTCCTGATCGACCCGGCCTTCGACGAGCCGCGGAACTACCAACTCCCCGGCGGCCGGGTGATGACGAAGCTGACCGGGCCGGCGATCCCGGTCGCCGAACTCGGCCCGATCGACATCGCCCTGGTCTCGCACGACGAGCACAAGGACAACCTCGACGACGCTGGCCGCGCACTGCTGCCGTCGATCCCGACCGTCCTCTCGACCCCTGGCGCCGCGGAACGCATCGACGGTGTCCGCGGGCTGCAGAACTGGGAGTCGATCGATCTCCCGAGGCCGGACGGCGGCGTCGTGACGGTGACCGGCGTACCGGCACTGCACGGACCGGAGGGCGCCGAGAAGCTTCTCGGGGTCGTCACCGGGTTCGTCCTGCAGGGCGAGGGAATCCCGACCGTCTACGTGTCCGGCGACAACGCTTCGCTCGGGTACGTCAAGGAGATCGCCGACCGCTTCCCGTCCATCGACGTCGCGATCCTGTTCGCCGGCGCCGCCCGTACGGCATTGCTCGACGGCGCCAACCTGACCCTCACCTCGGAGGACGCGGTCGAGGCCGCACGCATCCTCGACGGCGCAACCGTCGTACCGGTGCACACCGAAGGCTGGACGCACTTCACCGAGGGCCCCGGCACCTTCGTGGCAGCCTTCCGTGCGGCCGGCCTGGAGGGCCGGGTCAAGCTCCTCGACCACGGCGTCACAACCCCCCTTGATTGAGGGCTTGACGAGCACAGAGCGTGACCGCTAGCGTGTGCGACCGCCGGGGGGAACCGGCAGTTCGCGTTCATCGGGCCGGGGGACATCGGCCCACTGCCAAGGGGGAACATTCCTTTGTTCGTACGTCGCTTTCGCACGCTCTTCTCCGCGGCAACGGCCGCCGTGGTGCTGGCCGGTACGGCAGTACTCGCACCATTGACGGCCGACGCGGCGATCACGGCCGTGCTCAGTGGGATCCAGTACGACCCGCCGGGGGCGGACACCCGTACGAATGCCCAACTGAACAACGAGTTCTTCACCGTTCGGAACATCAGCACGCGGCCGATCAACCTGTCCGGGTTCCGGGTCCTGGATGCGGCGAACCACGTGTTCGTGTTCCCGCGCGGGTACGTCCTGCCGGGCCGGTCGACCGTGATCGTCCGTACTGGCAAGAACCGCAACCGGGCGCTGACGCTCTACTGGAACCAGAGCTGGTACGTCTGGAACAACACCGGCGACACTGCCCGCTTCCAGACCCCGGCCGGCAAGACCTTCGACACCTGCACCTACAAGGCAGTCACCGGCCGTGCACGCGTCGGCTGTTAACCAGTGGGCTCGGCGGGGTCGGTGCCGGCCGGGATCCATTCCTGGACGACGATCTCGTCATCGACGCTTATGTTGCCGGAGGCAAGTACTGCGGCCTTGATGCCGAAGCTGACCCCGCCGCCGTAGGTGGGTTCGCGGCGGTACGTCGCCAGCGTCCGGGTCGGTTCCGGCCCGGACCTGGCGCCCGACGCCTGATCGACGGTCGGCACCGCGCAGCGGATCCCGCGCGCCGAGTACCCGATCTCGACCGAGCCGACCGTCATCCGGAGCACCTTGTCCTCGGTGTGCGGCTCGGACCAGCCGGACACGACGAGATTCGGCCGGAACCGGTTCATCGGGATGGCGTTCCCGCCGTGCTCGAGGATCCGCGCGTTCAGCCCGTCGAGTGACGACTGCGACGTGATCATCAGCGCGTGCGCGTCACCGAAGCCGGTCAGCCCGCGGTGCGCTCCCCAGCCGGGCCGCTCGTGCTCGGGCGTCACCCGCACCAACGCGGCCGGGGTCCCGAGTCGATCGGTGATCCACGCATCCGCGGCCGGGTCCTGCACCACGCCCTGCCCGAACCATTTCCCGAACAAGCTGACGTCGCGCCGCTTCCCGTCGTACCGGATCCCGACCTCGAGGTCCGGGCCGTCCGGCGCCGACAGGCGGAGCGCGGCACCCGCCAACTCGGCGCGCAACGTGGCCATGGCCGGCAGTTTGCGCTGGCTCAGGAACGTCCCGTCCGGCTCGACGAGCATGAACAGCCGGTCGTTGAGCAGGCCGGTCGGACCGACCTCAGCGCTCTCGACGGGGATCCCGGCAAGGCCCTTCACCGGGTAGTAGGCCAGGGCGGCAACCTTCGCGACAGACACGGACCCCAGCCTAACGGTCTCTTGATCTGTTGAAACATGTTGAGTTATGTTTGATCACGTGCAGGATGTCGAAGCCTTCGCCGCGGCCTTGCAACGGGTACGTCGGCACGCGGGCCTGAGCTACCGTCAGTTGGCGCAGCGCGCGCACTACTCGCATCCGCACCTGATCCGCGCGACCAGCGGCAAGCAACTGCCGACCTGGGAGGTGACCGCGGCGTACCTGGCCGGCTGTGGTGTCGCTGCCGACCTGATGCCCGTCTGGCGCCGGCGGTGGGAGGACGCAAGCCGCGACCCGCGCGACCTCGTCGACCTGCTGAATCACGCGGAAACCCTGGCAGAGCTGGGCACTGCACTCGCGGCGCTCGTCCGGCCACGGTCGCTGCGCGCACTCGCGCAGGCAACCGGGATCCCCCGGGCCACTATCCAAGCCTGGCTGGGTGGCACCCGCCTCCCCGGCCGCGACCGCCTCGACCACCTGGTCCGCACCGTAGGCGCCACCCCCGCCGAACGCGCCGCCGCAACCAACGCCCTAAACCGCCTCACCACCCGACGACCCACCCTCCCACCCCTACGAACCGCGTAGGCACTCCCGCACCCGCCCCGTCCCGCTTTCGCCCCGTCTCGCGGAACGGGAGCCGGTTCGCCACGCAGGCAGAACCCCGGATTTGGTCGGGTTTTATGGTTCGAAAGGTCACTTCTGCCTGCCTGGCGGTACAGGGTCAGCTGCGGAAGACCGAGGCCGGCGCGCGGGGGGTGACAAAGCCTTCGGCGTCGGTCAGTGGCGCGGCCTTGCCGGCGAGCTCGTGGAGCGGCATCACGTCGTACGGCGGTTGCGCGCGGCGGCCCGCGGCCGTCAGGTCGGGCACCGGCTGCGGCGACGCGACCATGATGACGTTCCCGAAGCCCTTGCCCCGCAGGATCTTCCGCTCCGCGAGCACGACGCCGGCCCCGACCACGTCCCGTACGGTCGCCGCCGTCCGCCGCAGGAACGGCAGCCCGGCCTTCCCGTCGATGAGGTTCGCGACCAGTACGCCGGTCGGCCGCAGCACGCGGACGCACTCGGCGAAGAACTCGGCCGTCACCAGGTTCGCCGGCACCGCCTCATGCTCGAACGCGTCCAGGATCACCAGGTCGACGGAGTCGTCGTACACGCCGGCGATCCCGGCCCGCCCGGTGACCGGCCGCACCTTGATCCCGGACCGTTTCGGCAGCGGCAGCGCCTCGCGAACGAACTCGGTCAGGTCCTCGTCCGGTTCGAGCACGATCTGCCGCGAGCGCGGCCGCGTCACGGCGACGTACCGCGGAAGGCTCAGCGCCGCGCCGCCGACGTGCAGTACGGCAACCGGCTGCCGCCGCGGAGCGACCGCGTCGACCACGTCCCCGATCCGCCGCATGTACTCGAACGGCAGGTTCGCCGGATCCGCGAGATCGACCTGCGACTGCGGCGACCCGTCCACCCGCAACACGAACGTCCCGTCCCCCTGCGCTTCAACGCTGGCCATCCCCGACCCGGTCCGCCGCTCCACCCGCCCATCCTCTCAGCCCCCGTCTTTGAGCACGCACCAACCGTCCGCGACCGGTGAAAACGGTTGGTGGGTGCTCAAGGACGGTGTGAGCAAGTCGGTGGTGCCCCAGCGTTGGGTGCGGGCCTGGGGCTTGCTAGCGTCCGAAGCACACAATCGGATGAGCTAGGAGCGAGTCGTGAGCACTACACCGGTGAAGGTGGCCGTTACCGGGGCCGCAGGGAATATCGGGTACAGCCTGCTGTTCCGGATCGCGAGCGGTGCACTGCTCGGGCCGGACACGCCGGTGGAGCTGCGGCTGCTGGAGATCACCCCGGCGCTGAAGGCGCTCGAGGGTGTCGTGATGGAGCTCGACGACAGCGCGTTCCCGACTCTCGCCGGTATCGAGATCGGCGACGACCCGAACAAGGTCTTCGACGGCGTCAACGTCGCGCTGCTGGTGGGTGCGCGGCCGCGGACGAAGGGCATGGAGCGCGGCGACCTGCTGGAGGCGAACGGCGCGATCTTCACGGTCCAGGGCAAGGCGCTCAACGACCACGCCGCCGACGACGTCCGGATCACGGTCACCGGCAACCCGGCGAACACCAACGCCCTGATCACCAAGAGCAACGCCCCCGACATCCCGTCGGAGCGGTTCTCGGCGCTGACCCGGCTCGACCACAACCGGGCGATGGCGCAGCTCGCCAAGAAGGCCGGCGTGCACGTCACCGATCTGAAGAAGCTGACGATCTGGGGCAACCACTCCGCGACCCAGTACCCGGACATCTTCCACGCCGAGATCGCCGGGAAGAACGCCGCCGAGGTGGTGAACGACCAGGACTGGCTGGAGAACGACTTCCTCCCGACCACGCAGAAGCGCGGCGCCGCGATCATCGAGGCCCGGGGCGCGTCGTCGGCAGCCTCCGCCGCGGCCGCCACCATCGACCACACCCGCGACTGGCTGAAGGGCACCGCCGAGGGCGACTGGGCCTCGATGGCGGTCGTCTCCGACGGTTCGTACGACGTCCCCGAGGGCCTGATCTCGTCGTTCCCGGTGACCACCAAGGACGGCAACTGGGAGGTCGTCCAGGGCCTGGACATCAACGAGTTCTCGCGCGGCAAGATCGACGCCTCGACCGCGGAGCTCGGCGAGGAGCGCGACGCCGTGAAGGCGCTCGGCCTGATCGGCTGACAGCAAACCACCAGCAGGCCCCCACGAAAGTGGGGGCCTGCTGTTCGTTCTCACCGCAAGGTGTAGGCGGCAAGCACGGTTTGCGTCGTACTGTTGCCGGCCGCATCCGTCGCGGTCGAGCGCAACGAGACCGCCTTGCCGGCGGGCGTCGGGAAGATCGCCTTCCCGCCCGCGACCGGCGCCTGCCGCCACGTGGCGCCCCCGTCACCGGAATACTCGATCTTCACCCGCGCCGCGGCGCCCCGAACCTGGAACGGCAGTACGGTGACCGGCTTGCGCGCCATCGCGTTGGTCCCGTCCACGTCCGGCCGGAACCCGACGGTGTAGATCGGCAGGCTCTGCTGGTCCGCGGACGAGCTGAACGTCGCCTCCAGCTCGGTCCGGGTCGACAAGGGCCAGAGCTCCTGCGTCCCGGTCGTCACCAGCTTGTATGTCGCCTTGCCGGCCGGCTGACCCGCGGCCTCCACGGTGCCGAACCGGTCGCTGGATCCGACCTCGGCGCCGTCCCGGTACAGCTTCGTACTGGCCGGCGTCATCTCGGTGTAGCCGACGTGCCCGTCCGCGTCCGTGAGGCCGTAGATCGCCACGGAGAGCCGATCGGCCGACCGTGTCGCAGCGGCCGTCGACGGGGTGAACGCCGCCGCGTTCCATCGCTCCTGGTAGTGCTGCCCGGCCTTGTAGAGGATCGACTTCCCCTCCAGGTGCCACTTCCCGAACGGGACGTCCGAGCCGTCCGTGTCCTCGTCGGTCGAGCCGGCGAAGCCGTACTTCGTCTCGTCGACGTAGTACCGGATGGTCCGCGGGGCGTCGAGGCGGATCACCCGGGCGAGGCCGCTGTCACCGTTCGGCCCGGTCGGGAACAGCATCTTGAACAGCCGCTTGCCATCGGTCGCGTTCACCGTGGCGTCCACGGTCGCGAGGTCGGACTGCTTCACCTTGCGATCGAAACCGGTCGGGAAGCCGCCGGGGAAGTAGTTCGCGATCCCGTACAGGTACGGCGTGTTGGTGAACAGACCGTCTGCACCGGGCACGCCCCACTGCGACGTGACGTGCCCGACCAGTTCGTCCTCGGTCAGCGTCGGCCCGGCGTTGTAGGTGTACAACGTGCCCGAGCCAAAAGCCCCGGCGTCGTTGATATAAATGCCGCTCTTGGTCGTACGGTCGTACCCGATGCTCGAGCTGGCCTGCTGTGCGCCGGCGTTCGGCACCGTGGTCGTGACCGGCTTCGCCTGCCGGGCATCCAGTTCGACGGTCCGGTCCTCGGTCAGCTGCACGCGCGGCGCGACCATGCTGAAGAAGATCCAGTCGTCCGTACCGCGCTCGAACTCCTGGAACGTGTCGACCAGGTACTGCCCCTGCGGCACTCGCATCGTCAGCGTCCCAGTCGCATCCGGCACGTCGAACGCGACCACGTCGTTGTCGACACCGATCACACTGACCAGGTAGTCCACAGCCGGCGTACCGTCCCGCTGGACGGGCTTGACGGTCAGGTTGTACGTCGGGCCTTCCTTCTCCACACCGACCGGTACGACGACAGTCTGGCCGCCACCCGTGGCCGTGATCCGCCCGCTGTACAGGCCGTCCGCGCCACCGAGGCTGGTGTCCGACGTCGCCTGCACAACCGCAGTACCACCCGCCGGTACGGTGACCGAGTCCGCGCTGAGCTTGAGCGCACCGGCCGGAGCAGCTGCCCCGTCGGGCCCGTTGAGAACCGTCGACAGCGACAGCGTGACCGCAGCGTCGCCGAGGTTGCGGAACGTCACGTCACGAATGACCGGCTGGTCGTCGGTGTGCGGGAACGACGCCTTGCCGAACGACACGCTGCCCGACTCGGCCACCACGCTCTGCTTGATCGCGGTGGTGAGGTTGATCCGGCCGGCTCCCTGCTGGAACGACGTCTGGTCGTCCATGACCTTCGCCGACCCCATCAGCGCGGCCTTCAGTTCGGCCGGCGTCCAGGACGGATGCTCCTGCAGGAGAATCGCGGCCGCGCCGGCGGTGTGCGGGGTTGCCATCGACGTACCGGACAGCCGCAGGTACTTGTCGCCGACCGGCTCACCGACCGTCGAGTCCTTCGACTTCGCCGCCACGATGTCGGTGCCCGGCGCGGTGACGTCGGGCTTGACCGCACTGTCGCCGATCCGCGGGCCGCGGCTCGAGGTCTCGTTGAGCACGTCCTGTTTGGTCACGTTGCCGACGGTCAGCGCCGCGTCCGCGCTGCCCGGCGACTCGATCGTCGCGTCACCCGGCCCACTGTTGCCGGCGGCAACCACAAACAGCGTGCCGGCCTCCGTGGTCAGCCGGTTCACGGCCTCCTCGATCGGGTCCAGCTCCGGAGTGTCCGGGCCGCCGATACTGAGATTGACGATCTTCGCCTTGACGTCGTTCGCGGCCCACTCCAGGCCGGCCAGGATCGCCGACTCCGCACAGCCGTACACCTCGCAGATCTTGCCGTCGTAGATCCGCGCGTCCGGCGCGACGCCCTTGTAGCGCCCGTCCGAGGCGGCACCGGTGCCGGCGATCGTCGACGCGACGTGCGTACCGTGCCCGACCACGTCGTCGGCGGACTCGGTGGTGAAGTTCTTCTCCCCCGCGATCTGGGGCGCGAGGTCGGGGTGGGTCGCATCGATACCTGAGTCCAGTACGGCGACCGGGACGCCCTTACCGGTGTACCCGGCGCGCCAGGCATCCGGTCCGCGATCTGCGGCACCGACTGGTCGAGCAGTAGTTGCCGCTTGCCGTCCAGCCACAGTTTGCTGAATCCCGCCGTACGGATGAAATTCTTGGCGGTGCTCTTGGTGACCTTCATCGCCGCGCCGCCGATCGACGGCAGCTGCCGGGTGACCTTCGCCCCCGCCGGTACAGCGCGCTTGGCGGTCCCGCTGTACGTCGTGAGCACCGGGATCGTGCTGGTCGACGCGTCGTCGTACCGGTCCTTCACCAGTTCGGCGACGTCGAACAGCCGACGGTCGATGCGGCCGCTGCCGACGTCCTTGCTGACGTCGGCCGGGATCACGTACGCATGCCCTTCGACCCGCTGCGTCATGAAGCCGACGTGCTGCCGCCCGGCGCCCGGCTCGATCGTCAGCTTGCCGACGTCCCCGCCGGGGAGCCGGACGCGGTCGCCGGTGACCAGCGTGACGCTGACATCGGCCTTCGCCGCTTTCGGGGCCGGTTGGGCGGAAGGTGCCGGTTGGGCGGGAGGTGCTGCCTGGGCCGGCGTCAGTACTCCGACGCAAGGCACTAGGCCCGCGACCGCCAGCACGGCGATCGCGGGCATACCTCTACGCGTGAATTTCACAGTTCCTCACCCCAGAAATCGGTGTCTGCTTCACGTAGAACGTGAGAACCGGTCTCCGGGGTTGCCTCTGCGGTCAGGCGGGTGGTGCGACCAGCGTGGTGGACTGGCCGGCTGCGGCGAGGGAGGCTGCGATGGCGCCGCTGGATTTCAGGTCCTCGATCAACGCGTGCAGGTACGCGACAGTCGCGGGCTGCTTCGTCTTGACCGTGCCGACAGCCTGCTGGATCTGCATGAAGCGCTCGTCGATCAGGCGCAGGTCCTGGTGCGCGTCGACGTACTGCGTGATCGGCTGGCGGATCCCGGCCGCGACCTCGAGCCCGTCGGTGCGGAACACGTCGACGCCGTCGCTCCCGCGGACGATCGTCGCGTGCTGCACGGTCCTGGTCAGATAGAGGTCGTACGCCGATCCCTGCTTCACGCCGATCCGTACGCCGGGCGCATCCACGTCGGCGACCGCGGTCAGCTTCGAGTCCTGCGGTACGGCGTAGACGCCCTCGATCACCACGTACGGCGCGGTGAACGCGACCTCGGCCGCCCGCGCCGGCTCGATCGCGAGGAAACAAATGTCCGCACGCCCCGTGGTCAGCGCCTCGAACGACTTGCGCGCCGCGTCGAAACACACCAACTCCAACGGCAGCTCGAGACGCCGCGCCAACTCATATGCAATATCGACGGTCACCCCGCCCGGCGCCTCCGGCGTCCCCTGCGCCAGCACCGGATTCCCAAGATTGATCGAAGCCCGCAGCACACCGGACGGCGCAAGATCCGCAGCAACACTCGTCATACCGCCGACCTTATCCGCGGTCACGGCACGGCCGACCCGACGACTGACAGATCTCGTCAGTCGTGCAGGCTCACGACAGCCGCCCGGGCCGCAGCCCTCAGCTCGTCATCCTTGTTCGGCGCAAACACACTGGTCGTCGGCGTCGGGTGCGCGCGCAGCAGCCGGGTCCGCTGCCAGGTCGGCGGATGGTCCGCGTCGCTGCGCCCGTTGCCCGCCCGATCGACCTGTACCAGCCGAGCGAACTCGTGCTCGGGGATCTCGGCGGCCGTACGGCGCAAGGCCTCGAGCGGATCGTCCGCACGACCGAGGCGGACAGCCCGCTCCAGCGCGCGGTAGCAGATGTCGGCGAGCAGTACGCGTTCGAGAGCGGCAGCCGCCGGTTCGGAACCGATGTGCTCGGCGACCCGCCGGTCGATGCGGTACTCGCGGCGCTGCCGGCCCGCCAGATCGAGGCGGCGCAACAACCGGTAGTACCCGCGGATCGGCGGTCCCAGGACGGCGCTCCCGAGCTTCACGAGCCAGCTGTGCAGGATCTGGTCGTCGCTGCCCTGCCCGACGATAACCACGACCCCCTCGGAGTGTTTGATCCGTCCGTCTCCGGCCGAGTCGAGCGCACCTGGCGTGACGGCCGCCGCGAGCTCGCCGATCACGTGCTGCGCGGCACCGAGTACGCGGTCGTGCAGGCCGCGCCGGTCGTCGTACAGGGCGTGCGCGAGGACGGCGTACCGCTCCTGGGGGTTGAGGACCGTCCAGGACGGCAGGCCGATCCTGAGGGTACGGCGGTAGCGCAGGCCGACGCGTTCGATCGCGATCCGGGTGTCGAGGGTGAGGACGACGTACTGCAGCTTCGGCGTCCCGGTCTGGGCGGCGAGGCGATCCAGTACGTCGTACAGCTGGGGTGCTTGGGTGCGCGTGATCGGTTGTGCGCTGCCGGGGAGGCGGTCGATGCGCGGGCGGAAGATCGCGGTGATGACGAACAGGACCGCGGCGAACGGCGCCGCGAACCAGATCGGCCGATAGAACACGAGCAGCGCGATCCCGCCGAGGAGCCCCGGCAGCGGGATCAGGAGAACCGGAACCGACAACAGGAAGGCGCTCACCGAGCGCTCCGGACCGGACGCGGGACGCTCGGCCAGCGAGTCGGCAAGTCTGCGCTCGCGCTCGAGCTGCCAGGCCGGCTCGTGCGGGGCGGGCGCCGGCTCGAGGTTCCATCCACAGTGCCGGCACCAGATCGCGTACCGGCGATCCTGCGGCAACGGCCGGCTGCACTCCGGGCAGTCCGGCATCGCGGGTCGGATCATGAAGGGATCGTAGGCGTACCCCGGTATGCGCGCCGGTAGGCGCTGGGGGTGGTGTGGACGGCGGCGCGGAAGCGTCTGCGGAGATTTGTTGCCGAGGACAGACCGGCCTTCGTCGCGATCGTCTCGACCGGGAGGTCCGTTTCCTCAAGCAGTACACGGGTTTTGGCGATCCGCTGCGCGAGCAACCACTGCCCCGGAGCCGTACCCAGTTGCTCCTCGAAACGACGAGCCAGCGTTCGCGTTGACACGTTCAGCTGCGCGGCAAGGTCGTCGACGGTGAGTGGATCGGCGAGATGCTCGGCCGCCCAGTCGAGGACCGCGCCCAGCGACTGCGCCGACTGCGGCTCCTCCGTCCGGTACTGCAGTTGACCGCCTTCGCGATGCGGCGGCATCACCATCCGCCGCGCGACTCGCGCCGCGTACGCCGCCCCGTGATCGCTGCGTACGAGATGCAGGCACAGGTCGATCCCGGTCCCGGATCCACCACTCGTCGCGACGTCCCCGTGGTCGACGTACAAGACGTCCGGATCTACTTGTACTGCAGGGAATCGGCGCTGCAGCTCGTCGGCGTACCGCCAATGGGTCGCGGCGCGGCGCCCGTCGAGCAGCCCGGTCGCGGCGAGCAGGTACGCACCCGAGCAGATGCTGACCAGCCGCGCGCCGCGTCGATGTGCGCGGGTCAGCGCCCGGACGACCGCGGCTGACGGCTCGCGATTGATCGGCAACCAGCCCGGTACGACGATCGTGTCGGCGCGGTCGAGCGCCCGCAGGCCGGACGTGACCACCATGTCGAAACCCTCGGTGGTACGGACGTTCCCTGCCTGCTCGGTGCAGACGCTGAAGCGGTACGGCGGATCGCGGAACACGGCCGCGGCACAGCCGAACTCGAAGCTCGCCTGCGGAGCGGTGACCAGCGCGACGACGCGATGCATGGCAGAAAAGTACCTGATCGGGACAATTCAGACACTGGGTCGAAGGCGTGCACAACGCGATGATCGGGGCATGGAGAGCTACGAGTGGGCGTCGGTCGACGACGCGCCGGTCCGTGACGTGTTCCCTGGCATCCGGCTGCGGCCGTTGTGGTCCGGGGCCGTCGCGAAGGCGTACGTACTGCAGATGGACGCGGGATCCAAGTGGGAGGGCATCGACGTCCACGACCCTGGTCCGGAGGAGGTGTTCGTGGTCGACGGCGTGTTCAACGACGGCGAACGTGATTACCCGGCCGGTTCGTTCATCCACGCCCCGGCCGGGTCGTCGCACATCCCGCAGTCCGCCGCGGGCTGCACGCTGTTCTTGTTCTACCCCGAGGGTTAGTTGTCCGTACTGCGGAGCTCGGTCGGGGCGCCGTGGACGGCCGGGATGCTGCCGAGCTTGCCGGCCTGGAAGTCCTCGAACGCCTGGATCACCTCGGCGCGCGTGTTCATCACGAACGGCCCGGCCATCGCGATCGGTTCGCGGATCGGGCGGCCGCCGATCACGAGCACATCGAGGTTCGGCTCGGCCTGCGGCTGCGTCGTACCGGCCTGGGTACGGATCGTGTCGCCCGGACCGAAGACGGCGAGCTGCCCCTTGCGGAACGGGCGTCGCTCGGCGCCGACCGTACCTTGACCGGCGAGGACGTAGACGAGCGCGTTGTAGTCTTGCTGCCACGGCAGGATCAGCTCCGCGCCCGGGCTGACGGTCGCGTGCACCAGCGTGATCGGAGTGTGGGTCGAGCCGGGGCCGTCGTGGCCGTCGACCGAGCCCGCGATCACGCGGATCAGCGAGCCGCCGTCCGGCGTGGACAGCAGCGCCGCGTCGCCGCCGCGGATGTCCTGGTACCGCGGCGGCGCCCACTTGAGCGCCTTCGGCAGGTTCACCCAGAGCTGGATGCCGTGGAACAGGCCACCGCTGGTGACGAGCTGCTCCGGCGGCGTCTCGATGTGCAACAGCCCGCTGCCGGCGGTCATCCACTGCGTGTCCCCGTTGGAGATCACGCCGCCACCGCCATTGGAGTCCTGGTGCTCCATGATCCCGTCGAGCATGTACGTGACGGTCTCGAAGCCGCGGTGCGGGTGCCACGGAGTGCCCTTCGGCTCACCCGGTGCGTACTCCACCTCACCCATCTGGTCCATGTGGATGAACGGGTCGAGGTCGCGCAGGTCGACGCCCGCGAAGGCGCGCCGGACCGGGAAGCCCTCCCCTTCGAAGCCGCTCGGCGCGGACGTCACCGACTTCACGGGACGCTCCCGCACGACGGCCGGGTCCTGCGGGCTGATCCGCGGCAGAACGGTGATGTCGCTGACGGTCACGGCAGGCATGCTGTGCTCCTCGCTGGGCTAATAGTTCAAGAATAAACTATCTGCTCGAACCACGCCAGCTCCCCGCACATTCCGGATCCCCAGGCCATCACAATTGCCCGCCTCTCCCGGCCCCCTGCGTGACCGCGGTCGGCGCCGCCAGTTGTGATGGCCTGGCGGTCCGGACCCCAGCCACTCACCAACCCGCCGCAGGCGCATCCCGCCTGCCGATCCCACGCGGGAGCACCAGCACCCCGGCGGACTTGGTGAGTGGTGGCGGTCCGGGTAGGGGGACAGCCGGCTCGCGTGGCAGACTTCGGAGTCGTGACGGCTCAGATTCTGGACGGCAAGGCGACGGCGGCGGCGATCAAGGACGAGCTGAAGGTCCGGGTCGCGAAGCTCGCCGAGCAGGGCGTGGTGCCCGGGCTCGGGACGATCCTGGTCGGCGACGACCCGGGGAGCCGGACGTACGTGGCGGGCAAGCACCGCGACTGCGCGGCAGTCGGGATCTCCTCGATCCAGGTCGAACTGCCGGACACCGCGACCCAGGACGAGATCGCGGCCAAGGTCAAGGAGCTCAACGAGAACCCGGAGTGCACCGGCTTCATCGTCCAACTCCCGCTCCCCAAGCACGTCGACACGAACACGATCCTCGGCCTGATCGACCCCGCCAAGGACGCCGACGGCCTGCACCCGGTCAGCCTCGGCAAGCTCGTCCTCGGCCAGGAAGGTCCGCTGCCGTGCACCCCGAAGGGCTGCGTGGAGATCCTCCGGCGCTACGACGTACCGATCGCCGGCGCGCACGTGGTCGTCGTCGGGCGAGGCGTCACCGCGGGGCGGCCGATGGGGCTGCTCTTCACCCGCCGCAGCGAGAACGCGACCGTGACGCAGTGCCACACCGGTACGAAGGACCTCGCCGCTGTCGTCCGTACCGGTGACATCGTGATCGCGGCCGCCGGTTCGGCCGGCCTGATCACCGCGGACATGGTGAAGCCCGGCGCCGTCCTGCTCGACGTCGGCACCAGCCGGAACGCCGAGGGCAAGATCGTCGGCGACATCGAGGCAGCCGCCCGCGAGCAGGCCGCCTGGATCGCCCCGATGCCCGGCGGCATCGGCCCGATGACCCGCGCCATGCTCCTCACCAACGTCGTCGAGGCCGCCGAATCCACCCTCCCGCAATGACCGGCACGACCGCCTGGGACGCCGGCGTGATCGCGCGGGACGCCGGCCCGATTGTCCGGGGAGTGGCGTGCTGATGGCGGGTGAGGCCCAGCGCCGCAGTCAGTGGCCGCTGGCATTGTCGTTGCTGGTCGCCCTGACCGGCCTGATCGTGCTGTGGTTCTACGACTGGCGCAACGGCGTACTGGTCTTCGCCGCCGCCGTAGGCCTCGCCGGCCTCCTCCGAGCCACCCTCACCGACACCGCCGCCGGCCTCCTCCACGTCCGCAGCCGCATGTTCGACACCACCTTCCTCCTCCTCACCGCCGCAGCCATAACAGTCCTCGGCCTGATCATCCCCAACTGACAACTACCTGCAGCGTGACCCCGGGCAGGGAATACTCCGCCGGATGGTGACGATTCGGACGCGGGGGTTTCGCTAGCTTCAGGTTACAGAACTTGAAATCTGTAACCTGGTCTGCCTACGGTACGCCGTGTGCAGCAGCGAACGCGATTGGACGCGGAGTCGATCCTGGCCGCCACCGAGGAGATCCTGCGGCGGCACGGCCCCGCCAAGGCGACCGTCGTGGACGTCGCGCGGGCGCTCGGGGTCAGTCATGCCGCCGTCTACAAGCACTTCGCCTCCAAGCAGGCGCTCCGTGAGGCAGTGACGCGGCGCTGGCTCGACCAGAACCGCGACGCCCTCGCCGCGGTCGCGGCCGACGCAGCGGTTCCTCCGGTCCGTCGCCTGCGCGCCTGGCTGCACGCCGTACTGGAACTCAAGCAGGCCAAGGTTCGCGACGACCCGGAACTGTTCGCCGCCTACGGAATCCTCGCCGCAGCACACAGCGGGGTCGCGACCGGTCATGTCGCCGACCTCCGCAGCCAACTGACCGGGATCCTCGCCGCCGGCGCCGACGACGGCACGTTCCGCATCGACGATCTCGACGCCACTGCCAGGGCGGTCTTCACGGCCACCGCCAAGTTCAATCACCGCGCCCACGCGGCCGAGTGGGAAGCGCCCGGCATCGGCGCCGAACTCGACGCCGTGTGCGACCTGCTGCTCGACGGCCTTCGCGGCCGGCAATCGGAGGACTGACCCCATGGTTCATGCAATCGGAGTGACCCGGCCCGGCGGACCGGACGCGCTCGAGGAACTCGAACTCGCCGCCCAACCCCTCACCCCCGGGCAGGTCCGGATCCAGGTCCACAGCGCCACGGTGAACCCGACCGACGCGATGCTCCGCTCTCGCGAGCACGAGGACGCCGTACGGGTGCCCGGCATGGAGGTCGCCGGCGTGATCAGCGAAGTCGGCGCCGGCGTCGAGTTCGTGATCGGCGACGCGGTGATGGCGATCGTGGTCCCGGCCGGCGAGCACGGCGGCTACCGGTCGGAACTCGTCGTACCGGCACGTTCGGTCGCGAGGATCCCGGCCGGACTCACCACCGTCGAGGCCGCGACCATCCCGATGAACGGGCTGACCGCCCAGTTCGCCCTCGACACCCTGGCGCTCCCGGCCGGCGCGACCGTCGCCGTCACTGGTGCGGCCGGCACAGTCGGTGGGTACTTCGTTCAACTCGCCAAGCGGGCTGGGCTCCGCGTAATCGCCGACGCGGCCCAGCCGGACGAGGCCTTCGTCCGCGACTGCGGAGCCGACGAGGTCGTGCCGCGCGGTGACGCCTTCGTCGCAGCAGTACGACGGCATTGTCCCGGCGGCGTCGACGGGCTGGTCGATACCGCCGTAATCGAGGGCGACGCGCTCCCCGCGGTCAAGGACGGGGGCACCGTCATCACCCTGCGCGGCTACCAGGGCGACGGGACCGGCCGGGTTCGCGTCGTCCCGATCTTCGTCCGCGAGTACGCCGAGGAAGCGGAGAAGCTCGACCACCTCGCCGTACTCGCGGGCCGCGGCGATCTCACCCTGCGCGTCGCCGGCGTACTCCCGGCATCACAAGCCGCCGACGCCCACCGCTCACTCGAGAAACATGGCATCCGCGGCCGCCTCGTGCTCCGCTTCACCTGACGTGAGGCTGATCAACGCGTCGGCTCCGGCCATCAGTGGAAGAAGTGCCTGGTGCCGGTGAAGTACATGGTGATGCCGGCTTTGGTGGCGGCTTCGATGGCGGCTTCGTCTCGGATGGAGCCGCCGGGCTGGACTACTGCCTTGACGCCGCCCTCGATGAGGACCTCGAGGCCGTCGGGGAACGGGAAGAAGGCGTCGGACGCGGCGACCGAACCGGCAGCGCGGTCGCCTGCGCGGGTGACGGCGAGGCGGCAGGAGTCGACCCGGTTCACCTGACCCATGCCGACGCCGACGGAAGCGCCGTCCGCGGCGAGCAGGATCGCATTGGACTTGACCGCCCGGCACGCCTTCCACGCGAACGCGAGGTCGGCGAGCACCTCCGGAGAGGCGGCCGAACCGGCAGCGAGCGTCCATGCCGACGGGTCGTCCCCGGCGGCCTGGAAGCGATCGCGGTGCTGCAGCAGCAGGCCGCCGCTGATCGCGCGCATCTCGACAGCCTCGGATCCGTCCACCGGCTCGGCCACGAGCAGGCGGATGTTCTTCTTCGCCTGCAGGATCTCGACGGCGCCGTCCTCGAAGCCCGGTGCGACCAGTACCTCGGTGAAGATCTCCGCGACCTGCTTGGCCAGCTCCACCGACACCGGCCGGTTGGTGGCGATCACGCCGCCGTACGCCGAGACCGGGTCACACTCGTGCGCGCGCCGGTGCGCTTCGGCGATGTCCTTGCCGACCGCGATGCCGCACGGGTTCGCGTGCTTGATGATCGCGACCGCCGGCTCACTGAAGTCATAGGCGGTACGACGAGCCGCATCGGCGTCGACGTAGTTGTTGTACGACATCTCCTTGCCGTGCAGCTGCTCCGCCGCCGCGAGACCGCCGCGACCGTTCAGGTACAGCGCGGCCGGCTGGTGCGGGTTCTCGCCGTACCGCAGGACGGCCGACTTGTCCCACGACGAACCGACCCAGGCCGGGAAGCCGGAACCCTCGCTCGTGTCCGTGAGTACGTTGCCCATCCAGGATGCGACGGCGATGTCGTACTCGGCGGTGTGTACGAAGGCGGCCGCGGCCAACTGCTGCCGCTCCGCCAGCGAGAAGCCGCCCTCCTGCAGCGCGCTCAGCAGCGAGGAGTACTGCGCGGCAGACGTCACGACCGCGACGTTCGCGTGGTTCTTCGCTGCGCCGCGCACCATCGACGGCCCGCCGATGTCGATCTGCTCGATGCACTCGTCGACCGAGGCACCGGACGCGACCGTCTCCGTGAACGGGTACAGGTTGCTGATCAGCAGGTCGAACGGCTCGACCCGCATCTCCTTCAGCTGCTCGACGTGATCCGGCTTCCGCAGATCGGCCAGCAGCCCTGCGTGTACGAGTGGGTGCAGCGTCTTGACCCGCCCGTCGAGGCACTCCGGGAACCCGGTCAGCTCCTCGACCTTGGTCACCGGAACTCCGGACGCCGCGATCCGCGCCGCGGTGGAGCCGGTCGACACCAGCTGCACACCGGCCGCGTGCAGTGCTCCAGCGAGCTCCTCCAGACCAGTCTTGTCATAGACGCTGATCAGCGCCCGGCGGATCGGCCTGCGGTCGGTGCTCACTTCAGTCGAACCTTTCGTCCGGTGATGGTCCAGCCGTCGCGGACCAGCCGGCCGACCCACTCCACCAGCTGGCGGCGTTCGACCTCCTTGATCCGCTCGGTCAGGGTTTCTTCGGTGTCGTCGTCCTCGACGGGCACGACGACCTGCCCGATGATCGGCCCGGTGTCGACGCCGCCGTCCACGAAGAACAGCGTCGCGCCCGCGACCTTCACGCCGTACTCCAGCGCGTCCCGCGGCCCGTGGATCCCGGGGAACGCCGGCAGCAGCGCGTTGTGGGTGTTGATGTACCGGTCGCCGAAGGACTCCAGGAAGTCGTCGCCGACGAGCTTCAGGAACCCGGCCGACACCACGAGATCGGGTTTGTGCTCCAGTACCGACGCGGTCAGTGCGCGATCCCAATCCGCGCGTTCGGCAAATGACTTCACCTTGTGCACGAATGTCGGCACCCCGGCGGCCGCAGCCCGGTCGAGCCCGGCGATACCGTCCCGGTCGGCGCCGACGGCGACCACCTGGGCGCCGTACGCCGGATCGGCGCAGGCGTCCAGCAAGGCCTGCAGGTTCGACCCCGACCCCGACACGAGCACGACGAGGCGTGCAGAACCGGAGTCAGCAGCAGAAGTCACGGCCGGAAGCCTATCGCCCGGCGTCGGCTCCGGTGTCAGCTGGTCGGCGGGCGGACACCACGGCCGCCGTCACGGCGGCCCCGATCGCCATCCCGGCCGCCAGCACGCCGGCTGCCGGCAGCGCACCCGGAACCCCGATCGCGGACATCCGCCCTGGTCCGGCCGAGCCGCCCGACAGCGCCAGCAGCGCGAACACGATCACGCCCGCGAGCAGCGCCGCGATCGCGCCGCGCAGCGCGAACGCATCCCATCCGAGCGCGTACGCGTCCCGCTCCCGGAGCCCTCGCCGTACGACGACCAGCCCCGCGACGGCTCCCGCCACCAGCGGGACGAGCGCGGTCAGCGCCAGCAGGTACGTCGGTGTGGCCCCATCGGCAGGTACGGCGGCGAGCAGCGGAAGCGCCGGCAGGTTCCCCACGTCGACGCCCGTCGGCGCGATCGTCGTACCGGTCCCCAGCTGGAATCCGGGCCCGGCGAGGAACGCGACGACGTACAGCAGGATGTTCGGCAGCAGCATCAGGCAGATCGCGAACAGTACGACCGACCCGATCACGCCCGCGTCCAGAAGCTCGAGCATGCCGGTGATCCGGGAGAAGTGGATGGCGAGCAGCACGGCGTACAGGAGCGAGGCAATGGCGACGATGGTCAGTACGGCGGCGAGGGCGGCCGGTACGGCGTCGCGCAGGCCGGCTGGTGTGGCGTCCGCGAGGTCCTCACCGGCGCCGGACTCGACCACGATGCCGGCCAGACCCGCGATCAGGGCGAGCGAGAACGCGCCGAGGAACGCGGACAGCGGTGAGACCTTGAGCGGCCCCTCGGCCGTGAGCAGGCCCACAACCAGCCCGCCGAGGCCGTAGACGACCGCGAACGCCCCGGCGAGTGAAATCAGGTCTTTGGTCCGGTCGGCGCCGCTGGAGCGGGCCGCGGACTTGCCGCCGCGGTACAGGCACCAGACGAAGAACAGAGTCAGGCCGAGCGGCGCGACGCTGATCCGGCCGGTGCCAAGCGTCACCCCGGCCTTGTGGGCGATCAGCCAGGCGGATGCGCCGGCCCGGACCGCTCCGGAGGCACCGCCGAAGGTCGCGCCCAGCCAGCCGATCACGGCGACCACGGCGCAGGTCAGCAGGCCGGTGAGCAGGCAGGCTCCGGCGGAGATCACGGCCGACACGAGCAACGGCTTGGTCGGGGCGGCGATCTCCGACGTGGGCGTCTCGCCGTCCCGCGCGCCCGGGCGGCTCAGCATGTCGGTCATCTGACTCCCATCGTCTCTCCGGGCACGGACGCCGCTCGTCCTGACACGCCGGATGTGGAAGACTTCAGCCCGCCTGCTCACCGTCAGTCGCGACGAGTTCGCCTGGTGGTAGCTGACTGGGAGCGGCGTGGGTCCACCGGGTACTGTCAGGTGGAATCAGTCAGGAGGTCGAAGCTTTGGCCGGTTCCCACCGTGCACAACGCGGCGGCGGTCGCGCCGCTGCCCGGGAGGCACGACGGCAGCAGGCGCGCAAGCGGAACCAGACGATCGCCGCCGGTGTGGCGGTCGTGGTCCTGGTCGGCGGCGGCGGAGTTGCCGCGCTGAACGCGTTCGGCGGCGACAAGACCGAGGGCCCGAAGGCGGGCGCCAGCGGCCCGGCCGACGACAAGTCGACCCAGTCGAACGTCCTGGCCGACGACAAGCTCCTGCTGGACGCCGCGAGCGCGAAGACGCTCGGCGCGACCGGCGCCTGGACGGTCACCGGGACGGCCGGCGGCGACGACGCCCCGGACACCTCGTTCGCATGCCAGCCGCAGCGGGTCGCGGACCCGGCCGGCCTGCGGACCTGGGTCCGCACCCTGCAGAACTCGGTCACCAAGGAGACCGCCGTCCAGTACGTCGACGTGTCGAACGACAAGACTGCGGCCGCGAAGACGTACAACCTGGTGGTCCGCTGGCTCAGCCAGTGCTCCAGCCCACAGACCCGGTTGTCCGCGGGCTATGTCACCACCGGCGTCGGTCAGGCCGGAGTGATCGCGGTCTTCGGGCAGGTCCCCGGCGCGAAGACGACGAAGTACCGGACGGTCGCGGTCACCCTGGCCGGGCAGGCGACGATGGTCGTCGAGCACGACACCGTGACGGCGACGCCGCCGCGGCCGGACGCCGTCCTCAAGGTGGCGAACGCGGCGGCGAAGAAGATCTGCGCCCAGACCGGCGGCTGCGGCACCGGCGCCGCCCTGGCGAAGCCGGCCCTGCTGCCGAACGTCGACACGCCCGGCTTCATGGCGCCGGCCGACCTGCCGCTGCTGCCCGAGGTCGACAAGCCCTGGGTGAGCGCTCCGGCGCAGACCGGCGACGGCACCGGCTGCGAGAAGCTCACGCTCAAGAAGGCCAAGGCGTCGAAGTACTCGACCGTGACGTACGTGGCGCCGGGGGCGAAGGTGCCGACCGAGTTCGGTATCGACGACACCGTCGTCAAGTTCCCGACCGCGGCCGCCGCGACGGACTACGCGGACAAGATCCGCAAGAACCTCGACAACTGCGAGAAGAACGTCTCGAACGCACAGACCGAGGGGACCGGCAGCGTCAAGACCAGCACCGTGACGGGCAAGAGCTGGAAGGCCACGTACGACAGCGGGGACGGCAAGAAGTTCCACTACCGGATCGGCGTCGCCGGCTCCGGGGACCGCGTGGTGTACCTGCTCTACCCGGTGCTGAAGAACCTGGACATCACCGACGCCGCGTTCAACGAGACACTGGTCCGCGCGGTCGACCGCTCGGTGGTCTACAAGTAGAACGGGACCCACCCCCGAAGGGGCAGGTCCCGCTCCCGGCAGCTCTGGCTACTTGCCCAGGCCCTGCATGATCTCGCGCATCAGGTTGGCGGTCTCGGTCGGCGTCTTACCGACCTTCACGCCGACGGCCTCGAGGGCCTCCTGCTTCGCGGCCGCGGTTCCGGACGAGCCGGAGACGATCGCGCCGGCGTGACCCATGGTCTTGCCCTCCGGCGCGGTGAAGCCCGCGACGTACCCGACGACCGGCTTGGTCACGTTCTCCTTGATGAACGCGGCCGCCCGCTCCTCGGCGTCGCCACCGATCTCACCGATCATCACGATCGCGTCGGTGTCCGGGTCGTCCTGGAACGCCTGCAGCGCATCGATGTGCGTGGTCCCGATGATCGGGTCGCCACCGATCCCGATCGCGGTCGAGAACCCGAAGTCCCGCAGCTCGTACATCATCTGGTACGTCAGCGTGCCCGACTTCGACACCAGGCCGATCCGGCCCTGACCCGCGATGTCGGCGGGGATGATGCCCGCGTTCGACGAGCCGGGGGTGATGACGCCCGGGCAGTTCGGGCCGATGATCCGGGTCTTGCCGGACGCCTGCGCGGCGGCGAAGAACGCGGCGGTGTCGTGCACCGGCACGCCCTCGGTGATCACCACGACCAGCGGTACCTCGGCCGCGACGGCCTCCAGTACGGCGTCCTTGGTGAACTTCGGCGGGACGAAGATGACCGACACGTTCGCGCCGGTCTCCTTGACCGCGTCCGCGACGGTGCCGAAGACCGCGACCGACTTGCCGTCGAAGTCCTGGCTCTGGCCCGCCTTGCGCGGGTTCACGCCGCCGACGATGTTGGTGCCCGAGGCAAGCATCCGGGTGGTGTGCTTGGTGCCCTCGGAGCCGGTCATGCCCTGGACGATGACCTTGCTGTCCTTGGTCAGGAAGATAGACATTGTTCGCGGTCCCCTACTTCGCAGCCAGCTCGGCGGCGCGCTTGGCGGCGCCGTCCATCGTGTCGACCCGCTCCAGACCGGTCAGCCCGGCCTCGTCGAGGATCCGGCGACCCTCCTCGGCGTTGTTGCCGTCCAGCCGGACGACCAGCGGCTTGGTCACGGCCTCGCCGCGCGAAGCCAGCAGCTCGAACGCCTGCACGATGCCGTTCGCGACCGCGTCACAGGCGGTGATGCCGCCGAAGACGTTCACGAACACGCTCTTCACCTGCTCGTCGGAGATGATGATCTCCAGGCCGTTGGCCATCACCTCGGCGCTGGCGCCACCACCGATGTCGAGGAAGTTCGCGGGCTTCTGGCCGCCGAACTCCTCACCGGCGTACGCGACGACGTCCAGGGTCGACATGACCAGACCCGCGCCGTTGCCGATGATGCCGACGGAGCCGTCGAGCTTCACGTAGTTCAGGCCCTTGGCCTTGGCCGCCGCCTCCAGCGGGTCGGCCGCCGAGACGTCCTCGAACTCCGCGTGGTCCGGGTGCCGGAAGTCCGCGTTCTCGTCCAGGGTGACCTTGCCGTCCAGCGCCTCGACGTTGCCGTCGGCGAGCTTGACCAGCGGGTTCACCTCGACCAGCGACGCGTCCTCGGCGATGAACACCTCGTACAGCTTGACGATCTCCGGGACCACGGCGTCGATCACGTCGGCCGGGTACTTGGCCGCCTCCGCGATCTCCCGCGCCTTGGCCTCGTCCACGCCCTGCGCCGGGTCGATCGAGATCTGCGCGACCGCGTCCGGGTTGGTGTGCGCGACCTCCTCGATCTCCATGCCGCCGGCGGCGGAGGCGATGCAGAGGTAGTTGCGGTTCGCCCGGTCGACCAGGAACGAGAAGTAGTACTCCTCGGCGATCGCCGCGGCCGGCACGATGTTCAGGATCTTGACGACGTGACCCTTGATGTCCAGCCCGAGGATCTCTCGCGCCTTCTCCTCGGCCTCGTCCGGGCTCGAGGCCAGCTTGACGCCGCCGGCCTTGCCGCGCCCACCGGTCTTGACCTGGGCCTTCACGACCACCCGGCCGCCGATCTTCTCGGCTGCCGCGCGCGCTTCCTCCGGAGTCGTGACAACCGCACCCACGGTCGTCCGCACCCCGTGCTTGGCGAAGACCGTCTTCGCCTGGAATTCCATCAGATCCACGAGTGTGGTCCCTCTCTCGCCTGTACGGATTCCTGACACTAGCCACCCTTGCGCCGACGGCAACAGCCGGGGTACTCCCTGAGACGACCGTCACAGGCCCTCCGGCGACCGTGCGACGCTTGTCTTTATGACTGATCCTGAGACCAGACCACTGGACGACTGGTGGCGTAGTGCCGTCGTTTACCAGGTGTATCCCCGCTCGTTCGCCGACGCGGACGGTGACGGCACCGGCGACGTGAACGGGATCCGGGCCCGGCTGCCGTACCTGGCCGCCCTCGGCGTGGACGCGCTCTGGATCAGCCCCTGGTACCCGTCCCCGCTGCTCGACGGCGGGTACGACGTCGCGGACTACCGCGACATCAACCCGGAGTTCGGCACGCTGGCGGACGCGGACGCGCTGATCGCCGAGGCGCACGCGCTCGGCCTGCGGATCCTGATCGACCTGGTCCCGAACCACTGCTCCTGGGAGCACCCGTGGTTCAAGGCCGCGCTGGCCGCCGGAAAGGGCTCGCCGGAGCGCGACCTGTTCTGGTTCCGCGACTCCGAGGACGGCGGGCCGCCGACCAACTGGCCGGCCTCGTTCGGCGGCGGCGCCTGGCAGCAGATTGAAGACGGTCAGTGGTACCTGCACCTGTTCGACATCTCGCAGCCGGACTGGAACTGGGACCACCCGAAGGTGATCGAGGAGTTCGACTCGATCCTGCGGTTCTGGTTCGACCGCGGTGTCGACGGATTCCGGATCGACGTCGCCGACTCGATGGCGAAGGACCCGGCGCTGCCCGACGTACCGCTGCACAACGGTAAGCCGACCCACGAGAAGTACGTCGGGAACCCGTTCTACGACCAGCCGGGCGTACACACGATCCACCAGCGCTGGCGCGCGATCGCCGACGAGTACGCCGGCACGCCGCAGGGGCCGCGGGTCTTCGTGGCCGAGGCGTGGCTGTCACCGGCCGAGCGGCTCGCCCAGTACGTCCGGCCGAACGAGCTGCACTCGGCGTTCAACTTCGACGCGCTGCGGGCGAAATGGGACGCCAAGGAGCTGCGCGAGGTCATCGACCACACCACCGAGAACCTGTGGGCGGTCGGGGCGCCGGCGACCTGGGTGCTCAGCAACCACGACACCATCCGGCACCGCACCCGGTACGGACGGGACCCGAAGGACGCGCTGGAGGGCGCCGGCGTGGTCCCCACGGATCTCGCACTCGGCCTCCGCCGGGCGCGGGCCGCGGCGCTGCTGGAGCTGGCGCTGCCGGGCGGCGCGTACATCTATCAAGGTGACGAGCTCGGTCTGCCCGAGGTCGAGGACCTGCCGGAGGACAAGCTCGACGACCCGACCTGGGAACGCTCCGGCCACACGGTCCGCGGTCGCGACGGCTGCCGGGTCCCCGTGCCGTGGTCCGGTACCGAGCCGCCGTACGGCTTTGGTCCTGGTACCGAGCAGCCGTGGCTCCCGCAGCCGGCCGACTGGGCACCGCTGACCGCCGAGGCCCAGGAAGGTGATCCGTACAGCCACCTCAACCTCTACAAGGCCGCGCTCCGGATCCGCCGCGAGCACCCCGCACTCGGCGAAGGGCGCCTCGCGTGGGACACCGACGCCCCCGAGGGCGTCCTGTCCTTCACCCGCGACCCTGGCTTCCACTGCATCGTCAACCTGACGGACGCCCCGATCCCGCTGCCGCCGCTCAGGAAGCGCCTGCTGAGCAGCGCGCCGCTCGCGAACGACGAGCTACCCCCCGACACCGCCGTCTGGCTGCAGGCCTGACCAACGGAAACGGCCGGAGCCTGATGGCTCCGGCCGTTGTCTCAGCGGTTGCGGCGGTCGCGGTCTTCGCGGTCGCGGCGATCGCGTTCCTCCTGATCGCGGCGTTCCCGGTCTTCCCGGTCGCGGCGCTCCCGGTCCTCGCGGTCCCGGTCGTAGGCGCTCATTTCACACCTCCAGCCGTCAGGCCCTCGACGATTCGCCGCTGGAACAGCAGTACGGCGATCACCAGTGGAATCGTGACCACCACACCGGCGGCCATCTGGCTGCCGAACGGCTGGTCGCGTCCGGTCGTACCGGTGAACTGCGAGATGATCACGTTCGCGGTCTGGATCGACTTCTTGTTGGTCATGCTCAGCGCGATCAGGAACTCGTTCCAGGCCGCGATGAACGTGATGATCGCGGTGGTGAACACGCCCGGTGCCGCGAGCGGGATGATCACCTTGCGGAACGCCTGGGCCGGCGTACAGCCGTCCACCATCGCGGCCTGCTCGAGCTCCTGCGGCATCTGCCGGAAGAACGCGGTCAGGTTCCACACCGCCAGCGGCAGCGCGAACGACAGGCTCGGCACGATCATCGCCTGGTACGTGTTGATCCACTTGATGTCGACGAACAGCTTCAGCAGCGGTACGACGATCGAGATGCCCGGGAACATCGACGTGGTGATGATGACCGCGAGCACGATGTTCTTGCCCTTGAAGTCCAGCCGGGCCAGCGTGTACGCCGCGATCATGCCGATGATCAGCGTCAGGATCGTCACCGTCCCGGCCACGATCAGGCTGTTCAGCAGGCCCCGGCCGAAACCGTTCGAGCCGCTGAACACGTCCTTGAAGTTGTCGATCGAGAACGGCGTCGGGATCGGTGCGTTCGAGAACTGGTCGGACGGCCGCCGGAACGCCGAGACCACCATCCAGTAGAACGGCGCCAGGCAGTAGATCACGATGATCGCGACGCCGAGCAGCGGCAGCCAGCGCTTCAGGGCGGCGTTCTCGCCGGCCCGCGCCTGCGGGATCTCGGAAGCCATCAGACAGTCCTCCCTGAACCGGACGCGGCATTCAGCGTGACGGCGGCCGATCCCGCCGCGGTGCCCGAGCCGCCACTCTTCTTCCGGCGCTTGCCGCCGGGTTTCTTGGCCCGTGCCTCACCGATCACGTCCGCGCCGAGGATCTTCACGAACATGTAGGCGACCACGGCGACGTACACGAACAACACGGTCGCGTACGCGGCCGCTGGACCGTATCTGACGTTGCCCGCCTCGTCGAAGGCCAGCATCGACAGCGTCTCCACCGAGGTCTTGTGCGCACCGACGAGCACGAACGGCAGGTCGAAGATCCGCAGCGTGTCGAGGATCCGGAACAGCACCGCGACGAGCAGAGCCGGCTTCACCAGCGGCAGGGTGATCCGCCGGAAGGTCTGCATCACGTTGGCGCCGTCCACCTTGGCGGCCTCGTAGACCTCGGCCGGGATGGTCTGCAGCCCGGCCAGGACCAGAAGGCCGATGAACGGTGCGGTCTTCCAGGTGTCCGCGATGACTACCGAGAGCTTGGACTGCCAGCCCTCGGTCGACCACAGGATCTGGGTGCCGATGATGCCGTTGGCAACGCCGTCCGCCTGGAAGATCCACTTCCACAGCAGCGCCGAGATGACGGTCGGGATCGCCCACGGGACCAGGATGCTGGCCCGGACGATGCCGCGGCCCTTGAAGGCCTTGTGCATGATCAGCGCCATCGCGACGCCGAGGATGGTCTCCAGGACGACGCAGACCACGGTGAAGAACGTCGTGTTGTAGAACGCGTTCCAGAACCGGTGCCCGGTGTCGCCGCGGAAGATGTCGGCGTAGTTCTGCAGCCCGACCCACTGCGATCCCTGGACCACGAACCCGTTCGCGTCCAGGTGCTGACCGCTCTGGAACAGCGATTCGCGCAGCGCAGAGATGATCGGGAACAGGACGACGAGGGCCAGTACGACCAGCGTCGGTGAGAGCAGGATCGCAGCCAGTCGGCCGGTGCCCTCGTCGAAGCGCTGCACGCGCTTCGGTTTCTTGGCCGGTCGTTCCGCGACCGGCGCAGTTACAGTCACCTGAGACTCCTTTGCTCCCCGGGGCGACCCGGGCAGGGGACGGACCGGGGCCGGTGCGTGGTCACGACAGCTCCACCCACCGGCCCCGGCACGACGATCAGTTCGTGATGAGCGACTGCAGCTTGGTCTGCAGGTCGGACAGCGCCTTGTCCGGCGGTGTCTTCAGGCTCAGCGCGTCGTACGCCGCTGCCTGGATGGCGGCGGTGACGTCGCCGTACTTGACGACCTTCGGACGCGGCTTCGCGCCCTCGATCGAGGCCTTCAGTGGCGTCAGGTACGGGAACTGCTTCTGCAGCGCCGGGTCGTCGTACAGCGACGCCCAGGTCGGAGCCTGCGAGGTCTTCTCGACGTTCGCCTTCTGACGGGCCTCGCTCGCCATGAAGTTGATGAAGTCGATCGCGGTCGCCTTGTTCTTGGCGAACGAGCTGATCGCGTAGTCGTGACCGCCCAGCGAGGAGACACCGGCACCGGTCTTGCCCGGCAGCGGCGCCACCGCGAACTTGCCGGCGATCTTCGAGGAGCCGTCGGTCTTGTTCGCCAGCGCGTACACGTACGGCCAGTTGCGCAGGAAGAGCAGCTTGCCGTCCTGGAAGGCGCGGCGGCTCTCCTCCTCCTTGTAGGTGATCGCGGCCTTCGGGATCACCCCGGACTTGAAGTCGTTCACCAGCTGCTCGAGGCCGGCCTTGGCCTCGGGCGTGTTGACGTTCGGCTTGCCGTCCTTGTCGACGATGTCACCGCCGGCGGAGTTGACCGCCTCGGAGAAGTTCACCGTCAGGCCTTCGTACTTCTCGAACTGGCCCGCGTAGCAGCCGATGTTCTTACCGGCCGGCAGCGCCTGGACCTTCTTGCAGGCGGCGTTCATCTCGTCCCAGGTCTTCGGGGGCTCGGTGACACCGGCCTGCTTGAGCAGGTCGCTGCGGTAGTAGAGCAGGCCGCCGTCCGACGTCATCGGGACCGCGTACAGCTTGTCGCGGTACTTCGCGGTCTCCACAGTCGCCGGGAGCAGCTTGCCCAGGTCCGGCACCTTGTCCTCGGGGATCTGGGTGATCCACTGGTTCGCGGCGAACTCCGAGGTCCAGACCACGTCCATGACCAGGACGCTGTACGCGTCCGACTTGGCCTGGGCGTTCTGCACCATCTGCTGGCGCTGCGCGTCAGCGTCCTCGGGCAGCTCCTTCAGCTCGACCTTCTCGTTCGGGTGCGACGCGTTCCAGGCGTCCAGCTGGTTCTGCAGGTTCCCGGACGTGTCCTTGCCGCTGGCAAGGGTGATCGGGCCCCGGCCGTCGAGCGCCCCGGCCGAACTGCCCCCGCTGCTGCTGCTTCCGTCATCGCCACTACCACACGCGGTGGCAAGCAGCGCAAGGCTGCCTGCGACGGCGACGAACGCCGTCCTGCGTGCGTGTGATCGTTCAAACCTCATCGTTTACCTGCCCTCTCCCGATGGGACATCGCTTGGGTCCTGCGGCAGCCGGTCACAGTCCCCCACCGCGCTGCGATCCGCCCTGTCCGGACAGTAACCGAGAACCGGCCGATGTGTTCTGAGCCACACACAGCCTCGTCCGGCGGTCTCTGAAACGGTCAGCCGCATGGCTGTATGCGACCGCGTTTGGGAAGCCCGCACAACCAGGTATTTCTTAACGATTCGGTATTACTGATCAGTAGCCTTGCTGAAGAGGGCATGACTGTTCAGAACGACTCCAAGCAGTCGTCATTACGCTCCGGAGCGGATTCACAACTCCGTTACGGGGGCTCAGGCGGGCGAGGCGGACGCGTCGCCGACGTTCGACCGGACCCACTCGACGATCTCGGTGGTGGTCGCTCCCGGGGTGAAGATCTTGTGCACGCCGAGCTCGGCCAGCGGCTGCAGGTCGGCGTCCGGGATGATGCCGCCGCCGAACACCACGATGTCCTCGGCGTCCCGCTCGGCGAGCAGTTCCCGGACCCGCTTGAACAGCGTCATGTGCGCGCCGGACAGCACCGACAGCCCGACCGCGTCCGCGTCCTCGGCGATCGCGGTCTCGACGATCTGCTCCGGGGTCTGGTGCAGCCCGGTGTAGATCACCTCCATGCCGGCATCCCGCAGGGCGCGGGCCACGACCTTGGCTCCGCGGTCGTGACCGTCCAGACCGGGCTTGGCAACGACAACGCGCAACGGATTCGTAGCAGGCATGCTCGCAGGCTAACCGCTGGTCACCTCACGGATAAGACACGGAGCCGTGTGTTCCCCGCCACCCTCGGTTGGAAGCGGTTACCGTGGAGCAAGAGATCGGACCACCGGGGGGTCTGGTTTTGTGAGGAGGCGCCTCATGGGCGACTTTCAGAATGGCCTCCGCGGCGCGCTGGACGGGCTCGCGTACGGTGCCCGCTCCGCACTCTCGCCGCGGGTGCTGCAGGGCGCGGCCGTCGAGCTCGGCTGGCTCACCACCCATCTCGCGATGTACCCGCTCGGCCTGATCGGCCGCACACCGGCATTGCCCGCCCGGCTGAACCTCGCCGGCCTCGGCCCGGCCCAGCGCGGCCTGCTGGTCAGCGACGTACGTGCCGCCGGTACGCCGATCCTGCTGGCGCACGGGATCATCGACAACCACACGATCTTCGCGCTGATGCGCCGGCACCTGGTCCGTCGCGGCTTCGGCAGCATCCACACGTTCTCGTACTCGCCGCTGACGCTGGACGTACGGCGGACCGCAGAGCGGATGGGCCAGGAGATCGAGGCGATCTGCGAGGCGTCGGGGTCGGACCAGATCCATGTCGTCGGGCACAGTCTCGGCGGGCTGATCGCGCGGTACTACATCCAGCGGCTCGGCGGCGACGCCCGCGTCCACACCTGCGTCACGCTCGGCACACCGCACCAGGGCACGATGGCCGCGAAGCTGCTGCCCTGGCCGCTGGTCAAGCAGGTCCGGCCGGACAGCGACCTGATGGCCGAGCTCGCCGAGCCCGCGCCGGACTGCCGGAGCCGGTTCGTCGCGTTCTACAGCGACGTCGACCAGCTGATCGTGCCGCAGCGCCGGGCCCGGATCCGGCACCCCGATCTGGTGGCGGACAACGTCCGGGTGCACGGCGTGGGTCACCTGTCCCTGCCGTTCCACGGCGCGGTCGTACACCGGATCACCGGCGTACTGGCCCACCTGGACGAGGAACCCCGAACTGCCTGACCGGGAAGCGTTCTGGGCGCTTGTGGCGGATGCACGTGCAGCCGCGCATGCAAAAGTTTCGTGAAGGAGCCCGGAAAAAGGGGGTGGCGGGGTTTGTCACCCTGTGACCCTTCCGTTATGGTCTGTGAGTCCTCCCGGGGAATAAACCCTCCGAGCGGGCAGCACAGAGCTAGATCCCCTCCCCTGTGACCGAAAGGCCACGTTGTGTCCCAGCACCGTGCCGCGGGAGACCGCGTCACGCCAGGCAACGCTGCGCGCAAGACCGGCGCAGGACGTCAGAGTGCCAAGCATCGCGTTGCCAGGCGTAATACCCCCAGCAGTTCCCAGATCGTCGGACTGACCGCCGCGCTCGCCGCGGCAGCCGGAGCTGTCGGCTTCAGCCACAGCACACTGGCGTCACCGACCCAGGCGAACTCCGCGGTCAACCTCGCGGCCCTCAGCCTGAACAGTGGGCAGCAGCTGTCCGGTATCACCACGGCTCGCATCGAGGCGCGTCAGCTCGCCACCCGTGACTCCTCCCGGGTCCAGCTGGCCGACACAACGACCACCAAGAAGCAATCCGCCGCCTCGCAGCTGGCCAAGGCCCGCGCCGCGAAGCTGACCGCCACCAAGGCACTCACCGCCAAGCGGGCGAGCGCGCTGGCGCTCGCGAAGGCGAAGACCGAGGCCGCCGAGAAGAAGCAGCGCGAGTCGGCCAGCCGGTGCCAGATCATGCTGACCGGCTACCACATCACCGCGACGTTCGGTCAGGGTGGCGGCCGCTGGGCGCACAACCACACCGGCCTCGACTTCGCGGCGCCGGTCGGCACCCGGGTCAGCACCGTGATGAAGGGTGTCGTGATCTTCGCCGACTGGGCCGGCCCGTACGGTCGCCAGGTCCAGGTCCGGCACGAGGACGGCACCGTCACCTGGTACAACCACATGTCGAAGTTCAGCGTCTCGGTCGGCGAGACCCTGTACGCCGGTGACCAGGTCGGCGCGGTCGGCATGACCGGCAACACCACCGGCCCGCACATGCACTTCGAGGTCCGGCCGCACGGCGGGGACCCGATCGACCCGGCGCCCTGGCTGCGCGACCACTGCGGCCTGGACCCATACACCGCCGGCTGACCAAATCCCCGGGCGAGCGACGCCCGGCGTGGCCTATGCTGCGGCGCATGCGTCCGGCAGCTGGCGAGGTTCTGCACTTCTCCGAGGATCCTGGCATCGAGATCTTCCGGCCGCACGTCGCCAAGACCGCGCGGCAGGCCGAGGCGTACGTCTGGGCCGTTGGTCATGACCGGGCACCGGACTACTGGTTCCCACGGCAGTGCCCGCGGGCGATGGCCTGGGTCGGACCGGGCACCACTCCCGAGGACCGCGACCGGATCATCGGCGCCGGCTCCGGCACCCGCGTGCACGCGGTCGAGTACGGCTGGCTGGACGCGATGCGCTCGGTCGAGCTGTACGCGTATCGTCTGTCCGCGGCCGACTTCACCGAGCACGACGCCGCGGTCGTCGCCACCGTCGACGTACGGCCGCTGGGGCCACCGGAGCGCGTCGGCGACCTGTTCGCACTGCACGAGGAGGCAGGGATCCAATTGCGCGTCCTGGACCGGCTGCACGACTTCTGGGCCGCCGCGGTTGCCAGCACCCTCGAGTGGAGCGGCATCCGGCTCCGGAACGCCAAGCCATGACGTACGGCGAGCTCGCAGAGACATCCTGGTCCTGGGTCCAGCAGCAGGTCCACTGGGACGACGACGGTCCGTCGATTTCTCCTGGGCTGGACCTGCCCGATGACCGTAATGGCATGCACCGGGGAATCGGCGGTCTCGCGTACACCCTGGAGGAGATCCGCCTGACTCGTCCTTGGACAACCTCTGAGAACGAGTTGGCCGCCGCGATCGGTGAGCGCCTCCGGGCCGCGATCCCCACCACCACGGACACCACGTTCTTCGACGGGCTCGTCAGCTCGATCGGTGTCCTCACCGCTCTCGGCCAGCCCGGTACGAGCGCCATCCTCGCGCGGCTGGAGACCATTGCCACCGGCAACGGCTGGCCGGAGAGCTTCCTGGACGAGCCGCGGTACGCGCCCGGCGCGGTCGCGAACGACGTCACGCTCGGGACCGGCGCGATCCTGCTCGGCTCGCTCTGGGCGATGCGGCACGGCCCCGAGACAAGTAGGCCCGGGAGCGAACTCGCGAACCGGGCCGTGGATCTACTGCTCGGGGAAAGGGAGGAGCTGCCGACCGGCGTGAACTGGGAGTTCGTGTCCCGCCGGTTCCGCAGCGACGAAGCGACCGCGATGCCGAACTTCTCGCACGGTCTCGCCGGCATCGTGGCGGCGCTCGCGGTCGCCGGCGTCGACCTCGGCCGTCCTGAACTGATCGAGGTCGCACGCCGCGGGGCCGAACACCTGGTGACGCTCGGGATCACCGACGACCGCGGCTTCAGGGTGCCGCGGGTGATCCCGTGGGCGAAACGGCACGGCGACGAGTACACGTTCAACTGGTGCCACGGCGGCGCCGGTACAGCATTGACGTTCAGCGCGCTGGAGTACGCCGACGTACCGCAGATCGCCGGTGAAACGCCGCGAACGTGGCACAGCCGGTGTCTGGACGGGGTCCGCTACTCGGGGATCCCCGAGCGCCTGCACCCCGGCTTCTGGGACAACGACGGCCGCTGCTGCGGCACAGCCGGCGTCGGCGACACCTTCCTCGACGCCTGGCAGCACAACGGCGCCGAGCAGGACCTGGAGTTCGCCGTACTGATGGGCGACACCCTCGTCGACCACGCCTACCCCGAGGGCTACTGGCGCTTCCTGGAGCACACCGCCCCAGACCCTCTCCTGCCACCCGGCCCCGGCTGGATGCAAGGCGCAGCCGGCATCGCCGCCTTCCTGCTGCGACTGGAGCGCGCACTCGCTGGTGACCAGCGCCCGGTCGCCCGGATGGACAACTGGTGGGCCCTCACTTGACGGACTACGGCTGGATCACTTGGATCGATGCGACGATCGCCGTCAGTACGAGTCCAGCAGCGCTGCTCCTCGAGGCCTACGGCGCGGAGGCAGCGCTTGGAGAGCACACCTTCCGCGAGGCCTCCGAATTGCAACTCGAGACGTTCCCGGACCACCTCACCTTTCACCTCCAGTTGCGCCAGGTCGGTGACTTCACCGTCCTGCTGGAAAGCAACGGCTGGACCGGCTCGATCCCCGAGGTCGCCAGGCGGTGCTCGGTCGGCGGCCACTTCTTCAGCGTGTACTGGAACCAGAACACCGATGGACAGCTGACCGAGGCCAAGGACGGCCGCATCACGGCCAGATTCAACTCGGTGACGGCGTACTACCCGTACGAGGTGCAGTTCGACACGCGGCCGGCCTGGGCGATCGGGCCCAGACCGGAGCCGGGCACCGACGTCCCGCTGTGCCTCGCGCATCTCGAGGCGCAGACGGGGGTGGCGTTCCAGCAGACCTGGCTGGACGAGCAGATGCCGACGTACCGAATCAAGGATCCGGCGGTGGCCTATCCCAGCCCCTGGGTCTAGCGCTGCCAGATTTCGGCGGTGGTGAGGAAGGCTGAGGAGCCGGGGCGGTCCGGGGAGCCGTCTACCTGGACGAAGCCGGGGACCGAGGCGCCGCCGATGGAGACGGTGGCGGAGCGGACCGGAGCGATCACCAGACTGAGGCTGTGGTTGCCCTCGGCGAGCTGGAAGTTGTCGGTCGCGAACAGTCGCCGGTCCAGGACGCCGCCCATCTCGATCTGGATGTCCGCGGCCTTCGCGCTCAGCCCGTCGGCCAGGTTCATCGAGACCTGGACGAGGTCACGCTCGACGGCCGGCTCGTGCCACGGCAGGCCCTGCACCTCGAGGAACGAGCGGACGAAGTACCGCTCCAGCCAGGCGGCCAGGTCGACGTCCTCGGAGACCACCCGGACGATGCCGTCGAACCAGAGCACGACCGCAGTCCCGGAGCCACGGATCGACCAGTCGACCATCCAGATCGACGCGTACGCCGTGACCTTGCCGTTCTCGTCGAACAGCCGCAGGCCAGGATTGGCTCCCGCCAGGATGATCCGGCGGCCGGCAGCGGACGATTTGGACATGGGGGCGCACTTCCGGGGAGGGGCCGAAGATCCTTGATTGTCTCAATCTCCGGCCCAGATGCAACGTACAAGGCCAAGAAGTTGACTTAGATCTTTTCCACGGGTGCGTAGCGGAGCAGGAGGCGTTTGACGCCTTCCGAGCCGAAATCTATGTCCGCCTGGGCCTGCTGGCCCTCGCCGCGGACCACGACGACGGTGCCCATGCCGAAGCTGTCATGCACCACCCGATCGCCCGGGTTCAGGCTGATCACGGGCTTGTCGGAGGCCGACTTGCGGGTCGGCTCGTAGCGGCTCGGGATCCCGCTGCCGCGGCTCGTGCCGGTGCCGGACCAGCGGGTGATCGCGGACTCGTCGCGGCGCCAGTCGAGCAGCTCGGACGGGATCTCCTCCAGGAACCGGGACGGCGGGTTGTGCTGCGGAGCGCCGTACGCCGAACGCACGGCGGCCCGGGAGATCGCCAGCCGCTGCCGCGCCCGGGTGATGCCGACGTACGCGAGCCGGCGCTCCTCCTCCAGCTCCTTCAGGTCGGTCAGCGACCGCGAGTGCGGGAAGACGCCGTCCTCCATGCCGGTCAGGAACACGACCGGGAACTCCAGGCCCTTCGCGGTGTGCAGGGTCATCAGCGTGACCACGCCGTCGCTCGCCGGGTCCGGGATCTGGTCCGCGTCGGCGACCAGCGCGACCCGCTCGAGGAACGCCTGCAGATCGGCCGGCTCGCCCGCCGCGGTGCGCTCCTCGACGAACTCGCGGGCGACCGAGATGAACTCGTCCAGGTTCTCCAGGCGGGTCTCGTCCTGCGGGTCGGGGGACTTCTGCAGGGCCTCGTAGTACCCCGAGCGGTGCAGCGCGACGTCGAGGATGTCGTCCGGCGGGGCGCCCGAGTCCACCATCGCGGTCAGCTCGTCGAGGATGTCCACGAACGCCTGCACCGCGTTCAGCGAGCGCGACGCCATCGCCGGTGCGTCCTGGGCCCGGCGCATCGCCTGCGCGAACGAGATCCGGTCCCGCTGGGCGAGCGCCTCGATCGCAGCCTCGGCCCGGTCGCCGATCCCGCGCTTCGGCTCGTTCATGATCCGGCGCAGCGAGACCGTGTCCTCCGGGTTCGTCAGGACACGCAGGTACGCGAGCGCGTCGCGGACCTCCTTGCGCTCGTAGAACCGGACGCCGCCGACCACCTTGTACGGATGGCCGGTGCGGATGAAGACCTCCTCGAACACCCGGGACTGCGCGTTGGTCCGGTAGAACACCGCCACGTCGGACGGCTTCACCGACTCGGCGTCGGCGAGCCGGTCGATCTCGTCGGCGACGAACTGCGCCTCGTCGTGCTCGTTGTCGGCGACGTACACCGCGATCTGCTCGCCCTGGCCCTGGTCGGACCAGAGGTTCTTCGCCTTGCGGCCCTCGTTGCGCGAGATCACCGCGTTGGCGGCGGTCAGGATCGTCTGGGTGGAGCGGTAGTTCTGCTCGAGCAGGATCGTCTCGGCGCCGGCGAAGTCCTCCTCGAAGGCGAGGATGTTGCGGATCGTCGCCCCACGGAACGCGTAGATCGACTGGTCCGAGTCGCCGACCACCATCAGCTCCGCGGGCGGCACGGCCGGACCGTCGGTGCTCGGCTCGTCCTCCCCGCAGAGCTCACGGATCAGCGTGTACTGCGCGTGGTTGGTGTCCTGGTACTCGTCGACGAGCACGTGGCGGAAGCGGCGGCGGTAGTACTCCCGGACCTCGGGGAAGGCCTGCAGCAGGTTGACCGTGGTCATCAGCAGGTCGTCGAAGTCCAGCGCGTTCGCCTGGGCGAGCCGCTCCTGGTAGATCTTGTAGCACTCGGCGTAGGTCTGCTCGAGATGGTTCTCCGCCTTTGAGGCAGCCGTCTCGTGGTCGACGAGCTCGTTCTTCTGGGTGGAGATCCAGTTCAGCACGGCGCGCGGGTTGTAGCGCTTGACGTCCAGGTCGAGCTCGCGGCAGACCAGCGTCATCAGCCGCCGCGAGTCGGTGTCGTCGTAGATCGAGAACGTCGAGCTGATCCCGAACCGCTTGATGTCGCGGCGGAGGATCCGCACACACGAGGAGTGGAACGTCGAGACCCACATGATCTTCGCCCGCGGCCCGACCAGCTCCACCACCCGCTCGCGCATCTCGGCGGCGGCCTTGTTGGTGAACGTGATCGCCAGGATCGACCCGGGATGCGCGTCGCGCGCGGCCAGCAGGTACGCGATCCGGCGGGTCAGCACCCGGGTCTTGCCCGAGCCCGCACCGGCGACCACCAGCAGCGGCTTGCCGGCGTGCACGACCGCCGCCCGCTGCTGCGGATTCAGCCCTTCGAGCAGCTTGTCCGGGTCGGGGCGGGACGTCTTCGGCTCCTCCAGCGGCACCGGGAGCTCATCAGGCGAGAACAGCGTAGTCATCACCCAACACCTTAGGCGCTCCCGCCGACAGTTACCGAAAACCGGTTCGAACAGCGCGTCCCACGGGCGGTCCTCCGGGCGGTCAGCCGGGTGTCTGGGCTGCTGTCTGTGCGGCGTACCACTCCCGTACTCGCGTGGTCAGCTGCTCGGCGATCGCGGGCTCTGCCGAGCTGAGATCGACCTGCTCACCAGGGTCCTCGGCGAGGTTCGCCAGGTGGACGTCGACGTCCAGCTTCCGATCGAAATCCAGCCAGGGGTCCAGTACGAGCTTCCAGTCGCCGTCACGCACCGCAAGCTGCTCGGCGTGCGACCAGAACAGCGACCGTTCCGGCGCCGCGCTCGCACCCCGCAACACCGCAGAGACATCCACACCATCTACCTCAGGCGCGGGCAGCCCGGCTAGCGCGAGGACCGTGGGGACGACGTCCGACATCTGCGCCGGCTCATCACACACCGTTCCGGCGGGCAGGCCGTCCGGGTAGCTGATCAGGAACGGCTCGCGGATACCGCCCTCGAACAGGCTGCCCTTGTGCCCCCGGAAACCACCGGCCGTACCGCCGTAGTAGCGGTCCTCGGTGCCGTCGAGCCAGTTGCGGGTCTCCGTCGACGGGCCGTTGTCGCTGGAGAAGACCACGATCGTGTTGTCGCGCTGACCGGTCCGCTCCAGGGCCGCGAGGATCTCGCCGACGCCGTCGTCCATCGCCGCGATCATCGCGCACATCGTCTGCCGGTCGGGGCTCAGCTGCGCGAAGCGTTCGAGGTACTCCGGCGGCGCGTGCATCGGATAGTGCGGTGCGTTGTACGGCACGTAGCAGAAGAACGGGCGGTCCTGCTGCTGCTCGATGAACTCGACCGCACGCTGCGTGATCAGTCCGGTCAGGTACTCGCCGTTGCGCCAGACCTCCTCGTCGTCGTCCCAGAGGTCGTGCACCGGGTCCGTCCCACCGGCCTGACCCCAGTAGAAGATGTGCGAGTAGTAGTCGACACAGCCGGCCAGGATCCCGAAGAACCGGTCGAACCCGTGCGCCCGCGGCCGGTACTCCGGCGCGACGCCCAGATGCCACTTCCCGAACAGACCGGTCGCATAGCCCTGCTCGCGGAGCATCGAGGCCAGGGTCGTCTGATCCGGCGGCAGCCCAGGCGTACGGCGTGCGCCGCCGAGGATCTGCGTGACGCCGGTGTTGACCGGGTGCCGTCCGGTGAGCAGCGCTGCCCGCGACGGCGAGCAGACCGGCGCATTCGAGTACCACGACGTCGCGCGGACCCCGCTCGCCGCGAGCGCATCAAGATGCGGACTGACCCCCTGCTCACCGCCATAACATCCCAGGTCGCCGTACCCGAGGTCGTCCGCGTACACAACGACGATGTTCGGTGCAGTCACGTCTTCACCCTAGTCACTGCGGGTTGCGTCGAAATGAGCTGACGGGTGGTCGCGGGGGATCTAGGGTGCTCGGCATGGAGCTGACGGCGCGGTACGACGAGCTCGACGGCCGCGTTTACGCGCTGTACGAGGCGGAGCAGTACGACGAGGCGCTGCAGGCGCTGGATGCGGGAAGCGACGGGCTCGACGGCTGGATGGCGGAGCTTGCCCTGCTCAAGGCCTGCATCCTCGCTGTCAGCGGCGACCCGGACCGTGCACTGCGCGTCCTGGAGGACGCGAGTGCTGCCGGCGCGTGGTGGCTGCCGGAGACCCTGGCCGACGACGAGGACCTGGAGTCGCTGCAGGGGCGGCCCGAGTTCGACAAGTTGCTCGGGGTGTCGGCGGAGCGGGTGTCGGACGACGTCGTACCGGCGCTCATCGACGTACCGGATCAGCCTCAGGGTGTCGTCGTGGCGCTGCACGGCGCCGGGCAGACGGCCGCGCACGCACAGCGCGACTGGGCCGGCGTGCTCGAGCGCGGGCATGCGCTGGTCAGCGTGCAGTCGTCGCGGCGGATGTCGCCGAGGTACCACAGCTGGCCGGACCGCGAGCAGGCGATCGCGGACATCGCGCGCGCTCTCGCGCAGTTGCCGACCGAGCTGCAAGGGCTGCCTGTCGTGGCCGCCGGGTTCTCGGCCGGTGGGCGGGCCGCCCTCGACTGGGCCCTCACCGCCGAGCCGTCGCCGGCCGCCGGAGTCCTCGTACTGGCACCGGCACTGCGCGAGCTCCCGGACGCCCCGGCCGGAAAGTTGTCACCGGCAACGATCTGGATCGGCGCCGACGACGACCTGCTCGAGGTCGTGGACGGGATGGCCGATCGGCTGACCGCGTTCGGCTGCACGATCGAGCACCTGCCAGGGCTCGGCCATGCATTCCCGCCCGGCTTCGAGAACCAGTTGGCGAAGGCGCTCTAGGACGACTGGCGGGTGAGCTGGAGCGTGACCGGGGTGCCGGTGCCGATCCAGTGCAGCTTGGCGTTGTGGTCGTCGTACGAGGTGACCCGCAACCCCGGTACACCTTCGATCGTGCCCTCGTAGTCCTTCGCGGCGAGGTACGCGACGACGTCGGCGAGCTCCGGCCCGTCCTCACTGTCGGCTTTGCTGTGGGCAGACTTGCCGTCAGCAGAAAAGCTGGGACGCCGACGTGCGGGCGGTCAAGGTGGATGACATGGCAGAAGACATGAAACCGCCGCTGTTCAACGAGACCGCGCGGCAGCGGTTGTTCGGGCAGCGCATCGTCGTACTGGACGGAACCCTCGACGACGACAACGGGACCCTGCTGGCCACCCAGATCCTGACGCTGGCGGCCGAGGACCCGGACGCCGACATCGCGTTCTGGATCCACTCGCTCGGCGGCTCGGTGCCGTCGATGCTGGCGATCCGGGACGTGATGCGGCTGGTGCCGTGCGACGTGTCGACGCTGGCGATCGGACTGGCCTGCAGCGCGGGGCAGTTCCTGCTGTCGGCCGGTACGCCGGGCAAGCGGTACGCCCTGCGGCACGCCCGGGTCCTGATGCACCAGGGCTCGGCCGGGATCGGCGGCTCCGCCGTCGAGATCGAGATCCAGGCGAACGACCTGCGGCACATCCGCGACACCGTGCTCGGCCTGATCGCGAGCGACACCGGGCAGCCGTTCGACGTGGTGCACGAGGACTCGCTGCACGACCACTGGTACACCGCAGAACAGGCCCGCGAGTACGGGTTCATCGACCACATCGTCGAGTCCTTCGACCAGGTGATGCCGAGGAGGGCAGCCGCATGAGTTCGTACACGATCCCGAACGTGATCGCGCAACACCCGCGGGGTGAGCGGATCATGGACGTCTACTCGCACCTGCTGACCGAGCGGATCGTCTATCTCGGTACGCCGATCGACTCCGGAGTGGCGAACGCGATCATCGCGCAACTGCTGCACCTGGAGACCGACAGCCCCGAGGCGGAGATCAACCTCTACATCAACTGCGAGGGCGGCGACATGTCCGCCATGCTGGCGATCTACGACACCATGCAGTACATCCAGGCGCCGGTCGCGACGTACGGGGTCGGGCAGGCGATCTCCGCCGGAGCGGTGCTGCTGGCGGCGGGGACCGCGGGGCGCCGGGCGATCCTGCCGCACGCGCGGGTCGTCCTGCATCAGCCGGCCGGGCGCGGTCAGGGCACGATCCCGGACCTGATCCTGCAGGCGGACGAGGTGGTGCGGGTCCGCGGCCAGGTGGAGGAGATCCTCGCCCGGCACACCGGCCAGACCGTCGCGCAGTTGCGCCACGACACCGATCGCGACCACGTCCTGTCCGCCGAGGGCGCCAAGGCCTACGGCATCGTCGACCACGTCATCGAAGAACGCCTCCCAGCCGTCGCCCTTACCTAATCCCGGATCCCCAGGCCATCACAATTGGCTGCCCGGCGCGTGCTCTCGCCTGCGACCGGCCGGACCGCGCGATTGTGATGGCCTGGCGATCCGCTACAGGGCGGCGGCGAGGACTTTGTCGGCTACTGCGGCGTGGTGGTGGGCGTCGAGGGTGGGGCGGCCGACGCGGTTCGTCAGGTAGGCGTAGGCGATCCGGCGGTCCGGGTCGGCCCAACCCATGCAGCAGTTGCTGCCGTTGTGGCCGAACGTACGCGGGCTGCTCAGCGAACCGAGCTGCGACACCGCGCCCTCGAGCCAGCGCGGCCCGCCGAGCTGGAATCCCTGCGACCAGCGGATCGGCAGCCGTGCGGTCCGGTCCAGCTCGCCCTCGCTGCTCGGTTCGACCGCGATCGCGAGCGTCTCCGGATCGAGCAGCGCGCCGACCAGCAACCCTTGGTAGAACGTGGCGAGGTCGCGTGCCGTCGCCGAGATTCCGGCCGCCGGTACGAGGGCCGCGCGCGTACTGCGCCGGTTCAGCACCGACTGGAAGAACGGCCCGGCCGCACCGGATGCCTTGATCGGAACGTGCCGCCCCCACTGCTCGGCGGGAAGCCCGAGGTACGTGTCGCCGAGCGCGAGCGGTTCGAGCACACCCTGCCGTACCAGCTCGTCGATCGGCAGGCCGCTGCACCGCCGCGCAACCTCGGCGAGCACGAACCCGAACGCCAGCGGGCTGTACGCGACGGTCCCGATCGGCCAGCGCGGCTTGGCCTCCTCGATCCTGCGCAGCGATCGCTCCCAGTCGCCCATCGCCCGCGCGTCACCGAGGAACGAGCCGGCGTGCGACAACCCGGACCGATGCCGCAGCACCTCGCGAACGGTGATCTCACGCTTCCCGTTCTGCGCGAACTCCGGCCAGTACGCCGCGACCGCGTCGTCCAGGTGCAACCGCCCGGACTCGACCAGCTGGTGGATGACGACGGCGAGGTACGGCTTGCTCGCGGAGAAGAGCCAGAACAATGCGTTCGGTGAGCACCCGAAGGAGCGGTCGAGCACCACCCGCCCCTCCCGGACGACACACAACTGCGCGATCCCCTCGCGCCGTTCGACCAGCCCGATCGCCTCCGCGAGCCGATCGGGGTCGAAGCCGGCGTCGGTCGGATCCCAGCTCCCACCGAACTCCATGAATCCAACTGTGCCTGCTGGCACAAACAGTTAGGGTCGCCTTGTGAGTGTGCCTGAGGCTGATCCGCGACCTGACAGCGAGGTTGAGCGGGTTCTGGTGGTTGTTGCGCATCCCGATGACATCGACTTCGGCGGCGCCGGGACGGTCGCGTTGTGGACCAAGGCAGGCATCGAGGTGCAGTACTGCATCGTCACCGACGGGCAGGCCGGCGGCTTCGAGCCGGAGCGCGACCGCGCCGAGATTCCGGGCGTACGGCGGGAGGAGCAGACGACTGCCGCGCACCACGTCGGCGTCCGCGACCTGCACTTTCTCGGGTACCAGGACGGCGCCGTGGAGCCGACCGCCGAACTCGTCCGCGACATCAGCCGGGTGATCCGTACGGTCCGCCCACAACGGCTGCTCACCCAGTCGCCCGAACGCTCCTGGAATCGTCTGCAGGTCTCGCATCCGGACCACATGGCTGCGGCCGAGGCGACCGTCCGTGCGTTCTACCCGGCCGCCGGGAACCCGTACGCCTACGACGACCTGGCCGAAGAGGCGTGGGACGTCGGCGAGCTGTGGATGATGGACCACCCGGTCGCGAACCACTACGTCGACGTCACCGACACGTTCGACCAGAAGCTGGCCGCGCTGATGTCGCACGCCAGCCAGCACCGCGACCCCGAAGGCCTCAGCACCGCCATCCGCACCAACTTCGCCCGCGTAGCCAGCACCGCCGGCTTCCCCACCAACCACTACGCCGAAGCCTTCACCGTCATCCGGCTCTAATTCGGTTTGCCCACAGAGCCTCTGCACCGCGAAGGTTCAGCCATGACGATTTCGTATGTGGTGTGTGGGGACGGGCCGGATGTGTTGCTGGTGCATGCGGGGGTGGCGGATTCGCGGATGTGGGCGCAGCAGGTGGCGGAGTTGCAGGGCAGTCATCGGGTGATCACGCTCGATCTGCGCGGGTACGGCGAGACGCCGCTGGTGCCGCAGTACTCCGCTGCGGGTGACGTGCTCGAGGTGCTCGAGGAGGTCGGCGCGCGGGATGTCGTCGGGGTCGGTGCGTCGTTCGGCGGGTACGTCGTGCAGCAGGTGGCGAGCCGGCGGCCGGAGCTGTTCTCGCGGCTCGTACTGATCTGTGCGCCCACCGACAACGTGGAGCCGGACGAGAAGCTACGCGCCTTGTGGACCGAGGAGGAGGCGCTGCTCGAGGCCGGCGACGTCGACGGTGCGACCGAGCTGACCGTACGGCACTGGATCGGCCCGGACGCCGACGACGAGGCCCGTGAGCTGCTGCGCGTGATGCAGAAGCACGCGTACGAGGTGCAACTGGCGGCCGGTGACGTGGACAACGAGGAGTGGCCGGTCGAGCCGGAAAAGATCAGCGCGCCCGTGCGATTGATCACGGGCGCGCATGATTACGCGTTCTTCACCGACAGCGCCGACTACCTCGCCGAACGGCTGCCGTCGGCCGAGCGCATCGAGCTCCCCTGGGCCGGCCATCTGCCGACCCTGGAACGCCCGGCCGAGGCGCTGAAGCTACTGAGCTAGGGCGCCCATCGGGTCCCACGCGGGGAGCACGATCGGCTCGTCGTCCAGACGGGCCTGGAGCTCGGCGGGAAGGGCGGACCGGCGGACCGCGATCTCGAAGACGTGCTCGCCGAACCACGAGTCGTTCATGGTCCAGAAGCCGTTGTCGGCCTTCTCGTCACCCCAGCTGTTCTCGACCCGCCAGCGGCGCGGCTCGCCGTCGACCACGTCGACACCGGTGAACAGCATCGCGTGCGTCATCAGCGTCTCGTGGTGTACGAGGCGCTCGGCCTTGTCGAGCGTGAACTCGGTGTCGTACACCGAGGCGTAGTCGTACAGCTTCGCGTCCCAGTAGCCGAGGTCCGCGTTCATCTGCTTGCCGACGTCGCAGCCGAACCAGACCGGCTCGCCGCCGACGATCGCGTCCTGGGTGAGCTTCTTCATCAGGTCGACGTCGACGTTCAGGTACACCACCGGCGGGGCGTCGATGACGTTGCCGAGGAAGTCCACGGTGAACGTCCGGCCGGCCGGGCTGGTCGAGCGCGGGTCGTGCACGAGGCAGACGTACTCGTCGACCGGCAGCTGGACGTACTTCGCGGCGAACTCGGTCGGGGTGATCCAGCCGTCGCGGTGGAAGCCCTTGTCGCTGTCCTTCCACTGCCACAGGAACTTCTGCGGCGGGGTGCCCAGGTGGATGCTCAGCACCCGGTGCACGGTGGTGAGGATCTCGCCCTTGCGGTCGCGGCGCGCGTCGGCGCCGTCCAGCGCCCGCAGGTCGCGCGCGCCCTGGCGGAGCAGCTTGCGCAGGATGTCGTTCAGCTGCGCGGTCGCCGACGAGCTCTCGCTCTCCGGCATCGCCGACTTCGGCACCAGGCCGTGCTTGCGCACCACGGCGATGAACATGTTCCACTGACCGCCGTCACCGATCGGGTCGGACAGCAGGTGCGCGACCGTACGGTCGTCGGCATCCCGGTCCGCGGTCTCGATGATCGCCTCGAGGAAGAAGTTGGCCCGCTCGAACTTGTCCCAGAACAGTACGTAGTTCTGGGAGAACTCGAAGTCCTTGACGCCGAGCTCCTGCGCGGCGCCGACGCGCAGCAGGTTCAGGCCGGCGAACATCCAGCACCGGCCGCTCTTCTTCTGGTTCGTGACCTTCCAGTCGTCGAGCAGATGGGACACCGAATGGTCCATCGACGTGACGACCTGGCGATCGAGGGCAATGCTGTTGACCGGCGTCTGCGTGACGGCGTTCTGTACGACCCGGTACTGCGGGTTCGACGCGAACTCCTTCTCGAAGAGCGCGAGCTGATCGGCTGTGAGATTCCGCTCCATAACAGTCGACGGTATAACAGCCACCAAGCCCGGACCGCCGATACGGAGTGGCGAATCCATGCCAGGTCCGAAACGCGCCACCCTGAACCCCTGTACCCGACGAGCTGAGAGTCGCTGATGTTGCTGCCCACGCCGACGCTGACCACCGATCGTCTGCGGTTGCGCCCGTTCGACGACGCGGACGGGGACGCGCTCTTCGCGCTGCACAGCAACGCGCATGTGCTGCGGTACTGGGATTCGCCGCCGTGGACCGAGCGCAGCCGCGCCGGGCAGTTCGTCGCGAAGTGCCGGACGATGGCGGAGGAGGGGACCGGCGCCCGGCTGGCGATCGACCGTACGTCCGACGGGGAGTTCATCGGCTGGTGCAGCCTGAGCGGGTGGAATCCGGACTACCGGAGCGCGTCGCTCGGCTACTGCTTCACCGAAGCGTCCTGGGGCCACGGCTACGCAACGGAGGCAGCCCGTGCCGTACTGCAATGGGCGTTCGACACCCTCGACCTGAACCGGGTCCAGGCCGAGGCCGACACCCGCAACCGCCCCTCAGCCCGAGTCCTCGAAAAACTCGACTTCCGCCACGAAGGCACCCTCCGCGAAGACTGCATCGTCGACGGCGACATCTCCGACAGCTGGATCTACGGCCTCCTCCGCCGCGACTGGCAGCCGACCTCGTAGGGGCTAGACCAGGCGGCGGTCGGTGGCCCAGCGGGTTAGTTCGTGGCGGTTGGAGAGTTGGAGTTTGCGGAGTACCGACGAGACGTGGGTCTCGACGGTCTTGACGGAGATGAACAGCTCGCGGGCGACTTCCTTGTACGCGTAGCCGCGGGCGATCAGCCGCAGGACCTCGCGTTCGCGCTGTGACAGGCGGTCGAGGTCCTCGTCCACGGAGGCGATGTCGATGGCGCCGGAGAACGCGTCCAGGACGAAGCCGGCCAGCCGCGGCGAGAACACCGCGTCACCGTCGGCGACCCGGCCGATCGCGTCGACCAGCTCCGTACCGGAGATGTTCTTGGTCACGTAGCCACGGGCGCCGGCCCGGATCACGCCGATCACGTCCTCGGCCGCGTCCGACACCGACAGCGCCAGGAACTTGATGTCCGGGTGCCGCTGGTGCACCTGCTTCATCACCTCGGTACCACCGCCACCGGGCAGGTGCACGTCGAGCAGGACGACGTCCGGCTCGGTGCCGACGATCGCCTTCACCGCGGTGTCGACGTCGGACCCCTCCCCGACGATGTCGACCGACGCGCCGATCTCGCTGCGTACTCCGGCCCGGAACATGTCGTGATCGTCGACGACGACAACGCGCCTGCTGCTCATCTGTCCATCTCCAGTCGCACTTCGGTGCCTGTCTCCGGATCGGACCGCACCGTTGCGCGGCCGCCGTGCCGTTCCATTCTGCCCATCACACTGTGCCGCAAGCCGAGCCGGTCGTCCGGGACCTCGTCGACGTCGAACCCCTTGCCGCGGTCCCGGACGAACATCTCCACCCGGTCGCCGTCCACCTCGACGAACACGTCGATCTTCGCGGCGCCGGAGTGCTTGGCGGCGTTCACCATCGACTCCCGGGCGGCCCTGACCATCGACGCGAGCTGCTCGGTCAGGTCGCAGTCGCCGACCGTGACCACCTCGATCGGTACGCCGTGCGAGTCCTCGACCTCCGCGGCGGCCTGTTTCGCAGCGCCGGCGATGGTCTGGTCGGCGTCGTGCTCCTCGTCGTACAGCCAGGATCGCAGCTCGCGCTCCTGCGAACGCGCCAGCCGGGCGACGGCCTTCGGGTCCTCGGCCTGCTTCTGGATCAGCGCCAGCGTCTGCAGTACCGAGTCGTGCAGGTGCGCGGCCATGTCGGCGCGTTCCTGGGACCGCACCCGCTCGGCGCGCTCGGAGTTCAGGTCGCGGCTCAGCCGGTGCACCCACGGCCCGGCGATGACACCGATGCCGACCACAGCGAGCAGCAGCGCGATCAGTACGTCGCCGACCATCGAGAGCCGGCCGTTCTGGACCAGGAACAGCGTCACCGCCGTACCGATCAGGACCAGCCCGACGCCGATCCGGACCAGCGACTTCCAGCCGCCCTTGCCGAGCACCAGCCCGAGGATCGGGACCCGGATGTCCTGGGTCCACTTGTCCTTCTGGCTCTCGTCGGCCTGCCGCCAGATCAGCGCGAGACCGGTCGCCGCGAAGATCAGCGGCCAGAACAGCTTCCCGGCGACGCCGAACCCGGCGACCTGGAGCAGGATCAACAGCCCGATCCCGATCGCCACCAGGGCCGGCAGTTGGCCGCGGCTCTTCTCGCGCTTGCGCTGCTTCGCCTCGGTGACCGGCGCCGGCGGTTCGTCGCTCCGCAGCCCGCTCCGCGTGTGTGCGGCCAGCCCGGGAGCGCCCGGCACCGTCTCCGGCGCGAGCGGCATCAGGAACCAGAGCGCCGCGTAGATCAGGATGCCGAACCCACCGGACACGGTGGTCGCGATCAGCACCAGCCGTACGACGGTGTCCGACACGCCGAGGTGGTCAGCGATGCCGCCCGCCACACCCGCGATCACGCGCCCTTCGGTACGCCGGTACGCCCGGCGTGGCGGCTCGGTGCTCGGCCGCGGATCCGCACCGGGTCGCGGGGCCTCGGCGCTCGGGCGCGGCGGCAGACCGGTGTACGGCGTATACGGCGGCGGATTGCCCATCCGGGCCGCGTAGGCGGCGTACGGGCCCTGGTACTGCCCGGCCGGCCCCTGCGGACCCCAGCCCTTGTAGCGCCACTGGTTCTGGCTCTGGTTCTGACCGGGGCCAGGCGTAACCTCGGGCTGGCCTCCGTTGCTGGAGGATCCGCCCGGCGGCGCGGCTGCTGGCTGGCTCATCACAACGATCGTCACATGTGGATCGGCCGGACACCAGCAGGCTTGTCCCCGGCCTGCTCCTCAACGACCGCCCGTCAGGCTCAGGGTCGGCTCGGGGAGAACCCCGAGCCCGGCCTCCCGGACTGGGGTCACTCCGGGGGCCTTCAGGGTGCATCCCCGATGCCTGACGCCGGATTTCGCGTGAGTATCGATGCCATGGACCAGAACCAGAACGGACCCGCCGGGTTCGACCGCAACCGCCTCCAGAACCCCCAGACGTGGCGGCGCAGCAGGTCGGACCGCTGGGTCGCGGGCGTCTGCGGCGGCATCGGCCGCGCGCTGAACATCGACCCGGTCCTGGTCCGTGTGGTGATGGCCGTACTGATCATCAGCGGCCCCGGCATCATCTTCTACGTCGCCGCCTGGGCGCTGATGCCCGACGAGGGCAGCGACCGTGCGGTGGTCCAGGGCCTGCTCGGCAACCGGATCCGGATCGACCACCCGTGGTTCTGGCCGGTGGTGATCGGGATCTGCGTGTTCGCCGGGATCGCGACCATGTCGACGTTCAAGTTCGGGCACTTCATCCCCGGTCCGCTGATCGTGATCGGGATCCTCTGGCTGATCTCCAAGCAACGCAAGGGCAGTGGCAAGCCCGGCCAGCAGCCGCGGCCGAAGGACACGCCGCCGGCGCCCGGCCAGCAGTACACGCCGCCCGCTGCCGGCCAGCAGTACAACTCGGCGTACACGCCCCCGCAGACCGGCCCGTCAGCACCCCCGGCGGGCCCGTCGTCCTCGGCCCCACAGCGACCCCAGGACCGCACCGTCGAACCGGTCCAGCCTGTGTGGACCGAGGACGACCCCCTCGGCCTGTACGTCGACGAGCCGGCCTCGAGCAGTCAGCCGGCCGCCGGCAAACAGTCCGCCCCGCCCGCGAAGGGCATGCGCGGGGTCAAGTCGATCGTCGTGGTGCTGACCGGTCTCGCGATCGCCATCGCCGCGCTGGCCGGCGCGGCGACCTCGACGATGCTGATCGTCGGCGTGGCTACGCTCGGTGCCGGCATGCTGCTCGGCGGGTTCGTCGGCCGCACGCTGGGGCTGCTCCCGCTCGGCATCCTGCTCGCCGTCGGCGCGGTCGTGAGCACGGTGTTCACCGACGTACCGCGGAACTTCGCCGACACGAACTACGTCGCGCCGACCGGTACGACGATCACGTCGACCGGGTCGAGCTACCAGTTCGACGCCGGGTCGGTGCACCTGGACCTGACCAAGGCGACGTTCGGCCCGGGCGCGACGGTCGAGGTGAACGGCGGTGTCGGCGAGGTGATCGTCAAGGTGCCGGCGAACGTCGACCTGAAGGGGCAACTGTCGACCGAGATGGGTGACGTCTCCTACCTCGGCGACAACCACCACAGCGGGCATAATACGAAGGTGGCGCTCGACGATCTCGGAGCGGACGGCAAGGCAGGCGAGCAGGTCACCCTGGACCTGAACCTCAAACTCGGCAGCATCAAGGTGGAACGCGGATGAGCCAGCAGCGCAGAACCGGACCGACCCGGCCGGACGTGCCCGGCGTGGTGGCGGGCACGGTGCTGACCGGTGCGGCCACGATCTGGATGCTCACCGACAACGGCGTCCTGCAGACCGACGACCTGGGCGTCACCAGCGCCCTGTTGCTGGTCACCGCCGGCCTCCTCGGCCTGGCAGCCTCCCGCCGTACGTAACTCGGTGGACGGCGTTGAGCGCCGTTCCCTAGGCTCCTGGGCGTGAGCAGCCCGGAGGCGGACAGACCGTAACCACCGGCCGTTCCCGTGCACAGGCACCGGAACCGCCGGAGACGAGTCATGCACGTCTTCTCATGGTTGCGGAGTCCTTCCATGCCTTCTCTGGCACTGCCATTTGTGCTGTATCTGCTCGGCCTGGCCGTTTTCGCCCAGGCAACCTCCGAGTTCATGCTCTCCGGGCTCGGCCCGGACATCGCCCAGGACCTGGGCGTCTCCATCCCGGCGGCCGGCTGGCTGACGTCGGCGTTCGCGCTCGGGATGATCGTCGGCGCCCCGGCGATCGCCGTCCTCGGCGCCCGCTGGCCGCGCCGCCGGACCCTGCTGGCGACACTGATCGTTTTCCTCGGCGCCCACGTGGTCGGCGCGCTGACCAGTAGCTTCACCGTCCTGCTGACCACCCGCGTACTGGCCGCGCTCGCGAACGCGGGCTTCCTGGCGATCGCCCTCGCCACCGCCACCGGCCTCGTCCGCGCGGACGCCAAGGGCCGCGCCACGTCCGTCCTTCTCGGCGGTACGACGCTCGCGTGCATCGTCGGGGTACCAGCTGGGGCGGTGCTCGGCAGGTACTTCGGCTGGCGGTCCGCGTTCTGGGCGGTCGCGATCATCTCCCTGCCCGCGCTGATCGGGATCCTCCGCTCGGTCCCCTCGCGCACCACGGGACCGGCGTCCGTCGGGCGGATCGGCGTCTCACCACGACTCGCCGTCATGCTGCTGCTCGGTGCGCTCGTGAACGGCGCGACGTTCTGCTCGTTCACGTACCTCTCGCCGGTCCTCACCGACGTCACCGGGATAGGCGTTGCGTGGGTGCCGTTGCTGCTCGCGCTCTTCGGTCTCGGCTCGTTCGCGGGCGTGACCGTCGCGGGCCGGTACGCCGACCGCCACGACGACCGGCTCGTACTCGTTGCCGGCGGCATCCTGCTGCTCGGCTGGTGCGCGTTCGCGTTGAGCGCTGCGTACCTCGTACCGTCCGTCGTCCTCGTGCTGTTGCAGGGAGCGCTGTCCTTCGCGGTCGGCTCGACGCTGATCGCGTACGCCTTGTACGCCGGCTCGCAACATCCCGTACTGGCCGGTGGGCTTGCGACCGCCGCGCTGAACGTCGGAGCGGCCGCCGGACCCGTACTGGGCGGGCTCGCGATCGGTGTCTCCGGCTTCCGCGGACCGCTGTGGGTGAGCGCGGCTTTGGTGGGGACGGCACTGCTCCTGGGCGGCTCCATTAAGATTGCTGGTCGCGAGGGGCCTGGGTGAAGCAGGTTCCGTGGTCGAGGAGATTCGATGGTGCGCGGCACCGTGAAGTGGTTCAACGCGGACAAGGGGTACGGCTTCCTGGCCGTCGACGGGCACGACGACGTGTTCGTGCACTGGAGCAAGATCGTCTCGGACGGGTACAAGACGCTGGAGGACGGGCAGCACGTCGAGTTCCAGATCGTCGACGGGCCGAAGGGCCGGGAGGCCGACGCAGTCACGCTGGTGTAACCCCGCGGCTGACCCGCCAACCGCCGGGCAGTGGTCGGCGGCAACCGATAGCCTGACGTCTCATCGTGTGAGGGGTGAGACGTGACCGACCCGGTACCCGTGATCCGGAAGCTCGAGCATGCGCTGGCCGACGACGACTTCGCGTGGTCGCTGCTGCTCGTCGGCGAGGACCAGACCGACAAGCTGGCCACGCTGACCGGCGACCTGCGCGGGCCGTTCTCGGACTCCGGCGACGGCAAGCAGATCACGTCCGGTTTCTCGTACTGGGGCATCGGGCCGACGATCGCCTGGGCGAACGCGACCAACGACCCGTTCTACCTGGTGATGAAGGCCGGGACCGAGTCCTTCCTGCGGCATTGGCGCAAGCTCCGGCCACATGTCGAGAAGGGCGGGTTCCACCTGGTCAGCCTCGGGGTCGGCACCGGCGTCAAGGACGCCACGATCCTCAGCGACATGCTCCGGCACAACCCGGACATGTACTACATCCCGGTCGACATGAGCTCCGAGATGCTCCGGATGGGCACCCTGGAGCCGGTCCGTGGGGCCCGGTTCCCGGTCTCCCAGGTGCTGCCGGTGCAGCTGGACTTCTCGATCGACGACAACGTCGACGAGCTGGCGCAGATGCTCGGTCGGCTGGTCGGCGAGGAACCGATCCTGTTCACGCTCACCGGCAACACCCTGGCCAACTTCGAGAGCGACGAGGAGTTGCTCGAGACGCTGACCCGGGTGCTGCGGCCGCAGGACCGGCTGCTGCTCGAGGTCGCCAGTACGACCCGGCTCGACCAAGAGTCGGCCGACGCGGCCGCGGACGAGTACCACCAGACCCGGGCGTTCGCCGAGTTCGTGACCAGTGCCCTGCGGTACAACACCGATCTGAAGATCAACCACGAGCTGGTGAAGTTCGTCGGCGAGGTCGAGGACGACGCGCTGCTGGTCAAGATCCTCTGGCAGAACGACACCGGCGAAGAGGTCCGGATGGAGCTGCCCGACCACACCGAGGTGGTGCTGCCGATCGGCGACACGATCCGGCTCTACACCACCCGGAAGTACTCCACCGACCGCCTCAAGCGGCTCACCGAGGCCTGCGAGCTGACCCCGATCGAGGCGATCCAGTCGCAGTTCCGGTACGCCCGGCGGGCGAACCCGTTCGGCCTGGAGCTACTGCTGCTCGCCCCGGAGTCGGCCGGTGCGTCCGAGCACACCCTGGCCGACGACATCTGGTCGACGTGAACCGGCGGACCGTCGTCAGCTGGGTGACGTACGGCCTGCTCGCGGTCGCGTTCGTACTGGGCGTGAGCTGGTTCATCTGGCCGGGGAACTCGCGCTGGGAGCCCGCGGTCAACTCGTTGACGCTGGTCGCCGGGCTGACCGGCATCTTCGTCGAACGGCTGACGTCGGAGGCGGAACGCCGGACCGAGGTGCTGCGGGCGGTCGCGGACGAGCTGCACGAGAACACCCGGCTGCTGAACGACCCACGGTTCTCGCCCGAAGCCCCGACGAGCCGGCAGGTGTACCCGCGGCTGATCGTGTCGGCGGTCGATCTCGCGCTGGTGTCCGGTGCGCTCGGCCTGCACAAGGACGCCGACCTGGTCGGGCTGATGCACCGCTGGCGCGACACCGTGCACCTGTTCAACCGGCGCCTCGACCTGACCGAGGTCAGTACGTTCTCGAACACGATCTCGCCGGCCGAGCTGGCCGCGTTCCGGCGGGCGCTGCAGCGCGACGACAGCTACCTCGCCGCGACCCGCGAGCTGCTCCAGGAGCTGCTGGCGAAGCTCCCGCGGGTTAACGGCTGAGGCCGTAACCGGGCCGGTCGCTGCCAGTAGTGGCAAATTCTGCTGAAGCGTTGACTTCGTCACGCCGCGAGGGCTTCACTTTCGGACAGGACCGTAAATACGGCACCCCGGAGGCAATCGCATGCGATCAGTCCGCTCATTTCTCGCCCTGACCCTCGCCGCACTGCTCGCCACGGTGTTCGCCACTGTGGCGGCCACACCAGCCCAGGCGGGTCACCATCCACCGACCGCGACGATCACCTCGCTCGGTACGCCGCTGTCCGACGTGCTGCTGATCGGCGGCACGGTCGCGCCCGGCCCGAACGGCAAGACCGCGATCTGGAACGTGTCCAGCGGCAGCCCGGCGTACCTGAACGCCGTCGACCCGGCCACCGGCGACAGCCTGCTGTCCGTGGCACTGCCCGGCGCCAGCGGCAGCTACGCGGTGGCCGCCGCGCCCGACGGCACCATCTACGCCGGCACGTACAACAACGGCCACCTGTACCGGCTGAAGCCGGGCGCGACCACCGCCGAGGACCTCGGGCGGCCGCTCGCCGACGAGTCGTTCATCCTGCGGATCACGGTCGACGAGCAGGGCAACGTGTACGGCGGTACGTACCCGCACGGCCGCGTCTTCAGCTTCGACCACACGACCGGCGCGGTCCGTGACTACGGCACGATCAAGGCCGGCCAGGGGTACGTGAAGAGCATCGACTACGCCGACGGCAAGCTCTACACGGGCACCGAGCCGGACGCGTACTTCCAGGAGATCGACGTCGCCAGCGGCGCGGTCACCGAGATCCCGGCGCCGCCGAACATGGGCGACCCGAAGGACAAGGTCGTCTACGACCTGAACGTCCGCGGCGGCCGCGTGTACACCCGGGTCAGCACCGCGTTCCCCGGCCCGATGTACGTCTGGGACATCGCATCCCGGACCTGGGTCGACGAGATCGAGAACGAGCACGGCCTGGACATCTCGCCGATCGGCGCGGACGGCTCGCTGTACATGATCCAGGCGAGCGAGCTGAAGAAGTACGACCCGGCCACGAAGACGCTGACCGGTACCGGCCTGACCTTCACCGGCCGGATCCAGAACGCGCGCGCGATCGGGTACGCCGACCTGAATCTGCCCGACTACCCGGGCACCAGCGTGGTCGGCACGCTCTGGCGTGGCGAGGAGTTCCGGTACAACCCGCAGACCGGCAAGTCGGAGATCTTCCAGACCAAGGTCCGCCGGGAGCCGATCGAGATCCTGTCGGTGGCCGGAGGCAAGGACAACATCTACGCCGGCGGCTTCCTGAACGGCGGCGTGTCGGTGGTGAACCCGGACACCGGCGCGACCACGTTCAACCGGTTCTCGCAGGTCGAGGCCCTGATGGAGGGCTCGGACGGCAAGGTCTGGATCGGCGCCTATCCGGAGGCCCGCCTCTACTCGTACGACACGTCGAAGCCGTGGAGCAGCCCGGAGTACTCCCCCGGCCCGCCCGGGACGCCGGACAACCCGGTCCAGGCGCTCAACCTGAAGCCTGACCTGTTCCAGACCCGCGCCCGGGCGCTGGCCGAGGTGAACGGCAAGATCGCGGTCGGCACCGTCCCGGACGGCGACCGGCTCGGCGGCGCCCTGGTCATCTACGACCCGAAGACCGGTACGGCGGAGAAGTACCGCAACGTCGTCCAGGACGAGTCGGTCTTCGGCCTCACCGCGAACTGCGGCATCGTGTACGGCGGCACGTCGATCGCCGGCGGCCTCACCACCACACCCCCGACCCGGGAGGCGGGCACAGTATTCGCGTGGGACGTGGCCAAGAAGAAGAAGCTCTGGGAGACCGTACCGGTGCCAGGTGCGGCGACGGTCTCGTCGGTCGCCATCGGGCCGGACGGCCTGCTCTGGGGCGTGGCCGGCAAGACGGTGTTCGCGGTCGCCCCGGACAGCGGCAAGCTGAAGAAGTCCTTCACGCTCGGGACGACGACCTCCAGCGGCGACCTCGTTGCCACCTCCGAGGCCGTCTACGTGAGCATCGACCTGAACAAGATCTACCGGATCGCGCCCGGGAACAAGTCCGTCCCGACGCTGTTCGTCGAGCACGCGCACCGGCGGCTGGGCGTCCGGGGAGACCACCAATTGCTGATGACGAGCGGCTCGGAGCTGTTCCGGATTGATATCAGCCGTTGACATCCGAAATTCGCCCCGGCTACTTTCGGTCCTGACCGTTATTCGGTTCAACCCATTCCGGCCCTGACTTCCGGACACCCTGGGGGTGTGATGAGATCCACCGTCCGCCGCATCGCGGCACCACTCACGGCGCTCGTTCTCGCCGCCGCGCTCAGTTCCTGCGGCGGCAGCGACGACAACAGCAGCAGCGGGGGCAAGAAGAGCCTGACGCTGTGGATGTACCCGGTGATCGCCGACAAGGCGGCCAACGACACGTACTGGAAGAAGGTCGAGACCGACTTCGAGGCGGCCAACTCCGGGATCGACCTGAAGATCGAGCAGCAGCCCTGGACCGACCGCGACCAGAAGCTCGCGGCCGCGTTCTCCGGCAAGAAGGGCCCGGACGTGCTGCCGATGATCCCGGACCAGATCCCGCAGTACGTCGTGAACGGCAACCTGGAGCCGGTCGACGACGTCGTCAACCCGCTCAAGGACCAGTTCCTGCCGTCGGCCGTGCCCGGTCTGACCGTGCAGGGCAAGGTGTACGGCGCACCGATCTACCACACCGTCACCACGACGATGTACAACAAGACGGTCCTGGCCAAGGCCGGGATCACCACGCCGCCGGAGACCTGGGACGAGGTCAAGGCGGCCGCGCCGAAGCTGAAGGCGGCCGGGTTCCAGACGCTGGACTACTCGGCCTCGCCGGAGGCGACGCTGAACCTGAACTTCTACCCGCTGCTGTGGCAGGCCGGTGGGAAGGTGTTCGCCGACGACGGCAAGAGCGTCACGTTCAACCAGGAGCCGGGGCTGAAGGCGCTGACGTTCCTGAAGACGCTGTGGGACGAGGACGCGATCCCGAAGACCGCGCTGACCGCGGGCAACGTGCCGGCGGACTCGCCGTTCGGCAAGGGCAAGGTCGCGATGTCGTTCAGCTCCGTACTGGCCGACGCGCAGACCGTGGCGAAGACCTGGGGCGCGGCGAACGTCGAGATCGGTACGCCGCTGAAGGACCAGAAGGCGGCCGCGCTCGGGCTGCCCGGCGGTCTGGTCGTGAACGCGGCGTCGGAAAACATCGACGGCGCGAAGAAGTTCCTGACGTTCATGATGCAGCCGGCCCAGCTGGACCCGCTGGCCAAGGCCTCCGGGTACTACTCGCCGCGCAGCGACGCGAAGTCCGAGCTGGCCGACCCGAACGCGCCGAAGTTCGCCGCGGCGCTGCAGGACGCCGTCCCGGGTGAGCCGAACCCGGCGGCACGGCAGATCATGTCGTTCCTGAGCACGGAGATCCAGGCCGTGCTGACCGGCAAGAAGCAGCCCCAGCAGGCCCTCGACGACGCCGCCAAGCAGGCCAACGACCTCCTGTCGAGACAACGTTGACCGAGGCCAGCCAGCCAGACACGGCGGCGGGTCGGGCGGGACCCGCCGCAGGCCCGGCCCGGGCTGGATCCGCCGGCCCGGGGAAGCAGCCGGGCCGGTCTCGCCTCTTCTCCCGCGCCGCGCCGCCCGCAGGGCGGCGCGGCGCGCTGAAACGCCCTTGGGTCGGCCTGCTGTTCGTCGCCCCCATGCTGGTCTTGTTCTTGGCTTTCCGGTTTTTGCCGGTGGTGGGGGCGTTGCTGCTCTCGTTGACCGACTACCGGATCAGCGGGAAGTGGGACTTCATTGCCCTCGACAACTACACGCGGTTGTTGTCGGACCACATGTTCCACGACGCGCTGCTGGTCACGCTGACGTACACGGTGATCTTCGTACCGCTGACCGTCCTGCTCTCGCTCGGCACCGCGATCCTGCTGCACCAGGTGGTCTGGAACCGCGGCTTCTTCCGCGGCGTGTTCTTCCTGCCGTACGTGACCAGCATCGTCCTGGCCGCAGTGATCTGGAAGTGGATCTACGACGTCCAGGACGGCCTGCTGAACTCGATCCTCGGACTGGTGAACATCGGCCCGATCGACTTCCTCAGCCAGTCCTCGACCGTACTGCCGTCGATCGCGGTGACGTCGGCCTGGAAGGGCTTCGGATACTCGATGCTGATCCTGCTCGCGGGCCTGCAGGCGGTCCCGAAGTCGTACCTCGAGGCGGCCATGATCGACGGTGCGGGGACCTGGCAACGGTTCCGGTACGTGACGCTGCCGCAACTGCGGCCGGTGCTGTTCTTCGTACTGGTGATCGAGACGATCGGCGCGTTCCAGGTCTTCGACGCGATGTACGTGATGACCGGCGGCGGCCCCGTCCACGCCAGCTACTCGATCGTGTACTTCCTGTACGACAGCGGTTTCAAGTACTTCGACTTCGGCTACGCCAGCGCGATCGGTCTGGTGCTGTTCCTGATCGTGCTGATCGTCTCGCTCGTACAGCGCCGGCTCGTCGGGAGGGACGACTAGATGGCTCAGGTACTCGATCGACCACCGGTACGTCCCGTGGTCGACCGGCCCGCGGCGGGACGGCGTACGACAGCACGGCTGACGTTGCCGACCCTGCTGGCGCTGACCGCGATCGTCACCATCGTGCCGTTCGCGGCGATGGTGCTGGTCGCGTTCGCGCCGCCGAGCGGGCAGACGTTCCCGGGCGCGCTGAACCCGGCGCACTTCACGCTGGAGAACTTCCGCAACGTACTGTCCAGCTCTGACATCCCGCGCTGGACGGTCAACTCGCTGCTGTACTCGCTGGTGTCGGTCGCCTGCGTCCTGCTGTTCGCGTCGATGGCCGGGTACGCGTTCGCGAAGAAGAAGTTCCCCGGCCGTGAGGTGATGTTCTGGGCGTTCCTGGCGACGCTGATGGTGCCGTTCCAGGCGACGCTGATCCCGTCGTACATCCTGGTCGCGAAGCTGGACTGGGTGGACAGCTACTGGGGCCTGATCGTCCCGACGCTGGCGAACTCGCAGGCCGTGTTCCTGATGCGGCAGTTCATCATGCAACTCCCCGACGAACTGTTCGAGGCGGCCGAGATCGACGGCGCCCCCGAGTGGCGGATCTTCACCATGATCGTGATGCCGCTGATCCGCCCGGTCCTGGCGACGCTCGGCATCTTCGTCTTCCTGTGGCACTGGAACGACTTCCTCTGGCCGCTCGTGATCGGCCAGTCCGGCAAGATGCAAACCCTCACCGTCGGCCTCGCCACCCTCCAAGGCCAAGCAGTCCCCATCAACCAGGTCATGGCCGGCGCCACCATCACGGTAGTCCCCAGCCTCCTCGTCTTCGGCCTACTCCAACGCTACCTAACCGACTCCATAGCAATGTCCGGCCTAAAAGCGTAAGAGCCCCACGCGTGCTACGCCTGAGCGTCGGGGGCTGGCGTCGAGCATCTGGGGAGGATCCTGTCCCGAATCGGGTAGAAGATCCTCCCCAACCCCATCGAGTTGCCGGGCAGCCCGCTGCACGTGGACGCTGGCCCGCAAGATACGGGTGGGTGGGAGCGGGTGTAGTGGGCGCCTCGGAGGGGCGTCGCGACGACAGAGCACCCGCGTAGCACGCGCGGGTGCTGTTATAGGGGTATGACGACGTACGCGCCTGCTGAGGCTTCGGAAGAGACTGGGTTGAGTCTGGATACTTTGCGCTACTACGAGCGGCTGGGGTTGTTCGGGCCGGTGGAGCGGACGAGTACGGGGCAACGGGTTTACAGCGAGTGGGATGTTGCTTGGGTTCGGCTGCTGGTGTGTTTGCGGAACGCGGGGCTCGGGATCGCTGATCTGCAACGGTTCATGGGCCGGATGCGGGATCACACGGACGGCCCGGCCGGGCTGGTCGAGTTGCTCGAGGATCATCGGACCCGGTTGCGCGGCGAGGTGACGAAGCTCAATCTCGCGCTCGACGTACTGGACGACAAGATCACCTACTACGGCAATCAGGCCGCTCAGAAGAAGTAGGGGTACGGCACGGACGCGGGCCGGCTTGCGGTGTCGAGGCGGTGCATCAGCTCGGGGGCCAGCGTGAAGTCCGCAGCGCCGAGGAGATCATCGAGGTACGTCGGCGTACGCGGACCGATGATCGGTGCGGTCACGCCCGGACGCTGCATCAGCCAGCGCACCGCGACCTGCGGCACAGTGCGCCCGGTCTCGGCGGCGACAGCGTTCAACTCGTCGATCACGTGCCAGGTGTGCTCGTTGGCGTAGCGCTCCCACGCATGCGTCCCAGGCGTCGAGACCTTGCTGTCCACCGGGGGTGCCGTCATGCCGCGATGGAACGCACCGGACAGCCACCCCGAGCGCAGCGGGGACCAGGTGACCACACCCAGCCCCTCGTTCTGGCAGACCGGCAGCAGCTCCCACTCAGGTGAGCGATCGAGGAGCGTGTAGAGCGGCTGGAGGCTCGCGAGCGGCTCCCAGCCGTTCTGCGTACACAGGTCGACCGCCTTCTGCAGCTGCCACCCGCGGAAGTTGCTGACGCCGACGTACCGGACCTTGCCTCCCCGCACCAGGCCGTCGAGCGTCGACAGCGTCTCGGTCAGCGGGGTGTCCTCGTCCCAGGCATGCAGCTGGTACAGGTCGATGTAGTCCGTGCCCAGCCGCCGCAGGCTGGCGTCGACGGCATGAAGAACCCGCTTACGAGACAGCCCGCGATCAGGCGTTTCCACCGGCCAGTAGACCTTGGTCGCGATCACGTAGTCCTCACGGCGCTGCGTCTTCAGCCAGCGTCCGAGCATCTCCTCGGATGCACCGGCGCCGTACGCGTCTGCCGTGTCGATGAACGTACCGCCCGCATCGGTGAACGTCTGCAGGATCTTCCGGCTGTCCTCCTCGGAGGTCCGGTCCCCGAACATCATTGCCCCGAGCCCCAGTTCGCTGACCTTGAGCCCGGTGCCGCCCAGCTGTTTGTAGTCCATTAACGCGACGCTAGGGGCTTGAGCGCGCTCCAGGTCAACGCTCGTACGGTGGGGTTTTGTCTCTACCCGCTGGGGTTCCAGCACCCGTGTCCGGAGCACGGTGCGCGAGCAGAGTTGTGCACATGACTTCAACAACCCTGTTCCGGCGTACGGCGATCGCCGTGGGCGCCACCGTGGCGGCGGCCGGGATCCTCGCGGGTTGCGGTCCCTCTGACAGCACCGCAACCCCATCGCCTGTCGCTACCAGCACGCCTGCAACGGCCGGTACGCACCTGATCTCCAGCAACGGGCACAAGGTGGCCTTCCAGGTCACCCCGGGCCGCCTGCCGGCGATCGTGCTGGACGCAGGAGGCGGCGCCGACTCCAGCTACTGGAAGAACCTCGCCCCCGTACTGGCGAAGAGCACCGGATCGGAGATCATCACGTACGACCGCGAGGGGATGGGCGCCAGCGACGAGGTCCCCGGCCCCTGGAAGGTCGAGAACGCCGTCTCGGACCTGGAGACCGGGCTTACCGAGCTCGGAGCCACCAAGGTGATCCTGGTGTCACACTCCGAGGCCGGGGAGATCGCCACGTACTTCGCCGACCAGCACCCGGACCAGGTCAGCGGAGCCGTCCTCGTGGACGCCAGCCTGCCGCAGTTCTACACCGACTCCGAGATCGCGCGGGTCGCGGCAGCCACGCAGCCTCAGGTCGACGCGCTGAAGAAGAAGCCCAACCCCACCAAGCCGGAGCGCCAACTGCTGGCGGTCGCCGCCGACTACGTGCCGGAGCACAAGGCGTACCACAAGATGACCTGGCCGTCCGGCGTCTCCGCGACCGTCATCGCGTCGGCCCAGACCCCGTTCCCGACCTCACCGCCCGACGCCCAGGCGTGGCGCAACGCCCAGGCCGAGTTCGCCAAGGCGGCCGGCAACCGGCGGCTCGTCACTGCCGCAAACACCTCCCATGATGTTGCCCTCGACAACCCCGGACTCGTCCAGTCCGAGGTCGAGGCGATGGTGAAATCCGCCGACTGAAGGTACGCCTGCAACGAAGGCGAGCCGCACCACCCTCAGCGGCGACCAGCGCACCGCCACCACCCTTGTACTGCCCGCTGAGAGTGGATATCCACCGGCGTCGTGGGTTCTTCACTCGCACACCACCGGAGAACCCTCAACCCGAGCGGATAACCAGCTCGAGGGTTCTCGCAGACGGCACATGCGCCGGAACCCGCTCGTCTGCACGGCCGGAGGCCTGGTCCGGGCGGCGGGGCTAGTTGATGAGTTCGCCGAACGCTTCGATCGAGCTGAGTACGTCGGCCTGGGACATGCCGGGCGGCTGGATACGCAGGATGATGCCGTCGGCGCCCATCTGCTCGTAGTGCGCCAGCCGCTCGGCGCACTCGGCCTTGGAACCGATCACGCTCCGATCGACGATGTCGTCCCAGCCTTGGGTGTAGCGGGCCGCGTCCGTCGACGTGCGCTTCCAGCCGGTGTAGGCGTCGTACAGGTCCCGCAGCGGCTCCTCGAGCGCCTGACGGGCGTCCTGGGACGTCGGAGCGCAGTACCCCTCGCGGCACAGGATCACCTCTTGGCCGAGCGACTCCGCGCCGCGGGGGTACGCCAGGTACTCCGCAATCTTCGCGGGCAGATCCGCGTCGAGCTCGTTGAACGACGTGGTCCAGCCGTCACACATCCGCGCCGTACGTTCCAGTACCGCGGACACGCGCCCGCCGTTCCAGATCCGCGGACGTGGCGACTGCACCGGGCGCGGCGACAGGTACGCGTCCTGGATGCTGGTGAACTTCCCGTCGTACGTGACCTCGTCGGTCGTCCACAGCCGGGTGAGGATCTCCAGCCCCTCCTCGAACCGCGCGACCCGCTCGGACTGCGTCACGCCGTACAGCGCGAACTCCTCCGGCCGGTAGCCGAGCACGAACCCGGCCGTCACCCGCCCACCGGACAGTACGTCGAGGTGCGCCAGCGTCTCCGCGAGCACGACCGGGTCGTACAGCGGGGCGACGATCCCGGCCGTCGCGATCCCGATCCGTTCGGTGTGCGCGGCCAGCCAGGTCAGCGACGTGAGGATCTCGTGGTAGCCGGGCCGGTGCAGGTGCCGTTCGCCGAGCACGACCCACTCGAATCCGGCCTGTTCGGCCAGCTTCGCCTGCTCGACGGCGTCCGCCAGTTGCGGCCGCTCGTCCGGGGTGCCGTAGAGGTTCAGATACAGACCCAGCCGCATCGGGGTGCCACCTTCCGTTGACAGGGAGCGCTCGGGGTATTTACGGTCTTGACCGTAAATGCTTTTCTACCGAATTGCGACCCTTGGAGCCGGGTATGAGTCTTGCAGCAGAACCGGCGGGGTTGCCGGACGGGGGAACGGTTGCGCCGATCAGTGCCGTGAAGACGCGGGTGGTGAGTGCTCGGTACCGGCGGCCGTTCCAGATCAGCAGTGGCGTGAGCAACGAGCTGATCAGCCTGGTCGTCGAGGTGCACACCGCGGACGGTGCCGTCGGGATCGGCGAGACGTCCCCGATGACCGCGTACACCGGCGAGACGCTGGCCGGCGTCCAGACGGCGATCGAGGAGCATCTGGCCCCGGCGCTGATCGGCCGCGACCCGCTCGACCGGGCCGGTGCGCACGTCGTGATGGACGGCGTACTGCGCGGCCAGCAGGTCGCCAAGTCCGGCCTCGACATCGCGCTCTTCGACCTCGCCGGGCGGCTCAGCGGCTGGCCGGTGCACGCGCTGCTCGGCGGCAGCGTCCGCGATCGCGTGCAGACCACCTGGGTGGTCGGCCTGGGGACGCTCGACGAGATGGCCGCCGAGGCCGCGGAGTACGCCGACCGCGGGTTCATGCACCTCAAGGTCAAGGGCGGCCACGACCCGGCCAAGGACCTCGAGCTGATCCGCGCGGTCCGCGCCGCGATCCCCGCCGACGCCGAGCTCTGCCTGGACGCCAACGAGGGGTACGACGCCACCACCGCCCTGCCGTACCTGGCAAAGATGAGCACCGCCGGCCTCACCCTGCTGGAGCAGCCACTGCCGCGCTGGGACCTCGCCGGGCTGGTACGGCTCCGGGACCGCCTCGACGTCCGCGTGATGGTCGACGAGAGCATGCACTCGCTGCACGACGCCCTGGAGATCGCGCGCCGCGGCGCCGCCGACGTACTGAACATCAAGATCCTCAAGGTCGGCGGGCTGCACCGGGCCCTGCAGATCGCCGCCGTCGCCGAGGCCGCCGGGCTCGCAGTGAAGGTAGGCTCGATGCCGGAGCTGGGCGTGGCGACGCTGGCCGCCGTCCACCTGGCCGCCGCCGTCCCCGGTGCGACCGTCGCGGCGGACCTGGTGGGGCCGCTGATGGTCGACGAGGACCCGCTGGCCCCGACGGTGTTCGCCGACTGCGACGGCTGGATCGACGTACCCCAGGGCCCCGGTCTCGGCCACGACATCTGAGAGGCATCCGATGCATCCACTCGTCGAACGACTCCGCGGCACACTGCTCCCGGCCGTCGTCACCCCGATGGACACCGACGGGGTCATCGCGTACGACGCGCTGTCCGCGTACGCCGTCACGCTGACCCGGCACGCAGTCGGTGGGGTCGCAGTGTGGGCCCACACCGGGCGCGGGCTGTACCTGTCACCCGGTGACCGCGCGAAGGTGCTCGAGACGTGGCGCTCCGCGACCGACCTGCCGATCGTGGCCGGTGTCGGCGTACCGAAGTCCTCGTCGGCGCACACGCTCCAAGAGGCAGCGGATGAGACCGTCGAGATGGCACGCGCCGCGGCCGCCGGCGGAGCCGACGCCGTGATGGTCTACCCGCTAGCAGCGCTCGGTGAACTAGCAACGCTCGGAGAACGAGCAGCGCTAGCGGAACGAGCAACGCTCGGGGATCGAGCGGCGCTAGCGGAACGAGCGGCGCTAGCGGAAGGGCATGCGCAGGCGGTCGCGTTGCATGAGCGAGTCGCGGCGGAGAGCGGGCTGCCGCTGGTCGGGTTCTACCTGCACGGCGAGGCCGGCGGGTACCCGTACCCACCTGAGCTGATCCGCGATCTGCTCTCGCTGGACGCGATGCTCGGCGTGAAGACCGCGACGCTTGATCGCGCGATCGGGTGTCAGGACGCAATTTGGGCCGGGCGTGGCAGCGGAAAGCTGCTGATCACCGGCGAGGACCGGATGTACGGGCCGTCGTTCATGTGGGGCGCCGACACGGCACTCGTCGGGATCGCGTCCGCACAGGTCGAGTTGTCCGCCGCCGTACTGCGCGCTTGGACGGCCGGCGAGCACTCCGAGTTCCTGGCAGCGTCGGACCGGCTGGACCGGTTCGCGGCCGCGACGTTCTATGCGCCGATCGAGGGCTACGTGCAGCGCATGCTCTGGGCAGCCGAATGGGAGGGGCTGATTCCGGCCGCGGCCGCGCACGACCCGTACGGGCCGGAGCTGCCTCCGGGCGAACGGGAGCTCGTGATCCGCTGCCTGGAGGAACTGCACTGACCACTGGGGGCAGTGAGGTGGGGCGCTCCCTCCTTCGCTCCACCACACCGACGCTCCCTGGACCCGCCTCAGGGGGTGGCGGCAATTGTGGTCTTGACCGAAACTAGGAGAGCACGACCGAAACGTCAAGATCTCGGGCCCTGCTGCGCTATTCTGCGACTTGAGGGCCGGACCAGAAGTCGTCGTCGGAGGACTGCCGTGAGGATTCGCTCAGTTCCGGGCTCGGTGGACTGATGGCGCTCGCGGTCGGAGTGGTCGGTCCCGAGGACCTGGTGCAGCGGGTGGTCGTGGTCGGCGCACCGAGCGGCACCACGCTGGTCGCGCTGCCGTACCGGCACGAGACTGAGGCCGTCGGCCTCGTGGAGCAGGCGCATTCGAGCGTCGACGCGTTCCTGTTCACCGGCGTCGTTCCGTACACGATCGCCACCGAGGCCGGCGCGATCGACCGGCCGGCGATGTACGTCTCGTACGACGGCGCGACCCTGCTGCGCGCGCTGGTCGAGCTGCTCCGGCTCGGGCACAACGTCACCCAGTTCTCGATCGACACGCTCCGGCGGGCCGAGGTGCTGGAGACGCTGATCGAGGCGAAGCTGCCGACCGACCAGATCCACGTACTGCCGTACCGGCCGGGACTGACCTCGGACGACATTGTCGAGTTCCACCGCACCGCACGCGAGAAGCACGGCGCGCTGGTCGCGATCAGCTGCCTGGGCTCGGCGTTCCACCTGATCGAGAACGAGATGCCCTCGGTCCGGCTCGCCCCGTCGCGGTACTCGATCCGCTCGACCCTGCAGGCGTTGATCCTCACCACCACCGGCCAGCACGTCGGCGACGCCCAGGTCGCGCTGGGCATCATCGACCTTCCCGAGCCGGACGACGCGCTCGCCGCGGACCTCATCACGCTCGGCGGCAGCCTCGCGGCGCTCCCCGACGGCCGGCACCTGGTCGTCACCACCCGCGGCCTGCTGGAGCAGGCCACGGAGCAGTTCGCCCGGATGCCTCTGCTCGATCACCTGGCGGCGCGGCACAGCAGGGCGTACGTCGGATTCGGTGTCGGCCGTACGGCAGCCGAAGCCGAGGCGCTCGCCCGGCGGGCCGTGGGACGCGCCGCCTCGATCGGCTCCGTCGCCGGCGTCGTCTCGATGTCCGACGACGTCGAGATCGTCATCGAACCGTCCGGCGACCAACCGGCCGGCCCGCGCGGTACCGAGAGCCTCCCGCTGCTCGCGCGCCGGGTCGGGCTCAACACCCAGACGCTCGCCCGCATGCGCGAGCTGACCGCCGCGCTCCCCGACGGCCTCACCACCCAGGACGTCGCCGACCACCTGGCCGTCCAGCTCCGCACCGCCCGCCGCGTCCTGAAGCGCCTCGAACGCGCCGGCCTCGCCGCCCCCACCGGCACCCAGCAACACGGCCGCACCGGCCGCCCACCCACGGTCTACCTCATCCGCCTCTAGCTCGCCGTTCTAGCGAGCCTTTCCGGAAACAATTGTGCGTCCACCGCGAAAAACATTCCGGAAAGCCGCCGACCGCGAGCAAGGCCAAGCGCGTGCTACGGCGTAATGATGGTGATGCCGGGCGGGGTGCCGTTGGTCAGGGCGGCGAGGGCGGTGGGGGTTTGGTCGAGGGCAATGGTTCGGGTGATGAGCTGGGTGGGGTTGAGGTTGCCGACAGCAACTAGGTTGAGCAGCTCGGGGTAGGCGTGGGCCGGCATGCCGTGGCTGCCGAGCCAGGTGAGTTCCTGGCTGATCAAGCGGCCCACGTCGAGCGTCACGCCGGATGGGAGCAGACCGACCTGTACATGCCGACCACGCGGCCGAAGCGCATGCAGGGCCTGCTGGATGACGTCGTTGGAGCCGAGCGCGTCGATCGTCACGTGCGCACCGCCCAGCTCACGGATCCGCGCAGCGACCGAGCCCACGCCGGAACCACCGTCGAGAACCGGAGCCTGGAGTCTGTGCTTGGCGCCCTGCTGCCGGGCAAGCTCAAGAGCCTCAGGGTTGGTGTCGATGGCGATGACCTCGGCGCCCAGCGCGGAGGCGATCATGACGGCGGAGAGCCCGACGCCACCGCAACCGAAGACGGCGACCCGTTCACCGGCGACAACCTGACCAACCTGGTGGACCGCGCGGAACGAGGTCGCGAACCGGCAGCCCAGACCCGCAGCAGTCGCGAAGTCCATCGCGTCGGGCAGTCGCACCAAGTTCACCCCGGCGTACGGCACGGCGACGTACTCCGCGAACGAACCCCAGTAGTTGAACCCCGGTTGCAACTGATTCGGACAGACCTGCTGATTTCCCTCGAGGCACTGCTCGCACGTCCCGCACGCGCAGATGAACGGCGTCGTCACCCGATCGCCGACCGCCCAGCCCTCGACTCCCGCCCCGACCGCCGCGATCGTCCCCGCGAACTCATGCCCCGGAACATGCGGCAGCACAATGTCGGAGTCGTGCCCCATCCACCCGTGCCAGTCGCTGCGACACAACCCCGTCGCCTCGACCTTCACGACCACCGCACCGTCGGCCACGGCAGGCTCCGGCACCTCACGGATCTCCGGCAGCCTGCCGTACTCCGAAACCACGACAGCTCGCACCGCAACAACCAGGCGTCAGCAGCCGCCGGCGACCGCCGGGATGATCGAGACCTGGCCGCCGTCCTTGACCGCGGTCTGCAGCCCCTGCGCGAACCGTACGTCGTCGTCGTCGACGTACACGTTCACGAACCGGCGCAGCTCGCCGGACTCGTCGAGCACACGGCCCTTGATCCCCGGGTACGACACGTCGAGCGAGTCGAGCACCTCGGTCAGGGTCGCGCCTTCCGCGGACACCTCGGAGACGCCCTGCGTGTACGGACGCAGAATGGTCGGGACGCGAACACTCACACTCACTGCAGGCCTGCCTTCACGAAGGCGTCGTACGACGCGGGGATGGTCACCTTGGGGCCGACGCGGTCGGCGACGGCGTCGAGCGTCTTCAGCCCGTCGCCGGAGTTGATGATCACGGTCTCGGCCTCGGGGTCGAGCTGCCCGGTCGCGATCAGCTTCTTCAGCGTCGCGACGGTCACGCCGCCGGCGGTCTCGGTGAAGATGCCCTCGGTACGGGCCAGCAACTGGATGCCCTCGACGACCTCTTCGTCGCTGACGTCCTCAATGGCGCCGGCGGTCCGGCGCGCGACGTCCAGGACGTACGGTCCGTCGGCCGGGTTGCCGATCGCGAGCGACTTGGCGATGGTGTCCGGACGCACCGGCTTGACCACGTCGTGGCCGTCGCGGAACGCCTGGGCGACGGGCGAGCAGCCGGTCGCCTGCGCGCCGTACACCTTGTAGTCTGTGGCGTCCACGAGGCCGAGCTTGCCGAGCTCGGTGAAGCCCTTGTCGATCTTGGTCAGCTGCGAGCCGGACGCGACCGGGATCACGATCTGCTGCGGCAGCCGCCAGCCGAGCTGCTCGGCGATCTCGAAGGCGAGGGTCTTGGAGCCCTCGGAGTAGTACGGGCGGACGTTCACGTTCACGAACGCCCAGCCCTCCTCCTCACCGGCGATCTCGGAGGCCAGCTTGTTCACGTCGTCGTAGTTGCCGTCGACCGCGACCAGCGTCCCGCCGTACACCGCGGTGGTGATGATCTTGGGCCGCTCCAGGTCCTTCGGGATGAAGACGACCGAGCGGATCCCGGCGCGGGCGGCGGCCGCGGCGACGGCGTTGGCCAGGTTGCCGGTGGAGGGACAGGCGAAGACCTTCATGCCCAGCTCGCGGGTGGCGCTCAGGGCACTCGCGACGACACGGTCCTTGAAGGAGTGCGTCGGGTTGCCGGAGTCGTCCTTCACCCACAGCTTGCGCAGGCCGAGCTCGCGGGCCAGGTTCTGCGCGTCGATGAGCCGGGTGTAGCCGGGCTCGGTGTTCGGGTAGCTGGCCACGTCGACGGGGACGGGCAGCAGCGGCTGGTACCGCCAGATGTTCTTGGGTCCGGCCTCGATCTGCTCGCGGGTGATCGTCGGGTACTCGTATCCGACTTCCAGCGGACCGAAGCACTCCATACACGCGTAGAACGGGCCGAGCGGCGACTTCGCCCCACAGGCGCGACAGCTCAGGTGCGTACCGTTGCCGAAGGCACCTTCACGGATCGTGTGGGTGGCGGTCTGGCTCATGAGTGAGGTTCCCCTCTCATCTTCCCCGGGAGCCGGATCTCGGCGCGGGACGGATTTGGCACCGGTCCCTCGCTTTCGGCCCGGACGGGCGTACGGCGGGGAGGGTTGCCGGGACGTCAACGGGCCGTTTCCCTCAGTCCCTCTGGATGAGCTCCCCCGAGATTACCCAATCGGGTCCATATTGTGTCTTGTGATCCCACCATCCGAGACGCGCGATCTCAGCCGCGGCGCTCCAGGAACCGCATCACCGGCGTCGCCGCGATGCCGTGCAGGACGACACTCAGGATCACCGTGAACCCCAGCGTCGCCCACAGCCACGGTAGGTCCTCCCGGAAGTGCGCACCGGTCGCGGCGAGGTAGAACACCGACGACACTCCCCGTACGCCGAAGGCAGCCGTCGCCCATCGCTCCGCCCGGCTGAGCTCGCACCGCGCCAGCGCCAGCCACCCGAGCAGCGGACGGACCACGACCACCAGCAGGACGCCGATGGCCACACCGCTCATCGTCAGCGGCCCGAGAAGGCCTGCGGTGACCGCGACTCCGAGCAGCAGCAGGACCATCCACGTGAGGATGTGCTCGAGCTCACCGATGAAGTCGTGCAGCTCGGCGTGGAACTCGTGACGTCGCTCGGCCGATCGCAACGTGAGCGCGGCCACAAAGACCGCGATGAATCCGTAGCCGTGCAGCACCTGCGTGAGGCCGTACACACCCAGCGTCATAGCCAGTGCGAGGACAGGCTCCCGCGACTCAGCGAGCCTGAGGCTGCGAGCGGGTGCCGCGAACGTCATCCGCCCCAGCAACCACCCGGCGCCGAAGCCGACGGCCACCCCGATCACGGTCTTGCCGACCAGGTCCCACGCCGCCCAGTGCACTGGGGAGAAGCTCTTGGTGGCGATGAACACCGCCAGATAAACCAGCGGCGCCGCCATCCCGTCGTTCAGTCCGGCCTCCGACGTCAGGGCGAACCGCACCTCGTCCTCTTCGTCGAGCTCGGCGTCTTCCCCGGTCGCGGGCCCCTCGACCTGTACGTCGGACGCGAGCACCGGGTCAGTCGGCGCCAGGATCGCGGCGAGCAGCAGGGCAGTGGCGGGCGCGATGCCGAGCAGCCAGCCGGCACCCGTCAGTGCGGCGACACCCGCGGGCATCGCGATGAACAGCAGCCGCCAGGTGACGCTCCAGTTCAGCAGGCTGATCGGCCGGTCGATGGCCAGTCCGACGCCCATCAGCGCGACGATGACAGTCAGTTCGGCCAGGTGCTTGGTGATCCCGGGCTCGGCGATCGGGCTCAGGCGGCTCCGGTCGACGGCGAGCCCGAGAAGCATGCCAACACCCAGGAACGCTATCGGCGCGGACACGGCGTACCGGGCCAGGAGCCGCGGCAGGACGGCGCCGAGCAGCAGCGCCAGGCCTGCAACCAGGTACAGCCCGTCCCCGTTGATCGTCATCGCACCGACCAGTGCCCAGGGCTATCTCAGCCGATGCGTGGCGCCCGGCGTGTGGGTCGGCAGCGCCTTGCGGGGGCCGTGGCGGGGGTGGGCGATGCCGGCCAGTTCGAGGAGGCGTTGGACTCGGAAGCGGTGGCCTCGGTACGGCTCGAGGAGCTCCGCGCAGCCGTCGTCGTCGAGCTCCTCGCCGATCAGGGCGTACGAGACGTTGCGGGAGACGTGGTAGTCGGCGAACGAGAACGCGTCGGCGTCGCCGTGAGCACGCTGACGTACCTCGGCGGCCGTCCACACCCCGACGCCCGGCAGCGACCGCAGCCGCCGCTCGATCTCGGCCGAGTCGCTCAGCTCCAGCGTCCGCTCCAGTGCGCGCGCCCGCGTCGCCGCCGTCACCACAACACGCGAGCGACGGTTCTCGACGCCTGCCCGCAACCACTGCCAGGACGGGATCAGCCGCCACTCCTCCGGCGAGGGCGGCACCATCAGTTGCCGATCGCCCTGCACACTCGGCCCCGGCGCCGGCTCCCCGTACTCACGCAGCAGCAACCGCCACGCCCGGAACGCCTCCTTGCCGGTCACCACCTGCTCGATCCCGGCCGCAGCCATCGCCTCGAACACCGCGCGCGACCGCGGCACCCGAACATGCGGAAACCGCCGCGCCGCATCCACCAGCGCCCGGTGCTCAGCCAGCGGCTCGAACCCCTCCCAGCTGTCCCGCTCCCCCAGCAACTCCGGTACGCCGTCCAGCGCCCAGGCCGCACCCGGACCCCAAGCCTCCGCCTCGACCATCCCGGCATATGGCGTCAACCGCAGCAGCACCGCCCCGTCCGGCGTCCGCGTCGCCCGCCAAACAGTCCGCCGCCCCGCATCGAACACATACGCCGGATCCCCCGGCCCCTTCCGGAACCCCCCAACCACCGACTGCGGATCCACCACCCGCCCATGCCGCCAAACCCGCACCACCGAACTCACCCACCCAGTCTGACCCACCCCACCGACAACGCCGTAACGACAGGAGGTAGTCGACTCGGCGGGGGACTGTAAGAAGTTCGGTGTAACTCCCCGATCGTGGGAGTAGATCTGATGACCGAGATGATGTCTGACGTGGAGCACGCTGAGGAGTCGGAGC
>NZ_JBICUC010000012.1:163428-289583 GCF_043197975.1 Kribbella sp. NPDC048928 | reverse complement strand
TGAAAAATATGACAAACAGTCCAAAGACCGTGAGTCGACAACTTCAGTCGATCCTTTGAATCAGAAACAACCAATAACTGGCTTGTCATCCGTATTAATTTCAAAGGAATCTGCCACAGACAAACAACCACCCGACCCACACCAGGAAACCTGGGGGGCTAGGAAAAGTCATTCAACGCCTGTGGTCAGGGTTAATGCATTTCGGCATTGACTTTCGGCACGCTGTTGAGTTCTCAAGAATCGGACGCTCACCGTAGCTTGGCCTTGCAGCCAGGCTCCCGGGGCAACCTGCGTTACTCTACCGGATCAGATCCACCGGGTCAAGTCCCAGTTTTTCTCGATCCCCACCCGCGTCTTGCTGGCCGACCCGAGTCCGAGGACACGTTCCGACTGCGTTAGCCTTTGGGGGTTTTGGAGCGACCGGCCGCTTTCGCGTCCCGCACTCGCTTCCAACAAGAAGAACATTACGTGGATCCCAGGTGGCCGGTCAAATCGGCCCCCGGTGGTCTGAATCACAGGCTTGTAATTTGCCTTCGGCAACCCGGATGTGGGAGTGCAGACCACCCCACGTCCGAGCACCGACGAGCAGCCCATGAGCAGCCGCCAGGACGCACCTGCGCGCCGTCAGGCCTGCGCCGGCGAAGCCACAACCCCTGCAAACGAACGCTTCCCGCGCCGCAGCACGAGCACGCCCCCCGGCAGCAGGTCGTCAGCGGCCGGTACGTACTCCGCGTCCTTCACCTTCTCGTTGTTCAGGTACGCGCCGCCCTCAGCAACGGTCCGCCGGGCAGCCGACTTGCTCGCCACCAACCCGGACTTCACCAGGAGGTCCCCGTACGTCGGCATCTGCTCACCGGCGCCGAGCTCCACATGCGGTGCCTCACGGAGCGCCGCGACAAGGGTGGAGCCATCGAGCGCCCCCAACTCCCCCTGGCCGAAGAGCGCCTTCGACGCCTCCTGTACGCGCCGAGTCTCCTCAGCCCCGTGCACCAGCGTCGTCACGTCCTCTGCCAGCACCCGTTGCGCCTCTCGCGCCTGTGGGCGTTCAGCAGTCGCCTGCTCCAGTGCGGCGAGCTCCTCCGCCGTACGGAACGTGTAGAACCGCACCAGCTGCATCACGTCGCGGTCGTCGCTGTTGAACCAGAACTGGTAGAACGCGTACGGCGAAGTCAGCTCCCGGTCCAGCCAGACGGTTCCCGACTCTGTCTTCCCGAACTTGGTCCCGTCTGCCTTGGTGACCAGTGGCGTGGCCAGTGCGTGCGCCTTGCCTTGGTCCGTACGACGGATGAGCTCCACGCCGGCTGTCAGGTTCCCCCACTGGTCGCTGCCACCGGTCTGCAGTGTGCAGTTGTGCCGCCGGTACAGCTCGAGGAAGTCCAGCGACTGCAGCAGTACGTAGCTGAACTCCGTGTAGCTGATCCCCTGCTCCAGCCGCGCCTTCACCACCTCGCGGCCGAGCATCCGGTTCACCGGGAAGTGCTTCCCGATGTCACGCAGGAAGTCGAGCGTGTTGAGGTCCTTGGTCCAGTCGAAGTTGTTGACGATCCGGGCCGGGTTCGGCAGGGAGGTGTCGAAGTCGACGAACCTCTCCACCTGACCGCGCACCCGCTCGACCCACTCGTGGACGATGTCCTTGGGGTTCAGGACCCGTTCGGAGGTCTCCTTGGGGTCGCCGATCAACCCGGTGGCGCCACCAACGAGCCCGATGGGGTTGTGGCCGGCCAGCTGGAGCCGCCGCAGCGTCAGCAGCTGCAGCAGGTTCCCCATGTGCAGGCTGGGCGCGGTGGGGTCGAAACCGACATAGGAGGTGATCGGTCCCGCTGCCATCGAGGCCCGGAGGGCGTCTGGATCGGTGGAGTGGGCGATCAGGCCACGGCTCTCCAGGTCGTCAAGCACCTGAGTGCGGCGTTCGGTCACTAGTTCTCTCCTCGCGTACGTCGGTCAGTACTAGTGTCCTGTACGGCGAGCAGGCACCGCTCAGGTGGTCTCCGGACGCGTGAGCACCTGACGCAACTGCGGACGGAGCGCATGTCCGTCCGGCCCCTGCACTGTGACCGCTGTCGGCCGGTGTGGGTCGTGAGCACCTGGGTCCGCGTTCGGCACCGGCAGACCGTGCGACAGCACCTGCTCGGCCGGCGTCAGCTGGCGGATGCCGATGGCCAGCACGTGGTCCGGGTGCGTCTGCGCGAAGTCGCCGTACAACTGGGGGTCGTGCTGCCCGTCGTCACCGACCAGCACCCACCGTACGTTCGGGAACTCACGGGCCAGCCGACGCAGCGCAGTCCGCTTGTGCTCCTGCCCGCTGCGGAACCAGCCGGTGTTGGTCGGCCCCCAGTCCGTCATCAGCAACGGCCCCGGTGGGTACCCGTGCCGTGCGAAGAACCGGGTGAGCGTAGGGGCGGTGTTCCACGCACCCGTCGACAGGTAGAACATCGGCGCGCCAGGGTGGTCCGCCAGCAGCTCGTCGTACAGCCCTGCCATGCCAGGGACGACGCGGCGCGCCTGCTCGTCGCGGACGAACGTGTTCCAGGCCGCGATCATCGGCCGTGGCAGCATCGTCAGGATCACCGTGTCGTCGATGTCGCTCACCAGACCGAACGTGGCGTCCGGATCCGGGACGAAGATCGGTGCCCGCGCTCTGCGGTCGCCGTGCACCCCCAGGACGATCTCGTGCCACCCCGGCGGCAGCACCACGGGCACCGTCAGGTCGATGAAGCCGCCCCGATCGGTGACGGCGTCGAACGTCTGCCCGCTGACGGTCACGGTGACCGGAACCTTCACCGCGGGTGCCGTCACGAACGCGCGCCAGCCGCGCACCACCTGATCCTCGTCGTACCGCGGCTGGTTGCGGGGGTCCCGGCCGAGCACCACGCGCGCGAGCACGCGGACGAACTCGGTGTTGCCGTATCCGACTTGCGGGATGATCCGTTCCTGCCAGCCGCGCCGCCGCAGCACCGCCTGCACCCCGACGTTGAACCAGTCCTCGAGACGCGACGAGTAGTGCGGACGGGCCATACCAGAAACCTACCCGCAGCACGGGCCGCTAGTCGTCCTCCCCCGCGGTCCGCGGACAGCTTTGACGCGTCCTTCACGAACTGTCGGCGGCATCACCTACGGTCTGCTCATGACGGCCATAGGCATGTGTTTCCCGCGTACGTACCCGGCCGCGCTCGTCACCGACGTCGCGCGAAGACTCGACCGCGGTGGCGCGGACGAGCTGTGGATCATCGAGGACTGCTTCTTCACCGCCGGCCCGTCACTGGTGTCGGCCGCGCTGACGGCCACCGAGCGGCTGACCGTCGGGCTCGGGATCGTGCCGGCCGTCGTCCGTACGGCGGCGGTGACGGCGATGGAGTTCGCGACGCTGGAAGCGCTCGGGCCGGGGCGGTTCCTGCCGGGGATCGGTCATGGCGTGCAGTCCTGGATGGGGCAGATGGGCGTCCGGCCGAAGTCGCCGCTGACGGCCCTCGAGGAGGTCACCACCAGTGTCACCCGGCTGCTCGCGGGCGAGGAGGTCAGCTTCGAGGGCACCACGGTCACGCTCAACAAGGTGAAGCTGGATGCCCCGCCGGCGGCGGCGCCGCCGATCCTGCTCGGCGTCCAGGGGCCGAAGTCGATGGCGCTGGCCGGCCGGGTCGCGGGTGGTGTCGTGCTCGCCGAGCCTGCCACAGCGGCGTACGTGCAGCAGTCGGTCGAGTACGCGGGATCGCCCAACGGGTTCGTGGTCGCCGGGTTCGCGGCGATGTGCGTCCGCGAGGACCGCCGGACGGCGTACGAGTGGACGGCGCCGTGGCTGGGTTGGCGGATCGATGCGCGTGCTCCGCAGGTGACCGCGTTGCCGTTCTTCGACGAGCTGCAGAAGGTGTACGAGGAATCGGGCGCCGCGGGGCTGGTCGGGATACCGAGCGACTGGTGGACGGCGATCGGCGCGATCGGCACGCTCGAGGACGCGGCCGCGCACCTCGACCAGCTCGAGGCGGCCGGGGTGCACCACGTCGGGCTGTTCCCGGATCCGGAGGTGGAGCACGGGCTTCCGCAGCTCGACTACGTGCTGGAGCTGGCGAAGCGTTAGCCGCGTTTCTTCGGGACGTGCGGGCGGTACGGCGAGACGGTCGGGTCGTTCGGGATCCAGAAGCGCCACGGGCGGTCGGCGGCTTCGCGGAGGCCGACCCGCGGGCCGGTGGCTGGTACGCCGTCGTACCCCGGGCCGTCAGTGAGCCGGACGGGTGAGTCCTTCGCGAGCAGGTCGACGCCGTTGCCCTCCCGTTCGATGCCGAGGGCAACGCACAGCCGGGCCGGTCCACGCGCCAGGTCACGGTCGGGGTTTGCGGCCGGGCGCTTCACCACAGGTCCCTTGCGCACACCGGCGGCCTGGTTGAAGGCGACCTTCTGGGGCGCACGCACACCGCGGCGGCTGCGCGCGAGTTCGTGACCTTCGACGACCTCGCCGGCGCGCAGCAGGACCGCCGAGGGTGTGCCGTCGGGGCCGGCCACGACGTTCATGCAGAAATGCATCCCGTAGGTGAAGTACACGTACAGGAAGCCGGGTGGGCCGAACATCACTGCGGTCCGGGCGGTCTCGCCGCGGTACGCATGCGAGCCGGGATCGTTCGGGCCGTCGTACGCCTCGACCTCGGTCAGGCGTACGGCGACCGTTCCCTCGTCGGTGGTGCTGCGCAGGACCATGCCGAGCAGCTTCGGCGCCACCTCGAGCACAGGACCAGCAAGAAGTGAGCGCCGCATGCCAGAACTTTAAGTGGTGTGCTGAGCAACCCGAGCGCGCAGCTCGGCGAGTTGAGCAGTGACCTGGTCCTGGGAGGTGCCGCCGCGGGTGTTGCGGGAGGCAAGGGAGCCTTCGACGGTGAGGACCGTGCGTACCTCGGGGGTCAGGTCCGGCGAGATCGCGGCCAGGTCGGCGTCGGTCAGGTCCCAGAGCTCGATGCCGCGCTTCTCGCACTCCTGGACGCAGGCGCCCGCCAGCTCGTGTGCGACCCGGAACGGGATCTTCTGGCGGACCAGCCACTCCGCGATGTCGGTCGCCAGCGAGAAGCCCTGCGGCGCGAGCTCCTCGAGCCGCTCCGCGTTGAACCGCAGCGTACGGATCATGCCGGTGAACGCGGGCAGCAGCACCTCGAGGGTGTCGATCGAGTCGAAGACCGGCTCCTTGTCCTCCTGCAGGTCCCGGTTGTACGCGAGCGGCTGCGCCTTCAGCGTGGCGAGCAGACCGCTCAGGTTCCCGATCAGCCGGCCGGCTTTGCCGCGGGCCAGCTCCGCGATGTCCGGGTTCTTCTTCTGCGGCATGATGCTCGACCCGGTCGAGAACGCGTCGTCCAGCTCGACGAAGCCGAACTCCTTCGTCGCCCAGAGGATTACTTCCTCGGCCTGCCGGGACAGGTCGATCCCGATCTGTGCGGTGACGAACGCGAACTCCGCCACGAAGTCCCGCGACGACGTGCCGTCGATCGAATTCGCCGAGGAGTTCGTGAAGCCGAGCTCGCGCGCGACGAAGACCGGATCCAGCCCCAGCGAACTGCCCGCCAACGCCCCCGAGCCGTACGGCGAATCCGCCGCGACCCGAGCGTCCCAGTCGGCCAGCCGGTCCAGGTCCCGGATCAGCGGCCATGCATGCGCGAGCAGATGGTGGGACAGCAACACCGGCTGCGCGTGCTGCAGGTGCGTCCGGCCCGGCATCGCGACCCCGAGGTGCTGCGACGCCTGATCGGCCAGCGTGTTCACCTGCTCCAGCAGCAGCTGCCCAATGATCCGGCCGTGCTCACGCAGGTAGCTCTTGAAGAGTGTCGCGACCTGGTCGTTCCGCGACCGGCCGGCGCGCAGCCGGCCGCCCAGCTCCGCCCCGAGCCGAACCAGCAGCCCGTGCTCCAGCGCCGTATGAACGTCCTCGTCCTCCTCGGCCGGGAGGAACTTCCCGGACAGCACGTCCTCCAGCAGACCGTCGAGGCCCGCCAGCATCGCCGCCAGATCCTCGTCGGTCAGCAGCCCCGCACGGTGCAGCACCTTGGCGTGCGCCTTCGACCCCGCGATGTCGTGCGGCGCGAGCCGCCAGTCGAAGTGTGTCGACTTGCTCAACGCCGCCAGCGCATCGGCCGGACCGCCTGCGAACCGTCCGCCCCACAGGGCCGCACTCTCACCTGAACTCACCAAAACATCCTCTCAGTCACTTACCGAAGGCCTTCCGCCAGGTCGAGGCGTCACCGCGGGTGTACGGCCGAACGAACCAGCACGCGCTCGAATGACCTGTGTCCGCGGTGACGAGCAGCCTGCTCCCGACCGCGTAGGGCAGGTCCTTTCTGCCCGGGGTGTCGTACATCGCCAGGACGACTCGCCGGGACGTCGGGTTCGCGGTGAACCACTCGTTCACCTTCAACGTCACCGTGTACGTCGGGAGGCGGCCGTACGGTTTCGCGGGCGTTGTGGACAACACCTTGCCATCGAAGGCGAACGGCTGGTGTCCGAGCACGTCCGCCGACTCGACGTACGAGCAAGGCCCGGCGACACCCGTCCCCGGGATCGTCATCACGGCTGTCGGGCGCCCGGCGACCGAGCCGGAACCCGCCTGGACGGCTGCGATCCCGCCGCTCACCACAGCTGTCGCTGCTGCTGCCGCGAGTACGGCGACCAGCGTTCGGGGCGCACGCTGCTTGCTCTCCAGCCGGCTCACCGCGCGGGCAAGTGTCTCGGGCGACGGCGGCGGCACCCGGCCCGCGGACTTGAGCTCGTCCCAGTGGTCGGTGGTGTTCATCGGTCAGCCTCCTGTCGCTTCCGGTCGTCCGGTGTTCGGGACGACCCGGACAGGCGTTCGTCCATACGTTGTCTGGCGCGGTGGAGCCGGGATCGTGCGGTTCCGGCGGGGATACCGAGCACCTGGGCGGCCTCGGTCGGGGTCAGGTCCTCCCACGCGACCAGGAGCAGCAGTTCACGTTCGGCGGCCGGCAGCTCCCGCATCGCCGTCCGCAGTGCCGGCCCCAAGGCCTCCGCGTCCAGGCGGGCGTCGACGGCGGCGGTCTCGTCGAACGGCCGGTCGACGAGACGTCGTACTCGGAAGCGGTGCTTGCGGTAGTACCCGTGCAGGACGTGCCGGGCGACACCGAACAGCCACGCCCGGGCAGACCCCAGCGACGGGTCGTACGACGAACGCGCGCCGTACGCCACCACCCAGACGTCGCCGAGCAGGTCGTCCGCGACACCGCTCCGGCGCATCAGGTAGGCGTGGATCGCGGTCCCGTGCTCCTGGACCAGCGCCTCGAACCAGTCGTCCATGCCCCTCCTCCCCTCCAAGGCACGATGCCTTCGGTCCTTACTTGGCGGAAGGGGCCCGCAGCGTTCGCGCTAGTCGTCCGTCAGGTCCTTCAGGGGTTGCGCCGGACGGTCCGGCCTGGCCTCGGCGCGCTGGGCCAGGCTCAGGAAGCGGGCTGCCAGGGCCTCGCCGCCGGTCGGGTTGCGGGACACGATCATCACCGTGTCGTCGCCTGCGATGGTGCCGAGAACGTCGTCCAGTCCCACGTGGTCGATCGCCGACGCGAAGTACTGGGCCGCTCCCGGCGGGGTTCGCAGGATCACCAGGTTGGCGCTGCCCTCGGCGGAGACCAGCAGCTCGGACGCAACCCTGGCGAGCCTCGCCTCGAACGCGGCGGCCTCGCCGGCCCGCGGCGTACGGTCACCGCCTTCGCCCGGTACGGCGTACACGAGCTGCCCCGAGGAATCGCGGACCTTCACCGCACCGATCTCGACCAGGTCCCGCGACAGCGTCGCCTGCCCGACCACCAGGCCGGACGCGGCGAGCAGATCGGCCAGCTCGGTCTGCGACCGCACCGGCTGCCTGCCCAGCAGATCAACAATCCTTTGCTGCCGCGCAGTTTTGGTAGTCGGTACGGCAATACTCATGCCTCAAAGCTCCTTGCCAGCAGCCACGACAGCAGCGCCTTCTGCGCGTGCAGCCGGTTCTCGGCCTCATCCCAGACGACCGACTGCGGGCCGTCGATCACGGCCGCCTCGATCTCCTTGCCACGATAGGCGGGCAGGCAGTGCAGGACGATCGCATCCGGCTTCGCCTTCGCGAGCAGTTGCTCGGTCACCGCGTACGGGACGAACGGCGCCTCGCGGTCCGCGGCCTCGTCCTCCTGGCCCATCGACACCCAGGTGTCGGTGGCAACGACATCGGCGCCGTCGACCGCGGCGACCTCGTCCGCCGTCCAGGCAACTGATCCGCCGGTCGACGCGGCGATCTCCGCTGCGCGCGCGAGGATCGCAGGGTCCGGCTGGTAGTCGGCAGGCGAGCCGACCACGACGTGCATCCCGGCGGTGGCGCCGCCGAGCAGGTACGAGTGGGACATGTTGTTCGCGCCGTCGCCGAGGTAGACCAGCTTCAGCCCGGCGGTCGAGCCCTTGTGCTGCCGGACGGTCTGCAGGTCCGCGAGGATCTGGCACGGGTGGAACTCGTCGGTCAGCGCGTTCACGACCGGTACCGACGAGGCTGCCGCCATCTCCTCGATCCGCGACTGACCGAACGTCCGCCACACGATCGCCGCGACCTGCCGGTCGAGGATCCGCGCGGTGTCCGCGATCGGCTCCCCCCGGCCGAGCTGCGATGTCTGCGCGTCGATGATCAGCGGTACGCCACCGAGCTCGGAGATCCCGACCGCGAACGAGATGCGGGTCCGCGTGGACGTCTTGTCGAAGATCACCGCGACGGTCTTCGGCCCGGCCAGCGGCTTGTGCCCCTGCCGGTCCCCCGCCAGCTGCGCAGCCAGCGTCAGGACCTCGTCCTGCTCCACCGGCGAGAGATCGTCGTCCCGCAAGAAGTGCCGCACGGTCATGGGGCCTCCACCTGGTCGAGCAGGCCCGGGAGGGCCGCGACGAAGCTGTCTGCATCAGACTTGCTGAGGATGTACGGCGGCGCCAGCCGCAACGCGTCCGGGATCGGATTGTTCACCACGAACCCGGCCTCCAGCGCCAGCGCCGCCACCTGGTCCGACACCGGCTTGGTCAGCTGGACGCCGAGCAGCAGCCCGCGTCCGCGGACACCACCGAGCAGCGGGTGGTCGAGCGCGGTCAGCGCCGCGGTGAGGTGGTTGCCGATGGCATTCACCTGGGCGAGCAGCCCGTCCCGCTCGATCACGGTCAGCACCGCCAGCCCGGCGATCGCCGCGACCGGGTTGCCGCCGAACGTCGTCCCGTGGTTGCCGGGCTGCAGCAGGTCGGCGGCCGCGCCGAGCCCGATGCAGGCGCCGATCGGGATGCCCGCGCCGAGCCCCTTCGCCACCGTCACGATGTCCGGCGTGATGCCCGAGGGCTGGTACCCGAACCAGGTCCCGGTCCGGCCGATCCCGGTCTGGATCTCGTCGAGCCACAGCAGCGCGCCGTGCTCCTCCGTGATCCGCCGCGCCGCCTGCAGGTAGCCGTCCGGCGGCACGATCACGCCGTTCTCGCCCTGGATCGGCTCGAGCACGACGGCCGCGGTCTGGTCGTCGACCGCGGCGGCCAGCGCTTCCGCGTCGCCGTACGGGACGAACTCCACGTCGCCGGGCAGCGGCGCGAACGCCTCCCGGTACGCGGGCTTCCAGGTGACTGCGAGCGCGCCCATCGACCGGCCGTGGAACGCGCCGACGGTGGACACGATCTTGGTGCGGCCGGTGCGCCGGGTGAGCTTGAACGCGGCCTCGTTGGCCTCGGTGCCGGAGTTCGTGAAGAACACCTTGCCGGGCGTCTCGAAGAGACCGAGCAGTTTCTCGGCCAGTGCGATCTGCGGCGCGGAGGCGAAGAAGTTCGACACGTGGCCGAGCGTGGCGAGCTGCGACGTCACCGCGGACACCACGAACGGATGCGCGTGGCCGAGGCAGTTCACCGCGATCCCGCCGAGCAGGTCCAGGTACTTGTTGCCGTCGGCATCCCAGACGTACGCACCCTCGCCGCGGACCAGGACGCGCTTCGGTGGGCCGAAGGTGTTCATCAGCGCGCTCGAATAACGCGACGTGAGCGCGGCCTGCGAACCCTCGACTGCGGTCAGTTCGGTCATGAGGGGATCACCTGGGTTCCAATCCCTGCGTCGGTGAAGATCTCGAGCAGCAACGAGTGCGGGACGCGGCCGTCGATGACGGTTGCCCGCGACACCCCGGACTCGACCGCGCGCAGACAGGCCTCCATCTTCGGAACCATGCCGGACGCGAGCGTCGGGAGCAGTTCGGCGAGCTCGCCGGTGTCGATCTGGGTGATGATGTCGTCGCTGTCCGGCCAGTTGCGGTACAGCCCGGCGACGTCGGTCAGTACGACGAGCTTCTCCGCCCCGAGCGCACTGGCCAGCGCAGCCGCCGCGGTGTCGGCGTTCACGTTGTGCGCCTGACCGTCCTCGTCCGGCGCGATCGTCGACACCACCGGGATCCGGCCCGCGTCGATCAGGTCGATCACCGCCTCCGGCCGGACCTCGACCACATCGCCGACCAGACCGATGTCGACCTGCTCGCCGTCGACGGTCGCCGTCCGCCGCTCCGCGGTGAACAGGCCGGCGTCCTCACCGGACATCCCGACCGCGAACGGGCCGTGCGCGTTCAGCAACCCGACCAACTCGCGGCCGACCTTGCCGACGAGCACCATCCCGACGACGTCCATCGCCTCCGGCGTGGTGACCCGGAGCCCGCCGCGGAACTCGCTGTCGATCCCGAGCCGGCCGAGCATCTCGCTGATCTGCGGCCCGCCACCGTGGACGACCACGACCCGGACGCCGGAGTACCGCAGGAAGACGATGTCCTCGGCGAACGCGCGCTTCAGCTTCTCGTCGACCATCGCGTTCCCGCCGTACTTCACCACGACGGTCTTCCCGTGGAACTCCTTCAGCCACGGCAGCGCCTCGGTCAGTACCGCGGCCTTCTCAACCGCTTCGGCATAACTCACGACGAGTACGCCGAGTTCTCTTCGACGTACGCGTGTGAGAGGTCCGTGGTGAGGACGGTCGCGGACGCGTCGCCCGCGTGCAGGTCGATGACCACGTCGATCTCGAGACCGCTCAGATCCGCCTCGGAACGGTCGACGCCCTTGCCGCCGGCGACACAGATGGCGGCGCCGTTCAGCGTGATGTCGAGCAGCGCCGGGTCGAACGCCGTGGGCGCGTTCCCGACCGCCATCGCGATCCGTCCCCAGTTCGGATCGGAGGCGAAGAACGCCGTCTTGCACAGGTTGTCCTCGGCAACGACCTTGGCGGCGGCCAGCGCCTCGGCCTCGGAGGCCGCGCCCTGCACCGTGATGCTGACGTGCTTGGTGACGCCCTCGGCGTCCCTCTGCAACTGCTTCACCAGGTCAGCAGCCAGAGCGGTCAGCACGGCTTCGAAGTCCTCGGGCGTCACGGTCACCCCGGAGGCTCCCGAGCTGAGCAGCAGCACCGTGTCGTTGGTCGACGTTCCCCCGTCGACGTCGAGCCGGTTGAAGGTCTTGCCGACCGCGTTCCGCAGCGCATGGTCGAGGTGCGGCTGGTCGAGCACGGCGTCCGTGGTGAGGACGCTCAGCATCGTCGCCATGTTCGGCGCGCACATGCCGGCGCCCTTCGCGAAGCCGCCGATGCTCCACCCGTCCGGGTGCTTCAGCGCGGCCTGCTTCGGCACGTTGTCGGTGGTCATCACCGCGGTCGCCGCGGCCAGACCGTGCTCGGGGCCGTCGCCGAGGGCATCCACGGCCGAAGAGATGCCAGGGATCAAACGGTCCATCGGGAGCCGTTCACCGATCAGGCCGGTCGAGCAGACCCCGATCTGAGCTGCACCTACTCCGAGCACCGCAGCCAGCTTCTCCGCGGTCTGGTGCGTGTCCTGGAAACCCTCCGGCCCGGTGCACGCGTTGGCGCCGCCGGAGTTCAGTACGACGGCCTTCAACGCGCCGGCGGTCAGCACCTGCTGCGACCACAGCACCGGCGCGGCCTTCACCTTGTTCGTGGTGAAGACGCCGGCGGCGACGTCGTGCGGGCCGTCGTTGACGACGACGGCGAGGTCCGGCGTACCGGCTGGTTTGATCCCGGCGACCACTCCCGCCGCGCGGAAACCCGCCGGCGCGGTGACCCCGGCGCTCCGATCGACTTGAGTGGCGGGTGTGACGGCGACGGTCACGGGGCTACTCCTACGAGGGGCAGGGCCAGGGTCTCGTCGAGACCGGTGGCCAGGTTCATGCACTGCACGGCGGCGCCGGCAGTGCCCTTGGTGAGGTTGTCCATGGCGGCCACGACGACGGCGCGGCCGGTGCGCTGGTCCAGCGCGAGCTGCAGCTGCACGGTGTTCGCGCCGAGGGTGGACTGCGTCTGCGGCCACTGCCCCTCGGGCAGCACGTGGATGAAGGGCTCGTCGGCGTACGCGTCCTCGTACGCCGCCCGGAGTGCTGCATAGTCGGTGCCCTCGGCAACCGGCGCGCTGCACGTGGCGAGAATGCCGCGGGCCATCGGCGCGAGCACGGGTGTGAACGACACACTGACAGGCTGCGAGGAGTACGGCGTGAGGTTCTGCTCGATCTCGGGAGTATGCCGGTGCACGCCACCGACGCCGTACGCCGACGCGGACCCCATCACCTCTGCGCCGACCAGATGCGCCTTCGGGGCCTTGCCCGCGCCCGACGTACCGCTCACGGCGACGACCACGAGCTGCGCCGCGTCGACCAGGCCGGCCTGCACGGCGGGGAGCAGCGCCAGCGTGGAGACCGTGGGGTAACAACCCGGCACGGCGACGCGGTTGGACCCACGGAGCTTGTCCCGCTGCCCCGGGAGCTCCGGGAGCCCGTACGGCCAGGAGCCGGCGTGCTCGCCGCCGTAGAACTCGATCCACGCCTCGGCCTCGGTCAGCCGGAAGTCCGCGCCGCAGTCGATCACGGTGACGTCAGCGCCGAGCTGCTCGGCGATGGCGGCGGACTGTCCGTGCGGGAGGGCCAGGAACACCACGTCGTGACCGGCGAGATTCTCCGCCGTGGTCTCGACCAGGGTGCGCCCGGCGAGCGGCACGAGGTGCGGGTGGTGCACGCCGAGCGCCGTACCGGCGTTGCCGCCGGCAGTCAGCGCGCCGATCTCCACGCCCGGGTGGCTGCTCAGCAACCGGAGCAGCTCGCCCCCCGCATATCCGCTGGCACCGGCCACCGCCACCTTCAGGCTCATGTGAATGAGTATGCCATGATCCGGATGAATATCCAACCAGCAGCGCGGCAGCTTCCACTACCCAATCAGCCGTGAACGCAATCTGCTGTGACGCGGGTCATGTCACAGTCCGGCGCCCGCCAGGTGTCCAAGAGGTCGACGACGAACCCTGGAGGACGTGATGGCACGGATCGGGCTGGAGCACAAGCGGACGTTGTTCGTCCGGCTGGCCGAATGGGGCAGCCGGCGGAAGTACGGCCAGGTACTGGATCCCGGGAAGGCGGCGATGCACAACTCCCGGGTGCTCACCACGATGCTGCTGATGGAGGGGTCGGCAGCTCGCTGGAAGGCACTGGATCCCGGACTCAAGGCGCTCGCCGTGATGGTGACGTCCGCGCGGATCGGGTGCAGTTGGTGCATGGACTTCGGGTACTGGGAGTTCCATCACCAGGGTGTCGAGCAGGCCAAGCTGCGCGATGTGCCAAGGTGGCGGGACAGCGACGTCTACTCGGATCTGGAGCGCGCGGTGATGGATTACGCCGAGGCGATGACGGCGACCCCGCCGGAGGTCACCGACGAGCAGGTCGAGCGGTTGCGGGCGGACCTCACTGAGGCACAGTTGGTGGAGCTCACGTCGCTCATCTCCCTGGAGAACTATCGGTCCCGCACGAACGCTGCGCTCGGTCTGACCAGCCAGGGCTTCAAGGAGACCTGCGAGCTGAGGCCGGTCAAATGACCGACGAACAGACCGACGACCAGACCGCTGACCAGCTCGCCGCCGAGTTCGCCGAGCACCGCCAGGTGCTGGTCGGGGCGGCGTACCGGGTCGTCGGCAGCGTCAGCGACGCGGAGGACGTGGTCCAGGAGGCGTGGCTGCGCTGGTCGCGGATCGACCGCCGAACCATGGCCGACATCCGCGATCCGCGGGCGTACCTGATCCGGATCACGACCCGCCTCGCCCTCAACCGGTTGCGCGAGCAGAAGGCGCGGCGGGAGTCGTACGTCGGTCCCTGGTTGCCGGAGCCGTTGGCGACCGATGACGACGACCCGGCAGCCGCAGTCGAGCTGGCCGACTCGGTCAGCATGGCGATGCTCGTCGTGCTCGAGACGCTGTCGCCGCTCGAGCGGGCCACGTTCGTACTGCGCGAAGTCTTCGATCTGCCGTACGACGAGATCGCGGACACGCTCGGGCGGTCGGAGTCCGCCGTCCGGCAGCTCGCGCATCGCGCCCGCGAGCACGTACACGCGCGGCAGCCGCGGCATCATGTCGACAAGGCGCGGCACGACGAGCTGACGATGCGCTTCATGCAGGCCGCGGGCTCGGGCAACTTCGACGAGGTGGTCGCGCTGCTCGCACCGGACGCGGTCCTGGTCAGCGACGGCGGCGGCAAGAAGCGCGCCGCGCTGCGGCCGATCCAGGGCGCCGAGAAGATCGCCCGGTGGCTGTTCGCGGTGCTCGCGGAGAACCCGGGGTTCGAGATCCGGATGGGCACCTTGAACGGCGAGACCGCCTACGTCGCCTACGACGGTGACGAGCCGGACACGGTCGCGTTCCTGAAGAGCACCGACGGCCGGATCACCGACCTCTACCTCATTCGGAACCCGGACAAGCTGGAGCACGTGCACTGATCTGGCCGTAAGCTATCTGCAACTCAGTCGCAGATGGAGGTGCGGTGAAGTATCTGGTGGCAGAACCGGACGAGGCTCTCGATCCCGGTGTGCGGGCGGACCTGCTGGACACGTGGGTGGCGGCGACGAACGCGGGCGGCGCGGTGGGGTACACCGCGCCGGCGCCGGTGGACGCGATCGCGGAGAACCTCGACGGCGCGCTCGGGCGGGTCGCGGCCGGCCTCGATCTGCTCGGCGTCCTGCACAACGGCGAGCGGTACGTCGGGATGGGCATGCTGGTGACCCGGGCCGGCGCCTTGCAGCAGCACTGGCGCACGGTGCTGCGGGTGATGGTGCACCCGGAGCATCAGGGCAACGGCGCGGGCCGGATCCTGATGGAGGGGCTGCGCGGATCGGCGGTGGACCTCGGGCTCGAGCAGCTCCAGCTGACCATCCGCGACGGGCTCGGCCTGGACAAGTTCTACGGACCGCTCGGCTACCGCATCGTCGGCCGCCATCCGCGCGCGGTCCGGGTCGCGCCGGGCGACTACCGCGACGAGGTCATGCTGGTCCAGGACCTGTAGGCGCGGACGCCCAGGCCATCACAATTGCCGTAGTCCCGCGCGCTCAGGCGGCGGCCCGCGGCGCGGGGGCGATTGTGATGGCCTGGCGGTTCACCTGCGACGTTTGCGGGCGAGCGCGATCAGCGTCGTGCCGAGGGCGGCGAGCAGGACGCCGAGCGTGACGACGACGGACGGTGGGCCGCCGGTCGGTGGCAGTTCGGCGCGGTTGAGGATGCGGGGCTGCTCGCCGGGCTCGGCGCCGACGGTGAACTTGACCGGTGCGGTGACCGTCTCGCCGGTTTCGTCGGTCCGCTCGTACGTGACTTTGGCGGTGCCGGTGAAGGCGGCAACCGGCTTGAGCGTGACCGTTCCGTCGGTGCCGACCGACCAGGTGCCCGCGCCGTTCGTCACGTGCTTCGTACACGTGCTGCCCGTCCGGAGACAGACCGAGCTCGGCTGGATCGTGCCGCTGTCGTTCAGCAGCGGGTTCACCGCGACCGGGTTGCCCGGCGTACCGGTGGCCGAGTCCGGCGCGGCCTTCGCGAGCACCGGGCCGGCGACCGTCACGTCGAGCAGCGCGGTGTCCGACGTACCGTTCGCGTCGGTGACGCGGTACGCCAGCGCCCGCGTGGTCCCGACGAAGCCCTTCGCCGGCGTGTACGTGACCGCTCCGCCGTCTCCGACCACGAACGTGCCTTCGCGCGCGACGGTTACGGACTTCTTCTCGTGCCCGTCGGCCGCATCCCGCAGTACGACGGAACCCGGCCGGAGCGGCGCGGACGGATCACCGGCCTTGTCGTTGCCGAGCACGTTGACGACTGCCGCCGTACCGAACTTGGTATTGGCACTGTCGTCGACGATCACCGGACGCACGGGCACAACCGTCACGGTGATCGTCGAGCGGGCCGCGTTCCGGTTGCTGTCCTTGATGTCGTAGGCAACGGATTGCGCCGTTCCCGAGAACACTGACTCGGGGCTGAAAGTGACCTTGCCGTTCGCAACCACGTACGCACCCTGGCCCGCGATCGTCACGTGGCTGACCAGGGCACCGTCCGGCCCGACGAGCAGGAGCGACACCGGATCGAGGCGACCGCCCGGCCCCGGCTTGTCGTTCGCGAGCGGATCGACGGTGACGGCAACGTGCTGCTTGGTACGCGCCTCGTCCTGTACGGCGACTGGCCGGGCCTGCACCGTGACCGTCAACGAACCTGCGCCGGTCGTGCCGTTGCGATCGGCCACCTGGTACCCGACCGGGACCGCGACCCCGGCGTACCCGTCGACCGGCGCAAATCGGATCGCCCCGGACGGCTGCACGGTGAAGGTCCCCTCCCCCGCGACGACGAGCGCGGGCAGTGGCGCACCGGTTACCGGATCGATGAGCCGCACGTTGCCGAGCGGCGCACTCGGATCACCCGGCCGGTCGTTCGCCAGCACGTCGACGGTGATCGCGGTCTCGTACGGAGTGCTAGCGGCATCGTTCTTGATCACCGGAACGACCGACGCGACCGTGACCGTCACGGATGCGCTCGCCTGGTTCCCGGTGGAGTCGGTGACGCGGTACGCGATCGACACGACCCCGCGGTACGCCGGCTCGGGGTCGAACGTGAGCTTGCCGGCCTTCACCGTGAACACGCCCTGCCCCGGGATCGTTGCGGTCGGCCCCCACGCCACGCCGTAGACCTGGAGCGACGCCGGATCGAGCTTGGCGCCGGTGCCCGGTTGGTCGTTCGCGAGCGGATCGACGGTGACGGTGACGTTCTGCTTGGTGTTCACCGGATCCGCGATTGCCTTCGGTCCCTGGCCCACCGTCAGCAGCAGCAGACCGTCCGCGGTGGTCCCGTTCGAGTCTGCGATCCGGTACGTCGTCGGCGTCGTCACGCCCTGGAATCCCTTGACCGGCTTGAACGTCACGGCGCCGTACGCGTCGACGGCGTACGTTCCCTCGCCTGCCCTCGTCAGCTTCTTGGCGTAGTGGCCGGTCGCGTCCTTCAGCATCAGGGTGGCCGGCCGGAGCGGCGCGGACGGGTCGCCGGGCTTGTCGTTCGCCAGGACCTGCACCGAGATCGCATGGCCGTACGGCGTGATCGCCGAGTCGTCGACAGCGACCGGATCGACAGGTACGACGGTCATGGTCAGCGTCGCGACCGCGGCGTTCCCGTTGGAGTCGGTGACCCGATAGCTGATCCCGGTCGCCTTGCCCCGGAACGCCGGCAGCGGATCGAACTCGATCGCGCCGCTCGCCTGCACCTCGTACGTCCCCTGCTTCGCAACCGTGAGCTTCTTCGCCGTCCCGTTCAGGCCGACCGAGCCGTGGTCCAGCGTCGCGTCGGTGCCCGGACGGTCGTTCGACAGCACGTTCACCGTCACGGTCACGTTCTGCAGGGTGGATGCGGTGTCGGCGACCGCGACCGGCGGCTGCCCCACGGTGACCGTCAACTGTGCAGTCGCGGTCGTCCCGTTCGCGTCCGCCACCTGGTAGGTGATCGGCGTCCCCGGGCCGCGGAACGTCGCACTTGGATCGAACTGCACGGCTCCCCCGGCGGTGCTGTACTCACCCTCGTTCGGGATCCGTACCGCTTCCTTCGCCACCCCGTCGGCCGGATCGATCAGCTGCAGACTGCCGGCGACCAGTGGCGCCGTCGGATCGCCCGCCTTGTCGTTCGCCAGTACGTTCACCGTGATGGTCTTGCCGTACGGCGTGCGCGCAGTGTCGTCGGCCGCGACCGGGGTGACCGGTGCGATCGTGACAGTGATCGTCGAGCGCGCGGTCTGCCCGAACTCGTCGGAGATCCCGTACGTCACCTTGGTCGCCGTACCGGTGAACGTCGGCAGCGGGTCGACCCCGATCGTGCCGTCCGGGTTGACCTGGTAGGCGGCCTGGCCCGCGATCCGCACCAGCTTCTTCAGCGAGCCGTCGACCGGATCCACCAACGTGAGGCTGCGCGGGTCGAGCACAGTCCCGACACCAGGCAGGTCGTTGAGCAGCGGACTCACGCGCACCGGGACGTTCTGCTTGCCCGTGACGGTGTCGGGCTCGGCGGTCGGCGGGGCCGGCTTCGCCACGGTGACGGTCAGGGCGGCCGTGGTCGTGGTCCCGTTCACGTCCGCGACCCGATAGCTGACCGGCTTCGCGGCGCCGGTGAACTTGGGCGCCGGGTCGACCTCGATCGTCCCGTCCGGTGTCGTCGTGTACTTCGCCTGGCCGTCGATCACGAGCGTCGCCGTCGGCAGTTGGGTGGCCGGGTCGATCAGCCGTACGGTGCTCGGCACCAGCGGGACCGACGGGTCGCCGGGATCGTCGTTCGCCAGCACCGGCACGGTCACATTCGTGTCGTACGCCGCCTGCGCCGTGTCGTCGGACGCGTCCGGCTGGACCTTCGTGACCCGGACCGTCAGCGTCGACCGCCCGATCGCACCGTTGCCATCGGCAACCTGATAGCCGACCGCGGTCGCCGTACCGCTGTAGCCCGGCAGCGGATCGAACACCAGCTTGCCGTCGGGTTTCACGGTGTACTTCCCCTGGCCCGGAACCATGAGCGACACCACCGGCTGGTTCGCGGTCAAGAGGCGCAACGTGGCCGGCTTCAGCGCGGAGCCGGTCGGGCCGGGCTCGTCGTTGGCCAGGACGGTCGCCACCACGGAGCGGCCTTGGAGCGTACTGATCGTGTCCGGGTTCGCGACCGGCGGGCCGGGGGCCGCGACGGAGACCGTCAGCTCGGCGCGTGCGGCGGTCCCGTTCTTGTCGAGCACCTGGTACGTCACCGGGGTGCCGACACCGGTGAAGCCGTGCAGCGGCTGGAACGTCACCTTGCCGGCCGCCGCCACGTACCTGCCCTCGCGGGCGATCGTCAGGTTGTCAACGATCTTCTTGCTGACCGGGTCGACGAGCCGCAGCGTCGTCGGCACCAGCGGCGCGTCCGGCGAACCCGGCAGGTCGTTGTCGAGCACCGGTACGACGACGTCGGTGTCGAACGCGGTCGAGACCGAGTCGCCGTTCGCGATCGGCGTCACGGCCGTGACCGTCACCGCGAGCGTGGACTCGGCGGTCTGGTGGGTGGTGTCCGTGACGCGGTAGCCGATCGACGTACCGACGCCGGTGAACTGCGGCTTCGGGACGAAGTCCACGCCGCCGTCCGGCTTCACCACGTACTCACCCTCGCCCGCGATCACCACCGCCTTCTTGAACGTCGCATCGGCGGGATCACGCAGTACGACGGAACCGGGTACGAGTTGCACACCCGTGGCGGCGTTGTCGTTGGCTAGCGGTTTGACCGTCACGCTGATGTTCTGCGGCGTCGAAGCAGTGTCGGGCTTGGCGACCGGGCGATCTGGGAGCGACACCGTGACGGTCAGCTTCGCGGTCGCCGTCGTGCCGTTGCGATCGGCGATGCGGTACGTCACCGGTTTCGCGACACCGACGAAACCCGGTACGGGTTCGACGCGGACCGTGCCGTCGTCGTTGGCGACGTACTTCGCCCGGCCGACGACGTTCACCATCTGCACGCACTGACGACCGCTGATGAGGCAGAGCGTGTCCGGTACGAGTGGCGCGTCGGCCGAACCGGGCTTGTCGTTGCCGAGCACCTTGACTACGACGGCGGTGTTGAACCCGGTCGTCACGGTGTCGTCGGCCGGCACTGGCGGAGGCGGCGGCGTGATCGCGAACTGGTAGTCCTCGACCTCACCTGCGTCCGCCGCACCGGTCGGCTTGTCCACCTGCGCGGCGTTGTAGCCGACCCGCACTCGCGCGTACGACGCTCCCACCTTCGGAGCGAGCTCCGCCCAACGCAACGTCACGGTCGTCTGCTTCGCGGCGAACGCGGCGCAGGCCCGCTCGCCCTGATCGAAGGCACCGTTGACGTTCGCGTCGATCCACGCACAGGCCCGCCCGGCCTTCGACGTACCGGAGAGTTGCAACTCGGCGGCGTACGAGGTCTGACCGGTGTGCAGTGGTTTGAACACGACACCGTCATCGGCCTGATCGGGAGTCGCCGGACCGGTCGTACCGTTCGCGACGGTGGCGTTGTCCTCGGTCACATCCTTACCGAGCTGTACGTCGCTGAGCACCGACCACGCGGCGCCGTATGACGCGGGCGCATCGCCGAAGTCCTCCGGAGTGGACGCGACGATCGAGAAGGCGTCGCCCGACGAACCGTTGTTCAGCGCCGGCAGCTTCGGGTGCTTGGTGAACTGTGCGGTGACGTCGAAGCTGACCGTGCTGACGATGCCGTTCACGCGGACCGAACCGCAGGCGGCGGTCGCGGACGTGTCGAGGCCGGACGGCGATTTGGTATTGACGCAGTTCGGGCCGGCATCGTGGTTCGTGGCGGCGATCGTGTCGCTGGTGACCGCGAGGTTGTTGCCCTGGCCGAGCTTCGTGAGGCTGAGGCCGGCCGTGCCGAGCTTGAGGATCGAGTGCAGTTCGGACTGTGCGACCGTTCGGCCGCTGACGGTCCGGGTGACGGATCCGCCGATGCCGCCGAGGTGCAGGACCGGGTTGCGGACCGGTTGCGAGAACGCGATCGTCACGGTGCCGCGGTCGCCACAGCCGCCGGTCGACGCGCAGTCGCCGGTGTTGACCACGACGTCCTGCGCGGGCGTACCGGTCGTGATCGCCGGCTGGTAGGTGGCCGGCCCGAGGCCGCGGAAGCCGGCCGTCGCCGGATCGCCGAGCTCGGTCCGCCCGGTCGCGGTGATCGTCTGCCGCAGGCCCGAGCCCGGCATCACCGTGGTCGCCGAGTCGGTGAACGGCGTCGCCGGCACCTGATAGGCGGTCGCGGTGCCAGTGGCGCCGACAGTTCCGAGGCTCAACAAGCCGGTGACAAGAAGAATGGCCGCCGGTCGGGCTGCCCGCATGTATCCCGCCCTCCCGAGCAATCACAATGACGCGTGGGCCGCGGGCGGGCAGGCCCTACTGACTAGGTGGTATCGCCAGACACCACCTAAATGTTACGGGAGATTCACTCTCCGAGTTCGTAGATCCGCACCTTGCCGATGCTGTGTCGCCGGACCGCGAGCCGGTCGAGCGCCGGCGAGGCGGGGCCGTTGCGCGTGTCGGCGTACAGCCAGCGAACGCCGTACTCGTCGCGCAGCCTGCGCAGCAGGTCGGCGGTCGGTGCGGTGAGGGCCTCGTTGGTGAGGGCAACCCGGTCCGGCCACGGTGACGGCTGCTCGGTGTAGCGCCGGCCGCCCTTGCCCTGTCCGGCCATCGCCTGGTTCGTGTACGCCCAGCCCTCGATCAACGTACGGCGACCGGCCATGCCGCTGACCAGGTAGCCGCGGGCATCGCATCCGGGCGCGGTCGAACCGGCCGGGCGGCACCAGGTGTTGGTCGCGACCACGTCGGTCGGCGCGGAGTTCCGCCCGAGCCACAGCGCGGCCTCGGTCTCGTCCGGATACACCCACCAGTGCGCGGACCGGTACGTCGGCGCCTTCTCCATGTCGCCGCGGGCGGCGCTCTGTACGAACGAACTGATCGGTGCGGTCGAGAGCAGCACCAGTACGACGAGCATGCCGCCGCCCGCCTGCCGCAAGGTCAGCCGCCAGACGAGCAGCAGGAACAGCGTGATCCCGAGGACCACGAGCAACATCCGGGTACTGAGCCACAGCTGACGACCGGTGGTCGCGGCCGGCACTCCGCGGGCCCAGACGAGCAGCAGTGCGTACGCGATCGACAGGACGAACGCCGCGACCGCGATCGGCACCGGTCGTCGTGACGCACGGGCGCTGGCCGCCGCGAACCAGCCTGCTCCGGCGAGACTGAACGGCGCGGCGGTGTAGATGAAGTAGGACTCGCTCACCGACGGATGGTCGATCAGCAGGTACCCGGCCCAGCCGGCGACCATCGCGCCGACCAGGAACCACGCGATCGGGTCCTTGCGCCAAGCAACCCCGAAGCCCGCCCAGGACATCGCCTGCAACGTAAGCAGCAGTCCGAGCAACAGGCTCAACGTGCCGAGCACCTCGCCGTGTGCGAGCGCCGGAAGGATCAGTCCGCCGGCACCAGGTGGTGTCCTGTCGCCCGTGGCCGCTGAGTACACGGGCAGCGATTTCAGGATCGCCAGGAACTGCAGACGGGACCCACTGGTGCTGCCGGCCACGGTCAGGAAGGTGACAGCGCCGGCAACGAGCAGCACGGCCGCCGTACCGATCAGACGCCACGGCAGCCGGCGCGTGGTCAGTAGAAGGTACAGCGCGGCCACACCAACTGCTGCGACGAGCAGTGGGAGGACGGTCGGCTTCGAGCCGCCGCCGACAATGGCAACCGGCACGATGAGCAGCCAGAGCCGGTGGCTGCCGTCCTTGAACAGCAGGTCGATCAGGAACACCGCGACCACGACAGCCGCGATCATGCCGAGCGTCTGTGACGGGCTGAGCAGGCTGACCGGCGCAGCGAGGTTCACACTCGTGTCGACGAGCAAGTACAGTTGCGGCGCGGCCAGTGCGAGTGCGGCGAGTACGCCGGTCCACCACGTACGGCTGACGGTTCTGGCGAGTGTTGCGCAGACGAGCAGCGCAACGATCAGCCACGGGATGATCCAGAGCCGGAACAGTACGACGAGCGGTGTCAGCCGCGTGACGTCCACAGCCGCGGCCATGTCCGCGTTCGCGAACCAGTGGTACTCCAGCCGCTCCCCCACGACCTGTGGGATCTGCGGCGGCACCTGGCGCGTCAACTCCTGCACCATCGACAGGTGGTACAGCAGGTCCGGGTAGTACGCCTGACCGTTCGGCGGCATCGGGTGGTACGCCATCACGCCCAGCGTGGCCGCGCCGATCATCACCGCCGCAGACACCGCCAGCCCAACGCTCCACGCGACCGGCAGCGGTTGGGGCTCGGCGATCCGGAAGTACTGCCGTCCCACGAGCGCGAACCCGATCAGCACCAGCGCCGGCCAGACGATCAGCCAACGTTGCCACCCGAGCGCGGTGAAGAGCGCCCAGCCGATCAGCTGCCAGGTCGCACCGACCACCGATCCGAGCCCGAGGTCCTCCGCCCAGTTGCCAGTACTGCGCCACGCCGCACGCAACAACAACGTGCCGGGCAAGGCGATCGCGCCGGCGAAGTACACGGCGTACTTGAGCAGCGGCCCGACGCCGACATCGCCGAGCGCCCCGAACCCACCGGCCGCCACCAGAATCGGCAACAGCCACGGAAGGAACCGCTTCATCTCTGGTTCGGCGTGCTTTCCTGAGTGGGCGTGCTGCCCTGCGTCGGCGTGCTTTCGTGGGTGGGCTCTTGGTGGCCGTGGTCCTCAAGGCTGTCGTAGCCGACGAGGAACTGCGGCCGGCGCTGACTCGACTGGAACAGGCGCGCGACGTACTCCCCGAGCAGGCCCAGGCAGAGCAGCTGGATCGCCCCGATCACACTGACCGCGAGCACCGTCGACGTCCAGCCGGGAATGCCCCGGCCGGTCAGCTTGATCACCAGCGCGCCGACCACGAACAGCCCGGACATCACGCCGCCGAGCAACCCCAGCCAGGTCGCCAGTCGCAGCGGCGCCGCCGAGAACGCGGTCACGCTGTCGAACGCGAGACGCACCATCTTCGAGACGTTGTACTTCGTGGAGCCGGCCGCTCGCTCAGCGCGGACGTACGAGACCTTGGTGCTCGGGAAGCCCAGCCACGGGATCACCAGCCGGAACACGCGGCCGTCATCGGGCAGCGCGTTCACGGCCTCGACCACGCGCCGGGTGACGAGCCGGAAGTCGGCCGCGTCGAACGGGATCTCCTTGCCGACCAGGCGGCACATCAAGCGGTAGTACAGCCGGGCGGTCGTTCGCTTCGCCCAGGAGTCACTCGAACGATCGGAGCGGACGCCGTACACGACGTCCACATCCTGCTCGCGGACGACCCGCAGGAACTCGGCGATCACCTCGGGCGGGTCCTGGAGGTCGGCGTCGATCGTGACGACGTACTGACCGCGGGCCCGCCGGAAGCCGGCCGACTGCGCCGCCTGATGACCGCTGTTGCGGAGCAACCGGACGACGCGCAACTGCGGCCAGTCCTTCGCGGCGTCGAGGAGCAGCGCGGAGGTCCGGTCCCGGCTGCCGTCGTCGACGACGAGCAACTCGTAGCTGATCCCCAGACCGTCGAGCAGCGGATGCATCCGCCGGAAGAAGATCGGCAGCACCTCTTCCTCGTCGTACATCGGCACGACAACGGAGAGCTCGGGGTCCATGTCCCGCATCGGCTGCCTTTCCGGGTCCTGTCGGGTCAGAGGCCTGACATTACCGCTCACGGGGAGATCGCCACTGCTCCGGTGCGCCGCGGGTCGCCGACGGCGCTCAGGCCGTCCACCGGATCCCACAGCGCGGCCGCGACGCCGCCGAAGTACATCGAGTGCGGCGGCATCGGGCGGGTCGGCAGCGCGGTCGAACCGGACACCGGCAGGTCGTCCTCGTAGTCGACGACCACGTCCTCGCGGACCCGGACGTGCAGCCGCGGGTGCTCGACCGCCTCGCGCAACGAGAGCCCGCCGTGCGTGTGCAGCGCGTACACCTGGGCCAGCGCGGTCGGGATCCGGTCCGATCCCGGCGAACTGATCGCGAGGACGGCGCCGTCGCGTTCCCGGCGCGCGACGCTCGGGGCCATGTTCGAGGTCAGCCGAGTGCCCGGGGCGAGGCTGTGCGGACCGCCGTGCAGCAGCTCCTGCTCGCCGAGCGCGTTGTTCAGCCAGATGCCGGTGCCCGGGGTGAGGACGCCGGAGCCGTACCCGGAGGAGACCGTGATCGCGCACGCGTCGCCCTCGTCGTCGACGACCGACACCGTCGCCGTACTGGGTGAGGTCAACGCCCGCAGGTCGCCGGCCGCGGCCAGGTCGAGAAGCTTCCGGGCTTCCAGCGTGCGTACGTCCTCCTCGTCGAGCTCGGCGAGCCGCTGCCCGAGGACGGCGTGCTGCACCTCGACAAGGCGCTCCAGCTCGAGCTGACTCCAGCTGCCGTCGGCCGGTACGCCGTCGAGCAGCGCGAGCATCGCCGCCGCCGCGACGCCTCCGACCGCGGGCGGCGGGTTGGTGGCGAGGCGCCAGCCGTTCTGCTTGATGACCAGGGCCGGGCGGACGACAGCCTCGTACGCGGCCAGGTCCTCTGCGGTGAGGATGCCCTCGTTGGCGGCCATGTCCTGGATCAGCAGCTCGGCGAGGGCTCCGGTGTACATCGTCTCGGCGCCGTCGCGGGCGATCAGCTCGAGCGCCTCGGCGAGCTCGGGGATCACGATCGTCGTACCGGCCTTGATCACCTCGCCGTCCTCGTCGTGCACGACGCCGTGGCTCGGCCGGTGCCAGCCGAAGATGATCTCGTGGGTGAACCGCAGGTAGTAGCCCGACGTCCGGCTGAGCGCGAACCCGTTCCGCGCGACCTCGATCGCGGGCTGGACGACCTCGCGCCACGGCGCCTTGCCGGACCGGCGATGCGCGAGGTCGAGGGCCTTCATCCCGCCCGGGGTGGCGACCGAGCCGTGGCCGACCGTGGTCGTCGTGCCGCCGCCGTAGTCGGTGGTGACGTCCCAGACGGCGCGGCCGAACCGGTCGATCGGCAGGCCGCGGCCGGGCATCTCCACCCAGCCGTCGATCGTGACCGGGTCGCCCCCGGCCACCTGCAACGTGACGAAACCGCCCGAGGCCGGCGACACCACGCCGATCTCGTTCACCATCGTGACGAGCGTGGCGGCAATCGCAGCGTCCACCGCGTTGCCGCCCTCGGCAGCCACCCGCACGCCGGCATCGGCCGCCGCCACATTCGGCGCGGCGACCGCCACCCGCGGGTGACCCGCACTCATGTCTTTCAGCCGACCCGTTGGACCGCGTTGAAACGGTCGACGGTGACCTGTACGGCGGCCTGCCGGGCGTCGGCGACCTCGTTCTCCTTCAGGGTCCGGTCCGGCGCGCGGAACCGGAGCGCGAACGCGAGCGACTTCTTGCCGTCGCCGATCTGCTCACCGGTGTACACGTCGAACAGCCGCACCGACTCCAGCAGCTCGCCCGCACCCTCGGCCAGCGCCACCTGCACATCGGCGGCCGGTACGTCGGCGCCGACGATCAGCGCGACGTCCTCCTTGGCCACCGGGTACGACGAGAACGGGTGCGCCGAGATCGACTCCGGACCCGCCGCGATCAGCGCGTCCAGATCAAGCTCGACCGCACTCGACCGGGCCGGCAGACCGAACGCCTGGCAGACCTTCGGGTGCAGCTCACCGGCGTACCCGATCGTTCTGCCGTCGACGCTGAGCTCCGCGCACCGGCCGGGGTGCCACGGCGCCAGCTCCGCGTTCGTGACGACCGGCTCGACGCCGATCGCCGTCGCGATCAGTCGCGCGATCTGCACCGCGTCGGCCCAGCCCGCGGGACGACCCTTGCCCCACCAACCGGTCGGGGTCAGCGAACCGGTCAGCACCGCACCGACATGCAGCGGCTGGTCCGGCAGGGCGTCGTACAGCGCCTGGATCTCGGCGTCGCTCGGCCGGTGCTCGACCGACGGCAGCGGCGCGGGCTTCGGGTCCGGCTTGGGCAGGAAGACCAGGCCGGTCTGGAAGATCGCCAGATCGTTCGCACCGCGGCCGACGTTGCGCTCGGCGGTCCGGAGCAGGGTCGCGAGCAGGGTGGTCTGCATCGACGGCTCTTCGTCGGAGATCGGGTTGACGAGCTTGACCGTCGTACGGCGGGAGTCGTCGGCCGGGATGCCCATCGCGACGAAGTCGGCCTCGCCCATGAACGGGTAGGACACCACCTCGGTCAGGCCGGCGCCGACCAGCGCGGTCGCCACCTTCCGGCGCCGCTTCTGCGCCACGGTCAGCCCCTGCCCACCCGGCGCGGACGGCAGCACCGACGGCACGTTGTCGTACCCGAACAGCCGAATGACCTCTTCGGCGAAGTCATTGGGATCCCGAAGATCAGGCCGCCACGACGGCGGCGTCACCGTCACCAGATCGTCGCCCTCGATGTGGGTGGAACCGATCGTGGTGGTGCCGGCCTCGGCGAGCGCAGGCGCGTGCGCACCGGCAGCCAACGGGGCAGCAGCCGCGTCCGCCGCCGCAGCCTCGACGATGCACCCCACCGACTCCAGATGCCGAATCGTCTCGTCGAGGGTGATCGTGGCGCCGGCGACGCGGGCCGCATGGTCGGCGCGGATCGTCACCGGGGACGGGGCCGGGTGGGTGTCCACGACGGTTTCGCCGGGGAGGATCGTGCCGCCGGCGTACTCGGCGAGGAGGTCGGCGACCCGCTGCGCGGCGTACCGCGGCAGGGCCGGGTCGACCTCGCGCTCGAACCGGCGCGACGCCTCCGACGACAACTTGTGCCGCCGCGACGCCCGCGCGATCACGATCGGGTCGAAGTGCGCGGCCTCGATCACCACGTCGGTAGTCGCGTCCGAGATCTCGGTGGACGCCCCACCCATCACCCCGGCGACACCGATCGGCCCGGAGTCGTCGGTGATCAGCAGGTCCTCGGCGTCCAGCTCACGGGTCTGGTCGTCGAGCGTCATCAGCTTCTCGCCGGCGTTCGCGCGCCGGACGACGATCCGACCGGACAGCCCGGCCTTGTCGTAGGTGTGGATCGGCTGACCGAGCTCGAGCATCACGTAGTTCGCGACGTCGACGCCGACCGAGATCGGCCGCATCCCGGACGCGAGCAGCCGCTTCTGCATCCAGCGCGGCGAGAGTGCCTTCGGGTCGATCCCGGTGACGGTCCGCGTGACGAACGCACTGCACGCGGCGGCATCGTCCACCCGTACCGGATATCCATCTGCGCCGGAGCCGGTGAGCGCCAGCTCCGCCGGATCCTTGAGCGATACGCCGTACGCCGTCGCGGCCTCGCGGGCGACACCACGGATCGACAGGCAGTACCCACGATCCGGCGTCACCGCGATGTCGAGCACGTCGTCCTTCAGCGCGAGCAGGTCGATCGCGTCGTCGCCAGGGGTCGCCTCACCCGGCTCCAGTACGACGATGCCGTGCGTACCGTCGTCGCCGAGACCGAGCTCGGCGCTGGAGCAGATCATGCCGTTCGACACGTGGCCGTACGTCTTGCGCGCGGCGATCGCGAACCCACCCGGCAGTACCGCGCCCGGCAGCACCACGACCACGAGATCGCCGACCTCGAAGTTGTGCGCACCGCAGACCACCCATTGCGGGTCGTCCTTGCCGATGTCGAGCGAGCACCAGCGGATGGTCTTGCCGTTCTTCTGCGGCTCGTTCTCGTAGGTGAGCACCTTGCCGACCACGAGCGGACCGGTCAGGTCGGACTCCTCGACGGTCTCCACCTCGAGGCCGGCCCGGATCAGCTGCTCGCCGACCTGGCGGCCGGTGACGTCGCCCGGCAGGTCGACGTACTCACGAAGCCATGACAGTGGGACCCGCATCAGATCTCCATCCCGAACTGGCGGCTGAACCGCACGTCACCCTCGACCATGTCCCGCATGTCCTCGACGCCGTTGCGGAACATCAGCGTCCGCTCCAGCCCCATGCCGAACGCGAAACCGGAGTACCGCTCGGTGTCGATGCCGTTGGCCTGCAGGACCCGCGGGTTCACCACGCCGCAGCCGCCCCACTCGATCCAGCCCTCGCTGCCGCAGGTGCGGCACGGGCGGTCCGGGTTGCCGACCGAGGCGCCCCGGCAGACGAAGCACTTCAGGTCCACCTCGGCCGACGGCTCGGTGAACGGGAAGAAGTTCGGCCGGAGGCGGGCCTCGAGGCCCTCGCCGAACATCGAGACGACGAAGTGGTCGAGCGTGCCCTTGAGGTGCGCGAGCGTGATGCCCTCGTCGACAACGAGCCCCTCGACCTGGTGGAAGACCGGCGTGTGGGTCGCGTCCAGCTCGTCGGTGCGGAACACGCGGCCGGGGCAGATCACGTAGATCGGCGGCTTCCGGGTCAGCATCGAGCGCGCCTGCACCGGCGAGGTGTGGGTCCGCAGCACCCGGCCGGAACCCTCCGGCTCGACGAAGAAGGTGTCCTGCATCTGCCGCGCGGGGTGGTCGGGCTGGAAGTTCAGGGCGTCGAAGTTCAGCCATTCGGCCTCGACCTCGGGGCCTTCGGCGACGTCCCAGCCGAGCGCGGTGAAGACGTCCGCGACCTGCTCGGAGATCAGCGACAGCGGATGCCGCGCGCCAAGCTGCGGGGTGTGCCACGGCAGCGTCACGTCGACGCGCTCGGTGGCCAGCATCTGCTCCTCGTGCTCGGCCTCGAGCACCGCGAGCCGGGCCGCGAAGCCCTCGTTGATCGCCTTCCGGGCGGCGCCGATCCGCTGACCGGCCTCCTTCCGGGCCTGCGGCGGCAGCGCGCCGATCTCGCGGTTGGCGAGCACGATCGGCGACTTGTCGCCGAGGTGCACGGTCTTGGCCTCCTGCAAGGCGGCCAGATCGGCCGCCTTGGTAAACGCCGTCAGGGCCTCGTCGCGGGTCCGCTCCACCTCTTCGGCATGCAGCGGCGTCACTTCGACCGGGTCGTAATCAGTGTTGGGACCGGACATGGCTCGCTCTCGATTCGGAACTACTGCGGATTGCAGTCTAGAAACCCAACCCCCAAGACCGTGAATCGCCCATCCACAACCCCCGCCACCACCCCGGTCCAAAGTGGAGGTTGGGGAGGATATTGCCCCCGAATCGGCACGAAATCCTCCCCAGCCTCGCTAGGGGCTGGGGGCTAGCGGGTGGGGGTTACCGGGCAGGTTGGGGAGCAGGGGTGCGGGGTGTCTGTCCAGCCGCGGAAGCGGAGGGCGGCGATGACCTGGACGGCTGCGCCGCACGGGTCGCTGACCAACTGGTAGCCGAAGCGCAGCGTCACCTTCCCACTCGTCGCGGCTGCGTTGTCCCTCGTCATGTCACGCCACCGACTCGCCGCGTCGGCATGACCGAGTTGACCGTCCAGTTCGACGATCACCTCGTACGGCGAATACTCGGAGTCCCGGTAGCTGACCTTGCCATCGTCTTCGACGCGCACTTGCCGCCGCGCCCGCGGCAACCCGTGTGCCTGCTCGACGCGGCGCAGATACACCTGCTCGAGGAACGACTGAACGCCTTCGGCCGCCTCGGACAGGATCCGCCGAAGGATCCGGCGGCCCGGCAGCTCCGGAAGAGATTCGAGTTCCGTCAGCAACCGGGCCGGCATCGTCCGGCGTTGCCGGCACGCGTCGAACAGGACGGCTGCCTGCCGCGACACGTCCGCTTCCCCGGCGGCGATCACGAGCAGCGCGACCTCCAGCCGTACTGTCGCCGGATCGCGAGACGGCTGCACGAGCGACGACAGGCGCCGGTGCCGGGTGACAACGACACCCGATTTCGGCTCGACCCGGCGCGAGTGCGGTACTGCGACGTGGATCCGCTCATCCCGCGACTCCACAGCAACGCCGTACCGGCGGAGCGCCGTCGTACCAGTCAGCACAGCACCCGCACCACAAGCCAGCCATGCCGCCCACATCCTGGTCTCCCACGGGAGCGGCCCGGTGAAGTCGGCGTACACACCGGTGTGCACCTGCTGCAACTGCCGAGCGCGGCGCCGCCCGAGCAACACCTTGTCGCTGATTCCATGTGCCAGCGCTTGTGCCCGGCTGAACGCACCTGCCTGCTGTCGGCGCAACTCCACGAACGAACTCGCCTTTGTCTCCTCCACCCCCAAGAACATGCACGCGCCACGCCGCCGGCCGACACGCCACTTCCTCGGCTGTGGACGAGGGGTGGGGAGGATTTCGTCCCGATCCGGGAGGGAAATCCTCCCCAAGGTGGTTCAGCCGGTGCGGTGGCGGGCTCGGATGACGGCGGCTAGTACGCCGAGGGCGGCCAGGAAGGCTCCGGTGCCGATCGCGAGGTAGAAGGACGGGTACTGCGTGACCAGGGTGGGGTTGCTCCACGGGGGATGGTCGGGAGTGGGTTCGGCGAGGATCAGGCAGACCCCGCCGGCCACGTCGTAGCCGATCGCGAGGACGAGCGCGGCGATCGCGAGCACGCGCGCCCACTTCAGGACCTTGCGGTTGCCGCGTGATCGCCCGAACAGCATCGTGCCGAGCGCGAACGGGAGCAGGATCAGCATCGCCATCAGGACGAGGTTGGCGAGCTGCTGGAACTCAGGCACGCTGGTCCGCGACGGTTCGGTGGAGGGCGGGTAGGGACCAGGCGAGGGTCAGGAGGCCCAGCGCGAGTGCGATGAACGCGGGCGGGGACCAGAAGATCGGGTGGTCCGGCCTCATGCTGATCACGCCCGGGTCGAAGTCACTCGGGTTCGGTACGACGACGTCGAGGATGAGGTAGACGGTCGCCAGCAGCGTCATCAATCCACCGGTGAGCACGCCGGAGGCGGGCGTCACCAGGCCGGCCGCGATCCGCCCGTCGCGGACGAGGAACGCTGTCACCACCGCGGCGAAGATCGGCCCGACGAGCACGATGCCCCATCCGGCCGTCGCGATCAAGCCGGGCCCCTCGCCGGCCTCCGACAGCAGGCTCCACACGAACCACGTCAGTACCGTGCACAACCCCAGACCGGCAACCGTCAGTACGCTCCGCACACCGGTGCGATCGGCTCGTACCCGATGGAGAACGACCGACAGCAGCGCGAGCGGGATCATCACCAGCGATGACCAGAGCAGCAGGACGACCGCCCATTGCGAGTCGTTCGGGTAGTTGGGCTGGATTCGGGCCAATTCGCGTTGTGTGAGACCGGAGCGTGCCGTCCAGTCGGTCAGTACGGCGCGGTTCATGTCGTCGATCCGGGCCAGGTTCGTGTCGGCCGCGATCCGCCGTACGGCATCCGTTGCGCCCGACTCGCGCATCAGGTGGCCGACCGCGCAGTGCCGGCCGGCAGCGTCCACGAAGTACGGCGTCCTCGGCAGGCCGGTGTCGTTGCGTGGGAAGGCACGCGACTTCCGGTACGCCCGCAGTACGTCGAGGTTCCGCAACCTGGCCGGGTTCGGGGACGGCGAACGGTGGCGGATCTGGAACTCCGCGGACCACAGATGGATCCGGGTCGGCAGGTCGATCAGCCACCGTCTCGTCATGCCCGAATGCTGTCAGTGCATGGTGTCAGTGGACCGGGTCGTCCACGGAGACCCCGGCGTCCTGCACCTTCTTCTCGCCCTTCGGGAGGACCGTCAACGCGACGACCGCACCGGCGACCGCGCCGATCGCGCCGACCGTCATCGCGATCGACATGGCGTCGACGAAGGCATGCTTGGCGGCGGCGAGGAAGTCCGGGCCGAGCGCAAGCGTGTCGGCGATCGACTTCCGGGCCGCCTCGGGGACGGAGTCCGGCAGCGCCGAGGAGTACGCGGCCGCGAGCACACTGCCCAGTACGGCGACCGACAGCGCAGCACCCGTCTGCTGGACGGTGTCGTTCATCGCCGAGCCGACGCCGCGATGCTCCGCCGGAACGGCCTGCATCAACAGCGTGTATGCCGCCGGACCGGCCAGCCCGCCGCCGATCCCCATCACCAGCAGGCCGATGATCAGCAGCCCGTACCCGGACGAGTCCGACACCTGCGTGAGGATCGCGAAGCTGCCCGCGATGATCAGCAGGCCGAGCGAGATCAGCGTCCGGTCCGCGACCTTCTTCCCGAGCGTCGCGCCCAGACCGTTGAACAGCGCCGCGGACAGTGCGTACGGGATCAAGGCCAGCCCGGCCTTCAGCGGCGAGTACCCGAGCGCGAACTGCAGGTACTGCGTCAGTGCCAGCAGCAACCCGCCGGCCGTGAACGACAGCAGCACGATCGAGAAGCTCGTCCCGCTGAACCGCCGGTCCTTGAACAGCGCCAGCGGCACCATCGGATGCGCGCTCCGCTTCTCCCAGAACGCGAACGCGGTCAGCGCGACCACCCCGACCGCGAGCCCGCCGAGCACCCGGGCGGAACCCCAGCCGTACAGCGGGATCGAGACGATCGCCCAGACGACCGACGCCATCCCGACCATCGTCAGGACGGCCCCCACCGGGTCGACGTTCCGCGCCGGGCCCTTCGACTCCGGGATCAGCACCAGCGTGCCGATGATCGCGAGCGCGGCGATCGGCACGTTCAGCAGGAAGATCGAGCCCCACCAGAAGTGGTTCAGCAGCACGCCGCCGACCGTCGGCCCGGCCACCACACCGACCATCGCGACCATCGACCAGCCGGCCATCGCCTTGCGCTGCTCCTCGGGCGGGAACACCGTGAACAGCAGCGAGAGCGTGCTCGGCATCAGCAGCGAACCGCCGACACCCATCAGGCCGCGGCAGGCGATCAACTGCCCCGGGTTGACCGCCAGCGTGGCGAGCAGGGACGCGGCCCCGAAGATCACCAGCCCGAGCAGCAGCATCTTCCGCCGCCCGAACCGGTCGGACAGGCTTCCGGCGGTCAGCAGCAGCCCGGCGAACGCCAGGATGTACGCGTCGATCACCCACTGGATGTCCGCGGGCGTCGCGTCCAGGTCGCGCATCAGCGACGGGATCGCGAGGTTCAGGACGGTGTTGTCGACGACGAGGACCATCAGGCTCAGGCAGAGGATCCCCAGGATCCACCAGCGCCGGGGATGCCCGGTCGCCGCGTCGGAGGAGGACTCGAACGGTGTACTAGTCACTCGCACACTGTACGACGAACTCGTACGGTGTGCGAGTCCTTTGTAGGATGGATCCATGACCGACTCGATCTGGACCCGCGAACGCAAGGCACCACCCGCCCGCGAGACGCTGAGCCGGGACCAGATCGTGACCGCGGCGATGGAGCTCCTCGACACCGACGGCGTGTCCGGCCTGAGCATGCGGAAACTCGCCGCGAAGCTCGGCGCCGGCGCGACCAGCCTCTACTGGCACGTGCCGACCAAGGACGACCTCGTCGATCTGCTGATCGACGAGGTCTGGGGCGAGATCGACGTCCCCGAGCCGGAGCTGGCGGGCTGGCGCAGCGGGGCCCTGCTGTTCGGTCACAGTCTGCGGTCCGCCGTACTGCGGCATCCCTGGCTGCCCGAGGTGATGTACACCCGCCCGAGCATCGGCCCGCACGCGATGTCGCTCGGCGAACGCGGCCTGGTGCTGTTCGCGGCCGCCGGGTTCTCCGACCACGCGGTCGACCTGGCGATGGGCAGCGTGATGTCGTACGTGCTCGGCACTGTGAGCGCCGAGGTCGCGACCCGTGAGATGGTCCGCAAGTCCGGCCGCTCGGAGGAGACCTGGGTGAGCGAGCTGCTCGAGCACGCCCAGGCCGTCGCCTCCGACGAGTACCCGGAGATGCGCCGCTCCGTCAGCCGCCGAACCACGACCGACCTGGATGCAGGCCTGACCGAGAGCTTCGTCTTCGGCCTCGACGCCCTCCTGGACGGCCTCGCGACCCGCGTCAAGGAGTAAGCCCGAACCAAGGTCCCTTCGCGAGCTCCTCGAGCAGCACCTTGCGGTCCCCCTCCCGGGCGATGTGCCCGGCCAGCTCCCGGACCCGGTCCAGCTCCGCGCGTGCAGCACCCGGCTGCCCGTTCGCGGCGAGCGCCCGCGCCAGCGCCTCCCGGGCGAACGGCTCGTCCCAGTCCCCCATCCTGTCCGGGTAGGTCTGTACGAGCTCGAGACAACGGCGAGCATGGTGCAGCCCGGTCTCGACGCGGCCGATCCGGAGCGCCACCCGGGCGATCAGGTGTTCACCACGCGCGTGGTTCGCCTCGTTCCCCGCTTCGAGCCAGTGCAGGCAGGCCGCGTACGCGCCGTACAGGAGCCGCTCCTGGTCCGCCAACGGGCTGGTCTCGTCGATCTCGTCGAGCAGGTCCCAGGTCTCGTTGTTCAGCTCGACGCCGAAGTACCGGTGCAGCTCGCGGCCTTCGACCAGCTCGGTGGCCACCTTCTCCATCAGCTCCGGCCAGTTCGCCAGGCCGTACTCGCGGGCGATCGTCAGCTGCGCGTCCCGCAACGTGAAGCCGGCCGCGTTCCCGTCGTACGACGGATGGTGGCGACGGACCCGCTCGATGGCGTCGGGGCGCTGCTTGCCGACGGCCCTGCGGAGGTCCTTCGCGCTCGCGCGGAGCTGGCTGAGGCTGGCCTTCGCGGGCAGCGGTGTGGTCGACATCGACGGTCCTTCCAGGGCAGCCCGCTCCGCTGATCAGGCCGTCCCGAAGGGAGTTCACCGGCCGACTGTCAGGTCCTGCAGTCCAGGTGCACTCGGTGCTTGCCGCGGAGAGGAGGCGTCCTGGTACGCGCTGCGCCAACGCTGACACGCCACGCGCCCGACCGTCAACAACGTCCTCGGCACGGCGGTCAGCTGCGGATCACCGCGTGGTGTTTGCCGGACGCGCGGCGGAGATGCTCCGGCCGAGTGCTGGAGACGATGTGCTGAGGCCGTGCGAGGCTCGGTCCGGCGACCTCCTGACGGTGGTGAACGATCCAGTCCGAGTCTCTGAAGTGCTCCGAGATCGTGCGGCCGAAGGAGGCCTCGTCGAACGGGCCGGTGGACTCGAAGACCCCGAGCGACAACGGCCGGCCGAGTTTGTCCTCCCAGCGGGTCGCCCAGTCGGACACATGCGGGAGCGCGCCACGTACGGCCTGTTTGTCGAGGTACCCGTGGCCGGTCATGAAGTCCCCTGGATAGCGGTCGCGGTAGTGGTCTCGCCAGTACCCACGGGCTGCCCGCACCGCGGTCGTGCTGTTGATGTCAAGGTCGTAGTCGCTCGGCTCGCGCTCCAGGCCGAGCCGGTACATCGCGTCGTACGGACGGCGCAGCGGCCGGTGTTCGTCGTCGCCGAACCACTGGCGCAGCCGGCGCAGCGCCGCCGGCTTGCCGGCCAGCTCGGCCTCGCTCGGGAGCGTCTTGTGCAGGCCGGAGAAGAACCCGGCGGCGGTGCCCTTGAGCCGGATGTCGACCTGGCTCCCTGTGACCCGGTCGAGCTGCAGCGCGTCCCCGAGCTCGCTGCCGAACTGGTGGTAGAGCCTGGGAGTCAGGCCCATCGGCGCCTGCCGGTTCAGCATCCAGCGCACCTGCTGCGGCTCGATCCGGAGGAACTCCAGGTCCCGTCGCGTGATGGCGTAGCCGGAGTCGTCCCGCAGCCACCACGACGGCGCTTCCTCCCGCCCGTCGAGGATCCGCCCGATCCGAACGTCCAGCGCATCCGGCGCGCCAACCCGCGCCGCAACACCCACTGGCCCCCACCCAGCGACACGATGATCAGGAACAGCTGTGAGGATGCGCGCCGGTGAAGCCGGTTCAGCGATGTGTGGGTCGGAGATGGTGCTGTCGACGACGGCGCGGTGGTTGCCGGGGAGGGTTACCCAGCGCTTGTGGTCCAGGAGGCCCATCCCGGTCACTGGGAGCGAGACGATGTCCTGAGCCGCATGCCGGGCAGCGAGGATCACGCCGTGGTCCGGCCGCTCCCGCAGCCAGGCCGAGATCATCTGCCGATCGGGCGACCAGCTCGCCAGCGGCCGTTGCCGAGTCTCGACGACAGTCCCCTCATGACCCGCCCACGCCGGCCGCTTCCCATCCGGCGTCCAGATGTAGGCCCGGTACGAGATCAGCTCCGAGATGCCCCGCGCGTGCAGCACCTCCTGCGTCATCGCGTACTGCGTGCGGAGGAACTCGGTCAGCGCATTCCGGTTGTACTTGAGCTCGAGATCCACGGCCGATCGCGTGCTGCCGTCCAGGTGCCGCCCCCGCACACTGTGCAGCGCGAACTCGTCACGGGCGACCTCCTGCAGCGCAAGCGACCGAGGGTTGTTGCTCGAACCGTACGACCAAGCACGCATCAGCTCGCTGGTCGCGATCGTCCGGACCAGCCGCTCCGCCTCCGCAGTGTCCATCCGGATCGCCCGATGCGCGTGCGGCCGGTACAGCTCCGAGCGGAGCTCGTCGGCGTGCAGCAGGTCGGCGCCCTTCGACGGGTAGTGCTCGTCGAACGGAACCAGTACGTACCGGCCGTCGCCGAGCCGCCCCGCCATGTCGCTCCCGACGATCAGCCCGGTCGCGGCGAGCACCAGCTCAATGGTGGGCGTCCGCATCCGCCGGGCCAGTGCCTCGATCGCGATCGTCTTCGCCTGCGGCGGCGCGACGATCCGGCCGTCGTCGCTCAGCAGGGCTCCGCCGAGACGCTCGTACTGCCGGCGCTCGCCCGAGCCACGTGGTGGCAGCACGTCAGGAGTCATCTCACCGGCCGTCCCCGTCGAGGAACTCCTGCGCCTGCCGGCGAACCCGCTCGGGCGCCTGACGCCAGCCCGAGGTCCCCATCAAGTGGCGCAGCTTGACCTCCTGGACCTCCCGCGGCGAGTCCCGCAGCAGACCGAGGTGGAACCAGATCCGATTCAGGTCGTCGGGCAGATCCCAGACCCCGTCGAAGGCGTCCAGCTGCTCGTCCTCGGCGGAGAGGGTGATGAGCGAGACCTCGTCGGCGGTCGCGGCCGGCTCGATCTCCAGCAGCTTGAGCCCTAGGTGGTCGACCGCGGCCCGGAACTCGGCGCGCTGCTTCGCGACGAAGTCGGCCGTCGGCTTGTCCGCAGTCACCTGGAACAGCGTGAACAACCAGCCGTCGCGCTCCATCGCGGTCAGATCGAGGACGAGCGGTATGCCCTCCTCGTCGGTCAGCCTGCGGTGCGCCAGGCTGCCGTCGGCCGCCGGCCCCTCGGTCCGCGGGCCTTCGGTGAGGCCGAAGCGCTCCCGCAGCCAGGTGACCTGAGCTTCGGAGAGCTTGCCAACGGAGTGGGCGCGCAGCGCGGGCCAGAGCATGTCGGAGGTCCTTTCGTCAGCGGTACGTGACGAAAGGCTGACACACCGAGGGCATTCAGTGCGTTGAGTTGTCCACAGGCAGGTGGATCGGGTTGGTCCAGGCGCGACCACCGGCGGCATCCTCGACCGTGATCCGGCAGTGCAGGCCGCGGAACAGGCCCAGCGGGAGCGATGCCTCGGTGAGGTCGGTGCCCTGTTTGACCTCTGCACCGGGATGGCCGCCGCTGAGCAGGATCTTCGTCGCAGGCGAGCAGTGGACCACGACCACGTTGCCCTCGATACGTACGTCGTACAGCTCCGGGCCGGTACTGGAGTAGAAGTGGCCGGCCTTCAGCGCGCTCAGCAGGGCGTCGGGGTCAAGGGACTCCGCACGGACGTGGACCCAGGCCTTGCACGGCGGCGGGTCCTGCGGCTGCAGGTGCGCGTCGTCGGCGGCGTACGTCGTCATGCGATGACCGCGGTTCAGCAGGACGTCGGTGAGGTGCCAGCTGTCGCCACGGTCCTCGCGGTCGGAGAGTGCGTTGTAGACCTCGATCGAATGCGCCGCGTCCAGGCTCTCGGCGTCGACCGCGGTCAGCAGCGACGCGGCCGGATGGGCCATGCCGACGAACGCACCCGCGGCCCGGGCGCGGCGGGCGAGCTCGGGTCCGGTCTCCCCCGCCGACGGCGGCGCGAAGTCCAGCGGCAGCCCGGCCGCGATGATGTGCCACTCCTGTCCGGCCTCGGTGAGCGGTGCGTGCAGCTCGGCACCGATCAGCGTGCTGAAGCCGTCCGTCCGCAGGTCCCGCGTGTCCGTCATCGGGAACCCGTACTCACCGCGGAAGTGGTCGGTGATCGCCACGAAGTCGTACCCGGCGTCGCGGTACACCTGCGCGGTCCCGGCCGGGGACAGGTACCCGTCGGACAGGTTCGAGTGGGTGTGCAGGTTCCCGCGCCAGAACCGGCCCGGCAGGTCGAAGATCATCGTCGTTGCTCCCGGGCGGATGCGTACAGGCAGATGGCCGCGGCGGTGGCCAGGTTGAGCGACTCGGCGCGTCCGTAGATCGGCACCTTGACGGAGTGGTCGACGACGGCGTTGATCTCGTCGGGGAGGCCGTGCGCCTCGTTGCCGAACAGCCAGACGGTCGGTTTCGCGAGGGTGCCGTCGTCGATGCAGGTGTCCAGGTCGGTGGCGCCGTACCCGTCCGCGGCGAGCACCTGCAGGCCCTGCGCACGCCAGGCCTGGACGGCGGTGACGATCTCGACGTCGGTGCTGATCGGCACGTGGAAGATGCTGCCGACGCTGGCGCGGACCGCCTTCGGGTTGTGCGGGTCGACGGATTCGGCCGACAGTACGACGGCATCCGCTCCGGCTGCGTCCGCCGTCCGGATCAAGGTGCCGACGTTGCCCGGGTCGCGGACCTGGACGCCGGCCGCGATCAGCTTGCCGGTGCTGCCGAGCGGCACGGTCACCAGGGAGCAGACGGCGACGACGCCCTGGGAGGTGACGGTCTCGCTCAGCGCCTCGATCGCGGCGCGGTCGACCTCGAACCACGGGACGCCGGCCGCCGCGGCCAGGTCGTGCAGATCGCGGTGCCGGGTGGCGACGGCCGGTTCGGCGTATACCTCGACGACCAGTTCACGATGCTCCAGCGCCTCGCGGACGGCCTGTGGGCCTTCGACCAGGAAGCGGCCGGCCTTGCGCCGGAACGCACGAGTGGCGAGCCGCCGCGCCTGCTTGATCCGCGCGGATTGCGCGGTCAGCAGACCAGGACTCGCCACTCGGGTGCTTACTACTTTTCGACAGGTACGGCGGCTCAGGCCGCGGCGTCGCTCTTCGGCGCGTTCACGTCCGCCGGCAGGGCGGCCTTGGCCACCTGCACGAGCGCGGAGAACGCGGCCGGGTCGTTGACGGCCAGGTCGGCGAGGATCTTCCGGTCGACCTCGACCTCGGCCAGCCGCAGGCCCTGGATGAAGCGGTTGTACGTCAGGTCCTCGGCGCGGACCGCGGCGTTGATGCGCTGGATCCACAGCTTGCGGAAGTCGCCCTTGCGCGCCTTGCGGTCACGGTAGGCGTACACGAGCGAGTGGGTGACCTGCTCCTTGGCCTTGCGGTACAGCCGCGAGCGCTGGCCGCGGTAACCGCTGGCCTGCTCGAGTACGACCCGGCGCTTCTTGTGGGCGTTGACTGCCCGCTTCACGCGTGCCATGAGGTGTTACTCCTTGTATTTCTGCGCCACGGACCGCAAGGGCCCACAGCGGGGGATGTTCGGGTGGGAGGGGCTCAGATGCCGAGAAGCTTCTTGGCCTTCTTCACGTACGCCGGGGCGACCTCGACGGTGCCGGACAGCCGGCGCTTGCGCTTCGAGGACTTGGCCTCGGCGAGGTGGCGGACACCCGTCTGCTCACGACGGATCTTGCCCGACCCGGTGACCCGGACCCGCTTCTTCATCCCCGAGTGGGTCTTCATCTTCGGCATGGCAGTTCTGCTCCTGAGTTTTCTTCGTTGACTCGATCGTCGGTGTGACGGCTCCGGCCGCCGGTGGTTCAGTTCGCGGCCGGAGCGGTTCGTCACTCCGGGTCGAGGTTGTCGGCCGGACCCTTCGGCTTCTTGGTGACACCGGCGGCGCGCTCGGCCTCGTGAGCCTGGACCTGCTCGGCGCGTTCCACGCGCTCCGCTTCCTCGTCGGCCTCCCGCTCGGCCTTCCGCTGCGCCTTCTCGGCTTCCACGTCCACGCGCGCTTCGGACTTCTTCTTGTGCGGTCCGAGCACCATGATCATGTTCCGGCCGTCCTGACGCGGCGAGGACTCGACGAAGCCGAGCTCGGTCACGTCCTCGGCCAGCCGCTGCAGCAACCGGAACCCGAGCTCGGGCCGGGACTGCTCACGTCCACGGAACATGATGGTGATCTTGACCTTGTCCCCGGCCTTCAGGAACCGCACCACGTGACCCTTCTTGGTCTCGTAGTCGTGCGGGTCGATCTTCGGCCGCAGCTTCATCTCTTTGATGATGGTGTTGGTCTGGTTCCGGCGGGACTCGCGCGCCTTCTGCGCGGTCTCGTACTTGTACTTGCCGAAATCCATCAACTTGCAGACCGGAGGCCGGGCGGTCGCGGCGACCTCGACCAGGTCGAGATCGGCTTCCTGGGCCAGCCGAAGTGCGTCTTCGATCCGGACGATGCCTACCTGCTCACCGTTCGGTCCGACCAGCCGCACCTCGGGAACGCGGATGCGCTCGTTGACGCGCAAATCAGTGGTGATGGGTCCTCCTGGGTTGAACTAGTACTGGATGCCACCTCGCGATCCGCCGCGGGCCGTGGAAACACAAAAAGGCCCTCGTGCGATCACACGAAGGCCCAATTCCCAGATGTACGCCGGGCCAACCTTGCGGCTGGTACGTCGTACTGTCGCTGTGATCTTCCGGATGTCCTCCAGAATCTCTCAGCGTGACCGGGACCCGCCGACTGTTCATCGACTGGGTGGGAGGTGGCCCTCCGCTTAGACTCGAACCACCGGGGGCCCTCGAGTATTCCACTCAGGGGTCACCAACGGACCGGGTCGGTCGCCATGCAAGAGTAGCAGCATGACCGACGTAGATGCCACTTCGCAGCCAGACGACGCCGCGCAGCCTGATCCGCTCTCGACCGCGTCCCGCGACATCGCCGAGGTCCCCGCCGTGGAGATCATCTCCACCGCGGCACTTCACCTGATGAGCGCGGCCGCGGTCAACCTCGGACTGGCCGCCGACCTGCCCGAGCACAAGGACCTCGACGAGGCCCGCTCGCTGATCGACTCGCTGGCCGGCCTGATGGATGCCGCCGCGCCCTCCCTCGGCCACCACCACGCCGCCCCACTGAAGGACGGTCTGCGCTCCCTCCAGTTGGCGTTCCGCGAGGCCAGCACGATCCAGGACGAGCCCGGCCAGGCCCCCGGCGAGAAGTACACCGGCGCCGTCTACCCCGCGGCGAGCAAGTAGTCCGAGCGCGACCTGCGGCTCCGGATCCGTTCCAGCGGCGCGAACGCGAGCCAGCAGACGACCGTCGGCAGGAAGTGAATCAGCAGGATCGCAGTGGTGGCCGCATGAAACCCGAGGAAGAACAGGGCTCCGAACAGCTGCCACCGCCCCTTCAGCCAGAGGATCACCGGCGAGCAGAACTCGGCCACGATCCCGACCCACTGCATGACGTGCAGCATCCACGGATGCTGCAGCAGCCACTCCCCGACCAGATGCGGCCGCCGCACGATCGCCCAGGTCAGTACGGCGCTGCTCGGCCACGCGAGCGTCCAGTGGCCGCTGCGCAGTTTGGCGAGCGCGGACAGGAAGTACGTCGCGATCACGCAGAGCTGGATGCACCGGATCGCCCAGCCGGCCGCGTCCGACCGGGTCTGGTCGCCGTACGCCGCGAGGCCCCGCCTGCCGGCCGGGACCGTTGGCAGTACCCACAAGGCGATCACCAGCGCGAGGTGGTCGTGGTCGACCTTGCCGTCACTCATCCCGATCAGCACCCACCACGTGAACGCCGGGGCGACGATCCAGCCGGCCACGCGCGGGAGGTAGTTCGTCGCGCCGAGCAGACAGGCCGCGATCAGGACGACGTACAGAGTGGTCGTGTTCGCGACCGTCGGCTTCGGGAGGTCGAAGAGCCGGGCGAGGAGCAGCGGCTGGTACAGCCCGGGGTGCTGTCCCTTGAGCAACGTGTCGCGGACGAACGCATGCATGTCGAGGATCACGAACAAGTACAGGACCGTTCGCAGCCAGGCGATCCGCCCCAGCGCGATCGACGGCGTGAACCAGCTCATGGGCGCACCTTCCAGGTGGTCAATACTCGTGGGGTCGGCGGTCCGGACACGCGTCCGCCGACCAGCGTCGTGGTGTCCTGGATCAGCTCGAGGCCGACGTACTTCGGCTGGTCCGGATGCTTGCGCGCCCACCCGTCGGCGACCTGCTGCAGCAAGGACGGGTCCTTGACGATCTCCCCGGCGCGCGCTTCGATCTCGGCCCGCGCGACGCCGGCGCCTTCGATGTTCAGCGGTACGTCGACCGTCGTACCGGCGTCCGTGACCGCGCTGATCCGGGTGAAGACGATCGACTCGTCGTCGGCGACCACCATCGAGTACTGCGACATCGGGCCGAACGGCCACAGGTCGTCGCTGCCCCGTACCGACCCGTTGACCAGCAACACGATCCCGATCACCGCGACCGCGACCCGTACCCAACGGCCGGGACGACCCAGCCTGCGTTCAGTCGGCACGACGCACCATCTCCATCCGCGAACGAGTCACCACATAAGGCACCGCGCCGGCGAACAGCGGCACGAGTACGGCGATGCCGGCAAGCACCGCCCACGGCACGACGACTGTCGGCGAACCGACGACGGTGTGCGCGGTGAACCCGTACAGGGCACCGACCACCAGCCCGAGCACGCAGCCCAACTGCCCGAGGAACCATCCCTGTGCGGCCGCGAGCGCGCGACGCAGACGCGGCGGCGCACCGACCGCGGCGAGCGTCGCGAAGTCCGCGCGCCCTTCGGACATCGACAGGGCGACCGACATCGCGACACCGAGCAACGTCGCCGTCGCCCCCAGGACCAGCAGGCCGATGGACGCCCTCCGTACCGGACTTTGATACCCGTGCTCGACTTTCAGTTCGTCCTCATGGCCGAGCAGCTTCGCCACCGCGGACAGCTGAGGCGCAGTGGGCTGCTCGCGCAGGCTGAAGTGCACCTCGTTCACCGTGACGTTGCCGAGGCGGCGAGCGGCGTCCGTACTGATCAACCCGGACCGGGGCAGCAGGCCGATCCGCGGCGGCGAGGTCACGACCGCGGCTGGGCGCAGGAAAGCCTTCCGGCCGTCCAGGTCGTCGCCGCCGGCCAGCTTCACCTGGCCGTCGTGCAGCATCGTCGGCAGCGGTACGACGACCTGGCCGCGCTGTAGTGCGGCCGCGGCCCGCTGTCCCCAGTCGCCGAAGCGGGCGATGTACGCCGGGTCAACCGCAAGCAGTGAGTAGCCCGTCGAGTAGACGCTGATCCCGGGTGTGTAGCCCTGCTCGCTCTTGGTCGTCCGGAACGCGACCCGGCTCAGCTCGTAGCGGTGCGCCGCCGGGAGCAGGTTCTGGACCCGGTCGACCAGGCCGGGCGAGTACGGGATGTCGCCGCGGAACTGCAGTACCGCGTCACCGATCCGCCCGGCCGGCTCGTAGTTCTGGGCCTTCGCGGCCGACTCGTTCACCACCGCGAAGGCGAGCGCTGTCGTCCCCGCGACCGCGATCATGATCGCCGCCGTGACCGGACCGGTGCGATGGCGGTGCCGTGCCGCGTCCCGCAGCGCCAGCCGCAGACTGAGCGGCAGATTGCGCACACTCCCGGCGACCTTGCCCACCAGGCCGGGGAGCATCCAGACCAGGCCGGCCACGACCAGCGTGATGCCGACGACGACCACGGCGACCGGCAGCGTCGGCGAGGCCGAGGCGACGCGCGAGAGCTGGGTCGGGTCGGCAGCGGATCGCTCCGCGCGGGCTGTGTCGAGGGCAGCCGCGAGCTGGAGGTTGCCGACGACCGACAGAACTAGGCCGAATGCAACTAGTGTCAATGCCACGCGCTGAAGCCGAACGGCGCCCGCAACGGCGGTGAACCGGCCGGCCAGGGCCGCGAGCGGAGGGCGTTGAGCGGCCCCGATCGCCGGAATCAGCGCCGCCGCCAGACCTGCAACTAGTCCGATTGCAACTACTCCGAGCAGCTGCAACCACGGCAGCTGCCACTGGGTGATCAACGTCGAGGTCGCGTTCTCCCACCAGGACTTCCCGAGCAGCGCGGCCGCGACTCCGATCCCGAGTCCACCCCCGGTGCCGAGCAGTCCGGCGTACAGCCCCTGCGCCAGCACGAACCGCCGTACGTCGGCCGTCGTACCACCGACAGCTGTGACCAGGCCGAGCTCACGGGTCTGCCGCCGAGCCACGACCGCGAACGCCGTACCCGCGAGCAGCACCAGCTCCAGTACGGCGAAGCCGACCACGAGCACTCGTGCCGCAGTTGCGCCGACCGGATCGCGTGGCGTGGGCGGCGGATCGATGACGGCCGCCCGCGATACCAGCGTCATCTCCTGCTTGCTGAGCTTGTCCGCCAGACCGTCGACGTCCGTCCCGTCCGGCAGATCGACGAGGTACTCCGCCTGCGCATCGGGATCCCCCACCGACGGCGTTGCGAACACCTCCCGGCCCGTCGCGAAGTCGGGCGTGCGAGCAATCCCCACGATCCGGTACGCCGTACCGTTCGCGGCCGTCAGCACTCCACCCGAATGCAGCCCCAGATGATCAGCCAGCGCGGGCGAGAGCGCTACCTCGGTCGGCTCGACCGGCATCCGCCCGTCGTCGAGCCGGTACGTACCGGCGGCCAACGCGCTCGTGAAGTCACCCGTGACGAGCGCGGCAGTCAGATCGGCACCGGCCCCGCGCAGCTCGATATCGCCGACCGGCGCCTGAGCCCTGACGTACTGCGAACCGCTCGGCAAGACGCGCCGTACGTCGGTCCGCGCCGACGGGACGGTCAGCCGGGCGTCGGCGGAGCCGAGCACGGTGCGCGCGAGCACCTCGCCGGTCGGATGGGTGGCGCGGTGCACGACGCTGAACCAGCTGCCCGCGAGCACGGGCAGTCCGACCAGTGCCGCGATCAGGACGGTGCGCCCGAGCGTGCGGCGGGCCGTACGCCGCGCGAGCCGCAGCGCAAGAACCCAGTGCTTGATCGACATAGATACTGAGTATGCATACCCGGTATCCATCGCGCAAACTCAGCTGCTCCGGCAGCTAATACGCCTCCCCGGGAGCGCTAGACCCCGGCGAAGAAGCTGACCAGGGTGTCCGGCGCATCCGGGGCGAACAGGACCTCCTGGTTATCTGCGGATCCTTGAGCGGACTCCTCGGCGCGCGGGAACATCGCCGACTCGTAGCGGGCCAGGGCCGTCTCGAGAGGATCGGCGAGCAGGGCGGCGGCGAGCTCGGCGGCGTCGTGCAGCGCCAGGTTGGCGCCCTCGCCGGCGAACGGCGACATCAGGTGGGCCGCGTCGCCGAGCAGCGTCACGCCCGGGACCCGCTCCCACCGGTGCCCGATCGGCAGCGCGTAGATCGGTCGCGGCGTCAGCTCCCCGTCGGCCTCCCGGATCAACCGCAGCAGCGACTCGTCCCATCCGGCGAACTCCGCCTCGAGCACCTCCCGCGTGATCGGCCGGCCCTCCTCCGCGCGGTAGGCCGCGTACACGTGCAGCCGATCGGGCTCCCGGTGCGCCAGCAGCCCGCGGCCCTCCGACAGCGCGAACATCGATCCGCCACCGATCAGCTCGGAACTCTGCGGATGCCGTACGTACGGATCGAGCAGGTCGAGCTCCGCGAACGAGATCCCGGCGTACTGCGGCACCGCGTCCGACACCAGTGACCGCACCTTCGACCAGGCGCCGTCGGCACCGACCACGAGGTCCGCGGAGACCGTGCTCCCGTCGGCAAGGCGGAGCCCGCCTGTGACATCGACGACCTTCGACCCCCAGCGGATCGTGCCGTCGGGCAGGCTGTTGACGAGCAGGTCCCGCAGCGCCCGGCGCTGCACCTCGGGCCGTCCGCTGCCGCCGTCGTCCGCGTGCCGCAGCACGGCGTGCTTGTCGTAGATCTTCATCGCCTCGCCACCCGGCATCACGAGCGACAGAAAGTCGTCGTACAGCCCGGCCGCGCGCAGCGCCACCTGACCGGAGTCCTCGTGGATGTCGAGCATCCCGCCCTGCGTGCGTGCGGTCGGCGACGCCTCCGCCTCGTGGACAACGACCTCGACGCCGTTGACATGCAGAATCCGGGCCAGCATCAGTCCACCGAGCCCGGCACCGATGATTGCGATCATGCCGATTCACCTCCTGTGCGTGGAGTGCCGAGCACCCCGTTGATCAGTACGCGGATCCCCCAGGACTGCCGCTCCTCCCCCGATCCGCTGAACAGGCCCTCGCCGAGGGCAGCGATCCGCGGATGGGTGTCCGGGCTCACCGCGAGCAGCGCGGCGCGTGCGGCGCCCCACGCCTCCGGGTCGTCACCGCCCGCGTGCTCAGCAGCCGCAGCCGTCGCCAGCTGCAAGAGAATGTCGACGCCCCACGCGGCCTGATCCGCCGGCACGCCACCCTCATCCAGCAACGCCAGCAGGCCCTCGAGGAGGCGCAAGTAGTTCTCACCCGCGGGTCGCGCCGACACGGCCGACTGCGCAAGGCTCGGATACTCGAACAGGACGTCCATGTACGACGCGAGCACCGCCTCGATCCGCAGCCGCCAGTCGCCCGCGGCGCCGACCGGGCCCAGGTCCACCGCCGCCAGCAGATCGTCGAGCACGGCGCCGTGCAGGACGGCCGTGTTCCGGAAGTACACATAGAGCGAGGCCGGACCGGTGTCCAACTCCTTCGCCAGCCGTCGCATCGTCACCCGGTCCATCCCCTCGGACCGCATCACCTGCACCGCGGCCGCCACGATGCCGCGCCGCGTCAACGGCGCCTTGGCCGGCCGTTCCCGTCTGCTCCTGGGTTCCTCTGTCACCTCGACAGCGTAACGAACATGTTCGTTACGAACAAGTTCGTGATATCCACTCGGCCGACGGCACCCCGGCCGGTACGGTCGGGCGCTATGACCGATCTGCCGCCGCCCGTCCCGAAGCTCGACGCCCGCGAGCTCCTCCGCGAGGTGAACCGCACCACCGGTGCCGGGCTGGAATTCGTCGCTCAGGCGGCAGCGGGCCAGGTCGGTGCCGCGTTCGTCCGCTGGCCCGACGGGCGCGACGGCGTCCTCACCCGCGGCTTCGGATCGGTCCAGGACCTCCGGCGGACGGCGGAGGTACTGGAGGCGGCTCGCACTCTCGGGCTACCGGTTCCGCGATACGACCTGCTCGCCGAACTGCCCGGCGACGTCGGCGTCGTCCAGGAACGGCTGCCTGGAAACGAGCCGGCCGTGTTCGACCGCAAGCTGCTCGAGGCGATGATCGACCTGAACGCACGGTTCGCCGGAATCGTTGCCGACCGCACCGATCTGCCGGTCCCGTCGATGTACCTGCTCGAGAGCGGCCCCGGCTTCTGCCTGCACGAGTCGCTCGAACGGTACGACGACCGCACCCGGAGACTGCTGAGGTGGATCCACGAGGTCGGGCACAGCGAGCCCGCCGGGATGACCGGCGACGATCTCGTCCACCTCGACTTCCACACCGGCAACGTGCTGGTCGACGAGACCGGCGCGATCACCGGCATCGTCGACTGGGACGGCATCGGCCGCGGCGATCGGCTGTTCGGCCTGGTCACCTTGCGCTTCGACGCGAGCGTCCGGCTGGCCGGCACGGACCTCGCATGGTTCGACGAGCTGCTCGAGAGCGTCCTCTCCCCCGCCGTCCTGCGGCTCTACTGGGCCCACATGACGCTCCGCCAGGTCGACTGGTCGATCCGCCACCACACCCCCGCCGACACCGACTACTGGCTGACCTTCGTGGAAACGCGGATCGACTGAGGGTCAGCTGCCGAGAGGCAAGAAGATCTCCTCAGGCGTCCAGCGCCGCTTGGTCAGGCCCTGCTCGTGGGAGTACCGCAGGAACGTGTCCAGCACGAGCTCGTTCGCCTCGAGCCCGTACTGCGGCCACCAGTCGTCCGGGCCGAACAGCTCGCGGTTCGTCTCGAACAACTCCGCGACCCACGGGATCATCGTGCTCACCTCGAAGACCCTGCGATCCGTGGCATACCGCTCCATCACCACCTCACGGGACCGGGCGAAAGCGTCGTACGTCGCCCGCACCAGCTCCGGATGCTCGTCGGCCACCTCGCGCGGCATCACGATCGTGTGCATCATCGGGAAGATCTGCGTCCGCCGGTAGTACTCCCGCTCGACGGCCGGATAGTCGTCGAACAGCCGGACGATGTTGTCCGCCGTACCGTCGAGCACGTTCTGCGGGACGTTCGCGGTGAACAGGGCGTCGATCCGGCCGTCCTCGAGCATCGCGTCGAGGGCCTCGTCCGGACCGGCGTCGCGGATCTCCATACCGTCCGGCCGCGGATGCGACGTGAACGCGAACGGCGGCATCGGCTCGTTCAGTCCGCCGATCACCCAGCGGTTCGCGGCCGGGTCGAACCCGTAGTCGTCGGCGAGGGCGCCCTTCGCCCAGATTCCCGAGTCCTGCCCGTACAGACCGAACTCGCCGATCGTCTTGCCGGTCAGGTCCGCCGGCCCGCGGATCCCGCTGTGCCGGTTCACGAAGATGCAGCTGTGCCGGAAGATCCGGTTCGGGAAGACGGGCAGCGCGACGAACGGCGGGACGTCGCTCTCGAGCGCGCGCAGCAGATACGTCAGTCCCAGCTCGGAGACGTCGAACTCCCGCGTGCGCAGGGTCCGCTCGAACACGTCGACCAGCGTCGGCGCGGCCTCGAACGTCGTGTCGTACCCGTCGATCCCGACGGTGCCGTCGAGCAGCGCCTGTGTGGTGTCGTAGCGGTAGCAGCACACCTTCACGGTCATCAGCAACCTCCTCATAGCGAATGATCGTTCACCATGTAACGACGCCAGGAGCCGGTTGTCAACGCGAACGAGTATTCACTATGCTGGTTCGGGAGAGCGCTGGAGGACCGATGCCACGACTGACCGAAGCCCGCCGGGTGGCCCGCCGTACCGAGATCGTCGCCGCCGCCCGGCGATGTTTCGCCCGGGACGGTTTTCACCAGACCTCGATGGCGAACATCGCCGCGGAGGCCGGCCTGTCGGTCGGGGCGGCGTACCGGCACTTCGCCGGCAAGGAGGACCTGGTGCTGGAGATCTCCGGCCAGGCATTCCAGGCCTTGTTCGGTGCCGACGAATCAGCCGACGAATCAGCCGACGCGGCCGCCGGGGAGCCCGGGCCGATCAGTCCGGCGGGGTTCGCGGCGGCGGCCGCCGAGCGGTTCTCACGGGACGCCGTCCGGCGCATCGACGGCGCGGACGTGCCGGTCGAGGAGCTGATCCGCTGCGGGATCGAGAGCTGGGCCGAGCTGATGCGCCACGACGACATGCGTGCCCGCGCGCTGGCCGGTTTCGACGCGGTACGCGGCCGGATCGCGGAAGGCCTCCGCCAAGGCCAGGCATCCGGATCGGTGCCCGCGGACCTGGATCCCGAGAACGCGGCCCGCGTCCTGATGGCGCTGCTGCACGGCTACGTCCTGCAGTGCGCGGCGTTCGAACTCACCGACACCGACGGGTTCGTCGACGCACTGCGGATGCTGCTCGACCGATAGCGGGCAACCCCATTCGGTGCAGGCCGAAACCTGCCTGAACCCCCTGCCCACACAGGCTGGACGCGCCTAGTTTCGACGGTGAGGCCTTCGATCGGGGGCCACCACTCGGAGGGGATGAAACGATGCGCAAGTTTGCGATGACTGCTGCTGGGATCGCGGCCGCCGTGGTCGGTACCGGGGTGGCGATGGCGCCGAGCGCCAGCGCAGCGACGAACACGACGGACGCCGTGACGGCGACGGCCTGCCCGTCCGGCGCCGTCTGTCTGCGGGAGCCGAACGGCAGCATCCTGAGCAAGAACATCTGGTACAGCTACGGCGCGCACAACCTGTCGAACGTGATCGGCTACAAGGTACTGATCAACGCCCAGACCGGCGGTGCGGGCTTCAAGATGTGCCTGAACTACGGCGGCACGAACTGTGGCCCGGTCTACCGCTACACCGGCGCGTACCCGAACCACGACTTCACCAAGATCAACTCGATCGTGCTCGTGAAGTAGTCCGGCAGAACCCGCTCCGGCTCCGGCCGGAGCGGGTTGTCGCTATCCCTTGACCGCGCCTTCCTCGACGCCCTTGAAGAAGAACCGCTGCAGGCTGGCGAAGACGATCACGATCGGGATGAACGCGATCATGGTGCCGGCCGCGATCAGCCGCGGGTTGTTGCTGAAGGTGCCGGACAGGTATTGCAGGCCGACCGTCAGCGTGTACTTGTTCGGATCGGTGAGCACGATCAGCGGCCAGAGGAAGTCGTCCCAGGCGCCGATGAACGCGAAGATCGCGATCACGCTGATCGTCCCGCGCACCGACGGCAGGCCGATGTAGATGAACCGCTGCCACGCGTTCGCGCCGTCCACGACCGCTGCCTGGTCCACCTCGATGGGCAGCGAACGGAACGCGTTGTACATCAGCAGTACGTTCAGCGCGCCGATCATGCCGGGCAGCGCGACCCCGAACAGCGTGTTCGCCAGGCCGAACTCCCGCACCGTCACGTACTGCGAGATGATCGTCACCTCGCCGGGCAGCACGAGCGTCGCGAGGAACAGCCCGAGGACGATCTTGCGGCCGCGGAACTGCAGCCGGGAGATCGCGAACCCGGCCAGCGACGCACCGATGATGTTGCCTCCGACAACCAGTACGGCGACCACCAGCGAGTTCCGCGCGTAGTCCCAGACCGGGATCGTGTCGGTGACCTCCTTGTAGTGGCTGAACGTCGGCTGCGCGGGCAGCAGCCGCGGGATCCGGGTGTAGATGTCCTCCCCCGTGCCCTTCAGCGACGTCGACAGCTGCCACAGGAACGGCCCGATGGTGATCAGCAGGACGAACACCAGCAGCGCGTACCGCACGACCTTCTCGCGCGGCGAAACGCTGTTGAACCCGAACGATCCCTTCTTCCGCGGCGGCTTGCTCGGCGCCTCCGGGGAGACCGCCGGACGGGCGGGGTCGGTCACCGTGGTCATGGGGCCTCCCGGTCTGGACTGAGGAGCGGAGGGAGCGAAGCGACCGGAGCGACGAGGGAAGACCGGGAGTTCCAGCCCCATGACCCGCCGCGACGGAGTCGCGGCAATTCAATACAGCTCATGCTTCCGCCCCTCGACGGTTCAGCCGGGCCAGGACGAGCATCGGTACGACCGTGACGAAGAACAGCACGATCGACAGGGCGGACGCGTACCCGAGATTGCCCTCGAAACCCTGGCTGTACTGCTGGATCAGCATCACCACGGAGTTGTCGCGGCCGCCCGGACCGCCCTTGCCGCCGCTGAGGATGAACAGCTCCGAGAAGACCCGCAACGCCGACACCGAGATCAGGATCGAGATCAGGATCATCGTGCCGCGGACGCCGGGGATCGTCACGTGGATGAACCGGCGCATCGGCCCGGCGCCGTCGACGGCGGCCGCCTCGTGCAGCTCCCGCCCGACGTTCCCGAGGGCGGCCAGGTAGATGATCATGTAGTACCCGAGGCCCTTCCAGATCGTCAGGCTGATCGCGCTCAGCAACAGCAGCCACTGGTCGGACAGGAACGGCAGCGGCCCGGAGATCACGCCGAGCTTCTCGGCCAGCCCGTTCACCAGGCCCCGGTCGTCCAGGATCCACTGCCAGATCAGCGCCACCACGACCGCGGACGCGACCACCGGCGTGTAGAACGCCGTCCGGAAGAACGTGATCCCGGGCAGCTTCTTCTCCACCAGTACGGCGAGCAGCAGCGGGAAGACCGTCAGGAACGGCAGGCAGACCACCATGTAGATGAGGCTGTTGAGCAGGGCCCAGCGCAACTGCTCGTCGTGCAGCAGGGTCTCGAAGTTCTTCAGCCCGACGTAGTGGCCGCCGCCGATCGGCCTGGCGTTGGTGAACGACAGGATGACGGTGTTGATCGACGGCCACAGGTTGAACACCAGCAACCACGCGAGTGCTGGAATCACCAGCACCCACGGGGTGAACCAACGGTTGTAACGCATGCTGTGCCGTTTCATTCAGGAAGTCAGCAGCTGGTCGGCCTTGGCCACCGCGGCGTCGAGGGCTGCCTTCGACGAGATCTTGCCGGCGATCGCCAGCGAGATCTGCTGCCCGATGAAGTCGTTGGTCGCGCCACTGATCACCGGCGGCTGCAGGTTCTTCGCCTTCGCCAGCGACTGGAACGCCAGCACCTTCGCGTCACTCTCCGGCGTACCGTCGGACTTCGAGAAGTACGGGTCGGAGGCCGAGGCCTTGGTGGACGGGAAGATGTTCACGATCTTCGCGAACGCGGCCTGGTTCTCGGCGTTCGTGACGAACCGCGCGAGCGCGATCGCCGCGGCCTGGTTCTTGGTCTTCGCCGAGACCGACAGCCCCTGGACGTACAGCGGCGGGGTGTCCAGCGCCGGCGACGGGACGACCTTGCCCTTCAGCGACGGGTTGTCCTTGTTGAAGTCCTGGATCGCGTTGCCACCGCCGGTGGTCCAGGCCACCTTGCCCTGGGTGAACAGCTTCGAGTTGCCCAGGTACTCGTTGGTCAGGATGTCGCGCGGCATGTACCCGGCCTTGTAGGCGTCGCGGTACTTGTCCAGCAGCGCCGCGGCCTCGGGGGTGTTGAAGGTGAACTTCTTGCCGTCGTCGGAGAGGATCTTGATCCCGGCGTTGGTGAAGTCGCCGATGCCCGGCAGCCGGCTCATCAGGTACTCCTTGCCGCCGGTCTTGTCGTGCATCACCTTCGCGGCCGCGAGCAGTTCGTCGAAGGTCTTCGGCGGGTTCTTCACATCCAGGCCGGCCGCGGCGAACTTGGTCGCGTTCCAGTAGTCGATGTCGGTGTTCAGGTACCACGGGTAGCCGAACGTTCCGTTCAGCCCCTGGTACTGGTACGCCTGCACGCCGCCCTCGACGTACTCGTCCTTGATCTTCGGGTCGGCGGCCGCGACGTCGAGCAGCATGTTCTGCTTGGCCAGCGACAGCGCGAAGTCCGGCGGCAGGTTCGTCACGTCCGGGAGCTGGCCGGCCGAGGCCTGGCTGAGCACCTTCTTGTCGTAACCGTCGCCGGGCTGGTCGAGCCAGGTGACATGCGTACCGGGGTACTTCGCCTCGAACGCCTTGATCACGCCTTCGACGTACGACGTGAACTTGGGCTTCAGCGCCCAGGTCTGGAAGCTGACCTCACCGGTGACCTGGGCGTTCGCGTCCACGGTCGGCTTCGCGTCGCTGCTGCCGGAATCCTCCGAACCGAGGCCGCAGCCGGCGAGGGTGAGGGCGGCGGCGGCAAGAACTGCCACGATCGCCGGACGGCGTCTACGCATGGGATCTCCTGGAATTGATAAACCGGTATAGCTCCCGAACTATCCACATCGTAGAATCCGCTGTCAAGGGTGAAGGGAGGTGGCTCGTGGCCAGACCGACGATCGCGGACATCGCAACCAGGGCCGGGGTGTCCAAGGGCGCGGTGTCGTTCGCGCTGAACGGACGGCCCGGTGTCAGCGACGCGACCCGGGAGCGGATCCTGAAGATCGCCGAGCAGATGAGCTGGCGGCCGCACAGCGCGGCGCGGGCGCTCGGCGCTTCCCGGGTGGACTCGGTCGGCATGGTGATCGCCCGGCCGGCCCGGACGCTCGGCGTCGAGCCGTTCTTCGCGCATCTGCTGTCCGGCGTCCAGTCCGGCCTCTCGGCGGAGTCGATCTCGCTGCAGCTGCTGATCGTCGAGGACACCGCGGCCGAGATCGAGGTGTACCGGCGGTGGGCCTCGGAGCACCGCGTGGACGGCGTGATCCTGGTCGACCTGACCGTGAAGGATCCGCGGGTCGACGCGCTCAAGGCGCTCGAGCTGCCGGCCGTGGTGATCGGCGGCCGTGGCGGCAAGGGCGCGCTCGCCTCGGTCTGGGCCGACGACCGGGACGCCATGCTGGCCATCGTCGAGTACCTGGCCGCGCTCGGCCATCGCCGGATCGCCCACGTCGCCGGTACGCCGAACTTCCAGCACACCCAGCGCCGGATCCGCGCGGTCCGCGATGCGGCACCACGGCTCGGGCTGCTCGACGCCCCGTCGCTACCCACGGACTTCAGCGACGCGGAGGGCGCGGCCATCACCCGCAAGCTGCTCTCCCAGTCGGGTCGCCCGACCGCGATCGTCTACGACAGCGACGTGATGGCGGTCGCGGGGCTGGGCGTCGCGATGGAGATGGGCGTCGCGGTTCCGGCGGAGCTGTCGATCGTGGCGTTCGACGACTCGATCCTCACCCAGCTCATGCATCCGGCGCTGACCGCGCTGTCGCGGGACACGTTCGAGTTCGGGCGGCAGGCCGCCGAGGTGCTGCTCGAGACGATCGCCGACCCGGGCACGGTGATCAACCGGCGCACTGCCGACCCGGTGCTGACGGTCCGCGAATCGACCGCGCCGCCGGCCTGACGCGGCGCCGATGCTGGCTTAGTGTTGCCCTGACGGCCTAAACCGATTTAGCATCCTCCGCATGGCTTTGCAGACCGTCACGCCCCGGTTCGGTGCGAACTACGTTCCCTCGGCGGGATGGTTCTACAGCTGGCTCGACTACGACCCGGCCGCCGTCCGGCGGGATTTCGCCGACCTGGCCGGGATGGGTCTGGACCACGTACGGGTGTTCGGTGTCTGGCCGTGGATCCAGCCGAACCGCGCGATCCTCCGCGAGCGGGCGATCGCGGACCTGCTGGACACCATCGACGCCGCCGCGGAGCACGGCCTGACGGTCGCGGTCGATCTGCTGCAGGGACACCTGTCCAGCTTCGACTTCCTGCCGTCGTGGGTGCTGACCTGGCACCGAGCGAGTCTCTTCGAGGACCCGACGGTCCGCGACGGCCTCGCGACGTACGTCGACACCGTTGCGCGCGCGGTCGCGACCAAGCCGAACGTCTTCGCGATCACACTCGGCAACGAGGTCAACAACCTCTGGCCGGACAGCCCGACCACGCCGGAGGCGTCGACCGCGTGGGCGCAGGAGCTGCTGACCACGCTGAAGAAGGCCGCGCCCGACGTCCTCGCCCTGCACTCGGTCTTCGACGACGCCTGGTACAAGGCCGACCACCCGTTCCACCCCGTCGACGCCGTCGACCTGGGTGACCTGACGACTGTCCACTCGTGGGTTTTCAACGGGGTCTCACGAGTGGACGGTCCGCTGGGCCCGGCGACGCTCACACACGCCGACTACCTGATCGAGCTCGCGAAGGCGACCTCCCTCGACCCGGCGCGACCCGTCTGGCTGCAGGAGATCGGCGTCCCCGGGCCGGACATTCCCGTCGACCTGCAGGCCGAGTTCGCCCGCCGTACGGTCGGCACCGTACTGACGAACCCGGCCCTGTACGGCGTGACGTGGTGGTCGTCGCACGACATCGACCGCAAGCTACTCGACTTCCCCGACCGTGAGTACGACCTCGGCCTGTTCACGGTCGACCACCAGCGCAAACCGGCCGCCCAGGCGCTCGCCGACGTGATCGCCGACGTCCGCGCCAACGGCGTACCGCAGCAACCGTCGACCGCCACCCTGACCGCACCGATCAACCTCCGCACCAACCCGTCCGGCCGCCCAGAGGTAGCCCCCGGCAGCGCCTTCCACCGGCAATGGGTCGAGGCCCGCGCCGAGGGCCCGGTCCGGATCGTCCAGCCCTAGGGCAGCTTGGCGATCAGGGCTTCGATGCCGTCGAGGATCCGGGCGAGGCCGAACTCCAGGTCGTCGTCGAGCTCGTCCTCGTACTCGGAGTTGAGGTAGAGCGAGGCGAGGGTCGGGTAGCCGCCCTCGACCAGGCGCGGGACGAGGAAGCGGCCGACCTGCTCGGCCTGCACCGGGGTGTTCTCGCTGCGACCGAGCTGCCGCGCGAGGTCGGCATAGTTGCGCGTGTACCCGTCGAGCAGCAGCAGGCAGCCGAGGTTGTCGTGCTGGCTCAGCCCGGTCTCCGCGAGGGCCGCGAGCATCGCCTCGGCCCAGCGCAGCACGCGCGGTGTCACGGGCGCGCCACGGATCGGCACGTCGAGCATCCACGGGCGTTCGGCGTACTGCTTGACCTGCGCGTCGACCCACGCGATCGCGGCCGCGCGCCAGCCCGCCGGTAGCTCTGGCGGCGCACCCATCGCCTTGTCGTGGACGAGCACGATCAGCTCTTCCTTGGACCGTACGTAGCGGTACATCGCGTTGGTGGTGACGCCCAGATGCGCCGCGATCCGCTGCAGCGAGATCGCCTCGAACCCGTACCGGTCGCCGAACTCGATGCCGGTGGCCACGATCTGCTCGACCGTCAGCGCCGGCTTCGGCCCGCGGCGCTGCACCGGCAGCACGCCCCACGACAGGGCGAGACCCGGCGGCAGGTCTCCGCGGTCCTCGGTCATGGTTCCCATCCTGACGTACGCCGGACGTAGATCGGGCCGAACGGCACGAAGAGGGGTGCTAGCACCACCCCCGAAACGGGTCCTGGACACCGCGCAGAAGAAACTGTTCAACCCCTACGCTTTTTGGTGTCAGCAAGACCCGGATCTCCCCGAAAGAAGACGATCATGCACACGCTGCTCGCACCGCTCCTGACCCCCGACCAGGTCCAGCTCACCGACGCCGACCGGTCCGCCGCGATCGCCAAGCTCGACAGCGCCGTACGGCAGGCAGCACTCGCCCCGTCGCAGGCCTCCGACCGTCAGCTGCAGGTGCTCGCGGCCCGTACCCGTGGCGAGCTCCGCACCGCCCTGTCCGGCGTCCCGAACGCCGCGCCGCCGCGGGGACTGACGGTGGCCCTGAGCGCCTTCACCGGTGTCTGGCTGGTCGCCTGTGTCGTCCAGTTCGTCGTCTGGCTGGCCCTGGCGGTCTTCGGTCACTTCGACGGCCCGTGGTGGCTCTGGTCGGACCTCGGTCTCGGCGCGATCGTCGCGATCCTGTGGTGGACGAACGAGTCGTACCACCGCAAGAACGATGTGCTGGTCGTCGCATGAACACGCCGGTCCAGCTCACCGACGTCCGCAAGGTGTACGGCACCGGGCCCGGCGCGGTCGACGCGCTGGCCGGTGTCACCTACGGCTTCGCCGCCGGCAGTTTCACCGCGGTGATGGGGCCGTCCGGATCCGGCAAGAGCACGCTGCTGCACTGCGCGGCCGGGCTCGACACCCCGACCTCCGGCGAGGTCCAACTGACCGGCCGGTCGCTGCGGGGCCTCGACGAGACCGCGCTGACCGAGCTCCGCCGTGAGCACGTCGCCTTCGTCTTCCAGTCGTTCAACCTGATGCCCGCGCTCACGGTCCGGCAGAACGTCGTCCTCCCGATGACGCTCGCCGGGAAGCAGCCGGACGACGCCTGGGTGACCGAGGTGATCGGCCGCGTCGGTCTCGGCGAACGCATCAAGCACCGCCCGAGCGAACTGTCCGGCGGTCAGCAGCAGCGGGTGGCGATCGCCCGCGCGCTCGCCGGCCGGACCGCGATCACGTTCGCCGACGAACCGACCGGCGCACTCGACACCACCACCGCCCTCGATGTCCTCACGCTGCTCCGCGACCAGTCCCGCCAGCTCGGTCAGACCATCGTGATGGTCACCCACGACCCGGTCGCCGCCTCGTACGCCGATCGCGTCGTCTTCCTCGTCGACGGCCGGATCGTCTCCGAAGCCACCCACCCCACCGCCGACACCGTCGCAGCAGAGCTCGCACACCTGAGCGCCGGCCGGCTCGCCCCGAGAGGGATCTGACTCATGTTGCGCCTCGCCGCCACCACCCTGCGCTACCGGACCGCCGCGTTCCTCGCGATCTTCGTCGCGGTCCTGCTCGGCGGGGCCCTGCTGAGCGCCGCCGGCGGTCTGCTCGAGACCGGGCTGCGCCTGAACGCTCCACCTCAACGACTCTCCGCGGCCCCGATCGTGGTCACCGGCGACCCGGCGTACCACCCGCCCAACGGCAGCGGCTCCGCCGCCTTCCCCGAACGCCACCGCGTCGACCCGGCCCTGGTCACCAAACTCACCAGCACCCCAGGCGTCGCCAACGCTGTCCCCGACCGTTCCTTCCCCGCCATCATCAACGCTGCCGAAGCAGGAGGTAACGGGCTGGCCGGCCATGCTTGGACGTCCGCGTCGCTCACCCCGTACACGTTGACCGCCGGCCGCGCGCCCCGTACCGGCGAGGTGGTCCTTGACCAGCGTCTCGCCGGAACCGCCAAGCCCGGCGACAGCCTGAGCGTCACCGTCAGCGGCGAGCCGCGGACCTTCACCCTCGCCGGTATCGCGACCGCCCGGCACCAGGTCGACGTACCGCCGATCTTCTTCGCCGCCGCGGACGTCCCGGCCGGCGTGGACGCGATCGGAGTCTTCCCAGCGGACGGTACGTCGGTACGCGACCTCGCGAAGCGCCTCGACCTCCCGACCGGCATCAAGGCCTACACCGGCGACGAGCGCGGTGTCGCGGAATTCTCCGGAATCGCCACCAGCCTGCCCTTGATCATCATGTCCGGCGTCTTCGGTGGGATGGTGGCCGTGGTGATGGCGCTCGTGGTCTCGGCCACGATCGGCCTCTCGGTCCGGCAACGCCGCCGCGAACTCGCCCTGCTCCGCGCCAGCGGCGCGACCCCGGGCCAGGTCGGCAAGATGGTCATCGCCGAGACGATGGTGGTCGGCGTCCTCGGGCTCGTGCTCGGCCTGCTCTGCGGCCGGTTCGCCGGTACCCGGATCTTCGGGCTGCTGGCCGACGGCGGGGTCGTGCCGCCGCAGCTCCGCTTCGACCAGGGCCCGCTGCCGTTCGCCGGCGCAACCCTCCTGACCTTCGCCGTCCTGCGGATCACCGTCGGTCTCGCCGCCGGCCGCGCCGCCCAGATCCGCCCGATCCAGGCGCTCGCCGAGGCCGCCGTGCCGAACGTCGCGCTGAGCCGGATCCGGATCCTCATCGGCCTGGTCTTCGCCGGTGCGACGGTCGCGATCGCGCTCTCCACGCCGTTCATGGGCCCGACCAACGCCGCAGCGATCGGTGGACCGGCCGGGCTGACCGGCTCGATCGCCGTCGCGGTCCTCGCCCCGCTGGTGATCCAGCGCGCACTGATCCCCCGCATCACGCGGCTGGTCGAGCAGCGCGGGACCGCCGGGACGCTCGCGGTCATCAACCTCCGGGTCCGCGCGGTCCAGTTCGGAGCGATCCTGGTCCCGATCACGATCGCCACCGCGATTGCCATGGGCAACATCTACTCGCAGAGCACGCAGCAGAAGGCCGCCGTCGAGGCGTTCACCCAGAACCTGGCCGGCGACGTCGTGATCACGTCCACCGCGGGCGGTGTCCCGGCGTCCCTCACCGAGGCGGCGCGTTCGATGCCCGGCGTGACGGCGGTCTCCGAGCTGGTTCGCAGCAAGGGCTGGATCGAGCAGCCGTACGACAAGTCACACACGAGCGACGCCTGGCCGGTGCTCGGCGTCAGCGGCCCGATCTACAAAGGCAAGGTGAAGAAGGGATCGCTCGACGACCTCACCGGCGACACCGTGGCGCTCCCGCCCGGTACCGCGAAGAAGCTCAAGGTCGGCGTCGGCTCGGAGATCGGCGTACGGCTCGGCGATGACGCCCTGGTCAAGGTCAAGGTGGTCGCCCTCGCCGAAGGACCGTCCGGGTACGAATCCCTCCTGCTGCCGGCGCGCCTGCTCGCCGCCCACACGACCACCGGGCTCCCCAGCCAGCTCGTGCTGAAGACGACGAACAAGAAGGCCGCCCTGAAGACGGATCTGTCCAAGTGGCCCGGTACGTCGATCGGCGGGCGCGACCTGCTCGCCGACGGACTGGACACCGGGCTCGGGGTGGACGCATGGATCGCCTATCTGCTCGCGGCGATCGCGGTCGCGTACACGGCAATTGCCTCGATCAACACGATCGCGGTTGCTGTACTGGACCGGCGACGTGAGTTCGGGCTGCAGCGGCTGACCGGGTCGACGCGGCGCGAGGTGTCACGGATGCTGACGCTCGAGGGTCTGCTGATCGCCGCGCTCGGAATGGTGACCGGGCTGGTCACGGCCGCGTTCACCGTGTTCCCGATCGCGCTGGCGACCCGCGGCTGGCCGCTGCCGTCAGGCCCGGCGTGGATCCTGCTCGGCTGGGTGGCCGTCGTACTGCTCCTGGTCCTGCCGACCACCGCGATCACCGGACGGATCGCGATGCGCTCCAAGCCGATGGACGCGCTCAGCTCACCGGTCGGCTGAGGTCTCGACCCACGCGTAGCCGCCGTCTTCCAGGCGCACCACCTGGAGGCCGGCGGCCAGGCGCTGTACGTCGTCGGTCTCGATGACGCTCGGGGCCGGGCCGGCGACGTCGAGCACGATCGCGGCGGCGCCCTCCTGGATCGCCGCGGCGGCGACCAACTGGGTCTGCGCCGGCATCGGGCGCGCCTCCGGGCTCCAGCGGGCCAGGCTCTCGGTGCCGCTGAAGGCGAGCAGCGCGTTCCGCCCGTCCTGACCCTGGAGCAGCGCAACGGCCATGTCGGACGTTTTGTCGTGCGCGAGGCCGTTCTCGTCGAGCTCCACCTCACCGAGCATCGCGACCACCGGCACCAGCAGCCGCGCCTTGGTGAGCGCCGCGAGCACCGCACCGTCGTCCCCCGCGGCCAGCGCCGCCGCGAGCGCCGGATCCGCCGCCCCGTCGTCGTTGTCGAACCCGGTAAACGCCAAACGCCGCTCTGGTTGCACGGTCCCATTGTCCCGGATCCCCAGGCCATCACAATCACCCCGCCTGCACCCGGTCCCCGCTCAGGCGGCCACGCCGCCCGGGATTGTGATGGCCTGGGGATCCGCCTCTCGTTTTCAGGGTGCCTTCAGGGCTCTTCCCCGCTTGGTTCCGGCCGGGACTGTGCGAGCCTGGGTATGTGCCTGACTTCAACGATTTGACGCTGCTGCCGTTCTGCGTAGGCCTCACGCTGCTCGGCCTGATCGGCTCGTGGTTCGCCTGGCGCCGCCGCGGGATCGCCGCCGGCACCCGCGGCGTGGCCTGGTCGCTGCTGCCGGTCTCGCTGTACCTGACCGGTCTGCTGGAGCTGGTCTGGGACGTCGTCCGCTCCGCCGTGAGCTGGGTCACGCACCTGATCTTCTCGCCGACCGTGTGGTCCGGCTTCGCCCTGTTCGGCGTCTCCGTCGTGCTGTACGTCGTCGCGGGTGTAGCCCGGGGCCGTGGTGGGAACGAGAAGAAGGCACCCAAGAAACAACCCGCCTCGCCCGCGGGAGAGCTGACTCAGACCGGCCCCGAGCCGGCCTCAGCCACCACCGCTAAAGCTGCCAAGCCGTCAAAGGGGAAGGCGAAGCAGCCGGAATCGTCGGAGTTCGACGAGATCGAGGACATCCTGAAACGCCATGGAATCAACTGAGAAGACCGCTGACCACGGTTCCCCCCTGACCATCGACTCGCTCCTGGACAACGTCCAGGCCGGCTCGCCTCAACTGGGCCGGACGCGACTGATCGGTATCGACGGGCCTGCCGGTTCCGGCAAGACCACCGTCGCCGCCCGCCTCGAAGCCCGCGCGAAGCTGCGCGACCTGAACACGTACGTCATCCACATGGACGACCTGTACGACGGCTGGGCCGGAGCCGAGCGTGGATTCGCCCTGCTTCGCGACCACGTCCTGCAACGGCTGGCCGACGGCCGTGAGGGACGCTATCGCCGCTACGACTGGTACAAGGGTGCGTACGACGAGCTGCACGTCGTACCGAGCACCGTGGAGCTGCTGATCGTCGAGGGTGTCACCGCCTGCGACCGGGACGCGGCGCACTGGCAGTCGCTGCGACTGTGGGTCGAGACGTCGAACCAGGTCCGCCTGGATCGCGGCATCGAGCGTGACGGCGAGGCGCTCCGTGACCACTGGCTCGAGTGGATGCGCTGGGAGCGCGATCATTTCGCCGAACAGGCGACCCGTTCACGCGCCCACGTGATCGTCGACGGCGACCCGGTGACTCCGTTCGACGCGGCGCTCGAGCTGGTCACGACGTCGGTGGCGCTACCGCCTCACGACTCCGCTGCGTCCTGACGCCCGTCCCACGACCACTGCGGGATCGGCCCGTCGTCGATGTCGTCGGTGCGATGCCGGTACATGGTGTTGAACGTCGCCCAGGCGAAGTAGTCGTGCAGGACCCCACGGACCCGCGGATCGGTCAGGTCCGCGTTCGTCATCGCCTGGTCGAAGCAGTCGATCGCCCGCCGGTTCATCTCGTCGTGCTCACCGTTCCCGGCATGCAGTCGCTGGACCTCTGCCTCGGTGCCGTACGTCGAGGTGTACGCGGACGGCCCGCCGAGCGCCTCACCCCAGTACGCCGCCAGCCGTTCCGTGTGATCGGGCTTCGCCCCACCGTGGAACGCGTGGCTGACGACCGGATCGGCCATCACCAGCTCGTGCCAGGCAGCCGCCAGCCGCAGCATTCCTTCAGCCCCACCCGCCGCCTCGTAAACGGTCTCCATATCGGCAGTCTGCCGCATCTCGGCGAGCTGGTCACGGTCGTGCACACGTTCCGGTTCGGACCCCGCGAGCGTCAGGGCGCATTCGTACGCGGTGATTGCCTCCGGCAAACGGCCGAGCCGGCGCAGCAGATCGCCCCGCGCGACAGCGTACGGATGGTAGTCCTGCAGCCGCGGCTCCGTAGCGAGCTCGTCGAGGAGCGCCAGCCCTGCCTCGGGGCCGTCGCGGAACGCGATCGCGGCGGCCCGGTTGAGCGCGATCACGGGCGACGGATCGAGCTCCAGCAGTACGTCGTACAGCTGGACGATCTGCGGCCAGTCGGTGCTCGCGAAGCGCGGCGCCTCGTCGTGGACGGCGTTGATCGCGGCCTGCACGGCGTACGGTCCGGAGGGCCCGCCCGTGAGCGCGGCTACCACCAGGGCGCGACCTTCCGCGATCATCACGTGGTCCCAGCGGCTGCGGTCCTGGTCCTCGAGCAGGACGATCTCGCCGTCCGGCCCGGTACGGGCGTCGCCGCGCGCGTGGATCAGCAGCATCAGCGCCAGCAGGCCGGTTGCCTCGCGCGCGTCCGGGAGCAGCCGATGCAGGATGCGCGCCAGCCGGATCGCCTCCTCGGCGAGGTCGAGGCGTTGCAAGTACGGGCCCGAGCTGGCGGCGTACCCCTCGGTGAAGACCGAGTAGATCACCTGCAGTACACCGGGCAGTCGGTCTGGCAGCTCGTCCGGACCGGGGACGCGGAACGGGATCCGTGCCTCGCGGAGCCTCTTCTTCGCACGGACGATCCGCTTCGCCATCGTCGCTGTCGGCACCAGGAACGCCCGCGCGACCTCCGGCGTCGTCAGCCCGGCCAGGCAGCGCAGTGTCAGCGCGCCGCGGTCCTCGGGCGCGAGCGCGGGATGCGCGCAGGTGAAGAACAGTTGCAGCCGCTCGTCGGGCAGTTCGTCCCCGGCGGCCTGCGGTACGGGGCGATCCGACTCGACCTGCAGGATCGCGAGCTTGGCGGCGTACACCTGGTCGCGCCGGAGCCGGTCGACCGCCTTGCGGCGGGCGGTGGTCATCAGCCAGCCGCCGGGGTTCGGCGGTACGCCGTCGGTGGGCCAGCGGATGAGCGCTGTCTCGATCGCCTCCGATGTCACCTCCTCGGCGAGATCGAGGTCGCCGAAGCGCCGGGCGAGCGCGGCCAGCAGCCGGCCGCGCTCCTCCCGGAACACCTCCCCCACCTGATCCACCCTCAGGCTCCGGGGAACTCCGCGACCGGCCGGACGTCGACCGAGCCCCCGGCCCGCGAGCCCGGGCACTTCGCGGCCCAGTCGAGCGCGACGTCGAGGTCCGGTACGTCGATCACGTAGAACCCGCCGAGCACCTCCCGGGTCTCCGCGAACGGCCCGTCGACGACCGTCCGCCGGCCGTCTCCCGCCACCTGGACACGGGTCGCGGCGACCAGATCGGCGAGCGACTCGGACGCGACGACCACCCCGGCGTCCTGGATCTCCTTGTCGAACCGCATCCAGTCCTCCGGCTCGCAGCCCACGGGCGCGTTCGCAGTGTCCAGCTCACCGGCGTTGATCAGCAGCATGTACTTCATCGGTTCCTCCTGTCAGCGTGTCTACACCATCACCACGAACGGGTCCGGCGCCGATGGACAGCGCTAACGACAGGACGTAGTCGGAAATCAGCGGCGATTGCCGGAGCATCCAGGCGGGCACCGCGGCCTCGGCGTGGACTACCTCCTGTCGTTAGCGGTGCATCGGTGAGGATAGGGACATGACTGTGTTGCCATCCGGAGAGCAGTGGACCATCCGTGCCGAGGGGTACGAGGCGACCGTGGTGAGTGTTGGTGGTGGGTTGCGCGGCCTCTCGTACGAGGGGCGGCCGGTGCTGCTGGCGTACGGCGAGGACGAGTCGGCGCATGCCGGGATCGGGCAGCACCTGTTCCCGTGGCCGAACCGGATCACGGACGGCGAGTACACGTACGACGGCGTCGATCAGCAGCTGTACCTGACCGAGCCGGCCCGGCGGAACGCGATCCACGGCCTCACCCGCTGGGCGAACTGGGAGCGTGCGGACGACGGCTCCGACGAGTCGACCCTCACCGCCACCCACCGCCTGCACGGCCAACCCGGCTACCCGCACCAACTCGACCTCAACCTGACCTACCACCTCACCGCCACCCAACTGACGGTCACGGCAACTGCGACCAATATCGGCAAGTCCTCGGCGCCGTACGGCTACGGAGCACATCCGTACCTCAGCGTCGGCCGCCCGATCGACGAATGCGTCCTCGAATTCACCGCGGACCACCGCTTGGAGGTCTCACCCGACCGCCTGACCCCGACCGGCCTCACCCCGGTCGCCGGATCGCAGTACGACTTCAGCACAGCACGCGCGATCGGCGACACCACCATCGACAACGCCTTCACCGGCCTGAACGGCGAATGGTCGGTCTCCCTCACCGACCCCGACAGCGGCGCCCGCTCAACGCTGACCAGCAACACCCCCTGGATGCAACTGTTCACCGGCGAGGCAGTCGGCCGTACGGCACTCGCCGTCGAGCCGATGACCTGCCCGCCGGACGCGTTCCGCACCGGTCAGGACCTGATCGTCCTGAAGCCGGGCGAGTCACACACGACTACTTTTCACGTCTCCGTTTAGGACCGGCCCCGTGCTCGCGGGCGACCGCCGCCAGCTCCTTCGCGGCGCGGCTCGCCCGTGAGCCCTCTGAAGCCTGTACCGCAAGGATCCCGATCCTGTTGTCCTCGGCATCGAACAGCTGCAGCCAGGCGTCGCCCGGCCGGAACCGGAGCGCGCTGATCTCGGACCATTGCAGCGTGTACGACTTGAACACGTTCCGGATCCGGATCCGGTCCGCGTACGCCGTCACGCGCAGCGTCGCCATCCGGTAAAGGATCCACAGCACCGCACCGAAGAACGCCAGCAGCGTGAGCCGCTGGAACAAGTCGAACTGATCGCGGGTCTCGGGCGTGAACCGGAACCAGACCACCCCGAACACGGCGATCAGCGACAGCCCCATCCCTGCGGACATCGCGGACACGATCCGCGGATGGAACGTCAGCAGGCGGTCCCGGGCGGCCATCGCAACTCCCGGGCTCAGATCCGGCACGCGTGGATGTCCGTGGTCAGGATCGCCCGCGCCCCGACCTCCCAGAGCTGGTCCATCAGCCGCTGCGCCTCGGCCCGCTGGACCATCACCCGGACGGCGACCCAGCCCTGACGGTGCAGCGGCGAGATCGTCGGCGACTCCAGCCCCGGTGCGACGGCGGTGGCCGCGTCGACGGCCTCGGCGCGGATGTCGTAGTCCATCATCACGTAGTTGCGCGCGATCAGGACGCCCTCGAGCCGGCGGATCAGCTGGTGCAGGCCGTTCGGTGGGATTTCCGCACCGTGCCGCTTGATCAGCACCGCCTCGGACTTGAGGATCGGCTCGCCGAACACCTCGAGCCCCGCCTGGCGCAGCGTCGTACCGGTCTCGACGACGTCCGCGATCACGTCCGCCACGCCCAGTTGGACGGCCGACTCGACCGCTCCGTCCAGGCGTACGACGGAGGCATCGACGCCGTTCTCGGCGAGGTGGTCCTGGAGGACGCCGGCGTACGAGGTGGCGATCCGCTGGCCGGCGAGGTCCTTGACCGAGTTCGCGACGCCGGGACGGCCGGCGAACCGGAACGTGGACGAGCCGAACCCGAGGCTCATCACCACGTCGGCATCGGCGTGCGAGTCGAGCACCAGGTCGCGGCCGGAGATCCCGGCGTCGAGCGTGCCCTCACCGACGTACACGGCGATGTCCCGCGGGCGGAGGTAGTAGAACTCGACCTCGTTGGCCGAGTCGGTGAGCGTGAGGTCCTTGGTGCTCCGGCGCTGCTTGTAGCCGGCCTCGGTGAGCATCTCGGTGGCGGCTTCGCTCAGCGAGCCTTTGTTCGGTACTGCGACGCGCAGCATGGCACTGCCCTTTCGAATGAGGTGAACCGGTGATCTGTGCAGGGGCTCCTACAGATGTCGGTACACGTCGTCGAGGTCCAGTCCGAGCGCATGCATCATCACCTGGGCGTGGTACAGCAGCTGCGAAATCTCTTCCGCGGCCCGCTCCTTGCCCTCGTGCTCGGCGGCCATCCAGGACTCGGCGGCTTCCTCGACCAGCTTCTTGCCGATCGAGTGCACGCCGGCATCCAGCGCCGCCACGGTCCCGGAACCCTCCGGCCGCGTCCGCGCCTTCTCACCCAGCTCGGCGAACAGCTCGTCAAAAGTCTTCATCGCGCGCCCAGCCTACGGGGCCCGGCGGGCAGATCGATCCCCAGGTCCGCTACCCGGACTCTCGGACGGCGTCCGCGAGGCGGCGCGGCGGGGAGTGGGCGTCGACGTACCAGGGGTGGCGCTCGGACAGGAGGCGCTTGATCATCGCGAGGTCGGCGGTGTCTTCGGGGGTGCGGAGGTGGTACGGCGGTGGGTAGAAGGCGTCGCCGAGGAGTGCCACGCCGTCTGCGATTGCGATCAGAGAGTCCGGGGCGTGGTTGCCGCCGACATGGCGTAGTTCGACGCCGGTCGGGAGCGTGAGGGTGTCGTCGAAGGTCTGGTGCGGTACGACGACGCGGAAGTCGGTCCAGTCCGGGACGGCGAGGGCTCGGGCGCGGAAGCTTGGACCGAGTTTCGGGTTCGCCTCGACCTGGTCGTGGAGGTAGCGGTGGCTCCACGGCGTGTCGGGTGCGAGATGGTCGACGGCTGAGGAGTGCGCGACGACCGTGACGTCGGGCCAGGCGCAGGCGCCCCAGGTGTGGTCCCAGTGGTGATGTGTGTAGACCAGCCATTTCGGCGCGGGCAGTCCGGCGGCGTTGATCGCTGTACGGATGGATCTCGCGTGCTCGGGGCTGTTGCCGGCGTCGACGAGGACGCTGCCGCGATCGTCCGCGATGAGAGCGACGGACGGGCGGATCGCGTCCGGATCGGGGTCATGCGGGTAGATGAATACCCGGCCGGTGAGATGCTGGAGCATGTGGCCGACGATAGCCGGGAGCAAAGTCCTGCGAGAGTTCGCGAGCTGGGCGTCGTCGTCGGAAGCCTGCCGACCGGGCCGCTGAACGCGATCACCGACGTTCCGGGCGTACGCGTCGGGCACACCACGCTCACCGGCGACGGGCTGAACACCGGGGTGACCGCGATCGTCCCGGACGGCTGGGAGTCGGCCTTGCCGGCAGCAGTTGCTGTTGGCAACGGATACGGGAAGCTGGTCGGGAGTACGCAGGTGGACGAGGTCGGGGTGATCGAGACGCCGATCCTGCTGACCGGGACGCTCAGCACGTTCCGCGTGGCCGACGCCTTGATCACCTGGATCCTCGACCGCAATCCGAGCGCCACCAGCCTCAATCCGATTGTGGGCGAGACCAACGACGGCCATCTCTCGGACATCCGCCGCCGGCCGATCACACCCGCCCACGTCCACGACGCCCTGGACACAGCCTCCGCCGATCTCCCGGCGGAGGGCTGCTGCGGGGCAGGCACCGGCACCGCCGCCCTGGGCTTCAAAGCCGGCATCGGTACGGCGTCCCGCGCTCTCGACCAAGGAACCGTCGGTGCGCTCGTGCAGGCGAACTTCTCCGGCCTGCTGACCGTGCTGGGGCGACCGATCCCCGCCGAGCCGATCGATGCCGACGGCAACTCGTGCATGATCGTGGTCGCCACCGATCTCCCGCTCGACTCCCGCCAGCTCAGCCGGCTGGCACGGCGCGCGATCTTCGCGATGGCCCGCGTCGGCTCCGACTACGCACCCGGTAGCGGCGACTACGCGATCGCCTTCACCACCAGCCGTACGGCGGGCTACGCCGACCGCGACCTCCGCGCACCGTTCCAGGCCGTCATGGAATCGGTCGAAGAAGCCCTACTGAACTCGCTCACGGCCGCCGAGACCACGACCGGCTTCAACGGGCACACCGCGTACGCCGTCCCGCACGACCGGATCCGTCCGCCCAGCTGACCAGACCAGCACCCCGAAAGCGAACATCGCAGCCACGGTCCGGACCAGATGCGCCACCTGCCAGCGATCCCGTACGGCAGCCCAGTCCGGCGGCGGCTGCTGCACCGACCACGCGGCCTGGTCCGAGTTGATCGGCAGGTTGACCACGAACGTCGTCACGAACACCACCGCGAGCAGCACCACGGCCGCCACCACGACCCGCCGGCCGGTCCCCCGGCTGCGAATCGCCAGCAGGACGGTGGTGATGATCGCCGGGATCAATGTCACCGACGCCAGCTTGTCCAGCGAGTCGAGCTCCACCAGCCGTACCTGCGTGTAGACCGAGGCGTCGAACGCGCGCAACGAGTGCTCCAGTACGAGCACGCACAGCAGGAATCCGGCGAACAGCCCGCTGAACACCAGGCTCACACCACGCACGATCCGTGTCATCAGTACGCCACACCCACCGGCTGGCAGATCGTCGACGGCTCGTCGAGGACCTTGAGCATCAGATGCGCGACGTCCGCGCGCGACACCAGATACCCCCTGGTCACGGTTCCGCCGACCTCCGTCCGGTACTTACCGGTCAGCGCTTTGCTGTTCAGTTTCGGCGGCCGCACGATCGTCCAGTCCGCGGCGCTGCTCATGATCTCCGCCTCCATCAGCCGCAGGTCCGCGTACACATCGGCCGCGAACGCGTTGATCATCGGGTGCACGATGCGCCGGTTCAGGACGCTCTCGTCCGGCGGTACCGGTCCGAGCGGCGCAGCACTGACCGCGACAAACCTCCGTACCCCGGCCGCGTCCATCGCCGCCAAGATCGATTTCGTACTGCTGGACGCGACCGGACCGACCTTGCGACCGCGGGCGCCGACGCCGGAGATCACCGCCGTACTGCCGTCGATCGCCTCGCGCAGCGGGTCCGCCGCGTCCAGCCCGGGCACCCGGACCACTTCCAGCGACGGATGCTCCAGCTCGAACGCGGACGACGTACGGACGACCGCCGTCACCTTCTGGCCCGCGTCGAGCGCCTGCCGTACGACCTGACCGCCGATCCCACCGGTCGCGCCGAACACCGTGATCCTCATCGGAACCCCTCCTGTGCGCTACTCTGAATCTGCTCTGCAACTCATATAGTACGGAAATCATAAGATATGGAACAGACAGAATTGGGTGACGCGCGCCACCGTCGCCGGAGTGGGAACGAGATCAAGGCCGCGCTCCGCGACCTGCGGATCCAGCTCGCACTGATGAACCACCAGATCGGCGGCAAGCTGGCGCTGAAGGACGTCGACCTGGACTGCCTCGACGTCCTCGCCCGCAGCGGACCGCTGACGCCGAGCGCCCTGGCCCGCCAGGCCGGCCTGCACCCGGCCACGCTGACCGGGATCCTCGACCGGCTGGAGCGCGGCGGCTGGGTCGCGCGGGACCGCGCGCGGGCCGATCGCCGCAGCGTGACGATCCGGGTGCTGCCGGAGCGTGGGACCGAGGTGATCCGGCTGTACCAGCCGATGATCGGCGCGATGGACGGCGTCCTCGCGGACTACAGCGAGGCGGAGCTCGCGCTGATCGCCGAGTTCCTGCGCCGCAGTACCGAGGCCGGCGAGCAGGCCAACGGGGAACTGGCTCAGGAGTAGAGGTCGCGGATCCTCTGGCCGAGGTCTCTCAGCTCGGTGCGCAGCTCTTCGGGTTCCAGTACTTCGATTGCGTCGCCGAAACGGCTCAGAGTGGTCGCCGCGTTCGCGACCGACTCGATCGGGATCGTCACGACGACACTGCCGCCGGGCTCCGGTACGGCGGCCGCGACCGCCTTCACCAGAGCGGGGAACGAGACGTCGTACATCTTCATTGCGAGGCGGGGCGAGACCTTGAGGACAGCCTCGCCGGTGTAGCGGATCCGGTCGAACCCCTCGAGATGGTCCTGCCAGAACTGCGCGAGGCTGAAGTCGGCGTCGCGCTCGAACTCCTCATCGGTCGGCGTCAGTTCGAGGATGTTCGAGACACGGTACGTACGCAGCCCACCCGGCGTTGCGGCGACGACGTACCAAATGCCGTTCTTCAGCACGAGACCGTACGGCTCGAGCACGCGCTCGACCTCGCGCGGCTCCTCCCAGCGGCGGTAGCGCACCCTGACGCGACGGTCGTGAAGTACGGCATCGGCGACGGCCGAGAGCTGTGGTGAGGTCTCGGCATCCCGGTACCAAGCGGGCAGGTCGAGGTGGAAGCGGTTCTTCAGCCGGCCGGCGCGGTCGCGTTGATCGGGTGCGAGCGCTGCTAGCAGTTTGAGTTCGGCGGCGCTCGTCTCCGCGGTCAGCCCGAGCGCCGCGGCGGCGCCGGGCATGCCGACCAGGAAGAGCGCGGCGGCCTCCTGCTCGGTGAGGCCGGTCAGGCGGGTGCGGTAGCCCTCGACCAGGCGGTACCCGCCTGCGCGGCCCTGGTCGGCGTACACAGGAACGCCTGCCGCCGCGAGCGCCTCGACATCGCGGTAAATGGTCCGCAGCGACACCTCGAGCTCGTCCGCGAGCTCACGCGCGGTCAGCTGCCGGCGCGTCTGCAGCAACAGCAGGATCGACAGCAGTCGGCTCGAACGCATGCTCCGAGGTTAGCTCCGATCACTGCCATGGATTGTCAGGTATTACTCGCAGGCTGGTCGGTATGACGACTTGGACCAAGGTGACCGGCGACTTCGACTTCCTCAACGGGTACTTCGACGTCCGCCACCGGCAGCTGACGCGGGCGCTCGCGGGGTGCGACGAGTGGCTCGAGTACGACGGGACGTCGACCGCCCGGACGTACTTCGACGGACAGATCAGCATCGACGAGATGCGCTTCCCGACGAAGGGGACGTACGGGCTGTCGCTGCGGCTGTTCGACCCGGTGAGCGAGAAGTGGAGCATCTGGTGGGTCAGCAGCACCACGATGAAGCTCTACCCACCGGTGCACGGCGGCTGGACCGCGGACGGCTCGAGCTGCCGGCTGGTCGGCGAGGACACCCATGAGGGCCGGCCGATCCTGTGCAGCTACGAGTGGTCCGGCATCACGGACGAGTCGGCGCACTGGGAGCAGGCGTACTCGGCCGACGACGGCAAGACGTGGGAGACCAACTGGACGATGGACTTCACGCGGCGCGCCACGCCCCCACCTGCCCTCGACGTACCGAAGATCACCGACGACTTCGACTTCCTGGTCGGTCGCTGGTCGTTCCACAACCGGCGCCGGCGCCCTGTCCTCGGCGAGCCCTTCGAGTGGTACGAACACGACGCCACGATGGAAGCCACCACCTACTTCGACGGCTCCATCAGCTTCGACGAAGGCTGGTTCCCGAGCGAGAACTTCCGCGGCGCCACCTTCCGCCTGTACGACCCGCAGTCGCGCACCTGGTCCATCCACTGGATCAACAGCACCCGGGGCCACCTGGAAACCCCCGTCATCGGCACCTTCACCAGCGGCGTCGGCACCTTCGAAGGCCCCGACATCTGGGACGGCCAGCCCATCGACGTCCGCTTCCTCTGGACAGCCGGCACCGACAAAGCCGCCTGGCAACAATCCTTCTCCACCGACAACGGCCGAACCTGGACCCCCAACTGGCACATGCAACACACCCGCATCAACTAACGTCCCGATGACCGGTGAACCTTTCCGGAGAGTTTTTGCCGGTGGGTGCGGAATTGTTTCCGGAAAGGTGGCTGGTTGCCGTCCGACGGAGAGGCGGTTAGCGCAGGGTGCGGATGGCGGCGAGGGTTGAGAGGGCGGCCTGGGTGGCTTCGTAGCCTTTGTCTTCCCGGCTGTCGGGGAGGCCGGCCCGGTCGAGGGCCTGGGGGTCGTTGTCGCAGGTGAGGACGCCGAAGCCGACGGGTACGCCGGTGCTGACGCCGACCTGCATGAGGCCCTCGGTGGTTGCCTGGCAGACGTACTCGAAGTGCGGGGTGTCACCGCGGATCACGACGCCGAGGGCGACCACGGCGTCGTACCCGGACTTGGCTGCGTGCAACGACGCGACCGGGAGCTCGAACGATCCGGGCACCCGTACGACGGTGTGGTCTGTGACGCCGGAGTCCTCGAGGGCGCGTAACGCCCCGGCGAGCAGGCCGTCGGTGACCTTCGGGTGCCATTGGGCCGCGACGATCGCGACGCGGGCGCCGTCGACGCGGGGTGCCTCGATGGTGGGTGCTCCACTGCCCGACATCAGCCGGCTCCGTTCTCTTCGCTCAGCAGGCCGTCCGGGAGATGGTGGCCCATTCGGTCGCGCTTGGTGCGCAGGTACCGCAGGTTGTGCTCGGTCGGGTCGATGGAGATGCCGCGGCGCTCGACGACCTCGATGCCGTACCCCTGAACGCCCGCGAGCTTGTCGGGGTTGTTCGTCAGCAGCCGCACCGACTTCACGCCGAGGTCGGCCAGGATCTGCGCGCCCGTCCCGTAGTCGCGGGCGTCAGCCGGCAGCCCGAGGTCCAGGTTCGCATCCACGGTGTCGCGGCCGGCGTCCTGCAGCTCATAAGCCTGCAGCTTGTGCAGCAGACCGATTCCACGTCCTTCATGACCGCGCAAATACACGACAACACCGCCCTCGGCAGCCACCTGTCGCATCGCCTCTTCGAGTTGCGGCCCGCAGTCGCAGCGCAGCGACCCGAACACGTCGCCGGTCAAGCACTCCGAGTGCAGCCGCACCAACGTCGGCCCATCACCCAGCTCGCCGCGTACCAGTGCGAGCTGCTCCGACCCGTCCACCGTGTTGCGGTAGCCGTGGGCAACAAAGTCGCCGTACTGCGTGGGCAGCGTCGTGGTGGCGACCCGCTTGATCTGCGATTCGGTACGCCGCCGGTACCGGATCAGGTCGTCGATCGACACCAGTACGAGACCGTGCTCGTCCGCGAACGCGCGCAGCTCGAGCCCGCGCTTCATCGTGCCGTCGTCGTTCACCAGCTCGGAGATCACCGCGGTCGGTGTCAGCCCGGCCATCCGGGCCAGGTCGATCGACGCCTCGGTGTGACCCGGCCGGACGAGCACGCCGCCGTCACGACCGCGCAGCGGGAACACGTGCCCAGGCTGCACCAGGTCGTACGACTCCGAGGCCGAATCGGCGAGCACACGGATCGTCCGGGCCCGGTCGGCCGCGGAGATGCCGGTACTGATCCCGTCCCGCGCATCCACGGAGATCGTGTACGCGGTCCGCATCCGCTCGCGGTTGTGCGGCGTCATCAGCGGGATCCCGAGCCGGTCGAGCTCGGCGCCCTCCATCGGCACGCACACCACGCCGGAGCTGTACCGGATCAGGAACGCCAGCAGCTCCGGCGTCGCCTTGGACGCGGCGAAGATCAGGTCGCCCTCGTTCTCCCGGTCCTCGTCGTCGACCACGATCACCGGCCGGCCGGCGCGAATCTCCTCGATCGCGTGCTCGATCGTGTCCAGTTTCAGTACGTCGCCCATGTCAGCCCACCACCACCGGTTCGGGCGTCGCCGCCCGCTCGTTGTTCTGGATCTTCCACCAGGACGCGAATCCGAGCACGCAGAACAGCCCGTACACGACGTACATGGTCGCCGACGGGTAGAACTTCGCCTGTACGAGCAGCGGTACGCCGACCACGTCGACCGCCACCCAGATCAGCCAGAACTCGACGAACCCGCGGGCCATCCCGTACGTCGCCAGGATCGAGCCGGTGAGGATCCACGCGTCCCACTGCGGCCCCCACGAGCCGAGCGCCTTCAGCACGAAGTACGCGATCGCGTAGATCACGACGCCGATGCCGAGCAGCTCGAGCCGCTGCCGCGCGGTCGCCCACTTGGGCTGGACCGCGGACGCGGATCCGCCGTGCCGGGTCTGGTACCAGCGGTACCACCCGTACAGGCTGATCAGCGCGAAGAACACCTGACGGCCGGCCTGGCCCCAGAGGTCCTTGTCCTGCGGGGTGTCGAAGATCCCGCCGATGAAGACCGTGAACAGCAGGACGTTGCCGACAATGCCGACCGGCCACGCGGCGACCAGCCGGCGCATGCCGAACAGCGCGCTGGCCAGACCGAACACGTTGCCGACGATCTCGCGGACCAGCACCGGCGAACCGGCGATGGTGACCTGCGACGTCAACAACCAGTCAACGGGATTCACTTGGTGCCTCCGGCAAGTAGTCTCTCGACGTATTTCGCGATCACGTCGACCTCGAGGTTGACGGTGTCGCCGACCTTGTTGCGCCCCAGTACGGTGAGCTCGAGCGTGGTCGGGATCAGGCTGACCCCGAACGTCCCGGACGCGTCGTCGACGTCGGTCACGGTCAGCGAGACCCCGTCGATCGCGATCGAGCCCTTCTCGGCGATGTAGCGCAGGATCTCCGGCGGCGTACTGATCCGGACGTCCTCCCAGTGCTCACCGGGGCTGCGTGACGCGATCGTGCCGGTGCCGTCGACGTGGCCCTGGACGATGTGCCCGCCGAGTCGCTCGTGCGCGGCGACCGCGCGTTCGAGGTTGACCGTCGAGCCCTTCTCCAGTCCGCCGAGGCTGGTCCGCTGCAGCGTCTCGCGCATCACGTCCGCGGTGAACGTACCGCCGCCGTACTCGACGACGGTCAGGCAACAGCCGTTGACCGCGATCGAGGCGCCGAACGCGGCGTCCTCGGTCACCTTCGGCCCGCGGATGCTGAGCCGCGCAGCGTCTCCGTCCAGCAGGTCCAGGGACTCGATCGTGCCGAGCTCTTCGATGATGCCGGTGAACATCTACTTTCCTCCCAGAGGAACCAGGGTGAGCCGGACGTCGTCGGCGAGCCGCGTGACGTCCGTTAGTTTGAACCGCCGCAGGTGGTCGATCGATTCCGCGCCGAGATCGCCGACCGCGGCGTACCCCGAACCGAGCACGGCCGGGGCGACGTACGCGACGATCTGGTCGACCAGACCGGCGCGCAGAAAGGCTGCGGCCAGCGTCGGGCCGCCTTCGAGCCAGAGGTGCCGGATCTGCCGGTCGTCGAGCTGCCGGAGCACCTCGGCGGGATCATGGGTCGGCAGCAGCAGCGTCTCGGCGCGGTCGTTGCGGACCCGGGCCGACTCCGGGATCTCCCGGTCGCCGACCACCACCCGCAACGGCTGCCGAGCGGCCGGTACGTCGTCCTGATCGCGGACCGTCAGCTCCGGGTCGTCGTCCAGCACCGTCTGGGTGCCGACGGCGATCGCATCACACTCGGCGCGCTGCCGGTGGACGTCGGCGCGGGCGAGCGGGCCGGTGATCCAGCGGCTGGTTCCGTCCGGCGCCGCCGAGCGCCCGTCGAGCGTCGTCGCGAACTTCCAGGTGACGAACGGCCGGCCGACCCGGACGCTGTGCAGCCAGACGTGGTTGACCGCTTCGGCCTCGGCCTGCAGGACGCCCTGCACGACCTCGATGTTCTTGCTGATCAGCTTCTCCGCACCCCCCGCCGCGGTCCGGTTCGGGTCCGGTACGGCGTACACGACGCGTGCGACTCCGGCCGCGATCAGCGCATCGGCGCACGGCCCGGTCCGGCCGGTGTGGTTACAGGGCTCCAGCGTGACGTACGCCGTACCGCCGCGAGCCTGGGCGCCGGCCATCCGGAGCGCCTCGACCTCGGCATGCGGGCCGCCGGCAACAGCATGGAAGCCCTCGCCGACCGGATGCCCGTCACGGCCGGTGATCACACAGCCGACGACCGGGTTGGGATGTGTACTGCCGGTGCCACGTGCGGCCAGCTCGATGGCACGCCGCATCCAGGCGACATCCATCGGCGACACGTCGTTCACTACTCGGGCCCCTCGTCGTCACGGACGCACTCCGGGGCCTCCGGCCGGCCTGTCTGCTCCGTCGCCCACCGGGATCTCACCGATCCCGGCACCCGGTCCGTTGCCGGACCCTGCCGCCGTCACGTCCCGCGGGCCTCACAGCCCACGCTCCGCGCCGCCGGGCGCCAGAGCACACCCGCCGACCGCGTGCGCCTCCCATCCGGACTTTCACCGTCGGTCCTGGAATTCCACCAGGTCAACCGATCGCCGAACCGCAGCGACCGGGTCGCGGACTGTTACCGCCGGCTCGGAATTACACCGACCCCGGAGCACGCGAGTGGGTTTCACTCGTACTTCAAGTATGCCCTCCCCCACAACCCGCACCACGACCCAGGTCACATCCTGGTCCTCGACGCACTTGGGAGACGTGCCCTAAGTGTGGGACGGGTCGGGAGTGCATGGCAGGAGGCGGCGGGTGAGGGCGAGGGCTGTTGCGGCGACCGCGCAGGCGACTGCGACCGCGATGATCAGCGGGCGGTAGCCGAACGCGTCGGCGAGACCCGCGCCGGCCAGCGGGCCGGCCGCCTTGGCGATCGTGGTCGGCGTACCGAGCATGCCGGCGATCGTCCCGAACCCGGTCGCGCCGTATCGGTCCAGCAGGATCGCCGGCGTCGCGATCGACGACACCCCGAACCCGAGGCCGAACAGCACCAGACACCCGACCGCTCCCGCCACATGACGCCCCAGGACGGGCAGCAGCCCGATCGCGATCCCCTGCACGAACAGGATCACTGCAGTAACCGTCGCCATCGGCAACCACCGCGCCGACACGCTTGTGACCAGCCGCCCGGTCACCGACAACAGCCCGAGCAGACCAGCCAGGCTCGCCGCCCGCGCCGGCGGGTGCCCCAGGCTGACCAGATACAGCACGAGGTGCACAGAGATCACGGCCAGCGCCGCACTGTGTACGACAAACGCTCCCGCGAGCAGCCAGAACCCGGGATCGCTCAGCACCCTCGCCGGCGACGTGCTGTGTCGCACGCCGACAGCCGGCCGCGGCGGACGCCGCCGTACGGCGATCAGGTGCAGCGGGACCGTGATGGCGGCCACGGCACCCGCCAGGATGACCAGCGCAGTACGCCAACCTTGCGCGTGGGCGAGGTATCCGGTGAGCGGGATGAAGATCGAGCTGGCGAGCCCGCCGACCAAGGTGATGGTGAGGATCGAGTTGGTCCGCCGCTCCGGTGCGGTGACCGCCACCACGACGGCGAACGCGGGCGGATAGAGCACCATCGCCGACGCGATGCCGATCGCGACAAAGACTCCGTACAACTGGACGGTGTTGTGGACCTGCGACCAGGCGAGTACGGCGATTGCCGCGAGGACCGAGCCGCCCGTCATCAGGGCCCGCCCTCCGTGCGCGTCGAGCCAGCGTCCGACGGGGATCGACACCAGGCCGCTGACGAGTACGGCGGTGGTCGACGCGCCGACCGTGGTGGTTGTGGAGATGCCGAGCTCGGCGCTCATCGGGCCGAGCAGCGCACTGAACGCGTAGGTCAGGACGCCGTACCCGACCGTCGTCGTGATCGCCAGCGCGCCGATCAGCAGCCGGTTCCTGCCCGGCGCGGCACTCCCAGGCGAAGGCACCTCGAGTTCGCGCTCAGCCGGATCCACCGTTGACAGTCTTCCACCGAGCAACCGCACCGTCCGGCCATTTACCACTCAGCGGAACAGGAACCAGGCAGCACTCCCCAACAACCCAACCGCCCCCACAAAACAAACAACAACCCCCGCCCACAACCCCCGCCGCCCCCGCCCCGACGCCCCACCCCGGTTCGACGCCTCAGTGCGGTTCTGTTCGACAACTGGTGCGCCTTCGGTCTGCAGGCGACGACCGTCCTGCGCAGGAACTGTCGCACCGCGCCCCTCCTGCCCGGCCGGTGGTGGGGTGGGCTGAGGGCCAGTGGGGGTCCAGTTGGGTGGGAGGGATGGGAGTTGGTCGAAGACTTCTGGTGCGTCGGGAGTGCCGGCCCACGGATCGGCCTGGCCGGGCGGGACAGCACCTGCGGGTTGGACGGCACCCGTGGAGGCAGTCGCGGGCGGGAGGGTGTTGGTGGTGGCTAGGAGGCGGCCGGCGGTGGTGGCTGAGTTGGGGCGGTTGGAGGGGTCTGGTGCGGTGAGGTGGGCGATGAACTCAGCTAATGGGCCGTCGAGGCTGGCTAGCTGGCCGTCGGGGGTGGGGCGTTCGCCGGTCAGGAGCTCGGCGGCCACTACTCCGACGGCGTACAGGTCTTGGCGAGGATCTGGATCGGCGCCGGCCAGCTGCTCGGGAGCGAGGTAGCCGGGTGTTCCGAGGACGGTGCTGTGCCGCGTCATCCGCGGCTCGTCGAGCAGACCTGCGACGCCGAAGTCCGACAGGCGCAGGTACGGGCGACCGGTGCCGGTGACGTCGAGGAGCAGGTTGGCCGGTTTCACATCCCGGTGTACGACGCGGGCCGCGTGCACCGCAGACAGGCCGTGCAGCAGCTGATCGAGCAGTACGGCGACGTACGGGGTCGGCAGCGGGCCATGGTCACCGAGGAGCGTCGCCACCGAACCACCGCGGACCAGATCCATCGCGAACACGACCTTGTCGTCGTCCGCGGCCCAGCCGTGCGGAGCGACCACGTGCGGATGCTGGATCCGCAGTGACTGCTCCCGTACGAACCGGAGCAGCGTCGCCGCATCGTGCTGGCCGAGGACCTTCGCGGCGACGTACTTCGACCGTCGCAGATCCCACGCGCGCCAGACCGAGCCCATCCCGCCGGTCCCGATCAGGTCGATCAGCCGATACCGCCCAGCAAACGCCTCCACCGCCCAGAACCTACCGCCTCCCCCAGTCCGTCCCGGGCACTCCCCGGGACCGCGCACATGGCGAGGCCCGGGAGCCGATGGGGCTTCCCGGGCCTCGTCAGAGCCGGCTGAGCGATCAGCGCGGCGGCTGGTTCGGGTACTGCGGTCCGCCCTGGTCGTTCGGCCCGTTCGGGTACTGCTGGTTGTTCGGGTACTGCTGGTTGCTCGGGTAGTGCGGGCCGGGCTGGGCCGGGTGGTGCGCCGCGACCGGCTTGCGGCGGAGGCGGAGGACCAGGAAGACGCCGACCAGGACGAGTACGAGTCCGCCGCCGCTGAGGCCTGCGACCAGCGCGACCGGCGTGCCGTCGTCGGAGTCGCTGCGGCCCTGGATCGGCCCGCCGGCCTCGGTCTTGTCGCCATCGCCCGGAGTGCTGCTCGGGTCGTTGCTGGGCGAGTCCGACGGGTCGGCGCTGGCCGACGGGGTGACCGAGTCACCGGAGACGGGCGTGGCGCCGTCGACGTACTGCGGCTTGCCGGTGCCGGCCGTACCTTCCAGGCCAAGGGTCAGCGTCATCGGGATCGCGAAGGCCTTGTCGTTGTCCTTGCGGGTCAGCGACACCGCGACGTAGTACTCGCCCGGGGTCGAGGTGCCGGTGTCCTGGTTGTTGGCACCGTTGCGGTTGAGGTAGCGGATCTCCTTGGTCGTGACGGACTTGGTGACACCGCGCTTGGTGAGCACCCCGCGCCGCCCCGAGCCACCCGGCTGCTGCTTGGCAAAAACGGCGTACACGTCCTCACCGATCGGCGAGATCAGCGCGGTGTCGAGGTAGCGGATGCCGTCGATCGCCGTGGCCGTCGCTCCGGCCAGCTCCGGCACTGTGAACTGCGCCTGGATCCGCTGGCCCCAGTCCGCCTTCACCTTGTACAGCTGCAGCTCCCCCGGCATGATCGTCGTCTTGTACGTGCCCGCGCTCAGCAGCGGGGCGTCCGGGAAGCTCGAGCCGGGAATGATCTCGCGCGGGGTCGTGGCGTTCATCGGCACCCAGACCGGGTTCCCGGCCGGCGCCGGGAGGCTGGTGGTCGAGTCCACCGGCGGCTCCTCGTCGATGCGCAGCTCGTACGGGACGCCCTTGATCTCGCGGTAGTCCTTGCCCGGATTCACCGTCAGGACCAACTGGTCGGCCGTTGAGCACTGGCCCTGCTTCTTCTCGTACTTCGACCAGCTCGCAGCGGTCCCGGTCGCGAGACCCTGATCACCGTCGAACGCACCCGGGTAACTCCAGCCACACTGCACGCCGTCGGTCGTGTTGAGCTTCACCTCGGTCCGGATGACCAGGCTGCCGCCGGCCGGACGACGGAAGCTCACGCCGGCCCGGAGGGTCGATCCTGTGATGCTTCGCTTGATCAGGTAGTGCTTCGCGGTGTCATCGGCACCGTACGTGTCCGAATAGTGGCCCGGAGCAAGCACCGGAGCGCCCTCGGCCTGCGGCGCGCCGTGTACCGGCGTACCGGAGATGCGGAACGGACGGAACGCCCTGGTGGACAGGCGATCCAGCCCGGCTTCGAGGTCGATCGTCGAGTCGGCGTCGTAGTAGTCGCCACGGCCTTCACGGGCGACGCACTGCAGTTGGGTGCGCGCCTTCCCGGCCACCCGGAACCCCACGACGTCGATCTTCAGGTCGATGCCCTGCTTGGCGATCGACTGGGCCACCACACACGGGTCCGGCGCGCAGGTCGCCTCACCGTCGGAGACCAGGACGATCGTGCGCTGGCCGCTCGGACCGAGATCCTTGGCGGCCTGCTGGAGCGAGTACCCGATCGGCGTCTCGCCGTACGGCTTGTACTTCGCGATCGCGGCCTGCAGTTGCGGCCGGTTGTTCGTGCCGATCGGAACTGTCAACTGGGTGTCGGTGCAGGCACCGGCCTGGCTGCGCTTGAACACGGTCGCGCCGTACACCCGCAGGCCCACCTGCGCCTCCGGCGGCAGCTTGGCGACCACCTTGGTGAGCGCGGTCCGGGCCGCGGCGATCTTGGTCTGGCCGTCGCCGGCCGGTTCCTTCATCGAACCGGACGAGTCGAGCACCATGACGAGCTTGCCGCCCGCCGGATCAGGGTCTGCCACAGCGGTCCCGGTCGTCAGACCGGCCAGCAAGGCGATCAGTGTGAGAGCGAGGATCGCCCACACCGCGGGGCGGCGGTGGCCGTGCAGAGCCGTCATCATTTCCTCCAGAGTGGATTCGCTGTCGCAAACACTCTCAGTTTGCTATTGCAAATGTCAAGCCCGGTCGATCGCCGATGTCGAGTCGTGACCAGGCGCGCCTCGGTGCTGGAGTTTTCTCTTCGCAAATGCAAAAATGTTTGCACACGGGGCCGGACTGCTCGAGGGGAGCTCAGCGATGGACCAGACCGCACACAATCTCCAGCAACAGGTCGAGCTGTACGGCGAGCCGCTGGGTGTGACAGTGCGGCGGGTGGCACCGCTGCTCGGACTGACCCAGGGTGCTCTGGCCCACGTGATCGGACTGTCGGCGCCGATGCTGTCCCAGCTGATGAGCGCCCAGCGCGTCAAGATCGGCAACCCCGCGGTGGTGTCCCGGCTCCGCGCCGTCTCCGAGCTCGCCGAACTGGCCGCCACCGACGAGATCGGCCGGGAGAACATTCCGGAAGCGCTGGACGCCATCCGTGAGACCTCTGGCGCCTACCCCACCACCATCACCCAGCAGTTGCGGCCGACCGCCCGTCCACCGCTGCCCGCCACGGGTTCGGCGACGGCGTTTGCAGGACCTCCCGGACTCGATCGGCCCGCCGGACAGACCTGGACAGCGGCGCCACCGGATCCGGCCGTGGCCGCGCCACCGTCCGCGCGTGCCGTCGTACGCGAGATCCAAGAGCTCTTCCGGGAGGTCGCCGCCGCCGACGAGATCCAGCGCGCGGCCGCCGCGGCGGCCGCGGAGTCGCCGGCCGTTGCCGAGCTACTGCTTGCCTACGGCACCGGTCGCACGGCTGACGCCCTCGCGCACTATGAGCAGCATCACGGCTGACCACAGCACCGGGCCCAGCGCCCTCACCTCACACAGCGCCGGGTGTAGTGCGCTGCACCTAAAGCTTGATATAGCACAAGGCGACTCCACTTTTGCCGTTGTCTCACGCCTCGTCGTGCTGGAATGCCGGGCCCACCCAGTGCTGTTGGGTTGCGAAGGCAGGGCCGATCGCCCTGCGTTCGTTGACGGTGTGAGGAGACAGTGGTGCGTGCGTTTCGGCGAGTTGTCGCGGTGGTCGGGGCTTTCACCTTGGCGGCGGCAATGGTTGCCTGCGGCAGCGATGACAAGGATGCGGCGTCCGGCCCGGACCTGGGCCTGATCAAGTCCGGGACGCTCAGGATCGGCACGCTGACCGACGCGCCGCCGAACGTGTACGTCAAGGACGGCAGGTTCACCGGGTTCGACAACGACCTGATCACCGCGGTCGCGGCCAAGCTGAACCTGAAGCCGGAGTTCGTCGGGACCGACTTCTCGGCGCTGCTCTCGCAGGTGAACGGCGGCCAGTACGACCTCGGCAGCTCGTCGATCACGGTCACCGAGGCCCGCAAGAAGACCGTTGCTTTTAGCAACGGGTACGACTTCGGCTACCTGGGCCTGAACACCACCAAGGACTCCGGCATCACGTCCTTCGACCAGCTGTCCGGCAAGCGCGTCGTCGTGGTCCAGGGCACCGTCCAGGACGACTACGCCACCGGCAAGAACCTGAACCCGGTGCGCGTCCCGAACTACAACGCCGCGCTCGGCCAGCTCAAGGCCGGCACGGCGGACGCGTGGGTCTCGCCCGCAGAGATCGGCGAGAAGATGGCCAAGGAGCAGGGCGGCGGCACGGTGGTCCTGGCCGCCAAGGAGCTCAGCGACGCACCGATGGCGTTCGCGGTGGCGAAGAGCAACGACAAGCTTCGCGAGGCCGTCAACAAGGCGCTCGACGAGGTGATCGCGGACGGCACCTGGACCAAGCTCGTCGAGCAGTACTACCCGGGTCGCGCCGTACCGGCGACCTTCAAGCCGGGCAGCGGATCGGTCAAGTTCACGGTTCCCAAAGCCTGATGGACATCTGGTCCACCCTGAGCGACACCTTCCTCGACTGGGAGTCGATGAAGGCGGTCCTGCCCGAGATGCTGAAGGTCGGATTGGTCAACACCCTCATCCTGGCGGCCGCCTCGGTCGTGCTGGGCACTGTGCTCGGCATGTTCGTGGCGGTCCTCGCCCTGTCCGCGAAGCCGTGGCTGCGCTGGCCGGCGAAGATCTACACCGACATCTTCCGCGGGCTGCCGGCGATCCTCACCATCTTGCTGATCGGCCAGGGCCTCTCGCCGATCACGCGGCACTGGTGGGGCCCGAACCCGTACCCGCTCGGCATCCTCGCCCTGTCGCTGATCGCGTCGGCGTACATCGGTGAGATCTTCCGGTCCGGCATCCAGAGCGTGGAGAAGGGCCAGCTCGAGGCGGCGCGCGCGCTCGGGTTCACCTACACCAGTGGCATGCGGCTGGTTGTCATCCCACAAGGCGTACGACGGGTGCTGCCGGCACTGGTGAACCAGTTCATCGCGCTCGTGAAGGACTCCAGCCTGGTGTACTTCCTCGGCCTGCTGGCGAGTCAGCGCGAGCTGTTCCGGATCGGGCAGGACGCGGCCGCGACCAACGGCAACCTCTCGCCGTTGCTGCTCGCGGGCATCTTCTATCTGGTGATGACGGTGCCGTTGACGCACCTGGTGAACCATTTCGACAAGCGATTGCGCGAAGGGCGTCCGGTGGAGGAGGTCGAGCATGCGGCAGCTTGAGGCCGCGAGCCTGGAGGTCAGCGGCGTCGAGCTGGCGTTCGGCAAGAACCTGGTGCTGCGTGGCGTGGACCTCGCCGTACCGGCCGGGGAGACGGCGTGCGTGATCGGTCCGTCGGGATCCGGGAAGTCGACGTTGCTGCGTGCGATCAACCGGCTACTCGAACCGGATGCCGGCGATGTGCTGCTCGGCGGCGAGTCCGTACTGCGCAGCGATCCGGACGTTCTGCGCCGGCGGATCGGGATGGTGTTCCAGCACTTCAACCTGTTCCCGCACAAGAGCGTGCTCGACAACATCACGCTCCCGCTGCGCAAGATCAAGAAGCTCGGCACCGAGGCGGCCCGGACCGCGGCACGCGAGCAGCTCGAGCTGGTCGGCCTTGCCCACAAGGCGAACGCCCGTCCCGGGAACCTCTCCGGCGGTCAGCAGCAGCGCGTCGCGATCGCCCGCGCGCTGGCGATGAAGCCCGAGGTGATGCTGTTCGACGAGGCCACGTCCGCGCTCGATCCCGAGCTGGTCAAGGGCGTGCTCGCACTGATGGCGGACCTGGCCGGCGCCGGCCTGACGATGGTTGTGGTCACCCACGAGATGGGCTTCGCGCGCTCGGTCGCGGACCAGGTCGCGTTCATGGATCAGGGCGTCGTGGTCGAATCCGGCGGACCGGAAAAGATCTTCGGCAGCGCCGAGTCGCCGAGGTTACGTCAATTCCTGTCGCAAGTGCTTTAGCGTGAGCCTGTGAGGAAGTGAACCACCCACCGCCCTGGGGGGAACATGGCTGTCCGCTTGACACGTACGGGGAACAGGGCCGTTGGCCTGGCGATGATGATGCTGGTGAGTGCGGTGATCGGTACGGTCGTGGTCGCGGCCGCGAAGTCACCGCCGCAGCCGGTCACGTCCACGCCTGCCGTCGCGGCTCCGGCTGCCCCTGTGCCCAGCAAGACGCCGCTGCCGGCGAAGTACGTCGTCCTGACCTTCGACGACGGCCCTGACCTCGAGTACACCCCGAAGGTGCTCGACGTCCTGGCCCGCTTCGACGCGAAGGCGACCTTCTTCGAGGTCGGCCAGAACGTCCGCAAGCACCCCGAGCTGAGCAAGCGGATCCACGCCGCCGGTCACAGCGTGCAGAACCACACCTGGGACCACTCCGACCTGCGCAAACTCACGCCCGCGAAGTTCCAGCAGGAGGTCGCGTCGACGGACCAGGCGATCCGGACCGCGACCGGCAGTACGCCTGCCTGTCTCCGACCGCCGTACGGCGGCGTGAGCGCGACCGTACGGCAACGGGCGAAGGCGATGGGCAAGGACCTGGTGGTGTGGACCGTCGACTCGCGGGACTGGACCAAGCCCGGGACGGCCGCGATCGTGCAACGCGTACTGAAGAACGTGCACAGCGGCTCGGTGATCCTGATGCACGACGGCGGAGGGAACCGCACCGAGACGGTCGCGGCCCTGCCCGCGATCCTGAAGGCACTCAAGGCTCAGGGCTACGGGTTCCGCACGTTGACCTGCTAGTGCATCAGGACAGGGCACTAACCAGCGGTACGACGTCGGCGATCGAAGTGACGACGCGGGTCGGGCGGTACGGGAACCGTTCGACCTCGTGCTCGCCGGTCGACCCGGACAGTACGAGCACGCTGCGCAGACCGGCCTCGAGACCGCTGATGATGTCGGTGTCCATCCGGTCGCCGATCATCACGGTCGTCTCGGAGTGGCCCTCGATCCGGTTCAGCGCGCTGCGCATCATCAGCGGGTTCGGCTTGCCGACGAAGTACGGTGCGACGCCGGTCGCGCGCGTGATCAGGGCGGCCACCGAGCCGGTCGCCGGCAGTGGCCCCTCCTGCGACGGACCGGTCGGGTCCGGGTTGGTCGCGATGAACCGCGCGCCCTCGGCGATCAGGCGGATCGCCTTGGTGATCGCCTCGAACGAGTACGTCCGGGTCTCGCCGAGGACGACGTAGTCGGGGTTGCGCTCGGTCAGTACGTACCCGATCTCGTGCAGCGCGGTGGTCAGCCCGGCCTCGCCGATCACGTACGCGGTCCCGTCCGGGCGCTGGTCCTCGAGGAACTGGGCGGTGGCCAGCGCACTGGTCCAGATCGAGGTCTCCGGGATGTCGATGCCCGCGGCCAGCAGGCGGGCCCGGAGGTCGCGCGGGGTGAAGATCGAGTTGTTCGTGAGGACCAGGAACTTCTTGCCGGACGCCTGCAGCGCCGCGATGAAGTCGCTGGCGCCGGGAATCGCGCGCTCCTCATGCACGAGGACGCCGTCCATGTCGGTCAGCCAGGTATCCACTGGTTTGTGCTCGGTCACGCTGCTCATCGTAAATTGTCGGAGGCGGCGTGCAGTATCGAGACATGGGTTATCGAGAGTTGTGGCGCACCGGCGGCGTGTTGCCGTTGCTCGTGTCGTCGCTGCTCGCGCGCCTGCCGATGCTGGCGACAACGGTCCCGATCGCCTTCCTGGCGAAGGACGCCAGCGGGTCCTTCGGCTGGGCAGGTGTGGTCGCCGGCGCCTACTCGGTCGGGACTGCGGTCGCCGGCCCGCTGTGGTCACGTGCGGCGGACAGACGCGGTCCGCGAGGCATCCTGCTGGCGACCGGTCTCTTGTGGAGCGTGGCGCTGCTCGCGATCGCGCTGCTGCCCACCGATCGATACCGGTTGCTGCCCGCGCTGGCTGTGATCGCGGGCGCGGTCGTGCCTCCGGTGTCGCAGACGCTACGGGCCGCCTGGCCGCGGGTCGTGGCCGGTCCGGCGCTGCGGACGGCTTACTCCGTGGATGCCACGGCGCAGGAGCTGTTGTTCATGGTTGGGCCGATGCTCGGGGCCACCGCCGTGAGCGTCGCCAATCCGCGTCTCGGCGTCCTGCTCGCGGCGGCGATGTCCGCCGTCTTCATCTGGTGGTACGCGCTCCGACAACCCGAGCCGCTCGGTGGCGACTCACACACCACGGTCCCGCTGACAGCGCGGCAGTTGCTGTGGCATCGGCATCGGTTACCGTTGATCCTCGCGTTCGGCCTGTGGATCATGTCGTTCAACGGGATCTCGCTGGCGATCGTCGCGTTCGCCGACGACCACGGCCATCGGCTGATCGCCGGGATCTTCGAGGCCACCTGGGCGTTCGGCAGCCTGGTCGGCGGCGCGATCTCGGGCGCGCTGCCCGGTCGGCGTAGGTCCCACCTGTGGCGGCGGGCGGCGCTCGTCGCCGTTGGGATGCTGCTGTGCGTGTTCGCGACCTGGTCGGCAGTGTCGCTCGGGATCGCGCTGGCGTTGTCGGGGCTGACGCTCGCACCGGCGATCGGCGCGCTGTACGGGCGGCTCGGCGCATTGACTCCGGACGTGGCGAAGACCGAGGTCTTCGGGTGGATGAGCAGCGCGGCGACAGCCGGTGGGGCGATCGGGGCCGCGGTGTCGGGCGCGGTCATCGACAGCTTCGGCGTCCGGTACGTGTGGTTGCTCGCGGCCGTGCTGGCGCTCGCGTCGACGGCGTTGCTGCTCCGCGTCCCGCCGGAGGACCGGCCGGACGAGTTACCGGCCGGAGGCCTGCTGAGCGAGACCGCGTAGCTGCTCGACCATCGCGTTCGGGTCGTCGGCGGCATACACGGCCGAACCGGCCACGAACACGTCCGCGCCCGCGTCGGCGCAGCGCTCGATCGTCTCGGCCGACACGCCGCCGTCGATCTCGATCCACAGGTCCAGGCCGTGCTTGTCGAGCAGTTCCCGGGTCCGCCGGATCTTCGGCAGGCACAGGTCGAGGAACTTCTGCCCGCCGAACCCGGGCTCGACGGTCATGATCAGGATCATGTCGAGCTCTCCGAGCAGGTCCTCGTACGGCTCGATCTGGGTCGCCGGACGGAGCGCCATCGCGGCCCGCGCACCCTTCGCGCGGATCTCCCGGGCGGTCCGGACCGGCGCCCGGCAGGCCTCGATGTGGAACGTCACGCTGGACGCGCCCGCCTCGACGTAGCCGGGCGCCCAGCGGTCCGGGTCCTCGATCATCAGGTGGCAGTCGAGCGGCTTGTCGGTCGCCTTCGCGAGCGACTCCACGACCGGCATCCCGAGCGTCAGGTTCGGGACGAAGTGGTTGTCCATCACGTCGACGTGCAGCCAGTCGGCGTTCGACACGGCGACCGCCTCGTCGGCCAGCCGGGCGAAGTCGGCGGACAGGATGCTCGGCGCGATCTGAATCCCCATGGCGTCAATCTATCGAGCCCTCGACCGCGCGCCGTCAGGTGGTGAGCTCACGGGCGAGAACCTCGCTGATCGGGGTCGCGGGGCGTCCCAGGAGCTTCGCCAGTGCAGGGTCGACGACAGCGAACTCACCTCGCCGCGCGGCCGCGAAGATCCCGAGCGTCAGGTCGACGACGAATTCCGGCATCCCGCGACCGAGCGCAGCCTGCTTCCACTCCTCGTCCGGCACGGTGACGCGGGTGATCGTCCGGCCGAGGAGCTTGGACGCGATCGCCGCGACCTCCGCGTAGTCGAGCAGCTCGGGACCGGTCAGCGGCGGCGTGATGCCGTCCAGGCGGCCGGGCTCGGTCAGCGCGACGACTGCGGCCTCGGCCAGGTCCTGGTGGGCGGTCCAGGAGAACGGGCCGTCCTCGGGTAGCACCAACTCCCCCGTCTGCAGGGCGGGTCGCAGCAGGAACGCCGGCGTACTCGCATAGAAGCCGTTGCGCAGCGCCGTGAACGGCACGCCGGAGTCGGCCAGGTCCTGTTCGGTCGCCGCGTGGCCGCGGGTGGCGAGGAACTGCGAATCGAGGCTCGCGGCCTGGTGGCTCGTGTAGAGGATCCGCTCCGCGCCGGCCGCCTTGGCCGCCTCGATCGCGACCTGGTGCGGCGCCGGATCAGCCGGGCCGGACACGATCAGCACCTGGGTGGCGCCCTCGAACGCGTCCGCCAACGAGTCCGGGGCCTCGAAGTCGCCGCGCCGGACCCGGATCCCCCTCGCGGCCAGATCGGCTGCCTGCTCCGGCTCGCGGACGCTGACGCCCAACTGATCGGCAGGGACCCGCTCGGCCAGGCCCTCCACCACGGCACGTCCGAGTCGCCCGGTCCCTCCGGTGACGATGATCATGAAGATCTCCTTGTTATCGATGGAAACATAATCACGCTATCACTGGAAACAGCGCGAGCCAACCGCTACCGTTGCCGTCGTGGAGGACGTTGAGCCAGGCGGTCAGGGCGAGGGCGGGCGGGCGCGGATGCGGGCGCAGATCGTCGAGGTCGCGGCGAAGCTGCTCGCTGCCAAGGGCCGGGACGCGGTGTCGACGCGGGCTGTCGCGGCGGCCGCGGGTACGCAGGCGCCGACGATCTACCGGCTGTTCGGCGACAAGGACGGACTGCTCGCCGCTGTCCTCGAGTACGGCTTCGCGACGTACCTGGCCGACAAGCCACCCCTCGACAGGGCGGCCGATCCGATCGCGGACCTGCGTGCGGGCTGGGACCTCCACATCGGCTTCGGCCTGGCGAACCCGGAACTGTTCCTGCTGATGTACACCGGCACGCAGCAAGGCAACCGGCCCGCAGCAGCCGAGGCCGGGATCGCGATCCTGCGAACCCGGATCCGCAACATCGCCGCGGCCGGCCGGCTGCGCGTCGACGAGGACCTCGCCGTCGACCTGGTCCAAGCGGCCGGCTCAGGCGCCGTACTCACCCTGCTCGGCCTCCCGCCGGACCGACGTAATCCCCGCCTGCCCGACACCATGTTCGACACCGTTGTGACCACCATCGCCACGCCGGCACAATCCGCGGACAGGGCGAGACCTAAGACGATCGAAGCGGGGGCGACCACCGCAGCCAACGCACTCCGCGCCTATCTACCGGACCTCGACGCGCTGACACCCGGCGAGCGTCACGTACTCGCCGAATGGCTGACCCGCATCACCCAGTAGACGGCTTCGTCGACGGACTCGATTGTCTGCACATCGGCCGGAAGTGGTGGACGGCGGATGACGACCACTGGGATCGACAGCTCGCGGGCGGCGGTGAGTTTGGCGGCCGTGGCGGGGCCACCGCTGTCTTTGGTGACGAGTACGTCGATGCGGTGATGGCGCATCAGCGCGAGTTCGTCCGCCGGAGTGAACGGGCCTCGAGCCAGGAGCAGGGTGCACCAGGTCGGGACGGGTGTGGGCGGCTCGATACATCGGGCAAGCGTCCACACACCGCTGGTGGCGAAGGTGTCGAGCCCTTGGCGGCCGATCGTGAGGAAGGCGCGTGATCCCAGCCCTGGCAGGAGATCGGCCGCTGCGGAGGCGGTGTCCACCCAGTGCCAACTGTCGCCAGGCGCCGGACTCCAGCCCGGCCGGCGAAGAACGAGGAACGGCACGCCGGAACCGTCCGCGCCTGGCGCGGCAGCGGCTCGGGCGGCGTTGGTGGTGATGCGGTGCGCGAAGGGGTGGGTGGCGTCGACGACCGCGTCGACCGGGTTCGTACGGAGCCAACGGGTGAGGCCCTCCGCGCCGCCGAAGCCGCCTACGCGGACCTCACCGTCGGGTTGATGGGCGGTGGTGGTGCGGCCGGCCAGGGAGGAGATGACCTGCACGCCCTCGGCGACCAAGCGCCGTGCGAGTTCGCGGGCCTCGCCGGTGCCTCCGAGCAGCAGGATTCTCATCGGGTGCGGTCGGCCGAGTACAGATGGCTGTCGCGGAAGGCCGTTGCCGAGAGCACCTTTCCGGCGATGATCACGGCGGTACGGCGGATGCCCGCGTCCCGTACCTGGGCCGCGATGTCGCCGAGCGTGCCACGGAGGACCACCTCGTCGTCGCGTGACGCCCGCGCGACGATCGCGACCGGGCAGTCGGCGCCGTAGTTCGGGACGAGTTCGGCGACCACGCGGTCGATCTGCTGGACGGCGAGGTGCAGGACGATCGTGGCCCGGGCGGCGCCGAGAGTGGCGAGGTCCTCCCCCGCAGGCATTGCGCTGGCGCTGCCGCCGATGCGGGTGAGGATGACGGTCTGGCCGACCTCGGGGACGGTGAGTTCGCGGTTGAGCGTGGCCGCGGCTGCTGCGTACGCGGGGACTCCGGGCGTGACGTCGTACGGGATCTGGAGGGCGTCGAGGCGGCGCAGTTGCTCGGCCATCGCGCTGAAGACGGACGGGTCGCCGGAGTGCAGGCGGGCGACATCGTGGCCGGCGGCGTGGGCGGTGCTGAGTTCGGCGATGATCTCGTCGAGGTTCAGGTCCGCGGTGTCGATCTTGCGGGCGCCGGGTGGGCAGTGGTCGAGCAGTTCGACGGGGACGAGCGCGCCGGCGTACAGGCAGACCGGCGAGGCCGCGATCAGATCTCGCCCACGCACGGTGATCAGGTCGGCGGCGCCAGGGCCGGCCCCGATGAAGTGCACGGTCATCTGGTCACGCTCCAGATGGTGACGGGCATGGCGGGGCGCCAGCCGGTCATGGTGCCGATGGCGGAGGCGCGTTGGACGTCGAGGCGGACCAGGTCGCCGCCGAACGTCTTGTACCACTGGGCGATCAGGGCTTCGGTCTCCAGCGTCACTCCGTTCGCCACCAGGCGGCCGCCGGGTCGTAGGGCGTTCCAGCAGGCGTCGAACATCCCGGGCGCCGTCGCTCCCCCGCCGATAAAGATCGCGTCGGGGGTCTCGAGGCCGTCGAGGGCTGCGGGGGCCGGGCCGACGACTACGTTGACCGCGGCACCTAGTGCGGTGACGTTGCGTTCGAGGCGCTTCGCGCGGTCGGGGTCGCGTTCGACGGCGATCGCCCGGCAGGTGGGGTGGTGGCGCGACCACTCGATCGCGATGCTGCCCGCGCCGCCGCCGACGTCCCACAGGACATGTCCGGGGACGGGCGCGAGGCGGGACAGGGAGACTGCGCGTACTTCGCGTTTGGTGAGCTGCCCGTCGTTCTCGTAGGCGTCGTCGGGCAGGCCTGGCACGGTGGACAGTACGGGGGCGTCGGGCGGGCACTGTACGGCGATGACGTTCAGCGGGTCGACGTCGTGGGACCAGGTGGAGGCTTGCGACGTACGGACGCGCTCGGTGGGGCCGCCTAGTTGTTCCAGGACGGTGAAGGTGCTGGCGGCGTAGCCGCGGGCGGTCAGGAGCTGCGCGACCTCGGCTGGGGTCTGGGCGCCGCGGCTGAGAATGAGAACTCGTCGGGCGGGTTGGAGGTGGGGGTGGAGGCGTTCGACCGGGTTGGTCACGAGGCTCACGACCTGTACCTGGTCTTGTGCCCAGCCGAGCCGTGCACAGGCCAGTGAGACGCTCGACGGGTGCGGGATCACGTGTACGGCGTCTGCGCCGAGCAACCGCACCAGCGTGGTGCCGATGCCGTGGAAGGTCGGGTCGCCGCTCGCGAGCACGCAGATGCGGAGGCCGCGGTACTCCGCCAGTAACCGAGGCAAAGCCTCAGACAATGGCGAAGGCCAAGCCACCCGCACCCCACCAACCGTTTCGTCGGATGGGAGGAGGGCTAGTTGGCGAGGGCTGGCTAGTAGAACTTCGGCTGACTGGGCTGCTGTGCGGGCTTCGGGGGACAGGGCGTTCCAGCCGCCGGCGCCGATGCCTATGACTGTGGCTGAGATTGTCACCGTGATCGGGTCAGCCGCCATTGCCGAGAACCTTCGTCACGGTGATCTCGATGACCACCCGCTGCGGATTGGGCCGCGGTTCCTTGTAGCGCTTCGCGTACCGCCGTTCGGCGTCCAGTACGTGCGCAGGTTCGTCGCTGACCACAGCACGTCCCTCGAGCGTGCTCCACCGACGCCCGTCCACCTGTGTCACCGCAACAGCCGCCGTACCGAGCCGGCGTATCACCCGCGCCTTGTACGACGTACCGGAGCAGATCACCCGCAACAGCCCGGCCTCGACGTCCAACGTCGCCCCGACCGGCGTGGCATGTACGGTCCCGTCCGCCCGGACCGTACTCAGCACACACAGATGCCGCTCGCTCCAGAACTCCACCAGCTGCTCACTGAACACCCCGCGATCGTAGACAGGCCCGCCCGGTGTACAACCGGGCGGGCCTAGGTCCTGTCTGGCGACTCCGCGCCGTAGCGAGGAGGTGCTCGGTGCGGCGAGGTGCCGTGCCGAGTGCCCCGCAGTAGGCGGGGAGTCGCCAGACAGGACCTCAATGCGCTGGACCCCTCAGACCAGCGCGGTTCAGGGGGTCAGCCGATGTCTCGGCGGCGGAAGGTTGCGAAACCGGCCAGGGTCAGGGCGGCGGCGATGGCGGTCAGCCAGAGGACGGGGGTGACGGAGAAGTCACCACCGGGCAGTCGTGGCGTGTGGCCGTACGGGCTGAGGTTGATCATCCACTGCGGCAGGTTGAAGATCTCCCCGAACTGACCGATCAGCAGGAACACCCCGTACAGCACCCACCCCCCGGTGACCAGCTTCGGCACCACGCCGAAGAGCGTGACGACCAGTGCGGTCACCAGCCAGATCGCGGGGAGCTGGACGGCGGCGGCCGCGAGCATGCGTGGCACCTGGTGCCCCATGTTGCCCAAGGACGCACCACTCGAGACCCCGGAGCCCAGACCGGCTACCAGGATCAGTACGCCAGTGCCGAGCACTGCCATCAGCACGTGGCTCGCCAACCACTGTGCGCGAGTCACACCGGTCGCCAGCAACGGCTCTGCACGCAGCGCAGTCTCCTCGGACCGCAACCGCAGAGCCGCCTGCAGCCCGAACGCCGACGCGAGCAGACCGACCATGCCCATCTCAGTGGCCAGGAACGCGTCCGTGATGCCCTCGACGCCACCCAGCTTCTGCACCATCTCCTTGGCGCTGTCGCTCGTCACGAACCCGTCCACGTTGCTGGCGATGTTGCCGACCAGCAGACCGAGCAGCAGGAACGCAAAACCCCAGCCGTACAAGGACCCTCGGTGCAGCCGCCACGCCAGCGCGAGCGGCGACCGGAGCCCTGCCGACGCCCGCGCCGGACCAGGACGCGGCCGGACCAGACCGGCGCCGACATCGCGCCGCTTGATCAGTGCGATCGCAGCCGCGATCAGTACGCCAAGGAACGCCAGCGGCACGAGCAGTACGACGAACCGGTCCCCCGCGTACGCACGGACCTGCTGCGACCACCCGACGGGTGACAGCCATGACACCCACCGGCTGCCGCCGTCCGCGGACGAGTCGCCGATCGCACGCAGTACGTACGAGACACCCAGCACCACTGCGGTCAGCCCGTTGGCGGCCCGCGCGCTCTCGGTGACCTGGGCCGCCACGGCACCAACTCCGGCGAACGCCAGGCCGGACGCTGCCCACATCAGCCCGAACGCGAACGATCCCGTGGTGTCGAGACCGCTTCCCATCAGGGCCAGTGCGGTCACCAGCCCGAGCACGATGACAGTCCCGCCGGACACGATCAGTGCGGCCGTCAGAGCGGCGTACCGGCCGAGGACTCCTGCACTCAGGAGCTCGAGGCGGCCGTTCTCCTCCTCGGTGCGGGTGTGCCGGACCACGAGCATCGCGGCGAGCAGCCCGACCAGTACGGCGCCGAACGCGGTGAGCTTGAACAGCGAGACCTCCCCGAGCGAGGTCTCGTCGAAGATCCGCCCGTAGAGCGAGACCAGCGCAGGCGAGGCGTTCGTGGTCCGCGCGGCCTCCGCGAGCGACTTCGGATCGGAGTACAGCTCGATCGAGGCCTTGGCCGATCCGGCCGCCGACAGCACGAACACGAGGATCCAGATCGGGATCAGCACCCGGTCCCGGCGCAGCGCGAGCCGCACCAGGGTCCCGGTCCCGGCGAAGTCGGTCATCGCACTGCCGCCTCGGGAACCTCGGCCGGTACGTCGTCCTCGTAGTGCCGCAGGAACAGCTCCTCGAGCGTCGGCGGCTGGGCCACCAGGCTCTTGATGCCGCTCGCGGACAGCTGCCGCATCACAGCGTCGAGCTGGGCGGTGTCCACCTCGCAGCGGACCCGGTTGCCCTCGACATCGAGGCTGTGGATGCCGGGCAGGTTCGCGAGACCGTTCGGCGAGCCGGCGAGCTCGGCCTGGATCGACGTACGGGTGAGGTGCCGCAACTCGGCCAGCGTGCCGGTCTCGACCACCTTGCCGCGCCGGATGATGCTGATCCGGTCGCACAGCGCCTCGACCTCGGACAGGATGTGGCTCGACAGCAGCACTGTACGGTCACGCTGGTGCTCCTCCTCGATGCACTGCCGGAACACCTCCTCCATCAGCGGGTCCAGGCCGGAGGTCGGCTCGTCCAGGATCAGCAGCTCGACGTCAGAGGCCAGTGCCGCGACCAGGGCGACCTTCTGCCGGTTGCCCTTCGAGTACGTCCGGCCCTTCTTGGTGGGGTCCAGGTCGAAGCGCCGCAGCAGGTCGTCACGCTTCTTCTCGTCCAGGCCACCGCGGAGCCGACCGAGCAGGTCGATCACCTCACCGCCGGTCAGGTTCGGCCACAGGTTCACGTCGCCCGGGACGTACGCCAGCCGCCGGTGCAGCTTCGCGGCATCGCCCCACGGGTCGCCACCGAGCAGTGAGACATCACCGGCATCACCCCGCAGCAGCCCGAGCAGGACGCGGATGGTGGTGGACTTCCCGGCGCCGTTCGGCCCGAGGAAGCCGTGCACCTCACCGGTCGCGACCTCCAGGTCGAGACCGTCGAGGGCGTGCGTACTCCCGTACGACTTGTGCAGTCCAGAGACCACGATGGCTGATGTCATGTTTCATAACGTACACTTCATTCAGAAGTTTGTGAATCTTGCTAACACGTTTCTCACGTGTCAGGTAATCCAGTGGCCCAGAGGGGATGATGGGGCGGTGAGTGCACACCGAGACGACGACGCCGTCAGGCGGTACACCGAGCAGTTCGGCAACCTGCTCGCCGAGACAGGCTGGCCACGGATGGCAGCCCGGGTCTTCGCCGCGATCCTGTCCAGCGTGGACGGCCGGCTGACAGCCGCCGAGCTGTCCGACCAGCTGCAGGCCAGTCCGGCCGCGGTCTCCGGCGCCGTCAATTACCTCCTCCAGTTGCGGCTCGCGAGCCGCGAGCGCGAGCCCGGCAGCCGGCGCGATGTGTACGTCGTCCAGGACGACGCGTGGTACCAGACGATGATGACCGAGGACGTCGCCCTGTCCCGCTGGTCCGAGTCCCTGCGCAAGGTCCTCGACGCCGCCGGCGACGGCACCGACGCCCACCACCGCGTCCATGTCTCGCTCGCCTTCATCGACTTCCTCAGCGAAGAGCTCAAAGGCCTCAGCGAACGCTGGATCAAACGCAAAGCCGAACTAGACGCCAACTACGGCACCTGACCCGGCAGGCTCCGCCGGACCTAGGACACCTGATGGAGACCGCGGACATCTGATCAGGTGTCCGCGGTCCCCATGAGCTGGACAACGTCCGTCGGACTGTTATCCACAGACCAGAAGTTCGGCGTACAACGAGGTGCCGCCGACGGCATGTTGTAAGTATGAATCCGAAATTGAGGGCAGCCTGCGAGCATCGGTCGGGGTGGTTCAATCGGGCCGACGTCCTGGCTGCCGGCTACAGCGATGCCGAGTTGCGGAACCGGCTGCGGCGCGGGCAGTGGTCGCGCCTCGGCCGCGATGCCTTCGTCGAGCCCAGCGAGTGGCCGGTCGGAGAGCAACCCTGGGATCGGGCGCGGCGGCTGCACCTACTGGCGGCGCGGGCACTGACCGCACGACTGGACGATGTCGTCATCAGCCATCAATCCGCAGCCGTCGTGCACGGCTTGCCCACGTGGGGCCTCGATCTCCGCAGGGTCCACGTGAGCAGAGCGGTCGGCCGGGTTCGATCCAGCTCCTCGTTGCACGTGCACCGGTCGGCCGTCGATCCCGACGAGATCACCGAAGTGGACGGTCTCCGGGTGACCACGGTCGAGCGCGCGATCACCGAGACAACGTGCACCACGTCATACGAAGTCGGAGTCGTGCTCGGAGATGCGGCCCTGCGCAAGCGGCTGACAGTACCGGAGCAACTCGTCGCAGCGGCGGACCGGCGCCTGCACTGGCGCGGTTCGCCGGCGGCACGATCTGCAGCCCGCTTCGCGGACGGGCTGAGCGAGTCGGTCGGAGAGTCTCGGTTGCGCGTGGTGATGGACAACCACGGCCTGCCGCGACCTGCGTTGCAGGTGGAGATCCGCGACGAAAGCGGCCGGCTGATCGGTCGCGTCGACTTCCTCCTCGGCGAGATCCTGATCGTCGAGTTCGACGGCGCCCTGAAGTACGGCAGTACCGCAGACGCCGTCCTCGCCGAGAAGTGGCGGGAGGACCGCCTCCGGGAACGCGGGTACGGGTTTGCTCGGGTGGGCTGGAAGGACTTCGATCGCCCGGCAGCACTCGCCGCCCGGCTGCAGCGCCGCCTGACGAGTGGACATTGACCATCGGGCGGGGACCTCGTACACCTAATCAGGTGTACGAGGTCTCCACAGGGTGACCGAGGTGCGGCTAGGGCGCGTAGATGGTGAAGATGGTGCAGTAGAGGGGTGGGGATTCTAGGCCTGGGTAGTAGAGGCGGCCGGCTTCGTCTGTGAGTTTGAAGTAGGCGGTGGAGGCTCCTACTTGGGAGGGCGCCTGGAGGGACAGGGTTACCGTCACGATGTCGCCGGGGGCTGCGTCGGGGACGGGGGCTCTGGTGGGTGAGCGCAGCCAGCCGGGGGTGCCGGGTGCGCCTTGGCGGGTGAGCCAGCGGTTGTGCCAGATGCGTTCGCCACTGTTGCGGAGCTCCCAGGTCTTCTCGAACGCCTCGTCCCGGAACACACGGGTCCCATCCGGCATCGTCTCGCCGACGAGCTCCGCCCGGTCGTCGGGGTGGTGGTCGATCGGCACCGATCCGCCGAGCAGCACCGGCTGGACGTGCCGGCGCAGGTCGCGCTGGGACATGTCGCGACCGGCCCGTACGGCGGCGTCGAGCTCCATGAGCTGGTTGACGAGCGCCTGGTTCGCCCCGAACGAGCCGTCGTACCACTCGATCAGCTCGCGACTCGGCTTGGTGTGACCGCGCTCGACCCGCGACAGGTGCCCCTTGTCCCAGCCCGATTCGCTCGCGGCCCGGGTCAACGGCATCCCGGCGGCCTCCCGCAGCTCGCGCATGCGGGCTCCGATCACGTACCTGGCCTGGGCTGGGCGCACGGCGCACTCTCCGCTCTCGCCGTCACTTATCTACACAAAGTACCAAATCGCAGTGAATCAGTACCGTTGCCCACTGCGACAATCCGATCACGCTCTGATTGTCTGCACAAAGGAAGTGTTTCTCCAAGAGAACAGGCCGTTGCACCGCCCCCCAGAGTGAAAGGCAACCATCATGAGGTCCTCTCTTTCCCGTACGTTCACGCGCCTGACCGCCACCGTCGCCGTCCTAGGCGGGCTGACCATCGGAGCCACCGCCCTACCGGCCACCGCCGCCCCGGCCAGCACAGCGCCGACGGCCAGCGCAGTGCTCGGACCGCAGTCGCGGGCCGACAACGCGGTCGCCTGGTTCGCCGCCCGCAACGGATCCACCGCATACCAGGGCTACTGCGAGAAGGCCGTCGAGAACGCGTACGGCACCACCGGCATCTACGCGTCCGCGATCGCCAACTGGAACGACGCCGTCCGCCGCGGCGCCGCGCACCGCGGCGACACGAACCCGCCGAAGGGCGCACTGGTGTTCTGGAACATCAGCTCGTACGGCCATGTCGGCGTGGCCACCGGCGACGGCAACTTCTGGGCGACCAGCGTCAGCGGCGCGATCGGCAAGCGCGCGTTGCCGTACTTCAACAACTACCTCGGCTGGGCGCAGCCGAACTTCTGAGCCACCGGCGGCGGCGCCCGACCGCCCCGCGGGCGCCGTTGCCCACTGCGACAACACCAGCGGTTTTTGGTTCCCTGCGAAGACAACTTCAAGAAGGGAACACACCATGCGTACCGCCCTCATGCGCATCACCGCCCGTGTTGCCACCACAACCCTCCTCGCCGGCGCCGCCGTCCTCGGCACCGGCACCCTGACCGCGAGCGCCGCCACCGGCACCGTGGTCACCGACAGCGGCCAAGGCGTCGCCATCCGGTCCGGGAACGCCACCATCTTCGGTACGGTCGGCACCCAGCCGAACGGATCGGTCGAGATCGACTGCCAGCTCTACGGCGAACCTGTCACCGGCAAGTACGGCCGCAGCCTGGTCTGGGACCACATCCCCGGCAAGGGCTACATCACCGATGCCTACGTCAACACCGGCAGCAGCGGCCTGATCGCACCGCTGTGCACCAGCAACCCGCGCGCCGACAACGCCATCGACTGGTACGCCGCACGCAGCGGCTCGACGGCGTACCAGGGCTACTGCGAGAAGGCTGCTGAGAACTCGTACGGCAAGACCGCGATCTGGGCCTCTGCCAAGGCCGACTGGAACGACGCCGTGGCCCGCGGCGTCGCGCACAAGGGCGACCTGAACCCGCCGAAGGGCGCCCTGGTCTTCTGGGACCTGGCCGCACCGTACGGCCACGTCGGCGTCGCGAAGGGCGACGGCACGTTCTGGGCGACCAGCGTCAGCGGCGCGATCGGCACCCGCGCGCTGCCGTACTTCAACAGCTATCTCGGTTGGGCCTGGCCCAACTTCTGATCACGAGCACCCGGACGCGCGCGCCGCCCCTCACGCGTCCGGGTGCTCGACCCGGTTCAGCCAGTCCGACACCAATGCCCTGTAAACAAGGGACCCTGGCCCGGGCAGGAAGTGGTCTTCCTGATCCAGTACGGCGTACGTCGCGCGCGGGTAGTCGTCGAGCAGCGGCCACGCATCGGCGTACCCGGCGGTGGTGTCCTGCCGGCCGGTCACGATCAACGTGGGCCGCTCGAAGCGCACCGCCGGATCAACGCTGAGACCGTACGTCGACACGTCGCGCTGGATCCTTCCGAGAAAGGCCAGATCGGCTACCTCCTCGGCAGTGTCGTAGTACTCGTGCTGACGGTCCCGGGCCGCGGACGGCAGCAGGTGCTCAGCGGTCGGGAGAGTGCGCCGGGACCGGTCGATGACGATACCCGGTGCCCTGAGCAACAATCCGAGCACGCGGGACGAATCGCGCCGGACGATGCCGCGGGCATGCAGACCGCCCGCCGACGTACCGACCAGTGCGAACGGTTCGTCGCCCGCGATCGAGTCGATCAGCTCCGCGATCGCCGCGAGCATCCCGTCCTGGTCGGTGATCGATGCGACAGCGGGCGACTGCCCGGTGCCGGGCGGGTCGACGTACACGCGGCGCCAGCCCGGACGCTGCTCGAAGAGCGGCTCGTGGATGTCGCGACCCTCGCCGGCGTCGCCGCCCCAGCTGGGCAGGAAGAAGATCGGCCGGCCGTCGCCGAAGGACTCGTAGTACACGAAGCGACCTTAGCGAGCCCGGCCGTCGATCACTGCGGCGTTCTCTTCGCAGCAGAATCCGGCGAACGCTCCCCCGACCCGCGCTCGATCAGCGCGCACGGCAGCACGATCCGCTGCGGCGGACGGGTGTCCGTCCCCGACGCGCGATCGAGCAGCAACCGCGCCGCGCTGCGACCGAGCTCCGCGATGTCGGAGGCAACGACCGTGACCGGCGTCGGCAGCATGTCGGCGAGCCGGAAGTCGTCGAACCCGACCACCGCCGGACTCCGGTCGAGCTCGCCGAGCGCCCGCAGCACACCTTCGACGAGGAAGTTCGTGGAGGCGAAGATCGCGGTCGGCGGGTCCGGACGGAGCATCACCTCCCGGGTCGCCTTCTCGGCGGCCTCGGCGTTGCCCTCGGGCAACTGGATGACGAGCGACTCGTCGACGTCGATCCCGGCGGCCCGGTGCGCGCGCCGGAACCCGCGCAGCCGGCGGCCGATCGTGTAGTACGACGGGGCGAGGATGATCGCGATCCGCTCGTGGCCCTGCCGCAGCAGATGCTCGGCGGCGATCCGGCCACCGCCCTCGTTGTCGACCATCACGATGTCCGCATCGATGCCGGTCGCCGGGCGGTCGACGAAGACCACCGGAACGCCGGCGCCCTGCAGGAACGCGTGATCGCCCTGGTCGGGCACGATCATCAGCCCGGCCACCTGGCGGCTGACCAGCTCCTGGATGGCCCGCTTCTCGCCTTCCGGATCCTCGTCGACACTGCCCAGCACGACGGCGAAGCCGGACTGCCCGGCGACCTCGAGGGACGCCTTCGCGATACTCGCGTAGAACGGGTTGGTCAGGTCGCCGAGGACCAGTGCCAGGGACGTCGACTTCTTGCCCGGCCGGAGCGCGCGGGCCACTTCGTTGCGCTGGAATCCGAGCTCGTCGATCGCGGCGCGGACGCGTTGCGCGGTCTCGTCGCGGACACCGTGGCCACCGTTCACCACCCGCGAGACCGTGCCGAGCCCGACGCCGGCCCGGCGGGCGACGTCGATCATCGTCGGCCGGGCGACCTCCGGCTGGCTTGGAAACGTTTCGGGCACGGGGTTGACTTCCTTTTCACGACACGGCATCGTCACCCAACAGTAAGACGTTGGAAACGTTACCGTCCAGGAGGCCGGATGAATAGTTCGTCTTCAGGCGGAACCACCACCAGAAAGCGGCGAAGTCGCGGTGGGATGAGCCGCAACGCCGGCTCCGATGTGAAGGCCGCGTACCTGTTCATCGCACCCGCGGTGATCGGGTTTCTGGTCTTCGTGGGGTATCCGCTGATCCGATCGTTCTATCTCGCGCTGACGAAGTACAACGGGCTGACCGACCCGATCTTCGTTGGCCTCGGCAACTTCCGGCGGCTGTTCAGCACCGACCCGGCCTTCTGGCCGGCGTTGCGCGCGACCGGCTACCTGGTGTTGCTCTATGTCCCGTTGTCGCTGGTCCTCGGCCTGGCGCTGGCGATGTTCTGCAACCAGCGGTTCGCCGGCGTCCGCGTGGTCCGTACGCTCGCGTACCTGCCGGTCGTGCTGCCGGCGGTCGCCAGCATCACGCTGTGGAAGTTCATGCTCGACCCGCAGGTCGGCCTGCTGAACACGGTCCTCGACCGGCTCGGCCTGCCGACGAGCCTGTGGTTGCAGAGTCCCAAGATGGCGATGCCCTCCGTGGTACTGGTGATGCTGTGGGGCGTCGGCGGGACGATGATCATCTTCCTGGCCGCACTGCAGTCGGTGCCGACCGAGCTGTACGAGGCGGCCAAGGTGGACGGTGCCGGCCCGTGGTCGGTGTTCTTCCGGATCACGATGCCGATGATCAGCCCGATCATGCTGCTCCAGGTGATCCTGCAGACCACGGCCGCGCTGCAGACGTTCAACCAGCCGAAGATCCTGACCAACGGCGGTCCGGGGTTCAGTACCAGCGTGCTGATGCTCGGGATCTACAACAACGGCTTCCCCACCCTCGGCCGGGTCCCGCAACTCGGGTACGCGTCCGCGCAGGTGTGGGTGCTGTTCATCATCATCATCGCCGTGATCGCCCTGACCGCGAAGTTCTCCTCGCTCTGGACGTACAGTGACAGCACTTCCGACTGAAGCCCCGCCCGCGACGGTTGCCGGCCAGGCCGCACCGCCCGCGAAGAAGAAGCCCCGCGTGCTCGGCACGACGTCGTGGTACGTCGTCGCGCTGTTCATCTGCGCGGTGATGATCGTGCCGCTGCTGTGGATGATCACGATCGGCCTGAAGAGCAAGAGCGCCGTCTTCGACATCCCGCCGAAGTTGCTGCCACACGAATGGAGCTGGAGCAACTTCATCAACGGGCCGAAGGCGATCCACTTCCCGCGGTTGTTCCTGAACTCGATCATCATCACCGCGCTCAGCGTGATCGGCGGCGTGCTGACCGCGATGATGGCCGGCTACGCGCTGGCCAGGTTGCGGTTCCCGGGACGGAAGGTGTGGTTCTACCTGTTCGTCGGCAGCATGCTGCTGCCGGGCGTGGTCGGCCTGATCCCGTTGTTCCAGATGTACAAGAGCATCGGCTGGTACGACACCTGGCTGCCGCTGATCGTGCCGGCCTTCCTCGGCGGGAACCCGCTGTTCATCTTCCTGGCCCGGCAGTACTTCCTGGCCATCCCGTACTCGATCGACGAGGCGGCCAAGATCGACGGCGCCGGGCACCTGCGGATCTTCGTCAGCGTGATGCTGCCGCTGACCCGGCCGGCCTGGCTGACGATGGCGATCCTGGCGTTCCAGGCGTCCTGGAACGACTACCTGAATCCGCTGGTCTATCTGTACTCGTCCGGCAAGTGGCCGTTGTCGGTGGGGATGGCGTCGTTCATCTCACCGTTCGCCGGGAAGACCCCGGACTGGAGCTACTACATGGCCACGAACCTGCTGTACATGCTGCCGCCGCTGATCATCTTCTTCGCCGCGCAGCGCTACTTCATCCAGGGCCTCGGCGCTCTCGGCAGCACGAACCAGAAATGAGGATTGGTGTGAAGAGGACAATCGGTATCACCGCGCTGGCGTGCGCCGGGTTGCTGACGGCAACGGCCTGCAGCGGGTCGGACTCCGGCGGATCCAGCGACGGGCCGGTCACCGTGACCGTGATGACGTGGGAGTCGGCCGACACCAACGTCGCGATCAAGAAGGCCCTGGAAGGCTTCAAGGACGACAAGATCACGGTCAACCTGCTCGACACGCCGAGTGGCCAGTACGGCGACAAGCTGGCGTCGCTGACCCAGGCGAAGAAGCTGCCGGACCTGTTCTGGTGCGGTAACGACACCGAGCAGCAGTACACGTCGCAGGGTCTGCTCGTCGACTGGGCGGACAAGATCAAGAGCGGTGACGGCGACTTCAAGGCGGACAAGTTCGTCCCGTCCGCGATCGAGAACTGGAAGACCGCGGACGGCCAGATGGGCGGCCTGCCGTCGCTGATGAACACGTACGGCGTCTGGTACAACGCCGACGCGTTCGCCGCGGCCGGTCTGCAGGTGCCGAAGGCCGGGTGGACCTGGGACGAGATGTACGCCGACGCTGCGAAGCTCGCCGGCAAGAACGGCGCGAAGTACGGCCTGGTCGCCGATCAGCTGACCAGCGCCGACGGTCCGTTCACGATGAGCATGTACTCGGTCTCGGCCGGCGGCGCGCCGTTCACCGACAACGTGAACCACCCGACGAAGGCCGAGGCCGACGACAAGTACAAGGAAGGCGTCGAGAAGCTGACCGCCGCGATCAAGAACGGGTCGGTCGCGCCTCCCGGGTACGACGCGTCGAACGTGCAGGCGCTGTTCGCGGCCGGCAAGGTGCCGATGACGTTCGGCGGCCAGTGGCTGGCGGCCGGGTTCCAGACCGACAAGCCGAAGGTCAAGTACGGGTTCGCGCCGTTCCCGCAGGTGCAGACGCCGACCACGCTGTACGACTCGGTCGGCATCTGCACGCCGCAGTACACGAAGAACCAGGACGCGACGTTCAAGGTGCTCGAGTACATCAACACGAAGGTGTGGGACGCGGTCCTGCCGGCCTCGCCGGTCGCGCCGCCGGCGTACACGCCCGCGCAGGCGAGCTACTTCGACTCGCTGACGAAGGCGCAGCAGCCGACGGTCGTGGACACGGTCAAGGCGGATCTGGCTGCCGAGAAGACGGTCGGTGTTCGCTTCACGACGCAGTGGGCCAGCCAGGTCGGTGATCTGACCACCGCCAACTACCAGCCCATCCTGAGCGGCAAGAAGCAGATCAGCGACCTACCGGCCTACGTCGACAAGATCAACGGCCTCATCAAACAAGGCAGCTAGCTGACTCATTTGCCTGGCAGACCCACCAATTTGCCTGGCAGACCAATGAAATGAGGGGTTCTACACCCGGAACCAGGGTGTGGAACCCCTCATTTGCTGGGCCTGCCAGGCAAATGAGGTGAGGGCGACGGCGGTGTGGCGGCGAGGTGGGGTCGGGCGGCGGGCAGCACGTGGTAGGCGGTAACGGGCGGGCGGCCGCCAGTACAGCGCGAGTCGGTGCGAGGGGGCGGGCGGTCGCACGCGGTTGGTGGTGTATGCCGCCTGCGGCTTGCCCCTGGGTCCCTGCGGCGCCCGTGACAGGGCCGGATATCCCTCGGCGTTGAGGGTTCTCCGCTGGTACACGAGTGGAGAACCCACAAGTCGAGGGGATATCCGCTCCTGTGTCGTCCTGCCGGAGGGCGCGGGGCGGGGCGACGGGGGTAGGCGGGGTCGGCGTGCGGCGGGGTGGGGTGCGGCGGGGTGGGGTGCGGCGGGGTGGGGTGCGGTGCGGTGCGGTTGGGGTGCGGGTGGGTGAGGGTGGGTGGGTGGGGTGTGAGCGGGGGTTGGGTAGTTAGGTGGCTTGCCAGAGGGATAGGGCGAAGCGGGCTTCTCCGTCGGTCCACCAGGCGGTGGGGGTGAAATCTGCTTTGCCCAGCTCGGCTTCTACGCCGGGGCGGCGGAACTTGGCGGAGATCTCGGTGCTGATCTCCTCGCCCTCGGCGAACGTGACGTCCAGGTGGATCTCCGGGATCAGCACCCGCATCGCCCGCGTCGCGCGCAGATGCATCTCGATCCACTCGTTCTCCGCGTCCCAGATCGCGACGTGCTCGAACGCGTCCACGTCGAAGTCCGCGCCGAGCTGCCGGTTGATCACCCGCAGCACGTTCTTGTCGAACTCCGCCGTGACCCCGGCCGCGTCGTCGTACGCCGCGACCAGCGTGGCCGGATCCTTCACCAGGTCCGTACCGAGCAGCAGCCACTCACCCGGCTCGAGCACATCGCGGATCGACCGGTAGAACGTCTCCCGTTCAGGAGGCGTCAGGTTGCCGATCGTGCCGCCGAGGAACGCGACCAGCCGTGGCGGATCACCGGGCAGCTTGTCGAGGTGAGCGGTGAAGTCACCGACCACGCCGTGCACGTCGACGCTCGGGTAGTCGGCGTTGATCGCGTCCGACGCGTCCCGCAGCGCCGACTCCGACACATCCAGCGGTACGAAGCTGGTCAGCGTGCCGTGATCGCGGAGCCCGTCGAGCAGCAGCCGAGTCTTCTCCGACGATCCGGAGCCGAGCTCGACCAGCGTGTGCGCGTTGGTGAGCGCCGCGATCTCCCCGGCCCGCGCATCCAGGATCTCCCGCTCCGCACGGGTCGGGTAGTACTCCGGGAGGCGGGTGATCTCCTCGAACAGCTCACTCCCCCGGGCGTCGTAGAACCACTTCGGCGGCAACCACTTCGGCGTCGCCGACAACCCGGCCCGTACGTCGTCACGCAACGCCCGCGCTGCGTAGTCCGGAGTCAGATGTACGTCGATGAGGGTCACTCTCGTCCTTCCATCGGGGTGATCTGCAGGGTTGTGGCGGTGGCCACGAGCAGGGATCGATCGGGTACGGCGGACCAGTCGCCGGGGCCGAACGGTTCGGAGGCGACGGTGACGGAGTCGGCGGTCTGCTGGACGTGCAGTGCATGGGTCCATGCGGTCGCGATCAGCTGCTCCCCGTCGGTCAGCAGCAGGTTCAGCCGAGAGCCGGGTGCCGCCGCCTCCACCTCGTGCACGACGGCCGCGACTGCATCCGCCGGTGGTACGCCGTCACCGAGGCGACGGGCGATCAGCGCCCACAGGAAGACGGAATCAATGGGCGCGTCGAGACCGAGCAAGTCGGCGACAGGCAGTTGCTCGGCCAGCTTGAGCGTCGCCTCCGGCCAGCCCGGGATGCGGCCATTGTGGCTGAACAGCCAATGATCCAGCGCGAACGGTGCGACCGCTGACTGCCCGTACGGCATGCCGACCGTCCCGTTCCGGAGGGCGGCGAGGACCGCGCCGGAGCGGATCGTGCCCGCCAGGCCTGGAAGGTTCTCGTCGGTCCAGATCGGAACGTCGCGCCGGTAGCGCACCGGCCCACCGGACACAGCCGCATCGCCTTCGGGATACCAGCCGAGGCCGAAGCCGTCGGCGTTGACCGACCCGCCGCCGCGCATGTCCGACGGGGACCAGCTCTGTTCGTAGAGGGAGTGCTCGGGCTCGATCACCAGGGAGGCGAGCGTGACCGGCGGACCCAGGTATGCGAGATGACGGCACATCAGGCGTGCAGCTCCTCGGGGCGCGGGTCGCGGGCGCAGCGGAAGCCGGCGAAGATCTGCCGGCGGATCGGGTAGTCCCAGTTCCGGAAGGTGCCGCGGGCGACGACCTCATCGGTGCCGAACGAGCCGCCGCGGAGCACCTTGTACTCCGGTCCGAAGAAGACCAGCGAGTACTCGTCGTAGGGCCACGCGCGGAACCCCGGGTACCCGTGGAAGTCGCTCGACGTCCACTCCCAGACGTCCCCGATCAGCTGCTCGACGCCGAGCGGCGAAGCGCCTGCCGGGTACGCCCCGACCGGTGCCGGCGACAGGTGCCGCTGGCCGAGGTTCGCGTGCTGCGGACCGGGCGACTCGTCCCCCCAAGGGAACCGTCGCGTCCGCCCGGAGGACGGATCGAACCGCGCCGCGAACTCCCACTCTTCCTCGGTCGGCAGCCGCTTGCCTGCCCACTTCGCGTACGCCTCCGCCTCGTAGAAGCAGACGTGCATCACCGGCTCGTCCAACGGCAGCCGCTCACGGTGCCCGAACCGCAGCCGCCACCACTCCCCGTCGGCCTGCGACCAGAACCGCGGTGCGACCAGCGACGCCTTCCGTACGTGTGCCCAGCCGGTCTCGGACCACCACTGCGGATCGTCGTACCCACCGGCGAGCACGAAACCGAGGTAGTCCCCGTTCGTCACCGGTACGGCGTCGATCACGTACGGCTGCACGTGGACCGCATGCGCCGGCCGCTCGTTGTCCAGCGCCCACGGCTCGATCGACGTACCCATCTCGAAGACACCGCCCGGTACGAACACCTCGGACGCGGGCAGCGACCGTCCAGCAGGTGGCCGAGGTGCATCCAGCACCGGCGCGCCCTCGCGCAACTGGTGTGTGGCCAGCATCGTCTCGTCGTGCTGCTGCTCGTGCTGGGTGATCATCCCGAACGCGAACGCGTTGTCGACCAGCTCGTGCCCGGGGTCGAACGTCACGTGGTCCAGGACGTCCATGACCTTGTCGCGGACCTCGTTCACGTACGCCTTGGTCTCCACCGGACCGAGCAGCGGCAACGACGGACGATCAGCGCGCGGGTGCTGGAACGCGTCGTACAACTCGTCGATGTCCTGGCGGAGCGGGTCGCGACCGCCGACGTCGCGGACCAGCCAGAGCTCCTCCTGGTTGCCGACGTGGGCGTAGTCCCAGACCAGCGGGGACATCAGCTTGGAGTGCTGCTTGACCAGGTCGTCGGTGTCGACCGCGTCGGTCAGCTGCGTCGTCCGGGCCCGGGACCGCTCGAGTTGCGCACCGACGAAGGCTCGCAGGCCCTCCGGCGACAGGTCGGACAGTTGGTGGTTCATGAGGCTCGCCTTCCTTGGGTGTTGTCGACGATGCGCTGCAGCCGGGTTGCGACGGCAGCGGTGAGTTCGGGATCCACACCGGTCCGATCCAGCACCTCGGTGCCGAGCGCGACCACGTCGCGCGCGGCGCGGCGGACCAAGGTGTCCTTCAGGCCCTCGCGGGCCGCCGGGAACCAGCGGCCGGCGGCCGGCTCGGCCGCGGCCAGCACCTGGTCCATCGGCGCGGACATCAGTGCGGTGAGCAGCAGGGTCGGGGCGATCCACCCGTCCCCCGGCTGCGCGTCGAGGTAGCGCACCTCGAGGTACCCGCGCGGGCGGACCGGCGGGAAGAGTGTGGACAGGTGGTATTCGAGGTCGTCGTACGTCGGTCTGTCGCCCGGGAGCTGCCCGTCCGCCCAGGCTCCGAACGTGAGCCCGGTGGGCGCGTCCCAGGTATCGCCCCGGCGCAGGCAGAGCACCGGCGCCTCCATCGCCGTCCGCGCCCAGGCGGCCGCCGGGTCGCCGTCCAGCGGAGGCGGCTCGGTGAACGGGGCGCAGGTGCCGAAGGTGGCCTCGGTCCGGGCCGAGGCCCAGCCGGTGTCGGTGCCGTCCCGGCGACGGGAGTTGGCGAAGAGTGCGACCAGCGCCGGGCCGAGGTCGTGCAGCGCCCGCCAGCGCAGTGCGGTCTGGTCCGCCTCGCCGGCGTCCAGGCAGACCTGCAGGCCGGCGGTGCTGCACATCATCCGGGGACCGTGCGGTCCGAGGCGCTGGAACGCGTGTTCCATCGCGGCGTACCGCGGGATGGTGAGGATGCGGCGCGGAGCGCGGAACGGGTCCAGGCCGTAGGCGCCGGTTACCAGGTCCGCGTCGAGAAGCAGGGAGGCGAGCTCGGCGGCGTCGGCGGCAGTGTCGTCGATCAGCCGTGGGATCGAGTCCGACGCGGGGCCGGAGATCTCCACCTGGCCACCCGGCTCGACGGTGACCAGAGCGCCCCGGCCGAGCGGCAGTTGCGGACTGCCGCGCACCAGGGTCGCGGGGGCATGTTCGCCCAGGGCTTTGCTCAGTTGTCCGGCGTCGAGCGGCCGGTGCGGGTCATCCGCATGATGCACGGTCCACTCGAGCTCGACGCCGTGCAGCCGAGGTGGACCGTGCTTGAAACACACCATCGCGACGTAGCCCTCGGCCTCGGCCCGGGAGCCGATCGGGGTCGTCGCCGGAGAACCACCGGACGAGGTCACGACAGCGAACCTAGCTCCGGGTCATGGACTGGACAACCGACCAGAAAATTACCGGTCGGTGACGCCTGGGTAGCAAGTCGACTCATGCCGACCATGTTCCCCGGCGCCACCGACAGAATCCGTCCGGACAACTCAGCCGAGGTGCGGAGCGCCCCGGTACGCCTCGATCTCGTCGATGAACACACCGGTCTGGTACTTGTTGTGCATCGTCTTGTCGAACGTCAGCCGCACCCACCGGGCCGGCGCCGGCGCAAAGCCGACGTCGTACCAGATCCTGGACGCGCCGTTCACGGAACTGACCTTCCCGCGGTCGGTGAAGTTCGTCCCGTCCGTACTGGTCGCGACGGTGATCTGGTCAGGCCGGTAATCCGGGTACTCCTCATAGGCGTGCACGCGGACCGTACCGATCGGCTCCGCCTTCCCGAGATCGATCGTGACCACCGGCTGCACGCTGTCACCGACGTTGGCCAGCTCGTACCCGAACTGCTTGCCGTCGCCCCAGTTGTCCCCGAGCACGCCGTCGGTCGCCTCGATGCCCGCGTCCGGGAACCGCCCGGACGGCGCGCTGGCGGTGTACGTCTTCCCGCCCGCCAGGTTCGGCTGCGCCAGGCGCTTCCCCGCGACCTCCACCTCTGGCGGCTGGAACGGCGTAGCGGACTCGATCCGGATGTAGCGGGTCTTGGCGTTCACACCCAGGAAGTCGTCGCCGCCCGGCTTGGCCAGGTCATCGCCCGGGTTGTCAGCACGGCTCGCGGCCTCGGCCCACGTCTTACCGTCGTACGAGATGAGTACGCGGTACTTGGCGGCCCACGTGGAGCCCCAGTGCAGCAGTACGCCGTCCACCTGTGCCTGACTACCCAGGTCGACCTGTACCCGGTTCGGGCCGGCGGTCTTGGCCCGTACTAGATCCTTGCTGGTCACGGGCAGCCCAGCCGCCGCGTCCAGCGCCAGAGCGCGGACCCGCTGCATGTAGTTGACGTCCGGCGAGTACTTGTCGCTGGCCTGCACCACGGCGTTCGCCAGGTCGTGTGCCAGCCCCGGATTGGTCTTCCCAAGATGGTTGAGGACCTCCCAGTCCTCCATGCCGTCCCGCAACGACTCGTACCGCGGTGAGGCCTCGACTGTGTTGTGCACCGTGTCGGGCCGGACGATGTACCCGTCGCCCTTCACGGTCTGGTCGCTCATCTTGAACTGCCAGTTGCCGTACGCCCAGTGCAGGTACCCGGTGGCGCCCTTGCCGTACGCGAGCCACATGGTCTGCCGCTGACTCCACTCCGGCTGGTCGATGAACCTGTTCAGGTGGTTGCCGGCCGGAACATTGCAGTTGTAGAACCACAGCGGCTTGCCGTCCCGGCGCTCGTCGTCGAACGGCTTCGGGTTGAGGGTGTAGTCGAACAGGTTCGGGATCACGATGTCCTCGGTGTGCGCCACCCGCGGGGCCAGCCCCTGCCCGGTCGCGTCGCCGATCTTCACGTCCGGCCAGTACTGCTTCAGCTTGCTCGCGATGCCGAACCAGCCCGGGTCGCCGCCGGCGCCCGGCTCGTCCCCGACGTGCATCCAGAACATCTTCGACCAGCCCTTCGCCGCCACGTGCTGACGAAGCGCCGGGTAGAACTGCTTGTACCAGTTGTCCGCCTCCGGCGAGTCCCAGTACACGAAGTCCGGAAGCTGCCGCCCGGTCTCCTTGGGCGTCACCTCCTGCAGGTACCGCGGGTACTGCGGGTTGTGGTCCGCGTTCTGCGGCCCGGCCCCGGTGAAGCCTTCGAGCCGGTTCACCACGCCCTTGTCCAGGAACCGTTGCACGACCTGGTCGAAGCGGTCGAAGTTGAACGTGTAGTTGCCTGCCGCATCGACCTTGCTGCCGCCGTCGGTCAGCAGGTTGACCAGCGGCAGCTGCAGGTTGTTCTGCCGGTAGCGCTTCATCGTGTCGGCCCAGTTGTCGATCAGCTGCCACCACTGCGGCGAGTACCGGTCGTGTCCGTAGAAGAGCTTGACCGTGTCGCCCTGGCCCATGTCCCACGAGGTCAGGCCGAGGAAGTTCGTCCACATCACGTTGGTGAACTCGCTCTGGTTCGCCGGCGGGATCACCACGTTGCGGGCGTTCACGCGGATCGGCACGTTCAGGTTGCCCTGGGTCGTCCGGACCAGCGCGTGACCGGTGTAGACGCCGCCCTTGGCGGTTGCCGGCACGTGCACCCGGACCCAGATCGACTGCGTCTGGTTCGCCGGCACGTCGATGCTCGTCTGGTTCAGCAGCCGGTCCGGGAAGTCGCCCGGCGCGGTCCGGATCGTCGGCGTGACGAAGTTGTCCGGCTCCCAGCCGTTGTACGAGTTGTGGTCCAGGTACTCGTACCCGACCGGGTTGTAGCTGAGCTCCCCGGCCGGGATGGCGTCGCGGGCCCCGCGCAGCGCGCTGAAGTCCACACCCTGCACGGTGAACGCGGCCGGGCCGCGCAGCACGATCTGGGCCGCCTCGTAGTCGTTCTTCGCGGTGTCGAGCCGGAGGTCGTTCCCGGCCTCCGGTGACCGTCCGCTGTCCTTGAAGACCGAGTTGTACGACGTCTCGGTCCACATACCCGGTGTCGCGCGGGCCGCGTGCGCCATCGGCGCCAACCCTGCCGTCGTCACCATCAGTCCACTCGCCACCACTACTCGTGTCCAGCGCATGCGCTCCACTCTTTGGGGCGGCGGAGCAGGCGGCAATCCTTCGCCGGGAGCCCGTCTAGACCAATCAGCGGAAACGCGGGCAGGTGGTGCAGGCCGTCACCTTCGGCAGTACGTAGAAGTAGCAGCAGGACGTCCGCAGCTTCTGCTCCAGCGACACCCCGAACGCTCGGGCCGCCTCATCCACGTACGGGGCGTCCTCCGGCAACCGCAGTGCGGCCCGCAACTCGTCCCCCACTGCCCCGAGCCGCTGCAACGAGCCCAGCTTCACCCCTGGCTCGTACGAGTCCAGAAACGCGTTCACGTGCGCCTTGTGCTGGGCGGCCGCCACGTCGAGGGGAACAACCTCCTGTGACAGCAGCGCCACCTCAGCCGGGTAGTGCGCCAGCGGGTGCCGTTTGAAGGCCAGTGCCTCGGGTGAAACCTCCGGCGAGACCCCAGTCACCGCAGCACTCACTGCAGCGACCAGCGACGGCACCTGGACATACCACATCAGCGTGAACATGGCCGCGACCTGCTCCGGCGGCTCGATCTCGTAGTCACGCGCGTAGTCGGCTGCGGCGGCAGTGCGCCACGCCAGCGTCGGATCAGCGCCCGACTGCTGCTCCGCGATCAGGTCCGCGCACGAGATCCAGTCCGGCCCCGGGACCGCGTCCGCCGTACGCACAGACATCCAGCTGACCGACTCAGCCAGCACGTCTGCCAAACGGCTCACGGTGTAGCTCACACCGCCAGCCTACGGTCCGTTACTCGGCACTCGCGCGTATAGGGTCGGCGCCATGACGGCTCTGCAGCGGTGGCACGTCGGTCCGTGGACGACGCGGGGTACGCGTCCTGGTGAGGCGCTGGCCCCGGGCCGGAAGCGCACACCGGACGAGTTGAACTTCGACATCGTCGGGCTGTCGCGCATCGTCGGCCGCCGGCAGACGCTGCCCGAGGAGATGCTCGTACGTCGGTGCCAGGCAGCCCTGCGCCCGACCGATCCGCGGGTCTGCGGCGTGCAGACCCTGGAGGCCGAGCTCGCTGACGAGCTCGCACAGGTCAGTGCGCTGGCCATCGACTGGCTCGCGGAACGCGCACCGGCCGGCTACGAGTTCGTACTCACAGACGCCGTCGAGCTGCGCCCCCTGCTTGACCTGTCCGCAGACGTGGTCGCCCTCGACACCGTTGTACAGCTGGCCGACGTACCGCTACCTGCTGCCCGTCTGGCGGCAGCACATGTACGGCGGTCCGCAGCCGGTGACTGGTACGCCGGGGACGCGGTGTGCAACTGGTCAGGGCCACACACCACGTCCGACGACGCAGTAGCCTCCGTGCAAGCAGCCCGTGGTCAGCTGATCGACCAGCTGAACGCCGCAGGCCGGGAAGACCTGGCGGCGACCGCGGACCGCTGGCCTACTGTGCCTGTGGAGTCCGACTAGCTACGAGGTTCCTGGTGAGGAACGCCAGCTCCGCCTCGACCACCTCTTCGTGGGCGTTGGTGAAGGGCGCGTAGTGGTTGCCAGGGACCTGCAGGACCTCTGCCTTCGGTGTGGTGGCAGCAGCCTTCAGCGTCGGCGCCGCGAGAGCTGACTTGTCGTCCTTGCAGACGACGTACAGGATCGGGCAGCGGGCGTCAGGGGCGTACTTGGCCGGGCGGTACATCGCGGCCGGCAAGACCGAACGGGCAGCGATCGTCTGCTCCCACTCGGGGTAGATGTTGCCGGGGTTCAAGATGCCGTTGCCCAGCAGGGCATCGGGCGTGTTGAGCAGGGCCACCGTCCCGGTCGGGCCGGCCAGGTCCACCAGCCGCGGCGGGCGACCGAACCAGCCGCCGACGACATCCAGCAGCGACCGGCCGAGCAGCCGCAGCGCACTGCTCGGCACCTGGTAGCGGGAGGCGTGCCGAGTCACGGTCGGGCCGTCGACATTCGCCGACTGGGCGATCGCCGCCGAGACGCCGAGGTCCTCCGCGGCCAGCTGGACGATGTACCCGCCGGGCAGCGAGAACGCCCAGATGCCCACCCGCTCGACGCCCGGAAGCGTCTTCGCGAACTCGATCGCGGCCCGCCAGTCGGCGAGCTGGTCCCGCACCCGGGCGAGCTGCCGCGGCTCGCCGCCGCTCTCACCGAAGTACCGGTGGTCGAACGCCAGCACGCTGAATCCGGCCGCGGCGAACCGCTCCGCGAACCGATCCGTCCCCGGCTCCTTCGTCACTCCGAAGCCGCCGGTCATCACCAGGCACCCGCCGTTGGTGCCGGGATAGTGCCAGGCGGCGCACTGCACCCCGGCACTCGTGAAGTTCACCTTCTCGCGCATGAGAGAAGTGAACCACGTGGTTCGCAAATCTGTCCATGGCCATTTCTCAGGCGGTCTCCTCCCGCTCGAGCGCCCGGACCAGCGCCGCCAGCCCGGCCTCGATCCCGGCCCCGTCACCGCTGGTCCGCCACTCGATCAGGAACCCGCGCAGCGTCGCCAGCACGAACTCCGCCACCTCGGTCTTGCGCTGGTCGCCCCAGTCGTCAGGGCAGAGCGCCAGCAACGTCGGCAGGTACTGCCGCGACGCCGACCGCGCCAGATCGGCGTACCGGCCGGCATCGAACATCGCCAGCCCGATCGCCTGGTCCAGCACCCAGGACTCCGCGCCGATCAGCGTCGGCCACATCGACCGCACCCGCTCCGCCATCGACCGGTCGCCCGCCTCGTTCGCGGCTGCCACGGCCCGGGTGATCCGCCGTTCGCGCAACTGCAGGACCGCCTGCGTCAGCAGGTCCTCCGGGCCCTCGAAGTGGTACAGCAGCACCTTGTGCGTCGTACCGGCCGCCCGCGCCGCACGCCGCAGCGAGAAGTCGACCAGCCCGTTCGCGCCGAGGTCGTCCGCCACCTTGTCGAGCAGCTCCCGCCGCCGCGCCTCGCCCCGGGGCGACTTCGCCGACCGCCGATATCCCGTCCGTTCCTCAGTCACCCGGCCAGTATCAGCGACTCCGTCCAGCGACGCAGGTACGTCGTCACCTCGGCGACGTCGTCGGTCACCGCGGCGACGTACCCGTCCGGCCGCACCAGCACGTACCCGGACCGCGGGTAGCCCTTGCCCTCGACATCGATCGCATACCCGTCCACGGGCCCGCTGAGCTCCGGCACCTCGCGCCCGATCGCGAGCAGCGTGAACCGTCGCTCACGGAACAGGTCGAACAACCGCACGCGCCCGTCCGCCGTCCGCCCGACCCCGTCCGGAGCAGTGTCCCCGGCCCGCAGCCGGCGCTTGCCCGGAATGGTCAGCGGCGACTCGTAGTACCGCGGGTGATCGTTGCGGCCACGCTTGTTCAACCGGGCCAGGAACCGCTTCACGACGTACGGGAGGATCGGCCGAAGGAACCGCGGCGGCGCGGTCGCGGACGCGAACCGGCGGTCGCTCTCCTCGAGGATCGCCCGTCCCACCGGCAGCCGCTCCTCCTCGTACGTGTCGAGCAGGGCCTCCGGAGCGCCCTGCAGCACCAGGGCGAGCTTCCAGCCGAGGTTGTACGCGTCCTGGACGCCCGAGTTCAGCCCGAAGGCCCCGAACGGGCTGTGCACATGGGCCGCGTCCCCCGCGATGAACACCCGTCCGGACCGGTACCGCTCCGCGATCCGCAGGCTGTAGCGCCACACCGACAGCCAGCGTGGACTGGTCACCCGCAATCCCGGTACGCCGCTGCGTTCGACAGCCGCACGCTGCAACCATTCCAGCGTCGGCTCCTCGTCCGCGCCGATCGATGCGATCGCCTGCCACGGCTCGCCTTCCCGGTACGGCCGCAGCGCCAGCATCTCCTCGTCGCCGCCCCAGATGTGGACGGCGTGATCCTTCAGCCCCGACACGTCGACGTCGGCGAGCAACGCGCGGACGTCGTCCGTACGCCCCTCGAATCCGATCCCCAGCGCCTTCCGCACCGAACTGCGGCCGCCGTCGCATCCGACCAGGTACCGCACGCGCTCCTGCGAGCCGTCCTCGAACGTCGCCAGCACGGACGAGCCGTCGTCGGCGAACTCGGTCATGGTCGTACCGAACTCGACTGTGACGCCGCGCCGCGCCAGCCCGTCCCGGAGGATCGCCTCGGTCCGCCACTGCGGCAGCGACACGTAGTTCGGGAACGGCCTGGCCGGTGTCGGCCGATCGGGCTTGACCGTGAAGTCCGCGAGCAGCGCCCCGCCGAGATGCACCCTGGTCCGCCCGTTGGTCCCGGACGCGGCGACGAACTCGTCCGCGACCCCGAAGCTGTCGAAGATCTCCAGCGTCCGCGGTTTGATCCCGAACCCGCGCGACCCCGGCTGCGGACCGGGCGCCCGGTCGACGATCCGCACCGACAACCCCCACCGGCTCAGCTCGGTCGCCAGCGTCAGCCCGGTCGGCCCCGCTCCCACCACCAGTACGTCCACCATCGGTCGCATCCCCTCGCTCGTCGTCAGGCCTCCAGGTTAATGTCAATTTGTACATGTCAACAAGTACATTCGTCATGCTACGGTTCGCCGCATGTCACTGCGCCACGGACTGCTCGGACTGCTGGACCAGGAGCCGGCCACCGGCTACGAGCTGACCAAGTCCTTCGAGGAGCTCAGCCAGTGGGCGTGGCACGCGTCGCACAGCCACATCTATCCGGAGCTGCGCAAGATGCTGGACGCCGGCCTGATCGAGGTCGTCGAGGAACAGTCCCGGAACCGGAAGACGTACGGCATCACGCCGGCCGGCCACGAGGAGCTGCGGCGCTGGATGCTCGAGCCCGCCGACGAGGTGGTCCGCAGCGGCGCCGCGCTCCGGCTGTTCCTGGTCGGTTCACTCGAGCCGGCCGAGGCGCGCGTCTTCCTGCAACAGACGATCGACCAGACCGAACGTCGACTGGCCGCACTGGAGGCGCAGATCGAGGAGGCCGGCCCGGAGTGGCGCGGCGACCCGCTCGCGTTCGGCCGGCTGGCGGCCGAACGCGGCCTGCGGATGCTCCCGGCCCTCCGCGACTGGGCGAAATGGGGCCTGGAGCAACTAGAGACTAGGTGAAGCTGGCAACGAAATAGCCGACGCCGTACGGGGCGGCATCGTAGGTCAGATCGCCGGACAACGACGTACCTTTGAGTGCGCCGGCGAGCACTTGCCACGGTGCGCGACCGGCGGCCTGCAGTACGGCTGCGAGGTCCGGATCGAGAGCTTCAAGGACCTCGACATCCCTGTCCTGCAAGGCGTTTGCGACTGTGGTGTCGAAGACCTCGGCGCGCGGATGCAGGTGGGCCGGCGCGTGGTCGCTGCGGCGGGCGGAGCCGTCACCCATCACCAGCAGGCCGACGCGTTCGTTGCCTTCGGCTACACGGGCACCCAGCTCCACGCATTGTCGCGGCGCCTCGTTCACCGACACCGCGACGTACGACCGGGGCAGGTCTGCGGCCTTCGAGCGTTCGAGCAGCCAGCCTCCCACGGACAACGACAGTGGGAGCACCGGCGTACCGGATCCGATGCGTACGTCAGGGGCGCCGTACGGACCGAACGAGCCGCCCGCGTCGGCGGCGTACGTGGCCGAGACCGGCGCGGACCCGACGACGAGGATGCTCGTCGCGGACGCGAGCAGGTCGATGGCAGCCCAGCAGGCGGCGCGCAGCTCGTCCAGCTCCGGAGCGGCACCCGATGCGAGCTCGGGAACGATGATCGGCGGATGCGGGCACACAGCGGCCGCGATGACCGGCACTACCGCGATTCCCTTCCGTGGCGCAGGAACAGGAAGCCGTCGTCTCCGGACAGCACGTGCAGCAGCGGCAGCGGCCGCGCCTCGGTCGCCGCGAGACCGTCCGTGATCCGGCGCGCGCCCGGCCCGGCAAGCAGCGGGGAGACACTCAGGCAGAGCTCGTCGACAAGATCAGCGGCGGTCAGCGAACCGAGCAGGTGCGGCCCACCCTCGCAGAGAATCTGACGCAGACCACGCTCCGCCAAGGCCGCTACAGCCGCGGTGAGATCGACCGCGTCCTCGCCACACACGAGCACGTCGGCCACCTCGGCCAGCGCCTTGCGCTGCTCGTCCGGCGACGCTGCGCACGTGATGACGATCGCCCGCGTCGGAGCGTCGGTGAAGACTGGGCTGTCAGCAGCCAGCTCCAAACGGGCGCTGACGACCGCGAGCGTCGGGTTCTCGGGAAGACCCTGGGCCGTCCGCCACGCCCGGCGCTTCGCACCGAGCCGCAGGCCGCCGTACCCCTCGGCGCGCAGCGTGCCCGCTCCGACCAGGACGACGTCGGCAAGCATCCGGAGCCGGCCGAGCATGTTCTGGTCGTCCTTGCTGGACAGCCCACCGGACAGGCCTTCGAGCGTCACGGCACCGTCGAGGCTGGTGACGAAGTTCGCCCGGAGACGGACCGCCGAACGGTCGGGAACCGTGTACGCGGCGACCAATTGCTCCTCGGTGAGCTCGGTCCCGGCAGCGCGGTCGTGGATCACACCAGACTCCTTCGGGTGTAGGCCGGCGCCGCGGACTTCCGCAGTACGGCGATCAGGTCGAGCGCCTGCCGGACGCCGGCCACGTCGTGGACGCGGAACACGCGGGCACCGAGCCAGGCCGCGACACTCACCGCGGCGAGCGTCGCCGGCCCGCGCTGCGCGGACGGAAGATCGAGGGTCTCGCCGATGAAGTCCTTGTTCGACATGGCCACCAGGACCGGCCAGCCGGTCGCGGCGAGCTCGTCGACGCGGCGGGTCACCTCGAGCGAGTGCAGGGTGTTCTTGCCGAAGTCGTGGGTCGGGTCGATGACGATCCCGTCCGGGCGGACGCCCGCAGCAACCGCCTTGTCGGCCAGCGCGGTCGTCGTACGGATCACGTCCGCGACCACGTCGTCGTACGCCATCCGATGTGGATCGGTCCGCGGCTTCAGCCCACCGACGTGACTGCAGACGAGCCCCGCTCCGGACTCGGCGGCCGCGCCTGCCAGCTCGGGATCGTGCCCGGACCAGGTGTCGTTGATCAGATTCGCCCCGGCCGCACCGACCCGGCGGGCGACGCCGCTGCGGTAGGTGTCGACGCTGATCAGCAGGTCAGGATGCCGCTCCCGGACGGCCGCGACGAAGTCCACGGTCCGGCGGAGCTCCTCGGCCTCGTCGACGGGTTCGCCGTACCCGGCCTTCACGCCGCCGATGTCGACCAGGTCCGCGCCGTCCGCGACCGCCCGGTCGATGGCCGCCAGCGCCGCCTGCTCCGCGAACGTCACGCCACCGTCGAAGAACGAGTCCGGCGTCCGGTTCACGATCGCCATCACGGCGAACTCCCCCGGCCCGAACGCCCGGCGCCCCAGACGAAGGATCGCGTCATCAGCCACGCCCTGACTGTACGGGGTGTACCGCCACGCAGGCAGAACCCCTGTCCAAGGCCCTCGAACCGCCCGAAATCCGGGGTTCTGCCTGCATGGCGGTACAGCTACCGCGGCGAGCCACATATCCTATAGGATCTGGTCTCGACAGCCCGCCCGCGTAGAACGGCTCCCGCATGGCATGGTTCACCGAGTTCGAGACGTACGACGTCCGGTTCCCGACGTCGCTGGACCTGGACGGGTCCGATGCGATGAACACCGACCCGGACTACTCCGCCGCGTACGTGATCCTGCGGACCGACGCCGGGGACGGGCTGGAAGGGCACGGGTTCGCGTTCACGATCGGCCGCGGGAACGACGTCCAGACCACCGCGATCGAGGCGCTCCGCGACCATGTGGTCGGACTGCCCGTGGAGGCGACGCTCGACGACCTCGGCGGGTTCTGGAAGTCGCTCGTGCACGACTCGCAGCTGCGCTGGCTCGGGCCCGAGAAGGGCGTCATGCATATGGCGATCGGCGCGGTCGTCAACGCGGTCTGGGACCTGGCCGCCAAGCGCGCCGGCGTACCGCTGTGGAAGCTGCTCGCGGACCTGACGCCCGAGCAACTCGTCGACCTGGTCGACTTCCGGTACCTGACCGACGCGCTGACCCGGGACGAGGCGCTGGACATCCTGCGCAAGGCGGAGGGCGGGCGCACCGAGCGGGAGGCGGTGCTGCGCGAGCGCGGCTACCCGGCGTACACGACGACGCCCGGCTGGCTCGGGTACGACGACGTGAAGCTGGTCCGGCTGTGCCAGGAGGCGGTCGCGGACGGCTTCACGCAGATCAAGCTGAAGGTCGGCGCGGACCTGGACGACGACATCCGCCGGCTGCGGCTGGCCCGCGAGACGGTCGGGCCGGACATCCGGATCGCGATCGACGCGAACCAGCGCTGGGACGTCCCGGACGCGATCCGCTGGGTCGAGGCGCTGGCGCCGTACGACGTCTGGTGGGTGGAGGAGCCGACCAGCCCGGACGACATTCTCGGGCACGCTGCCATCGCCCGCGGCATCGCGCCGATCCGGGTCGCGACCGGCGAGCACGTACAGAACCGGGTCGTGTTCAAGCAGCTCCTGCAGGCCGAGGCACTGGCGGTCATGCAGATCGATTCCGCGCGCGTCGCGGGCGTCAACGAGAACATCGCGAACCTGCTGCTCGCGGCCAAGTTCGGCGTACCGGTGTGCCCGCACGCGGGTGGGGTAGGACTGTGTGAGCTGGTCCAGCACCTGTCGATGTTCGACTACATCGCGGTGAGTGGATCGATGGACGACCGGGTGATCGAGTACGTCGACCACCTGCACGAGCATTTCCTGGACCCGGTGCTGATCCGGGACGGGCACTACGTGGCACCCCTGCGACCTGGGTTCGGGGCGGAGATGGACAGTGAGACGCTGACCGGCTTCCGGTTCCCGGGTGGCAAGATCTGGACCGACCTGACTAAGGAGAGCAAGTGAGCGACTTCGACGGCCTGCGCGCAGTAGTCACCGGCGGTGCGTCGGGCATCGGTCTGGCAGCGGCCTCGTTGCTCGCCGCCCGGGGCGCCCGGGTGGTCGTGTTCGACCTCAAGCCCGAGGTCGATGCGCCGCTGACCGGCATCGCGGCCGACGTCACCGACGACGGTTCGGTACGGGACGCGGTCGCCGCCGCGGCGCTGCAGCTCGGCGGGATCGACATCGTGGTGAACAACGCGGGCATCGGCGCCCAGGGCAATGTCACCGCGAACGACGACGACGAGTGGCACCGGGTGCTGGACGTCAACGTGGTCGGCATCGCCCGCGTCACCCGCGCAGCCCTGCCGTACCTGCGCAAGTCGGACGCGGCCGCGATCGTCAACACCTGCTCGATCGCCGCGACCGCCGGCCTGCCGAACCGCGCGGTGTACTCGGCCAGCAAGGGCGCCGTGCTCGCGCTGACGATGGCGATGGCCGCCGACCACGTCCGCGAAGGCATCCGGGTGAACTGCGTGAACCCGGGGACGGCGGACACTCCGTGGGTCGGGCGCCTGCTCGACGTCGCCACCGACCCGCAGGCGGAACGCGCGGCCCTCGAGGCGCGGCAGCCGATGGGCCGGCTGGTGTCGGCCGACGAGGTCGCCGCGGCGATCGCGTACCTCGCCAGTCCGCTCGCGGGCTCGACGACCGGTACCGCGCTCGCGGTCGACGGCGGCATGCAGAACCTGCGGCTGCCGGCGGTCAAGGGATGAAGCTCTTTCCGGAGGATCAGCGCATCGGGCTCGGCGGTGCGCCGCTGGGCAACCTGCTCGGTCAGGTCCACGAGACCGACGCCGTCGCCGCGGTGAACGCCGCCTGGGACGAAGGCTGGCGGTACTTCGACACCGCCCCGCACTACGGCCTCGGCCTCGCCGAGGAGCGCCTCGGGCTCGGGCTGCACGGCAAGCCGCGGGACTCCTACGTGCTCTCGAGCAAGGTCGGCCGGATCATCTACTCGGCGGACAGCGCGGCGCCCGACGACGAGGGCTTCGACCTCAGTACGACGCGACGCCGGCGCTGGGACTTCTCGCGCGACGGCGTCCTGCAGAGCATCGAGGACTCACTGCGCCGGATCGGCACCGACCGGCTGGACGTGGTGTTCGTGCACGACCCGGACGACCACTACGACGAGGCCGTCGCGACCGCGTTCCCGACGCTGATCGAGCTCCGCGAGCAGGGCGTGATCGGCGCGATCGGGTCCGGGATGAACCAGGCCGCGATGCTGACCCGGTTCGTCCGCGAGATCGACCTCGACGTGATCATGCTGGCCGGACGGTACTCGCTGATCGATCCGGACGGGCTCGACGACGTACTGCCGGCCTGTCTCGAGAACGACGTCCAGGTTGTTGCTGTCGGCATCTTCAACTCAGGACTGCTGTCGCAGCCGCGGCCCGCGGCGGACACCACGTTCAACTACGCGCCCGCGGAGCAGTCGCTGATCGACAAGGCCAACAAGATCGCCGACATCTGCGAGTCGCACGGGACGACTCTGCCCGCGGCGGCGCTGGCGTTCCCGCTCTTCCACCCGGCGGTCGCAGGCATCGCGGTCGGCTGCCGTACGCCGGAAGAGGTCCACACCAACGCGGCCCTGGCCCGTACGGACGTGCCTGCAGCGCTGTGGTCGGACCTGAAGTCGGCCGGCCTCCTCCGCGAGGACGCCCCCACCACCTGACCCGCTCTCCGGCTTTCCGGCCTTTCCGGACTTTCCGGACTTTCCGGTCTTTCCGGTCTTTCCGGAAACTTGTTGTCAGTGGGTGACAATTTGTTTCCGGAAAGCTCAGGCGGGCTGCCAGGTGACCTGGAGTCCGTCGCGGCGGGCGATCTGCTCCACCCGATTCGCCACACGGGCACTCTGCTGGTCGACCGCAGCGGCATCGGCGGCCTCGACACGCAGGACCAGCTCCGCGGGCGTAGTGCGGATCGTCCACGTCGCCGTACCCAGATCAATGACCAGCTCGTCGGCAGACGTGGATACGACCTTCAGACCGCCGGGCCCGTGGGACAGATGGCTGGTGAGTTGGGTCAGGTAGCGATCGGCACGAGGTGTGGCGAGACGGGCTTCGACGGCAGGCACAGCGGACTCCTTCGAGATCAAGCGGCAAGTTGGGTCGAGGCTGACGAGGCCGAGGCTGGTTGGGCCGGGGCCAGGCGGGTCGGGCTGAGGTCGAGGCGGCGCAGAAGCTGGGCGTTGAGCGCGACGACGATGGTCGAGATCGACATCAGCAGGGCGCCGACGGCGGGTGAGACGACAACGCCGGCGAAGGCGAGAACACCTGCGGCCAAGGGCACGGTGATGACGTTGTACCCGGTGGCCCAGGCGAGGTTCTGCCACATCTTGCGGTAGCTCGCGCGGGACAGCTCGATCACCGAAAACACCGCCCGCGGGTCGTCCGCCGCCAGCACCACCCCGGCGGACTCGATCGCGACGTCGGTCCCGGCGCCGATCGCGATCCCGACCTCGGCACGGGCCAGCGCAGGCGCGTCGTTCACGCCGTCGCCGACCATCGCGACCTTGAGCCCGCGGGCCTGTAGCTCGGCGACCTTCGCGTCCTTGTCCTGCGGCAGCACCTCCGCGAACACCTCGTCGATCCCGAGCTCCTTCGCGACCGCGTCGGCCACCTGGTGCGCATCGCCGGTGATCATCGCGACCTTCACTCCACGCTTGTGCAGCGCCGCGACAGCCTGCCGGGACTCCTCCCGTACCTCGTCCTCGAGCGCGATCGCCCCCAGCACCTGCCCGTCCCGAACCACATGCAGCACCGCAGCCCCACGAGCCTTCCACTCCACGACGTCGGTCCGCAGCGCCTCCGGCTCAACCAATCCGTTCTCCCGCAGGTACGCCGGTCCTCCGACCGCAACCTCGGCCCCATCCACCACAGCCTGCACCCCACGCCCCGTCAAAGACCGAAACTCAGACGCCACCAGCACCCCGGAGCCTCCAGCACGCCCACCCGCCCCGCTCGCCACACTAGCGGCGCTCGCTGCACTAGCAGCGCTCCCGGCACTAGCGGTGCTCGCCGAACTAGCGGTGCTCGCCGCATCCTCACCCACAGCTCCCGCCGTGCTTGCCACATCCCGGGCGTCGCTGGCCCGATCGCTGCCGACCCGCGAAGCGGTGGACTGGGCGCCGGACTTGTGAGCTCGGACGATTGCTTTGGCTAGGGGGTGTTCGCTGTCGGACTCGACTGCGGCGGCTAGGGCGAGGAGTGTGTTGTGCGTGAGCGCGTCGACGGTTGCGACTCCGGTGACGGCTGGCTCGCCTTTGGTCAGGGTGCCGGTCTTGTCGAACAGGACCGCGTCGATCGTCCGCATCCGTTCCAGCGCCAGCCGGTCCTTCACCAGTACGCCGGCCTTCGCGGCACGTTCCGTGGAGATCGCGATCACCAGCGGGATGGCCAGCCCAAGAGCATGCGGGCAGGCGATCACGAGTACGGTCACTGTCCGCGTCACGGCGTCGTCGAGCTCACCCAGCAACGCCCACACGACGAACGTGATCAGGCCGGCGATCGACGCGAAGTAGAACAAGAACGCCGCGGCCCGGTCGGCCAGCGCCTGCGCACGCGACGACGACGCCTGCGCCTCGGCAACCAGCCGCTGGATACCGGCCAGCGCGGTGTCGTCGCCGACCGCGGTGATCTCGACGCGCAGAGCGTTGTCGGTGGCAACAGTTCCGGCGACAACCGCATCGCCGACGGCGCGCGAGACGGGCCGGGATTCGCCGGTGATCATCGACTCGTCGACCTCGGCCTGCCCCTCGACGACAGTCCCGTCGGCCGGCACCCTTCCGCCCGACCGCACCAGTACGACATCTCCGGTCTGCAACTCGTGCAGCGCGACCTCGACCACTCCGTCGTCGGTGACCTTCTCGGCCGAATCCGGAAGCAGCGCGGCCAGTGCGTCGAGCGCGCCCGACGCGGCGCCGAGCGCACGCATCTCCAGCCAATGCCCGAGCAGCATGATCACGATCAGCAGGGCGAGCTCCCACCAGAAGTCCAGGTCGAACCCGCCGAGCTTCAGCGTCGTCACCCACGAGGCGACGAACGCCACCGTGATCGCCATCGAGATCAGCAGCATCATCCCGGGGCGCCGGGACCTCAGCTCGCTCCAGCCACCGGTCAGGAACGGCTGCCCGCCGTACAGGAAGACCACCGTGCCGAGCACCGGCGCGATCAGCCCCGCGCCCGCGAAGTCCGGTCGCGTGTACCCCAGCAGATCCGCGAACATCTCGCTGAAGAACACCACCGGCACAGCCAGCCCCAAACTGACCCAAAACCGATCCTTGAACCGCGCCGCATGATCCCCATGCCCCCCATGCGAGTCATGCCCCCCGTGTTCGTCATGCGCCGCGTGCTCGCCGTGGCCCGCGTGCACGTCATGCCCCGAGTGCGAGTCATGACCCGCGTGCGCACTGTGCGCGCCGCCGTGCTCCATGCCACCCATCTGCTCATTCACCCCTCGAACATACCCCCAGGGGGTATGAGATTCAAGATGCTTCCGCCGAGTCGTGGATCAGGGCTGCCAAAACGGCCAAAAAGCAGCCCCGATCCACGACTCGGGAAATGGGGGTGAGACCAATCGCCACGACTCGGCGAGGGGCGCCAGCCGGCGCGCCGCGCCGGCCAGAGGGTCGAGGTCTAGAGGGGTCCACGTCTCACGCGGGTCCACGTCCGGCGCGAGTTCACGCGTCTAACTCGAGCCGGCGTATGGCGCGAGTCGACATCTGGCGCAGGTCCACGTCCGGCCCGGGCCGACATCTGGCGCACGTCCACGTCCGGCGCGAGTCCACGTCCGGCCCGGGTCCACGTCCGGCGCGAGTCCACGTCCGGCGCGAGTCCACGTCCGGCGCGAGTCCACGTCCGGCGCGAGTCCACGTCCGGCGCGAGTCCACGTCCGGCGCGAGTCCACGTCCGG
>NZ_JBICUC010000012.1:0-163331 GCF_043197975.1 Kribbella sp. NPDC048928 | reverse complement strand
CGTCCACGTCCGGCGCGAGTCCACGTCCGGCGCGAGTCCACGTCCGGCGCGAGTCCACGTCCGGCGCGAGTCCACGTCCGGCGCGAGTCCACGTCCAGCGCGAGTCCACGTCCAGCGCGAGTCCACGTCCAGCGCGAGTCCACGTCCGGCGCGGGGCGACGTTTGAGTGCGGGCGACGGCTAGAGGGGGTCTATGTCGGTGAGGGACTCGGGGGTTAGGTCGAGCCAGCGGGTGATGCCTATTTCGCGGAGGAACGGGAGGTCGTGGCTGGCTATGACAAGGGCGCCGTTGTACGAGGCGAGGGCGTCTTTCAGTTGAGCGACGCTGGCGAGGTCCAGGTTGTTGGTCGGCTCGTCGAGCATCAGCAGCTGCGGCGGGGGCTCGGCGAGCAGTAGTGCGGCGAGCGTCGCGCGGAACCGTTCGCCGCCCGACAACGTACTGACCAGCTGATCCGCCGACCGCCCGCGGAACAGGAACCGTGCCAGCCGCGACCGCCGCTCCTGGTTCTCGGTCGTCGGGGCCAGCAGCGCCAGATTGTCGACGATCGACAGGTCGTCCCGGAGCAGGTCGAGCCGCTGCGGCAGGTACCGGAACGGCACCACCGGCAGCTCCCCCGTCACGATCGACTGCAGCAGTGTTGTCTTCCCGGCGCCGTTCGGCCCGGTCAGGGCGATCCGTTCGGGACCACGGATCTCCAGGTCGACGTGCGCCCCGGTCCGCAGTACGTGGTCCTCGAGCCGCAGCACGATGCGACCCGGGGGTACGGCGGTCTTCGGCAGGTCGACCCGGATCGCGTCGTCGTCGTGGACCTTCTCCTCCGCGTCCGCGAGCGCTTCCTGCGCCGAGTCGAGCCGGTCGGACTGCATCCCGAGGTGCTTCCCGGCCGACACCTGCGCCGACCGCTTCAGCCCGCCGGCGATGATCTTCGGGATCCCGCCCTGCTCGAAGGCGCGCTGTCCGCGGGCCCGGCGCTGGTCCATCTTCATCCGGGCGTCGATCAGGTCCTTCTTCTGTTTGCGTACGTCGGCTTCGGCCGCCCGCAGCATCCGCTCGGCGGCCTCCTGCTCGACGGCGACCGCCTCCTCGTACGCGGTCAGGTTGCCGCCGTACCAGGTGACGTCGCCCTTGCGCAGGTCACCGATCTGGTCGACCCGGTCGAGCAACTCCCGGTCGTGGCTGACGACCACGAGCGCACCGCGGAACTGGTCGACGGCGTCGTACAGGTGCCGGCGCGCCCGCAGGTCGAGGTTGTTGGTCGGCTCGTCCAGCAGCAGTACGTCGGGACGCCGCAGCAGCTCGGCCGCGAGCCCGAGCAGGATCGTCTCGCCGCCGGACAGCTCGCCGACGCTCCGGTCCAGGCCGACCGCGCCCAGCCCGAGCTTGCCGAGCAGCGCCTCGGCGCGTTCGTCGACGTCCCAGTCGTCGCCGATGATCGCGAAGTTCTCCTCGGAGGCGTCACCGGACTCGATCGCGACGACGGCCCGCCGGACCGCGTCGATGCCGAGCGCCTGGTCGACCCGCAACGAGGTGTCGAGCGTCAGGTCCTGTGGCAGGTACCCGAGCTCGCCGCTGACGCGGATCGCCCCGCGCTGCGGGGTGAGCCGGCCGGCGATCAGCCGGAGCAGCGTCGATTTGCCGGCACCGTTGCGGCCGACCAGGCCGGAACGCACCGGACCGGCCACGAACGTGAGGCCGTCGAACAGCACCTCGCCGTCGGGCCAGGCGAAGAAGAGGTCCGTACAGGACAGGGAAAAACTCATGAGTTGTCGACTCCAGCTGAGGTCTCGGACGAGACCGCGCACCGCAACGGTGGCGATCGATCGGCTACGAAGAGAACCTCAGTTCGACAACTCGAACCCCTGACGCCGGGAATGTGACACCGGAAAGCTTACGGACCGAGCCCGGGCTGATCAACTCTTTTCGGAACGCTTGCGCCAGGCAACGACCACCAGGTCCACCAGCGCGACCACCGTGAACGCCCCGAAGGCGACCACCCAGCCGCCGGGCAGGTCGTAGGCGACCGCCAGCACGGTCGCGACCGCAAACAGCACCACCCCGAACGCCGACAGCACGATCCGCAGCGTCAACGCACTCCGGGGCGGCGGCGGTTCGTACATACCTCCGATGTAACGCCTAAGGGGCCTTGCGGAGCCAGGTTTCGACGCCGGCGATGTGGGCGGTCATCCAGGCGCGCGCGGCCTCGGCGTCGCGGATCTCGATCGCGTCCAGGATCGCGGCGTGTTCGGACAGGGTGCGCTCGACCGCGCCGGCCTGGGTGACGCCGCGCCAGATCCGGGCCCGCTGGGTCGCGCCGGAGACGCCGTCGAGCAGCGAACAGACCACCTGGTTCCCGGTCGCCTCGGCGATCCCGCGATGGAACTGCAGGTCGTTCTCGACCAGCTCCTCGACGCCGGCGTCGGCGGCCAGGTCGCTGCACAGCAGCCGGAGCTCGGTCAGCTTCTCCGGGGTGATCCGGGTCGCGGCCAGCGCGGCGACACCGGGCTCCAGCAACCGGCGTACCTCGAAGAACTGCAGCACGGAGTCGTCGCGGTGCAGGTCGACCATGAAGCTCAGCGCGTCCAGCAGGTGCGCCGAGTCGAGGCTGGTCACGTACGTCCCGTCGCCGTGGCGGACGTCGAGCACGTTCACCAGCGTGAGCGCCTTGACGGCCTCCCGCAGCGAGTTCCGCGACAGGCCGAGCCGGGCGGCCAGGTCCGCCTCCTTCGGCAGCCGATCCCCCGGCCCGAGCTCCCCCGAGGTGATCATCGCCTTGATCTTGACGATCGCCTCATCCGTCAGCGCCATCCGGCAAGTATGGCGCCGGGGGTGTCCGGCCAGGGAGCTTGAAGGCCAATCACGTCGAGGTGGACTGATGCGGTGCGTGACGTTGGCCACACTTCTGCGCGATGCTGATCGTCACGGGTGGCGAGTGGACAACTGCATACAGTGGGCAGTCACGCTCAGAGCGCCGTCGGCGTGCGGTTCGGGTGCGGGCCGGAAAGGCCACCTCTGCAAGGGGTCCCGCAGTCCCGGCCGTCGCTCTCCGCATCCGGCCGGGGCGAACCGGAGGCGTGTGGCCTGAAACACCTTTGTGGGCGGTGTTTCAGGCGCCGGCGGATCGGCTCGCCGGGGCCCGACCACTCGACACACTGGTCCGGTGGTCCCCGGCTGTGGAAGTCGTCCGCGTGCTATTAGCCTTTGCTTGGGACACCACCCATAACATCAGCATTAAGCACTGCGGTACCGGACCCGAAATCGGAAGAGGCGAACTGCCAAGTGGCCACCGAGCCATCAGACACCAATCCCCTAGCAGCCTTCGGTGCGAACGAATGGCTGGTCGACGAGCTGTACGAGAAGTACCTGCAGGACCCGAATTCGGTGGATCCGGCGTGGTTGGACTTCTTCAAGACGTACAAGCCAGGTGATGACGCGGCGCCGGTGACAACCACCCCGGCCGACGCTCCCCGGCCGGACGCAGTGTCCGACAACAAGACGCCCGAGGCGCCGAGCCGCGGCACCATGCCGACCGTGCCCGCCCCGAACGCCCCGGCCGCGGCCGCCGCGACCCAGACGCCGGCCGCAGCACCGGCCAAGCCCGCAGCACAGGCCCCGGCTGCGAAGGCGGCCACTCCCACCGGAGGCACGGTGAACCAGCCGCCCGGCGCGCAGCCGAAGGCAGCGCCCGCGACCAGCTCGGACGCCGAGCGAAAGATCCTCCGCGGCGCCCCGGCGCGGACCGCGCAGAACATGGAGACCAGCCTCCAGGTCCCGACCGCGACGAGCGTCCGCCAGGTGCCGGTCAAGCTGCTGATCGACAACCGGATCGTCATCAACAACCACCTCAAGCGCGCCCGCGGCGGCAAGGTGTCGTTCACGCACCTGATCGGCTGGGCGCTGGTCAAGGCGCTCAAGACGCTGCCGGAGATGAACGCGTCGTACGACGAGACCGACGGCAAGCCGACGCACGTCCAGCCGGCCCACATCAACCTCGGCCTGGCCATCGACATGCAGAAGCCGGACGGCACCCGGCAGCTGCTGGTGCCGTCGATCAAGGCCTCCGACGAGATGTCCTTCGCGGACTTCTGGATGGCCTACGAGGACATCGTCCGGCGCGCCCGGGACAACAAGCTCGCGCTGCCCGACTTCCAGGGCACCACGATCAGCCTGACCAACCCGGGCACCATCGGCACCCAGCACTCGGTGCCGCGGCTGATGTCCGGCCAGGGCTGCATCATCGGCGTCGGCGCGATGGAGTACCCGTCGGAGTACCAGGGCGCGGCCGAGGAGACGATGGCCAAGCTCGCGGTCAGCAAGGTGATGACGCTGACCTCGACGTACGACCACCGGATCATCCAGGGCGCCCAGTCGGGTGAGTTCCTGCGCCGGATCCACCAGCTGCTGCTCGGCGGCGAGGGCTTCTACGACGAGATCTTCCAGAGCCTGCGGATCCCGTACGAGCCGATCCGCTGGGCCGCCGACCTCCCGCACAGCCACGAGGAGGACATCAGCAAGCAGGCCCGGATCCTCGAGCTGATCCACGCCTTCCGGGTCCGCGGCCACATCATGGCCGACACCGACCCGCTGGAGTACAAGCAGCGCAGCCACCCGGACCTCGACGTCGCCACCCACGGCCTGACGCTGTGGGACCTGGACCGCGAGTTCGCCACCGGCTCGTTCGGCGGCAACGACCGGCGGTTCATGAAGCTCCGCGAGATCCTCGGCATCCTGCGCGACTCGTACTGCCGGACCACCGGTATCGAGTACATGCACATCCAGGACCCCGAGCAGCGCAAGTGGATCCAGGAGCGGGTCGAGCGCCCGCACACCAAGCCGCCCCGCGAGGAGCAGCTCCGGATCCTCGCCAAGCTGAACGAGGCCGAGGCGTTCGAGACCTTCCTGCAGACCAAGTACGTCGGTCAGCGGCGGTTCTCGCTCGAGGGCGCGGAGACCACGATCCCGCTGCTCGACGAGCTCTGCGAGGAGGCGGCCGGCGCCGGCCTGGACGAGGTCGCGATCGGGATGGCGCACCGCGGCCGGCTGAACGTGCTGGCGAACATCGTCGGCAAGTCGTACGGCCAGATCTTCCGCGAGTTCGAGGGCAACATCGACCCGCGGACCGTGCAGGGCTCCGGCGACGTCAAGTACCACCTGGGCGCCGAGGGCGAGTTCGTCTCCGAGTTCGGCGACAAGATCAAGGTGTCGGTGGCGGCGAACCCGTCGCACCTGGAGACCGTCGACCCGGTACTCGAGGGCATCGTCCGCGCCAAGCAGGACATCCTGGACCGCGGCGCCGCGTTCCCGGTGCTGCCGCTGCTCGTGCACGGTGACGCAGCCTTCGCCGGCCAGGGCGTCGTGGCCGAGACGCTGAACCTGTCCCAGCTGCGCGGCTACCGTACCGGCGGCACGATCCACGTGATCGTGAACAACCAGGTCGGCTTCACCACCTCGCCGGCCTCGTCGCGTTCGTCGATGTACTCCACCGACGTCGCCCGGATGGTGCAGGCGCCGATCTTCCACGTGAACGGCGACGACCCCGAGGCCTGCATCCGGGTCGCGGACCTGGCCTTCGAGTACCGCCAGGCGTTCAACAAGGACGTCGTCATCGACCTGGTCTGCTACCGCCGCCGCGGTCACAACGAGGGCGACGACCCGTCGTTCACGCAGCCGCTGATGTACGACCTGATCGAGCAGAAGCGTTCGGTCCGCAAGCTCTACACCGAGGCCCTGATCGGTCGTGGCGACATCACGATCGAAGAGGCCGAGCAGGCGATGCAGGACTTCCAGCAGCGCCTCGAGCGGGTGTTCGCCGAGGTCCGGGACGCGAAGAACGAGCCCGACACCGCGCCGCCGTACGTCACCGCCCCGGAGTACCCGAACAAGCCCGAGGGCCCGGACGCGACCGCGATCAGCCGCGAGGACCTGAAGAAGATCGCCGACGCGTACACCACGCTGCCGGAGGGCTTCACCGTGCACCCGAAGGTGCAGCCGCAGCTGCAGCGCCGGGCGCACGCGATCACCGAGGGCCCGCTGGACTGGGCGAGCGCAGAGATCACCGCGTTCGGTTCGCTGCTGCTCGACGGCCGGCCGGTCCGGCTGGCCGGTCAGGACAGCCGCCGCGGTACGTTCGTGCAGCGGTTCGCCGCGGTCATCGACCGGGTGAACGGTCAGGACCACGTCCCGCTGCAGCACCTGGACGAGGGTAACCAGGGCAACTTCTACGTCTACGACTCGCTGCTCAGCGAGTACGCCGCGCTCGGCTTCGAGTACGGGTACTCGGTGGCGCGGCCGGAGGCGCTGGTGCTCTGGGAGGCGCAGTTCGGCGACTTCGTGAACGGCGCCCAGTCGGTCATCGACGAGTACATCTCGTCCGGTGAGGCGAAGTGGGGCCAGAAGTCCGGCGTCGTGCTGCTGCTGCCGCACGGCTACGAGGGCCAGGGGCCGGACCACACGTCGGCCCGGATCGAGCGGTTCCTGCTGCTCTGCGCGGAGAACGCGATGACCGTCGCGCAGCCGTCGACCCCCGCGTCGTACTTCCACCTGCTGCGCCGGCACACGCTCGGCGAGGAGCACGTCCCGATGATCGTGTTCACGCCGAAGCAGCTGCTGCGCCGCAAGGAGGCCGTGTCGCAGCCGGAGGAGCTGACCCACGGCACCTTCCGACCGGTGCTCGGCGACGCCCAGGCGGAGGAGAACGCGGCCGCCGTCGAGCGGGTGATCCTGTCCTCGGGCCGGATCGTGTACGACCTGCTCGCGGAGCGGAAGAAGGTCGAGCCGGACAAGATCAGCACCGCGATCCTCCGGGTCGAGCAGCTCTACCCGCTGCCCGTCGACGAGATCACGGCCGAGCTGGCCAAGTACCCGAACGCGACCGAGATCCGCTGGGTGCAGGACGAGCCGGCGAACCAGGGCCCGTGGCCGTTCATGGCGCTGAACCTGACCGAGCACCTGGGCGGCAAGCCGTTCTACCGGGTCTCCCGGCCGGCGATGTCCGCTCCGGCGGTCGGCTCGCACGGTGTGCACGGCACCGAGCAGGCGACGCTGCTCAAGCAGGCGTTCAGCTGACATGTACTTCACCGATCGCGGGATCGAGGAGCTCGAGAAGCGGCGCGGCGAGGAGGAGGTCACACTGGCCTTCGTCGCCGAGCGGCTGCGCGAGTTCGTCGACCTGAACCCGGAGTTCGAGACGCCTGTCGAGCGCTTCGCCACCTGGCTCGCTCGCCTGGACGACGAGGACGACTGAACTAGAGTGACCGGATGCCCTTCGCCTCGCAGCCCGTACGTCGGGTTGCTGCGGCGGAGGGCATTCGTGTGTCCGGGCACTGGCCGCACACGATTCCGGCCGTCCACCAGCTGCTGACGGACGGTCTGGATCTCGAGCCGGGCGTCACGTTCCTGGTCGGCGAGAACGGTGCGGGCAAGTCGACGCTGGTCGAGGCGATCGCAGTCGCGTTCGGCCTGTCTCCTGAGGGCGGCTCCACCGGCGCCCGGCTGACCACCCGCGCCACCGAGTCCTCCTTGGCCGACGACCTGCAACTGACCCGCGGCGTCGGCGGCAAGCGCGCCGGTTTCTTCCTCCGCGCCGAGACGATGCACGGCTTCTACACCTATCTGGAGCAGAACCCAGGCGGCCCCGAGCCCGTCTTTCACGAACTCAGCCACGGCGAGAGCTTCCTGAGCCTCATCAACGACCGCTTCGTCCGGCAGGGCTTCTACTGCCTGGACGAGCCCGAGTCTGCGCTGTCCTTCTCCAGCAGCCTGGCCGTGGTCGGCGTACTGAACCGTCTGGCCGAGTCCGGCTCCCAGGTCCTGTGCGCGACCCACTCGCCCGTGATCGCGGCCCTGCCCGGCGCCACGATCCTCGAGGTCGGCGAGTGGGGCTTGCGGCGTACGACGTGGGACGACCTGCGGCTCGTGCAGAACTGGAAGGCGTACCTGCAGGCTCCCGAACGCTACCTGCGGCACATCCTCTAGTCCGTGTGCGGCGGTCTCGTACGGCGGGGTGGGTCGGGTGCGAGGGAGCCGTCCGGGGCGATGTGCTCGAAGATCTGGTCGACCAGGTTGAGCACGTGCGGGTCGTCGACGGTGTAGATGTGCCGACGGCCTTCGCGGCGTGCCGTGATGATGCCGGCCAGCCGGAGCTTGCCGAGGTGCTGGCTCGCGGTGGCGATGCTCACGCCGACGCGCTCCGCCAGAGTGCCGACGTCGTACTCCCCCTGGGCCGCCAGCGACACCAGGTGCAGGCGGACCGGAGCGGAGAGCATCGCGAAGGTGCCCGCGGCGGAATCGAGCTGCGCCTTCGTCGGTTCAGGATTCGTCATCGCGCAGTCATTGTGACTGCTGGATCGGCGATCGGGCAGTCCGGCGTGCCGGGGTGAGCACGGTCTCATACTTTCGCAATTGCGAAAGTATCAAAACGGTGGCAGGCTGGAACCATGCTTCGAGCCCTCCGCCCCGTGCTGTTGCTGCTGCTGGCGACGGTCCCCGCTGTCGTTCTGCGGCTCACCGGCACCCATCCCCCGGCGCTGGCGGCGATGGCGATCTTCGGCCTCGCCGTGGTCGCCGCGTCCTTCGTGCTGGCGTGGGCGGCCGAGGCGGCGGAGATGGACATTTCGGGCGGTCTGGCGATCGCACTGCTCGCAGTCATCGCGGTCCTCCCGGAGTACGCAGTGGATCTGTACTTCGCGCACACCGCCGGCTCCAACCCCGACTACGTGCAGTTCGCCGCCGCCAACATGACCGGGTCGAACCGGTTGCTGCTCGGCCTCGGCTGGTCGACCGTCGTCCTGATCAGCCTGTACGTCGCTTCGCGTCGCAGCGGCCGCCCTGTGAAGGCGCTGGTGCTGGAGTCGGGCTACCGCCGCGAGCTGGGCTTCCTCGCGGTCGCCGGCGTGGTGGCGTTCGTGATCCCGGTGACCGGCGAGATCCACCTGCTGCTCGGGATCCTGCTGCTCGCGTTCTTCGCCTTCTATCTGTACCGGGCCGCGACCTCCGAGCACGACGACGAGCCGGACCTGATCGGGCCCGCGGCAACGATCGGCGCGCTGCCGAAGCTGCAGCGCCGGATCACCGTGACCGCGATGTTCCTGGTGTCGGCCGGTGTCATCCTGGCCGCTGCGGAGCCGTTCGCGGACTCGCTGGTGGCCGGCGGGCGGGCGCTGGGGATCGACCAGTTCCTGCTTGTGCAGTGGCTGGCGCCGCTGGCCTCGGAGGCGCCGGAGTTCATCGTGGCGATCCTGTTCGCCTGGCGTGGCAAGGGCGCGGCGGCGCTCGGCCTGCTGATCTCGGCCAAGGTGAACCAGTGGACCCTGTTGATCGGGAGCCTGCCGATCGCGTACGGGATCGGTGGCGGTGGGGCCGCACTGCATCTCGACGGGCGACAGGTCGAGGAGTTCCTGCTCACCGCGACGCAGACCGTCCTGGGCATTGCGATCTTGCTGAACCTGCGCTTCCCGCGCTGGGCGGCCCTGACGCTGCTGGGCCTGTTCGCGGTCCAGTTCGCCGTCCCGGGTCAGACCGGGCGCTACGTGATCAGCGTGATCTACCTGCTGCTGGCCATCGGCGCGGCGATCCACAACCGCAAGCAGTTGATCCCCACGATCACCGCCCCCTTCCGCCGCACAACCGCAGCCGACCCCGACCGTGAGCTGGTCAAGGTCTGACTTTGCGGAACTTTTCCGTCAGCTGGTGACGGAAAAGTTCCGGAAAGCTAGCTCGCCTGCTGCTCTTCGAGGGGTGTGGGGCGGGCTCGGCGTTCTTGGGGGCCGGGGCGTCCGCGGCGGCGGCCGGCCAGGAACTTCTCGCCGGCGGCGGTGCCGGTGAACTTGGTCCGGCGGGCCCACTCGCGGCACTGGTCGATCACCGGGCAGGACGTCAGGCAGATCGCCTGCGCCTTGCGCTGCTCCCACTGGCTGGCCGTCTCGTCGTACGACGGCGCCTGGCCGACGCACGCAGCCTTCGCCATCCAGTTGTCGGCCGGGTCAACGATCACCGTCAAAGTAGGCCTCATGCGCTCCCCTGTTCCTCATCGATCGGGCGGATCGGTAGGAACAGACTGACCCCGGCGCATTGCCCCGGTGCGACGCCCATGTTTCCGGCGTGAAACTTAGTGCCGGACGAGCCGGATCTCGTAGAGGTCGAAGTACGGATCGTGTTTGCGCACGCCGTCGGGCTCGAACCCGTGCCGCTGGTAGAACGCCCGCGCCCGCTCGTTGTCCTCGAACACCCAGAGGAACGCGGCCTGCTTGCCGACGGCAACGTCCAGCAACCGGCCGCCGAGCCCGGTGCTCCAGAACGCCTGCCGGGTGTAGATCGCCTCCAGCTCGAACGGCACCGGCGCGTCGTCGTCGTGCCCCGGCCCGGTGGCGATGAAGCCGGCGACACGATCCTCCAGCGCTGCGGCCGGATCCGGGTTCAGCGCGATCCACCGCTGCCGTCCCGCGGTCAGCTGCGTCTGCCAGCGCTCGGTCCGGCGCTCGATGTTCGACGTACGCTCCAGCAACGCCTCGGCCGGCACCAGCCCGGCGTACGCCTCCCGCCAGCACAACAAATGACACCACGCACCAGCTTCAGCATCCTCGACTGTGGCGGGTCTGATCTCGGGATTCACTCAGACAGTAAAGACGATCTTGCCGAAGACGTCGCCTGCGTTCATGCGGGCGAAGCCGTCGCGGGCGTCGGCGAGCGGGAGGACCGAGTCGATGTGCGGTGTGATGCCGGCGTTCGCCATGAACTGGACCAGCTCGGCGAGCTCCGTCCTGGTGCCCATCGTGGAGCCCTGCACGCGCAGTTGCAGGAAGAAGATCCGGTTCAGCTCGGCGGACTTGGGCGCCTGGCCGCTGGTCGCGCCGGAGATCACCAGGGTGCCGCCCTGCTTGAGCGACTTCAGCGAGTGCGACCAGGTCGCCTGGCCGACGGTTTCCATCACCGCGTCGACCCGCTCCGGCAGCCGCGCCCCGGACTCGAACGCGTCGTGCGCCCCGATCTCCAACGCACGGGAACGCTTGCCCTCGTCGCGCGACGTCGCCCACACCCGGATCCCCGCGGCGCGCGCGAGCGTGATCAACGCTGTCGCGACACCGCCGCCGGAACCCTGCACGAGCACAGTGTCGCCCGGCTTCAGGCCCGACTGCGTGAACAGCATCCGGTACGCAGTCAGCCACGCCGTCGGCAGGCAGGCCGCCTGCTCGAAGCTCATCCCGGCCGGCTTCGGTACGACGTTCCGCGCCGGTACGGCGACCTTCTGCGCCAGCGTGCCCTGGTACCGCTCACTGAGCAGCGACCGCTTCGGGTCGAGCGTCTCGTCGCCCTTCCATGCCGGGTCCGAGACGACCGCGTGCACGACGACCTCGTTCCCGTCCGGGTCGACACCGGCCGCGTCACACCCGAGGATCATCGGCAGGTTCTGCTCGGCCAGGCCAACGCCCTTCAGCGACCACAGGTCGTGATGGTTGAGCGCAGTCGCCCGTACGTCGATGGTCACCCACCCATCACGGGCCTCAGGCTCCGGCCGCTCCCCCACCTCCAGCGCGGCGATCGGGTTCTCGGCATCGAACTTGGCAGCGTAGGCAGCAAGCATGCGGCCCACCTTAGGCGCCCCGGACCGGCTTGTTCAGTAACCGACGTCACCGGCGGCGCGCGGTTGACCAGACGTCGTAGAGCGCGGCGGCGTACTGGGGTGCGGCGGCAAGAATGCCGCCGGACTCGGGCCAGACGGTTTCGTCGCCGTTGTCGTCGAGGAGCACGCCACCGGCTTCGCGGACGACGAGTGCGGAGGCCAGGTGGTCGATGGGGCTGAACCGTTCGATCACGGCTCCGGCGCCACGGCCCGCGGCCGGTCCGGCGAGGGTGAGCGTCCCTGACCCCATCACGCGGACGGTGCAGAACCGGTCGCGGAGCCCGTCGACGAACTCGTTCATCCCGGGCCACGGCGAATGGTTCAGCAGCTCGGTGCTGACCATCTTCCCCTCGAGGCCGGACGGCGTACCGCCGGGGAGATCGAGGCGGCGCCCGTCCAGCTCCGCACCATGGCCGGCCACCGCGGCGAACACCTTGCCGCGCCACACATCGCCGACGACCGCGACGAGCGGCTCGCGGTCCACGGCCAGTGCGAGCGAGAACGCGGTCCACGGCACGCCGTTGGCCAGGTTCGCGGTCCCGTCGACGGGATCGACGTACCAGCAGGGCACGCCCGGCGCGGACGTACCGCCGAGCTCCTCGCCGACCACGAGATGGCCGGGCAGGCGTTCGGCGATGACCTGGCGTACGTGCTCCTCGACGGCGACGTCGACGGCCGTCACGTGGTCCGCGGCATTCGCCTTCGTCCGGATGTCGCCGAGATCGGCGTTGCGGGTGAACTCGTTCGCCCACTCGGCGAGCTCACGGGCGACGACGACGGCGGCGCGGAGCTCGGCACCGGCCAGCCTGGTCGGCGCGGGCGCGTGTTCCCAGGGGGCTGCGCCTTCGGCGAGGACCTTCCGGAACACGCTGAGCCGGTTGGTCGTGACCGCGTCGGCGCCGAGCGCGAGGACCCAGCGCATCGCGTCCTCGTCGTCGACCGTCCAGCAGGCGACGGACAGCCCGGCGCGGTGGACGGCGTCGACAAACTCCTGGCTGAGGACGACGTACTCGGAGTTCACGACGTCGGGCCGCAGGCTCGCGAGGACCTCGGCCGACGGTACGTCACGGCGGTCCCACGGGAGCCAGATCCGCGCTTCCGGGTCGAGGTCCCGGACGACCTGCATGGCCGCAAGAACGCCGCACCACGCGACCTGCGCCCCAGCTCCGGAGTCCAGTACAACCTCGACGGCGACTGCGGCGACCTCCGGCGTCCCGATGTCGATCAGGAGTGTAGAGGGCGTCCCGGCGACGACGGTCAGTACGTCTGCGAGCAGCGGGATCCGGTTCTCGCCCTCACCGAGCGCGGCGACGTCCGCCCAGTCCAGCTCGGAGACCTCCCGATCAAGGCCCCACAGACGCTCGAGCGTTGCATCGTGCAGCAGTACGGCGCGACCGTCCCGCGTCACCCGTACGTCGATCTCGACGTAATCGGCGGCCGCCTCGACGGCGGAACGCACCGCCGCGATCGTGTTCTCCCGGTACCGCTCGACATCGCCGCGGTGTGCGGTCGTCTGTGTGGTCCGCACCGATGCGGGGCTCATGTCCGGGCTCATGCCGGTACTCCGTGGCGGACGAGCCGGCCGTCCTCGAATTCGAGCCACTTCTCGATCCGCGCCCAGCCCTTGGTGCCGGCAACGGGCGGGACACCGGTCACGTAGGCGCGGAGCTCCGCATCCTCGCGACGCAGGTGGAGCTCGGCGAAGTGCCCGCGCGGGACGGTCCGTTCGACGGTCGCGGCGAGGCCGCCGTCCTGCTCGTCGGCCCCGAAGACGACGTCCTCGGGCCGGATGCCGATCACGCCGTCGCCGGCCACGATCCGGCCGTCCTCGACGCGGCCCTCGAGCCGGTTGAGGGCGCCGATGAACGTCGCCACGAACTCCGTCGCCGGGGCGCTGTACAGCTCGGCAGGCGTACTGAACTGCTCGATCTTGCCGTTGTTCATCACCGCGATCCGGTCCGAGACCGACATCGCCTCCTCCTGGTCATGCGTCACGATGACGGTGGTGATGCCCAGCCGCTGCTGGATCTCCCGGATGTCCTCGCGGACCTTGACCCGCAGCTTCGCGTCGAGGTTGCTGAGCGGCTCGTCGAGCAGCAGCAGCTCCGGCTCCTGGACGAGGGCCCGCGCGAGCGCCGTACGCTGCTGCTCGCCACCCGAGATCCGCGCCGGACGGGATTCCTTGTGGTGCATCAGGTTGACCAGCGTGAGCGCGGCGTCGACACGTTCGGCGATCTCCGCCTTCGGCCGCTTGCGCAGCTTCAGCGGGAAGCCGACGTTCTTCGCCACGGTCATGTGCGGCCAGAGCGCGTAGTTCTGGAACACCATGGCACTCGGACGATGCTCGGGGCCCAGGTGCACGACCTCGCGGCCGCCGACCTTGATCGAGCCCGCGTCCGGCGTCAGGAAGCCCGCGATCATCCGCAGCGTCGTGGTCTTGCCGCAGCCGGACGGGCCGAGCAGCGAGACCAGCTCGCCCGGCCGGACCACCATGTCGAGGCTCTCGATGATGCTCCGCCCGCCGAGCGTCTTGTGCAGGCCCTCGATGTCGAGACCGCCGGAAACGTCTGTGATCATGGTGCCCCTACTTGATCTGGAAGCCCTCGGCGAGGTGTCCGCCGACGATGTGCTTGTGCGCGGCCAGCAGCAGCGCGACGGACGGGATGGCGAGCAGGATCGAGAACACCGCCGCGACCTGGGTCGGATAGTTGAGCACGAGCGTGTACATCTGGGTCGGCATCGTCATGTAGTCCGGAGCGCCGACCAGGTACGTACCCTGCGCCTCGTCGAACGACGCCAGGAAGCTCATGATCGCGGCCACCAGGATGCCCGGCAGCGCCATCGGCAGCGTCACGCTGAAGAACGTGCGCAGCTTGGAGGCCCCGGCGTCCCGCGCGGCCTCCTCGAGGCTGCGCGGTACGGCGGCGAACGCGGCGGCCGGGATCCAGGTCATGAACACCACCGTGCCGAGCAGGTGCACGACGAGGATGCCGAGGATCGTGTTCATCAGGTTCAGCGCGTAGAACAACGCCGCCAGCGAGACGAACAGCCCCATCTTCGGGAACGCGTTCGCCGCGAAGACCCCGATCAGGAAGAACCGCCGTCCCGGGAACTCGAAGCGCGCGAACGCGTAAGCCGCCGGCAGGCAGATCACCGCGGAGACGACCACCGTGATCGGTGCGAAGAACAACGAGTTCTGTACGGCGACCCCGAGCGCGTGGTCGCTGAACACGACGCTCCACCAGCGGAACGTCAGGCCGTCGGGGAACAGGTTCGGGTACGTCCAGCTCGAGGCGAACGCCCGGACGGCCAGCCACGCGAGCGGCCCGATGATGAACAGCGCCAGGATGCCGGCGAACAGGACGACCAGCGCCCGGGTACCTGCCTTGGCCATCAGACCGCCCCGCTTTCCTTGGCGGAGCGGAAGTTCGCCCACACGTACACCGCGGCGATCCCGGATGCGATCACGAACACGATGAAGGCGATCACCACGGCCTGCTGCGGCTGGTTGAACGCTGAGAAGTAGTTCGACATGTCGACGCCGAGCAGGTTCGGCGAGTTCGGGCCGGTGAAGTACGGCACCGTGAACGAGCCGAGGACCCCGATCGCGGTGAACGTCGTCGCGATGATGATCGGTACGCCGGCCATCGGGACCACGACGCTCACGACCACCCGCCAGAACCCGGCACCGGCGTCCCGGGCGGCGTCGATCATCGCCTGCGGAACGGCCTGCAGACCCGAGGTGACGAGCAGGGTCGCGAACGGCAGCGAAGTCCACACCGAGCCGATCACGACGGTCACCAGCGTGTACGACCAGACCGGGAAGCCGAGCCCGAACTGGGCAGCGACACTGCGCAGGAAACCGTTCGCGGAGTAGAAGCCGAGGATGGCCCAGGACGCGATCACCACCGGAATGAACAACGGTACGACCGCGAGGGTGGAGAGGATCTTGCCGATCAGCCCGCCGGAGAACTTCAGGTACAGCCCGATCCCGACCGCCAGCAAGATCACCAGTGCGGTGCTGATCAGCGTCACCACCACGGTCACGAACAGGTCGCCGAGGAAACGTGCGTTGGTGAACATCTCGGCGTACGCCGCGAACGTCGGAACGATGCCGTGGGCACTGTGAACGTTCTGGCCGATCAGCGCGACCGTGCGGTTCAGGCCGCCGGTGAAGCCGAGGCTGAAGCCGAGCGCGAGGATCACCGGGAAGCCGATGAACATCGCGATCAGCAGCATCGGCGGCAGCGCCATCAGGAAGCCGCGCGTACTGCCCGCCGTCGCCCGTGCGGTGGCGGGCCGGATCACCGCGGGGCGGGTTTCCGCCTCCGCCGTCACTTGCCGGGAACCTTCTGGTCCCAGAGGTTGTTCAGGTCCTTCGTCATCGAATCGAAGTAGCCCTTGCGCAGGTTGTTCGTGTCCGCGTTCGCGAACTTCGTCTGCAACTCCTGCGGCAGCTTGTCGAGCGAGATCGCCGGGTAGCCGGAGATGTCCTTGACGATCAGCGCCTGCTGCTCGGGCTGCAGGACGAAGTTCGCCACCTTGAGGGCCGCGTCCTTGCTCGGGCTGCTCGCCGGTACGCCGAGGTAGGCCGCGCCGCCGGTGAACGACGGGCCGGAGATCTGCGTGGCCTTCACCGTCGCGGGGATCGCGCCGTTCGCGACGGCGGTCGTGAACATGTCGGACCAGACCGGGGCCATCGAGATCTGACCGCTCGCCAGCAGATCCAGCACCTGCTGGTTGCCGTTCGGGTAGACGCCCTTCTGGAACACGTACGGGTTCAGGCCGTGCAACGTCGCGAAGCCCTGGTCCCACGCGGGTTCGAGGCTCTTGTCGTAGCCGACCGTCATCTTCTGCCGTACGTCGGCCGGGACGTACTTGTCGAGCACGGTCGCCACGAACGATCCGCCGGAACCGCCGGACTTCGGCGAGTTGTACGTGAACTTGCCCGGGTGCGCCTTGATCCACGCGAGCAGGTCGTCCAGCGTCTTCGGCGGCGCCGGGACCGCCTTGGTGTCGTACGCGAGCAGCACCGAGGAGCCGCGGTACGGGATGCCACCGGTGCCGCCGGCCTTGACCACATCGGCCGGAATCTCGCCGAGCGCGGAGATCTTCGAGGTGTCGACCGGATCGAGGAAGTTCGCGGCCGATGCCTTCGGCACGAATCCGCCGTCGACGAGGTCGAAGCCCGGGTCCTTCTTCTGGGTCACCGACGCCGACAGCTTCGCCATCGTCTGGGCGTCGTGCTCGCCGTGCAGGTCGAGTGTGATCTGCACCTTGTAGCCGGGGTTGGCTTTCTCGAACGCGGGTCCGAGGTCGTCGGTCCAGAGCTTCTGGATGTTCGTGTCGCCGCTGATGAAGACCCTGACCGTCTTCACATCGCCGGCACCACCACCGTTCGAGGCGGTGCTCTTCTGCGCACACCCGCTCAAGGCGAGGGCCGCGGCGGTGACGGCCGCGAACGCCGTGAAGGCAGTCCTGAGCTTCATCGAAGCCTCCAGCTAGGAATCCGGTGGCCGCCCACTCCCCGGCGGGCGAGACCGCACCAATCGTGGCCTCGGCACTATGTCAAGTCAATAGCTTTCCAAGACACGTTCGAACCTGCCGGAAACCAACCAAGAGTTCACCAGGACGGTTGCTCAGCGCAACCGTCCTGGTGCCGGCGATTCAGGCGGGGCGGGCGACACCGTCGGTCTCGGCGGCCGCGGCGACGGCGGCAGCCACAGCGGGAGCGACCCGTTCGTCGAACGGCGACGGGATGATGAAGCCCGGGTGCAGGTCGGCTTCCGGGATCAGGCCGGCCAGGGCGTCCGCGGCGGCGAGCTTCATCCCTTCGGTGATCCGCGAGGCGTTCGCGTCGAAGGCGCCGCGGAAGATGCCCGGGAACGCCAGCACGTTGTTGATCTGGTTCGGGAAGTCGGAGCGGCCGGTGGCGACCACGGCGGCGTGCCGGTGGGCGATGTCCGGGTGCACCTCGGGCTTCGGGTTCGCGAGCGCGAAGATCATCGCGTCGTCGGCCAGCTGCGCGACGGCCTCCTCGGGGACCGTACCGCCGGAGACGCCGAGGAACAGGTCGGCACCGGCGAGCGCGTCGACCAGCCGGCCGGAGATCCCGCCGGTGTTGGTGTCGCGGGCGAGCGAGAGCTTCACCGGGTTCAGGTCGGGGCGGTCCTCGTGCAGTACGCCCTTGCTGTCGACCACCGCGAGGTCGCCGACGCCTGCCTGCAAGAGGATCCGGGCACACGCGACCCCGGCCGCGCCGGCGCCGGAGATCACCACGCGGATGTCCTCGATGGACTTGTTGGTGACGCGGAGCGCGTTGCGGAGCGCGGCGAGGACGACCACCGCCGTACCGTGCTGGTCGTCGTGGAAGACCGGGATGTCGAGACGCTCCTTGAGCCGGCGCTCGATCTCGAAGCAGCGCGGCGCGGAAATGTCCTCGAGGTTGATGCCGCCGAACGACGGCGCCATCCGCGCGACCGTCTCGACGAACTCGTCCACGTCGGTGCAGTCCAGCGCGATCGGCACCGAGTCGACGCCGCCGAACTCCTTGAACAGCAGGGCTTTGCCCTCCATCACCGGCAGCGACGCGGCCGGGCCGATGTCGCCGAGGCCGAGGACCGCGGTGCCGTCGGTGACGACCGCGACCACGTTGGACCTCCAGGTGTAGCGGCGGACCAGCGACGGGTCCTCGGCGATCGCGGTGCAGACCCGCGCGACACCCGGCGTGTACGCCTTCGAGAGGTCGTCGGCGTTGTCGACGTGGATCGTGGACGTGACCTCGATCTTGCCGCCGCGGTGCAGGTCGAAGACCGGGTCACCGGCGTACTTGTCGGTGGACCTTGAGGAAATGGTGGGTTCAACGGCTTGGGCGACCATGCGGGGACCCTTCGGGAGAAAGCGAGCGGATTGAAGTGGTGAGCGTTCGATGAGGGTGCGTCGAACGGCTCCGTTGCCAGGGGGTCACCCGTCGCGACGAGTAAACCACATGCACCACTGGTCTGCTGTGAGAGGCCCCACATCCCGCGAGGTGTGCCAGGATGCGGGGATTCACAACCCCTGTCGAGGAGAATCCGCGATGAACATCGTCCCCACTCTCCGCAAGCGCCGGGCGCACGCTGCCGCTGCGGTCGCCGTACTCGCGCTCACCTTGTCCGCCTGTGGCGGCAGTGACAGCGGCGGCGGGTCCGACGACAAGGCGAAGGCGGCCGGCATCACGCTGGTCAAGCCCGGCAAACTGACCATCTGCACCCACCTGCCGTACAAGCCGTTCCAGTACAAGGACGGCACCAAGGTCGTCGGCTTCGACGTGGACCTGCTCGACCTGGTCGCCCAGGACCTCGGCGTGGAGTACGACGTGGTCAACATCGAGTGGTCGCAGGTCACCTCGGGCGCCGCGTTCCAGGCGAAGAAGTGCGACATGGGCATGGGCGCGATGACGATCACCAAGGAGCGTCAGGCGGCGATCGCGATCACCGACCCGTACATGGACGCCACCCAGGTGCTGATGACGAAGAAGGACTCCGGCATCAAGACGCTCGCCGACCTGCGGGGCAAGAAGCTCGGCGCCCAGGCCGACACCACCGGCAAGAAGTACGCCGACGAGAACGCCAAGGCGAACGGGTACACGGTGATCCCGTTCAACGACCTCGCCCTGCAGGAGAACAACGTGAAGTCCGGCCGGGTGGACGCCGCGATCAACGACAACGGCGTGCTCTACCCCTATGTCAAGGACAACCCGGACATGGCCGTGGTCGCCGAGTTCAACACCGGCGAGCAGTACGGCTTCGGCGCGCTCAAGGACGGCAGCGGCCCGAAGCTGGTGACGAAGTTCAACGAACTGCTGACCAAGGCGAAGTCGGACGGCAAGTACAACGAGATCTACAAGAAGTGGTTCGGGGTTGAGCCGAAGAAGTGACTACTTCCACCGGCACTCCTGTTCAGCGGCGAGGGCTGAGCCCACGGCAGCGGGCGCAGCGCTCCCGCTGGATCCAGTACGCGATCCTCGTCGTCCTGGTGCTGGCCGCCGTGTTCAGCGCGGACTGGCATCAGGTCGCCGACGTGTTCTTCCGCCCGGCGTTCATCAAGTCGACGTTCGAGAACGGCGTCCTGCAGGCGCTGGTGAAGACCCTCGAGTACACGGCCGGCGCGTTCGTGATCGGTCTGGCCGGCGGCACCCTGCTGGCGTTGATGAAGCTCAGCCAGGTCGGCCCGTACCGGTGGATCGCGACCGCGTACATCGAGTTCTTCCGCGGGCTGCCGGCGATCGTGGTGTTCATCGCGTTCAGCCTGCTGCCGCTGGCGTTCCCGGGCATGACGATTCCCTGGGACCCGTACGGCGTCGTCTGGCTGGCGCTCGGCATCGTGGCGTCGGCGTACATGGCCGAGGTGATCCGGGCCGGCATCCAGGCGGTGCCGAAGGGGCAGGTCGAGGCGGCCCGCTCGCTCGGGATGCCGGCCGGGCTGGCGATGCGCAAGATCGTGCTCCCACAGGCGTTCCGGATCGTGCTGCCGCCGTTGACCAACGACCTGATCCTGCTCGTCAAGGACTCCTCGCTGGTGTTCATGATCGGCGTCGCCGCGGACGGGTACGAGCTCACCGGCTTCGGCCGCGACCTGGCGAACACCGACTCGAACCTGACCCCGATCGTGGTCTGCGGCTTCTGCTACCTGGTGATCACCCTGCCGCTGGGCATCCTGGCCCGCAGACTCGAAGCCCGTACGGCAAGGACCCGCTGATGGCACTGGTCGAAATCAAGAACCTGCACAAGTCGTTCGGCAGCAACCACGTCCTGCGCGGCATCGACTTCACCGTGGAAGAAGGCGAAGTGGTGTGCGTGATCGGCCCGTCCGGGTCCGGGAAGTCCACGCTGCTGCGCTGCGTCAACCTGCTGGAGAAGCCGCAAGAGGGACAGGTGATCGTCCGCGGCGAGGACATCACCGACCCGGACTGTCACCTGGACGCGGCCCGGCAGCAGATCGGGATCGTGTTCCAGCAGTTCAACCTGTTCCCGCACCTGTCCGTCCTGGCGAACTGCACCGTTGCCCAGCGCACCGTTCTCAGGCGCACCGCCGGCGACGCGGACAAGGTCGCCCGCGCGAACCTCGAGCGGGTCGGCCTGAGCGACAAGATCGAGGCGTACCCGGCGCAGCTGTCCGGTGGTCAGCAGCAGCGGGTCGCGATCGCTCGCGCACTGTCGATGGACCCGGCGCTGATGCTGTTCGACGAGCCGACGTCCGCGCTCGATCCCGAGCTGGTCGGCGACGTGCTCACGGTGATGCGCAAGCTCGCGCTGGACGGGATGACCATGCTCGTGGTCACCCACGAGATGGCGTTCGCGCGCGAGGTCGCGGACCGGGTGGTGTTCATGGACGGCGGCGTGATCGTCGAGCAGGGCCCGCCGGCCGAGGTGATCGGCGACCCGAAGGAGGAACGCACCCGGACGTTCCTGCGCCGGGTCCTCGATCCGACGCACGTGGAACCGACGAGCTGAGCCACCTCCCGGTGACGCTGCGTGTCCGCCTGAACGACGGATACGCAGCGTTCAGGCGGCCAGACTACGAATAGGTCTCTGTTCGGGGTTGGTCCGTGCGCTGCCCGCAGGTCGCTGTGTCAAGATGCGGACACATGGCACCGGGCCCGACCGGTGCCCGGTTTTGGAGGACTAGATGTCTGTCCTGCGGAGGACGCTGGTGCTGTCCGGCGTCCTGGTTCTCGCGGCCGCCGGTTGCGGTTCGAACTCTCTCGAAGGTGGTTCGTCCACCTCCCCGTCGACCGCCCCCTCGAGCGCCCCCTCCAGCGCTCCGTCGAGTGCGGGTCCGGACCTGAGCGGTTCGCTGCCGCCGAAGATCAAGGCCGCCGGGAAGATCGTCGTCGGCACCGACGCGACGTACCGCCCGAACGAGTTCCTGCAGGGCGGGAAGACCGTGGTCGGCATGGACGTCGACCTGTTCAACGCGGTCGCGCAGAAGTTCGGCGTCACGGTCGAGTGGCAGCCGGCCAACTTCGACACGATCATCACCGGCGTCCAGGGCGGCAAGTACGACGTCGGCGTCTCGTCGTTCACGATCAACGACAAGCGCAAGCAGCAGGTCAACATGGTCAGCTACTTCAACGCCGGCACCCTGTGGGCGACCGCGAAGGGCAACCCGAAGGGCGTGAACCCGGACGACGCGTGCGGCAAGACCGTCGCGGTCCAGAAGGGTACGACGCAGCTCGACGACGACATGCCCAAGCGGCAGGCCAAGTGCAAGTCGGCCGGCAAGCCGGAGATCAAGCTGGTCGTCCGGGAGAAGCAGGACCAGGCCACCGCGGACCTGGTCAGCGGCAAGGCGGACGCGATGCTCGCCGACTCCCCGGTCGTACTGGACGCGATCAAGCAGACCGGCGGCAAGCTCGACCAGGTCGGTGAGATCTACGACGCGGCGCCGTACGGCTATGTCGTCCCGAAGGCGCAGACCGCGTTCGCGCAGGCGCTCGTCCAGGCGCTGCAGTCGCTGAACACCGACGGCACGTACAAGAGCACCCTGCAGAAGTGGAACAACGACTCGGGCGCGATCACCACCTTCGCCGTGAATCCGTGAGCTGCCATGAGTGCTGAGACCGAAGCCCCGCCGCAGGACGCGGTGCCGGAGCGCCCGGGGCGGATCGAGGCGGTACCGGTCCGGCACCCGGGCCGGTGGGTCGCGATCGCGGTGATCGTGGTGCTGGCCGGGATGCTGCTGCACCTGCTGGTCACGAACAAGGCGTTCGAGTGGCGGTTCGTGTTCCAGGCGATGAACCAGCAGCCGGTGATCAACGGGTTCCTGAAGGGCACCCTGCTGGTCACCGTGCTGTCGATGATCGTCGGCGTCGGGGGCGGCGTCCTGCTGGCCGTGATGCGGCTGTCGGACAACCCGATCCTGTCCGGGGTGTCCTGGGTGTTCACCTGGTTCTTCCGGAGCATCCCGCGCTACATCCTGCTGTTCACGATGGGCACGCTCGGGATCCTGTTCCAGCAGGGCATCTCGTTCGGCGTCCCGTTCGACTGGAAGATCATCGACTGGCTCGGGATGTCCGGCGACTGGCGGTTCTTCACCCTGGACGCGAACCAGGTCTTCACCGGGATCGTTGCCGGTGTCATCGGTCTGGGGCTGTCCGAGGCGGCGTACATGGCCGAGATCGCCCGGGCCGGGATCATGAGCGTGGACCCGGGCCAGGCCGAGGCCGCGGAGGCGCTCGGGATGAGCAGCGGCAAGGTGATGCGCCGGGTCGTGCTGCCGCAGGCGATGCGGGTGATCGTGCCGCCGACCGGCAACGAGACGATCGCGATGCTGAAGGACACCTCGCTGCTGCTCGCGGTCCCCGTGATCGGCGAGCTGTTCTACCAGCTGCAGTCGATCGGCAGCAACTTCTACAAGACGTTCCCGATCGCGGTCGCCGCGACGCTGTACTACCTGGCCGCGACCAGCGTGCTGATGGTCGGGCAGTACTTCCTCGAGCGGCACTTCGGTCGCGGCTTCGGGACCAAGGCGCCACGTGGTCCCCGTGCCGCGCGGCCGGCCGGGGCAGGAGGCGCCTGATGCCACTGGTGCACGCGGTCAATGTGACCAAGTCCTTCCACCACAACGAAGTACTCAAAGGCATCGACCTCGATGTCGATCGCGGGCAGGTGGTGTGTCTGCTCGGGCCGTCGGGATCCGGCAAAACCACCTTCCTGCGCTGCATCAACCAGCTGGAGACGATCGACGGCGGCCGGATCTGGGTCGACGACGAGCTGATGGGCTACACCGAGCGGAACGGCAAGCTGTACCGCCTGAAGAACAAGGAGATCGCGGCGCAGCGGCGCGAGATCGGGATGGTGTTCCAGCGGTTCAACCTGTTCCCGCACAAGACCGCGCTGGAGAACATCGTCGAGGCGCCCACCCAGGTCAAGGGCGAGACCAAGAAGACGGCCCGGGAGCGCGCGATGAAGCTGCTCGACCGGGTCGGCCTCGCGGACCGCTGCAACGCCTACCCGGCGCAGCTGTCCGGCGGGCAGCAGCAGCGGGTCGCGATCGCGCGGGCGCTGGCGATGCAGCCGAAGCTGATGCTGTTCGACGAGCCGACGTCCGCGCTCGACCCGGAGCTCGTCGGTGAAGTGCTCGCGGTGATGCGGGAGCTGGCGCTGGACGGGATGACGATGATCGTGGTCACCCACGAGATGTCGTTCGCCCGCGACGTCGCCGACACCGTCGTCTTCATGGACGCCGGCGTAGTGGTCGAGTCCGGTCCCCCCAAGGACGTCATCGGCAACCCCCAGCACTCCCGTACGCAAGCCTTCCTGACCCGCCTCCGCTCGGAGCACGAACACCCCTAGATGGTTTCTCACCTCGTATCGGCCCCGTTCGCCGTGCATCAAACCCTTTGAGGTTGGATGATGGTCGGCGTGGCGGGTCGATACGAGGGAGATCACGTGAGTAGCAGTGCAGGGGCCGCTGAGGTTCGTCTGAGTATTCCGGCGGACAGCGCGTACATCGCCGTACCGCGGTCGGTGGTGGGCAACCTCGCTGCTCGCAACGACTTCACGCTGGACGCGATCGACGATCTGCGGATCGCCGTCGACGAGGCCTGCGCACTGCTGCTGCCGCAGTCGGCCGACGGCGTACTGGAGTGCGTGTTCCAGATCGCGCCGCCGCAGCTCACCGTGCGCACTAGCGCCGTCGTACCGAACGGCTGGCAGCCCGACACCACGTCCTTCGGCTGGACCGTCCTGACCGCGCTGGTGGAGTCGGCTGCCGCGGAGACGATCGACGGGCGGCTCACCATCACCGTGACGGCCACCGCCACCGCCACGGAGAGCCTGTGAGCGACGAACAGGCCCAGGAGTTCCCCGATCTACGAACCCGGACCGCCGACCTGTTCCAGCAGATGGCGGCCGGGCGCACGGATCCGGTGTACCCGATCGCCCGCGACGGCCTGGTGTCCTTGCACATGCCGCTGGTGGAGCACCTGGCCCGCCGGTTCCGCAACCGCGGCGAGCCGTACGACGACCTCGTCCAGGTGGCCACGATCGGGCTGATCAAGGCCATCGACCGGTTCGACTCCGACCGTGGCGTCGAGTTCTCGACGTACGCGACCCCGACGATCCTCGGCGAGATCAAGCGGTACTTCCGCGACAAGGGCTGGGCGATCCGGGTCCCGCGGCGGCTGCAGGAGCTGCGGCTGTCGCTGACCGCCGCGACCGCCGAGCTGACCCAGGAGCTCGGCCGGGCGCCGACCGTGGCGGAGCTGTCTGAGCGGCTCGGGCTGTCGCCGGATCTGGTGATCGAGGGCCTGGAGTCCGCGAATGCGTACAACACCTTGTCCCTGGACGCTCCCGATCAGAACGAGACCGACGCGACGACGGTCCTGGACGGTCTCGGCGGCGAGGACGAGGCCCTGGAGAGTGTCGAGTACCGGGAGTCGCTGAAGCCGCTGCTGGCCCAGCTCGACACCCGGGAGAAGCGGATCCTCACGCTGCGGTTCTTCCGCGGGATGACGCAGTCCCAGATCGCCGAGGAGATCGGCATCTCCCAGATGCACGTCTCGCGGCTGCTCGCCCGTACCCTCACCGAACTCCGGACGGGGCTGCTCAAGGAGTAGGGCTAGAGGACGGGGTGATCGTTGGAGCCACCACCGGTCAGGGCCTCGGTGGAGGCCTTCTGGAACACGCACACCATGATCACGACGGCCAGTACGGCGAGGCCGGCCGCGATCGCCTTGCTGCCGCCGTCCCACAGGCTGTACGCGACCAGGAGCTGGATCAGCTGCGTGAACACGGTCGGCCCGCGACTCCAGCGAGCCGCCTTCCAGAGCCCGCGTACCGCGACGAAGACGAGCCCCGCGCCGTACAACAGGAAGAAACCGGTCGTGGTGAGCCCGAGCACGAGGCGGGAACCGTCGATCGTGAAGGCTTGGGCAATTCCGAGAACGATCAGCACAAGCCCTTCCACAGCGACCACTGCCGCAGCTAACTTGAGCGGTCTCGGCACTGCGGCAACTGGGGAGTCGGTCGGCACTTCGCCAGCTTAGTGCGGACGGTCCGAGGGGGTGCGCGAACCCAGGCCCCACAGGGATTCCAGGTTGTGCGTAACCAAAAGCCGGTTGATGCGGTTACTTGCAGTGAACGGGTGCTTGCAGATGGGCCGCTTCGTCCGATAACCGGAGGGAGGGAGCCGCTCTGTGCCAGTTCGGAGTGTTAAGGAAGCGTTGTGATCGGATCGACAACTGCAGAACTCTTGTTTCGGTCCGCCAAGATTGGGAACATGGTCTCGTTCGTGAAAGCGTTCACAACAGGCGCCACACTGACCCCCGTGTGACACGAACCGACGAGTACAGCACCGCTGATCGGGTACAGAGCTACTCGGCAGCATACGTCAACTACTGAGAGAGATGGGATCCGCCATGGATTGGCGCCACCGGGCCGTATGCCTCGACGAGGACCCGGAACTGTTCTTCCCCATCGGCAACACCGGGCCCGCGATCATGCAGATCGAGGAGGCCAAGCAGGTGTGCCGCCGCTGCGACGTGCGTGAGCAGTGCCTCGCGTGGGCGCTGGAAGCCGGCCAGGACCACGGTGTCTGGGGCGGGCTGAGCGAGGACGAGCGCCGCGCGCTGAAGCGCCGCAACGCCCGCCAACGCATTCGCACCGCCTGAGCAAGTCCTCTCGAGGCCCCGCGGAACGCTCCGCGGGGCCTTACTGTTTCCCCACCCACCCCACGCCACCACCCACCCCACCCCACCCCACGCCACGCCACGCCACCACCCCACCGGTGCCGTGCCGCCCCTCCGCATTTGGCTGGCAGACCAGCCAATTTGGCTGGCAGACCCAGCAAATGCTGGGTTCCACAGTCGTATCCACGGTGCAGAACCCCCTATTTGACGCTCTTGTGTCCGATGTGTGGGTGCCGACGACTCCCATTCCGTCCGTCCAGCGGGTTGGGGCACGGGTAGTAGGCGGTTGGCTGATGCAGCACGCGAGCCGCGACACCCTCGTCCAGCCCTCCGTGCAGGCCTGCGCCGAGTCGTCGCGCTTAGCTCGGCCCCCTCGCCAACTGCCGCCCGGCGGTGGCAGGTCTGGTCGGGGGGGTGGTGGGGCGGGCAGCTCGACAGGACAGTCGGTTGGCATCTGGCCGGGGGGGCGGGGGGTGGCGGGCCGACAGTTCGACAGGACATGTCGGTCGGCGTCTGGCCGGCGGCTAGTGCACCTGAGCGTGAAAATGCACGGCGCGCACGGTGTCTCAGGGTGCACTACCTGTCGAAATGTCCATAGCCGGCCCGGTTGGTTGGCTGGTGAGCCAGTTTCGCACCGGAACCCCACGCCCGCCTGCCGTCGGTCCACCCACACATACGACAGGAACCCCATATTTGATGGGTCTGCCAGTCAAATGCGGGGGTGGGTCGGGCGAAACAGGAGATGAGAGCCGGGCACGACGCGCGGGTGGGCGGGTCGGCACGACGCGCGGGTGGGCGGGTCGGCACGACGCGCGGGTGGGCGGGTCAGTCCTTGACTGGGATGTCCAGGGTTACCTGGGTGCCGGGGTTGCGGTCGGCGCGGTTGCCGAAGGTGAGGGTGCCGTCGAGTTCGCCGATCACCAGGGTGCGGACGATGGACAGGCCGAGGTTGCCGGACAGTTCGGAGTCGAAGTTCGCCGGGAGACCCTGGCCGTCGTCGATCACGTTGATGTGCAGGCGGCCGAGCGAGCGTTCGGCGGTGAGCTCGATCGAGCCGTTCGCCGCTCCCCCGTCGCGGCCGCCGAAGGCGTGCTCGACGGAGTTCTGCATCAGCTCGGTGAGCACCATCGCCAGCGGCGTCGCGACCTCGGAGTCCAGGACGCCGAACGACCCGCGGCGTTGGGTCCGGACGGTGGTCGCGACCGTCCCCACCTCGGCGACCATCGCAGCGACGCGGTCCGCCACGTCGTCGAAGTCGACGTGCTCGTCGAACGACTCCGAGAGCGTCTCGTGCACGATCGCGATCGACCCGACCCGCCGGACGGCCTCGGCCAGCGCGTCCTGTCCTTCCGGTACCGAGATCCGCCGGGCCTGCATCCGGAGTAACGCGGCGACCGTCTGCAAGTTGTTCTTGACGCGATGATGAATCTCCCGGATGGTCGCCTCCTTGGTGACCAGCTCCCGTTCCCGGCTGCGCAGCTCCGTCACGTCCCGGAGCAGGATCAGGGCACCCACGTGCTGCCCGTCGGCGCGCAGCGGGATCGCCCGCAGGAACAAGGTGGCGTCGGAGTTCTCGATCTCGATCTCCTTGGCCGCGCGTCCGGTGACCACCGACGCGAGCACGTCGTCCACCTTGTGTCCGGAATGCAGCAACTCCGCGGTGACGTCCTTCAGCCGGGAGCCGACCAGATCGGTCACCAGGCCCATTCGGCGGTACGCAGACAACGCATTGGGGCTGGCGAACGTCACCATTGCGTGCCGATCGATCCGGATGCAGCCGTCACCGACCCGTGGGGTGGTGGACAACAGCCGTTCGCCGCCGTACGGGAAGATGCCGTCGGTGATCATCCGGGCCAGGTCCGTCGCGCTCTGCAGGTACGCGATCTCGAGCCGGGACGGGGTGCGGACACCGAGCAGGTTGGTGTTCCGCGCGATCACCGCGATCACCCGGGAGCCGCGGCGTACCGGGATCGTCTCGACCCGGACCGGGACGTCGTCGCGCCACTCCGGGTCGCCCTCGCGGCAGATCCGGCCGCCGTCGTACGCCTGGTCCAGCAGGTGCCGGCGCCCGCGCGGGATGAAGCTGCCGACGATGTCGTCGAGGTACGCCGTGGGTCCGGTCGTCGGGCGCATCTGCGCACCGGCCCAGAACCCCAGCCCTTCGGTGTCGGGAAGCCAGAGCACCAGGTCGGCGAACGACAGGTCGGCGAGCATCTGCCAGTCGGAGACGAGCAACTGCAGGCGGTCCAGGTCGGCCTGGTCGAGCGTGGTGTGGTTCCGCGCCACATCGGTCAAAGACGGCACGGTCAGATGCTACCCAGGGCCTTATACCAGCCGGTGCGGTGGTTCGCTCGACAAGTGGGTGTGTGTAGGTGTTGATTGATCAGGCACAGATGAAAGGATGCTCGGGTGGAGTCGACGTACTGGCAGGACGTGATGGCCGCGGACTACGCGGTACCGCACGACCGTACGCTGACCGATCTCACCGAGGAGCTCGTCCGCGGCCTGGCCAGTACCAATCCGCAGGTCCGGGACGCCCTTGCCTATCCGACGCTCGCCACCTGGCTCGAGCGCGGGGTGTACGACGATCTGCTGCCCGGCTTCGGGGACGGACTCTGTGCCGGCCTGAACTACGGGCTCGGTGAGGACGGTACCGACACGGTCTTCCGCCGCTCGTTCACCGCGCTGACGCTGGCGGAGGTGATCCACCGCGACAACGCCGAGTTCCTGGTGCACGACGAGGTGGTGATGCGCTGGGGTGACCGGCTGGCGACCTGGCTGCTGCGCGAGCGCGACCTGCGCGGGTACGTGCAGGACTGCGGATGGGCGCATGCGGTTGCCCACGGCGCCGATGCGATCGGCGCGCTGGCGCGGTCGCGGCACTGCGACGCCGGTGTGCTGCGGGCGCTGCTCGACGTGCTCGCGGACCGGATCGTCAAGGACACCCCGTACCGCTGGGTGCACGAGGAGCACGATCGCGTCGCGCATGCGGTGATGACGATCCTGCACCGCAACATGCTGACCAGCGACGAGCTCGAGCGCTGGCTGAAGCCGATCGCCGCGACCGCGGGCCAGCAGCCGCTGATGCACGAGACGCTGCCGGAGTGGCCGAGCCCGAACGTGTTCAACGCCCGCGGGGTGCTGCACGTCCTGCTCAGCCAGCTCGCGATCGGTGTGAAGGGTTTCCCGATCCCCGGCGACGACGAGCTGTTCGGGCGCCCGATCGAGGCGCGCGCGGATCTGCTGCTGATGCTGACCGAAGCGGTACAGGCTTCCCAGCCGTACATCTACCGCCCGGCCACGACTTCCTAGGGCACAAGGGCAATCGTTGCGACGACGGCGCGGTGGTCGGTCCCTTCGATCGGGTACGTGGTGAAGGTGCCGGGCTGGAACTGCCGGGTCACCACGACGTGATCGATCTGCGTCCGTAGTACGGCGGGCTGGTCGGCCGGCCAGGTGCCGCGCAGTCCGCCGCCGACGGACGGGCCGACGCTGCGGCAGTACCCACCGAGGGCGCCGCGGAAGTCCGCGTGGTCGACGCCCGCATTGAAGTCGCCGGCGATCACGGTCGGTGGATCCTGGGTGCACCATTGCCGCACCTTCAGCAGGTCGTGCTTCCAGGTCGTCACCGAGTCCGGCAACGGCGGGTAGCCGTGGTACGCGATCAGCCGGATCGAGCCGAGGTTGCCGCCCGTCACCACGATGTTCCCGAACGTGGTCCCGGTCTCGCTCGCGAACGTCACGTCGCCGAGCGCCGCCGACACCAGTACGCTCGTCGCGCCCGGCACTGCCCGAGTCGGCTGGGCGGTGAATCCCTTGTACTGCTGGTCCTGCAGCTGTGCGCGGATCTGCTCGCGCACGTCGGCCTGTGCCTCCGGCAACGAAACCAGGTCCGGCCTGCGATCCCGGATCAGCTGCGCGACGTCTGCGGCCCGGGCGCCGCCACCGAGCACGTTCGCGACCATGACAGTCAGTACCCGCGCCCCGGCCGGTGCCGGTCGCGCCGCGGAGAACTGCCGCGGTGCGGTCAGCGCCACACCGACGAGCGCCAGTACGCCGATCAGCGCCGCCGCGATCCGCCAGCCCCGGCGGATCAGCATCAGGACCGCCAGCACCAGGACGACGACGAGGAGCTGCGGGCGGAACGCGGCCAGCTGCGCGAACGGCGTCAGCTCGTCCAGCCCGAACAGCTCGGGATAGAGCGGCACGGCAACGATGACGAGGAACAGCACGGACAGCACGAGGCGCCGTACGAACCATGCCTTTTCGTTATCCATGCACTTCCCTGTTGATCTGGTACGACCGGTTTCCGAACGGTAGCGTGCTCCGGTGCGCCTGCAGTGTCCCGAGGAGGTTTGCAGTGTCACGATTGTCCGCGGTCAAACCCGCGTACTGGATCTCCGGTGTACTTGTGGTGGTGGCCGTCGTCCTGCCGTTGCTGGTACCGACGTACGCCAAGAAGGATCCGCATCTGTGGGGTTTCCCGTTCTTCTACTGGTACCAGCTGCTCTGGGTCTTCCTGTCCGCGATCCTGGTCAGCATCAGCTACTGGCTGGTGCGCGGCGAGGAGCGTAAGCGGCGCGCGGCCCAGGGACTCGGGGACCCGGAGAAGGAGGGCGACCAGTGAACACCGACATCGACTGGGTGCAGCTGATCATCGTCGTGGTGATCTTCGCCGGCGTCACCGCGATGGGCTTCATGGCCGCCCGGTGGCGCAGCGGCGGTCACCTCGAGAGCCTCGACGAGTGGGGTCTGGGCGGCCGCGGCTTCGGCACGTTCATCACCTGGTTCCTGCTCGGCGGCGACCTGTACACCGCGTACACGTTCATCGCGGTGCCCGCCGCCATGTACGCGACCGGTGCGATCAGCGGTTTCTTCGCGGTGCCGTACACGATCGTGGCGTACCCGATCGTGTTCATCTTCATGGCCCGGTTGTGGTCGGTCTCGCACCGGCACGGGTACGTGACGCCGGCCGACTTCGTGAACGGACGCTACGGCAGCAAGCTGCTGTCGCTGGCGGTCGCGGTGACCGGCATCCTCGCGCTGATGCCGTACATCGCGCTGCAGCTGGTCGGTATGCAGGCGGTCTTCGAGACGATGGGTCTCGGCGGCAACAACACGCTCGCCAAGGACCTGCCGCTGCTGATCGCGTTCGCCGTGCTCGCGGCGTACACGTACTCCTCCGGTCTGCGGGCGCCCGCGATGATCGCGTTCGTCAAGGACTTCTTGATCTACGTGGTGATCCTGGTCGCGATCTTCTACCTGCCGCACGTGCTCGGCGGCTGGGACGGGATCTTCAACGCGGCGCAGGAGAAGCTGGCCAAGCCGAACCCGGCGACCGGCAAGCCGACCGGGGCGTTCATCCCGGCCGAGGGCGGCTACGTGTCGTACTGGACGCTCGCCCTGGGCTCCGCGATGGCGCTGTTCATGTACCCGCACTCGGTCACCGCGGTGCTGTCCACGAAGACGCGCAACGTCGTCCGGCGCAACGCCGCGATCCTCCCGGCGTACTCGCTGCTGCTGGGACTGCTCGCACTGCTCGGCTTCATGGCGATCAAGGCGAACGTGAACGTGAAGGGCCTGGACGGCCTGGCCAACCCGCAGCTCGCGATCCCGCGGCTGTTCGACCAGGAGTTCCCGTCCTGGTTCGCCGGCATCGCCTTCGCGGCGATCGCGGTCGGCGCCCTGGTGCCGGCGGCGATCATGTCGATCGCGGCCGCCAACCTGTTCACCCGCAACATCTACCGCGCCTTCTTCAAGCCGGACGCGACGCCCAAGCAGGAGGCCAAGGTCTCCAAGCTCGCGTCCCTGCTGGTCAAGGTCGGAGCGCTGGCGTTCGTGCTCGGGATGGACAAGACGATCGCGCTGAACCTGCAACTGCTCGGCGGGATCTGGATCCTGCAGACGTTCCCGGCGATCGTGGTGGGCCTGTACACCCGCTGGTTCCACCGGTACGCGCTGCTGGCCGGCTGGGCGGTGGCGATGGTGTTCGGCACGTTGTCGGCGTACAACGTGGTGAACCCGGCGACCAAGAAGCACTTCGGTGGTTCGGTGGCGAACATCCCGTTCACCAACACCCCGGCGTACATCGCGCTGACGGCATTCGTCATCAACGTGATCGTCGTGGTCGTGCTGACGTTCGTGTTCCGGGCCGTCAAGGTGCCGGACGGCGTGGACACCACGCACGCGTCGGACTACACCGCGGACCGTGGTGACCCCGGCGTCGAGGACGTCATCAACGACGGCGGAGCAGCAGCAGTCAAGCCCTAGGGTGGTCGTGGCGGCGGCCGGGAGCTTTCCCGGCCGCCGCTTTGTTGTCGAGTGCCGTCACTTTTTGCGGTTAAGTCGACACGCTGCGGGGTCAGCTTGCCCGGTTTCGGGCCGTTGATTCGGCAGAATCTCTTCCGTGCTGCTGGTCCTCCTCGTCATGGTGCTCGCCGCCGGGACGGGACTCGCGACCGGCGGACGGTTCGGCAACCTGGCCGGCAACACGTTGACGGGCGTGCACTGGCTCGCGGCCGCGGCGATCGGGCAACTGCTCGGCGCACTCTTCGGCGGTACGGCGTACCCGGTCGGGCTGATCGGATCCGCGGCCTGCATCGTCGTCTTCCTGCGGCTGAACCTGCGGCATCCCGGCGTCGGCCTGCTGGCGTTAGGGTTCCTCAGCAATGCGTTGGTGGTCGCGCTCAACGGTGCGATGCCGGTGTCGCTGCGGGCGCTGGAACGCGCGGGCGTCGGCAACACGATGGTGACCGACGCGCGGCACGAGGTCGCGGACGCGGCGACCCGGCTGCGCTGGCTCGGTGATGTCGTACCGGTGGCCCTGCCCGGACTGGGACAGGCGATCAGTCCGGGCGACGTACTGATCGCGGCCGGAGCCGGTCTCCTGCTGTACGCCGGCATGGGTGGATCGGGCCGCGTACCGACGACGAACGCGCCGGTATGGGACGACCTCGAAGCATGTGCAGGTACGCCCGCGCTGCTTCACCTGTCCCCCAAGGCGAGCCGCGAACTGGAGGCGCCGCAAGCCCGGCACGGCCGGACGGCCAGGTCAGAAACGGAAGCCGCGGCCGACGATCCGGCGGAGTGACTCGACCACGATCGGGTCGTACTCGGCGCCGATGCCCAGGCCGATCGACTCCATCGCCTTGCCCGGCGTCTGCCCGGACCCTTCGCCGACGAGCTGCTCGTAGGCCAGTGCGACGTTCACGATCCCGCTCTCCACCGGGATCGACGCGTCGTTCGCGCGGCCGTGCCGGTACGGGTCGTTGGAGTGCCGGACGATCTCCGCGACATGGTCCAGTACGCCGGACCGCTCGATCACCGAGGCCCCGATCGCCGCAGCCCGCTGCCGCTCCTCCCTGGTACGCAACAACGAGGCCCCGCCCGGACTCGGATCCGCCAGCGCCAACTGCCCGACGCCCGACAGCAGGGCCGCGTACTCCAGCGCCTCCACCCGCGACGGCGTCAGGCCGAGATCGTTTCCGATCGCCACCGCCAGCGTCGCCGTCCGCGCGTTCTGCCCCGGGCTGCTGAAGCCCGCGATCTCGGTACTGCGAGCCATGGACCGCACCGTCGTCCGGTACGTCCGCTGCGCCGACGCGAACCGCCGGAACGCGAACTGGGTCAGCAACAACGGCACCACCACCAGCGGCACCGCCCAGAGCCCGAGCAGCGACGTACCGGCCGCCAGCAGTACGCCGCCGAGGCCCATCGCCATCCCGATCTGGCCCATCACCGTCAGCTCGTCGCGCAGGGCGGCCGGGAAAGGTTTGTTCTCCGTCTCGGTCGCCTGGCCGGCGCCCACCAGCGCGTCCACGACGCCCGCGGTCAGGACACCCAGCAGCATCGCCAGGCACAGGGGCGCAGCGTGCCGCCAGGAGCCGTTCCAGCCCAGGTCCACAGGGATGACCGCGGAGAACACCAAAGCCGTACAGGCGACCGACAGGGCTCGCCGGCTGGACACGACGATGTCCCACCGCAAGCCGGCGATCGCCCGGGGGCAGATGCCGATCATGGTGGCGAGGGTGGTGACGACGATGATCTGCGCGACGCTCGGCGGCGTCTCCAGCGACGGGCCTCTGAGCATCGCGTACGCCAGCGCGGCACTGGTGGCGATCGGTGCCCGGTTGCGGCTCCGGTCGACGTTGAACTGGACCATCTCGCCGATCGCGATCAGGGCGCCGAAAGTCAGCGCGAACGCCCACTCGCTGACGCCCTCGCGCGCGGTCAGCACGGCGGACACCAGTCCGACCCCGAGGCCGGCCACGACGATCACGACGCCGCTGCCCATCCGCCGTACGTCCAGGCCGTCGGCGGGGTCCTGTGCCGTCACAGCGGCCCCGCCGCGTTCCCGGAGGCGCCGCCGCCGCTGCCGAGGCTGAGGTCGTCGTGGTCCACGGCCATCTGCACGCTGGTGTCCGGTGCGGGCTGCTCGGCGACCGGGGCCTTCCAGCCCTCGCGCTGGATGACGTCGACGAACGCGTCGACGAGCGCCGGGTCGAAATGCGAGAGCTTGTCCTTGACCAGGATCGCCAGCGTCTCGTCGATGGTCCGCGCCGGCCGGTAGGAACGGGTCGAGGTCAGCGAGTCGAACGCGTCGACGATCCCGATGATCCGGGCGAAGTACGGGATGTTGGTGCCGCTGAGACCGGCCGGGTAGCCGGTGCCGTCGTACTTCTCGTGGTGGTGCAGCACCGCCGACTTCACTTCCTCGAGGAACGGGATGTTCCCGATCAGCTCGACACCGCGCGCCGGGTGCAGCCGGATCGCGTCCATCTCGGTGTCGTCGAGCTTTCCCGGCTTGCGGATGATTCTGGTCGGTACGCCGACCTTTCCGACATCGTGCAGCAGGCCGGCATTCTCCAGCGCGGCCTGCCGGTCGGGCGACAGCCGGAGCTGCCGGCCGAGCATGCCGACGCCTTCGCTGACCCGCTCGGAATGACCGCGGGTGTAGAGGTCCTTGGTCTCGATGACCTGGATGAACGCGCGCAGCGTCGCGGCCTGGGCGTTCTTCTCCACCTCGTACTGCGAGAGGGCCCAGCGCGCGAACAGCAACGGCACCAGCACGAGCAGCCCCGCGACCGGTCCCAGCCCGCCGAGCCAGACGACCGCAAGCAACAGCCCGAGAAACCCGTACCCCGCCATCGGGAGGAAGGTCGGCACCACGACCTGACGGAAGAAGTCCACGGGGCTTGCCTTGCCGTCGATCCAGATCACCAGGCACACCAGCGCCGCGTTCGCGATGTGCAGCGCGACCGTCGCGGCCATCGTCGCGGCGATCGCGCGGAACTCGTGGTCGAGGGCCCCGTCCCCGACCGGGCCGTTGGCCAGCGTGTAGGCAATACCGCCGGCCGCAGTGGCCAGAACGCGCTGAGCCACATTGAAGGCTCGCCGCTCCCAGGGCAACCGCCGACGCAGTTGCGGCAGATACGCGACCCCGGCCGCGATGATCGCCGCCCACGGACCGCTGATGACGTAGACCGTCATCAGCACGACCGAGTCCAGCGAAGCCAGATAACTACTGCCGACGGAGAAGCGCAGGAATCCGCCGATCAGCATCAGCAGACACAGCACGACCAGCGTCCAGACATCGGTGACACGCGTCACCGCCAGCACAAGGATGACAACAGCCAGAAGGGAAGCGGCAGAGACGAAGACACGAAGCGCCTGATGCCTCATGCCTCGACCACCCTGCTTCCATCCGGAATGCGCCGGATCACCAGTCCCAGAAGTCGCCGCTCATGATACGTCACCTCCTATCAGCGTTCGCAGTCTTACGCCCCGCAGATCTGGAGGGCGTAGGAGGGCAGACAGCAACTCGCTGACTGATACTTATTTTGCTCCTAGAACCTGCGCCGAAACACTGTAAGCCCGATCGTGACCGGCCGCCGACTACGCGAGGATCGGGCATGGTATGAGAGACTGTGACTCTTTGCAGTTGTTTCAAGGAGGCTTAGGAATGGGAAAGACCGGCCGGAAGCGCCGTGCACGCAAGAAGAAGGGCGCTAACCACGGCAAGCGCCCGAACGCCTGACTCAGGCGGCTACAGACAGCGAGGACCTCGGAGAAATCCGGGGTCTTTGCGATTTGGTCACAGCTTTACAGCAGACCAGCGATATAACAGGTCCTGTATTCGGAGAGTCCCCACCCGCATACTGAATGCTATCTTTCAAACGATCGTTGGGGACCTGTGGACAACGACCGTCACCCGTCGGAGGATCCCCCTAGAGTTGGGCCCGAAGATTTCGGTACTGACCGATAGCGGGCCTTGGATCCAAGGAGGGTGAGCGAGTGGGCGAGCCGGCGACGCCGACGCTGAGCGAGCTGCTCCGTACCTTCCGCACCCGCGCGGGCCTGACCCAGGCCGCGCTGGCCGCCCGGGCCGGCCTCAGCGAACAGGCGATCAGCGTGCTCGAGCGCGGCACCCGTAGCCGCCCGCGGGCCGACACCGTCCGTTCCCTCGTCGAGGCCCTGAGCCTCAGCACCGCCGAGGCGACCCAGTTCCACACCGTTGCCCGGGGCAAGATCGGCACGCCGCGCAGGCCGGCGCCCGCGGCCGCGACCGACGACGTACCGACGCCGTGGCAGCTGCCGCCCGCTGCTCCGGACTTCACCGGCCGCGCGGCCCAGGTCGACGCAATCCTTTCCGTGCTTCGCGATTCGTCCGGTGCCGGAGCTCCGGCGGTCGGCCTGGTCACCATCACCGGGATGGGCGGCATCGGCAAGACCACGCTCGCCGTGCACGTCGCGCACAAGCTCGTCGACAGCTTCCCGGACGGCCACCTGTACCTCAATCTGCGCGGGTACGGGCCGGGCGAGCCGGTGCCTCCGATCGACGCCCAGCGGCACCTGCTGCGCTCGCTCGGCTCGGACGTCGGCTCGATCCCTGACGAGGTCGACGCCGCCACGGCCCTGCTGCGATCCCAGCTCGCCGGCCGCCGCGTGCTCCTGCTGCTCGACAACGTGGCCGAGGTCGCACAGGTGCTGCCCTTGCTGCCCAGCCATCCGGGATCGGCGGCGATCATCACCAGCCGCGGTTCGCTGGCCAACCTGTCGGGGTCCCGGCAGATCATGCTCGACGCGCTCTCGGAATCGGAGTCGGTGGATCTGCTGGCCGGCGTCATCGGGCCGACCCGCGTCGCCGCGGAGCCGGACGCCACCAGGATCCTGGCCTCGTACTCCGGACGGCTGCCGCTCGCGATCCGGCTCGTCGGCGGCCGGCTCGCGACCCGGCCGACGTGGCCGATCCAGCACTTCGTCGACGTACTGCAGGACGAGGAGCGCCGGCTCGACAGCCTCGGGGCCGATGAGACCGGCGTCCGCGCGAGCATCGCCAGCTCTGTGCAGTTCCTCGCGACCAGCGACCGCGATCTCGACCGCCAGGCCGCCGCGGCCCTGCCGTGGCTGGCCGTTCCGGACGGCTCGGACCTCACGACGGGCGTCGCCGCCGCGGTCCTAGAGCTGCCCCTGCGCCGGGCGGATGCGATCGTCGAGCGCCTCGTCGACCTCAATCTGCTGGAGTCCGTCGCACCGGCGCGCTTCCGCTTCCACGACCTCATCCGCGCCTACGGTCGCGAGGTCGCCGACCAGACCTTCTCCCCCACCGAACGTGACGAGGCCCTGTCCCGGGTCCTCCGCTACTACACGGAAGCGGCGTGGGCCTGCCAAGCACTCACCCACGCAGGCAACCCACGGTTGCCGCTGGCCACGGTCGGTACCAGCGGGCTGCTTCCGGTCTTCAGCGGCCGCGAAGCGGCGTTGCGCTGGCTGGACCTGGAGCAGCGAAACCTGATGGATCGCTACCGCCAGGCGCGTCAGTCGAGTCTGGCGGACAGCGCGCTGCTCGCCGAGATGCCGCTGGCGCTCTTCGGCTATCACGAGTCGCGACGCCGCTGGCAGGAGATGCGAGAGCTCGGCGCCGGGTCGGTCGAGCTCGCACTGCGGCACGGCCGGCGCGCGGTGGCCGCCTGGCTGCAGCACGACAACGCGATTCCGGATGCGGAGACAGGCCGGGCCGGCGCGGCGGTCACCCGCATCCAGCGCGCCCTGCAGATGTTCACCGACATCGACGATCGCTTCGGTCAGGCGCGCTGCTGCTCGTCGCTGGCCTATCTGCTCGGGCTGGAGGGAAAGATCGACGACGCGCTGGCGTACGGCCGGATAGCCCTCTCGCTGAGCCGCACCATCAAGGACACCACGCTGGAGGGTGTCTCGCTCACGGCGGTCGGCGGGCTCTACGACCGTACCGGGGACTTCGCGCGGGCCGACGAGGCGTTTGCCCAGGCCATCGACCTGGCCGAGCAGGCGAACGACACCCGGGCGATCTTCAAGCGCTACCTCAACGCGTCGTTCGTCCACGTTCAAGTGGGCCGCTACCAGGACGCGGTACGGATGGCTGAGTACGCGCTGCACGTGGTCGAATACGCGGGCGACGCGACGTTCCAGGGCGAGAGCCACCACTTGCTGGCAATCGCGCACGCGGCCCAAGGCGACTTCACTGCCGCGGCCGGCCACATCGAGTCGGGCCTGCAGATGGCCCGTACCGCCCATGACACAGAACGCGAAGGGCGGCTGTACGTCGAACTCGCCAGAATCAATGCGGCGCGTGGTGACCGGGCCTCGGCGGCCGATCAGTTGCATACCGCAATGACGATGCTCCGGAATGGAGCCGACGTTTACTACGCCGACGCCCGTGAACTACTCGCGAAACTCCACCGCGGGGAAATCGACCACTACCAGGTCGTCGTGTACTCGATCTGACGTTTGATCAAATCAATCGGTCGTCGTGATCGTTGTTTCGATTTGGATTTGGGTTAGGCGCAGGAGGATTTTCTGGCGCAGCGCGTCGGGCGCATGGTCGGAGCCGCAGGAGCGGTGGACCAGTTTCTTGACGCAGCGTTCCAGGTCGTACTCGTCCAGGCACGGGGCGCACTCTTGGAGGTGCTGCCGGATCTCGTCCGAACTGGCGTCTTCGAGTTCGTTGTCGATGAAGACGTAGACCCGTTGCAGGATCTCCCCGCAGTCGACGTCGTGGGGCTCGCCGCAGCTCACGACTCCTCCTTCTTCGCAGCTGAGTCGGTGCTCGACGCGGCCGCGTCCGTGCTCTGGTCCGGGCTCTCGTCCGGCTCGGGGATCAGACCGCGGTCCCGGGCGTAGTCGCCGAGCAGCTCACGCAACTGGCGCCGCCCGCGGTGCAGCCGCGACATCACCGTACCTACCGGTGTGCCCATGATCTCGGCGATCTCCTTGTAGGCAAAGCCCTCGACGTCGGCCAGGTACACAGCCAGCCGGAAGTCCTCCGGGATGGCCTGCAGGGCCGACTTGACGTCGGAGTCTGGCAGGTGCTCGAGAGCGACCGCCTCGGCCGACTTCAGTCCACCGGGAGTGTGCGACTCGGCGGCGGTGAGCTGCCAGTCCTCGATCTCCTCGGTCGGCGACTGCGTCGGCTGGCGCTGACGCTTCCGGTAGCCGTTGATGAACGTGTTGGTCAGGATCCGGTACAGCCACGCCTTGAGGTTGGTGCCCGGCGTGAACTGGTGGAACGAGCTGTACGCCTTCGCGAAGGTGTCCTGTACGAGGTCCTCGGCGTCGGCCGGATTGCGGGTCATCCGCATCCCGGCGGCGTACATCTGGTCCAGGAACGGCAGCGCTTCACGCTCGAACCGCGCGGTGCGCTGCTCGGGTGTCTCGGTCGTGGTGGGAGTCGGCATCGGGATCGAGAATACCGGCATCTTCCCAGCAGTCCGCTCCGGAGCCTGTCTCGTCGCCATCATGTACGTCACAACACGCCCCGTCGCAGGCGCATTCCCGGGCGTACAGGGCCCTTCGAGCCGTCAGCCGGAGATCTCGCGGATCACCCATTCGAACACCGCTTCGACGAGCAGGTCGTACGTCTCCTGCTGGTCCAGCTCGGCGCGCTTCGGCACCTTGAACGCGTGGTCGGCGTCCGGGACGACCGCCATCTCGGTGAGCGGGGGGAACTCCTCCGGCGTACCGAACGGGTCCCGCTCCCCCTGGACGACGAGCGTCGGCAGGCCGGCGCCCTGGAGCTCACCGACCCGCGACTTCTCCGGCTTCCCGGGGGCGTGCAGCGGGAAAGCCATTGCCAGTACGCCGGACGCGCCCAGACTGCTCGCCGTCCGGCAGGCGACGCGCGCGCCGGCGCTGCGGCCGCCGATCACCAGCGGCGTCCGGACCCGGAGCTGGCCGATGATCGAGATCCAGGCCTCGTCGAGCAGCTTCGGCGCCGGGGCGAGCTTGCGGCCGGCCCGGCGCCAGGGCTGCTCGATCAGGAACACGTTGATGTCCTGCTTCGGCAGCCGGGCGGCCAGGGCGGTCAGGTCACCGGACTCGATCCCGGCCCCGGCACCGTGACCGAGAGCCAGCGTCGCCACCGGGCGGCGGGCGCGATGCGCCACGATCCGCGCCTCTCCGTGCGGCGTCCCCACAATCCGTTCGTCGGTCACCCGCCCCATCCTGTCATCAGGACCGGTGGAGCGTGGGAGCGAAACCCAGAAGAGCTCAGAAGAGCGTGCTCGGGCCGTCCTGTGGGTCCTGGCCGTCGGGCGGCAGCGGGTCCATGAGGTGGCGGCCGTTGTTCTTCACGGAGCCGACGGCCTTGGAGACGGCGTACGCCTCGAGACGGCCGGGAGCGGCCGGTACCAGGAGCTCGATCAGCTCGTCGGGGTCCGAGGACAGGGGGTCGAGCCAGGAGTCGTACCGCTCGCGCTCGACGAGCAGCGGCATCCGGTCGTGGATCCGGCCGAGGTCGTCGGTGGCCGACGTGGTGAGCACCGTGCAAGTCCACAGCCAGGCGTCGTCGGAGTCCGCGTCCTCGACCGACTTGTCCCGCCAGATCTCGTACAGCCCGGCCATCGCCAGGACGCTGCCGTCCGGCGGGTGGATGAAGTACGGCTGTTTGACGGGCTTCCCGTTCAGCTTCTCCTCGGCGGTGTACCACTCGTAGTACCCGTCGGCGGGCAGGATGCAGCGCCGGGTGGCGAACGCCTTCTTGAAGGCCGGCTTCTCGGCGACCGTCTCCATCCGCGCGTTGATCAGCCGGCTGCCGATCGAGGTGTCCTTGGCCCAGGACGGCACCAGACCCCACTTGACCGTGGTCAGCTTCCGGACCGTCTCGTCGGGCTGCTCGCGGTTCTTCCGCTCGACGACCGCGATCACCTGGTTGGTCGGCGCGACGTTGTAGTTCTCGCCGAGGTCCTCGACGGACTCACGCACGTTGCCCGCCTCGATCTCGAACTCCGCGACCAGATCCGACGGCGCCCGCCCGGACGCATACCTACCGCACATGCGACCAGCCTAGACACCTGCACCGACACGCTGCAGATCACATAGCTTGAGCTATATAACTGTGCCTATACTTGTCGTATGAGTACCCGCAGCGCCACGGTGGGCGAGGCTCTCTTCGGTCTGGCGACGGTTGCGATCCGGCGCCGCCCGCGCACGCTCAGCCTGACGGCAGCCTCCGTACTGTCCACGCTGGAGCGCACCGGGCCGCGGCGACTGACCGACCTGGCCGTCAGCGAAGAGGTGACCCAGCCGTCGATGACCGCGCTGGTCACGCAGCTGGCCGACCTCGGTCTGGTCGAGCGCCGCCGCCATGCCGCGGACGCCCGCGTCGTCCTCGTTGCCAGTACGGACACCGGCAGCGCCCGGCTCCGCGACATGCGGACCGAGGGCGCGTCGACCCTCACCGACCTGATCGACAAGCTCGACGACACCGACGCCGAGGCCCTGCATGCCGCCGTACCGGCGCTCGCACGCCTCATCCAGCTCGCCGGCGAGAGCCAGGACAGCCGCACCCCGTTGCCGAAGAGGTGACCAGAATGAACTACGACGCCGAAGCCCGCGAACCTCTCTCGCGCCGCCTCCCCCGGGACCTTCCCACCGCGGAGCCGGCGATCGTCGTCGGCCTCGACGGTTCGACGACCAGCTGGGACGCCTTCGCGTGGGCGGCCGGCGAGGCGCTCCGGACCAACGGCCGCCTGGTCGCGGTGTACGTGATGCCGTACTCCGATCCGACCGCGGCGCTCGGCGTTCCGTACGACTTCGCCGCCGCCCGCGACACCCAGAAGGAACTCGCCGCCGAGATCGAGGCCGAGGCCGGCCGCCGAGCCCAAGAGGCCGGCGTCCAGCTGAGCTTCGTCGGCGAGTACGGCGACGCGATCGGCACGCTGTCCGACGTCGCCCGCGAGGTCGACGCCCGCCTGGTCGTCGTCGGCCGCTCCTCGAAGCGCTGGCACCGCCTCACCGGCTCCCTGGGCCACCGCCTCACCTGCCGCAAGGACGCCCCGGTCGTCGTCGTGGTGCCATAACCGCGCCGTAACCCCCCAGCGGAGGTCAGCCTCCGGGTACGAGATATACTTAGCTTTGCTAAGCAAATTACCTCTCTCTGGGGAAGTGCTCCTGTGACTTCAGGCGACAACTCCGTCCGTCGTTTCGCGGTCGAACGGGATCACCCGCACTACAAGTGGGTGGCACTGTCCAACACCACGCTGGGCGTCTTGATGGCGACCGTGAACTCCTCGATCGTGATCATCTCGCTGCCGGACATCTTCCGTGGCATCAAGCTCGACCCGCTGCGTCCGGGCAACGTCAGCTACCTGCTCTGGATGCTGATGGGCTTCCTGGTCGTCACCGCCGTCCTGGTCGTGACGCTCGGCCGGCTCGGCGACATCTACGGCCGGGTCAAGATCTACAACCTCGGGTTCGCGGTCTTCACGGCCGGTTCCGTGGCGCTCGTGTTCGATCCACTGACGCAGAGCGGCGGCGCGCTCTGGCTGATCCTGTGGCGGATCGTGCAAGGTGTCGGCGCCGCGATGCTGTTCGCGAACTCGACCGCGATCCTCACCGACGCGTTCCCCGCGGACCGCCGCGGCTTCGCGCTCGGGATCAACCAGGTCGCGGCGATCGGCGGCTCGTTCATCGGGCTGATCGTCGGCGGTGTGCTGGCACCGGTCGAGTGGCGGCTGGTGTTCTTCGTCTCGGTCCCGTTCGGCCTGCTCGGCACCATCTGGTCGTACCGCAGCCTGCAGGAGACCAGTACTCGGACCGCGGCCCGGATCGACTGGTGGGGCAACGCGTTGTTCGCGGTCGGCGTGACCGCGATCCTGGTCGCGATCACGTACGGGATCCAGCCGTACGGCGGGCACGAGATGGGCTGGACGAGCCCGTGGGTGCTGACCGGCCTGATCGCCGGCGTTGCGCTGCTGGTGGTGTTCTGCGTGGTCGAGGCGCGTACGACGGACCCGATGTTCGACCTGTCGCTGTTCCGGATCCAGGCGTTCTCCGCGGGCAACCTCGCGGGCCTGCTCTCGTCGGTCAGTCGTGGCGGGCTGCAGTTCATGCTGATCATCTGGCTGCAGGGCATCTGGCTGCCGCTGCACGGCTACAGCTTCGAGAGCACGCCACTGTGGGCCGGCATCTACCTGCTGCCGCTGACGGTGGCGTTCCTGATCGCGGGACCGTTGTCGGGCTACTTCTCCGACCGGCTCGGCGCACGGACCCTGGCCACCGGCGGGCTGCTCCTGGTCGCGCTGAGTTTCGCCGGGTTGATGGTGCTGCCAACCGATTTCAGCTACTGGGCGTTCGCAGGACTGCTGGTACTGAACGGCGTCGGCTCCGGATTGTTCTCGGCGCCGAACACCACCGCCATCATGAACAGCGTGCCGGCCAACCGGCGCGGCGCGGCTTCCGGCATGCGCGGCACCTTCCTGAACTCGGGGACGTCGCTGTCGATCGGCGTGTTCTTCACGATGATGATCGCCGGGCTGGCACAGACACTCCCCCGTACGCTCACCGACGGACTGCACGCGCACGGCGTACCGCAGGCCGTTGCCGCGAGCATCGGGAACCAGCCGCCGGTGGGCAGCCTGTTCGCGGCGTTCCTCGGCTACAACCCGATCGGGACCGCCCTCGGGGCCGTCCCGGCGTCGGCGATCAAGGGCGCGGACCTCAGTACCCTGACCAGCAAGCAGTTCTTCCCGGAACTGATCTCCGGCCCGTTCCACCACGGTCTGGTGATCGTGTTCGCGGTCGCGATCGGGATGTCGCTGGTCGGCGCCGCCGCATCCTTGTTCCGCGGCCCGCGCTACATTCACCTCGAGCCCGAACCCCTGCCGGCAGCCGCCGTGCAGGAGACCTGATCCGAACTTCCCGGCGGCTCCGAGCGTCAACAGTAGTCAGCAGTAAGGAGTTGTCATGCGAGTCGTGGTTTTGTGCGGCGGCGAGAGTTCGGAGCGGGACGTGTCCCGCTCGTCGGGCTGGGCAGTGGCGAAGGCGCTGACCGAGCGCGGCCACGAGGTGATGCTCGTCGACCCGGCCGCCGAGCAGCCGGTCCTCGCCGAGCGGGTGTCCGCCGACGACGCCGCCGTACTGGTGCCGTCGGTGCCACCGGCCGCGTCGGAGCGCGCTGCGCTCGGCCGACGGATGTACGCGACTCTCACCAGCGGCCCGGTCCACGAGCAGCTCCGCAACGCCGACCGGGTCTTCGTGGCGTTGCACGGCGGTTGGGGCGAGGACGGCCACGTGCAGGCGATGCTCGAACTGGCAGGCATCCCGTTCACCGGAGCCGGCAGTGACGTCTGCGCGATCACCTGGCACAAGGGCCGCAGCCAGGCGGTGCTCGAAGCGGCGGGGGTCCCGGTGCCGCCCCGGGTGCAGTTCGACCCGGCCGAGCAGCCGGAGCCGCCGGCCGGCATCAAGGATCTGCTCGCGAACGGGCCAGTGGTCGTGAAGCCGGTTGCCGAGGGCTCCAGTGTGGCGGTCCGGCTGGCGCACTCGATCGAGGACGTCACGGCCGACAGTCCCGTACTGATCGAGCCGTTCCTGAGCGGGCGGGAGTTCACCGTCGCAGTGATCGGCGGGAGCCCGTTGCCGGTCACGGAGATCGAGCTGACGACGCCGCTGTTCGACTACGAGGCCAAGTACCAGCCGGGCGCAGTCCGGGAGGTCTGCCCGGCAGCGATTCCCGCGGAGCTGGCCGAGCACCTGCAGGAGCTCGCGGTCCGGGCGCACCACGCCCTCGGCTTCGGTCGCTCGTACTCCCGCGCGGACTTCCGCTGCGACGCCGCCGGTACGCCGTACTGCCTCGAGGTCAACGCGCTGCCCGGGCTCACCCCCGGCAGCCTGGTCCCGGTCGCCGCGGCCGGCGCCGGCATCGGATACGCCGAGTTGATCGAGCGCTTGCTGGAGACATAAGGCGGCGGATCGCCCACCCCGTGTTGAGCGATCCGCCGCCGGTGTGATGCGCCCGGGCGCCCCCCTGTAGGCGTCCGGGCGCAAGTTCAGGGTCTGGCCAGTTCGTCGAGCAACCGCCCGGCCATGGCGTCACTGGCGGGCAGGCCCTCGATCCAGGTCCGGGCCAGCTGCGGTACGTCGGTGTCCAGCCGCCACTGCGTGATCAGGGCTCGTACCGTCGCGACCTGCTCCGGCAGGTTCGGCTCGCGGCCGACGACCGCCGCCGCGCGGTGTGTGCCGACGCGGCCCAGTACGTCACCGCCGCAGAAGACGATCCGCAGGCACTCCGCCACGTCGACGAGGCGGAGCTCGCGGTCGAACGGCGTCGTGCCCGGGGGATCGAGCGGTTCGACAACCACCAGTGCATGGGTTTGCGGTACGGAAGTTCCACGGAACTCCGCCTCTCGGTAGAGCTCGCCGAGCCGGGACCGCAGGTGCGCCAGGCTGGACAGCCCGGTCAGCGGGTCCTCGCAGGACAGCGAGTGCAGGTAGACAAGCGAGGCATCTGCCCAGCTGGAACTGAGTGCGCGTACCGCCGCGAAAGCCGGCTCGCCCCCGGCGATCGAGCGGTACAACGCACTCAGCCCATCAAGTGCCTCCACCAGTGAGACTCCATCGGCCGCGAGGCGGCGTCCGGTCTCGTCCGATGCAGGCACGACATCGGCACCGTCGGTGAGCGCCTCGGCGATCGCGAGATAGGCGCTGTGATCGGTACCAGGTGTGCCGAGCGGATCCCTCCGCCCGCTCGGTGGTTCGGTTGACGACGCCTCCGGCGCAGGCCGGGCGGGCGACCCCGCCAGGTTCAGGGACGGTTTGCTCGGACGCAGGTCGAGCCGTCGGCGGATGTCCGCGAACAGCGACATGGCCCTCCTCAGGTGTCCCGTCAGTCTCCCGACCGGCCGGCCGGAAGCGTCGTACGGCGATGAGACAGACCCGGTGCCGGTTCATGACGCGGATTCGCAGAAATTTCTCGGCACTTTTTTTCGCGTAACTTCGGGACTGGCGCTGTCGTAAGGAAAGAGGCACAGTTCCCGCGTCAGAGATGATGCGTTCGGGCGTCACACGTGGGAGCCTTGTCCTCGGCAACTAAAAGTGACGCACCGTCACGTTGCCGCACGGAGAGTTGTCACAGAGCCACGGGGAGACGGATGGAGACGCCGGACGGTCAGCCGGATGCACCGAGCGACGCCGAGCTGATCGCGCGTGTCCGCAACGGCGACCTGGACGCGTACGGCGAGCTGTACGCGCGGCACCACCATGCCGCCGAACGGATGGCCCGCCAGCTCGTACCGGCCAACGACGCCGACGACCTGGCCAGTGACGCGTTCTCGAAGGTCCTGGACGCGCTCCGCGCCGGCGGCGGCCCGGACGTCTCGTTCCGGGCCTACCTGCTGACGACGGTCCGGCGGGTGCACGTCGACCGGATCCGCTCCGGCAAGAAGGTGCAGTCCACCGGCGACATCGCCGCGTACGAGCGGGAGCCGGAGACGTTCGACGACCCGACCGTCACCGGCTTCGAGAGCGGTGCGGCGGCGAAGGCGTTCGCGAGCCTGCCGGAGCGCTGGCAGGCCGTGCTGTGGCACACCGAGGTCGAGGGCGAGAAGCCGGCCGCGATCGCGCCGCTGCTCGGCATGACCGCGAACGGCGTGTCCGCGCTCGCCTACCGGGCCCGCGAGGGCCTGCGGCAGGCGTACCTGCAGCAGCACCTGGCCGACGTCGCGGGCGACCGCTGCCGCTGGACGACCGAGCGCCTCGGCGCGTACGTCCGCGGCGGCCTCACCAAGCGCGAGAACAAGAACGTCCGCGAGCACCTGGACGACTGCGCCAAGTGCACCGCGGTGTACCTCGAGCTCGTCGAGGTCAACAGTGCGCTGCCGGCGCTGCTCGCCCCGGCCCTGCTGGGCACCGCGGGCCTCGGCTACCTGGCCGCTGCCTCGGGGGCGAAGATCGGCCTGGTCGGCTTCTTCGTCACCGGCTGGCGCAAGGTCACCGAGAACAGCACCCGCACCGCGGTCGGCGCCGGCGCCGTTGTGGTCGTCGCAGTCGCGGCGGTGCTGGCGGCGATGGCGCTCACCGGCAACGACACTCCCCCGGCCGCGATCGACCAGCCGCCCAAGCCGACCCAGTCGGCGCAACCGCCGGGGACCAACCCGACGCAACCGCCGGTCAAGCCACCGACGGTGAAACCACCCACAGTGCAGCCGCCGACCGTGAAGCCGCCGTCGACCAAGCCGACGACGGCACCGACCACGGCCCCCACGACCGCGCCCCCGACGACCGCGCCCACAACTCCGGCACCGACCACGCCCGTGCCGACGCCGACACCTCCGCCGAGTACGCCGCCGAAGCCGACCCCGACGACGCCGGTTCTCGACGAGGGCCTGGTGACGATCAGCATCCCGCACAGCGGCGGCGGCCCCGCTCCGGCGGACCGGCCAACAACCCGGTCCGCGCGGGCCGACGGTGCGCAGGCCGGCGGCGTCCGGTTCACGATCACGATCAAGACCCCCGCCGGGAACAAGAACCCGGTGGTGATCGGCCTCAAGTACGGCAGCGAGCTCGAGTGGCCGCTGGCCGGCAACCCGCCGGGCTGGACCTGTGTGCAGTCGACCGGCAAATGCACGGCGAGCAGCACCACGAACCCGCAGCCGATGGCGGTCACGTTCGCCGCGCCGACCGGCGGCACCGCCGCGCAACGGACGTTCACCGTCTCGGCCCGCACCGGCCGGCTGTACGACGACGACTCGGCGACCGTGAACGCCGCGGCCAGCACCGACGAGAACCTGCTCAAGATCGTGGACGGCAAGGCCGACCCGGACGTACACCACCGGATCCTGACCGTTGCCCCGCGCACCGGCCGGACCAGCGTGACGTTGAAGCTCGCGTACGGTTCCGCACTGGAGTGGCCGATCGCGGCCAGCCCGGCCGGGTGGAAGTGCTCGCGATCCACCGCGACCTGTACGGCGGCCAACCCCGACAAGCCGGCTCCGCTGCCCGCGAGCTTCGACGTACCGGACAAGTCGTCGGCCGCGGCGCGGACGTTCACTGTGACGGCGAAGGCCGACCTGGTCAGCGACGTCGACTCCGAGGTGCTGCCGGCGCTGCAGCAGGACGAGTCGCTGCTGCAGATCCTCACGCCGACCCCGCACACCGACCCGAACCCCTTCGTCTACAACAGGTTCCTGAAGGTGAACGGCGCCCAAGGCCGGCGGGTCGAGCTCGACATCTCCTGGGGCCGCAACCTGACCTTCCTGCCGTCGTGGGACCTGGGCTGGACCTGCGACCGGACCAGCGACATCCGCCGCGCGACCTGCTGGACGAACAACTACAAGAAGCCGCTCAACTCGGAGTGGAATGCGTGGCTGCCCGGGACCGGGTCCAACAACCAGTTCACCGTGCACGCCAGGGTGGGCGGCCGCGAGGACACCGACACGGCGCAGATCCCACCCTCGCAGTCCCGGCGGTGAAACCGGGTTGCAGGATCGCCTATCCTGGTTGTTGTTCGCGTTGACGGAACCAAGTAGTCCCGTACTGCACGTCCGAGAGAGTCGCCGGTAGCTGAGAAGGCGATACGTGCAGCGGTGGCGAAGACACTCCCGAGCGACTGCTGTGCAAGAGGCCAGACCGACCTGAGCTGTGCAGGTCTGGTGAAGGTGTGGTGGCACCGCGAGATTCCCCTTCGCCCACACCTCCGGGGTTCGAGAAATGACCTGGAGGTGAAACAGCAGATGCGCATTCTCAGCCATGAGATCCCCTCAGCAGTAGGCCAGTCCGTCACGGTGGCCGGCTGGGTGCACCGAAGACGACGGCTCGCAGCCGTCAGTTTCCTGATCCTGCGAGACCGTTCCGGCCTGGCGCAGATCGTCGTCAAGGGTCCGCAGGAGCAGCTGGACGAGCTGACCGAGGAGACAGTGGTTCAGGTGACCGGTACGGTCGCCGCGAACCCGCAGGCTCCTGGTGGCGCGGAGATCGTCGACCCGGTGATCTCGCTTCTGACGGAACCGGCGGAGACCCCGCCGATCGAGTTGTGGCGTCCGACCGTTTCGGCCGGACTGCCCGTCGTGCTCGACAACGCACCGGTCGCGCTGCGGCATCCGGTGGTACGGGCCGGCTGGGAGATTGCCGCGGCCGCGCTGCACGGGTTCCGGAGTGCGTTGGACGGTCAGGGGTTCACGGAGATCCAGACGCCGAAGATCGTCGGTACGGCGACCGAGTCGGGGGCGAACGTGTTCGCGCTGGACTACTTCGGCGGGCCCGCGTACCTGGCGCAGTCGCCGCAGTTCTACAAGCAGCAGATGGTCGGCGTGTTCGAGCGGGTCTTCGAGGTCGGTCCGGTGTTCCGTGCCGAGCCGCACGACACCGTTCGGCACCTGGCGGAGTACGTGTCGCTGGACGCCGAGTTCGGGTTCATCAGCGACCATCGCGACGTGCTCGCCGTCCTGCGGTCCACGATCGCCGAGATGCTGTCGGCGGTGGGTTCGCGGGCCGGCGGTGCGTTGGAGCGGCTCGGCGTCGAGGTGCCGTCGATCCCGGTCGACGTACCGGTGGTGCACTTCAGCGAAGCCCTGAAGATCGCCGGTGCGGACCCGGACGAGCCGGACCTGGCGCCCGCGGACGAGCGTGCGATCGGCGAGTGGGCGCTGCGCGAGCACGGCAGCGACTTCGTCGCGGTCGAGGGCTACCCGATGGTGAAGCGGCCGTTCTACACGCATCCGCAGCCGTCGGACCCCCGCTGGTCGAACTCGTTCGACCTGCTGTTCCGCGGCGTCGAGTTGGTCACGGGCGGCCAGCGCCTGCATCGATACTCCGAATACGCGGCGGCACTGGCGGCGCGGGGCGAGTCGGCGGACGCTCCGGCGTACAGCTCGTACCTGCAGGCGTTCAAGCACGGGATGCCGCCGCACGGCGGGTTCGCGATCGGGCTCGAGCGGTTCGTGGCCCGGCTGACCGGTGCCGAGAACGTCCGTGAGGTCACGCTGTTCCCCCGCGACCTGCACCGGCTGACACCCTGATGGCTTGGATTCCATGACGGAGAGCACCGCGTCGGTTGTCGCCGAGCTGAACGTTGCCCTAGGCACCGATTATCGGCTCGTGCGGCAACTGGCCGGTGGCTTCCAGTCCGGAGCATTCGAGCTGTCCGGCGGCGTGGTGCTGAAGTGGACCGACAACCCGGGCTGGGCACCCCGCGTCCAGCAGGCGGCCGAGCTGGTCCAGCGGGCGCGGGCCGTCGGTTATCCGACACCCCAGTGGCTGGCCGTTGGTACGACCGCCGCCGGATCGCCGTACCAGCTGCAGGCGTTCGTTCCTGGTACGCCGGTACGCGACTACTCGGTCGTCGACACGGCGCTCGCCAGAGAGCTGATTGCGATCTGCGAGCTGCAGCGCGACCTAGTGCCCGGCGATGGTGTGAGCTGGTCGGGCTGGTCGCGCGGTGTCGTGCTGGAGGGCTGGGACGGCGTCTGGGAACGCGTACGCCCGTACGGCGGCGAGCTGCTCCGGCGCTACGCCGAGCTGTGCGCACCGTACCGCTCGGCGTCCCTCCCGGAGGACGACTTCGTGCACGGCGATCTGAACCTCGGCAATCTAATTATCGACAACGGGCAGATCACCGGGATCGTGGACATCGAGGCGGCGGGCGGCGGATCGCGGGCGTACGACCTGGTGTGTCTGGCTGCCTCGGCGGCCCGCGACGGCGCCCAGCCGGGCGTCGACGAGTTGTTCGTGGAGGCGGCGCTCCGAGCCGGCGGCCGCGCGTCGGTTGCATTGTCGGCGGCCGCGGCGTACGTGAGCATCGCAGAGTTCGTCCACGACCGGTCGGCCGCTCCGGAGCCGATCGAGTACGGCGCCCGGCGGGTGCTCGAACTACTCGAGGCGGGATGACTCCGGAGCAGACCGTCCTGGAGGCACGCCAGAATCAGCCGAGGTCACTCGGTAGCGTCGGCCGACCGGGCTGACCCAGGTCGTCGCGCCATCAGGATCAGACGTGACGACCCAACCACCTTCATGTTTGAGGCGGTGGTGGTGACGGCAGAGACAATGGAGGTTGTCTGTGGTCGTGCGCCCGCCTTCCGCGAAGGCGACGCGGTGGTCCACATCCGCGAACTCGGCCGGCTGATTGCAGCCAGGAAATTGGCAGGTTCGATCGCGCTGGCGGACGAAGCGATCGACAGCGGCGTCCGGCGTGTACCTGTCCGGCCTCCCGGTCGGTGGTTCGTCACTGAGCCGAAGTCGGAGCCGGGACCGGCCTGCCGCCGTCCGAAGGCTCACGGTGAGGATGCGGGTGAGGTGCTTGAGCAGGGACTGCTGCGGAATCGGGCCGTAGTGTTCGGCGGTCCCTCCGGTCCCCTCTTCGCCGTCGATCAGCGCACGGATCTCGGCGCCCGTCGCGTGGATGACCACGGTGGCGTCTGCGCCGTTGGTCGGCTCTTCGCCCAGTTCAGCATCAGCCTTGCCGACCGGTCCGCCGACTGCGGAGCGTGGCAGGAGCCGCGCCAGGGCGATGTCGGCGCGCAGCTGATCCATGGAACGGGAATCGCCCTGCCGACGCCGGTACGCCGCCGCACGGGTCAGGCTGTTCATCACCGCGCTCGCGTCGAGTGCGTCCTGGGTGTGGATCAGCTCGGCCGTGCCGTCGCTGTTCGGGAAGATCCGCACTGACCGCTCATCCATCGCCCGAGCGTGGGACTTGCTGCGCGCTTCCGGCGAACGCCGCGCCGCCTCGTGCTGGGCTTGCTGCCGCACCTTCTGCAGTGGATGACTCCGCGCCCACTCCAGCATCGCGGTCTCGGCCGAACGCATCGCGTCCAGATCGTCCAGGACCGACAACTCTCGCACGATCAGGAACGCCGCCCGCTCGGTCAGTTCGCCTTCCGACAGCGCCCGCAACGTCTCAGGAAAGTTGTGCACCAGTTCGCAGGACGTGTGAATCCGGGCCGTCGCAGCACCCTTGTGCAGGTGCCAGACCAAGGCGAGCTCGTCAGCGGTTGACCGCAGATCGCCCGCCACCCACCGACGTTCGCCGGGCTCCGCGTCCCGATCCCCAGGCTCGGGATGACGGTGCCCCAGATCGGCTGACACTCCGCGCAACGAGGACTCGTACCCGCTGACCGCCTCGGCCTTCAGGGCAGCCAGCCGTGCCTCCAGCCGAACGATCGCTTCCTGCCGATCCAGCCAACCCGAGTCGTTCAGTTCAGACGTGTCCTGGAAGGCCACCGCCTCGAACAACCCCACGCCGCGCTGAGAGTCGTCCGGCACGTCATACCGGCCGAGTAGTCCGCACCGAGCTGCGAGGCTCGCATCAGCGCGCACCTGATCGACCAACGCCAAGAACTCGGCATCCCAGTGGCCGCCGCTTTGACGGTTTGTCTCACCCGCTCCAGCCGCCTGCGACGTCTCGGGCACTACGGACAGAGCGGTACGACCGGTCGGCGCTCCCGACGGGCCTGAACTCTCGCCGTATGCTCGGCCAGCCGGACGCCCACTCATGCATTCGATCATACGTTCGAATACCGCGATACACCAAATCCGTCCCGCAACCCTCGGCCGGCCTGCACTCTCGCGCAGGCCGGCCAACTCACAGCATCGTCAGTCGTCGAGTGCCTGGTAGAGCGTGGTCCAGAAGTCGTTCGCCAGCTGTACGGCGGACGGCACGGTGGTGCCGACCTGCGTGAGCAGTACGCCGACGACCTGGTTGACCGGGTCCGCGTACGTCGACGTACCGGCGCCGCCGTCCCAGCCGAACTGACCGACCGGCGCGTAGTCGCCGCGGTAGGTGCGAACGGCCATCCCGAAGCCCCAACCACCCTGCTGCCCCTGGCCGAACGAGATGTGCACGTTGTCGCGGGCCAACGCCTCCCGATCCACCAGTTGCGCAGCGGTGAGGCTGTTGCTGGTCATCAGCTCGACGGCCGGCCGCGACAGGATGCGCTGCCCGTCGTGGACGCCGTGGTTCAGCAGCATCCGGAAGTAGGCGTGGTAGTCGTCGGCGGTCGAGTTCAGCCCGCCGCCACCGCCCTGGAAGGCCGGCAGCGTGCTGTGCCGGCCGCCCTCGGCCTCGTCCCACACCTGGAACTCGCCGGTCGCCGGGTCCGGTGCGTACAGCGGAGGCAGCCGGTGGATCTGGTCGGCCGGCACATAGAACCCGGTGTCCTTCATACTGAGCGGCTCGAAGATCCGTTCGCGGAGGAACTCGTCGTACGACTGGCCGCTCACCCTGGAGACCAGGACGCCGAGCAGGTCGCTGCTGATCTGGTACTGCCAGCGCTCACCCGGCTGGTACATGAGCGGCAGCGTGCCGAGGCGGCGCATCCACTCGTCCTGCTCCGGCATCGGCACCGGCAGGTTCGGGGTGATGCCCTGCTCGAACAGTGCGGCCATGATCGGCGTACCGATCATCGTCATGTCCATGCCGAGCCCGAACGTCGAGGTAAGGATGTCCCGGACGGTGATCGGGCGCCGGGCCGGGACGGTGTCGTCGACCGGGCTGCCGATCGTCTTCAGGACCTGGCGGCCGGCGAGCTCGGGCAGCCATTCCTCGACCGTGTCGTCGAGCCGCAGCCGGCACTCGTCGAGCAGCACCATCGCCGCCGAGACCGCGACCGGCTTGGACGTCGACGCCATCCGGAAGATCGTGTCCCGCCGCATCGGCGCATCGCCGTCGTGACGCATGCTGCCGAGCGTCTCCACGTGCGGCGCGCCGTCGCCGCGGCTGACCAGCGCGACGACGCCGGGGATCTTCCCGGAGTCGACGTGCCGGTCCAGAACGTCATGCAGCCGGCGCAGTCCAGCCTCGGTGAAGCCGGAAGATGTCGTTGCCATGATGGTGGTTCTCCTTGATTTCAGGGTGTCGCAGGGGATGGTGTCGCGGAGCTGCCGAAGTGGGATCAGAGGCCGCGGGCGATGATGTCGCCGACGCTGGTGGTGGCGCGGATGCTCAGCTCCGCGGCGGCGCCGGCAGTGTTGTTGAGCGAGTTGCTGATCCGGCCGGTCGCGGTGCCGGCGTCCAGGGAGGCCGAGACCCCCGCGGCGGCGCCGATCTCCACGTTGCCGGCGTCGGTGCGGAGCACGACCTCACCCTGCACGGCCTCGGCGATCTTGATGTCGCCCTTGCTGGTACGGATCTCCGCCGGACCGTTCAGCTTGGCGACGTGCACGTCCCCGGCCGAAGTGGTGACGTGCGCCGCAGCGACCTCGTCCAGGTCGATGGTCCCGTGCGCGCTCTCGACGGTGAAGCCGGCGAACCGCCCGACCGCCTTGAGCTCGGCGCTGGCCACCTTCACCCGGACCTCGGAGCCGGCCGGCAGGTGCACACTGACCGCGACGGATCCGCTCGGCCCGAAGTACTGGTTCTTGGTCGGCACCAGGATCTGCAAGACACCGTCGGCGTACCCGACCTGGGCTTCCTCGGCCACTTTCACGTCACGGCTCTTCTTGGGGTCCGCCGGCAGCACCTCGACGGTGGTGTCGCCGCGCTCGGCGGCCACGAACTCGATGCGCCCGGCAGGCATGTCCAGGACTGCGGAGATCGGCTCGGGGGTGGTGTAGGTAGTCATCGTGGTGCCTTTCAAGTGGTTGCGAACTGTTGTTGTTGCCACCACTCTGCTGACCCGCGCTGACACCGAACCGCCGCCACACTGACACGCCCCCTGACACCGCATCAGGTGGCGGCCGGTCTCAGGTGAGGACGCGGCGCAGGGCGGCGCGGCCGGCTGGGAGCCAGGTCGGTTTGCCGCCGCGGAGACCCTTCTCGCCGGCAGTGCCGATGGCGATCAGGGAGAGGGCACGGGCGGCGGCCCAGGCCCTGGACCGGCGCCAGGTCGGCCCGTCGACCGGGTACGCCTCGAAGAAGCGGTCGGCCCCACCGTCCGGCAGCAGCAACCAGGCAGCCGACAGGTCGGTGGCTGGGTCCCCGTTCGACAGGTCACCGAAGTCGATCACCCCGGCCAAGGTGCCATCGGCAACGACCACGTTCGCGGGATGCAGGTCGCTGTGCAGCCACACCGGCGGACCGGCGTACTCCGGCGCGGCGACTCCGTCGGCCCAGACCTCCCGTACGGCGTCCTCGATCGCGAACTCGTCCGCCCAGTTCTCGAAGCCCTTGGTGTGACCGCGCAGCCCGTCGCCCCGGCCCGGGGTCGTCGGAGCATCAGCGGGAGCCTCCGTGTGCAGCGCGTACAGGAAGGCGGCCAGTGTGCCGGCAGCCAGCTCGGAGCTGATCGGCGTACGGTCGGCCGGCTCGCCGGAGACCCAGGTGGTGACCAGCCAGGTCTTGGGGAAGCGGTCCGACGGCTCACCGAGCCGGACCGGCGTCGGGACGGGCAGCGGCACCCGGGCCGCGATCTCGGGGAGCCAGCGGTGTTCGTTGAGGAGCGGGTACGGCGTGGTGTCCTCACGTGGGACTCTGACAGCGAGCGTGTCCCCGAGGCGCCACATCTGGTTGCCCCAGCCGCCTTCCACCTCTTGGAGCGCCAGGTCGGCCAGGTCGGGATGCTGCTCTTTCAACAGGGTCCGCAGAAGGTCCTCGTCCATGGTGCGTCAGACGCGTCACACGGGTACCTGGTTGGGAATAGGTCCACCGAGTGGTCAGTTGCCGACTGTTATGCGCATTGATGTGTGGTCCGACGTCGTCTGTCCGTGGTGCTACATCGGGAAGCGGCGGCTCGAAGAGGCCCTGGTCGCGAGCGGTGACACCGCGCAGGTCGTGTGGCACAGCTTCCAGCTGGACCCGTCCTCGACGAACGACGACTCGCGGGACCTGGCGACCCGGCTGGGCGAGAAGTACGGCCGCGGCCGCGAGTGGGGCCTGCAGGCCAACGCCCAGGTCACCGAGGTGGCCGCCGAGGTCGGTCTGGAGTACCACCTCGACCAGGCGAAGCCGGTGAACACCGTCGACGCGCACCGCCTGCTCCACCTCGCCCGTGAGCTGGCCGAGTCCGGTCAGGTGCCGGCCGACACGCAGGGGCGTCTTAAGGAGCGGCTGCTCAAGGCGTACTTCACCGACGGCCTCCCGGTCGGTGATCACACCACGCTGACCGAGCTGGCGACTGAGATCGGCCTCCCCGCCGAGCGAGTACGTGAGGTGCTGGCCGGGTCGACGTACGCGCAGGAGGTCGCAGAGGACCAGGCGCAAGCGCTGGCGTACGGCGCCAACGGCGTGCCGTTCTTCGTGATCGACGAGAAGTACGGCGTCAGCGGCGCCCAGCCTGTTGAGGTCTTCCAGGAAGCACTCCGGCGCGCGAACGCGGACCGTAAGCCGGTGACCCTGATCACCGCTCCGGGCGCGACCACCGACGGTGACGCTGCCTGCGGCCCCGACGGCTGCCCGATCTGACCCACGTTCAGCCGTGGGTACCGGATCTCTGACTGGACGTAGTGTATTAAGGGAGGCATGACTGTCGTGCGCGCATTGGCCAGGCCGTTGCTGTCCGTCATTTTCGTTGTGCAGGGCGCGAACGCGATCCGCAACCCCGAGCCGCTGGTGCCGAAGGCGCAGCCGGTGACCGATCGGCTGGTGCCGATGGTGAAGCGGGTGGCGCCGCCGCAGGTCGGCGACCGGCTCCCCGACACCACGGCGAACCTGGTGCGGCTGAACGGCGCTGCGCAGGTGCTCGGTGGTCTCGCGCTGGCGACCGGACGGGGCCGCCGTCTCGGTGCGTCGCTGCTGGCTGCCTCGCTGGTGCCGACGACGCTCGCCGGTCACTCGTTCTGGCAGGAGAAGGACAAGGCCGTCCGCAACCAGCAGCGCATCCAGTTCATGAAGAACCTGGGGATCTTCGGCGGCCTGCTGCTGGCGGCCGTGGACACCGAAGGCAAGCCTGGTGTCGCTTGGCGGGCGAGCCACGGCGCGAAGGCGGCGAAGCGCGAGACCAGGCGCAGTGCGAAGGCGGCGACGCGGGAGACCCGGCGCGGCGCGAAGGCCGCCAAGCGTGAGGCGAAGCAGTTCGCCCACGAGGCCAAGCAGGCCGCCCGCCTCGCCAAAGCCGAACTCTCCTGACCCCCAGCTGACGTATTCGGTCAGCTGCGGACAGGTGGCCCCACCTGCTACCTGGGGCCACCGTCCGCAGTTGGGCGGTCAGCCCTTCCGGACGCCGCCGGCGGTGAAGGTGTAGGTGTCACCGTTGATGGTCAGCGAGCGGATCGCGCCGTGCCAGGCGTTGTCGCGACCCTTGCCCACACCGGCCGAGAGGAAATTGGCGTCCTTGCCCAGGACCGCCAGTGCATCGGTCAGAGTGCAGCGGGCGCCGTTCAGGCCGCACCGGTCCGTGCCGGTGTTGAAGTACGTACCGGTGAAGCCCCAGTGCTTGCCGGTGTCGCCGGCCGCGTCGATCTTCGTCCACTTGTTCGAGGCCGAGTTGTCCGGCGAGTAGACCAGGGTGGTGTAGGTGACCCCGGTGATGTCCGGGTTCAGCTCGAACTTGATCGAGGGCATGTTGCCGGCGATCGCCGAGTTCTCCCCGGTCTGGAACACCTCGTACCCGACCTTGGTGAGCGGCGCGACAGGCTTCCCCGCGAAGTCGGCCTCGTTGCCCCACATGATCGCGTCCGCCGCGGTCGGGACGCTGAAGTTCAGGCCTTCGCCGGACGACGACGTACCCAGTTCCGCGCGGGCGTTGCCGATCGTGTTCCGGAAGATCTCTCCCCAGTTCTTCTGGTACGACGGCGCCTGCGGCAGGTTGTTGACGGCGTCCAGGGCCGCCTGCGCCTTGGTGTCGGCGGCCTTCGCCTTGGCCGCCGCCGCGTCGGCCGCGGACTTGGCGGCGCTCGCGGTGTTGATCGTCTTGTTGATGTTGGCCCGGAAGTCTGAGCCCATCTTCGACCACGGCAGGGTGTTGTCGAGGACGTCCCAGCCGCCGATCGACTTGTCCTTGATCCTGAACGTGTCGACCGCGCCGACCTGGAGCTGCTTGGTGCCGACCGAGTTCGCCGGCAACGGCAACGGCGCGTACGCCGACGGAGCCGCCGACGCGCCTCCACTCAGACTCACGACCGTGGCAACCGCCGCGACCCCCAGAACCGCCGCCCGAGCGACCCCGCTGTACTTACGCATGGTGCTTCTCCCCTCCATGGAATACCCGGTCTGACTATCGGATCCAGAACACGGAGCGTTACATAAGTGACGTATCTAAAGTCGGTGGGCCGGGCGCAGAACTGAGCTAGATCAGTTCTAACCTTGCACAGTGCCGACGTACAGCGATGATGGTCAGTGGTGGTGGGACGGTCGCTCTTGGCAGCCGGTGTCGCAGCTGCCACCCCCTCCTCCGCCGCCGCGGAAGCGTCGGGGGGTGATTTGGGTGGTGGTTGTTTCGGTGCTGGTCGTGATAGCGGTGCCGGCGGGGATCTTCGGCTGGCGGGCGGTGTCGAAGAGGAACGACGATGTCGCCGCGGCGCCGCATGGGAAGACGATCGAACCCGGCCAGCCGGTGACGGCGCAGACGCTGGCCGAGGTCGACCCGGCGACGTTCTTCGAGGCCACGGCGAAGCGCCAGATGACCCAGCCGCTGGAGCGGTTGAAGCTGTCGTACTTCAGCACCGCGCAGAAGTTCCTGAACCGGAGCGACTGGTTGATCACCGACTCGGTCATCGACCACAAGACCGACAAGTACTACTTCGCCACCACCTCTCGCGCCCGGCCGGACGACGACGAGCCGATCAGCGCGATCTGCAAGGGCGGGAAGAGCTACAGCTGGAACCACATCCTGAAGAAGTGGCAGGTCGTCCCGTTCGACAGCCCGGAGTGCTACAAGAAGCAGACCTTCAACACCGGGGACAGCCTGTTCGCGAGCAGCCTGACCCCGGGCCAGGCCGACACGGTCCTGGCGAAGCTGCGCAGCTACGACGGGTACGTGAACCCGGCCAAGCCGACGCTACTCAAGGCCAACGGCCGTACGTACGTCCGGGAGGTCGTCGACTTCAAGCCGATCGTCCTCGCCAACGAGAGCTACGGCGGTACGGCGATCTCGATGTGGGCGTTCCGCGATGCCGGCGAGGACCCGGTGACGTGGCCGTGGTCGAACCCGTTCCCGCTCGGCGTCGGCATCCACGCCGTGTACTACCTGGACGCCAAGACCCTGCTGCCGGTCGCGACGTTCGAGAAGGGCATCGGTGCACCGGCGCACAACAACGACGCCGCGATCCCGGCGCCCGGCATCCAGGTGGTGAACTACTCGTACCCGAAGACCTTGCCGGCGCCGGTGCTGAACAACTCCCCGCAGTACCTCTCGCTGCTGCTGCCACAGGGCTGGAAGGTCCAGTAGCGATAGGCTCAGGCTCGAGATGACGAGCCTAAGGAGTGGTATGAGCGAGGATCAGGGCTGGCCGGCGCCGCGCGCAACGGGTGCGGTCACCGGGCGGGTCACGGTGCCCGGGTCGAAATCGATCAGCAACCGGGCCCTCATCCTCGCCGCCCTCGCCGACGGCCCGTCGCACCTGACCGGCCTGCTCGCGGCCCGCGACACCGCCCTGATGCGGTCCGCGCTGGTCTCGCTGGGCACCGGGATCACGGAGAGCGGTTCGACCGTGACCGTTACCCCTGGCTCGCTCAAGGGCCCCGCGGCCGTCGACTGCGGCCTGGCCGGCACCGTGATGCGGTTCGTGCCGCCGGTCGCCGCGCTCGCTGACGGCGTGATCGCGTTCGACGGCGACGAGTACGCGCGCGAGCGGCCGATGGGCGTCATCCTCGGCGCGCTGCGTGCGCTCGGCGTACAGATCGACGACGGCGGCACCGGCCGGATGCCGTACGCCGTCTCCGGCACAGGCTCGGTCCGCGGCGGCAAGGTGACGCTGGACGCGTCCGGGTCGAGCCAGTTCGTGTCGGCGCTGCTGCTGGCCGGCGCCCGGTACGACGAGGGCGTGGACATCCGGCACGACGGCAAGCCGGTCCCGTCGCAGCCGCACCTGGACATGTCGGTCGCGATGCTGCGCGAGCGCGGCGTCCAGGTCGACGACGCCGAGCCGAACCGCTGGGTCGTTGCCCCCGGCACCATTCGGGCGCTGGACACCGCGATCGAGCCGGACCTGTCGAACGCCGCGCCGTTCCTGGCCGCGGCCGTCGTCACCGGTGGCTCCGTCACGGTGACGGGTTGGCCGGCGCAGACCACACAGCCCGGCGGTCAACTGCCGGAGATCTTCACCCGGTTCGGCGCCGAGGTGACCTTGACCGACGACGGCCTGACCGTGCGCGGCAGCGGGCGGGTGCAGGGCTGCGACCTCGACCTCAGCGAGGTGGGCGAGCTGTCCCCGGTGATCGCGGCGGTCGCTGCCTTCGCCGACGGACCGTCGTACCTGCGCGGAATCGCGCACCTGCGCAATCACGAGACCGACCGGCTGGCGGCGCTCGAGACCGAGTTCAACGCGCTCGGCGGCGACGTCACCCAGCTCGAGGACGGCCTCGCGATCCGCCCGAAACCCTTGCACAGCGGGCTTTTCCACACCTACGGCGATCACCGGATGGCGCACACCGCGGCCGTACTCGGCCTGCTCGTCGACGGGATCGCGATCGAGAACATCGGGACCACGGCGAAGACCTTGCCCGAATTCCCCGAGCTCTGGTCGGGGCTCGTCGGCTGATGTCGCGGTACGACGAGGAGGCCAAGTTCGACCGGCCCAAGCGCCGCACCCGGCCGCGGACCAAGGACCGTCCCTCGTACGACGACGCCGAGATCGGGTTCGTCTTCACCCGCGACCGCGGGCGGTACGCCTGCTGGGTCGAGGACTCCGACGGTGGTCGCGAGGTGACCGCGATGAAGGCGCGGCAGCTCGGCCGGACCGGCGTGATCGTCGGCGACCGGGTCAAGCTCGACGGCAATGCGACCGGCGACGAGGGCAGCCTGGCCCGGATCGTCGAGGTGCTCCCGCGGACGACGTTGCTGCGCCGCTCCGCCGACGACGACGATCCGGTCGAGCGCCCCCTGGTCGCGAACGCGGACCAGCTCGTGATCGTCGTCGCGGTCGCGAACCCGGAGCCGCGGACCGGGCTGATCGACCGCTTCCTGGTCGCGGCGTACGACGCCGGCATGCGACCACTGCTCTGTCTCACGAAGACCGATCTGGCCGACCCGGATCCCTTGCTCTCGATCTACCGCCCGCTCGGCGTCGAGTCGGTGGCGACCCGGCAAGGCGGCGACCTGACCGCCCTCCGCGAACAGCTCGACGACCGGACGAGCGTGCTCGTCGGTCACTCCGGGGTCGGCAAGTCCACGCTCGTCAACGGCCTCATCCCGGGCGCGGACCGGGCGATCGGCGTCGTCAACGAGGTCACCGGCCGCGGACGCCACACGTCGACCAACACGCTCGTCCTGCGGCTGCCCGACGGCGGCTGGATCATCGACACCCCGGGCATCCGCTCGTTCGGCCTCGCGCATGTGGACCCGGACAAGCTGATCCACGCGTTCCCGGACCTCGCCGAGCTCGCTGAGGACTGCCCGCGCGGCTGCACACACACCGAGGACGCTCCGGACTGCGCACTGGACGAGGCGGTCGCAGCCGGCCGCGCCGACGCCGACCGCGTCGCGTCCTTCCGCCGGCTCCTCGCCAGCCGTAACTCCAGCAGCTAGCCGGCGGGCGCCTACTTCGGCGGAAGCTGGCCCTCCCAGACCGCCTTGGCGCCGGCGTCGCCGGTGCGCACGGTCTGCCAGAGCACCAGCACGCCGATCACGACGACCGCGGCCTGGGTCAGCAGCTCGAGCGGCCGGCTCTTCGTTGCCTTGTCCCCCGTACGACCGAGGAGCAGAAAGGCGGCCACGGCAACGATCGCGAAAATCAGGCAGTACCAGAACAGCAGATTGCCGCGCGACTGATGCAGCGCGACGGCCTTCGCCAGCGTCGGCACCGCGTTCACGAACGCCTCGCCGCTCTCCTTCGCGACGAACGCACAGACCACCGTTCCGGCACCGAGCACCAGGGCCGGCCAGCGCAGCACGTGCCGCCAGCGCGGCACCACCGCGAACAGGATCACGGTCAGCGCGGCCACCGGCAACAGCACGACGGTCAGATGGATCACCAGTACGTGCAGTGGCAGGTCCCCGAAGCGCTCGAACATTGACGCCTCCCGGCGGTGGTCAGGACGTGGTCAGACACTAGTGGCACGTTCAACAACCCGATTTGGTTCAATCTGCGCCGTAACCGATCCGCAACTCATCCGCGGGCACCCAGCCCGATCCCGGACGGTTCAGGCTAGCCTTCCGGCATGCCTTCGCACACGGATGACCTGCGGCTCGCCCACATCCTGGCCGACGACGCGGACTCGACCACGATGGACCGCTACAAGGCGCTTGACCTGCACGTGGCCACCAAGCCCGACCTCACCCCGGTGAGCGAGTCGGACAAGAAGGTCGAGGACGTGATGCGCAAGACGCTCGCCCGGGCCCGGCCGCGGGACGCGTTCGTGGGCGAGGAAGAAGGCACCACCGGCTGGGGCATCCGGCGCTGGGTCGTGGACCCGATCGACGGCACCAAGAACTACATCCGCGGCGTCCCGGTCTGGGCGACGCTCATCAGCCTGATGATCGAGGACCAGGTCGTCGTCGGCGTGGTCTCCGCGCCCGCGCTCGGGAAGCGCTGGTGGGCCTCGTACGGGGACGGCGCCTGGACCGGCCGCGCGCTGCACTCCTCGCAGCCGTGCCGGGTCTCCGACGTGAGCAAGGTCGAGGACGCCTCACTGTCGTACGCCTCGCTCAAGGGCTGGGAGAAGATCGGCAAGAAGAACCAGTGGGCCGACCTGATGGAGTCGGTCTGGCGGACGCGTGCGTACGGCGACTTCTGGTCGTACATGCTCGTCGCCGAGGGCGCGGTCGACATCGCCGCGGAGCCCGAGCTGAACCTGTACGACATGGCCGCGCTGGCGATCATCGTCGACGAGGCCGGCGGCAAGTTCACCTCGGTCGAGGGGGCCCCCGGCCCGAACGGCCCGAACGCCGTCGCAACCAACGGCCGCCTGCACGACGAGGTCCTGAAACGCCTCGAGTGACCGGGTTTACCGACCACGTATGGTGGCCGGTATGCCCTTGACGTACCCCATCGCGGAGCAGACGCTCGACAACGGCCTGCGGGTCGTCGTCAGCTCGGACCGTGCCGTCCCGATCGTCGCCGTCAACCTCTGGTACGACGTCGGGTCGCGCCATGAGCCACCGGGCCTGACCGGGTTCGCGCACCTCTTCGAGCACCTGATGTTCCAGGGGTCGCGCAACGTCGCCTCCGGTCAGCACTTCAGCCTGCTGGAGACGGCCGGCGCGAGCCTGAACGCGAGCACCTTCTTCGACCGGACGAACTACTTCGAGTCGCTGCCCGGCGGCGGTCTGGACCTCGCGCTCTGGCTCGAGGCGGACCGGATGGGCTACCTGCTCGACGCGGTCAACCAGGAGAACCTGGACAACCAGCGCGACGTGGTGAAGGAGGAGAAGCGGCAGAGCTACGACAACCGCCCGTACGGCGACTCGTACGAACGGCTCGTACGGCTCGCCTTCCCCTCCGACCACCCGTACGCGCACATGACGATCGGCTCGATGGCCGACCTGGACGCGGCCTCGGTGGAGGACGTGCACGCGTTCTTCCGCAAGTACTACGGCCCGAACAACGCGGTCCTGACGATCGTCGGTGATGTGTCGACCGACGACGCCTTCGACGCCGCCAAGCGGTACTTCGGCCATCTGCCTGCGATCCCTACGCCACCGCCCGCGCCGGACGGCACGATCGGCCCGATGACCGGCGTGCAGCGTGACGACGTCACCTCTGACGTACCGTCCGACCTGATCACGATGATGTTCCGGCTGCCGGTCGACGGCACGCCGGAGCTCGACGCGGCCGGCCTCGCCCTCGACATCCTCGCCGCCGGCCAGAGCGGCCGGCTGAACCGGCGCCTGGTCCGCGACGAGCAGATCGCGCAGTCGGTGTCCGGTGGTGCACTGCCGCTGATCGGCGGCGTCTCGTTCGGGACGCTGACCGGGATCGCGTCGGACGGCGTCGACCTGCAGCAGGTCGAGGACGCGCTGCTCGAGGAGATCGAGAAGCTCGCCACCGACGGCGTGACCGCGGACGAGCTCGCCACCGTACAGGCGCAGGCCGAGCGGGACTGGCTCGAGCAGTTGGCCTCGTGTGCCGGGCGCGCGGACGAGATCTCGCACCACGCCCTGCTGTTCGGCGACCCGAACCGGATCAACACCCGGATCGACCAGGTGCAGGCCGTCACGGTCGACCAGGTGCAGGCAGCGGCGCAGAAGTGGATCCGCGCGGACGGGCGCGTCCAGGTGACGTACCGCCGGACCGAGTCCGTCACTGAGGCGGGCACCGAGACGGCAGGAGAGCAGGCATGAACCAGGTTCTGACCACCCCACCGCCGGTCGGTGCGCCGCGTCCGTGGAGGTTCCCGGACGCCGTCACCACGAGGACCCGCGTCGGTACGCCGGTGCACGTCTTCGACCGCCCGGGCCAGTACGTCGCCACCGTGCGGGTGACGATCGCGATGCAGCTGATCGCCGAGCCGCGCACCCTCGAGGGCGTCGCGACGATCATGTCCCGGACCCTCGACGAGGGCACCGAGCTGCACTCGGCGAACGAGTTCGCGGCCGCGCTGGAGCGGCACGGCGCGGCGTACGGCGTGGACGTCAGCTCGGACGCGCTGCACGTCGAGATCTCGGTGCCGGTGTCGCATCTCGCGCCGGCCGTCGAGCTGCTCGCCGAGGCGATCACGCGGCCCGCGTTCAACCAGGTCGATGTCGGGCGGCACGTCACGATCCGGCTCGGCGAGATCACCCAGGAGCGGGCGAACGCCGGCTACCGGGCGCGGGAGGCGTTCGCGGGACACCTGTTCGACCCGTCGACGCGGCGGTCCCGGCCGACCGCGGGGACGCCGGACACGATCCGGCCGCTGACCAACGTCGAGGTCGCCGACTTCTACCGGAACAACATCGGCCCGGAGCGTGCGGAGATCCTGTTCGCCGGCGACGCGACCGGTGTGGACGTGGCCGGCATCATCGACTCGGCGTTCGGCAGCTGGACCTCCGCGGCCGGTACGGCTCTGGAAACCCCCGAACCGATCTACGTCACCGGGAACCGGATCGTCCTGGTCGACCGGCCGGGCTCGGTCCAGAGCCAGCTGCTGATCGGCTGTGCCGGCCCCGACCGGCGGGACCCGGCGTGGGGTGCGGCCGCGGTCGCGAACCATGTCGTCGGCGGCACCATCACCTCCCGCGTGGACACGGTGCTGCGCGAGGAGAAGGGCTACACGTACGGCACCCGGACCAGCTTCGCGGCGCCCCGCAAGGGCGGCACGTTCAGCCTCGGCGGCGCCGTCCGGACCGAGGTCACCGGCGCCGCGATCGGTGACGCGCTACGCATCCTGCTCGAGGCCCGCGACGGCCTCACCGAGCAGGAGGTGCAGGAGGCGAAGGACAGCCTGATCCGGACCGCGCCGCTGCGCTACGAGCAGGCGGACTCCGTCGCCCAGCAGGTCGGCAGCAACATCGCGAACGGCGTACCGATCGACTTCGCGGACACGTACCTGACCAACATCGCCGCCACCACCGCCGCCGAGGCGACCGAGGCCTACCGTCGGTACGTCGGTGCCAACGGCCTGCTCGTGGTCGTCGTCGGTGAGGCCAAGGACGTACGCCCGCAACTCGAGGGCCTCGACCTCGGCGAACTGATCAACCTGTAGCTGCTACCGACCGCGGCCGCCTGGTCAGCTGGAGATGTAGTTGGAGAGCTGCTCCTTCTCGAACTCGAGCTCACCGATCCGGGACTTGACCACGTCCCCGATGCTGACCAGGCCGGCGAGGTTGCCCTCGACAACGACCGGCACGTGCCGGATCCGGCGGTCGGTCATCATCCGCATCAGGTTGTCGATCAGGTCGTCCGGCGCACAGGTGTGCACCTCGGGCGTCATGATCGCGCTCACCCGTACGTCACCCGCGTCCGGCGTACCGTTCCAGAGCCGCACGATGTCGCGCTCGGACACGATCCCGGACACCGTCGACCCGTCCGCGCTGACCACCACGGCACCGATGTTGTGTTCGGCCAGCAGGGAGAGCAGTTCGGTGACAGTGGCTTCTGGGGAGATGGTGACGACCTGGTTGCCTTTGCCGCGCAGTACGTCGTTGATCTTCACGGAGCCTCCTGCAGATCGAGGGACCAATACCTCAAGGTAGCGGCAATCCCCTGGTCACCCCCAGTGACAACGACGGACAACCGCCGGACCGCACGGTGTTTAGGTATTTGAACGCTCAAAGGGGTGGATCTCCGGGGCGCCGCTACCTACGGTGACTGCATGGGCCGTGGGCGAGGGGGGATCGAGCACGGCGCAGGCAACACCGGCAGGACCGATCGTGCGGACGGTGAGGAGGGGGGACCGGCCGCACGATCGGTTCAGCTTTCGTCGCGGAGCAGGTCGATGGCCGCCTGCCGGTCCTTGACCCGGAGCTTGCGCAGCACCGACGAGATGTGCACCCGGATCGTGGTCGGCGAGAGGAACAAGCGCTTGGCCACCTCGTCGGTCGTCAGGCCGTCACCGAGCAGGCCCATCACCTCCCACTCGCGGGAGGTGAGCAAGGCCGCCTTCGGGCGCCGGGCCGCGCGCCGGCGGCCCGGCTCCCGGAACTCCTCCAGGATCCGGGCGACCAGCGACCGCGGGATCGCCGCCTCCCCGGACAGCACGCCGCGCAACGCCTCTGGCAGCCGGCCAGGATCGGTGTCCTTCAGCAGATAGCCGGAGGCCCCGGCCCGCAGCGAGTCGAACAGGTCGTTGTCGTCGCGGGACACGGTGAGCATCACGATCGCGATCTCCGGCAGCAGCCGGGAGACCTCCGCGGCGGCGCGGATCCCGCCGCCGGGCATGTGGATGTCGAGCAGTACGACGTCGGGCTGGTGTTCGCCGGCGAGCCGGACGGCCTGTGGACCGTTCGCCGCCTCGGCGCAGACCTCGAAACCGCCGGCCTCCAAGGCCTGCCGGATGTGCGCCCGCAGTTGTGGATGGTCGTCCGCGATCACCACCCGCCGCGGTCCCGCCGTCACCACCACACCACCGTCACGAAACCACCACCGTCACCATCGCTGCGCTGCGACCACCGCTGTCACCACCTGACGACGACCGTCGTCCCCTCGTCCGGTTGTGTCGTCAGTACGAAGGTACCTGGCAGCGCCTCCGCGCGCTCCCGCATGCTGATCAGCCCGAACCCGGTCTGCGGCCGCCCGGGGTCGAATCCGGGCCCGTCGTCCGAGATCCGCAGCCGGCTCCCGTCGCCGTCCCGGCTCAGCTCGACCCGTACGCGATCCACACCACCATGCCGTACGGCGTTCAGCACCGCCTCCCGCGCGATCCGGACCAGCGCGTGCCGTTGCGGGCGATCGACCACGATCGACTCGTCGAGCTCCAGGTCGAGCGTCACCCCGTACCGCTGGGACAACTGCTCGACCGCCCGGTGCAGTACGAGACCGAGCGGCTCGTCGTCGGACCGGCCGAGGGCCTCGAGCAACTGTCGCGCCTCGTCCAGCGCGCGGTCGCTGGCGCCGAGGATCTTGTCGACCTCCGGGCCGTCGAACGTGGAGATCTCAGAGCGGATGTAGCCGAGCTCCTGCAGTACGCCGTCGTGCATCTCGCGCGCGAGCCGCCGCCTGTCCTCGGCCACGGCAGCCTCGGCCTGCAACGCCCAGTGCCGGCTGATCTCGCGACCCGCAGCAATGAGCAGCAGGACGTACGACGCGGTTCGCAGGACGTCACCCGAGTACAGCCAGTCCGCGTTGCTGGGCGGGAAGAACAGGTAGTTCAAACGGGCGATCGCGCCGACTGCGCAAGCGGGACCGAGCCAGCGCAGCAGTACGTCGTCGCGGCTGCGCGCCTGCAGCGTGAACGCGACCGCGGCCACCGCGAAGCAGGCCAGCGTCAGGAGCTGCGGGATCAGGAGCGCACTGGAGGTAGGTGATGCGGCCGAGGGCAGTGAGTTCTTCCGTACGTACAGGAGAACTCCGACCAGGAGCATGCCGGCAACGGCCGGCGCCAGCGCCCAGTGCCGCCAGCCGCGGTAGCGCGTCGGTCGATCCGGGATCAGGGCGGACAGCGCGATCAGCAACGTACCGGCGATCCGCAGGCTCGGTGGAAGCCAACTGCCGAGCGGGCCGACGGGCTCGTTCTTCATCAACGTGATGCTCAGCAAGGCGTTCGCAGTACCGAGAACCACCAGTCCTTGGAGCAGCAGGAGATCCTGCCGCGTCTCGGAACGCCGGAACCGCCCGTAGACGAGAAAGGCGAGCAACAACGCGACGCACGCGTTGACGGTCTCGAGTACGAGGTGCACGGACGGGCTCTGGTACCCGAGCTGTCGCTCCCACTTCCCCACGGCGAGCGCGGCCGCGCTCAGGAGGGCGACGAGCAGCACGAGCGCGACGGTGCCCCGCGCCGCCCAGAAGCCCCCCACCATCCGCCGCCTCACAATCACCGACCGTACCCTCGGGCAGGCTCGGCCGGTACTCGTGTCGAGTAAGCTCGGCGGGCTCGAAGGAGGGGTACAGGGGTGGGGTTCCGGCAAGATCTGGCTGTCCTGCGGCATCGTGACGTGCGGGTGTTCGTGTCCGCGCGGTTCATCTCGATCCTCGGATCGTCGATCGCACCGGTCGCGCTGGTGTTCGCCGTACTGGACGTCGCGCACTCGGCGAGCGCGGTCGGGACGGTGCTCGCGGCGCGGAGCATCCCGAACATCGTGTTCCTGCTGCTCGGCGGCGTGATCGCCGACCGGCTGCCACGGCATCTTGTCCTGGTCACCGCCAACACGGTCAGCGGACTCACGCAGGGCCTGGCCGCGACCCTGATCCTGACCGGGCACGCCACCATCTGGCAACTGGCCTCGATCGAGGCGGTGAACGGGATCGCGTCGGCGTTCGTGATGCCCGCGATGACCGGGATCCTGCCGTCGATCGTGGACCGGGCCGAACTCCCGCAGGCGAACGCGATCGCCGGGTTCGCGCGCTCGTCCGCGATGATCGGCGGCGGCGCGGTCGCCGGTGTGATCGTCGGGCTGACGGGTCCCGGGATCGGGCTCGCGGTGGACGGCGTGACGTTCCTGATCGGCGCGTTCCTGCTGTCCAGGCTGTCGATCCCGCGGATCGAGCGGGCCGCGAGTTCGGTGCTGACCGACCTGCGCGAGGGCTGGCACGAGTTCGCGTCCCGGCAGTGGGTATGGGTGATCGTGCTCGCGTTCGGGCTGCTGAACCTGCTCTACACGGCCTGCTACCAGGTGCTCGGTCCGGTGATCGCGGATCGCACCTTCGGACGTACCGGATGGGGTGTCGTGAGCGCCTGCTTCGGAGCCGGACTCGTTGCCAGCGGCATCATCATGCTGCGGCTCAAACCGCGTTACCCGTTGCGTACCGGGATGCTCGGCATCCTGCTCACCGTACCCGTGCTGCTGTGCCTGGCGCTTCTGCCACAGCTGTGGGCGATGGCGATCGGGGCGTTCCTGCTCGGCGTCGGCTTCGACATCTTCGGGATCAGCTGGGAGACCGCGCTCGGTCAGCACGTACCGATCGACAAGCTGTCGCGCGTGTCTTCGTACGACATGCTCGGCTCGTTCATCGCCGGCCCCGTCGGCCAACTCAGCGTCGGGTACGTCGCCGTCGCGATCAGCGCCCGGACTGTCGAACTGTGGGGCGCCGCGCTGTTCGTCGCGATCACCCTCGTCACCGTCGCCGTCCCCTCGGTCTGGAACCTGCGTAGGCTGGACACGTGAGCTCAATCGTCCCGGGACCCAAGAAGAAGCTCGAAGAAGACATCACGGCGGCCCGCGTCGGCGGCAAGCCGCTGGATGCGAGTGACCTCAACGCGTCCGCGCCCCGTCAGGAGAAGCTGACCGGCCTCGACGACTGGCCGGAGTCTCTCCGTACGGCAGTCGAAGCCGAACACGTCCGCGTCACCGCGCTGGACACCAACCGCCGCAAAACCGCCGACCGCGCCGTCGCGAACGTCACCGAATCCCTGGACGTACTCCTCGCCGAGATCGCCGACCGCCTAGGCAAACCGCGCCTGTTCGGCAAGTCCTCCCCCACCGCCGAGCCCACCCCCGAAGCCACCGCCCAAGCCGCGGAGCTCCTCGGCATCCCGGCCGCCGACCTAGACACCCCACCCGGCCGTGGCGATCACCGCACCGCGCTGCGCACCCTCAAACAACTCCGGGCCCAACTCAAAGACCTTGAGTCAACCCCGGACCACGACCGCCTGACCCGCCTCGCCACCTTCACCATCAACCTGGCCGTAGCCCTAGAAGCCACCCCCGGAACCACCCCGGCCCTGGCCCCACCAGCCCTGTCCCGCTACACCCAAGCCATCCCAACCCCCCTCTGGAACACCCCCTTCCCCGAAAAACTAACCACCTGGCAATCAACCAACCCCACCCCCTAACCACCGTCCACCGCTGAGCCGCCCACTCCGCAACCACCCACCGCCAACCCGCCAACCCCCCGAACCACCCACCGCTGACCCGCCGCCGCCCCGCCCCGAGGCAGACGCATCTCCCCCCAACACCGAGTCGCGCCAACCGGCCCCCACCACGATCGCCGACTCGTGCCGAATGGTTCTCGGGCTAATCGCCGACTCGTGGCATATGGTCCTGGGGGCGATCGCCGACTCGTGGACTCCGGTTCGTCATCACGGCGTGTCGCCAACCAAACCCCACGACTCAACGCACGACCACGTACGACGAGGGCCGGCGGGCGGAACGGAGCCGGCCAGAGCACGACGTACGAGCGGGTGGTGGCGGGCGACGTACCCGCGGGGCTGGTGGATCGCCGAGTCGCGGCGAATGGTTCTGGGTGGGGCGAGTCGTGGATTGTGGTCAGGTTTCGGCGCCAATTCTCACGACTCGACGGCGCTGGATCATCCGACCACCTCGACCGCCCGGAACAGCCCACCCGTGGCGTCGAGTCGTGGCGAATGGTTCTGGGGGTGGGGGTTGAGTCGTGGATTGTGGTTGATGGGTGGGGCGTGTCGCCGACCAATTCTCACGACTCGACGCACGACGACCACCGGCGGTGGGGGGCGGGGTGAGGGGTTAGCCCTTGATGGCTCCGCCAAGGGCGAAGGCTCCGCCTAGTTTGCGGGAGAGGAGTAGGTAGAGGAGGAGTACGGGGGTGGTGTAGATGAGGGAGTACGCCGCCAGCTGGCCGTAGTTCGGTTCGCCGTACTGGCCGAAGAAGGTGAAGATGCTGACGGAGGCCGGCAGCCGTTCGGGTGAGAGCAGCAGCATGAACGGGACGAAGAAGTTGCCCCACATGCCGATGAACGTGAAGATCAGCACGACCGCGATCCCCGGCCACATCAGCGGCAGCACGATCGCCCACAGTGCGCGCATGTTGCCGGCGCCGTCGACCCAGGCAGCTTCCTCGAGCGACAGTGGTACGCCGTCCATGAACGTCTTGGTCAGCCAGATCGCGAACGGCAGCGCGCTGGTCGCCATGAACATGATGGTGCCACCAATGGTGTCGACCAGGTTCAGCTGGACGAACAGCCCGTACACCGGCACCATCACCGCGGTGATCGGCAGCCCCGTACAGAACAGCACCGTCAGCAGGAACGGCCGGTTGAACCGGGTCCGGAACCTCGACAGCGGGTACGCCGCGAGCACCGCGCACACCATCGTCAGCAGCGCGGCACCACCGCACAGGATGATGCCGTTCAGCACCGGGCGGTACGTGGTGTCGGTGTTCAGCACCGCCTTGAAGTTCCCGAGTGTCGGATGCGTCGGGAACTCGACCCGCAGCCCCGCCGTCCGGTTGATCGACGCGAACAGCACCCACAGCAACGGCAGGACAAAAAGGATGCCGATGGCAAGCAGCACCAGGTTCGACGCCAGCTTGCTCATCCGGTCCCGCGCAATCATGCTGCCTCCGTGTTCAGGCCACGCAGGTAGATCAGCGAGAAGATCGCGCCGATGGCCAGCATCACCAGGGCGATCGCTGTGCCGTAGCCGATCTGGGAGAAACTGAACGCCTGCTCGTACATGTACAGCGGCAGCGTCTGGCTCTTGGTTCCGGGGCCGCCGCGGGTCATCGCGAAGATCAGGCCGAACACGCTCAGCGTCTGCAGCGTGATCAGCATCAGGTTGGTCATGATCGCGCGGGTGATCATCGGCAGCGTCACGAACGCCAGCCGCCGCCAGCCGCCCGCGCCGTCCATCTCGGCGGACTCCTCGATCTCCTTGGGGATCTCGCTCAGAGCCGCGGAGTACACCAGCATCGAGAACGCCGTACCGCGCCAGATGTTGGCCAGCGACACCGCGATGATCGGTGCCGCGTACAACCAGTCCTGGCCGGGCAGGCCGACCGCGTGCAGCATCACGTTCAGCGTGCCGTCGTCGTTGAAGAACGCGCTCAGCAGGTACGCCGCGACGACCTCGGGCAGCACCCACGCGCCGATCACGGACGTACCGACGAAGTTGCGGACCACCTTGGTGGAGCGCCGCATCAGCAGCGACAGGCCGAGACCGAGGGTGTTCTGCCCGATGATCGCGGAGATCAGCGTGAAGACCAGCGTCAGCCAGATCGAGTTCGTGAACGCGCTGCTGCTGAAGGCTTTCCGGAAGTTCTCCAGGCCGATGAACTTCACGTGCGCCGCACCGGTGCCGGTGAGCGCCATGTTCGTGAACGCGGCGTACACGCAGTAGATGATCGGGCCGGCCAGGAAGACCAGCATCAGTACGATGGCCGGCGAGAGCGGCAGCATCCGTACCAGTTTGGCCGCCCGCGGCCGGCCGCTCTTTCGAGCGGACGCGGCCGCGGTCGGCGCGACAGTCGTCGTCACAGGGGAGAATCCTCCGTCGGGCCGGGAACTACTGGCCGGTGCTCTGCGTCGTCGTCTTGTCCTTGCCGCCGACGACACCCTCGACCGCCTGGTCGTAGTTCTTGGCGGCGTCGTCGGGCTTGGTCTGCCCGGTCATCACCGACTCCATCGCGGTGATGATCTCGTTGGAGACCTTCGGGTACTCCGGCAGCGCCGGGCGGTACACGGTCACCGAGACCAGGTCGGTGAAGAACTTGGTGCTCGCCGAGGAGGCCTTGTACGCGGCGTCCGAGGCGACGTCCTTGCGGACCGCGATCTGGGCGCCGTCGGTGGCGTACTTGGCCGCGTTCTTCTGCGTCTGCAGGGTCTTGATGAAGTCCCAGGCCGCGTCGGCGTTCTTCGACTTGGCCGGGATCGCCCAGGTCCAGCCGCCGGAGAGGCTGACCTTGCCCTTGCCGCCACCATCCTGGGTCGGCATCGCGGTCTGGCCGAGCACCTGGCTCCACTGCGGCCACGGCTTGGCGCCGGACTTCAGCCAGTTGCTGTAGATCCAGGAGCCGTCCAGGTCGATCGCGAGCTTGCCCTGCGGCAGCAGCTCGGTGCCGACCTTGCTGCCCATGTTCGGGCTGAGCGCGTCCTTCGGGGACGGGGCCAGGCCCTCGGAGAAGACGGTCTTGACAAAGTTCAGCGAGTCCTTGAAGCCCTGGCTGCCGACGACCCACTTCTTCTGGTCGTAGTTGTACAGGGTGTCCTTGGTGCCGTAGAGCAGCATCTCGAAGCCCTGCATGGCCGAGGCCTCGCCCATCGGCTTGCCGGAGTACATGTTGAACGGGGTCACGCCCGGCACCTTCTGCTTGATGGTGCGCGCGGCGCTCAGCACGTCGTCCCAGCTCTTCGGCTGCCAGTCGACCGGCAGACCGGCCTTCTTGAAGATGTCCTTGTTGTACCAGAGTGCCCTGGTGTCGGTGCCGTCCGGGACGCCGTACGTCTTGCCGTCCTGACCGCGCGCCGCGCCCTTGGCGGTGTCCTCGAACTGGCCCCACTGGTCCCAGTCCTTGATGTAGTCGTCGAGCGGCTTCAGGTACCCCGCGGTGATGTCGGAGTTGATCAGGAAGGTGTCCTCGTAGATGATGTCCGGCGCGGTGTTCGGCGACCGCATCATCAACTGGATCTTGGTGTAGTAGTCGTTCTCACTCGCAACGACCGGAACGATCTCGACCTGGGATCCCGGGTGCGCGGCCTCGTACTCGGACTTCACACCGGCCAGGAACGTCTTCATCACGACGCCCGGACCCCACTGCTGGTACGCGATCTTGATGTGCGCGGGACCGGAGCTCTGCGAGCTGCCGGCTTCCGGCTGCTTGGTCGTCGACCCTTGGCTGCAGGCCGTGACCGCCAGCAGCAGCGCGCTTGCCACGGCCGCCAGCTTGAAACGTTTCCTAACCATCATCCGGTCCACCTTCGGGGGCAATCGTTGTCATCCCGGTACCACGGCCCAAACCTGCGGGCTTTCCCGTGACCGTAGGAGTCCGCTTCGACCTAAGTCAATGCTTGACAGACAACGTTGTCGAAGCCGTGCCGTGGTACGCGGTGACCGGAACGTAACGATCCGGTCACCGCGTTGCCATACCCCCACTTTGTCAGGCTGCGACCGCTCGTGCCTCGTGGCGGGCGGGTACTGCACGCCCCCGGCCGCGCAGTGCGCCGACGCCGCAGAGCAGTAGTCCGAGGAGCAACCAGCAGCCCAGTACGACGAGTGGCCGCGCGGCGCCCGCGCCGTCGAAGAAGCTGACGGAGCGCAACGCCGTACCGGCTGCTCCTGGTGGCAGGAACTGCCCCAGCGTGCTCCAGCCGCCCGGCAGCATCTCGGGGGCACTGGTCATCCCGGAGAGCGGGTTGCCGAGCAGCATCATCACCGCACCGCCGAGCGCGAGGCCTGCCGTACCGAGCAACCACTCGAGACCGAGCAGCGTGAGACTGATGGCGGCGATCGACATCGCGATCACCCCGGCGTTGCCGAGGTAGCTGCCCTCGAACGAGCCCAGCCAGTACTGCAGTACGGCAGCCAGCGCGAGCCCACCGGTAGCGGCGAAGGTGATCGCACCGATCATCCGCTTCGCACCCGCCCGTACGAGCTGGGTCAACGCACCGGCCGCGATGATCCCGCCCAGAACGAGCGGCAACGCGCCCGCCGCCAGACCGGCGCCGCGAGGATCGTCCTTCGGCAGCGGCACGATGTCGGTGACCTTCGCCGGGCTGTCCGGGTGGATGCGAGCGGCCAACTGGGTCAGCACCTGCGCCACGGCCGGGCTGCCGGCAGATGCGGTCAGCACCTCGGGTTGCGCAGCGTCCAGCACGATCGCCCCGTACGCGTCCCGGTCCTCGATCCGCTGGACCGCCGCCTGCCGATCGGGGACGGCGGTGATGTCGAACCCACCAGGAATCGCCTGGTCGAGACTCGCCTCGACCTGCGCGAGCGCGGGTGCCGGACCGGAGACGGCGATCGGGAGATCGCGCGGTTCGGAGCGCGCGGACGGCCAGGCGAACGCGATCAGGAACACCGTGAGCACCGCGGTCAGCAGCGTGATCACGGCGATCAGGGGCGGCCGGCGACGCTCGGCCGCGTGCGCCTCAGTAGTCATGGGGATCTCCCTCGGGCATTAAAACCGAATGATCGTTCTTTATCGGTTCCGAGCCTGGCAACGGGCCGCCGACTTGTCAAGAACGGACATTCGTTTTATGTTGCGGGAGTGCCCAAGGTCACCGAGGAACACCGGCTCGCCCGCCGCGCGCAGATCGTCGCGGCCGCGCGGACCTGCGTGATCGACGAGGGATTCCACAAGACGACGATGGCGGACGTGATCCGCGAGTCCGGGCTGTCCGCGGGCGCCGTCTACGGGTACTTCAGGAGCAAGGAGGAGATCGTCGCCGCGATCGCGGAGGACGCGCTCAGCAGCGTCGACGAACTCTTCGAGAAGATCCTCGCCACCGAGCAGCCGCTGACCCCGCTGGCCGCGCTCGAGGCCACCATCGAGCACGTGGTGGTGATCGCGCAGCGACCCGGCGGCGACGTCACCCGGGTCGCGGTTCAGGCCTGGTCCGAGGCGCTGCGCAACGACGCGATCCGCGAGGTCGCACGCGGCAAGTACTGCGGGCTCCGCAACGGCTTCCTGGAGATCGCCCGCCGCGCGCAGGCCGACGGCACGGTCGACGCGGACGTGCCGCCCGAGGACGTGGCGGCGGTGATGTTCGGGATGATCCCGGGCTTCGTCCTGCAGCGCCTGCTGATCGGCGACGTCTCCCCCGCCACCTACAAGGCCGGCCTTCGCGCCCTCTTGCGTCCGTAGGGGGTGGAGTTTCACCCACCACGGTCGGCGGGTCAGCACCCTGGGGCGGTCTCTCGTTCCTCCGTAGCGTCGGCGGCATGAGGAAACGCAGGCAGGAAGCAGTCGACGGGACCGGGTACTCGGTCGTCCTGCACGAGGTACGACGGGTCTACGGCCGGGGCGGGAACGCCGTCACCGCGCTGAACGGGATCTCGATGAAGTTCGCGCCGGGCACCTTCACCGCGGTGATGGGTCCGTCCGGGTCGGGCAAGAGCACGTTCCTGCACTGCGCCGCGGGGCTCGACCGCCCGACGTCCGGCAGCGTGCACATCGACGGCCAGCCGCTGGCCGGGCTGAGCGAACGCAAGCTGACGGAGCTGCGCCGGGAGCGGATCGGGTTCGTCTTCCAGTCCTTCAATCTGCTGCCCACCCTGACCGTCTGGCAGAACGTCTGCCTGCCGCAGGAGCTCGACGGCCGGCGTCCGAACAAGGCTGCCGTACGTCAGGTCCTGGAGCGCGTCGGCCTCGGCGACCGGTACAAGCACCGCCCGGGCGAGCTGTCCGGCGGCCAGCAGCAGCGGGTCGCAATCGCCCGCGCGCTCGTCGCCCGCCCCGCGGTGATCTTCGCGGACGAGCCGACCGGTGCGCTCGACACGCAGACCGCTGCCGACGTACTCGAACTGCTTCGCGAGCCGGTACGGACCCAGGGCCAGACGGTCGTGATGGTCACGCACGATCCGGTCGCGGCGTCGTACGCGGACCAGGTCGTCTTCCTCGCCGACGGTGTCCTGGCCGGCAGCCTGAGCGCTCCGACCGCCGAGCAGGTCGCGGACCGGATGACGCACCTCGGCGCGCGCTCCAACCTGCAGGTGATGGCGGGATGATGCGCCTCGCCGTCCGCACCTTGCGCTACCGCAAGAGCGGATTCATCGCCACGTTCGTCGCGGTCGTCTTCGGTACGGCGATCGTGATGGCCTGTGGTGGCCTGCTCGAGACCGGCATCCGCTCGAACGTCGAGCCGCAGCGCCTGGCCGCGACCTCCCTGGTCGTCACCGGCAAACAGTCCCACCTCCGCCCCGGCCAAGAAGACGCAACCCCACTCCCAGAACGCGTCGGCGTCCCGATCGATCTGCTCTCCAAGATCCGCTCCACCAAAGGCGTAACCTCCGCAACCCCCGACTACACCTTCCCCGCGATGGCGCCGTCCGTTGCCGAGGGCCACAACTGGTCCTCGGCCGCGCTTGCCCCTTACCGCCTCAGTACCGGACACGCCCCGCGGTCCGGCCAGGTCGTGGTTTCGAGCGGCAAAGTAGGTCAGCGCCTGACGTTCCTGATCAACGGTGAGGCACGAACCTTCACTGTCAGCGGCATCGCCACCGCCGCCGCCGGACATGCCTTCTTCAACGACCGCGACGCCGCGCGTCTGGTCAAGAATCCGGACCGGTATGCCGACATCGGCGTACAAGTTGCCCCCGGCACCGACCTGGACGTGGTCCAGAAAGCACTGCAGGCGATCGACGGCAACCTGACCGTCCGCGCGGGCATCGACCGCGGCCTGGCCGAGCACCCGGACGCCGAGTCGCACAAGACCGCACTGATCGCGGTCGCCGGCTCGTTCGGTGGGATCGCGACGATGACGATGATGTTCGTGGTCGCCTCCACGCTGGCACTGGCCGCGCAGCAGCGCGACCGCGAGTTCGCGTTGCTCCGCGGGATCGGTACGACGCCGGGCCAGGTCCGGCGGATGATCCTCGGCGAGACGATGCTGGTGTGTCTGCCGGCCGTCGCCGTCGGGTTGCTGCCGGGTATCTTCCTCGGCCGTTTCCTGTTCGACCAACTCGGCTCGCACGGGGTTGCGTCTTCGGTGATCCAGTTCTCCCAGGGCTGGATCCCGTTCGTCGCCGGTGCCGGTGCCGGGATCCTCGCGGCCGTCGGCGCGGCGCTGATCGCGGCGCGCAAGTCGGCGAAGATCCGGCCGGTCGAGGCGCTGATGGAGGCGTCGTTGCAGCGCAAGTGGTTCAGCTGGATCCGCTTGCTGTTCGGGCTCATCGCCCTCGGCGGCGGACTGGCGTTGCTGATCGTCACCGCCACGGTGATGAGCGGACCGCTCGCCGCCTCGACCGCAGGCCCGTCGGTACTGTGCTGGGCGATCGGCGTCGCGCTGCTCGGACCGTTCTGGACGAAGCTCGTGCTGGCGTTCTGGCGCTGGCCGGTGCAGGCCCTGACCCGGGTCAGCGGCCGGCTCGCGATCCGCAACCTCTCGGCCCGTTCGGTCGCGCTGTCGGCGGCCGTCGTACCGGTGATGCTTGCCGTCGGCATCTCGACCTCCAACCTGTACATGCAGACCACGCAGGTGCATGCGTCCTCGGAGGCATTCACCCGCGACCTGCGAGCCGACGCCGTACTGGTGTCGGACGCCGGCCTCTCCCCCGCACTCGTCGACCAGGTCCGGGCGCTGCCCGGCGTGGCGAGCGCCTCGGCGTACGTCCGCAGTATGGGAGCGGTCGACGACCCGCGCAACGCTCCGTTCGACGAGGACGGCGCGCCGGTGGTCGGCGTGGATGCGCAGGGTGCCGACGGTACGGCGCCGGTACGGCTGACGGGCGGATCGCTGGCCGGCCTGACCGGGATGACGGCCGCGATCCCGGAGTACATGGCGAGCAAGACGGGCCGTGGCGTCGGATCGGACATCACGATGACGCTGGGCGACGGCGCGTCGGTGAAGCTGCACGTGGTTGCGACGTTCGCCGCCGAGCGCGGGTACGAGACGATCATGTTGCCGGCCGCACTCGTCGCAGCACACACGACGGACGGGCTCACGAAGCAGGTCCTGGTCCGCGCGGCGCCCGGCGCCGACGTACAGCCAGGTTTGGCGAAGCTCGCCGCGGCACACCCGAGTGTCCAGGTCTCCGATCGCAGCGCCCTGGTCGCCACGAACGTCGAGGACCTGCAGACGCAGGCGTGGGTCAACTACATGCTCGTCGGAATGCTGATCATGTACACCGCGGTCTCGGTGGTAAACACGCTCGTGTCGACCACACTGCGCCGCCGCCGCGAGTTCGCACTGCAACGGTTGACCGGCTCCACGCGCTTTCAGGTCCTGCGGATGCTGACCACCGAGAGCACGCTGGTCACACTGACCGGCATCACCCTCGGAACCCTGGTAGCGTTCGCCTGCCTGATGCCCTTCTCCTCGAAGGTCTCCGGCAGCGCCGTCCCGACCGGACCGATCTGGATCTACCTGGCCATCGCCGGCGCCGCGGCCGTGCTCACCTTCGCCTCTACGCTCATTCCGGGCACCGCGGCTCTCCGGCAGCCGCCGACCCAGCCGACGTACACGGACTGACAGACAGCCGGCCTACCGCGCAGGGGTTGGTTCGGCTACGGGTTGGAGGGCGATGGTGGTTGCCTGGACGGTCGGCGCGTGGTCGCGGATCCAGCCGGAGACGACGACCTGGAGGTCCTCCAGGTCGCGTTCCTCGAGGATAACGCCGGGGACCGGGACGGTGGCGCCGAGCTCGGCGAGGACCGGGCGGAGGTGATGGTCGGCCAGGAGTTTGTGGCTCGGCGCCGCGGAGATCGTGACCGGAATGACCACGGAGCCTGCCAGCGCGGCGGGACGCAGTACGTCCAGGAAGCTCTTCAGGAGGCCCGTGTAGCTGCCCTTGTAGACCGGCGTCGCGACCACGATCACCGATGCCGACGACACCAGGTCGATCGCACTCTCCAGCGCTGCGTGCGGCTCGGCACCCGCCTGTTCGCCCTGGAAGATCGCCGGGGCGAACGTCACCAGGTCGATCAGCTCGTCGATCCGGTACGGCGTACCGAGCTCGGAGGCGAGCAGCTCGGCGACCGACGCCGCGGCGGCCGCCGTCCGCGAACCGGCTCGCGGATTACCGACCACGGTGACCACGGACTGCGGCCACACCGGCAACTGCACTGCAGCCCCGACTCCACCCTGCGACTCTGACCCGACCATCTGACCCATCTCCTGAAACCTCGGCGGCAACTCCCTCGAGCAGCGTAGTCAAAGTCGAGCCCTGTACTGGACTTTCTCAGAATCCGAACAGACCGCGGGATCGGGTGAGTTGTGCGAGGGTTCTTGCATGACTGTTGAGCATGCTCCGCGGGTCAGCATCGCCGCGAGCCGTGAGGGACTCGGCCGCGCCGCCGCCACCGAAGCCGCCGGCCGGCTCCGGAAGGCCATTGCGACGACCGGGCGGGCCCGGGTCATGCTGGCCGCCGCGCCGAGCCAGACCGAGACCCTCGCCGCGCTCGCGGTCGCGCCGGACCTCGACTGGAGCCACGTCGAGGCCTTCCACATGGACGAGTACGTCGGCCTCAACGCGGACGCCCCGCAGGCGTTCCGGAACTGGTTGCGCCGGAGCTTCCTGGACAAGGTGCCGCAGGCAACGTTCCACTCGATGGACCCGGGCGATGCGCCGGACACGGCTGCCCGCGCCTACGCGGAGCTGATGGGCGACGAGCCCTTCGACCTCGTACTGTTCGGCCTCGGCGTGAACGGCCATCTGGCCTTCAACGACCCGCCGGCCGACTTCGAGGACCCGCTGTCGGTGAAGCTCGTCGCGCTCGACGAGACCAGCCGCCGGCAGCAGGTCGACGAGGGCAACTTCCCCGGTATGGACGACGTACCCACGCACGCGATCACCGTCACGATCCCCCGCCTGCTGAACGCCGACACCCTGATCGGCTCGGTCCCCGGTGCGGTCAAACGGCAGGCCGTCCACGACACCCTGACCCAGCCCATCGGCCCCGATCATCCCGGTACGGCGTTGCGCACCCACGCCGACGTACAGCTCTACCTCGATGTCCTAGCCGACCCCAAGGTGTAGGCCGCCGGACGCGTCCACGACCTGGCCGGTGATCCACCGCGCCGCCGGGGACGCCAGGAACGCGACCGCCTCCGCCACATCCTCACCACTGCCCAACCGGCCGAGCGCGGTCTGCCCGACGATCAGCTCGGTCAGCCCGGGGGTCTCGAAGAACGCGCCGTTCGCCTCGGTCCGGGTCGCGCCGGGTGCGACGGCGTTCACGGTGACGCCGCGCGCGCCGAGCTCCTGCGCCAACGTACGCGTCATCGTCTCGAGCGCTCCCTTGGTCATCGCGAACGAGGTCTGCACCGGGTTCGCCATCCGGGTCGCGACGGACGAGATCGACACGATCCGCCCGTCGTCCGCGAGCACCGGAAGCAGCCGCTGGATCAGGAAGTACGGCGCCCGCACGTTCACTGCCATCAGGCGATCGAACGCCGCCTCGGTGTCCGTACCGATCGGGCCGGCCGGCTGCGCCGCGGCGTTATTCACGAGCACGTCCAGCCGCCGGCCGGCCAGGCCGACCGACAACTGCTCGTGCACCTCGTCCGCGTCGCCGTGCACGCCGAGCTCGGCGCCGATCACGAACCCACGACCGCCGATCCGTGCCAGCGTCTCCTCCGCGCCGGCCTTGTCCCGGTGATAGTGCACCGCGACCTCGGCGCCGGCCGCGGCGAGCCGCTCCGCGATCGCCCGCCCGATGCCACGGGACGCACCGGTCACCAACGCCACCCGGCCACTCATACTGTCGGTCATGTTAGAAACTATCATGATGTTAGTATCTATCACATGAACTCGAGGGACCGCCAGCGCGCCGACACCCGGCACCGCATCCAGCGGCAGGCCCTGCGCCTGTTCACCGATCACGGGTACGACGCGACCACGGTGAACGATGTCGCCGACGCGGCCGGCGTCTCCGCGATGACCGTCTACCGGAACTTCCCCACCAAGGAAGACCTGGTCCTGTACGACAACTTCGACCAGTTGACCGCGGCCACCATCGCGGAGCTCCCGGCGACGGGCTCGCTCACGGACCGGTTCGGCCGTACGGCGCTGACCATCCTCGACCTGGTCTCCACGAACGAGCACGACCTGCTGCTCACCCGACTCCAGTTGATGATCTCGACGCCCGCGCTGCAGGCCCGCCACCTGGACAGCCAGTTCCGCCTGCAAGAGGCGTTCGTCAGCGCAGTCGACTCGTCACTCGAGTACGGCGCCCGCGCGGCCGCAAGCGCCGTACTCGGAGTCACCTACACCGCACTACTCCGCTGGGCCGCCGACAACGGCGAGCCCGACCTGCCGACTCTCTTCCGGGAGGCCTTCACTGCGGTGTTCGGTCACGCACCCTGAGCGTGCTCGGCAAGGTCGAAGACGTTGCCTTCGGGGTCCGCGAGCGTTATCCAGTGGGTGCCGTACTCGTTGTGCTCGTCGAGGCGCTTGGCGCCGAGATCGACGAGGCGATCGACCTCGGCCGACCAATCGGCGGTGGCCAGGTCGAGGTGCAGCCGGTTCTTGCCGTTGCGCGGCTCGGGGACCTGCAGGAACATCAGGGTCGGCCCGTTGCCGGTCTTGATGGTCGCGAAGAACTCGTTGGCCTCGCCATCGACCTCCGACGACAGCACACCGGCCCAGAAGGTCGCCAGAGACTTCGCGTTGGTGCAGTCGACGGCGATGTTCTCAAGGGTCACAGACATGGTTCAGCCTTTCAGGACAGGGATCTGCTGGATCGGCCAGCAGACTTCGGTTCGGTAGTCGGCCGGGTCGGGGACATCCCCCGGGCCGATGGGATACAGCTCACGGATCGGCCCGGGCGCGACCTCGCAGTACTCCGCGACATGACTGCCGAGCGCGCCGTACGTACGGTCGAAGTCGGTCATGTGGCCGGCGTGCACAGCGATCGCGAAGTACCCGCCGGGCAGATCGACGAGCTCGACGCCGTCGGCCGGCGGCTGGTCGAGCGGTACCGGGTGGAAGGCAACGACCTCGCCCTCGTCCTCGGTGAAGAACTCGTCGCTGTACGTCGCTCCCGACGTACCGCGGATGTCGGCGGTCACCCCGCCGAGGCGCCCGTAGGCGAACTCGCACCACGGCCCGATCTCGTCACGCAGCACCTGGCCACGGACACCGTACGCACGGAACGGCGGCACGAAGCGGTACTGGATGTCGAGCAGCGGCTGCCCGGGCGTGAGCAGCTCGCGGAGCGACGTGACCACGTCGCGGGTGTGCGCGAGCTCCTGCTCCATCCGCTCGAGATGCGTCCGGAGCGTCTCCTCGCGGGCCACGCCATCGCCCGCCTCGACGACGGCGCGGACGTCCGGCAACGGCATCCGCAACTCGCGGAGCCGGCGGATCAGCAGGGCGGTGTCCACCTGACTCGTCCCGTACCGCCGGTACCCGGAGCTCGAGTCCACGGAGACCGGCGCGAGCAGGCCGATCTCGTGGTAATGGTGCAGGGTCTTCACACTCAGGTGGGTGAGTCGCGAGAACTCACCCACCGTCACCGTTGCCGTCATGTGCACAAGCTTCCACCCTCCGGTAGCCGGAGGGTCAACCGCCGATGCCCTACCCCAGGTAGCGGCCGATCACCTTGGTGAAGTCCCAGGCGTTCTGGGGTACGCCGGAACAGGTGTCGTCGCCGGGGCCGCCGCTGCCGCACGGGCGGTCGCGGTTGACCGACCAGTACGTGAAGCGCGCCAGATGGTGCTGGGACGCGTACGCGAGGTTCGACTCGAAGTCCGACAGGTTGACGCGCTCACCGGCGTCGTCGGTCAGCCCGTTCATCGACGAGATGCCGATCTTGCGGTACGCCGCGTCGTCGCTCAGCCCGTACGCCGCCTTCACCTGGTTCTTCAGGCCGTCGGCTGCCTGCCGGGTCAGCGTACCCATGTTCGTCGTCCCACCGCCGAAGTCGAACGGCATGATCACCCAGCCGTCCAGGTTCAGCCCGGACGCCGCGCCGCGGTGGATCAGATCCTGACCGTCCCCGTCCGGCCCGCTCGTCGTGGTCCCGAAGGTCAGGTAGGTGGTGATGCCGGCGTTGTTCTGCTCGATGATCTTCAGCGCGTCGACGACCTTCTGCCGGACGGCCGGTTGCGCCATCTCCTGGTCCTCGATGTCGATGTCGATCGCCTTCAGCGACAGCGCGTTGATCACCTTCTGGTACGCCGCTGCCAGCTCGCTCGCCGTACCGCAACTCTGGCCGAGCTTGTTGCCGGACCAGCCGCCGATCGACACCACGACGTCGCCGCCGTTGGAGCGGATCGTGTTGATCGCCTGCTGGTCGGCGCCGCCGGTCAGCGGCCGGCCGCCGTCCCACTGCGGGTTGCAGTACCCGTTGGACAGGATGAACGCCATCGTGAACCACTTGACCCCAGTCGCGTTCATCACCGTCGCCGGGTTCGGCGGGTCACCCCAGCCTTCGTACAGGTACGGCGCCGCCGCCATCGGTGCCTCGCCGGCCGGCGGCGGTCCGTCGTCACCGGCCGGGACGTTCCACTTCTGGTTCGCTGCACCTGTGCAGCTCCACAGCTGCAGCGGCGTACTGTTCGCCGAGTTGTTGCCGGTGACATCGAGGCACTTGTTCGCCTGCGGATTGACCAGGTCTCTGCCACTCGTATAGGTCCATTGCTGAGCGGCGCTGCCGTTACACGTGTAGAGCTGGACCCGCGCACCGTTCGCCACCGAGCCGGCGTTCACATCCAGACACTTGCCCAGCGCTCGCACTGTGCCGTCACTGGACCGCGACCACTGCTGGGCGGCGGTCCCGTTGCAGTCGTACAACTGGACCGTCGTACCGTCTGCGGCGTTGGCGCCGGCGACGTCGGCACACTTACCGGCCAAGCCTGTGATCGTCCCGGTCGCCGCCTGCGCGGGCGCTGCCGTGATCAGCAGACCGCCACCAAGCGTCAGAGTCGCGGCCACTGCCGCTGCCCGGCGCATCAGACGTTCCACTTCTGATTCGCCGCGCCGGTGCAGCTCCACAGCTGCAGCGGAGTGCTGTTGGCGGAGATGTTGCCCGTGACATCGAGACACTTGTTCGCCTGCGGATTCACCAGATCTCTCCCACTCGTGTAGGTCCATTGCTGAGCGGCGCTGCCGTTACACGTGTAGAGCTGGACTCGGGCACCGTTCGCGACCGAGCCGGCATTGACGTCGAGGCACTTCCCGAGTGAGCGGATCGTCCCGTCACCAGGACGCTGCCACTGCTGCGCCGCCGTACCGTTGCAGTCGTACAGCTGAACCGCCGTACCGTCAGCGCTGTTGGCGCCGGCCACGTCCATGCACTTGCCGGCCAGCCCGGTGATCTGTCCGCCGCCGCCTCCACCGTCACCGCTCTGCGAACCGGACCAGGTGAAGGTCGCGGACGTCTGCGCCGGCAGCGTGTAGACGAAGGACTGCGAGCCCCAGTTCACCCGTACGGACTGCGAGCCGCCGGTGGTGTTGTACGCGATCAGGGCCTTCGAACCGTCCGGGTTCTTCCAGGCCACGTTCTTCACCGAGTTGTTCGCAGTGGAGTCGATCCGCAGCGCACCCGGCTTCACGAACTTGGTCAGGTGGCCCATCGTGTAGTACTCGACGGTCTTCGTGACCTGTCCGCGCTGGCCGTCGTTGCGGTGCACTGTGACGAGCCCGGTGCAGACGTTGCATCCGGAACCGACGTACGGCAGATGGTCCTCGTCGAGCGCGATGCCCCACTTGACCCACGACTTGTCCCAGTTGCGGGTGTAGTCGATCAGGTTGTTCATGTCCTCGGTCTGCTGGTTACCGATCCAGGTACCACCGGAGTGCTCGGTCATGTACGCGTTCACCGACGGGTACTGGTTGTGGATCTGGGTCTGCAGGTTCACGTCGCCGCCGTACCCGTGCCAGGCGATGCCGCCGAAGTTCGGGTCGTTGCGCAGCGTGGCGTCCGCGATCGGGACCGAACCGAGGTCGTTGTAGTTGCCCCAGTTGTAGTCGAGGATCAGCACCTTCGTGGTGAGCCCGGCGGCATGCAGCGCGGGCAGCAGGTTGTTCTTGGTGAACTCGAGCAGGCCGGAGCCGTTCCAGTTCATCGACGCGTACCCGGTGTTGTCGTTGCCGCAACAGGTCGGCTCGTTCTGCACCGAGATGTAGTCGATGTGGTTGCCCTGGGCCTCGTTCTGCTGCAGGTACTTCACGAAGTACTGGGCGTACATCGGCGCGTACTCCCACTTCAGCCAGCCGCGGTGGACGAAGTCGTTGTTGTCCTTCATCCACGCCGGTGCGCTCCACGGCGAACCCATCACCTTCAGGTTCGGGTTGAGCTGCCGGGCCTGCTTGGTGAGCGGTACGACGTCCGCCAGGTCGTGCTGGATGCTGAAGTCGTTCAGGTCGCAGCAGGTGTCGTCGTAGGAGTAGTTGAACCGGGCGAGGTCGGACGCGCCCATCGGGTTCCGGACGAACGACAGCCCGATCCCGTCGACCGGGTCGAACAGGTCCTTCATCACCTGGTCGCGGGTCGCGGCGGAGAGCACGTTGCTGCTGTTCAGCAGCCACGCCGAACTGTCGGCGAACGACGCGCCGCCGCCCTCGAAGGACTGGTAGGTCGTGTTCTCGTTGACCGTGACGGTCTGGTTGGCGGAGCCGCCGGCCGGACCGAAGTTCACCGGGGTCTGCTGCTGCAGCCCCCGGGTCACATTGCGGCCGCCGGAGTCGTTGGTGGTGGTCAGCCAGACGTTGACCTGCTCGCCGGCGGCCTGGGCCGGCTGGGCGGTGCCGATGCCGAGCCCGGCGCTCGCTGCACAGAGGGCAGCAACCAGGACAGGCAGAAGACGTTTCATGGGGCGGTTCTCCCTTGTCTCAAAGGAGTTCGGGGCGGTACCCGTTGCCGGCGTCTGCCCGCGCCGCAACAGGTGGTCAGCACGAGGTAACCATCCGTGCACACCGGTGTCAACGCGTGGAGAGGACTTTTTTCAGATCCTTTAATTAGTCGTGGGGTTGACGTGGGAGCGTTCTCACGGCACGCTGCGGCGCAACTACGCCCTCATTCAGACGCCCCCGAAATGAGGTACACAATGAAGCGTCCCCGCTTGCTCGCCTTGCTGGCGATCGGTGCCGCCGCAGTCGGCACCGCGCTCGTCCAACCGGCCGCCTCCGGCCATCAGCAGGCCGCCGCCGCCCAGACGGCGACGGTCTGGGAAGACAACTTCGACGGCCCCTCCGGCCAGGCCCCCGATCCCGCCAAATGGCGCTACGACATCGGTGGCAACGGCTGGGGCAACGACGAACGTGAGTACTACACCGACAGCCGCAACAACTCCGCACTCGACGGCAACGGCAACCTGGTGATCACCGCCCGGCAGGAGAACGGCGGCTACCAGTGCCACTACGGCCCGTGCCAGTACACCTCGGCGCGGCTGCTGACCGCGCAGACGTTCACCCAGACGTACGGCCGGTTCGAGGCCCGTATCAAGATCCCTCGCGGGCAAGGGATCTGGCCCGCTTTCTGGATGCTCGGCGGCGGCAACTGGCCGAACGACGGCGAGATCGACATCATGGAGAACATCGGCAAGGAGCCGGCCACCGTACACGGCACGATCCATGGGCCCGGGTACTCCGGCGCCGGCGGGATCGGTGCCGCGTACAACCATCCGAACGGCTGGTCGTTCGCCGACGACTTCCACACGTTCGCGGTCGACTGGGCCCCGGACTCGATCACCTGGTCCGTCGACGGCGTGCAGTACCAGCGCCGGACGCCGGCCGACCTGAACGGCAACACCTGGGTCTTCAACCACCCGTTCTTCATGATCCTGAACCTCGCGGTCGGCGGCTACTGGCCGGGCTACCCGGACGGCACGACGCAGATGCCGCAGACGATGACGGTCGACTACGTCCGCGTCTCCACCCTCGGCAGCTCCGGCGGCGGCGGATCGCAGATCACCGGCCTGGCCGGCAAGTGCCTGGACGTCGCCGGCGCGAACCCCGCGGACGGCACGACGGTGCAGCTGTACGACTGCAACGGGACGAACGCCCAGAAGTGGACGCGCCCCGGTGACGGAACGATCCGTGCCCTGGGCAAATGTCTCGACGTCGCGAACGCCGGCATCGCCGACGGCACCAGGGTCCAGATCGCAACCTGCAACGGAAACGCTGCCCAGCAATGGGTCTACAGCTCAGGCCACGACCTGGTGAACCCCCAGGCGAACAAGTGCCTGGACGTCACCGGCAACATCTCCACCAACGCCACACCAACCCAAATCTGGACCTGCTCCGGCGGCGGGAACCAGAAGTGGACCGTCTGACCGGAAACTTTTCGTCACCAGGTGCCGATTAGTTTCCGGAAAGGCTGCGTACTGCGCCTCCATCGCGGAGTAGGCGTACTACGGGGAGGGTCGCGGCGCCGAGTGCGACGGCGTCGCGGCCCAGTTCGCACAGGACGATCGAGACCTGGGCGTACGGGCGGCGCAGCGCGTGCTTGCCGACCTCGGTCCGCAGCTCGTCCAGGTACTTCTCGCCGATCAGCAGGCCGGCCCAGCCGCCGAGCACGATCCGCTCGGGGTTGACCAGGTTCACGAGGTTCGCGAAACCGGCGGCCAGGTAGCCGATCGTGTCCGCCACGATCGTTGCCGCCGGCTCCTTCTCCGACTCCAGAACCTCGACGAAGGCGGCCTCTTCGTCACCGCTGACCGTGCCGCCGGCCAGCCGGTACCGGTCCAGGACGCCCTCGGCGCCGACATACGCCTCGAGGCAGCCGAGCGCTCCGCAGCGGCACGGCCGGCCGCCGTACACGATCGTCATGTGACCCCACTCGCCCGCACTGCTGCGGGCGCCGCGGTAGCTGGATCCCCCTGCCACCAAGGCGGATCCGACACCGGAGCCGACCAGCGCGACGACCGCATCGGTCGCACCCCGGCCCGCGCCGAACCACATCTCCGCCTGGCCGAGCATGTTCGCACCGTTGTCCACGTGCACCGGAATATCGGTGCCCTCGGCAAGCAATGCGGCGAGCGGCACGCCCTCCCAGCCGAGCGTCTGCGCGTCGACGATCGCGTTGTCCTCGACGACGCCCGAGACCGCGACCCCGAGACCGAGGATCTGCTCCGAACGCACCTCCGACGACGCGACGACGGCCGAAAGCCCTTCCAGTACGTGCTTCACGACCTCGTCGGGCGTCGGCGTACTGATTGGATGATCGGCCCGCGCCAGGACGTTCATCGCCAGGTCGAACAGCTCCACCCGGACCCGGGTCTCCCCGACCTCGGCGCCCACGACGTACCGGAAGGTCGGTGCCACCCGCAACAACACCCGGGGACGGCCGCCCTCGGACTCCACCGAGCCGGCCTCCTCGACCACGCCCTCGGCGATCAGCTCCGCGACCAGATTGCTGACGCTGGCGGCGCTCAGCGACGTCCACACGGTCAGCTCCTGGCGACTCAGCGGACCCTCGCGGTAGATGCTGGTGAGGATCACCGAGCGGTTGGACCGGCGCATGTCGCGCACCGTGGTCCGGCGAACTTCCATCCCTCAAACCTCACCGTTGACGATGCTGCCCGGCCCCGGTCGGGCCGCCTGCCCACGAGTTCATCATGCCGCCCCGCCCGGTGGAAGCCCTCCCTTCTTCCAAGTCGTGAACTAAGCAGCGATTCGTTACCGCTCTGTGATTGACGACACCTGTACGACTCGGCTTTTATCTACGGAACCGCTTCCGAAACCGGTTCCGACGGTTCCGGCCCCACCGCCCGAGGGGAGATTCAGCGTGTCCATCACGATCGCCGACGTCGCCGCCCGTGCCGGCGTCAGCAAGACCACCGTGTCGCGCGTCCTCAACGGCAAGGGTGAGCTGGACCTGCGGACCGCCGAGCGCGTCCGGCAGGTGATCGAGGAGCTCGGGTACGTGCCGAGCGCCCGCGCCGTCGGCCTCGCCCGCGGCCGGACCCGGATCGTCGGGATGCTGGTCCCGTCGCTCACCTGGCCCTGGATGGGCGAGGTGCTGCAGGGCGCCGTCGACGTGGTCGAGAGCGAGGGCTACGGACTGCTGCTGTTCACCTTCAACCGGGGTGCCGAGTCGATGCAGCAGTTCGCGTCCCAGGTCTCGTCGCAGTCGTTCGACGGCCTGCTGGTGATCGAGCCCGAGGGCACCCTCACCTACATCGAGCAACTCCACGCCCGTGGTCTGCCGGTGGTCCTGATCGACGACCGCGACAAGCGCCCGCAGTTCCCGTCCGTCGCCACCACCAACTACGCCGGCGGCGAGTCCGCCGCCCGGCACCTGCTGGAGCTCGGCCGGCACCGGCCGCTGGTGATCACCGGTGTCGAGCGCTTCGGCTGTACCCACGAACGCCTGGACGGCTTCCGCGACACCTACGCGGCGGCCGGCATCGAGCTCGATCCGAGGCTCGTGTTCGAAGGCGATTTCACCTACGAGAGCGGGCGCCTCGGCGTCCAGCACGCACTCGGCGAGCGGCTCGAGTTCGATGCGGTCTTCGCCCACAACGACCTCTCCGCGGGCGGTGCCGTGCAGGCCGTCCGGGAGACCGGGCGGAACGTGCCGAGCGACGTGTCCGTGGTCGGGTTCGACGACATCCCGTACGCCGAGCACACCGAACCGCCGCTGACCACGGTGCATCAGCCGATGCGCCAGATGGGTCAGGCCGCGGCCCGGATGCTGATGGGGTACTTCGGCGGCACGCCGTTGCCGGACACCCCGCAAGTACTGCCGACGACGCTGATCGTCCGCAGTTCAACCGCCCCCAAGACCCGGACCCGAACCGCCCCCGAGACCCGGTCCCACTAAGGCTCCGGTGGCGGGGCAGCTGCCCCTGCTCCGCCGCCGGCGTACCCCTCGATATCGATCCGTTAAGGCGTCCGCTCTTCCCATGAGAGCGTTCTCACGCCACGATGCACCTGCTCACGCGGCTCAGGCGTGAGCATCCGCCGACAGATACACAGGAGGAACCGATGCGAGCACGACGCACAGTCGCGCTGGCCCTAGCGGGCTTGCTCGCGGCAGCCACCTTGGCTGCTTGCAGTAACGGGGACGGGAAGGCCGCCGGCAACGGCTCAGGCGGCGGCGCGACCGTCCTCAACATCGGCATGCCGAACGGTCCGCAGACCGAGAACCACAACCCGTTCCTCGGCTCCTCCTCGGGCGCCTCACTGGGCTACCGCTGGATGATCTTCGAGCCGCTGGTGATGATCAACGGGATCAAGCCCGCCGAGCCCGGCAAGCCCTGGCTGGCGACCGAGTGGAAGTGGGACGCCAACTTCACCAAGCTCTCGCTGACCATCCGGGACGGCGTGAAGTTCTCCGACGGCCAGCCGATGACCGCCGACGACGTCGCGTACTCGTTCCAGATCCGCAAGGACCACGACGCGCTGAACACCGACGCGATCCCGTACGGCACCATCGCCGCCTCGGGCAACAAGGTCGACCTGACCTTCACCCGGTCGCAGTTCACCAACCAGAACAAGATCCTGACCGTGTTCGTGATCCCGAAGCACCAGTGGTCGACGATCGCGGACCCGACCCAGGACACCTTGAAGAACCCGATCGGCACCGGCCCGTACACGGTCAAGTCGTTCACCCCGCAGACCACCACGCTGTCGGTGCGGGACTCGTACTGGCAGGACCTCCCGAAGGTCAAGGAGCTGCGGTACACCTCGTACAACGACAACAACGCGCAGACCACCGCGCTGGCCAACGGTGCCTCGGAGTGGAGCTTCGTCTTCGTCCCGAACGTGAAGGCCGTGTACCAGGACAAGGACCCGAAGAACCACAAGCTCTGGTTCCCGGCGAACCTCGGCATCCACGGTCTGTGGATCAACACCACCAAGAAGCCGTTCGACAACCCGGCCCTGCGGCGCGCGATGAACCTGGTGATCAACCGCGACGACATCTTCCAGCAGGGTGAGGCCGGGTACTTCTACCCGAAGGTCGAATCCGTCACCGGGATCCCGACCCCGGCCGGCGACCCGTTCATCGCGCCGGAGTACAAGGACAAGAAGCATTCGGTCGACGTCGACGGGGCCAAGAAGGAGCTGACCGACGCGGGCTTCAAACTCGAAGGCGATGTGCTGAAGGACCCGAGCGGCAAGCCGGTGACGATCACACTGACCGACCCGGCCGGCTGGTCGGACTACCAGACCGACCTGGAGATCATCAAGGACAACCTGTCCACGATCGGCATCAAGGCGACCGTCGACAAGGCCAACCAGGACGCCTGGACGAAGAACATCGACACCGGCAACTTCGACGCCGCGATGCACTGGACGAACGGCGGCGCGACGCCGTACGACATCTACCAGAACATCATGGACGGCAAGCTCCTGAAGCCCGTCGGCAAGGGCGGCGTGAGCGGCAACTACGGGCGCTTCAACAGCCCGGAGGCGACCAAGGCGCTCGACCAGTACGCGAACGCCGCGGACGACGCGACCCGGACAGCCGCGCTGAACACGCTGCAGAAGATCATGGTCGAGCAGATGCCGATCATCCCCACCTCGGCGTCCAACGTCGGTGGTCTGTACAGCACCAAGAACTGGGTCGGCTGGCCCGACGAGCAGAACCAGTACGGGCCGGCACAGCCGACCCAGCAGAACGCTCTGCAGATCATCCTGAACCTGAAGCCGGCCGGCGGCCAGTAACAGCGGTGTGCGGCGCCAGGCCTTTGGAACAAGGGCCTGGCGCCGTCCCGCAGTCCACAGCCGGCGAGCCCAGCGAGCCGTGATCGGAGTCAAATGACGGTCACCGAGACCGAAGTTGTACTCGAGGCCGAGGGCCTCACCAAGCATTTCCCCGTACGCCGGGGAGTCCGCGACCTGTTCACCCGCGAGCACAAGGCCGTGCACGCCGTGGACGACGTGAAGATCACGCTGCGCCGGGGACGAGTGACCGCACTGGTCGGCGAGTCCGGGTCGGGCAAGTCCACCGTGGCGCGGCTGATGGCCCAGTTGTACGGGCGGACGGCCGGTGAGATCCGGCTGCACGGCGAGCCGATCACGGTCCGCGGCGGCCGGAAGTTCCGGGCGTACGCGCGCCGGGTGCAGATGATCTTCCAGGACCCGTTCGCCTCGCTGAACCCGACGCACACCGTGCGGTACCACCTGACGCGTTCGCTTCGCATTCACGGCCGCGCGGGTGATCTCGAGGAGAATCTCCGCAAGCTCCTGGAGCAGGTGCAGCTCACTCCCCCGGAGCGTTATCTCGACAAGTTCCCGCACGAGCTGTCCGGTGGCCAGCGGCAGCGCGTGTCGATCGCCCGGGCGCTCGGTGCCGATCCCGAGGCGCTGCTCGCGGACGAGCCGGTCTCGATGCTCGACGTGTCGATCCGCCTCGGCGTACTGAACCTGCTCCGGGACCTGAAGGAGCGGCTCAACCTCGCGATCCTCTACATCACGCACGACATCGCGTCGGCGCGGTACTTCGCCGATGAGACGCTGGTGATGTACGCCGGGCGCATGGTCGAGGGCGGCGATTCCGAGACCGTCACGCAGACCCCGGCGCACCCGTACACGCGGCTGCTGATCGAGAGCGCCCCGGATCCGGACCGGCTCGGAGTGCTGAGCACGCCCGAGGACCAGGCCGGCGGCGAGCCGCCCAGTCTGATCGCGCCGCCGGGCGGCTGCCGGTTCAACCCGCGCTGTGTGCACGCGATGCCCAAGTGCTCGACCGAGCTTCCGCCCCGCTTCGAGTTGCCTGCTGCCGGTCACTGGGCCGCTTGCTGGCTCTACGAGGAGGGTGCGTCGAAGTGAAGTTCCTCCTGCAACGGTTGGCCTTCTACGTCTTCACGGCGTGGGCCGCGCTGACCATCAACTTCTTCATCCCGCGACTGATCCCGGGCGACCCGGTGACGTCGCTGATCAACAAGTTCCAGGGCCAGATGAGTACGGACGCGATCAACTCGCTGTACGTGCTGTTCGGCCTGGACAAGAACGCGTCGCTCTGGAGCCAGTACATCGACTACTGGGGCCAGGTGTTCCACGGCGACCTCGGGTTGTCGTTCACGTTCTTCCCGACGCCGGTCGCGGACATCCTGAAGCAGAGCCTGCCGTGGACGATCGCGCTGGTCGGCATCACCACGTTCGCCAGCTTCATGATCGGTACGTCGCTGGGCGTCATCGCCGGCTGGCGGCGCGGGTCGATCATGGACGGTCTGTTGCCGGTGACAACGTTCCTGTCGTCGATCCCGTACTTCTGGCTCGGTCTGCTCGCGATCGCGGTGCTCGCCGGCCCGGACAGCATCTTCCCGTCGTCCGGCGGGTACGAGCCCGGCCTGGTACCGGGGTGGAGCGGGACCTTCATCGGCAGCGCGATCCAGCACAGCCTGCTGCCCGCGCTCACGATCCTGATCTCGTCGGTGAGCGGCTGGATCCTGACCATGCGGAACATGATGGTGACGGTCGCCTCCGAGGACTACATCACCGTCGCGCACGCGAAGGGCCTGCCGGAGCGGCGGGTGATGGTCAGCTATGCGGCCCGCAACGCGCTGCTGCCGAACGTGTCCGGCTTCGCTCTGTCGCTCGGGTTCATCGTCGGCGGCACGCTGCTGGTGGAGATCGTGTTCTCCTACCCGGGCATCGGCTACAACCTGTTCCAGGCGGTCGGGGCCAAGGACTACCCGTTGATGCAGGGCGTGTTCCTGGTGATCACGCTGTCGGTCCTGGTGGCCAACCTGCTCGCCGACGTCGCGTATCTGCTCCTCGACCCGCGCACCCGGAAGGAGGGCTGATGACCGCCACTGTTACTGCCGTGACGCCGACCGCTGTGGTCCCGGCCAAGCGCCGACGGCTGCGGTTCGTCGCGAACCCGAAGGCAGCGACCGGCCTGGTCGTACTGGCCTTCTTCTGCCTGATCGCGATCATCGGCCCGTGGATCGCGCCGTTCGATCCGTCCGCGCGGAGCAGCGACCTGATCCAGGCGCCGTCCGGCAAGCACTGGTTCGGGACGACGCACCTCGGGCAGGACATCTTCAGCCAGGTGCTGGTCGGGACCCGCGGCGTGATGTTCGTCGGCCTGCTGGCCGGCCTGGTCGCGACCGCACTGTCGATCCTGATCGGGGTCAGCGCGGGCTTCCTCGGCGGCGCCGCCGACGACAGCCTGTCCGCGCTCTCAAACGTTTTCCTGGTGATTCCGGCACTCCCGCTGATCATCATCGTCGCCTCGACGATCCCGTCGGCCGGCGACCTGATGGTTGCCCTGGTCATCGGTTTCACCTCGTGGGCCTGGGGTGCACGGGTGCTGCGGGCGCAAACGTTGTCGCTGCGCCGGCGGGACTACGTGGAGGCTGCGCGGGCGACCGGCGAGAGCACCTGGCGGATCATCACGTTCGAGATCATGCCGAACCTGACTGCGATCATCGCGTCCGGTTTCGTCGGTACGGTGATCTTCGCGGTGATGTCCGAGATCACGCTGGCGTTCATCGGCATCTCGACGATCTCCGAGTGGAACTGGGGCACGATCCTGTTCTGGGCACAGTCGCAGCAGGCACTGGCGCAGGGCGCGTGGTGGTGGTTCGTCCCGGCCGGTCTCGCGATCGCGGTGCTCGGTACCGCGCTGTCGCTGATCAACTTCGGCATCGACGAGTTCGTCAGCCCGCGGTTGCGGTCGAGCGGTCATACCAAGGTGAAGACCAAGGACGGGCACACGGTGCGGATGCGGGTCGGCTTCACTCCGGTCCTGGGCACGTCGAAGGACCCCGTTACCCCCGTCGCACCACGTCGTGAGGAGGAGGTCGCATGACTGTGTCATGGCCGCGACTCCGTCGCGGCGGGTCATGGGGCTGGAACTCCCGTCCTTCCCTCGTCGCTCCGGTCGCTACGCTCCCTCCGCTCCTCAGTCCAGGCCGGGAGGCCCCATGACCAAGCCCGTACTCGAGATCAAGAACTTCCATGTCGACTACGGCCTCGGTGACGAGGCGGTGCAGGCCGTTCGCGATGTGACGTTGACCCTGCACCGCGGCGAGGTCCTCGGGCTGGCCGGTGAGAGCGGCAGCGGGAAGTCGACGCTGGCGTACGGCGTGACACGGCTGCTACCGCCGCCTGGCGTGATCAGCGGCGGGTCGGTGATCTACCACCCTGCTTCGGGCGATCCTTACGACGTGATGGCGCTGACCGACGCGGAGCTGCGGAAGTTCCGCTGGGCCGAGACGTCGATCGTGTTCCAGGGCGCGATGAACTCGCTGAACCCGGTGCACAAGGTCTCCACGCAGATGCTCGACGTGATCAAGGCGCACGAGCCGGACCTGTCGCCACCGGCCCGGATCGCGAGGGCTCAGGAAATGCTGAAACTCGTCGGCATTTCCGCGGACCGGATGGACGCGTACCCGCACCAGCTGTCCGGCGGCATGCGGCAGCGGGTGATGATCGGGATGGCACTCGTGCTCGAGCCGCAGGTCGTGATCATGGACGAGCCGACCACCGCGCTGGACGTGGTGATGCAGCGGCAGATCCTCGCTCAGCTGGTCGAACTGCGCGAACGGCTCGGGTTCTCGGTGCTGTTCATCACCCACGACCTGTCACTGCTCGTCGAGTTCTCGGACCGGATCGCGATCATGTACGGCGGCCGCATCGTCGAGGAAGCACGCTCCGGCGACCTGTACAGGGACTCCCTGCATCCGTACAGCGAGGGCCTGCTCAAGTCGTTCCCTGCGTTGCGCGGGGCCCGTCGTGAACTCGCGGGCATCCCGGGCTCGCCGCCTGACCTCCGTGGCATGCCGTCGGGGTGCTCGTTCCATCCTCGTTGTCCGCAAGCGTTCGACCGTTGCTCCACCGAGATTCCCGTCCTCGGGATTCCTTCGGCACGCAACGATCCCAACCGTTCGGTCGCGTGCTGGCTACCCGGCCGCACCGCCTAGAAAGGCGAATATGAGTACAACATCTGTCTCGGGGGCGGCCGAACTGGTCGCGGGGCTTCCGTCCGGATTCCGCTGGGGGGTCGCGACCTCGGCGTACCAGATCGAGGGCGCGATCGCCGAGGACGGGCGGACGCCGTCGATCTGGGACACGTTCTGCCAGGTGCCGGGCGCGATCGACAACGGTGACACCGGCGACATCGCCTGCGACCACTACCACCGGATGCCGCAGGACGTCGCCCTGATCAAGGACCTCGGCCTGGACACGTACCGGTTCTCGGTCGCCTGGCCGCGGGTGCAGCCGCGCGGCAAGGGCCCGGTCAACCCGGCCGGCCTCGGGTTCTACGACCAGCTCGTCGACGAGCTGCTTGCCCAGGGCATCGACCCGTGGGTGACGCTGTACCACTGGGACCTGCCGCAGGAGCTCGAGGACGCCGGCGGCTGGCCGGTGCGCGACACGGCGTACCGCTTCGCCGAGTACTCGATGCTCGTGTTCGACGCCTTGAAGGATCGCGTCGACACCTGGACCACGTTGAACGAGCCGTGGTGCTCGGCGATGCTCGGGTACGCGTACGGTGCGCATGCTCCGGGGCGGCGCGAGTACCCGGCTGCGCTGGCCGCCGTACATCACCTGCTGCTCGGCCACGGGCTCGCGACTTCCCAGATGCGCGAGGCCGCGCCGCGCAAACTCGACATCGGCATCACGCTGAACGTCGCGACCGCGTACCCGGCGTCCGACGCTGCACCCGACGTCGACGCCGCCCGCCGCGCCGACGGGATGGGGCGGCGCATCTACCTCGACCCGCTCGTGCGTGGGCACTACCCGGCCGACATCGTGGCGGACCTGGCGCGTGAGGGCGTCGAGCTCCCGATCGAGGACGGCGACCTGGAGATCATCTCGGCACCGATCGACGTCCTCGGGGTGAACTACTACTTCAGCCAGAAGTTCACCGGGTACGCCGAGGACGGCAGCACTCTCGATGCCAACGGTCTCCCGGTGAGTCGCGACGTACCGCTCGGGAAGCCCCGCACCGCGATGGACTGGGAGATCGTCCCCGAGGGCTTCACCGAACTGCTGCTCAGCATCGCGCGCGACTACCCCGGCCTCCCGATGGTCATTACGGAGAACGGCTCCGCCTTCGAGGACGTCCCCGACGCCGACGGCTTCGTCAACGACACCGACCGCACGGCCTACTTCACCTCCCACCTGGCCGCGGTCGCCGACGCCATCGCGGAGGGCGCCGACATCCGCGGCTACCTGGCCTGGTCCCTCCTCGACAACTTCGAATGGGCGTACGGCTACGTCAAACGCTTCGGCATCACCCGCGTCGACTACGAAACCCAAACCCGAACCCCGAAGGCCAGCGCCCTCTACCTGAAAGACCTCGCCGCCCAACACCGGGGGAGGTAACACCCACCCGCTACTTGTCGAGAGCCGGGTCGGCGACGAGGGTGAGGATCTGGGCCTTGGTGACGGCGTCCTTGGGGCGTTCGGTTCCTGGGTAGAGGATCCGAACCGCAGCCAGGTCGCCGTCCGGCTGGACATAGGTCGCGCCCATCACGTACATCGGTCCGCCTTGGTACGTCCGCGCCCCTTCGGCGTACTCACCCTTGCCGCCGTTCGGAAGTGTGACCGGACCGCAGGCCGGCACCGACAGTTGCTCCTGGCACTCGCTCGCGACGACGGCGGCGTCGAGCGAGATCTCGACCGTGGCCGAACTCGAGCCCTTGGTCCACTTCTCCGCCACCGACAGCTCGCCGGGATGGTCGTCCACCCGATCGCGCTGCAGCTTGCCACCCAACTGGTGCGCTGCAGTCGTCTCCAGTACCTCGGGTGCCGGGGCGAAGTCCTTCAGTTGGTCTTCCTGTGCCTGCTGCGCGGCCGTCAAAGGCGGCAAGTTGAGATCCGGGTCGCTGACGAACGCGGTCAGCTGCGCGTCGGTGATCCCGGTCGACGACAACGAGACGTCGGTGTTGTTGCCGAAGAGCGGGTCGAGCGCGAGATAGGCGAACTCACCGTCGGGCTGGACGTAGCTGAGCTCGACCACCTTGCCCCGGTGCCCGATCATCGCCGGGCGCCCGTTCGGCAGAGTGAGCGAGTGACATGCCAGCTGCGGCTGGGAGTAGCTGCCGCACGTGTTCATGGCCTGCTTCTCCGAGCGGGACAGTTGGACGAGCAGCATGCCCTCACCACGCTCGCCGGCAATCTTCCAGCCCACCTTGTGGGACGTCCCGCGGCTACCCACGTTCGCGTCGATCTGGAAGGGTCCGATGCTCAGGTCGAGATGCTTCTTCGCCGGATCGAAGTGCTTCACCAGCAGGCCTGTCATCAGCGTGTCGAAAGCCTGGATCTTCGACACGGCGGCCGCGTCGGCTGCCTCCGCCTCGCTCATCGCGTGCTCCTGGGTCGCGGTCGGAGCCTGGTCGTCGGCAGCATCGCGCAGCGAGCCGTTCAGCCCGACAGCCGCAGCGGCGACGGCAGCGACCGCCACGGTCGCCGACGCGCCGCTCAGCAGCCGGCGCCGGACGAGGCGGCGACGGCCCGCGGCCAGGTCATCGGCGAGCGCGCGGGGCAGCAGCGTGTCCTGTGCCTCGGCAGCCGTGGTGAGTCTGTCCTGCAGAGTCTTCTCGTCGATCATCGGTGTCCTCCTACGGCCCGAAACTGGGCGGTCAGCAAGTTGTTGAGGCGGGAGAGAGCGCGGGCGCTCTGGCTCTTCACGGTGCCGGTGCTGCAGTTCAGGTCCGCGGCCGTTTCGTCGACGGAGAGGCCGACGTAGAACCGCAGTACCACCACCTGTCGCTGGCCGTGCGGCAACGTGCCCAGCGCCTCCAGCAGGGCGCGCCGGTCCTCGAACGCGAAGCCGGCGTCGGTCGCCGGATCCAGCCCGTCGAGACCGCTGTCCTCCCGCCGCCAGGGCCGGCGGCTCTCGTCGATCCCGGAGTTCACCAGGATCCGTCGCGCGTAGGCGTCGACCTCGCCGCTACGCCGGACCCGTGGCCAGGCGACGTACAGCTTCATCAGCGCCGTCTGCACCAGGTCCTCGGCCCGGTGGACGTCGCCACACAGTAGGTACGCGACGCGTCGCAGGTGGGTACGTCGCTGCTCGACGTACGCGCTGAACTCCTCGTCCCGCGATGTTCGTGCCATCCGTTGTCCCCTCACTCAATCCGTCACCGATGAATACGGAGCCCCCCGGAGATCGGTTGTCAGGGTCGGTCAAGTGGTATCCGGATGCGCGGTATTGCCGCAAACTCGTGGGATGAGCCTTCCCGTCATCCCCGCACCCGCCACGGCCGCCGCTTCCGATGACGGCACCTTTACGCTGAGTAGCTCGTCAGGTGTTGTCGCGCAGTCACCGGAGCTGGCGGGTCTCGCCGCGCGGTTCGCTGAGGACGTTCGGCTGGACACTGGCCTTGCTTTGACCACGGGCGCGGGCATTACCGTCGTGCTCGCCGACGACGGGCTCGACGACGTACCGCCGGCTGCCGGACTCCGAGCTGACGGCTTGGACGGTTTGGACGCTGATGAGCGGCACGGGCTCGAGGTGACGGCCGAGGGCATTCGCGTTTGGGGCCGCACGGCGGAGGCGGTGCACCGTGGGCTCACCTCGCTGCGTCAACTGATCTCGGCACATCTTCAGGACGGTACGGCGGTCCTGCCTGCGGTCCGGGTCGTCGACGGACCGCGGTTCGCGTGGCGCGGGCTGTCGTTCGACGTCGTACGGACGTTCCATGCGCCGGAGGAAGTACGCCGCATCATCGACATGCTCTCGCTGTACAAGCTGAACGTGCTCCACCTGCATCTCACCGACGACCAGGGCTGGCGGGTCGAAGTACCGTCACGGCCCGCGCTCATCGAGGTGGGTGCGACCGGTGCGATCGGTGATCGGCCCGGCGGGTACTACAGCCAGGCCGAGCTGGCCGATCTTGTCGCTTACGCGGCAGAGCGGTACGTCACTGTCGTACCGGAGATCGACCTGCCCGGGCACACGGCGGCGGTGTTCAAGGCGTACCCGGAGTTGGGGCCGGCCGAGCCGCAGACGATGGACACCGGGGACGGGAACCAGCTCCACCTCGGCACGCTCGATCCGGCGCGGGACGAGACGTGGACGTTCGTCGAGGACGTGCTGGATGCGGTGATTCCGCAGTTCCCGCGGAGTGCCTACGTACACATCGGCGGGGACGAGACGTGGAGCATGGCCGACGAGGACCACGCCGCGTTCGTCGAGAAGGCGTCGGCGCTCGTACGGGCGCGGGGCAAGCGGGTCGTGGGGTGGCAGGAGATCGCCCGCGCGAAGCTCGACGCCGAGGACGTGGTGCAGTACTGGCTGGATCTCGACGTCGACAATCTGCCCGAGAACCCGGACGCCCCGACGCCGCCGGCGGAGCTGATGCCGGTGCTGCTCGAGGCGCTGCGGAAGGCGAAGTACGACGCTCCGAAGGCGCTCGAGCAGGGCGCGAAGCTGATCGTCTCCCCGGTCACCTGGCTGTACTTCGACCGCCCGCACGCCGACGCCTCCTCCGACCCGGACCAAGAGAAAGCCCGCGACCGCCTCGGCCTCAAGTTCTACGGCGCGGCCTCCATCGAGCACGGCATCTCCTGGGACCCGATCGACACCATCCCCGGCATCACCAGCCCCGACCAGATCGCCGGCATCGAAGCCGCCATCTGGTGCGAAACCATCGTCACTCCCGAAGATCTCGAACTGATGCTCCTCCCCCGCCTCCCCGGCGCCGCCGAGAAGGGCTGGGGCCCGCCGGACACCGACTGGACCGACTACGCGAGCCGCCTCGGCGCGCAGTCCGCGGCCTGGCGGCGCCGCGGCTGGACCTGGCACCGCTCCACCGAGGTCAACTGGACCTAGCCGCCGCACCTCCAGCACTCACCAACCCACCGGCGAGCACCCCACGGCGCCGCCCCGAGCCTGATCCAGCCGATCCACCGGACCTTGGTGAGTGCCCCACGTCCGGGGCGCCAGGCCATCACAATTGGGCGCCTGGGCCCGGACGCCGTGGAGCGGCGTTGGAGGGCGGCGATTGTGATGGCCTGGCGGTCCGCGCTCGGCTGCGGAGGTGGGCGGACCGTGGTCGGTCCACCCACCGTTCGTCAGCAGGTTGCGGTGGGGGCGGCCCAGTCGGCTCGGTCGTTGTAGCCGCCGTCGCCGGCGTCGCCGACGACGAGGTTGAGGACCCGCACGCCGGTCAGGTCTACGTCGAACTGCTTCGGGGTGAAGCGGTCCACGATGCCGCTGTCGTACAGGACCTTGCCGTCGCCGACGACCTGGAACGTGGAGGTCCCGCCGTCCGGCCCGACCGTGCTCACCACGTCGTCGATGCCGACGGTGCCGGTCAGCCGCGAGCAAGCCTTGCCCAGGTAGTACTGAACCTGCGAAGGCGAGGCGACACCGATCCCGGTCGGATACGTTGTGCCGGTGAGCTTGATCGGGTTGCCACCACCGACACTCTCGTCGATCGTCGGCGTCATCCAGCCACTCGTCGCGGTGATCCAGTCATGGTGCGACAGCGGAACCGTCCCACTCGGGGGCGCCGGAGCCACGACCACCGGCGACAGTACGGTCGTCTGCCGCTGCACACCGTTCAGAATCGTCCGGTACGTCGTCGTCGCGGTGAGGCTCGCCGTACCAGGCGGAGCCCCGGCCGGCAGCTTCACGGTGAACGCGTACGTCGCCTGCTTGCCGCCCTCGATCAGGATCGGTGCCTTCGACAACGACTTCACCGTCCACCCGGCGCCACCGGCAACCGTCACAGCCGGGTTGAAGATTGGCTGCAAGCCATCGTTGCGCACGGCAACCTGAACGGTCAGCTCGTCGCCCCCGGCAACGACCGGCGCGGCACCGGCCGGCTGCGCGTCAGCGCCAACCTTCGTCACCTGCGGGATCCCCGCCGTCACATGCGGAGCACCCGGCACACCACGCGCCGTCTGCACCCGGAACAGCGCGGTACCGTGCGCCGGAACCGCCGCGCTGATCACGCCACCGCTCTCGGTGACCTTGTTCGTCCACGCGTTCTTCAGCGTGAACCGGTCGCCATGCAGACCCACCGCCGCAGCAGTCGTCGTCACCGTCTGCGCGCTGTCGCCACGGTTGAGCAGTACGACAGCACGGCTGCCGTCGGCGAGCCGCTTCACCCAGGTCTCGGTCGTACCGGCCGCGCCGACCCGCACCGCTTGGACGGCGGCCTTGTCCTGGTCGATCGCGATGACATCAGGATCGGTCAGCATCCCGATCGTCGTCGCGGACAGCTTCCGGACGTCGCTCCCGACCACCAGCGGAGCAGCAGCGACGGCCCACAGCGTCAGCTGCGTACGGAACTCCTCGTCCGACATCCCGAGCTCCGGCGCCAGATAGTCCGGGTCGCTGAACGCACCAGGCTTCACAACCTCAGGGTGCCGCGCATTCGCGTCGTAGTTCCGAAGGACGTCCTTGAACTTGATGTCGCCCTGGAACCCGACATCGGTGTACGTCCGCCAGGACTGCGCGATCCCAGGTGCGTACGACCAGGAGTTGATCGACTGCTGCGATTCCGGGTAGTTGCCCCAGTCCGGCGAGGTCACCGGGTTGCAGAGGTTGAAGATCATCGGCCGGTGGCTGGCGTTGTTGCGCAGCGCCTGGGCGAACTCCGTATAGACCGTCTTCGGGTCGAGGTTGGCCGCGATCCCGCACAGGTAGTCGACCTTGACCGCGTCGAAACCCCAAGCGGCGAACGTGTCCGCGTCATGCTGGTAGTGCCCGCCGCTGCCGAGGCCGCATTTGCCCGGGATGTACGGGCCCGCGTCGGTGTAGATGCCGGCCTTCAGCCCCTTGCTGTGGATGTAGTCGACGAGCGGCTTCAGGCCGTTCGGAAACTTGGCCGGATTCGGGACCAGGTCGCCGGCGTCGCTGCGGGACTGGTCGGCCTGCCAGCCGCCGTCCAGCCAGACGATGTCGTACCCGGCCTTCGCGAGGCCGCGGCTGACCAGCGAGTCCGCGACCGACTTGATCGTGTCCTCGGTGAAGTCGCCGCCGAGGCCGTAGTACGTGTTCCAACCCATGTACGGGGTCGGGCTGAGCACCGGAGCTGTGGCCTGAGCCGCCGCAGCTCCGGTGCTGGTGGTCGCGATCGCGCCGGCCGCGAGCGCCAGCGCAACCACCCCACCGAGCAATCGCCCGAGAGGTCTTCTCATCTCTTGCCTTCCTTTTCTGCCGTTGAGCGGAACGGTCAGTCGACAAGCTCGACGACCAGGCAGTGCGAGTCGGCGGTCCCGTCGAACGGGATCCCGACCTGCAGCAGGTAGCTGCCCGGGTAGGTCTCGTCACCCACCCGGTAGTTCCTCGCCGGATCCAGCCCGGCCAGCGGCACCCGCCGCGTCCGGCGCGGAAGCGTGCCGCGCACGTTGCCGTCACCGGTCTCCCACAGGAACACCACGGACTGCCGCGCGCCGACGTACTGCACACCGGCGGTCAGCCCGTAGACGTTGCTGTCAGCAATCAGCTCCCGGAACCCCTTGTACTGTGCGATGTTCCGGGCCGCTGTCTTGAGCTGATCGTCGGTCCAGCGCGAGAGATCCGCGCCGATCCCGAGCACCCCGGCCATCGCGACATGGAACCGGAAGTCGAGCGAACGCTCGCGGCCGTCGTGCGTACCCGCAGCATCGGTGACCCACGAACTCATCAGATGCGGCGCGAACCCGGTCCGGAACCCTTCCTGAATCCTGAGCCGATCCAACGGCGCCGTGTTGTCGCTGGGCCACAACGTGTCCACGCGAGCAGCCATCCCCAGATCAACCCGTGCGCCACCACCCGCGCATCCCTCGACAAGAACATCAGGGTGCTGAGCCTGCAAGCGGTCCAGAATCGAGTAGAGATTCGTCACCACCAGGCCGTCCAGGTCCCGGCGCTGATCCCCGGAGTCCAGCCGCGGCCGATTCGCGTCCCACTTCAGATAAGAGATGTCGTACGTCGACAGCAGCCGGTGGAGCGTGTTCCAGATGAAGTCCGCGACATCCTCCCGGCTCAGATCGAGCAGCAACTGGTTCCGGATCAGTACCGGCTCACGATCCGCCGTACGCAGAATCCACTCCGGATGCTCCTGGAAGAGCTGTGACTTCGGGCTGACCGACTCCGGCTCGATCCACAACCCGAAGTCGAGCCCCAGCCCGCGCAGTTGGGTGATGAACCCGTCGAGCCCGTCCGGGAACTTGGCCGGATCGACCTCCCAGTCCCCCAGCCCACCGGTGTCGTCCGACCGCCCGACGAACCACCCGTCGTCCACGACAAACGTCTCGACCCCGATCCCCGCGGCCCGTTCGGCCAGCTCGAGCTGGTGCTCCGCCCGGATGTCGAACTCGGTCGCGAACCAGGAGTTGTACAGGACCTTGGGCGTACGTCGACGTGAAGTGGCCCGTTCGTAGTGGTGGAACGCACGCGCGAGCCCGTCGACACCCTCGGCGCTACAGGCCCCGACGGCCTTCGGCGACTCCCACGTCTCGCCGGGCGCCAGCCGCAACCCGAGACTCGACGACGACCGGCCCGCCTGGATCCGCAGCAGCCCGGTCGTATCAACCTCGGCCGACATCTCCCACGACCCCGACCAGGCCAGCTGTACGCCGTACGCAACGTCCCCGTCCGTCGCAAGGAACGGTGAATACGTATGCCCCGTGATCCCCTGCGCGCTCCCAATCGTGAACCGCCCCCGCGGCAACGTCACCGAGGCCTGCTGGAACTCGGTGTTCCACTCACCCCACAAGTACTTGACGGTGTTCCCAACAGGAACCACGAACCCGGCAGAGTCGTGCCGATGCAGTGTCAGCTCGTCGGCACCGTCGTTCTGCACGGTGACCCACCGCTCGAGAGCATCTCCGACCATCCGGTAGTGCAGGACGAGCCGGATGGTATCGACGAACTCGAGCTGCAGGTGCTCCTCTTCACGAGCGCCCACGAAAGCGGGACGGAACTCGTCCGTACCCTCAGGACCGGAGACGACGAGATCCACCGGCGCCGTGTAGCGGACTCCACGGACCGCGTACTCGAGCGGCTCGACATCCGCGCGCGGGACAAAATGTTCCGTACCGACGACCTCGACCGGCGCCAGACCGTCATGCGGGCCCCAGGCAACCAACTGTGCCCACTGCCCGTGGTCCGGTACGCCGACCACGTACGAGGTCGTCGTACCGCGGAGAGTCCACGTCTTCACTTGACGGCTCCGATCGCCAATCCGCCCACGAAGTGCTTCTGGAACCGGAGGAACACCGCCACCGTCGGCACCGCCGCGATCACCGTGCCGGCCGCGATCACGTTCCACGACGACACGAACAGCCCCTGCAGACCGAGCAGCGCCGGCGTGACCGGCATCTTCTCGCCGGAGCGGATGACCGTGATCGACCACAGCAGATCGTTGAAGATCCACGTGAACGACAGCGCTCCGAGCGCCGCCAGCGCCGGACGGGTCAGCGGCAGGATCACCGCCGAGTAGATCTTCCCCGGACCGGCTCCGTCGATCGTCGCCGCCTCCTGGATCTCGCGCGGCAGGTCCCGCATGAACCCGTGCAGGACGAACGTGTAGAACCCGAGCCCGAAGCCGACATGCACGGCGATCAGCGCGATCAGAGTGTCGTAGTACCCGATCAGCTCCACGAAGCGTGAGATCGGGATCAGCAGGATCTGCGGTGGCAGCAGGTTCCCCATCAACATCAGCAACAACACCGTACGCCGGAACGGGATGTTGTAGCGCGCCAGCCCGTACGCGGCGATCGAGGCCAGCCCCAGGCTCAGGAGCACAGCCGGGATCGTCACCAGCAGGCTGTTGATCAGCGCCCGGAACTCGTCCGCGTCCTCCCATGCCGACTTGTACGTCGAGAACGTGAACGAGTGCGGCAGCGAGCCGAGCCCGTTCGCGGCGACGTCGTCGAACGAGCGGAACGAGATCACGATCACCCAGAGGATCGGCGCCACCCAGAGGAACGAGACGACGCTCATCGCCACGTGGTAGCCGGCACGGCGCATCATGCTTCCTCCCGGAAGGCGCGGATCAGGTAGCCGAGGATGACAGCCAGGGCGAGCAGGAAGATCACGACCGCGAGCGCGGACGCGTAACCGAGCTGCGTGGACTGGAACGCGGTCGAGTACATGTACGTACTGAGCAGCTCCGACGAGTGGTACGGCCCGCCCTTGGTCATCGACCAGACGATGTCGAACGATCGCAGCGAGTCGATCACGATCACCGACAGAACGACCGAGTTCACGCCCTTGAGCTGCGGGATCGTGACGAACCGAGTGCGCTGCCAGGCCGACGCGCCGTCCACCTTGGCGGCCTCGTACAGCGCGGGGTCGACCGCTTTGAGGCCGGCCAGGTAGAGCACCATCACGTACCCGATCTGGCGCCAGAGCGCCGGCACGATCACGGCGTACAAGGCGGTGTCGGGGTCGGCGAGCCAGGGCCGGACGAAGTTGCCGAGGCCAACGGTCCGGAACACCGTGTCGACAAGTCCATCCGGCTGGTAGAACACCCGCCAGATCAGCGCCGTCACGACCAGCGAGAACACCACGGGCGTGAACAGTGCCGCGCGATAGATCCCGACGCCGCGCCGCTCCTTCTGGAGCAGCAACGCCATCCCGAACCCGCCGATCACACTCAGCCCACCGAACAACACCAACCAGATGGCCGTGTTCTTCAGCGCGGTCCGGAAGATCGGATCTGACACCATGTCACCAAAGTTGCCGAACCCAACGAACCGAGGCGCCGACAACCCGTCCCAATCCGTCAACGACAGCCAGAAACCCTGCAGAGCCGGCCAGAACACCCAGACGGCCTCGATCGCGAACGGGACGAGGACGAACGCGAGGATGAGTGGCGAGACCCGCCGCGGACGCCGCTCCGTCCGTGCCCGAACGTCGGCCCGAAGTGCTGTAGCGGTCACGCTTTGAAGACCTTCTGGGCTGCTGCTTGCCAGTCGGCCAGGATCTTGTCGATCTGGTCCGGCTTGTCGAGGAACTTGGTGAGGGCGGCGTCGGCAGTGGGCTGGAGTGCGTCGCTCGAGTCGCGGTTGAAGAACTGCGTGATCTCGGCAGCGCCCTCGATCATCGCCTTGCCCTTCTGCACCAGTGCGGTGTCCGCCGACTTCCCGTCCGGGTTCGCCGGGATCGCCGTACCGGAAGAGTTCTGGACGTAGATCTCCTGCGCCTCCGCGGTCGCCAGCCAGGTCATGAACTTCTTCACGCCGTCCGGATCCGCGACCTTCTTCGACGCGAAGTACCCGTCCGTCGGCGCCTCCTCGGCGACCGGGACCGCCGGATCGATGATCGGGAACTGGAAGAAGTCGATGTCGTCGAGTGCGTCCTTCGGTGCCGAGTCCGCGAAGAACGTCCCGATCAGGAACATCCCGGTCTTGCCCGCGAGCAGCGCCGACGTCGCCTCCTGGAACGGGAACGACTTGCCCTTCGGGTCGAAGTACGGCAGCACCTCGCGCCACTTGGTGAACACCGCCTTCACCTTCGGATCGGTGAAGTTCCCCTGGCCGGCGAGCAGCTGCCGGTGGAACGGGGCGCCGTTGATCCGGATGTTCAGGTAGTCGAACCACGCGGACGCGACCCACGGCGTGTCACCGAGCCCGATGCCGATCGGCGGGATGCCCTTGGACTGGATCGTCTTGCAGAGGTCGACGAACTCGGCCCAGGTCTTCGGCGGCGTGACGCCCCACTTGGCGAAGTTCGACTTGCGGTAGAACATGCCCCACCAGTAGTAGCTGGTCGGCACGAAGATCTTCTGCCCGGCGGTGCTCGTGGACAGCGTCTGCATCGCCTTGGAGTAGTTGCCCATCGACTCCCAGACGCTCGACACGTCGAGCAGCAGGTCCTTCTTCGCGTACGAGTCCGCGACCGAGCCTGCGTACCAGGTGTAGACGTCCGGCGGGTTCGCCGAGGTCAGGTACGTCGGCAGCTGGGTCCGGAAGATCTCCGCGGCGACCGTGTTCAGCTTGACCTGGGACCCGCCGGTCTTGTTGTACGCGGCAACGAGTTTCTCCATCGCGGCCTTGGCCTGCTCACTGGAGAGGTTCGACTGCAGCGCCACCTGGCCGGTGGGCGCGCTCCCGCTGCCCGGACTCTTCGAGGACGTCGCGCAGCCGGGGACCAGCGTCGCCGCCCCGAGCAGTCCGAGTCCCTTGAGGAACGTCCGTCGATCTGCTGCCAGACCCGTCATGCACAACTCCTGAGATCTGCCCGTCCGGCGATGCCAGCCGGGTGAGTGGTGTGTTGCGGACGATCTTGCGGCGGCCGGTCGCAGGTGTCAATATTAATTCGTAAATTACGAGCAAATCGCTTGACCCGGCGGCGTCGTCACGGTCAACTGATGCCAGACGCCCGGCCGGCTGTGCTTGGGTGGAGTGACTTCGAGGAGGCGCGGGTGCGGCTGGCTGGGCGGGTGATCGTGGTGACCGGGGCCGCGTCGGGGATCGGCGCCGCGTGCGCCGAACGGGCGCTGACCGAGGGCGCGCAGGTCGTGCAGGTGGACATCCAGCCCTGCAAGGAGCTGCCGGGCCGGGCGATCAGCGTGGTCGGTGACGTCGCGTCGCCGGACACCTGGGCGGAGGTACGGTCGCGCGGTCGCGACGAGCTCGGTCCGATCGACGGCCTGGTCAGCAACGCGGTCGTCGTCGACGTGAAGCCGGCCCACGAGCTCTCACCGCCGTCGTGGCAACGTCAGCTCGACGTCAACCTGACCGCGGCGTTCCTCGGTTTCCAGGCCTTGTACGACGACCTCGTGGCCGGTGCCGGCTCCGTCGTCCTGGTGTCGTCGGTGCACGCCATCGCGGGCCTTCCCGGACATCCCGCGTACGCCGCGACGAAGGGCGCACTGGTGTCGCTCGGACGGCAACTCGCGGTCGAGTACGGCCGATCGATCCGCGTGAACAGCGTCCTTCCCGGACCGGTCGTCACCGCGATGTGGGACCGCGTCGACGCCGAGGACCGCGAGAAGAGCGCCCAGGCGACAGCACTGAAGCGACTCGGGCAGCCGGACGAGGTGGCGCAGGCAGTGGCATTCCTCCTGTCTTCGGAAGCCTCGTTCGTGACCGCCACCAGTCTCGTGGTCGACGGCGGATGGTCCGCGGTCAAGGACTCGGCGTGAGGGAGAGCGGTGTGACGGGGATTCAGCGCGGAGTGTCGCGGGGCCTGCACGGGCAGATCGTCGAGGTGATGGCGCAGCGCATTCTCTCCGGGGCGATCCCGGAGGGCGCGACCATCAACATGACCGATCTGCAGTCGGACCTCGGCGTCAGTCTGACCGCGGTTCGAGAGGCCCTGAAGGTACTGACCGCGAAGGGGCTCGTCGACGCGCGGCAGAAGCGCGGTACGTTCGTCCGCCCGCGCTCGGACTGGAACCTGCTCGACGCGGACATGATCCGCTGGCACTTCGCCGGCGCCGATGCCCGTCCGGAGCTCCTCGAGGAGTTGCACGAGGTACGTGGGATCGTCGAGCCGGCCGCCGCCCGACTGGCTGCGCTCCGGGGCGCGGAGTCGCATCTGACCGCCCTGGACGAGGCGCTGGCCGGCATGGAGTCGGCGGGTGACGACCTCGCCGCCGTGGCCGCCGACATCGCGTTCCACCGGGCGTTGCTCGCGGCAACCGGCAACGAACTGCTGACCAAGATGGAAGTGATCATGGAGACCGGGCTCGCCGACCGCGACCGGCTGGTGCACAAGGTGAAGCCGTCCGACGACCCGGTGCCGAGCCACCGGCGGGTCGTGGACGCGGTTCGCGCGCGCGACCCGGAGGGCGCCGAGCTCGCCATGCGCGAGCTGCTCGCGAAGGCGGCCGAGGACCTCACTGAGGTCCGCGGTTCCAAGGGGCGCCGGTGAAGATCGAGCGGATCGAGACGTTCCTGGTCCCGCCACGCTGGCTGTTCTGCCGGATCGAGACCAGCGACGGTGTCGTCGGGTGGGGCGAGCCGGTCGTCGAGGGTCGCGCCGAGGTCGTGCGCGCTGCGATCGACGTACTGGCGGAGTACCTGATCGGCCAGGACCCGCTGCAGATCGAGCGGCACTGGCAAGTACTGACCAAGGGCGGGTTCTATCGCGGCGGTCCGGTGCTGAGCAGCGCGGTCGCGGGGCTCGACCATGCGCTGTGGGACATCGCCGGCAAGGTGTACGGCGCCCCGGTCTCGGCGCTTCTCGGCGGTCGGGTGCGCGATCGGGTCCGCGTGTACGCGTGGGTCGGCGGTGACGAGCCGTCCTCGATCGGTGACGCGGTCGCGGAGCAGGTCGCGGCCGGGATGACGGCCGTGAAGATGAACGCCAGCGGGCAGATCCAGGCATCGCCGTCCGTTGCCGAGGTCAACGACATCGTCGGCCGTCTCGCGGCCGCGCGCTCGGTGCTCGGAGACAGCCGCGACGTCGCGATCGACCTGCACGGGCGGATCGGCGTGGCAGGCGCGCGACGGATCCTGCACGCGGTCGAGGACCTGCACCCGATGTTCGTCGAGGAGCCGGTCCTGCCCGAGCAGATGACGCATCTGGCCGACGTGGTCGCGACCTCGACGGTTCCGGTGGCGCTCGGCGAACGGCTGTACCACCGGTCCGACTTCATGGCGCCCTTGAACGCAGGCGTAGCGGTCGTGCAGCCGGACGTCTCGCATGCGGGCGGCATCTCCGAGCTGCGGCGGATCGCGGTACTGGCGGATGCACACGGCGCGATGCTCGCACCGCACTGTCCGCTCGGGCCGATCTCGCTGGCGGCTTCGCTGCAGGTGTCGTTCTCGACGCCGAACTTCCTGATCCAGGAGCAGAGCCGCGGCATCCATTACAACGTCGCGAGCGACCTCACGTCGTACGTCGTCGATCCCACGCCGTTCACCTGGGTCGACGGCCACGCGGAGTGGAATCCGCTGCCCGGCCTGGGAATCACCGTCGACGAGGAGGCGGTTCGCGCCGCCGACAAGACCGGCCACGGCTGGCGCAACCCGCTCTGGACCCACCCAGACGGCTCCTTCGCCGAATGGTGACCAAACCCCCGGTGGTGACCGTCGACGCGGTCGACGGCGGTCGTTGGACCTCCCTACAGTTGGCCGGACGGGAGTGGCTCTGGGACGGTCCTGGCCTGATCACCGGCCCGCGCACCGGTCTCGCCGCCTTCGTCGACGCCGGTGGTCTCGACGAATGCTTCCCCACCGTCCGCGGCACCCCGGATCACGGCGCCCTGTGGAACCAACCATGGAACGGCTCGGTCGAGTACGACGGCACAGTACTGACCCGCGCCTTCACCCCCGGAACCGACACGCTCACCGTCGACTATCACCTCGAGGCACCGCCGGGCTATCGGTTCGTGTGGGCCGCCCACGCCTTGCTCGACTGTGCCGCGGGCGCGGTCATCTCCGCTCCTCCCGAGACCGAATGCAGGCTGTATCCCGAGGCTGCCGCGCAGCTCCCGTCGGCCTGGCCGAACGCCGCACCATGGATCACGGCAGCCTGGCCAACCCCCTTGAACCTCTCCGTCTACGGCGACTCGGACGGGACCGCCGCCGGTGCGATCTTGGTGGACTGCCCAACGGTCTCGATCCATGACCGCGGCGCCGAGCTCACCATGACGCTGAGTTGCCCCGGACAACCAGTCTCCACCGCGCTCTGGCGCAACCAGGGCGGTTTCCCGGTCGATGCGCCGTACCGGAGTCTTGGCGTGGAGCCGATGCTCGGCCGGGTGTTCGACCTCGCCGAGGCCGGTCCGGACGACGCCGCCGTGGTGCCGTCGTCCGGCGAACTGGCCTGGCGGCTAACCCTGTCCGCCAGGCCGGCCTGATGTCACCCGAGCGGCACGTCGTCGTGCCGACGCCACGTGTCTGGCCGGCCGATGTCGTTCTCGGTGAAGCGGGAGAACCGGATCTGGTCGCGGGCGTCGACCGTGCCGCCCTCGTACAGCAGACCGATCTCACCGGTACGCAGGATGGCCATGTCGGAGTATCCGGACCAGTCACTCGTGATTCGGGTGCCGTCCGCGACGGACTGCCAGGTCTTGCCCTCGTCGAAGCTGGATCGGATCGTCAGGTACCTCCGCCGCTGCTGATCCGCCGGCGCCGCGAACAGGATGCGGTTGTACTTGTCGCCCTGATCGACGGCGCGCAAACGTTGGAGCGATCCTTGGACGGTGGGCGTCGTCAGGCCGGTGATCGTGGCGAACGGCGCGGCAAACGTTTGACCACCGTCGTTGCTGACTGCGCCCATCCGGCTCGCTCCGGCCGTACCGGCGTTGTTGCGGGCGCCGGCGTACACCCCACCGTCGATCTTCTCGACGACACTGATCTCCTGCGGCGTCGCGTCCGACCTCAGGTCGGTAGCGCCCTTGTGCCAGGTCACGCCGTGGTCGTCGCTGTACACGAGCTGGCCGGCGTTCTTCCCGGCACCGTTGTCGTAGTTCGTACCAGCGACCAGACGGCCGGCGTGCGCGCCGCGGGTGAGCTGGATGCCGTGCACGGGACCGGTCGCGTACCAGCCCCAGGCCGGGTCGTCGATCTGGTCGCCGATGTTCTTCGCCTTGCTCCAGGTCTTGCCGTCGTCGTCACTGACCTGGACGTACGGCGTGCGCGGGCGGCTCGTCGTACCGGGATCCATCGTGGACAGCAGCACGATCCGGCCGGTCTCGTAGTCGACGATCGGCGCCGGGTTGCCGCGGGTCGCGACCGCGTTCGGGTCGGAGTCGGTGCCGGACAGCACCGTCCGGGTCGCCGACCAGGTGCGGCCGTTGTCGTCGGAGCGGCGCAGCACCAGGTCGATCTCCTGGGAGTCCGCGCACCACGCGCGGCGGGCCTCGGCGAACGCGAGCAGCGCTCCGGATTTGGTCCGCACGATGGCCGGGATCCGGTAGCAGCCGTACCCGGCGTCCCCCTTGTTGAACAGCACGGTCTGGCTGACGACGGCCTGCGCTGGTGTCGGAAGGGTCAGGCTCGCGGCGGTCAGAGCCAGCGCTGTGAGCACGACCGTGAGCAGGACTTTGAGCTTGGGCATGGGCGAATGCCTCCTGAAAGTAAACAACGGGACGGTTGTTCACTGAGTAATTCAGCCACAGATCGGCCGTCCAGAACAGAGCTCATAGGACGTCCTATGCCTGACGTGATCACTTAGGTTGGAGACCATGGACCTGCTTGCCGAACTCCGCACCCGGAAACTGCTGGCGATCATTCGCGCCGATCGCGCGGACACCGCGCTCGCCTGCGTCGAGACTCTGGTCGAGGCGGGCGTCACCGCGCTCGAGATCTCGCTCACCACCCCCGACGGCGTGCAGGCGATCGCGAAGGCGCGCTCGCTGTACGACCCGCACATCCTGATCGGCGCCGGCACCGTCGTCACCGCCGACCAGGCCGACGAGGTCGCGGCCGCGGATGCCGACTTCACGGTCACGCCGGCGATCACGCGCGGCGCGCACCGGTCGGTCGAGCTCGGTGTTCCGCTGTTGTGCGGCGCGCTCACCCCGACCGAGGTCGTCGCGGCCCTCGATCTCGGCGCGACCGCGGTGAAGATCTTCCCCGCCAAACTGCACGGACCCGGCTACCTGTCCGAGCTGCGCGCCCCGCTCCCCGACGCACCGCTGATCGCGGTCGGCGGCGTCGATGCGCAGTCCGCTCCGAAGTACCTGGCCGCTGGTGCGCTGGCCGTCGGCGTCGGTTCCCCCCTCCTCGGCGACGCCGCCACCGGCGGATCCTTGGCCGAACTAGCGATCCGAGCCAGCACCTTCCGCACCGAACTAAACATCTGACCCGCCGCGCCTCCCCCCATTTGCCTGGCAGACCAGGCAAATTGCCTGGCCTGCCAGGCAAATGGGGGGTTCTCTACCCGTTATGACGGTCCGGAACCCCGTACTTGATGGGTGGGCCAGGCAAATGAGGACGGGGGGACGAGGTTCTCGACGTACTGAATGGGAGTAGTGAGATGACAGATCTGCTGACGCTCGGCGAGACGATGGTGTCTGTACGGACCGCCCGGCCGATGCGGTTGGGCGGCGACGCGCACCTGTCGATCGCGGGCTCCGAGAGCAACGTGGCGATCGGCGCCGCGCGACTCGGGCACGACGTCACCTGGTTGAGCGCGGTCGGCAACGACGAACCCGGACGGCTGATCCAGCGGACGCTCCGCGCCGAGAACGTACAGACGCGGATGCGGTTCTCGGACGGTGCATTCACCGGCTTCATCGCGTTCGACCAGCCGTCGCACGACATCACTCGCGTCAGCTATCACCGCCGTGGGTCGGCCGCGTCCACACTGACGCCCGATGAGACGAGCGCCGCGGTCACCGCGCTGGAGCCGTCACTCCTGCACGTCACGGGCATCACGCCGGCGCTCTCCGATACGGCACGAGCGGCGACGCTGGCCGCCGTACGCACAGCTGGATCGAACTGCCAGGTGTCGCTCGATGTGAACTACCGCGGCCGCCTGTGGTCCCGCGCTTCCGCAGCCATCGCCTTGCGCGAACTGCTTCCCCACATCCACACCGTGTTCGCCTCCGACGACGAACTCGACCTCCTCACCGACGCCGCCGACCCGATCGCCGCCCTCCTGAAAACCGTCAACACCGTCGTCGTCACCGCCGGCAGCAAAGGCGCCTGGACCCACACCACCGCACCAACCCCACACACCCCCGCCCCTCGTGCACACGAGCCCGCGGCCCAAGACCCCGCCGAGGTGCAGACCGTTCACCGGCCGGCGTTGCCGGTGACGGTTGTGGACAGCATCGGGGCCGGTGACGCGTTCGTCTCCGGCTACCTGTCTGCGACCCTCGACGGCCTCTCCCCCGAGGCCCGCCTCGACCGCGCCACCACCTCCGGCGCGTTCTGCGTCACGGCGTACGGCGACTGGGAATCCCTCCCGACCCGCGACGACCTGACCCTCCTGACCCACACCCAAGGCACCGCGCTCCGCTGACGTCACGCACCGCTCGCCGCTGGACGCCGGAACTGCGAGCGGTACTCCCCCGGCGCCTTCCCGGTATGCCGCCGGAACAGGCGGCTGAACGACGCCGGATCCCGATACCCCACCTCACCAGCAATCCGGGCCACAGTCCGCCCGGTCGTCTCGAGCAACCGTTCAGCGCGCCGCACCCGAGCCGCCTGCAAATACTCGAGCGGCGTAGCGCCGGTTGCATCACCAAACCGCCGGAGCAGAGTCCTCGAACTCACATGAAGCTCAGTCGCCAGTTGCTCGAGGTCGTACGCGGCATCGAGATGCTGATCCAGCCAGCGCTTCACGTCGTCCGCGAACGTCGATCCACCGGCCGGAAGCACCGACTGGTCGACGTACGGTGCCTGCGACGTCCGAGCGTCGTCAACCAACGCGATCCGCGCGGTGGCCCGTGCGACGGACTCACCGCTGTGCCGACGGATCAGGGTGAGCGCGAAGTCGTACATCGCACTGAACGCGGCAGCCGTGGTCACACCCCGATCGGTGACAACCAGTTGATCGGCACGCACGTCGACCGCCGGGTACCGGCGCGCCAACAGGTCGGCGAACAACCAGGAGGTCGTGGCAGTACGCCCGTCCAACACACCCGCCTCGGCCAGCAGAAATGCGCCGATGCAGATCGAAACGACCGCCCCACCCCCGGCCGCGTGCGCACGGATCGCCGCGAGCTCCGGACCGAGTCGGGACAGTACGGCGTCGACATCAACCGCCGGACCGATCTCGAACCCGGGCACGACCAGCACGTCCGCCGGCCGCAACGGCCCGACACCGATTTTGACGTCTCCGGAGGCAAGCACCCGACGGCGCGGCGACACGATCCGTACGTCGTACGTCGGCTCAACCGTTCCCCGTACCTCGGCCACTCGTGTCGCCATCGTCAGCAGATCGGGCACCCCGTGCACCTCCGAAGCAAAACACCCCGGATAGCCGAGAACCGAAACCCGCAGCGGAACCATCTGGCGAGATTAACCATTCCCTTGGCGATACCGCCAGTAGTCGACCAAGCCACTCACCAGACATCCTCGGACAATGAGCCCAGCCCGCGACGACTCCCTCACCGACTTTCAGCACCGCGTTGTCGAGGTGGAGGGGGTTGCGAAGACGGTGCATGTCAGCGGCTCCGGACCGGCCGTCGTGGTCATGCCGGAGATGCCGGGGATCAGCCCGGACGTGGCCCGGCTCGCGCGCTGGGTGCGCGACGCCGGCTTCACCGTGTTCGTACCGTCGTTGTTTGGGGTGGACGGTGCCTATCCGACGGCCGAGGAAGGCCAGAAGATCGTCCGCCGAGCGTGTGTGAGCGCCGAGTTCAGCGCATTCGCCGGCGGTGGGACCAGTCCGATCAGCAGCTGGCTGCGCGGCCTGGCTCGCATCGCACTCGCCGAGGCAGGCGGACCAGGCGTCGGCGCGATCGGCTTGTGCTTCACCGGCAACTTCGCGCTCACGATGGCGCTGGAGCCGGCGGTGATCGCGCCCGTCGTCAACCACCCGTCACTTCCCCTGGACGCCCCAGGCGAACTCGAACTCTCCCCCGCCGATGCCGACGCGCTTGCCGAACGGTTCCGCCGCGACGACCTGCAGGTACTCGCGTACCGATTCCAAGGCGACCGCTGGTGCACCGCCCAACGCTTCGCCGCCTACCAACGCCTCCTCGGCGACGCCTTCCTCGGACACGTACTCCCCGCCGACGCCGCGAACCCCGACCCACCACCGTTCTTCCGCGACGTCGTGCAGACCGCGCACAGCGTGGTCACAGCCCATTTCGTCAACGAGGCAGGCCACCCCACGGTCCAGGCCCGCGACGAGATCCTCTCCTTCCTCACCGCGAGGCTGCTTGTCACACCTGACGGCACCGGTACGTCTTAGTCCCGACGTACTGGCCTGAGAAGGAGGCATGCAGTGACCAGGTGGGACGAGCTGCCCGGAGTACACAGTGTGGACGAGCTCGAGCGGTTCGGTACGCCGGATCCGATACCCCGCGACAAGGTCGAGGCCCGATTGCGCGACGTCCATCGGGAGTGGATCGAGGGTACGCCGCTGATCTTCGTCGCCACCTCATCACTCGACGGCCGCTGCGACGTCTCCCCGAAAGGCGATCCACCAGGCTTCGTACAGGCGCTGGACGACGCCACACTCGCCGTCCCGGAACGTTCGGGCAACCGCCGGATGGACGGTTTCCGCAACATCCTGGAGAACCCGCACGCCGGCCTGCTCTTCGTGATCCCCGGACGTCCCGAAACCCTCCGGGTCAACGGCCGCGCCCGCATCGTCACCGACGGCCCGTTCTTCGACGCGATGACCGTCCGCTCGCATCGACCATCGCTGGCCCTCGTCGTCAACGTCGAAGAGGTCTTCTTCCACTGCCCGAAGTCCCTCGCCCGCGCCCGCCTCTGGAAACCTCGGACCTGGACCCCGACCGCAGTCCGCCCGTACGCCGAGATCGCCCAGGCCCTCTGGCGCCAAGGCGAAACCCTGCAGTCCATCGAGGCTCGCAACCGTCCCGAGGCACTCGACGAGCAGCTCTACCCGCGGAACACCTGCTAGGCAAGGAGGGTGGGGTCGGCCTCCAGTTCGCGTTCGGGCTCGAGGGGGAGGACGATCTTGAAGGTCGTACGGCCCGGCTCGGACTCGACCCGTAGGTCGCCGTGGTGCTTCTTGACCACGATCCGCCAGGAGATGTCCAGGCCGAGGCCGGTGCCCTCGCCGATCGGCTTGGTGGTGAAGAACGGCTCGAAGATCCGCCGCCGGATCTCCTCGGGAATGCCCGGTCCGGTGTCGCCGATCTCGACGACCGCATAAGCACCGTCCCGCCGGGTGCGCAGCGTCAGCGTCCCGGAACCACCCATCGCACTCACCGCATTGTCGATGATGTTCGTCCACACCTGGTTGAGCTCGGCCGCGTACGCCGGGATCGCCGGCAGCTCGGGGTCGAAGTCCTTGACGATCTCGTACCCCTGCAGCTTCCCGGACATCATCACCAGCGTCGACTTCAGCAGCTCGCGCAGATCGACGGTCTGGTACGGCGCCCGGTCGATCTGCGAGTACTGCTTGGCGGCACCAACGAGGGTCGAGATCCGGGTGACCGAGTCGTCGATCTCGTTCATCAGCGACTCGGTGTCGATCGTGTACATCAGCCACCGTACGGCGCCCTCGAGGTACTTCGGACCGACGGCCGTCAGCACCTCGTCCATCCACGGCACGTCCAGGCCGGCCTGTGCCAGTACGGGCGCCACGTCCCAGCTGGCCTGGACGTCGTGGTCGTCCAGCCAGTCGGTCAGCAGATCCTCACGATCGGACAACTCCATCGGCGGGATGTCCTTGTCCTTGTTCTTCTCCAGCCGCTCGACTGCGTCGTCCTGCAGCGCGACGATCTGGTGCAGCTTGGTCGCGTCGAGCGTGCCGTCCGCGAGCATCGCCAGCTTCGACCGCATGCCCGAGACGCGCTGCCGCAGCGACGCCGCCGCCCGGACCGCCGCCGCGGCCGGGTTGTTCAGCTCGTGGGTCAGACCCGCGGACAACGACCCGAGGGCGAGCAACCGCTCCCGCTCGCCGACCGTCTCGCTGGTCCGGCGGGCGCCCATCACGAAGCCCTCGATCAGGTGCACTGCCATCGGGAACCAGGTGTTCATCATCGTCGCCATCGTCTCGGCGCTGACCAGGAAGAACTCCGACGGCTGCGTGACCTGCATGGTCGCGGTGTACGACTTCGTCTCGGCGGCGCCGAAGAACGCGTTGAACGCCCCCGAGTACACACCGCGCTGGGAGGTCCGGTTGATCTCGATCAGCTCACCGTGCGACAGCTTGCACAGACGCAGCTCACCGGACAGCAGCACGTAGCAGCAGGTGGCCTCGTCGCCTTCGTTGAAGACGGTCCCCTCGTGGACCTCCTCGACGTACCCCGCCTCGGAGAGCCACTGCAACTGCTCGTCGCTGAGGCTCTCGAAGAGGAACAGCGTGCGCAACTCGTCAGGAGTCAGCCGCCGCGGCTCCCCAGCCTCTACGGCCCCTGCAGCCTCTTCGGCATGGTCAGTCATCAGAGCATCTCCAGGTATCGGTGCACCAGTGTCACGGCCATCGCTCCGTCGCCGACCGCCGACGCGACCCGCTTCACCGACTCGGCCCGGACGTCGCCTGCCGCGAACACGCCGGGCATGCTCGTTTCGAGGTGGTAGGGCTCCCGCTCCAACGGCCAGCCGGTGGGCCGGCCGTGCAGATCGGGACCGGTGAGGACGAATCCCCGGTCGTCGCGGAGCAGGTCACCGGGCAGCCAGTCCGTCCGCGGGGCGGCGCCGATGAACACGAACATCCATTCCGTGTCCACCTCACGCTTCTCCCCGGTCTCGCTGTTCAGCAGGGTGAGACGTTCCAGGTGCTCCGAGCCCGTACAGGAAACGACCTGCGTGCAGGTGTGCACCTCGATGTTGTCGATCGCATCGATCTGGTCGATGAGGTACGACGACATCGTCGCGGTGAGCGATGGTCCTCGTACCAGCATATGCACGCGTTTGGCATACCCGGAGAAATAGACCGCTGCCTGACCGGCGGAGTTCGCGCCGCCGATGATGAACACCTCGGCCTCGGCGCAGGCCGGACCCTCGGTGGTGGCCGAGCCGTAGAAGATCCCGCGGCCGGACAACTCGTCGACGCCGGGCGCCTGGAGCGTCCGGTACGAGACGCCGGTCGCCAGGATCACCGAGTGCGTCGAGATCTCACTCCCGTCCGAGAACCGCAACTGCCGGGCGTTGCCGAGCTTCTCGAGGCCGACCACCTGACGGGTCGTGAGCAGCTCCGCTCCGAACCGAACCGCCTGCCGGCGCGCCCGTTCCGTCAGCTGTGCCCCGGACACTCCATCCGGGAAGCCGAGGTAGTTCTCGATGCGGCTCGACTGGCCGGCCTGACCGCCGGTCGCGAGCTGCTCGACGAGCACGGTCCGCAGGCCCTCGCTGGCGCCGTACACCGCGGCGCCGAGCCCGGCCGGGCCGCCGCCGACCACGACCAGGTCGTAGAAGTCCTTCGCCGGCGCCGTGGACAGACCGACCTTTTCGGCCAGCTCGGCCTCGGTCGGCGCGATCATCACGGTGGCGTCGGGAGTGATCACGACCGGCAGCGACGAGCCGTCGACGCCGGCCGCGTCCAGGAGCCGTTTGGCCTCTTCGTCGTCGACGTTCAGCCAGCGGTACGGCACGGCATTGCGGGCCAAGAAGTCGCGGGCCGTGAACGACGGCGCCGACCAGCGGTGGCCGATCACCCGCGTCTCGTCGCCGGACTGCTCCGGGGTCGACCTCCACAGGTCCAGCATCGCGTCGACCACCGGGTACAGCTTCTCCTCCGGCGGGTTCCACGGCTTCAGCAGGTAGTGGTCGAGGTCGACCACGTTGATCGCCTGGATCGCCGCATCGGTGTCGGCGTACGCCGTCAGCAGCACGCGCCGGGCGAGCGGGAACAGGTCCATCGCGGCCTCGAGGAACTCGATGCCGGACATCTGGGGCATCCGGTAGTCCGCCAGCAGCAGGGCGACGGGTTCGCCGCGGAGCTTGAGCTCCTTCAGCGCGTCGAGCGCCTGCGCCGGATTCTCCGCCCGGACGATGCGGTTCTCCTCGCCGTACCGACGGCGGAGGTCACGGGCGATTGACCGGGAAACACCGGGATCGTCGTCCACGGTGAGGATCACCGCACGGGTCGTTGACGCTGTCATGCCTCTTTCATACCAGCGGATGCCTACAAAACGGGATCCGTGATCGCACGGGTTCGGGGCCCGGTTCGCGTGGGGCGGAGGCGCGAACCGGGCCCACGGGCGGTTATGGCAGGGCGTCGAGGTACGGCGCGTGGCTGTTCTGGAACTCCCAGTTGTAGTAGTGGTCCCAGTTGATCGACCACGTCATCAGACCGCGGAACCCCGGCGAAGCGCCGCCGCGGAGGCTGTAGCCGCCGCAACTCTGGCCCTTCACCAAGCAGTCGAGCGCCTCGTGTACGGCTGCCGGGGCGGTGTAGCCGTTGCCCGCGCTGACTGCTGCCGGGAGCCCGAGACCGATCTGGTCGTCGCGCAGCCCCGGGAACGTCTGACCGGTGTTCCCCACCGGGAACCCGGCCTTGACCATGTCGGTCATCGCGATGTGGAAGTCCGCGCCGCCCATCGTGTGGTACTGGTTGTCGAGCCCCATCACGGGACCGGAGTTGTAGTCCTGGACGTGCAGCATCGTCAGGAAGTCCCGTACGGCATCGATCACCGGCAGGTACGACCCGGCGCGATTGTCGTTCGACCCGCCGTAGAACTGGTACCCGACCTGCACGAAGAACGTCTCCGGTGCCATCGTCAGGACGAACTTGTCGCCGTACTTCGCCTTGAGGCTCTGCAACGCCGAGATCAGATTCACGATCACCGGCGTGGTCGGATTGCGGAAGTCGGTGTCGCCCGCATCGAGGTAGAGCGAGTGTCCCTCGAAGTCCACGTCGAGCCCGTCCAGCCCGTACTTGTCGATGATCCCGCCGACCGAGCTGACGAACGCATCCCGCGCCGCCGTCGTGGTCAGCTGGACCTGACCGTTCTGCCCGCCGATCGAGAGCAGCACCTTCTTGCCGGCCGCCTGCTTCGCGCGGATCGCGCTGACGAACTCGTCGTCGCTCTCCACGTTCGGGCACTCGCTCGCCGGGCATCTGGTGAACCTGATGTCCCCCGAGGTCACCGATGTCGGTTCACCGAACGCGAGGTCGATGATGTCCCACTCGTCCGGTACGTCGGCCATCCGCACGTACCCGGATCCGTTCGCGAAACTGGCGTGCAGGTACCCGACCAGCGCATGCTCCGCCGAGTCCGGCGCCGCCTGAGCCGGAAGCGCCAGACCGGTGAGCAGAACCCCGAGAACGATCGCAAGCCGTCGCATAGCTATTTAGTAAAGAAGCTCCATAACTAGCGGTCAACGCATCGCGGCGGCGGATACCCGACGGTGTCGGGTATCCGGCCTGCGGTCGTGGCGCCGTGTTGCGACCGGTGTCAGCGCCAGGTGCTGCGATCTGCCGGGCTGCCGGCGACGGGTTCGAAGACCACATCGTCCTCGGAGACCTCGTCACCGTCCTCGTCGACGAAACCGACATTGACCAGACGCCCGGACCGGGTGTCCCGCCGAAGCACGGTCGGCCCGTCCTCGCGGGGCCGGTGTACATCGCCCCACTGCTGCAAGGCCGCCAGTACGAGTTTGAGATCCGCCCCGGCCGCCGTCAGGTGGTACGACGACCGCGTCCGCTCACCGGCCTCTTGATACTCCCGCTTCTCCAGGAGGCCGGCGTCGACCAGTGTTGCCAGGCGGTTCGTCAGGATGTTCGGCGCGATGTGCAGGAAGTCGCGGAAGTCCGCGAACCGGGTCGTCCCGAGGTGCGCCTCGCGCAGGACCATGAACGACCAGCGGTCGCTGACCAGGTCCAGGGTGCGGGCGATCGAGCAGTTCGGCGAGGTCCCGGTCTTGGTGATCATCGCGCTTCCTCCACCTGCCGACGTCGGTTCTGCGCCGCCAGGGCTGTGGACGCGGCGATGACGAGCAGCGCCAGGCTACCGATCACGATCACGCCGACGAGCAACGCCGTACCGAGACCGGAGGCCGTCGCGATCAGGCCGAGTGTCACCGCGATCGCACCCTGCAGGACGTACGCGACGAGGTACACGGCTGCGACCGTGCCGCCGCGGTGGTGAGCCGGCGCGTGGGTGGTGATCAGACCCAGGCCACCGGAGAAGAGCAGGCCGTAGCTGACGCCGCCCAGCACCGTGGTGACCATGAACAGCGGCAGCGAGTGCGTCCGCGCCGAGGTCTCGAGGAACGCCACGTCGACCAGCGTCGCGACTGCCCCCACGGTAACCAGCCATCCGGGTGCGAACCGGCGACCCACGATCGCGGTGAGGCCGATCGTGACAGACATGATCGCGAGGATCAGGCCGATGACGAAGATGTTCTCGGTGCCGATCAACTGGCGCGCAACCTGCGCGCCGAGGGCGAGGAAGACCGACCCGAACGCGTACGCGGCGGTCACCGCGACGGCGGACGCGACGTACAGCAGGCGAATGCCCTTGGCCACGGTGATCGGGCGCGGTCGCCAGTGACCCTGGCTCTCGTCCTTGGTGTGCCGCGGCATCCGCCGGACGAAGCCGAAGATGACGGCGACGGCTGCCAGCAGCACCCAGAAGTCCAGGTGCAGCGGCGCCGGTGCGTACTCGATCAGTCCGCCTCCGACGATCGTCGCGAGCGCCAGACCGGCCGCCGTCGCCGCGGTCGTGATGGACGAGGCTCGCGCCGCCTTCCCACGTGCGCTGAACTCGACCACCGCGGCCGTGGCCGGAGTCAGCGCAAGACCGACGCCCGCCCCCATCAGCGCACGCCCCGCATACACCCAGCCGACCGACGGTGCGATCGCGAACAGGAGGACGCCGGCGAGCAGGCCACCGACGCCGTACAACATCGCCGCACGGCGGCCGATGTAGTCGGACAGTTGCCCGAAGAGCAGCAGGAAGGCGACCAGGACCACCGGGTACACGGCGAAGATCGCCGTGGTCGCGGTGGGAGTCAGGTGCCAGGTCGAGGCATACAGCGGGTACGTCGTCGTCGGCGCCGCGCTGGTCCACAGGCTGATGCCTGCAACCGCGGCAGCCGTCCAGAAACTGGCCCGCCGGCTCAAGGGGCGAGGTGAGCGCGCCGTCGTCAGTTCGAGAGTGCTGGTGGTCATGCCGGGTTCCTTCCGGGAACGTCCCTGAGTTGCACGATGAAACTCACAACAGCTGAGTAGCTCCATGCAATCCAGCTGACAGAGTGACCCGCGTCACAGTCGGACTCACTCGGGCAGAACCCCTCGCGCTCCGGTCACGGACCGCAGCTGAGACATGGCCATGGCCGGCCGCAGCGGGAGCACAGTCCGTCGACCCCGGGGGCCGGCAGCCACACGGGCACGTTGCTGTGCGGGCTCGGTGGACCGGCTGGACCCGCTGGGCTCGGTGGACTCGGTGGACTCGGTGGACTCGGTGGGCTCACTGGTTGTTGGGTGATCGTGCTGCTGCGGGTGGCGGGCACGACGGGGAACCAGTGGACCTGGGTGCGACCGCCGGTCCCGTGCATCGCCAGGACGGAGCCGACACAGTCCCAGGTCGACGTACTGGACCAGGGGCCGCGCCAGCGGAGCGCGACAGTGCCGTCGGACCACTCCACACCCTCGGCGAGGATCGCGGTGGGGTTGGTGTGGCGGACCAGACGGAAGAGGCGGGCCTGGGGCTGCAGCGGGTTCACCTCTCCAGACTGCCCAGAACACACTGCGGACAACAGGTGTGGGCTGTGGGCTGTGGGAACAGCCCACAGCCCACATGTCCTTGTTTTACACGGTTTTGTCGGCGAGGGCTTGTAACTTGTCCGGCACGCACCACATGAGCTCGAAGCGCGAACGGGGTGGTCCTGTGACTTCTTTTGGTCCCTTGCTGCGACAGTCCAGGCAGGCGGTCGGCCTGAGCCTGCGGCAACTGGCAACCCGCGTCGGGTACGACCACAGCTACCTGTCGCAGGTGGAGCGTGGGCAGCGGCCGGGCTCTGCGGACCTGGCGCGGCTCTGCGACACCGAGCTCGGCACTGACGGCCGGCTGACTGCCACGTTCGAGCGAAGGCCCGCCCGCACGGGCCAGGTACGCCCGGAGCCCGACCCGATGGAGGCTGCGTGGCGAGGACTGGTCGGCACGCTCGATGCCGTGGCCACGGATCAGCTGTGCAGTGAGTTCCGCACGGTGCCTCCGGCGGCCCTGCTGCCGACTGTGGTGAGTCAACTGCACGGCGCCGCGCCCCCGGAGGCGGCCGAGCTGAGCGTTCTGATCGCAGAGATCCTGACGCGACTGGGCGAGACAAGCACCGCGAGGCGTTGGTGGTGGGCCGCACGAGCGGCGGCGGACAGCGTCGGTGCGGGGGCGACGGTCCGCGCGCGCGAGGCGATCATCGGGCTGGCCGAGCGGCGCCCGCTCCCGGAGTTGCTGGAGCTGGCCGACGACGCGATCAGCCTCGACCGGCAGAGCTATCTGCCGCGCGCAGCACGAGCACTGGTGCTGGCCGAGCGCGGCCGGAGCCAGGAGGCCCAGCGCGCATTGCAGGAGCTGATCGGTATCGGTGACGAGCTGCTGCAAGCCCCGACGTACCAGCTGCACTGGGCGGAGGGCCGCATGTGCACCCTGCTCGGGTACGGCGTCGCGGGCTGCGTGCTGCTGGAGCGCGCCAGGGAGCTCTGCCCGGACAGCTGGGTCGGTGATCGCGCACTACTGGACCTGTCCCTGGCCGAGTGCCTGACGATCGCGGGTGAAGTGGCCGCCGGCATCGCCATGTCCCTGCGCGTCCTGGTGGAGCTGCCGGACGAGTGGCACGACCTGTTGGTGTACGACGCCGCCGATCGAGTGCTGCGCCACGTGCAGACGGAGCCCGGTGCAGCCGAGCTACGGCGACTGCTGGCACACCCGACGTACCGGAGTGGCCGGAGTGTGGGCGGCGGGTCGAGCCAAAGGTGAGAGCAGGGGTAGCGTGCGGCGAGTGACAGGTGAACAGCAGGCGACGGTAGTGACAGACGCATGGGACTTCGCAGTGGAGCTGCGGAGCGACCCGGCCAGCGCAGAGACTCGCGGCGCCGTGCTCAAGGACCCCGCGTTCGGCCAGTCCTTCACAGATCACATGGTGGTTGCCAACTGGTCGGTGGACCGCGGCTGGCACGACGCGAAGGTCACGGCGTACGCACCGCTGTCACTCAGCCCTGCCGCAGCTGTCTTCCACTACTCGCAGGAGATCTTCGAGGGTCTCAAGGCGTATCGGCACGCCGACGGCTCGGTGTGGGCCTTCCGCCCGGACCGGAACGCGGCGCGGTTCACTGCGAGTGCGGCCCGGCTCGCCCTGCCACAGGTGCCCGAGGACGAGTTCGTCGCAGCGCTGCGAGCGCTGGTGACTGTTGACGAGGCCTGGGTGCCGTCGGCCGAGGACGGCGAGACCAGCCTGTACCTGCGGCCGTACATGATCGCCACTGAAGCCGCCCTGGCCGTGCGGCCCTCCCATGAGGTGCTGTTCGGAGTCATCGCCTCTCCCGCCGGTCCTTACTTCAACACCGGCCCGAAGCCGGTCTCCATCTGGCTGACCACCTCCACGATCCGCGCCACGCCGGGCGGCACGGGCGCGGCCAAGTGCGGTGGCAACTACGCGTCCAGCCTGGCCGGCCTCGCCGAGGCGGTCGCGAACGGCTGCGAGCAGGTCGCGTTCGTCGATGCCGCCGAGCACAAGTGGCTCGAGGAGATCGGCAGCATGAACATGTTCTTCGTGTACGCCGACGGCCGGATCGCGACTCCGGAGTTGTCGGGCTCGATCCTCGAGGGCGTCACCCGCGCCTCGGTCCTGGAGCTCGCCGCCGACCTCGGCCACCCGGTCGAGGAACGCCGGATCTCCGCCGACGAGTGCCGCGACGGCGTCCGCTCCGGCGAGATCACCGAGGTCTTCGCCTCCGGTACGGCCGCGGTCATCACCCCGATCGGCCGCCTCGCCTGGCCCGACGGCGATCTCACCATCGGCGACCACTCCGTCGGGTACGGCGTCGGCCCGGTCACCGCCAAGATCCGCAGCACCCTCCTCGACCTCCAGTACGGCCGCACCCCCGACCCCCGCGGCTGGCTCACCCGCCTGGCCTGACGCCGTTTGTCCCCCATGCCCTAAGTTGGCTTCATGGCCGCGTCCAAGGGGAAGTCTCCGGCGATCGAGTTGGAGGTCGGGGATCGTACGGTGCGGATCTCGAATCCGGACCGCGTCTACTTCCCTGCCCGCGGTGAGACCAAGCTGGACCTGGTCAAGTACTACCTGTCCGTCGGGGACGGGATCGTGAACGCCCTGCGGGAGCGGCCGTGCATGCTGCATCGGTTCCCGGAAGGCGTTGCGGGCGAGAAGGTGCACCAGAAGCGGCTGCCGAACGGGGCGCCACCGTGGATGGAGACCGTCCGCGTCACGTTCCCGCGGTACAACCGGACCGCCGACGAGCTCTGCGTGACCGAGCTCGCGCACGTCGCCTGGGCGGTGCAGATGTCGACGGTCGAGTTCCACCCCTGGAACTCACGGCGCGCCGACACCGAGAAGCCCGACGAGTGGCGCATCGACCTCGACCCGATGCCCGACTGTCCGTTCGACCGGGTACGCCGGGTCGCGAACCTCGTCCACGAGATGCTCGACGAGCTCGGTGCGGTCGGCTATCCGAAGACGTCCGGTGGCAGCGGCCTGCACGTCTACGTCCGCGTCGAGCCGACGTACGGCTTCACCGACGTACGACGTGCCGCCCTCGCGTTCGCGCGCGAGGTGGAGCGGCGCGCGCCGGACGACGTGACGACCACGTGGTGGCGCAAGGACCGCGATCCTCGACTGGTCTTCGTGGACTTCAACCAGAACGCGCGCGACCACACGATCGCCGCGGCGTACTCGGTGCGCGGCAACCCCGAAGGCACCGTGTCCACCCCGATCCGTTGGGACGAGGTCGACGACGTGAACCCGAAGGACTTCACGATCGCCACCGTCCCGGCCCGCTTTGCCGACCTGGGCGACCTGCACGCCACCATCGACCAGAACGTCTACTCGCTCGACACCCTGCTCGAATGGGCCGACCGCGACGAACGCGAAGGCGCCGAGTCCCCACCCGAGGACTGACGCCATCCCCGTCCACTCACCAACGACCGACGGACTCGCCCCACTCACCAACCACACCGGACGTCCCCCACTCACCAACAGCGGCTCGCGACGCCTGTCTCGGCAGCGAGCGTCCGGGCAAACCAGGTTGGTGAGTGGCTGGGGTCCGGATCTCCACGCCATCACAACGGCTCCGCGCGGCTCGGTCCACGCCTGCCGCGGGCAACCACCACGCGATTGTGATGGCCTGGCGATCCGTCCTACCCCGCCAGGCCGTGGTGGAGGAGGTCGGTGAGGGTGTCGATGGCCGACTCGTCGGTGATGGTTCGGCCGTTGGACGGATTGACGACGAGCCAGGTGTAGGCGAAACCCTCCATCAAGGCGTTCATCGCGGAGATCGCGACCAGCGGATCGGCCGGCGGGTTCGGCAGGTGGGCGAAGTGCTCGATCATGTGCTGGTCGTCGTCCGCCATGATCTGCTGCAGTCGCCGGCCCAGCTCGGGATCGGCCAGCGAGGCCTGCTTCACCGCGATCATCTCCGCCAGATGCGTCTGGTAGAACCGCCAGAACGCCTCCACGTGCCAGCGGATCGCTGACCGTTTACTGAAGTCGGCGTCGTGCCCGGCGTCGTCGACGACCGTCTCGTCCACCTCCGCCAGCATGTCGCGCAGCAGCGCCTCGAGCAGTTCTTCCTTGCCCGCGAAGTGGTTGTAGAACGACCCGGTCGCGCGGCCCGCGGCCGCGGTGATGTCGGTGATCTTCGTGTTCAGGTACCCGCGCTCGGCGAAGACGTCGCGCGCAGCCTGCTTCAGCGCCACCTCGGTCCCGGCCGCCCGTTGCCGGCGGCTCACCGTGTCCGTCACGACTACCTCCTTGACAGCGAACCCTAGTCGCGTTCAAACTGAATCCGAATTCAGTGAATCACAATTCAGTCAAGGAGACCACCATGAACGTCCTGATCGCGGGCGCCGGACCGACCGGACTGACCCTCGGCATCGACCTCGCCCGGCGCGGCATCGCGGTCCGGGTGATCGACAAGGCGACCGCGTTCTTCGACGGATCGCGCGGCGACGGCCTGCAACCCCGCACCCTCGAGGTCTTCGAGGACCTCGGCGTCGTGGACGAGGTACTGCAGAAGGGCCATCCGATGCCACCGATCAAGATCTACGTCGGCGGCAGACTGGTCGACGAACGCCGGATGGCCCCGACCCTCGAGCCCACTCCGGACGTCCCGTACCCGAACGGCAGCATGCTCGGCCAGTCCCGCACCGAGGCGATCCTGCGCGACAAGCTCGCCGAGTACGGCGTCCGTGTCGAACTCGGCACCGCGATCACCGGCTTCTCCCAGACCGCCGACGCGGTCACCGCCGAGCTGTCGACCGGTGAGGCCTTGACCGCCGACTACCTGGTCGGCGCGGACGGCGGGTCCAGCTTCGTTCGCAAGCACCTCGGGATCGCCTTCGTGGGAACCACCGACGAGTCGATCCGGATGCTGCTCGGCGACGTGGCGGCGGACGGGGTCGACCACGAGTACGGCCACTGGTTCGGGGCCGCGGACAACCCGATGTCCGGGATCGTGATGACCCCGCTGTCCGGGGGCGACCAGTTCCAGTTCGGCGCGCCGCTCGACGGCGAGGACGCGGACACCTCGCTGGAGGCTCTGCAGGAGCTGGTCGACAAGTTCGCCGGCGAAGGCACTGCGAAGCTGCGCAACCTGACCTGGTCGACCGTCTGGCGCCCGAACGTGCGGCTGGCCGAGAAGTTCCGCGTCGGGCGCGTATTCATCGCCGGCGACGCCGCCCACGTACACCCGCCGACCGGTGGTCAGGGCCTGAACACCGGCGTCCAGGATGCGTACAACCTCGGCTGGAAGCTGGCCGACGGACGTGCGGAGGTGCTGGCGTCGTACGAGATCGAGCGCCGGGCCAACGCGCAGCGCGTGCTCGGGATCAGCGAGGACCTGATGCAGAAGCACGTCGACGGCGACGAGTCGGCGCTGGAGCGCGGCGAGAACACCCGTCAGCTGGACATCTCGTACCGCGATCCGTCGGACACCCGCCCGCTGGTCTCCGGCGACCGCGCCCCCGACGCGCCCGTGATTGATGCCGAGGGCAACAAGACCCGGCTGTTCGAACTGCTCCGCGGCCCACACGAGACCCTGCTGCGGTTCGCTCCGACCACCCCCGCATCGCAGCCGCACACCGTCGACATCACCGCACCGGAGGCCTTCGCGATCTACCACGCCCAGCCCGGAGACGAGATCCTGGTTCGCCCGGACGGGCACCTCGCTTAGGTGCTGACTGGTGGTCCCGTGCCGTAGCGAGGAGCTGCTCGGTGCGAGATGCCGTGCCGAGTGCCCCGCAGTAGGCAGGGGGCCACCAGCCAGCACCTATGATCCAGCCGTGCAGACCTTGGATGCAGCCGCCGCCTATGAACGCGCCGTCGAGTTGGCGACGCGTGGGCGGCGGCAGCTCCTTGGCATTACCGGTGCGCCGGCGGCGGGCAAGTCGACGTACGCCGAGCAACTGGCGGCGAAGCTGACCGCCGACGGGTACCGGGTCGCGCTCGTGCCGATGGACGGGTACCACCTGGCGCAGTCGGTGCTCGACGAGCTCGGGCTCGCGGACGTGAAAGGCGCCCCGCACACGTTCGACGGATTCGGTTTCGTCGCTCTGCTCCGAAGGCTGAAGGAGTCGCCGGACGAGCAGATCTGGGCACCGCGGTTCGACCGCGGCATCGAGGACTCGATCGCCGCAAGCATCGGCGTCGCTCCCGAGGTCACGCTCGTCCTGACCGAGGGCAACTACCTGCTCCTCGACGAGACGCCGTGGTCGGCCGTACGGACCTTGCTCGACCAATGCTGGTACGTCGAGGTGCCCGACGAACTGCGCCACGAGCGGCTCGAGGCAAGGCATCGCGCATTCGGCCGATCACCCGAAGAGGCCCACGAACGGACGTACGGCTCCGACGAACGCAACGCCCGCCTGATCGCGGCGACCGCACCGGCGGCGGACGCGATCATCCAACCCGGTCGATGAGCGCCGCCACCCCGTCCAGGTAGAGCCCGAGCCCGAACGCGAAATCGGCCTCGTTGTCCTCCTCGATGTCGCCGACGACGTCGAAGACCCCGGCGTCGACCAACCGCGCCACCGCCGGATACACCCGCGGATCCGCAACTCTCCGCAGCGTCGAGGCGAACTGCTGGAACCTCACAGGGTTCTCGGCATAGCCCGCGGCCAGGTCGAAGCCGAGCCGAATCTCCCCCTGCACGTAGGTGATGAGCCCCATCACCACGCCGATCTTCATCTCCTCCGGCAGGCCGGTGTCCTGCAGCGCGGTCAGCGCCGTGTCGAACCAGGCGAGGTTGTTCGGCCCGGCCGGCGGCCCGGAGATCGGCACCTTCGCGTACCACTGGTGCCGGCGGATCGCCGTGAGCACGCCGTCGGCCCAGAACGTCAGCCCCGCGCGCCAGTCGATCCCCGCGGGCAGCGGTTCGGGCCGCTCCAGCGCGGCGTCCGACATCATCACGAGCAGCTCGTCCTTGTTCTTGACGTGCCGGTACAGCGCCATCGTCGAGTTGCCGAGCCGTTCGGCGACCTTGGCCATCGACACCGCGCCGAGGTCCTCGGCGTCGGCGATCTCGATCGCGGCCCGGACGATGTCGTCGAGCGTCAGCGACGGCTTCGGCCCGCGCCGCGGCGCCTCGCGCAGCCGCCACATCGCGGCTACGTCGGCCGGCAGCTCGTTGTTGTCCACCGGGTCAGTTTAGGGCTTGCCAACCCGCACTGCGTACCTGTTACGCTATTTAGCGTATTCGATACGCAGTAGGAGGGGACGATGATCGTCGAGGCGAACGGACTGCGGAAGTCGTACGGGAGGACCGACGTCCTGGCCGGGGTCGACCTGAGCGTGGCGGAGGGGTCCGTGCTCGCGTTGCTCGGTCCGAACGGTGCGGGCAAGACCACCATCGTGCGGATCCTGACCACGCTGACCCGCCCGGATTCCGGTACGGCGACGATCGCGGGGTACGACGTACTGCGCGAACCGGCCCGGGTCCGCGGCGCGATCAGCCTGACCGGGCAGTACGCAGCGGTCGACGAGAACCAGACCGGCGAGGAGAACCTGGTCATGGTCGGTCGTCTGATGCACCTCGGCCGGCGGACGGCGCGACGTCGTACGGCGGAGCTGCTGGAGCAGTTCGGGCTGAGCACGGCGATGGACCGCCGCGTGAAGACGTACTCGGGTGGCATGCGGCGCAAGCTCGACCTGGCGATGAGTCTGATCGCCCGCCCGCAAGTGATCTTCCTGGACGAGCCGACGACCGGACTCGATCCGGCCAGCCGGTCGGCGATGTGGGACGCGATCGTCGAGCTGGTCCGCGACGGTACGACGATCGTGCTCACCACGCAGTACCTGGAGGAGGCGGACCGGCTGGCGGACCGCGTAGTGCTGCTGGACCAGGGGCGGATCGTGGCCAGTGGTACGGCAGATGCACTCAAGACGCAGCTCGGTGGCGAGCGGATCGAGCTGCGCTTCGTTGACGACATACAGGTCCTGAAGGCGTCCGGTGTGGTCAACGGTGTGGTTAGCGAGCTCGTACTGAACGTCCCCTCGGACGGTACGGCCACACACCTGCACCACGTCCTCGACGTACTCCGGGACAACGGACTGGAGCCGGAGCGGGTCTCCTCGCACCGACCGACGCTCGACGACGTGTTCCTCGCTCTGACCGCCTGAGAGGTTGCTGATGACACACCAGGGAGTTGTCGCCGCCTGCTCGGACGTGGCGACCATGATCGACCGCGGCGTGCGGCTGGCCCGGCGGAACGTGGACACGCTCTTCGCATCGATCCTGTTGCCGCTGCTGATGATGGCGCTGTTCGTGTACGTGTTCGGCGGGGCCATCGATACGGGGACGGAGTACATCAACTACGTCGTACCGGGGATCCTGTTGCTCACCACCGGGTACGGCGCCTCGTCGACGGCCATGGTGGTCGCTGACGACATGAACAGCGGCATGATCGACCGGCTGCGCTCACTGCCCATCCACAGCTTCGCCGTACTCACAGGACACGTCGTTGCGAGCGTTGCGCGCAACGCAGCATCCACGGCGATCGTCATCCTCGCTTCAGTCGCCATGGGGTTCCGCCCTGATGCGGGAGCACTGGACTGGCTCGCAGCGATCGGGCTGCTCCTGCTGTACGTCGTTGCGCTCTCCTGGCTCGCCGCAGCGCTCGGCGTCATCGCCAAGTCGGTGGAGTCGGCCAGCACGCTCAGCTTCTTCATGCTGTTCCTGCCGTACCTGAGCAGCGCGTTCGTACGACCGGAGTCGATGCCGGCGTGGCTACGGCCGGTCAGCGAACACCAGCCGATCACCCTGGTGATAGAGACTGTGCGCAGCCTGCTGATCGGGACACCGCTGGAGAACAACGCGCAACTGGCTCTGGCGTGGTGTTGTGGTCTGCTCCTGTTTGCGATCGTGCTCGCGACGTCGCTCTACCGGCGGCGTACGGGCCGCTGATCCGAAATCACGATTCGACACCGGTCAAATACAGGGGGTGTGACCCCTTGGCCGGGTTAACGTCAAAGTCCCCCCCAACGTGTGGTGGTCCCACTCCCCCCGGGACCCACACGGGCAAGCGCCCCGGTCTTCGATCGGGGCGCTCTGTTTTTCTCTGCAGGTTTCTTGGCGAGGCGTGTCGAATCCGTCCCTCCCGGTTCGACGTGTCAGTAAGAGCGACCAAAGGAGAGGGTCAGAATGAACATCACCACCGACACCCGGAACATGATCGTCACCATGCTGGCCGAGGGCAGCCCGGTCTGGTACGTCGCCGGCATGGTCAACATGCGCAGCCACGACGTGTACGTGATCGGCCGCGAGGCCGGCTACCCCGACAAGGCCAAACTGCGCCGAGCGGTATGGGCCGCCCGGAACCGCGTCCTGCAAGCCGCCTGACCGCACCCGCTCAGGTCGCTCGAACCGCTGCTGCCCCGTCGAGGGGAGCAGCGGTTTCGTCATGTTTAGGGTGGTCCTGTGGATGATCTCAGCGTGGTCGACTACCACACGGCGGGCGAGCCGTTCCGGATCGTGACGTCAGTCGAGATCCCGGGTACGTCCGTCGCGGACCGCCGGGTCGTGGCGCAGTCCTCTCCCGGCATCGACGCCGTCCGCCAGTTGCTGGTGAACGAGCCGCGCGGGCACGCGGACATGTACGGAGGGTTCGTCGTACCGGGTGACGACGACGGCGCCGACTTCGGCGTGGTGTTCTGGCACAAGGACGGGTACTCGACCGCCTGCGGGCACGGGACGATCGCGCTGGCAACCTGGGCCGTCGAGACCGGTCGCGCCGAGGCGGGCGAGGTCGTCATCGACGTACCGTCCGGGCGGGTGGCTGCCCGCGTCAGCAAGACCGGTGTTGCCTTCCGCAACGTTCCCTCGTACGTGCTGAGCCGCGGGGTACGCGTACCGACCGCTCGCGGCGAGGTGACGGCCGACATCAGCTACGGCGGCGCGTTCTACGCTTCGGTCCCCGCGTCGGCGGTCGGTCTCTCGGTGGAACCGGCCTCGTACGCCGAACTGGTCGCGATCGGCCGCGAGATCAAGTGGGCCCTCGACCCGGTCGCGGTCCATCCAACCGATCCGCGGCTCAGCGGCCTCTACGGCACGATCCTGTACGACGACCTCGGCTCGTGGGCGGAGGGCCCGCACCAGCGCAACCTGACCGTCTTCGCCGACGGGGAGGCGGACCGCTCCCCCTGCGGTTCAGGTACGTCGGCCCGTCTCGCGTTGCTGCACGACGAGGGCCGGCTCGGCCCGGACCAGGTGCTGCGCCACGACTCCATCGTCGGTACGACCTTCCTGGGCCGCGTGGTGTCACAGGCACCTGAGGGCGTGATCACCGAGGTCAGCGGCAACGCCTACCGCACCGGGACCGCTACCTTCACCCTCGACCCACGCGACCCGCTGGGCACGGGCTTCACCCTGCGCTGATCTCAGATTGCGACCGTGACTGTCGCCGGCGGCGGCTAAGTTGGTCCTCATGATCTTCATCACCGCGAAGTTCCGTGTGAAGCCCGAGCACGCCGACGACTGGGCGTCCATCACCGCCGACTTCACGAGCGCGACCCGCGCGGAGCCCGGCTGCCTGTGGTTCGACTGGTCCCGCTCCCTCGACGACACCGGCGAGTACGTCCTGGTTGAGGCCTTCGCCGACGACGAGGCCGCAACCCACCACGTCACCTCCGCACACTTCAAGGCCGCCCAGGAAAGCCTGCCACCCCACCTGGTCGAGACACCCCGCATCGTCAACTTCAAACTCCCCCAGAACGAGTGGTCCGAGCTCGGCGAACTCGCCGTCAAGTAACCCAGGCCAGACCGGCCCGAGATGGGCAGCCTGACAGTCGCCTCGCTCAACACCCGAGGAGTCCCACTGCTCGGCTCCGCGCTCAGTGCCAGGTACGCGGCGATCGGAGCCAAGTTCGAGGCATCGAACGTGGACGTGGTGAACCTCCAGGAGGTCCACACCTGGTACCACCCGCGCAGGCTGCTCCGGTCCATGCCGTCCTACCGGTTCGTCAGCTTCCGCCCATCGGTGTCCGGACCAGCGGGCGGTCTGCTGACCCTCTCCCGGCGCACCGTCACCAGCACCACCTACCGCCGGTTTCCGACACCCACCGCCGCCGACGCGGCCGGGCTGCCGCGGCGCACCCGCCTGACCGCATTGCTCAAGGGCGCTCTACTGACCCACCTAGCCGACGTCACCATCATCAACACGCACCTCTTGGCCAACCGCGATGGCGATTGGTCTCCGACGAACCGCCACTACCGCCTCCACCAGGCCTACCTCAGCCCGGGACGGTCACCGCACTGCATCGACTTCCTGCTGCTCTCGGCCTCGACGATCACCGTCGAGTCGGCCGCCCTCACCTTCACGGACCAGGTCGCCCTGCCGAACGGCCCGGCCTACGCAACCGACCACCTGGGCCTCGAAGTCCACCTCACGCTCTGACGCGCGGTTGACTCCACAAAAAAGCGACGACCCGGACCAGATGGTCCGGGTCTTCTTTGGTAGCGGGGGCAGGATTTGAACCTGCGACCTCTGGGTTATGAGCCCAGCGAGCTACCGAGCTGCTCCACCCCGCGTCGCCTTGTTACGACTGTAAGTCTAGACGATCGCTGGGTGGCCTCCAAATCCGGCCCTACTTCACTACGGCAGGTCTGCTGGAGTCTCGTCGATCGAGGTCAGCCGATCTCCGGCGCCGTCGGCCGCCGAGATTCGGCTCAGGAGGCGATGCAGGAGATCGCGGAGCGTCTTGAACTCTTCCGGACTGGTCAACTGCGCCCAGCGGTCTTCGATCACGTCACCAGCACCGGCGGCCAAGGGCTGCGCCGCCTTGCCGCGTTCGGTGAGCACGATCAACCGGGATCGCCCGTCACGAGGGTTCGGCCGGCGCTCCAGATAGCCGGCTTGCTCGAGCTGGTCGACCGACTGCGCCATGGTCTGTTTGCGCACGCCGGCATGGATGGCCAACTCACGTACCGCGATGCCCTCCGGCGGGACGAAGGGAAACACCTTCGCGTCACCGGACCGGATGTCGCCGAACCCGGCCTCGGCCAGGGCCTCGTCGATCCCGATCGTGTATTCGCGGTGCAGCAGGCGCAGGAGGAGCGACAAGCGCAGTCGCTGCGTGGACGCATCCATATAGACAGCCACCTGTCTAATTGATAATTTGGTCAGGTACCTGTCCAGTATGCACCGCTCGAGAGGTCCTTCATGCCCACTGCAACTGTTCTGGACTCCACGATGTCCTACCGGGAGATCGGCGCCGGGAGACCGATCGTCTTTCTGCACGGGAACCCGACATCGTCGTACCTGTGGCGCCACATCCTGCCGATCGTCGGCGAGTCCGGCCGCTGCCTGGCGCCCGACCTGATCGGCATGGGCGATTCCGGTAAGCCGGACATCGCTTACACCTTCGACGACCAGGCCCGGTACCTCGATGCCTGGATCGACGCTCTTGGCCTTGGTCAGGTCGTGCTGGTCGGCCATGACTGGGGTGGCGCGCTGGCCTTCGACTGGGCCGCACGCCACCCTGACCGCGTCAAGGGAATCGCGTTCACCGAGACCATCGTGAAGCCGATGTCCTGGGACGAGTTCCCGGGCGGGGCCCGTCCGCTGTTCGAGGCCATCCGGACGCCGGGCGTGGGCGAGGCGATGGTGCTCGATCAGAACGCGTTCATCGACGAGGCGCTACCGCGAACCATCGCCCGCAACCTGAGTGACGAGGAGCTGGAAGCCTACCGACGGCCGTATCCGACCCGGGAGAGCAGGATGCCGTTGCTGCAGTGGCCGCGCGCGATGCCGCTGGACGGACAACCTGCAGACGTCGTCGCACGGATCGTCACCTACGACGCCTGGCTCGCCTCTAGCCCCGACGTGCCCAAACTCCTGCTCACCTTCGAACCCGGCCAAAGCACGATGATGACCCCCGAGATCGTCGACTGGTGCGCAACCAACCTGTCCGCACTCGAGATCGAAACGCACGGCCCAGCCGAACACCACACCCCAGAAGACCAACCCGAAGCCATCGCCGCCTCACTGGTCAACTGGCTGGTCAAGCACGCCCTGTCGGAAATGCCGAAGGCCCTCTGATCGGTTGTCCGATCAGAGGGCCTTCTTCAGTAGCGGGGATAGGATTTGAACCTATGACCTCTGGGTTATGAGCCCAGCGAGCTACCGAGCTGCTCCACCCCGCGCCGTTGTGTTTTCAGCTTAGAGGATCCGGGCAGCGCAACCAAATCGGTTTCCGGAGCGGCGATAACCCATGTCGGTCCGACGGTGCTGCGGCGTACCGTCCGAGTATGTCCCGACACGTCCTTCGTTCGAAGAGGCGGATCTGGCGGCTGCGGCCGGCCTGCTCGCCCAGCGGCATCGGGCGCACCGCAAGCGTCACCCTTTGCTCCCCGCCGACTACGAAGACGAGCGGCTGGCGCTGGTCGAGGTCACTGCGGCTTGGGAGGCCGAGGGTGCGTCCGGTGCGGTCATGGTCGAGGCCGGTGAGGTGACCGGATACTTGCTGGCGGCACCGAAGCCGTCGCCGGTCTGGGGTGCGAACGTCTGGGTCGAGGCGGCCGGTCATGCTGTACGCGAGCCGGAACACATCCGCGACCTGTACGGTGCTGCGGCCTCGCGATGGGTCGACGACGGCCGGACCGCGCACTATGTGCTGGTGCCCGACGACGCCGAACTGCTCGACGCGTGGTTCCGGCTCGCGTTCGGCTCGCAACACGCGCACGCCGTCCGCCCGACCCCCGATTCGCTGCCTGAACCGACCGGCGATCTCTCCGTACGCCGGGCGCTCCGCGCAGACATTCCTGTACTCGCGGAGCTCGACCTCGCGCTCCCCCGGCATCAGGCGCTGTCGCCGGTGTTCTCCGCCGGTGAGCTGCCGACACTCGAGGAGGCCGTGGCGGACTGGGAAGAGTCGATCGACGATCCCGACTACGCGACGTTCGTTGCCTCGTACAACGGTCAGGTCATCGGGTCGTCGGTGGGATGCTCGCTGGACAAGTCCAGTCTGCACAACGGTCTGGCGAAGCCGGACAATGCTGGCTTCCTCGGGTTCGCCGCGGTGCTGCCGTCCGCACGTGGACTCGGCGCGGGGCGCGCGTTGGGTGAGGCCGTACTGCGGTGGTCGGCGGAGACCGGGTATACGTCGGTCGTGACCGACTGGCGAGTGACGAATCTGCTGTCGTCGCGCGCCTGGCCGCGGCTGGGATTCCGCCAGACGTTCCACCGGCTGCACCGGCTGATCGGGCACTGACGGCTCGGTTGTCCACAGGTTCGGATTCGCCGGTTCGGACCCGGGCCGATCACTGCATCTTCTTGGGCAGGAAGGCGTCTCGCAGCGGGCGAGGCGCCACCGTCCCCAGGAGGCAGTCATGTCGCGTTCACCGCTTCGTTCCCGAGTCGTGCCGTCCGTGCGTCGTATCGTGACCGGGAGCGCGGTCGTCCTGGCCGCGCTCGGGCTCTCGGCCACCGCCGACGCCGCACCGGCATCACCGACGTACTCCGCTGTCTCCCCATCGACCGAGCAGAAGGCTGGCACCTTGGACGGCTTCGTGATCGAGAACCTTCCCGACGGCATCGGTTCGCCGAGCGACTTCGAGTACGAGTGGGAGGACGTGTCCTTCCACAGCCGGGTCTGGGAGACCGGTCCGGACCCGGAGGGCGCCTTCAAGGTCGACCTGACCGTCAAGACGATCCGCGGCGACAAGATCACCGACCTCGAGGCGCTGAAGGACTTCCTCGTCGAGTACGAGGAGAAGGAGCCGGGCTCCTGGCAGCTCACCCCGGTCAAGGTCGGTGGGTACGACGCTCTGTTCGCCGGCGACGAGGTGTTCTACTTCGTCGAGCCGGGTGTCGCGGCCGAGGTGACGATCGACCACGAGCGGTTCACCGACGAGGACGTGCTCGACACCGCGGCCGGATTCCGCCCCGAACCAGCCTGATGCCGTAGGCAACCACCCGGGCAGACGAACGGGGCGGCGACTCCGACTGGTGTCGGTGTCGCCGCCCCGGGAGTGCCCTGCGGGTCAGCCCGTGGGAGTGCTCGGCGGGCTTGGCGCGTTCGACGGTGGTGTCGATGCCGGCGGTGTCGCAGGCGTCGACGGGCTGCCAGACGGCTTCGGCGTCACCGTGTTGCCGGCGGCAACCGCCCGGTCGAGCGCTGCCTTCATCTTGTTGACGTTCTGCTGGTACCCGGACAGGTCACCCTTCTTGAGGGAGTCCTGTGCCGCGGCATAGGCGGCCTGCGCATCGGCCAGCGCCTGCTTCACCGTTGGGCTCTGCGGGTTGGTCGTCGGCGGTGTCGTCGTCCCCGGTGGATTCTCGCCGGTGTCGACGCTGGTGTTGAAGACCTTTGTGAGGGCTTCCTGCAGCGTCGAGCCGAAGGCGACCCGGTCGCCGAAGGACACCAGCACGTACCGCAGGACGGGATAACTACCCGGCCCACTGGTCCGCGACGAGTACACGGGCTGGACGTAGAGCAGACCGCCCCCGAGCGGCAGCGTCAGCAGGTTGCCGTACTCGGCTCTGGCGCCGCTGTTCGGCTGGTTGATCGGCAGCAACGCCTGTCTGATGCCTTCGTCGGTCTGGAACTTGTTGTACACCTGCCCCGGACCAGGTATCTGCAGGTTCCCCGGCAATCGAAGGATCCGGAACTTGCCGTAGTCCGGAGAGGTGGCCTCGGAGTCGACGGCCATGAACGCCGTGAGGTTCTCCCGTTCACCGTTCGGTACGTACACCGACGTCAGCGAGAACTGCGGCTGCTTCTGATCGGGCATCCGCAACGAGAGATAGAAAGGAGGCTGGCTGATATGGGCCGACGAGTCGCCACCGGAGGAGACCGCTGTCGGGTCGTCCGGGACGCGCCACAGGTCGCTGTTCTGGTACCAGGTACCGGAGTCCTGCACGTGGTACTTCGCGAGCAGGTCGCGCTGCACCTTGAACATGTCCTCGGGGTAGCGCAGGTGCGCCATCAGCGCCGGCGAGATGTCCGACTTCGGCTTGACCGTGCCGGGGAAGGCCTTCATCCAGGTCTTCAGCACCGGGTCGCTGTCGTCCCACGCGTACAGGTCGACCGACCCGTCGTAGGCGTTGACGACTGCCTTGACCGAGTTCCGGATGTAGTTGATCTTCTCGCTCGGCTGCTGGGCGATCGTGCCGCGGCCGGTCGTGGTGTCCCGGGTGCTGTCGTCGAGGGCGACCTTCTCGGAGTACGGGTAGTTGTCCGAGGTGGTGTAGCCGTCGACGATCCAGACCACCTGGTTGTCGACGATCGCCGGGTACGGGTCGCCGTCCGGCGTCAGCCAGGGCGCCGCCTTCTCGACCCGCTCGCGCGGGGTGCGGTCGTAGAGGATCTTCGAGTCCGAGTTCACCCGGCTGGACAGCAGGATGTTCGCGTCGCGGAACTTGGTGGCATAGAGCAGCCGGTTGAAGAACGAGCCGACCTTGACACCGCCCTTGCCCTCGTAGGTGTTCAGCGTCGGATCGCCGCCGTTCTTGCCCTCCGGGGTGTCGAGCTCGACCGGCTTGGATCCCTTCGGCGCCCCGACGATCGAGTAGTCCGGAGACTGCTCGCCGAAGTAGATCCGCGGCTCGTAGTCGCCGAGCTGGCCGGTCGGCGGCAGGTCCTTCTCGGTCCAGACGGGCGTACCGTCGGCGGCCCGCTGGTTGCCGTTCGCGGCGACGACGCCGTAGCCGTGGGTGTAGACCGTGTGGTCGTTGTTCCAGTTCCGCTGGCCGGCCGGCAGTCGGTCGATCTGGACCTCGCGGGCCGCGATGACGGTGTCGCTGCTCTTGTCCTTGATCTTGTACCGGTCGACGTCGAGATCGGTCGGGAACGAGTAGAACCCACGGACCTGCTGCAGTTGCTCGAAGGTCGGCCCGATCACGGTCGGGTCGATCAGCCGGATGCCCGGCAGTACGTCGGCGTCCGCGGTGAGCTCGCTCGGCTTCGCCGTGCTCTGCGCCTGATATTCGGTGATCTCGGTGTTCTCGAGCGCGTACGCCTGCCGCGTGGCCGCGATGTTCTTGTCGATGTACGGCGCTTCCTTCACCGGCTCGCTCGGACGGACTCGCAACTGCTGAAGAGCAGCCGGCCACAGCGCACCGAGCAGGATCGCCGACAGGATCAGAACGACAGTGCCGACGCCCGGGAGCAGCCAGGTCCGGCGGACCACGTTCGCGAAGAACAGGCCCGCGCAGAGGACCGCGATGACGGCCAGGATCTCCTTGCTCGGCAGGACCGCGTTGTCACCGGTATAGGAGATACCGGTGAAGAGTCTGCCGTCCGAGGTCGTGAGGCCGTAGCGGTCCAGCCAGTAGCTGAACGCCTTGAGCAGGACGAGCAGCCCGAGCAGCACGGAGAACTGCACCTGCGCCGCGCCGGAGGCCTTCTGTCCCTTGGCGGACGGGCGGAAACCGCCATACAGGTAGTGGGTGATGATCGCGGCGACCAGCGACAGCAGGACGATCGAGTAGCCGAAGCCGAGCAGCACGCGCAGCCAAGGGTAGTCGAAGACGAAGAACGCGATGTCCTTGTTGAAGTGCTTGTCCGTGACGCCGAACGGGGTCCGGTTCTTCCAGGCCAGGAAGACCTTCCACTCCCCCGACGCGGCCGAGCCGCCGAAGATCAGCATCAGGGTCGCGACCACACCGACCGCGATCCTGCCGTGGTGCTGGAGCAGATCGCCGTACCGCTCGAATCCGGGGCTGGGCGACGGTGCCAGCGCGACCCGCGGACGGGTCCGGAACGCAACGATGATGTTCGCGACGACCGCGACCGCCATCAGCAGACCGACGACCACGAACAACAGCACCCGGGTGCCGAGCACGGTGCTGAACACCGAGCCGAGGTCGACCGCTCGGTACCACAGCCGCTGGGTCCAGACGTCGGTGAAGACGCTGAACAGGATCAGCAGGACGATCAGCGTGGCGATCGTCGGCAGCAGGGCACGAGGACGACCGCCCGTTCGCCGCGTTCTCCTGGCAGGCGGCTCCTCAGGCATGTCGTAGACGCCGTCGCTCATGGTCGGTTCTCCTCGTCGTCGCTCATGCCGTCGACCCCGGAACCTTCAACCGACCGGCTGCCGGCCGAAGGTTCGAATGTCAAAGACAGTACTTCGCACAGCGTGGGGACCAAGTCGACGCCGGTGAGCACGGCGCCGTCCTCGTCGTGGGCGCGCAGCCGGACGGCACCGAAGCAGTCGCCCTCGCGGAGCACCGCCGCGACCATCCGGACCTCGTGCCGGCGCGGATCGCTGCCGGCGAGCCGGGCCAGCTCGGCGTCCGACTCGACGCTGGACAGCCCGGATTCGGCCGCCGCGGGCAGCACGATCCGCTCGATCGCCAACGCACAGCCGGCGACGCCGTCGGGCCACTCGATCCGGCCCAGCGCGTCGGCGAGGTTGTCGTCGTCCACGCCGCCGGGCAGCTCGCCCTGGGCGACCGGAGTGAGCGGCTGGGACGCGTCCTCGGCGCCGAGCTCGGCGGCCAGTTGCGGTTCGGCGCGGAGCAGCTCGGCGGTCGGGACCAGCGCGAACAGCTGCGCGGGCTGGTCCCAGCCCGCGCTGCTCACGTGCTTCTCGATCTCGATCACCGCGCGGCTCAGCGCGTCGGATGGCAGCGTGCCTACGGAATCCATGCCGGCAGATCTTCCCTTCGGGTCGCCGGTTCGTTCAGGTGGCTCATTGGCTGCACGACGGCGCGTCTCCCTTACCGGCGGCGACTGCCTTCAGGGCGCTGATCGCGTCGGTCAACGTACTGATCTTCACCAGTTGGATTCCCTTGACGTCGGCGTGCAGTGCGGCCGCGCAGTTCGGCGCCGGGACCAGGAACACCGTGGCTCCGTCGTTCCTGGCGCCGGCGATCTTCTGCTGGATGCCGCCGATCGCGCCGACCTGGCCGAGCGCGTCGATCGTGCCCGTACCGGCGACGTGCTTCCCGTTCAGCAGGGGGCCCGGCGTCAGCTTGTCGTAGATGGCCAGCGCGAACGCGGTGCCCGCGCTCGGCCCGCCGATGTCCTGGCCCAGGTTCACCGTGACCTTGACCTGCGAGTCGACGCCGATCGTGATCCCGACCATCGGGCGGGTCTCCTCGCCGGGAGTCGCGGCGGTCTTCAGCTCGATGGTCTGCTCGCCGGTGCCGCGGCGGATCAGGAAGACGACGTTGTCGCCCACCTTGTGCCTGCGGACGAACTCGCCCACCTGCGGGACCTGCGTCACCGCGTGACCGTCGACCGCGAGCACGAGGTCACCGGCCTTGAGCTTCCCTTCGGCCGGCGACTTCTCGGCGACGGTCGACACCTTGGTGTGGAAGGGCACGTTCGCTGCCTGGAGCGCGGCGGCGACCGCGCTGTCCTGCGAGCCGGTCATCTCCGCGGTGTTCTGCTGCTCCACCTCGTCGACGCTCTGGCTCGGCGGATAGATGATGTCGCGCGGGAACAGGTCGTGGTGCGGGTCCAGCCAGTTCCGCATTGCCTGCGGCAGCGTCAACTGCCGGTCCGGCGAGGTGACCGACACCGTCGTCAGGTCGAGCTGACCGGAGGTCGGGAACGTCTCGTGGCCGGTGATCTCGATGACGGGCTTGTCCTTCGCCGCGCCGAGGGTGTTCTTGACCGGCCCGGGGCTGAACGAGACGAACGGCACCGGGAAGGCCGTCACCAGTCCCAGCGAGACGACAAGCACGACGATCGAGACGACCAGTGTGGCGGTACGACGTGTCACGAACCCTGCCCTGCGATCTTGGTGGAGCCGGAACCACGCTCCTCGGAGGCCGGCTGTTGATTACGACGACCGAGGCCGCGGCGACGTTCCGGAGTGGCCAGCGGACCGGGGGCCGCGAGTGCGTCGTTGAAGCGGCGGAACTCCTCCACCGAGGCGAAGGGGCCGCCGGACCGGCGCCGCTCGCGGCTGCGCCAGCCACGCCAGGCTGCCCAGCACATCGCGAGCAGCGTGGCAGCCAGCGGGAACGCCAGCCACGCCAAAACCTTCATCCGGCCACCTTCATGCGCCCAGCGTACGTGTCAGTGAGCGCCGACCCACTCGGTGCCACCGTCGCTGAAGTGCTGGTGTTTCCAAATCGGAACCTCGGCCTTGAGGTCGTCGATCAGCCGGCGACAGGCAGCGAAGGCGACGTCGCGGTGCGACGCGGCCACTGCGACGATCACCGCGGCGTCCCCGATCACCAGGTCCCCGATCCGGTGCACGGCGGCCAGAGCGGTCACTTCGGGGTCGTCGCAGACACGCTGCGCGACCTTCCGCAGGTGCTCCAACGCATCCGGGTGCGCCTCGTAGCTGAGTCGGTCGACAGGCTTGTCCTGGTCGTGGTTGCGCACAGTCCCGATGAAAAGCGCAGTTCCGCCCGCCGTCGGATCGGCGACCGCAGCCAGCACCTCGTCGCTCGACAGCGCGCCGTCGCGGATGTCCAGCAGTCTGATCGCGTCGCTCATCGGTTCCTCATTCCCGCAGGGTCCCCACGTTCACACCACACCATTCCATCCCCCGCTGCAGCTCCCGTTGGGACATTCTCCCCCGCGACCCTTGTTTCTCCGACATCACCTCCCCTTTCGCCTGGTACGGGCGCTGCGCTGCGTGGTTCGGCGTGCACCGGGAGGGACTGTTGCCCTCCTCACCTACTTGTCAGGGCCTCCTCCGCGCTCCGCCCGCGGCGAACAGGAGCGGTGTCGCGTTCACCGGGCGCGGAACTGGTGGAAGGAACCAGTACGTTTGGAGTAGTACGCCCCACCCGCACAGGAAGGTCCTCCGATGAGCGACGAACCGGACAACCCGTTCAAGGGAACGCCGTTCGAGGCCATGTTCCAGCAGTTCTCCGGTGCGGCCGGCACGGGCGGCACCCCGGACCTGAACGCGATCTTCGCCCAGGTCCAGCAGCTGCTGAGCGGTTCGGCCGACGGCAAGCCGGTGAACTGGGACCTGGCCAAGGACATTGCCCGCAAGACCGTCTCCACCGCCGGGGACCGGTCGATGACAGCGACCGACGGCGATCGGGTCGCAGACGCGGTCCGCCTCGCCGAGCACTGGCTGAACGACGCGACCACGCTGCCCGAGGTCTCCGCGACCTCGCAGGCCTGGAGCCGCGCGGAGTGGGTCGAGAACACGCTTCCGGTCTGGCAGACGATCGTCGACCCGGTGGCCGAGCACGTGGCCGGCGCGATGGGCAACGCGCTGCCCACAGAGGCCCAGCAGTTCGCCGGCCCGATGGCCGGGATGCTGCGGCAGCTGGGTGGATCGGTGTTCGGCGCCCAGGTCGGCCAGGGGCTCGGCGAGCTCGCCGGCGAGGTTGTGAGTTCGTCCGACATCGGCCTGCCGCTCGGCCCGACCGGTCAGGCGATTCTGCTGCCGGACAACGTCGCCAAGTTCGCTGAAGGCCTCGGGCTGTCCGACGAGGACGTCCGGTTGTACCTGGCGCTCCGTGAGGTCGCCCACCAGCGGCTGTACGCCGGTGTGCCGTGGCTCCGGCAGCACCTGCTCGCGGCGGTGGCCGACTACGCGGCCGGGATCGAGGTCGACAGCGGCAAGATCGAGCGCGCGATGGTGGACATCGACCCGCAGAACCCGGAAGCCATGCAGGAGGCGCTCGCCGGCGGTCTGTTCGAGCCCGAGGACTCCGAGCAGCAGAAGGCAGCTCTCGTCCGGCTCGAGACCACGCTCGCCCTGGTCGAAGGCTGGGTCGACGACGTCGTTCGCGAGGCCACGAAGGAGCGGATGCCGGCGGCCGTGCAGCTCTCCGAGACGGTTCGCCGCCGGCGTGCGGCTGGAGGGCCGGCCGAGCAGACGTTCGCGACCCTCGTCGGGTTGCAGTTGCGGCCGCGGCGGCTCCGGGACGCAGCCAACCTGTGGGCCGCCGTCCGCGACGCACGCGGCGTCGACGGTCGCGACAACCTCTGGTCGCATCCGGACCTGATGCCGAGCACCAGCGACCTCGACGACCCGATCGGATTCGCGCAGCACGCCGGTGAGCTGTCGAACATCGACATCAGCGACTTCCTCACCGACGAGACCCCCGAGTCCCCAAAGTCCGAGGACGACGAGCCAGGGAACAGCGGCGACACCCCCAGCAAGTAGCAACGGCAGGTGCCCGCCTGCTCATCGGCCGGGGGCAGCCTTGACCCGGGTGAGCGGGGTGGAGTGTGGGTGGGGAGACTGGTCGGGTGCTTCTTGCTGATGCGGTTGAGGTTCTGGAGAGCTGGCGGGCGCCGGATGTAGAGCAGGAGGAGCTGCGCCGGCACTACCTAAGGCATCTGGCCGAACACCCCGACGGCATGTGGCGGAGCTGTCGTCCGGAGCACGTCACCGCGAGCGCTCTGGTCGTCGACGCTCAAGGCCAGAACACCCTGCTGACTCTCCATAAGACAGTCGGCCGGTGGCTGCAGCTCGGCGGTCACTGCGAGCCCGGCGACACCACCCTGGGCGGCGCCGCGCTGCGCGAGGCAGCCGAGGAGTCCGGCCTACCCGACCTCGTCGTCGGCCGACGCCCCATCCGCCTGTCCCGCCACCAACTCCACGCGGGTGGTTGTGCAGGCGCGTACCACCTGGACGTTCAATACCTGGTCACTGCGACCACGGACACGCAGTACGTCATCAGCGACGAGTCCGATGACCTGCGCTGGTTCCCCCTGGATGCGCTCCCGCCCGACACCGACGCCTCAGTCCGCGCGCTGACAACCCAAGCGCGCCACCACATCCCGATCTCCACCGAGTCGTGAAATCCGGTTCGTGGGCAGATTTGTGGGCCGGCTCGTATTAGCCGGCCCACCTCCCCACGTCAGAGCCCTCCCCCAACCCCGGCCCTGCTCCCCCTCGTACTTCATCCCCGTAGTACTGCGTCCCCGACTGCGCTGCTCCCCCGTGCGGTCCCCGTCGTGGTGCGCCCGGGCCGCATCCCCCCGATGCGGTCGGGCTGTCGTCGGGTGCCGCCCCTGAACGGCATCGGCGATCGGCAGGTTCCCCGTACTTCCCGCCTGCATGGTGAACGACTGGACGCGAAGAAGGTGACGGGTCAGGAGTGACGAAGTAGGGATCTTGTCGCGTCCCAGCCTTCGAGGCCCGGATCCAGTCGCGCTAGGTCAGCGTTCGATCGCAGACGGTGCCATCCGGGCCCGATCGCCACGGCGTGCCGCCGGGGTTTGCGGTCTTCGAGAACGGACAGCGGGGTGTCGAACGTCGGCGCCAGTTCGGCGACCCAGTCCGCGACCGGTAGGCCGACCCCGATCGCGGCCAGCGAACCGTCCTCTGCCGGGGTGACCGCGATGTCTGCGTGGCTCAGAGCGCGGAACAGCTTGCCGATCAGCAACCCGGGCAGATCCGGTACATCGTGCGACACCGCGACGACCGCCGCGGCCGGGCCGGCGAGCTCCACTGTATGAAGGACCGGGCGGTCGGGATCGACGGCGTACGTCGGCGTGCCGGGCCAGGTCAGTGCGCTCATCTCGGCCACCGCGCGCTCGTCACCGGCGACGGCGACCGCTACGTCGACGCGATCCAACGCGGCGAGGACCTCGTACGTGTCCTCGGCCAGCGCCAGGCGCCACGCCTCCGGTTCCCGCCCCGGCGGAGCCCACGTCCCAGTGCCAGGTACGACGACAACCACCACGCGGCGGTCGGAAGCGCTCATGCCCGAGCACCTTCGCGCTGCCGGATTTCCTGAGCGGACGGGTTGCTCGGGTGGTCGTAGGTGGTGCGGGCGTTGTTCACCTCCGGCATGTGGGTGTCGGCCCACGACTTGATGGCGGCGATCAGTGGCATCAGGGTGCGGCCGAGTGGGGTCAGGTCGTAGTCGACGCGGACCGGGACGGATGCGGTGACGGTCCGGGTGAGGAGGCCGTCGCGTTCGAGTGAGCGCAGGGTCTGCGTGAGCATCTTCTGGCTGACGCCGGCGATCCGGCGGGACAGGTCGGAGTACCGCTGGGGACCGTCCGCGAGGGCCGTCACGACCAGCGTCACCCACTTGTCGCTGATGCGGTCGAGGAGCTGCCGCGCGGGGCAGGTCGCCAGGAAGGCGTCGTACTCGCGGGCTGCCTGTTCGCGGAGCTCTGCTGCGGTACGGGTCGGCATGGCTCTCCTCGTCGTACGGTACGCACTCCCGAGTGCGTACTTCCCAGGAGAGAGTAGTTCTCCGATGGTGGTGTCCTACCCCCAATCCACCAAGGAGAGAACGATATGCGCGCATGGGTGGCCCGCCGGCTCGACGGTCCGGGGGCGATCGAGTTGATCGAGACCGGTGTACCTGAGCCGGCCGCGGGTCAGGTACGGATCAAGGTCGGCGCGGCCGCGGTCAATCCGGTGGATCTCGCGGTGAGCAGCGGGATGCTCGTCAAGCTCGGCCTGACCGCACCGCGGCAGCAATTCGGCCTCGGCTGGGACGTAGCCGGCACGGTAGATGCAGTCGGCCCGGCAAATGCAGGTGCCGCGGTGATGCAGGCGAAGGTTGGCGATGCCGTCGTCGGCGTGGCGGATCTACTCGCTCAGACGCTCAAGACGCACTCCGACTACGTGATCCTGAACGCCGACGCGATCGCTCGAGCCCCCAAGGGCATCGAACCGAAGCAAGCCGCGACCTTCGGCCTCAACGGCCTCACCGCTCTCCAGGCCGTCAAGAAGATCCACGGCGAGACCGTGTTCGTGACAGGAGCCGCAGGCGGCGTCGGTGGCTACGCCGTCGAGCTGGCCAAGCACCTGGGCAAGACCGTCATCGCCAGCGCCGCCGCAGCTGACGAGGCTCTGGTACGACACCTGGGCGCCGATCACTTCGTAGACCGCAACGAAGACCTGTCGGCAGCCGTACGGCAGATCGCCCCCGCCGGTGTGGACGGGGTCGTCGATGCGGCGGTGGTCGGAATCGGCGCGCAGGAGGCCATGCGCACCGGCGGGTACCACGTGCACCTCCAAGGAGGCCCGAAGCCGCCGCAACTGCGCGGGATCACCGTGGAACAGCTCTTCATCCACGTCAACCACGCCGAACTGGACGAGCTCGCCCGCCTGGTGGAGCAGAACGTCATCTCGACCCGGGTCGCCGAGACCTACCACCTCAACGAGGCGCCACAGGCGTACAAGCGGCTGGCCGAGGGAGGTGTACGCGGCCGCCTGGTGCTGGTTATCTAGGGCAGAGCACTAGCCCAGCGCGGCGTAGAGCCGGAGCGCCACCTGTACGTCCAATGCGCGCTCCGGCGACTGCCAGCCGTCACCGAGCAGTGCGGTGATTCGGTCGAGTCGCTGCTGCACCGTGTTCGGGTGGATGTGCAACGAGGTGGCTGCACGCGTCGGGCTCTGGCCTGCGGCGAAGTACTCCTGCAGCGTGCCGATGAGGTCAGTACCGCGCTGGGCGTCGTAGTCGAGGACCTGCCCCAGTACGTGATGCACATGGGCGCGTACGTCGACGTCGGACGCTCCCACGAGGCCGGCGACTCCTAAGTCATCCGGAGTTCCGGACTCCCCGGTACGACCGAGACGCACCATGGTGGCAACCGTGCGGGACGCCTGCCGGTGCGCCTCGATCAGCGCGTCTCCCCAGGTCGCGGGACCGGTGACCGCGATGGTCACACCAGTGCGCTTCGCAAGCTCGGACAGGTCGCGGGCGACAGCCAGTGCGGTCGTACGAGCGAACAACAGCACCAGATCCCCGCCGTACGGACCGGACAGAACCAACCGGTCGTCCAGCGGTGCCGAGAGTCGAGCAAGGACACCGGCGTGGTCGCCGCGGCACACTGCGACGACCAGGCGATCGTGCCGGTGGTTCGGGACCAGCAACCGGAGTCGATCGGTCAGGGTACGCGGGTCGGCGCTTCCGCTGAGTACGTCGGCGAGCAGATCCGCCTGTGCACGTTGGGATTGCTCAGCAGCCTGGCGCCGGAACAGTAGTACCAGCGCGGTGACAACTGCGGCACGCTCCACGATCCGCTGGTCAGCGCCGGACAGGTCGTCCGCACCGCCGATCACCAACGCCCCGAGCCGTTCACCCTTCGCGGTCGCTGCCACCACCCAGCAATCACCGCGGCGAGTCAGGCGTCCAGACTCCGACTGCTGCCACGGCACCGACGCACGAGGAACAGTTCCGGCGGTCGCCAACTCGTTGCCGCTGGCATCGACCAGTACGACCCACACGTCGAGCAACTCGGCCAGGGCAGCGGCGATGGCGTCGACGTCCCCGCCGGACAAGACGATGTCAGCAAAACGATCATGTGCCGCGGCGGCATGCTCTACGCCCGCATGCGCCGCGGACAGCTGGTCCAGCGCTACAGCAGTCTCAGCCGTCGCACGGACCTGCACGATCGTCACGGCCGCCAGCGTGGCGAGTGAGCCGAGCAGCGAAACCTCATCGTGGGTGAACGGCCGTCTGGTGCGGTTGGACGCGAACAGTACGCCGACAAACGCACCGTCCACGATCAACGGCGTCCCACAGATGGCTACCAGAGCCTCTTCCCGTACGGCGTGGTCGATGGTGGTGGTGTGCTGGAAGCGCAGGTCCGCAGGGTAGTCGGCGGTCCAGTACGGCGTGTGGGTCTTCGCGACCAGACCACCGAGTCCCGCTCCGAGCGGCAACCGGAGCTGCTGGAACTCGGCGGACACCGACCCGTCCGTGGCACGCATGTACGTGTCCCCGCGCGCGCCGTCGTACAGGGTCAGGTAGGCCACATCCACGCCGATCAGGCTGCGCGCCCGGTGCACGATCGTGTCGAGCACGCTGCCCGGGTCCCGCGCGGAGGCGAGCTCCCGGGCGACGTCGACGAGCGCGGAGAGCTCGGCCTCCCGCTTCTTGCTGGCGTCGATGCCGGCCCGGATGCGCAGCGCGAGATCGCGTGCGACGGCATCCTCGCCCGCCGCCCGGGCCAGTTCGCTCCCCGACGCGTCCTCGGCCAGCAGCCGGAGCAGCTCCTCCATGGTCCTACAGCGTAGTGAGGTCCCGGCGATGCGTTTCGGAGTACGACGTGACGGCGACGATCGAGATGACCGCACACACCGCGACGTAGACGGCGATCGCGTAGCCGGAGTCGTACGCCTTGAGCAGTGCGACCGCAATGAACGGCGCCAGGCCGCCCGCGATGATCGAGGCGAGCTGGTACCCGACCGAGACGCCTGAGTACCGCACCCGCGTCCCGAACAACTCCGTGAAGAACGACGCCTGCGGTCCGTACATGGCACCGTGCAGCACCAGTCCGACCGTCACAGCCAGCGCAGCGAGCGCGAAGTTCTTTGTGTTCACCAGCGTGATGAACACGAAGCCCCACACGCCGACACCGACCGCACCGATCAGGTACACGGGCCGCCGGCCGATGCGGTCCGACAGCGCACCCCACAACGGAATGGCGAAGAAGTGGATCGCGGCGCCGATCAGTACTGCGTTCAGAGCGAAGGACTTGCCCATGCCCAGGTGTTCCTTCGCGTACGTCGCGATGACGATCGTGAAGATGTAGTAGCTGACGTTCTCAGCCATCCGCGCGCCCATTGCAGTCAGTACCTCACGCGGGTAACGGGTGAGCACCTCAAGCAGCGGCAGCTGGTCCGCCGGCTCCTCCTGCGTCCGAGAGTGCGCCTGCTGGAACACAGGTGACTCCTCGATCCGCAGGCGTACCCAGAGACCGACCAGCACGAGTACGGCCGACAGCAGGAACGGAATGCGCCAGCCCCACCGATTGAAGTCGGCGTCCGTCTGGAACGCAGCCAGCCCGGCCAGTACGCCGTTGGCGATCAGCTGGCCCGCCGGCGCACCAGCCTGCGGCCAGGACGCCCAGAAACCACGCCGTGCCGGGTCACCGTGCTCCGACACGATCAGGACCGCTCCACCCCACTCACCACCCAGGGCGAACCCCTGAATGAGGCGCAGTACGGTCAGCAGCACCGGGGCGAGCGCACCGACCTGTGCGTACGTCGGCAGCAGGCCGATCGCGAACGTGGCGAGCCCCATCATCAGCAGCGACAACACCAGCAGCTGCTTGCGTCCGAGCCGGTCACCGAAGTGCCCGAAGACCACGCCACCGATCGGACGCGCCAGGAAGCCGACTGCGAACGTGGCGAAGCTCAGGAGCGTACCGGTGAGCTGCTCGCCCTTCGGGAAGAACAGGTCGCCGAACACCACCGATGCGGCGACCCCGTACAGGAAGAAGTCGTACCACTCGACCGTCGTACCGACGAGACTCGCTCCGACCACCCGCACGATCGACGTACGAGTACGGGCCGGTTCTGTTGCTGTCATGGGCGGGCTCCTCAGTTAGTGGGCGGTCCAGCCGCCGTCTAGTACGAACGAGCTCCCCGTGATCGAGGCGGACGCTGGGCCGCACAGCAGGGCGACCAGTTCCGCCACTTCGGCCGGTTCGATCAGTCGCTTCACCGCGACCGGCTCGAGCAGGACCTTTTCCAGCACCTCGGACTCGGACAGACCGTGCGTCGCGGCCTGGTCCGCCAACTGCGCAGTGACGAGCGGTGTACGGACGTACGCCGGGTTCACGCAGTTGCTGGTCACCCCGTGCGCCGCACCCTCCAGGGCGACCACCTTGCTGAGTCCTTCGAGCCCGTGCTTCGCAGCGACGTACGCCGCCTTGAAGGGGCTCGCCCTGAGGCCGTGGACCGAGCTGATGTTCACCACGCGCCCCCAGCCGGCGCCGTACATGTACGGCAGCGTCTGCCGGATCAGCCGGAACGGCGCCTCGAGCATCAGCCGTAGGAGGTAGCTGAAGCGCTCCGGCGGGAACTGTTCGACCGGAGCGACCTGCTGTACGCCTGCGTTGTTCACCAGGATGTCCACGTCCACCGGGAGCTTCGGCAGGCGTTCCAGATCGGACAGGTCGGCTACAACCGTCTCCACGCCCTCCAGTGCGTCAAGGCCGGCGCTGTCGAGATCAACGGCCACCACGTGGACGCCGTCGGCAGCCAAACGCTGAGCGCAGGCGGCGCCGATACCGGACGCTGCACCGGTGACGAGGGCTCGACGGGTCTCCATGGCGGACGACTGTAGGAATCCCGGGCGCCGCACGGTATGGGATGCACCCACATATCCCCAGCACCGACGGTGGGACGACCCACCATTTATCCACAACGGCAGCTATCAAAGCAGCGCGTCTCGATAGACAGGTTTATTGTTGAATCATGGTCGACATCGAACCCCCGAAGAAGAAGGCTGCCGGCGTCCCCGCGGTGCTGTCGTCGTTCAAGTTCGGCCTGCGGGAGATGGGACCGGTGCGCAGCGGCCGCGCGTTCCTGAAGATGAACCAGGACCGCGGCTTCGACTGCCCGTCCTGTGCCTGGCCCGACCCGGAGCACAAGCACACCGCCGAATTCTGCGAGAACGGCGCGAAGGCGGTGGCCTGGGAGGCGACCCGCAAGCGCGTCCCGCGCGCGTTCTTCGCGCAGAACTCGGTCGACGACCTGAATCGGATCTCCGAGTTCGACCTCGGCAAGCTGGGCCGGATCACCGAGCCGATGCTGCTCCGTCCCGGCGCCACGCACTACGAGCCGGTCGGCTGGGACGAGGCGTTCCAGGTCGTCGCCCGGCACCTCAAGGCGCTCCCCGACCCGAACGACGCGGTCTTCTACACCTCCGGCCGGACGAGCAACGAGGCCGCGTTCCTCTATCAGCTGTTCGTCCGGGCGTACGGGACGAACAACCTCCCCGACTGCTCGAACATGTGCCATGAGTCCTCCGGTACGGCGCTGTCCCGGGTGATCGGCAGCGGCAAAGGCGCGGTCACGCTGAAGATGCTCGAGGAGTCCGAGCTGATCGTGATCGTCGGGCAGAACCCGGGCACCAACGCGCCGCGGATGCTCACCCATCTCGAGGTCGCAAAGCGCAACGGCGCCTCGATCGTCGGGGTGAACCCGCTGCCCGAGCCCGGCCTGATGACGTTCATGAACCCGCAGAAGCCGCGCGGCCTGATCGGGAAGGGCACGCAGCTCGCGGACCAGCACCTCGGGATCCGGATCGGCGGCGACCAGGCCCTGTTCCTTGCCCTCGGCCACCTTCTGATCGAGGCCGAGGCTGCGCATCCGGGCACCGTGCTGGACAAGGCGTTCATCGACTCGCACACCAGCGGCTTCGAGCTGTACTCCAAGCACAACACGGAGCTGGACTGGCCGGCCGTCGAGCAAGCCACCGGCCTGCGCCGCGCCGAGATCGAGGAGCTCGCGGAGCGCTTCATCAAGTCCAAGGCGACCGTCATCTGCTGGGCGATGGGGCTGACGCAGCACCGCGACGCGGTCGCGACGATCAGCGAGATCGTCAACGTCCTGCTGCTGCAGGGCAACATCGGCAAGCCGGGCGCCGGCCCCTGCCCGGTGCGCGGGCACTCGAACGTCCAGGGCGACCGCAGCATGGGGATCTGGGAGCAGATGCCCGACGCGTTCCTGGACAAGCTCGATCACGAGTTCGCGTTCACGTCACCGCGGGCGCACGGTGTCGACGCGGCCGCGACCGTCAAACGCCTGCGGGACGGCGACGTTCGGGTGTTCTTCGCGATGGGCGGCAACTTCGCGTCCGCCACGCCCGACACCGAGGTCGTGCATCGCGGGCTGCGGCAGTGCGAGCTGACCGTGCACGTCTCCACCAAGCTGAACCGTTCGCACACGATCACCGGCCGCGAGGCGCTGATCCTGCCGACGCTCGGGCGGACCGACCACGACCACACCGCGGCCGGCCCGCAGTCCGTGTCGGTCGAGGACTCACAAGGCGCCGTCCATCTGTCGAAGGGGAACCTCATCCCGCCGGCGCCGGAGCTCAAGTCCGAGATCGGGATCGTGTGCGGGCTGGCACAGGCAGTCGTACCGGATGTCGGGCAGATTCCGTGGGCGGACTTCGCCGACGACTACAGCCTGATCCGGCAGCGGATCGGGCGGGTCGCGGACGGCTACGAGAACTACGAGGATCGGCTGCGGGACGGCGACGGCGGGTTCCTGCTCGCCCATGCGGCGCGGGACAAGCGCGAGTTCAAGACGTCCGACGCGCGGGCGCAGTTCACCGCGAACGATCTCACCTGGCTGCCGACGGCACAGGGCCGGTTGCTGCTCCAGACGTTGCGCAGTCACGACCAGTTCAACACCACGATCTACGGCCTCGAAGACCGGTACCGCGGCGTCCACGGGACCCGGGAGGTCGTCTTCGTGCATCCGGACGACCTGGCGGAACTGGGGTTGAAGGACGGTCAGTACGTCGACATTGTCAGCGAATTCCGTGGTGTCGAGCGGCGGGCGGCGCACTTCCGGATCGTTGCGTACCCGACGGCTCGTGGGTGCGTTGCGGCGTACTACCCGGAGACCAACGTGCTGATGTCGGCCGATGACCTGGCAAAGGGCAGCAACACGCCGGTCGCGAAGGGCATCACGGTCAGGCTAGACGCTTCCTGAACCACGGCTGGAGTGCTGCGAGTACGGCGGCCACTGCGGCGCTGGTGAGCCAGAGGCCTTTGGGTCCCGAGGTTTCGAGCAGTTGGGTGACGGTGAGTGGGGCGATCGTGGTTGCGACGCCCCAACTGAGGCCGAAGATCGCGAGGTAGCGGCCGCGGGCCTCGTCGGGTGCCAGTCCGGACGCCTGCGTCAGGTAGCGGGTCAGCAGGAACAGGTCGCCGAGGCTCCACAGAACCGCGGCGGCCACGAAGAGCAGCAGGGTGTGGGCGAATGCGCTGATCAGGAGGCCGAGGGCGAGGAGTACGTACCCGATCGCGATCGAGCGGAAGTCGTCGAGGTTCTGCACACGGAGCAGGCGCTGGGCGACGATCAGGGTGACTGCGGAGATGGCGAGGATGATGCCGGTGCCGGACGTCGACAGTCCTTGTTCGAGGAGTGTGAGCGGCAGACCGATGATCAGCTGCATGTAGATCGTGGCGAAGATCGTGCCGCTCGCCAGCAACAGCAACAACCGCCCATCACGCCAAGCCGACACCTCCCGCCGTACGTCAGCGGTTACATCACACCGTACGCCTGTGGGCACGTCGCGCTGTGCGTCGGCGTAGGCGATGCGGCGTTCCGCGGAGGGCGCTGGCCGGCGTACGTCGGCTGGTAGCGCTATAGCGATCAGGGTGGCGCAGGACAGGCAGGTGATGGCGTCGGCGGCGAAGAGCCAGCGGAGGTCCCAGTGGCTGATCGCGGCGGCCAGCAAGCCTGCGAGTACGCCGGCTGCAGCGAGCGCCGCGCTGTACAGCCCGTACGCAGCCGGACGGTCCTCAGGCTTTGTGACGTCGGCGATCATCGCCTGACTCGGTGGCTCGTAGATCTCGAACGCGAGCCCGAGCAGCACCGTCGCGAGCACCGCCGACCAGAGCGTGTGACTCAACGCGATCCACAACTGCGCGACCGCACACCCGACCAGCCCGAGCACGATCGTCCGCCGCCGCCCGAGCCGATCCGCCAGTTGACCACCGAGCAACCGCGACGGGATCGTCGCCGCACCGAAGATCGCGAGAATCAGCCCGGTCTCGCTCAGCGACGCCTTGAACTCGACCGTCAGCACCACCCCGAGGAACGGCAGCGTGAACGCACCGATCTTGTTGACCGCCCGCGCGACCACCAGGATCCAGACGGCCCGGGAGTATCCACGCACCGTCGGTGCGGCAACTGCGTTCATCTCAACCCCATGACTGTCTAAGTGGCTATGATCGGTCACGCAAGCCTGAGCCTACGGAGGGATCGCATGACCGGTCAAGTGTCTTTTGATAGTCATGCCCGGAGCGTGCTGGCCGCCGCGGTCGAGTACGTGAACCGGCTGACGCCCGGCTACTCGGGCGGCACGCCGTACGCCGCGCCCGCTGACGAACCTGCCGCAGTCACCGCCGCGGTAGCCGACGCACTGACCGCCATCGGCTACCCGCCGCAGTCACTGCCGCCGGTCGACGACTCCAGGCGGCTGGTCCGGCTCGCGCAACGCATGCGGATCGTCTTCGAAGCCGCCAGCTCCGGAGACCTGGACGCGGCCGCCACCGAGATCAACACGTTGCTGCTCGACACGAACGCGCGCCCACAGCTCGACCGCGGCAAGGACCGTCCGTGGAGCCTGCACTTCCACGGCCCCGACGAACAACTGGCCAACGGCTGGGCCGCCGGCTGCGCCGCAGGCCTCGCCCTCGCGGTAGGCAGCGACCTCGCCGGCCGCCTAGGCGTCTGCGCCGCCCCGCACTGCGACCGAGTCTTCGTAGACACCTCGAAGAACGGCCAGCGCCGCTTCCACTCCCCCCAGTGCCAAAGCCGAGTAAAAGCCGCCGCCCACCGAGCCCGCCAGCAACAGACCTGAACCGCTGGCGGGTTGTTTCACCACTGGCCTGCTGCAACGGGCCAGCGATCAAACAACCCGCTAGCGGCGAGTGATGAGCGGGTGCGCCGGGTCCTCGTTGTTGAGGAGGATCTGGGCTCGGGTGGCGGGGGCTATCTGGGTGATGTAGAGCTGTTCGCCGGGGATGTAGCGGGTGCGGTAGCGGTGGGCGGCTGCCTCCGGTGAGTCCATCCAGGCTGCGTCGCGTACGGTGCCGCGGCTGAGGACGGTCTCGAAGCTCACGTCGACGTAGATGCGCAGATCCCAGTACTCGTCGAGCTCCGGTCGCTGCAGAAACGCCCCATCCGCAATCAACACCGCATCCGGTGCCGCAGTCTGCACGTCCAGTTCCAGTGCGTCGAGAGCAGAGGCGCTCCGTACGCCTGCTGTGTAACGCCTGTCGCCACCCGGCCCGAGCGGCGCGAGCAACCGCCCGCGGATCGCGTCGTAGTCGTACATCTCGTAGTAGTAGCTTTCCGGCGACTCGATCGGATACGCCGTCCGCAGCTCTGGCGCCTGCTTGAAGTAGTCGAGCCCCGCCCGAATCACCTCACGCCCACCTCGCCGCCGAACCACCGCAGCCAACTCATCCGCCAACGTCGTCTTCCCAGCCGCCGAACACCCATCAACCCCCACCCGCACCGGATGCCCCCGCTCAACCTCCAGCACAACGTCAGCTATTTCGCCCAGCACCTGATCACGCGTCCCACCGCCCATCTCCGGAACATTTTCGTCACCCACTGCAGAAAATGTTCCGGAAACCTCGCCGCCTCGCCGCCCACCAGTCCGCTCAGCCATAGCAGCTATCGTCCAGCACCCCAGACCCCTTGTCCGAATGGTTTTCGGAGCGCCTCGCGAACACAACAGCGGCCCACCCGGGGAGGGCGGGCCGCTGCAGTGTCAGCCGACTGGCGTTAGTTCGCGGTTTTGGTCGGGGGTGGTTGTCGAGTGTTTGGCGGGCTTGGGGCGGAGCCAGCGAGGGGCCCACCAGTTGGCGTCGCCGAGGAGGGTCATGATGCTGGGGAGGACCACGGCGCGGATGATCGTTGCGTCGATCAGGATTGCTACCGCGAGGCCGACGCCCAGCTGCTTCATGTCGAGGGTGCTCAGGGTGGCGAAGACCGCGAAGACGCCGATCATGACGGCGGCGGCGCTGGTGACGACGCCGGCTGAGCCGGTGATGCCTTCGGCGACAGCCTGACGGGTCGGTACGCCGCGCAGTACGGCCTCGCGAATCCGGCTGACGACGAAGACGTGGTAGTCCATCGACAGACCGAAGAGCACCACGAAGAGGAACAGTGGCAGCCAACTGACCACGGCACCGTTCGAGCGGAAGTTCAGCAGGCCTTCCGCCCAGGTGTTCTGGAAGACCGCGGTGACGACGCCGTACGCAGCGCCGGCGCTCAGCAGGTTCAGACCGATGGCGGTCACAGCGACCACCACCGAGCGGAACGTCGCCATCATCACGATCATTGTCAGCAGCAGTACGAACCCGATCACCAGCGGCAGCTTGTCACGAGTGTGCGCGGCGTAGTCGACGTCCGCGGCCACGAACCCACCGACCGCGTACTCGACGCCTGGCACCTTGCCGACTGTCTCCGGCATCAAATCCTTGCGCAGCTTCGCCAAGGAGTCCCGTGCTTCCTGGCTGCCGCCTTCGTATGGCGTGGCGACCTCGAGCGTCGCGACCGTACCGTCCTTGGAGAAGCGCGGCTCCTCGAGACCGTCGGACGCGAACAGCTTGTCGCCCTTCGTCTTCTCCTGAAGCTCAGCCAGCGCGGCCTTGACCGCGGGCAGCTCGTTCGCCGGTGCTCGTACGGCGACCTCGTGGCTCGTGCCCGTACTGGGGAAGGCTGCCGTCAACCGGTCGTACGCCTTCATCACCGATGTGGTCCGCGGCAGGTCCTCGGTCCCCGGGAACTTCAGCGTCATCCCCAGCGCCGGCGACGCGACCGCGAGCAACGCGGTGACGGCAACGAGCAGGGTGGCGATGGGATGCTTCAGCGCCGGCTTCAGCACGGTGGGCCAGAAGCGCGGCTTGCCCTTGCCGGCGGTCAGCCGCCACACGAGCGGGATCCGCGGGCGGTCCACCCAGCGACCGAGTTTCGCCAGTACGGCGGGGAGCACGGTCAGCGAACCAACGACGGCTACTGCGACGACCAGGATCGATCCGACCGCGAAGGACGAGAACACCGCGTCCCGGGCGAGGAACAGACCGGCCATCGAGATGATCACGGCCGTACCGGAGACGACGACCGCGTGACCGGAGGTCGCCGCGGCGATCTCGACCGCGTCGACGTGGCTGCGTCCGCGGGCGCGTTCCTCACGTTCACGGCGGAGGTAGAAGAGCGAATAGTCCACGCCGACCGCCATGCCGATCAGCAGGATCACGCTGTTGACGGCGTCGACCGCCGGCACCAACTGCGACGCGGCGGCCGATAAGCCGATCGCGGCTGCAACCGCGGACAGCGCCAGCAGCAGCGGCACCGATGCGGCGATCAGAGCACCGAACGCGATCAGCAGGATCGCCAGGGTCACCGGCAGGCTGAACATCTCCGCCCGCTTGAAGTCCTTGCCCAGCGTCTCGTTGAGGGCCTTGTCGATCGAGAGTCCACCGACCTCCTCGATGCGGAGATCCGGGTACTGCTTCTGGACCTTGGCAGTGGCGTCGAGCAGCGGTTGGACCCGGTTGTCGCCGTCACCGTCCTTCAACGTCACTCTGACGATGACCGCGTCCTTTTTCGGCGAGGGCATCGGCTGGGCGACCTCCGCGACCCCACCGAGGGCGCGCATCTGCTGGATCACCGAGCCGGCCGCCTTCGTCGCGGCCGCCTGGTCGAGCTGCCCGGACGGCGCCGTGATCAGCACGCTCTCCACGTCCGGATCGTCGAAGTTGCCGGACTTGACGATGTTGTCCGCCCGGGTCACCTCGCCGATGTCGCCCTCGTTCTTCGACTCCTTGGTCCCCGTCACCGAGCCGAGCGCGAAACAGGCGATCACCACGACAACCCACATCGCGATCGCCCGCCACGGATGGGTGGCGCTCCAGCGCGCCGCCCGGACCGTGATCTGTCCCCTGGCCATACGTTCCCTGCCCCTCTGCGCACCCACCGGCGCCCCACCCAGCGCTCCCTGGCGTGGCGCTGGCTACGCACAGAAGCCTGGCTGCCGGACACCACCCGCGACCATGCAGGAAGCCCCCGAGTCCCCCCTGGCGAAAACCCCACCCCACCCTTTCCCGTACGCCCTACGCACCCCGGCCCGCACGGCGCGGGACGGGCTCGTCAGAAGTCGTCGAGGGTTAGGGAGGCGGCGGCTGAGATGCCTTCCAGGTAGCCCTCGGCGCGTTCGGATTTGGGGTAGCGGTGGACCAGGTCCCAGAAGGTGGCGTTGTGGGTCGGCTCGATCAGATGGGCCAGCTCGTGGACCAGGACGTAGTCGACGACCCAGGCCGGCATCGACTGGAGCCGGGTCGACAGCCGGATCGAGCGGTCCGCGGGGGTGCAGGAGCCCCACCGTCTGTTTTGGTTCGAAACCCACCTCACGGACGCAGGTTCGGGCACTTCGGGGAGGTGGCGACACGCGAGTTCGTGTGCTCTGGCCAACAATTTTTCGTCCGACACGCGCGACCGGCTGCGCTGCTTCTCGAGCCGCGCCAGCATGGTCTCGACCCAGCGCGCCTCCTCGGCGGCGGACAGCCGGTCGGGCATCAGCACGACCACCCGCTCACCGTCGCGGTACGCGCTGACCGTGCGCTTGCGGCGCTTGCTGCGCCGGATGTCCACGTACGGCGGGATCGGGCGCGGTGGGGAGTCGGCCATGGCTCAAAAATGTACCCCCCGAATCCGACAACTTTCTTCTGCGCACACCCTGTGGATCGGCGTTTCCGCAGGTCAGACGCCAGATCTTGAACCCTGCGACGACCGTTGTTCACACCCTGTTCCCCCACTCGCCCACAGCACCCGGCGGCGTGTCCCACAGGTTGCACACAGAGTTATCCACAGGCGTGGACAACGTGGGGTTGCCTGTCCGGCCGTCGTCTCCTAGCGTCGTCGGCAACAGGCTCCCGGACCGCTTCCGGGGCCGCCCGGAGGGGAAGCCGAGCGGTTCCGAAAGCGGATCACCGGGAGCCTGTTCTTCGTCGTCGAAAGTTTCGGTAAGGGCTTTCCTCGGGGGAATCGGGCGGCACGCGGACCGGGAGGTGCGCTTGAGCCTGCGCCAGGAGGCCGTAGGGTGAATCCCGACTGGGCCGAACGGCCTACGGCAGGACGGTCTGCCGTTAGCATCCAACGACTGCCCGGGGCGAGACCCCGGGCTGGAATTCAGAGCAAGGAGAGGGCCCTCATGGCAGAGACCTGGAGCGGCGAGTTTTACTGCGTCAAGTGCAAGGCCAAGCGCACCGCCGACGGCGAGGTCAAGGTCAACGACAAGGGCACGCGCATGGCGAAGGCCAAGTGCCCCGAGTGCGGTACGAACCTGAACCGGATCCTCGGCAAGGCCTGACGCACCAAGCACCAAGTCGTAGGGGCGGGGGGGGGGGGGGGGGGGGGGGGGGGGGCCCCCCCCCGGCGGGGGGGCGGGGGGGGGGGGCGGGGCGGGGCGGGGGGGGGGGGGGGGGCCCCAAAGCCCCCCCCCCCCCGCCCCCCCGGGCGGCCCCCGCGGCGCGCTGAAACGCCCTT
>NZ_JBICUC010000011.1:280268-317429 GCF_043197975.1 Kribbella sp. NPDC048928 | reverse complement strand
TTGATCGCGACCACCTCGATGTCGCCGGACCGCTGCTCGAGCACACAGCGCAGGTAGTCCCGCCCGATCCGCCCGAACCCGTTGATCCCCACCCGCACAGTCATGATCGACCTCTCCGTCAGTTGATTCCGTTGCTCTCATTCCAGCGGCGGCACCGGGGGCGCCTGCAGGGCCGAAGGTCCCGGCTTACGCTGCCGGACGACCGCCAGTACGACAGGTTCGTCCCGCCTACATCCGGAACTCGGGGTCGCGCGGCGGCGGCTCGTGGAGGTTTGTCGTACCGGGATCGTCACCGCCCAGGTCCAGCCGGAACGGCGGGTACTGGTCGACCATCAACCCGGCGTAGGCCGCGACCCGCAGCGCCCAGCGGTTCATCCCGAGCACGAGGTCGAAGACCGATCGCGGGTAGCGCCCGGTGAAGAGCAGGACGACAGCCGCGATCAGGACGAGCAGGCCGACGAGCCCGCCGCTCCAGCCCCACGCGCGGTCGTCGGCCTGCGACGCGAACCAGGTCCCGGTGCCCACGAAGAACCCGACTACGATGTAGTGCGGGATCGCCAGCAACCACCACTTGACCAGCACCAGTCCGCGGGACAGGTGCTCCGGGTACCTCACCTCGAGGTGTGCCGGGTAGGTCGGTACGTCGTGCAGGCTGAACGGCGGGTACTTGTCCGTCCCGAGCGCCCCGTACGCGTAGAACTGGACCCGCCACGTCCAGCGCAGTACCCCAACGTTGAAGTCGAAGATCCCGCGCGGGTAACGGCCGGTGAACAGGATCGCGAAGAACGCTACGAAGCTCAGCAGCGCGAACGCGATCCACAACACCGCCAGCACGAACACGTGTGGGATCACCAGCACCCACTTCACCAGCCACAACCAGCGGTTCACCGGCTCGTCGAGGGTCGCGTCGACCCGCACCGGATACGTTGTCGTACTCATCTCGGTCTCCTGTCACCTCTGTCCGCGGAGCCAGCGAGGGGCGATCTCCTGCCATTCGGCGTCCCAGGTCCGGAGCCGGCGCCGGTCCAACGGGAGCCGAGCGAGGCGGAACAGGCCCCACAACAGGAGCCACGAGCCGAGCACCATGAAGAAGCCGGCGGTGCCGCCGAAGGCCTGACTGTCGCCCGGCGATCTCGGTGCCGGCACGATGGTGCCGGAGTGGTCCAGCCAGACCGGCACATCGGTGTCGGCCTTGGTCCCGATCACGACGCTGGTTGTTCCCTCGCGGGGAACGCCTTGCGCGTCGACGTACGAGACCTGCACCCGCGACAGCGAGTCGCCGGGCGCACTGGGGACCATGCGCTCCGTACTCTCCAAGGTGCGCGCTCGTACCTTGTGCAGAACCGCACGTTGCTGTGCCGCCGACGCTTCGAGGGACCTGGAGATGTGGGTCCCGACAGCCGCAGACACCGGAACCATCACCAGTGCCACAACCAGCGTGCACCACAGCAGCGCGGTCTCGGCGCGGTCCGACCAGCGCCGCAACGGGTTCTTCCGCCCGATCCCCAGCCTGCGTGCCTGCATGAGCACCCACAACTCCCCAGTCCGTTGCTTCTCGGCGCCCATGACGACCTCCCCTGGAAATCTCTCGCTGGGTGCAGGGGACCGGCTCCCCGGAGCGGTTCCGTCTTGACGACGATGGGTCTTGTGGCCGCCGGCCACCTCTGCCGAGTCCGCTTCCGGCGAGCCGGTCCTTTCCCCTGCAACTCCAGATTCGCGCACTCGCGTTCGTCCGGTCAGGGCCCAAGGTCCCGTCCCGTACGGACCACCGGACGTGCATCTCGGTGGCCGCTGTGATCTGGGATGCGGATGCGGGATCGTTCGAGGATGAAGAGATTGCCGAAGAAGGTGTACGCGGCGGAGCTCGTCCGGCTGCAGGCCGAGCTGGTGAAGCTGCAGGAGTGGGTGCGGGTGGAGGGCGCCCGGGTCGTGGTGATCTTCGAGGGTCGTGACGCGGCCGGGAAGGGCAGCACGATCAAGCGGGTCACCGAGTTCCTCAACCCCCGCGTCGCCCGGATCGTCGCGCTGCCCGCGCCCACTGAGCGGGAGCGCACCGAATGGTACTTCCAGCGGTACGTCGAGCACCTGCCGGCGGCCGGTGAGATCGCACTGTTCGACCGCAGCTGGTACAACCGGGCCGGCGTCGAGCGGGTGATGGGCTTCTGCAGCAACCAGGAGTACGCCCGGTTCCTGCACCAGAGCCCGATCTTCGAGCGGCTGCTGGTGGAGGACGGTGTGCTGCTGCGCAAGTACTGGTTCTCGGTCAGCGACGGCGAGCAGGAGAACCGCTTCCGCAGCCGGCTCGAGGACCCGATGCGACGGTGGAAGCTGTCCCCGATGGACCTGGAGTCGATCACCCGCTGGGAGGACTACTCCCGCGCCAAGGACGAGATGTTCGTGCACACCGACATCCCCGAGGCGCCCTGGTACGTCGTGGAGAGCGAGGACAAGCGCTCCGCCCGGATCAACATGATCGCGCATCTGCTCTCGACCATCCCGTACCACGAGGTCCAACGCCTGCCGCTCGACCTGCCGCCGCGCCCACCGTCCAAGGGCTACGAACGGCCACCGCGCGAAATGCAGACCCAGGTCCCGGACCACGCCGCCCGGCTCCGCGGCTGAACGGGTCCAAGGTCCCGGGCCCGAGGGACCGATCGACCGATGCGGACGGCACACCCGGCGGTCGATGATCAACTGACATCGGCTCTGGAGGTGGACCGTGGGCGCACAGATCAGAGCGGTGCCTTGGGTCCGCCAACTGGTGATCGACACCGGCCGGGCCGCCCGCCGCCGACATGCCATTCACGGGCTGTTCGAGGTCGACGTGCTCCGCGACGCTGGCCGCCGGACCGTCGGCGTTACTGCGGTCGGCATGTTCGGCGCCGGCGCGGGCTGGGGCATCGGCTTCCAGTTGCACACTCTGAGCGTGGTTGTCGGCGGCATCGCCCGGCGTCCGATGCTCTTCCAGGGCGTACTGGTCGAGCGCGAGTTCCTGCAGTTGACCGTCAGCGTCGACCACGACGTCGTCGACGGCGCTCCGGCCGTCCGCTTCGTTCGTCGCCTCCGGGAGCTCCTGCACACCGGGAGCGGCCTCCACATCTCCAGTACCGCGAAGGAGCCGGTATGAAGCACCAGCCTGTCGTTGTCGGAATCGACGGTTCCCCCGCCGCGGACGTTGCGATCAAGTGGGGCGCCATCGAGGCCGCCACGCTACGCAGCCCGCTGCATCTGCTGTACGTCGTCACACCGGGCGGCTCGCCGTCGCACGCCGGCGAAGTCGTCTACAAGGCGGTCGCCCAGGCCCGTGGATCGCAGCCCGGGATCGTCATCGACACGCAGATCGCGAACGGCTCGCCGGCGGCAGCGCTCGGGAAGGCCTCCGCCGGCGCCGCCATGGTGGTGATCGGCAGCCGCGGCCTGGGCGTCATGGTCGGCGCTCTGGTCGGATCCACAGGGCTCGACCTGGCCGCGAACGCCCACTGTCCGGTGATTGTCGTACGTCCCGATCTCGGCATGCTGGCCGGCATCCGCGTCGTCATCGGGTACGACGGTTCACCGGCGAGCGACGCAGCCCTGGACTTCGGCCTCGACCACGCCCGCCGCCACGACCTCGCCGTCCGCGTCGTCGCGGCCCAGCCCACCGGCACCGACCTCCACCGCATCACCGAAGACGAACTCCGCGAGGCCGTCCACGTCCGCGGCGGCCACGACGCGGAGCTGATCCAGATCAGCGGCCATCCCGCCGAACACCTCCTGCGCCTGTCGTCCGACGCTGCCCTCATCGTCCTCGGCGCGCGCGGCCGCGACGGCTTCGCCGGCATGCTGATCGGCTCCGTCAGCCAGACGGTGCTCCATCACGCCGACTGCCCGGTCGCCATCATCCCCGCCGCCGCCACCGGAGGCTGACATGACCACCCCAGCCACTCAGATGCCATCGGCAACCCTCTGGCGCGCGATCCACTGGGGCTTCACCACCCTGTTCGCCGCCGGCGCGGGCGTGCATGTACTCCTCGCCCTGACCACACCACACTCGTACGACGGCTTCGCCGACGCAGCGTTCTTCGCCTGGATCCATGACGCCTGGCAGAACATCTTCATGTCCCACCCGACGGTCTGGGCCCTCTTCCTCGCCGCCACCGAAGTCACCATAGCGATCCTGCTCATCAGGGCCCGCCGCCTCGGCTACGTCACCGTCATCGCCTTCCATCTGGCCCTGATGCTCTTCGGCTGGGGCTTCTGGCTCTGGTGTATCCCAGCCCTGGCATTCGCCGTACCGGCCGCCCGCCACAGCTTCCGTACCCAAACCTGAATCACGAATTGCCGTCCTCCACCATCACTGGGCGGCGTTGTATTCGTCGTCGCCAACGTGTTCGAGCCAGGTTGTCGTGGTGGCCGGGTCGTCGGCGTTGTCGAGCATCGCGAGGTGTTCCATGAAGGCGTCGGGTGCGGCGCCGTGCCAGTGTTCCTCGCCGGGCGGGCAGTAGATCGTCTGTCCCGGATAGGCCGTGACCTTCTCGCTGCCACGCGACTGGACCCAGGCCACTCCTTGCGTGATGTGTAGCGTCTGCCCGAGGGCGTGGGAGTGCCAGGCGGTTCGGGCTCCCGGCGCGAACCGGACCTTCGCGACCGTCATCCGCTGCCCTGCGTCGCGGGGAGACGCGATCGGGTCGAGCCAGACGTCGCCAGCAGCAACGACCTCCGGGAGTTCCTGACCACCCGCCGGGCCAAGATCACCCCCGAGCAGGCCGGCCTGCCAGTCTACGGGGGCGCCAACCGTCGCGTGACCGGTCTTCGCCGTGAGGAGGTCGCGCTCCTGGCGGGTATCAGCGTCGAGTACTACACCCGCCTCGAGCGGGGCAGTCCCGGCGGCGTCTCGGACAGCGTGCTCGACGGTATCGTCCACGCCCTTCAGCTCGACGAGGCCGAGCGCGACCACCTGTACCGCCTTGCCCGGACCGCGAGTACACCGACCAGCAGGGCACCGCGTCGTATGCCGGCGAAGAAGCGGGCGCCCGGTCGTGCAGCGCATCCTCGACCAGATGCCGCTGCCGGCCTACCTGCGCAACAACCGGTTCGACGTACTGGCCGCGAACGACCTCGGCCGCGCCCTCTACAGCCCGCTCTACGAACAGGCCGCCGTCCACACACCCGGTCAGCCGCCCAACAGCGCACGCTTCTGTTACCTCGACCCGCGAGCGACCGAGTTCTTCTCGACTACGACAAGGCCGCCAACGACTGCGTCGCGTTCCTGCGTGCCGCCGCCGGCAGAAGCCTTCGAACTCGCCGGGGACCCCGGCCAGCGCATCAACGTCTACACCGCACCACCGGACTCACCCGCCGAGGAAGCGCTGAACCTCCTGGCCAGCTGGACCGCGCCAGACACGTCCGCTATTCACCACGACACGAAGGACTGACATGGAGTTCCGAGTACTCGGCCGTACCGGCGTCCAGGTGAGCCCCCTCTGCCTCGGCGCGATGATGTTCGGTCCGTGGGGCAACAATGATCGCGCCGACGCGATCGGCATCATTCACCGCGCGCTCGACGCGGGCATCAACTTCGTTGACACCGCCGACGTCTACTCAGCCGGCGCCTCCGAGGAGATTGTCGGAGAAGCGCTGAAGGCACGGCGAGACGACATCTTCCTCGCCACCAAGTTCTTCATGCCGATGAGTGCCGACGATCCGAATCTGCGCGGCGGGTCGCGACGCTGGATCGTCCGCGCCATCGAGGACTCACTGCGGCGGCTCGGCACCGACCACATCGACCTGTACCAAGTCCACCGGCCGAGCCCTGACACCGACGTCGAGGAGACACTCGGAGCCCTGTCGGACCTGGTCCACCAAGGCAAGGTCCGCTACATCGGCTCGTCGTCGTACTCCGGCTCCCAGATCGTGGAGGCGCAATGGGCCGCGCGCGAGCGGAACCTGCAACGATTCGTCACCGAACAACCGCCGTACTCCCTGCTCGTCCGCGGCATCGAGGAAGACGTCCTCCCCACCCTGCTCCGCCACAGCATGGGCGCGCTCACCTACAGCCCACTCGCCGGCGGCTGGCTCTCCGGACGCTGGCGCAAGAACTCCGCCGCCGCGCCAACCTCGACAGCCCGCCCACCGGCACGCTTCGACATGTCCACACCGGCCAACCAGCGCAAACTCGAGGTGGTCGAGGAGCTCGCTCTGCTCGCCGAGCAGGCCGGGCTGACGCTCATCGAACTCGCGGTCGCCTTCGTCATCAACCATCCCGGCGTGACCGCAGCCATCATCGGTCCCAGAACCATCGAACAGCTCGCAGCCTTCCTCCCCGCCGCCGACATCACGCTCGCACCCGACGTACTCGACCGCATCGACGAAATCGTCGCGCCCGGCGTGACCGTCAACCCCGCGGACAACAGCTACGGCGACCACGAACTCCGCCCCGACCAACGCCGCCGCTGACCAACTCCGCCGCACGCCTGCAGACCGGAGGACACGAACACATGAGTACCTGGACCACCGACGAACTGCGCCGCCTCGATCAGCTCACTGAGATTCGCGTCGCCGGCCGCCGCGCGGATCACACGGTGCGCACGCTCACCATCGTATGGCACGTGGTCGTCAACGACAGCCTGTACATACGGTCGGTGCGCGGCACAGATCGACACGGCCTACCTCGGCAAGTACGGCAACGGCTCATCCACCCGTGCAATCACCAACGCCGCAGCCAGAGCCACCACGCTTCGCATCGAACCCTGCTAGTGCCCCGGTCAGATGAAGATGATCTGGGCGCCGTTGGTCTTTTCGATGAAGTCGGCGGCGCTGATGATGCCTTCGACGTCCTCGTAGAGGTCGGACTCGTCCAGGTGCATCATGTCGGCCGACAGCCGGCACGCCCACAGGTGGCCGCCGGAGGCGACGATCTGCTCGAGGAACTCCGGTACGTCGGGGACGCCGATTTCCTCGATCTGCTTCTTCATCTGATGGGTGGCCATCGCGGTCATGCCGGGCAGCCCGCCGAGGCCCTGCGGCAGATGGGTGGCGGTGTTGCCGAGCATGGTGAACTTCAGGTCGTGCATCCGCGACCTGGTGATCATGTCGAAGCCCCAGAAGGTGAAGAACAGGTGCGTCTCGACCCCCTCGCCGAGCGCGGCGTTCGCCAGGATCAGGGCCGGATAGGCCATGTCCAGATTGCCCTTGGAACAGATGATGGCCAGTTTGCGGCCCTGGGTTGCCTCGTCGCCGAAGTTCGGGACGGTCAGCGGCATCGCGGTCATGTCAGTGCCTTCTCTCCTACACGCAACCACGGGGTTTCGGCAGGCCGGCGACGTACGCCATCTTCTTGGCCGGCTTGCCCGGGAACAGGACGAACAGCTGCTTGATCGGGATGCCGGCCAGCGTCGACACCCGGCGCAGCGTGGCGGTCTCGCCCTGCGTCAGGTAGTCCTGGCGCAGGAACCGGATCGCCTTCCAGTGCTCGTCGGTGAGTTTGATCCCGATCCGGGAGGCCAGCTCGCCGGCGAGTTCCTCGCTCCACTCGTCGTACTGCGTCAGGAAACCCTCCGCGTCGACGTGCACAGTGCTCATGGTCGTACCTCCTCGTCCGGTCGGTGTTTGCCACTCATCGACATCCGCGCCGGAACCGGCAGCGGGCGGCCCTTGACCAGCAGGTGCCAGTAGATCCACCGGAAGCCGACCTTGCCCCAGTGGTTCAGCCTCGTCTCCCGCAGCAGTGACAACGGACCGAGCCCAGCCAGCGGGAAGCGTCCCGGCAGCGGCTCTGTGTCGTAGTTGAAGTCGATCAGCAACGCCTTGCCGTCACCGGTCTCGACGAAGCAGTTCGCGTGGCCGTCGAAACGATGGGTCATCGCTGCACCCTCGACGTACTGCAGGAAGTTCTCGACGAAGACCTCGCTCGAGAAGTGCGCCACCGAGCCGGCCTTCGAGGTCGGCAGGTTGTTGGCGTCGCCAACCGCAAACACGTCCGGGTACGCCGTCGACTGCAGAGTGTGCTTGTCGACCGGCACGTAGTTGAGCTCGTCGCCGAGACCGGACGCCGCGACGAAGTCCGCGCCCATGTTCAACGGCACAGTGACCAGCAGGTCGTACCCGATCTCCCGCTCGTCGTAGCTGACCAGAGTCTTGCGCTCGGCGTCGACACGCTCGACCAGGAAGTCGGTCTCGACCGCGATCTTGCGCTCGTCGAGCAGCCGGCCGAGGTACCGGGAGGCGATCGGCTTCGTGAACGCACCGTCCAGGGGCGTGACGTAGACGAGCTCGACCTGATCCCGCATGCCCAGTCTCCGGAAGAACGCCTCCGCGAGGAACGTGAACTCCAGCGGGGCAACCGGGCACTTGATCGGCTGGTCGACGACATGAACGACGAGCCGGCCACCGGTGAACCCCTGAAGGGCCTCACGCAGTGCGAAGGCACCGTCGTAGGTGTAGAAGTCATGAATGCTGCGGTGCCACTCCGGACCGAGCATCCCCGGCGTCTGGTCCGGCCTCGAACTGGTGCCCGTGGCAATCACCAGGTAGTCGTAGCGCAGCACCTGACCGTCCGCGAACCGGACGTCCTTGGCTTCCGGATCGACCTTGGCGATCTCGCCACGCAACAACAGGATCCCGTTCCGCAGCACCTTCCGGCGCGGCTGGAGCAGATGCCTCTCGTCGCCGCCGAACGGTACGAACAGCAAGCCGGGCTGGTACAGATGATCGCCGTCCCGGTCGACCACCGTGATCCGCCACTCGTCGAGCGGCAGCCGGCGACGCAGCTTGTTGGCCACCGTCGTCCCGGCAGTGCCGGCACCCAGGATCACCAACCGTTTCATCATCGTGTCCCTTCAGGCCTTGTGGTCCTTCACATCAACCTCAGCGCGCCACACCGCCGTACAGCAGGGCCGTCCGCACTGTGCTCCCCGGACCTTCGGCCCTGCCCGAGCGCCGATCGGTCCGGGCAGGCTGGGGCTTCGGAGGGAGCACAACCGATGCGGAGGGTACGGCCGGTGCACGACACGACCCGACCAGTCTGGTACCGCCGGGCCTGGTCTGTCGTGTCGTTGCTGGTCCTCATCGCGCTCATCGAGTACGTCGTACTCCCGAAGCTCGCCCTGGCCCGCGAGTCCCTGGATCGCCTCACCGGACTCAACCCGCTCTGGGTGATCGCCGCTTTGCTGCTCGAAGCGGCGAGCCTGGTCAGCTATTCGCTGTTCAGCCGCGTACTGGTCGGCGCGAGCAAGGTCCGGTTCTCGTGGATCCTCCGCTCCGATCTGACCGGGTACGGCGTGAGCCATGTCGTACCCGGTGGCGCAGCGACGGCAACCGCTCTCCGCTTCCGGCTGCTCACATCAGGCGGAATACAGCCGACGGACGTCACTGCGACGATCACGGCCGAAGCCATCGGCTCCCCGCTCGCACTTGTGCTCATTGCCTGGCTGAGCTCCATCGCCGCCCTCTTCCTGCGAGAGGCGACCCCGGCGTACCTGGCGATTCTCCTGATCGGCCTGCTGGCCATAGCCTGTGGCTTCCTCGCGGTCCGCGAACGTTCGGCCCTTGAACGGTATGCCGCACGATTGCTCCGGGCCGGCCTCCGCCGTCTCCCCCGCCGCGTCCGGCCATGGATCGCAACGGTTGCCGAGCGCCTGCGCGACCTTCTCGCCGATCGTCAGGTCCGCAGGGCGTTCCTGAGCTGGGCAACACTCAACTGGATTCTCGACGCCGCCGTCCTGTGGATGTTCCTGGCCGCCTACGGCGCGCCGATCGGCCCGGTACCGGTGTTGCTCGCGTACTGTGCCGCGAACCTGGCGGCCGTCGTACCGCTCACCCCCGGCGGCATCGCGGTGGTCGAGGGCATCGCGATCTCGGCGCTGGCAGGGTTCGGCGTTCCGGGGCAGATCGCGCTGCTCGCGGTGCTGTCCTGGCGCCTGATCCAGTTCTGGGCGCCGGTCCCCGTCGCCGGCCTGTGCTATCTGAGCCTGCGGGCCGAACGCAGCTTCTTGGCGAGGCAGTAGGCAATCATCAAACCGATGTCCCGTCCATGCCGCCAGACCGGCTGAACGACCCCTCGGAAGCGGGGCCAACGGCCCGTGCGCCGCCCCGGGTGCCTGGCGGATGCTCGAACCGAGGACGGCGTCGTCCGGCACGCTGCCGCCCCGCCGGTCCACCGAAGGGAGACACCATGTCCAAGTCATCGACGCAGAGCACCCCGGTTCGCCGTGCCTCGGCGGCATCGGGAGGTTGGTTCGTCTGGATGGTCGGACTCTGGGTGACCTTCTTCGTCCTGCTCAATGCGGGCCGGCTCGACGACGTCGCCGGGTGGATCCGGGACCTGCCGATTCTGCTCGAGATCCTTGCCTGGCTGCTGTTCTTCCCCTGGGTGCTGGCAACCGCGGTCTGGACCAGTGGCTGGTCGGAGGGCCTCCGGATGACCCTCGTAATCCTGTTCGCCGTCGTCTGGATCCTGGTCTCGATCCCGCGAGCCAAGTCGTCCGGCCGGAGGTGATCCCGATGAGGCTACGTGCCCGCGACATCGTGGCGATGCTGCTCGTCGCCGCTGTCCTGGTTCCGTACGTCGGCTACCTCGTGAACGGCCGGATGCCGCTGATCGACAACTCCCGCGCGATGGCGTCGACCGGCCTGCTGTTCGGCGTCCTCGCGTTCGCGATCATCCGCGGTGGCGGACGCCAACCACGGCTCGGACGCGTCGAGGGCGGAGCAGTAGGGCTGGCGGTCGTGTTGTACATCCTGGCGATCGCACTGTCGGAGACAGCCGCCGGCGAGCTGCTGCTGGCCGCCTTCGTCCTCTGCTTGATGACGGTCTTCGCCCTGGACCTGTTCGACCGTGGCGGCCCGGGACACGACATCGCACCCCACCCATGACAGTCCAGGTCACGACTCCGCGCGGTCTGTCCACCCAGCAGGCGGCACTCGCGCTCGTCGAACACGGGCCGAACACGATTCCGGCCCCCAAACCGCCGGCGCCCTGGCGACGCGTCCTCGTGCAACTGCGGGACCCGATGATCCTGCTGCTGATAGCGGCCGCCGTCCTGACGACCGGTCTGCACGACCTGACCGACCTGACGGTGATCCTGGTCGTGGTCGTTCTCAACACGACGGTCGGCGTCGTGCAGGAGATCCGCGCCGAGCACGCACTGGCCGCGCTCAACCGGCTGGCCGCGCCGCACGCGACGGTACGGCGCGGCGATCGCACGACTGTCATTCCCGCGGGCGACGTGGTCCCGGACGACGTCGTTCTGCTGCAGGCCGGCGACGTCGTACCGGCCGACCTCCAGCTCTTCGACGCGGTCCGGCTGCAGGCCGACGAGTCCGCGCTCACCGGCGAAGCCGTCCCGGTCGAGAAGGAACCGGCTGACGAGCTGTACGCCGGCACCGTGGTGACCCGCGGCCGCGGCGCGGGTGTCGTCACCCGGACCGGAACACAAAGCGCACTCGGCAAGATCGCCGTCCTGCTGTCGAACCAGCGCCCTCGCGCCACCCCGCTCCAGCGCCGGCTGGCCGCACTCAGCCGGGTCCTGAGCATCGCCGCCGTCGTGCTGTCCGCGATCGTGGCCGTTGCCGGCCTGATCCGCGGTCTGCCGTTGCCGTCCATGGTTGTCACCGCGGTCAGTCTGACCGTGGCCGCCGTACCCGAATCACTGCCCGCAGTCGTCACACTCGCGCTGGCAATCGGCGCGCGCCGGATGGCGCAACGCGCGGCCGTCGTCCGCAAGCTTCCCGCGGTCGAGACCCTCGGCGCGGTCACCGTCGTCGCGACCGACAAGACGGGCACCCTCACCGAGGGCATCATGCAGGCCGGGCGGCTCTGGACCGAGTGCGGTACGGCTGCCGCCGCCGGATCGGGCTACGACCCGGCCGGAACACTCGGGCCGGACGCCGGCGCCGCACCGGTACGGCGGCTGCTCCGTGACGTTGCCCTCTGCAACGATGCTGCCCTCCGCCCGCCCACGGCAGACGACCCTGTCTGGCGGCCGATCGGCGACCCGACCGAGGCTGCCCTGCTCGCTCTGGCCCACCGCGGCGGCGTAGATCCCGACGAGCTCGGGACCGCATGTCCCCGGGTGTACGAACTGCCCTTCGACAGCACCCGCAAGCGGATGACCACATTCCACGAGCAGCCGGGCCGCGACGATCTCCTGGTCATCGGCAAGGGCGCGCCAGAGGTTCTGCTCACCCCTGAGGTCACGCCGTACGGCGACATCGTGCAGGCCAAGGCGGTAGCCGCAGAGCTGTCGGCGGCCGGGTTCCGCGTCCTGGCGGTCGCAGACAAGGCCCTGGCGCCCGGCGCGCCCCGGACCGAGAACGAGCTGCACGTTGCCGGTCTGGTCGCGATCACAGATCCCGTACGGCACAACGCCGCCGATGTGGTCGCGTCCTTCGACCGGGCCGGCGTCGGCGTCCTGCTGATCACCGGCGACGCCCCGGGCACCGCGCAGGCCGTCGCGGAACGGATCGGCCTCCCCGCGGGCGACGTGATCACCGGCGCGGACATCGACCGCGGTACCGACCCGACCACCGGACAGGTGTTCGCACGCATCCGGCCCGAACAGAAGCTCGACATCGTGGGCGCGTGGCAGGAGCACGGGCACGTCGTCGCGATGACCGGCGACGGTGTGAACGATGCCCCGGCGCTGCGCCGGGCAGACATCGGCGTCGCAATGGGCGGTGGCGGAACCGAGGTCGCGCGTCAGGCTGCCGACCTCGTCCTGACCGACGACGATCTCGGCACCGTCGAGGCCGCGATCGAGGAAGGGCGGCGGATCTACACCAACATCCGCACGTTCCTGCGGTACGCATTGAGCGGCGGCCTCGCCGAGATCCTGGTGATGCTGATCGGTCCGCTGCTCGGCTTCGCCGTACCGCTTCTTCCCGGCCAGATCCTCTGGATCAACATGCTCACGCACGGGCTGCCCGGCGTCGCCATCGGCGCGGAGCCCGCCGATCCGGAGGCGATGCAACGCCCGCCGCGCTCACCGCAGGAACAGATTCTGGGTGCGGGCCTGTGGCAGCGAATCGCCGCGACCGGCTCTCTGATCGGCGCCGTCACGCTGATCGCCGCCGCCGTGTGGGCCGGCCATGCCGGCGGGCCGTGGCAGACGATGACCTACCTGGTCCTCGGCCTGTCGCAACTCGGCGTCGCCCTCGCCCTCCGCCGACCTCGCTCCCCTGGCGGCCATCGGCTTCGCTTCCTCGACGGCGCGGTGGCGGGCGCTCTGACGCTGCAGACTCTGCCGGTTCTCGTCGAGCCGCTGCGCAGCCTCCTCGGCCTCCAGCCGCTGACACTCCTGCAGTTCGTCGTGGCACTCGCGTTCGCAATGGTCCCCGGCCTCGCGATCGTGGCACATCGACGTTGGCTGCCAGGACGGCCAACTGCTCCGCCGACGTCTCCCCCGGCGGCACCGTGAAGCTCACGTCGCCAGGGGTTCTGCGACCACTGATTCCTTAGCTGGGTAGGGCGCTCAGCCGTGCAGGCGGACGCGATCGTGGGTGATCGCTTCAATGTCGGATGCGGCGGCGTGCAGCAGCCTGTGCGCGAGATCCGACAGCGCCCGCGCAACCGCCAGCTCGTCACCGATCTCGGCGATCTCGCTGTCGTCCGGGTTGCGGTGCGCAACGCCGCGGCCGACCAGGTGGGTCTTGTCATTGGTGTGCAGGCGGGCCTCGGCATGCGTGGTCCGGTCGTCTTCGTGCTCATCGACGAAGACGTCGACGCGCCAGCGCCTGCTCGTAATCCTCGTGGTCATGGTCTCGTCCTTCCGCCGTGGGGATTCCGCTCTCTAACCCATCGTCGGAAACCGGCGGGGCATGAACCAGGGCCGTCCGGCCCGTCGCGCGCGGGAGTTCCTGCCCTGCCGGACATATCCGGCTCTTGTGTCCGACGTGTGGGTGCCGACCACTCCGATTCCGAGCCGTGCATGGGATGGGGCACGGTTCGCTGCTGTGGCACGTGAGCCGCGACCCCCTCGTCCTGCCCTCCGTGCGGGCTCGCGCCGAGTCGTGGCTTTTGGCTCGGCCCGATCCGCCGATTGCCGCACAGCAGTCGGCAGGTGGCCATCACTTTGCATCACAACAGCCGGATGTCCACTCCCGTTGAGGGTTCTCCACCGGTGTACGAGCAGAGAACCCACAGCAGGAGTGGATGACCGGCTCTCCTGCTGGCTGCGCTGGCTGCGTGTGGTCGGGGGCGGCGGGGCGGACAGTTCGACAGGACGTGTCGGTCGGTGTCTGGCCGGTGGGTAGTGCACCTGAGCGTGAGAGTGCGCTGCGCGTACGGTGTCTCGGGGTGCACTACCTGTCGAAATGTCCGTCGCCGGCCCGTTCGGTTGGTTGGTGAGCCAGTTTCGTCCTGGAACCCCACGCCCGCCTGAGGTCGGTCCACCCACACATATGGCAAGAGAGCCACATACCCCCTGGGCCACGGGGATGCGGGCGCGGGCGGCGGCCGGAACGAGCCTGGCCAGCGCCGGCGACAGCGAGTCCGCGCCCGGCGGTCCGACCGGATGAACCACTGCCCGCGCGTGGAAGCTGATCGTGGCCGGCGGTACAGACAACCCCACTCGAGCGCGGTTGGCCGTTGGGTGTGACGTAGCTCAGCACCGCGAACGATGCTCGGTCGAGCTGCCGCCAGATCTGGTCCCGGGTCGGGTTCGGCCGCAGCCGCTTCGTTGTTCTCGCTGTCGACGGCATCGTTCCTTCTCAACGGTACGATCCGGTCCGCACACTGCTCGGCGTCGGACTCGGACTGTGCGGTCACCAGTACTGCGGCACCGCGCTCGGCTGCTTCGTGGAGCAGGACGGGCACGACGCTGCGCCGCGTGGCGCCCCGAGGCAGGACTTTCGACCCTGCGACCCGCTCGGCGGTTCTCGCAGGTGAAGCTCGGGAAAGACTGAACCGCCGGCCCCGGGACGGGCCGGCGGTTCAGTTGCGGTTGTCAGGCGGTGTGAGGTGTCGCGCCTGTCAGCCTCGGCATGACCTCGGCCTCGGCGGGGACCCGGCGCAGGTGCGCGTAGCCGAGCAGCGACAAGACCAGCAGGATCCCGGCCGCCGCGAACGCAGTGATCGCGGCGTACAGGGCGATCTGTCCCATCTTCCCGAACGCGTAGGCGTTGAGCAGCAGGCCGCGCAGCGTCTCGCCCCGGAAGACGGTCTGGACCTGGCCGGCCAGCTTGGCGTCGTTGGGGTTGGCCAGCGACTCCTGGGACAGCTGCGAGTACGTCTTGCCACCGGCCATCTCGTTGATGTGAACCGCGATGAAGTGGTTCGCGTACGCCTCGGCCTGGGCGCCGGTCACCAACTGCTGACCGGCGTACTGGGACAGGTACGGCTTGACGGCCGGGTCGTTGAGCGACTCGCTGCCCGCCTTCGGGAAGAAGATCTGCTGTGCGGCGAGCTGACTCTGGACCTGGTTGTCGACGAAGTTGTGGGCCCACAGCAACAAACCACCGGCCGCGACCAGAACGATCGCAAGAACGAACCCGGCGGAGGTGAGCAGCGCATCGAACGTCTTGCGGCGCATGATCGGTTCCTTTCAAGCCGCTCGACGCGGCCAGTGAGTGGTGAACGCTGTTGCCCCAAGTCTTCGCGAACACCACTCCCCCGACCACGCCCCCAACGACCCTGCCCCACAGGCACAAAGACCCCAAAAGTCCCGCCCGCATCCCTGACCAAGGCCCAGCAAGTAGGGTGTACCAACGATTGATCGAACTGGGGCAGTCGATCGCGATCACGGGAGCCAGGATGGCAAGGAAGCGCATAGTTCTGACGATGGCAGCTGTCATGGTGATCGCGGGATGCGGCCAGAATCCGGCGCAGAATCCGGCGGCCGGCTCCGCTTCCTCGTCGGCTCACCCCACGGCGAATCCGTCAACGACGGCTTCTGTTTCAATCGCCAGCCAGTCTCCGGTGTCGCCAGATGTCGCCGCCCTGGCTGCCCGCATCAAGGCGGCCGTTCCGTCTGCCGCGAAGGTTGTGCGAATCACGGAGGACAACGACCCGAACAAGCTTGTCGGCCGCCCGAACGGATACTCCGACGCCGCCGTGCTGTACGACAAGGGCACCGATTGCACTGATCTCGGCGTCGACTGCGGTGCAACCGTCGAGATCTGGCCGACCACCGAGGACGCCAAGCGGCGGGCGGCGTACATCCAGAACCTTCTCAAGGACGCACCGGCGCTCGGTACCGAGTACGACTACGTGAACGCCGGTGCTCTGCTCCGGGTAGCAGGAGCGCTCAAGCCGTCTACGGCCAAGGCTTACGCCGGCGCGTTCGGTGGTCAGCCGTACAAGCCCTAACTGCTTCGTCGACGACGGCAACAGTCAGGGCTATTGAGAGATTCGGTTCCAGCCGGGGCGGGGGCGGTGGGTGCCTAGTTGGTCGTCGCGGCTGCGGTAGACGATGTAGGGGCGGGTCAGGTAGCCGACGGGTGCGCTGAACACGTGTACGAGGCGCGTGAACGGCCACAGCGCGAAGAGGCCGAAGGCGACCAGTGCGTGCAGCCGGAAGCCGATCGGCGCGTTCGCCATCAGGGAGGCATCCGGCTGGAAGGCGAGGAAGGAGCGGTACCAGACCGAGACGCCTTCACGGTAGTTGTACTCCCCACCGATGGTCAGGATCGATCCCGCGACGGTGTTCCACATTCCCAGCACGATCACGGCGGCAAGGAAGGCGTACATCACCTTGTCCATCACTGTGGTGGCGGAGAAGACCGGGCCGACGGTACGCCGCCGGTAGATCAGGATGGCCATCCCGACGACCGCCATCACGCCGGCCAGGAGCCCACCGACCACGGCCACGATGTGGTACGCCTCGTGGCTGATCCCGATCGCGTCGGTCCAGGACTGGGGCACCAGCAGACCGATGATGTGCCCGCCGACGACGCCGAGCATCCCGAAGTGGAACAACGGGGACCCGAGGCGCAGCAGCCGGTCCTCGTAGAGCTGGGACGACCGAGTCGTCCAGCCGAACTTGTCGTAGCGGTAGCGCCAGAAGTGCCCGACCGCGAACGTGGTGAGGCACAGGTACGGGACGATGACCCAGAGGAAGGTGTCCATGTTCAGCGACCTCCTGGGAAAGTGGGCATCGGGAGTGCGACGGGAGCAGACGGATCAGGCCTGGCCGGCCCAGGGTCGAACATCGGCGTGGCGTACGGCGTGAGGCCGACTTCCTCCTCCGGTGGTCCCTCGGCGGCGAGGCGCCGTACGGCGTCCATGTCGTCGCCGTGGAGCGCGGGCAAGGTCGCGGTGACCGCTTCGACCGCGCCGGCCCAGCGGGAGTCCGCTTCGGCCAGCGACAGCCGCAGCAGCTCCAGTCCGGCCCGGTGGTCGAGCATGAGCTGGCGACCCGCCTGCTGGTCGACAGTGGCGGCGAACTCCAGGACCACGCAGAGATGGTCGGGCAGCTCTGCTCCGCCGGCAGTCGACTCGTCGAGCTCGACCCCGGCCTGGAGATAGGTCTGCTTGAACCGCAGCAGGGCCACTCCCCTCTTGCGGGTGTCGCCGTGGGCGAAGTAGGTGAGGAAGAGATTGTGCCGACGGCGGTTGTCGAAGGTGTCGACGTACTCCTCCTGCAGTTCCCTCAGTGGCACTCCGGCCAGCCGTTCTGCGCAGGCCGTCAACGGTTGGCCCACCGAGGCCGGGAGGGCCTTCCCCACCCGCTGCACGAGGACCAGTTGTTCCGCCAGGCCTGCCTCGGGGTAGTCGAGGAGGAGCGAGGCCGACTGCCAGGTGTCGGCGAGCTGCCCGGGCGTCAGCGCCTGCTGCCGGCTCCCTCGGTCCGCGCGAAGGCTTCTTGACAGCTTCATCGCAGCTCAGCCCTTCTCGTCCTGGCGCGGCGGGAACAGGCCCGTCGGTGCGCCCTTGCCGTCCCAGTTGAGCAGGTTCACCCGCGCCGACTTGTCCGACGGCGAGGCGAGCGTTTCCGAGGTCTGACGTTCCCGCAACATCTGGAAGTTCTCGACCGCGATCGGGGTCGGCGCACCGGACCCCTCGCCGAAGAGGCCTTGCTGACCTCCGTCGTAGTCCGCGACGGCACACTCGGTTCCGAGTTCCTCGAGGGAGTGCGCCTGTTCGGCGTGCGCGGGCGGGATGACGTACCGCTCGTCGTACTTGGCGATCGCGAGCAGACGGTACATGTCGTACATCTCTTCCTCGCTCATGCCGACCGCGGCGGGGATCGACCCGTCCGGGTCGCGGCCCAGGTTGATGTCACGCATGTAGGACCGCATCGCAGCGAGCTTCTTCAGGACGCGGTCGACGGGAGCGACGTCGCCGGCGGTGAAGAGCTCGGCCAGGTACTCGATCGGGATCCGCAACGCATCGATCGCGGCGAACAGGTTGGCCCGGTCCTCGGCGTCGTACCCGGTGTCCTTGATCACGTCGACCACCGGCGACAGCGGCGGGATGTACCAGACCATCGGCATCGTCCGGTACTCCGGGTGCAGCGGCAGCGCGACCTTGAAGACGTTGATCAGCGCATGGATCGGGGACCGCTGTGCGGCCTGCACCCAGTCGTACGGGATGCCGTCACGCTCGGCGGCCGCGATGACCTCGGGGTCGTTGGGGTCGAGGAGAACGGACCGCTGGGCCTCGTAGAGGTCGTGGTCGTCGGGGACGGAGGCGGCCTCCAGTACGCGGTCGGCGTCGTAGAGGATCAGACCGATGTAGCGCAGCCGGCCCACGCAGGTCTCGGCACAGACCGTGGGCAGGCCTACCTCGATCCGCGGGAAGCAGAACGTGCACTTCTCGGCCTTGCCGGTCTTGTGGTTGAAGTACACCTTCTTGTAGGGGCACCCGGACACGCACATCCGCCACCCGCGGCAGCGGTCCTGGTCGACCAGGACGATGCCGTCCTCCGCGCGCTTGTAGATCGCACCGGACGGGCACGACGCGGCGCAGGACGGGTTGAGGCAGTGCTCGCAGATCCTGGGCAGGTAGAACATGAAGGTCTGCTCGAACTCGAACTTCACCTTGTCGGCGATCTTGGCCAGCATCGGGTCGTTCTTCGCGGTCGCCGCTGAGCCACCGAGGTTGTCGTCCCAGTTCGACGACCACTCGACCTTCATGTTCTTGCCCGTGAGCAGCGACTTGGGCCGCGCCACCGGGGTGTGTTCCTGGGCCGGCGCGTCGGTCAAGGTGGAGTAGTCATACGTCCAGGGCTCGTAGTAGTCGCGGATCGAGGGCAACTTGGGGTTGGAGAAGATCGTCGCGAGCTTCTTGAGCCGGCCGCCGGCCTTGAGCGTCAACCGTCCGCGCTTGTTGAGCGCCCAGCCGCCCTTCCACACCTCCTGGTTCTCATAGGTCCGCGGGTAGCCCTGCCCGGGCCGGGTCTCGACGTTGTTGAACCAGACGTACTCCGTCCCGGTCCGGTTGGTCCAGGCCTGTTTACAGGTCACCGAACAGGTATGGCAGCCGATGCACTTGTCGAGGTTCATCACCATGGCCATCTGCGCCATCACACGCATCAGTACGTCACCTCCTGCGAGCGGCGGCGGATGACCGTCACCTCGTCGCGCTGGTTGCCGGTCGGGCCGATGTAGTTGAACGCCCACGAGAGTTGGGCGTAGCCGCCGATCAGATGGCTGGGCTTGATCAGCAACCGGGTCAGTGAGTTGTGGATGCCGCCGCGCTTGCCAGAGGTCTCTGTCAGCGGTACGTCGATCAAACGGTCCTGGGCGTGGTGCATGTAAACCGTGCCTTCGGGCATCCGGTGCGAGACGATCGCGCGGGCGACGACGACGCCGTTGCGGTTGACAGCCTCGATCCAGTCGTTGTCCGCGACCCCGACCTTGGCCGCGTCGCGATCACTCACCCAGATGTTCTGGCCGCCGCGCGAGAGCGAGAGCATGAACAGGTTGTCCTGGTACTCACTGTGGATCGACCACTTGTTGTGCGGGGTCAGGTACCGAACGGTCACTCCCTCGACCGCGGCGCCCTTGCCTGCGACGTCACCGACGACAGGTTCGGCGAACAGCGCGGCCATGTTGAGCGGTGGCCGGAACACTGGCAACCCTTCGCCGAGCTCGGTCATCCAGTCGTGGTCGAGATAGAAGTGCTGCCGGCCGGTCAGGGTGTGCCAGGGCTTGAGCCGCTCAACGTTGATCGTGAACGGCGAGTAGCGCCGGCCGCCCGACTCCGAACCCGACCACTCCGGTGAGGTGATCACCGGGACGGGGGCGGCCTGCGTGTCGGCGAAGGTGACCTGCTTGCCCTCGTGCTCGGCCGCGAGGTCGTGCATCTGGTGCCCCGTACGCTTCTCGAGCTGCTTGAAGCCCTGCACCGCGAGGTGGCCGTTGGTCGTGCCGGACATCGCGAGGATCGCCTCGCAGACGTGGACGTCGCGGACCAGCGACGGGCGGCCGTCGGCGACACCACCGCGGATCGAGCCGTTCTTGGCCCGCAGGTAGTCGACCTGCTTACCGAGCTCGAAGGTCACTCCCTTGGTGGTCGCACCAAGGGAGTCGGCCAGCGGGCCGAGCGCGTTCAGCTTGTCGGCCACGGCACCGTAGTCACGCTCGACCTCGACCAGCTTGGGCATAGTGACGCCCGGGACCGGCTCGCACTCGCCCTGCTTCCAGTCGCGGACGACGCCGTGCGGGTTGGCCATCGCGTCCGGGGTGTCGTGCATCAGTGGCACTGCGACCACGTCGCGCCGGGTCCCCAGCCGAGGGCCGGCGAGCTCGCTGAACTTCGCCGCGATCGCGCGCCACGCGTCCCAGTCCGTACGGGTCTGCCACGGCGGCGCGATCGCGGGATTGAACGAGTGCACGAACGGGTGCATGTCGGTGGTGTTCAGGTCGTGCTTCTCGTACCAGGTCGCGGCCGGCAGCACCACATCGGAGAAGATCGTGGTGCTGGTCTGGCGAAAGTCCAGGGTCAGCAGCAGATCGAGCTTTCCCTCCGGCGCTTGGTCGTGCCAGGTGATGTCCCGCGGCCGCAAGTGCGCCGGCGTCTCTGTCGCGCGTACCGAGGAATCGGTGCCGAGCAGGTGCTTGAGGAAGTACTCGTTGCCCTTCGACGACGAGCCGAGCAGATTGGCCCGCCAGATCGAGAGCACCCGCGGGTAGTTCTCGGGCGCGTCGGGGTCCTCGCAGGCGAAGTTGATCGTTCCGTCTTTGAGGCCGGCGACGATGTGCTCGGCAGCGCTGTGGCCGGCGGCGGCCGCCTCGTCCACCAGGTCGAGCGGGTTGCGATCGAAGGTCGGGTAGGACGGCGACCATCCCATCCGAGCGCTCTGCGCGATCACGTCGGCGGTGGACTTGCCCGCCAGGTCACCCTCGCCCGCACGGGCCGAGAGCGTGTCCGCTCCGAACTGGTCGTACCGGAACTGGTCGGTGTGCAGATACCAGTACGCCGTCTGGATCATGTTGCGCGGTGGCCGGCTCCAGTCCAGCGCATTGGCAACCTGGTTGTAGCCGGTGATCGGGCGGACCTTCTCCTGCCCGACGTAGTGCGCCCAGCCGCCCCCGTTGACACCCTGACAGCCGGTGAGCGTGATCAGCGCGAGGAACGCCCGGTAGATGGTGTCGGAGTGGAACCAGTGGTTGGTGCCGGCGCCCATCAAGATCATCGACCGGCCCTTGGACTCCTCGGCGTTCTGCGCGAACTCCCGCCCGATGCGGGCCGCAGCCGCGCCGGGTACGCCGGTGAAACGCTCCTGCCAGGCCGGTGTGCCCGGTGCGTCGGCGTCGTCATAGCCCGTGGGCCACTCGCCGGGGAGGCCGTCGCGGCCGACGCCGTACTGCGCCAGCATCAGGTCCAGTACGGTGGTGACCAAGTGCCCCTCGACCCGTCGTACGGGCACGCCCCGGCGCAGACTGCGGGCCGTGCCGTCAGGGTTGTCGAAGCGGGGCAGTTCGAGCTCGACGGACTCACATCCCGGCCCTGCTAGCGTCAGGCGCGGATCTACATCGCCGAGGTCGAGGTTCCACTTGCCTTCCCCGTCGGCTCCGAACCGGTGCCCGAGGCAACCGTTCGGCACCACGGGCGCGTCGGTGGCGGCGTCGATCAGGACGGTCTTGAAGGCTGCGTTCTCCTCGCCCTGGTGAGCGGCGAGGTCCTCCGCAGTCAGGAACTTCCCCGGCCGGTGCACGCCGTGGTCGTCGACGTCGACCTTCACCAGGAACGGCAGATCGGTGTAGCGCTTCGTGTAGTCGCGGAAGTACGGCGTCTCCCGGTCGACGAAGAACTCCTTCAGAATCACATGCCCCATCGACAGGGCCAGCGCTCCGTCGGTGCCGGGGTTCGCCGGCAGCCATTCATCAGCGAACTTGACGTTGTCGGCATAGTCGGGCGCGACCGCTACGACCTTCTGGCCGCGGTACCGGGCCTCGGTCATCCAGTGCGCGTCCGGCGTCCGCGTGACCGGGACATTGGAGCCCCACATGATCAGGTAGCCGGCATCCCACCAGTCGCCGGATTCCGGTACGTCGGTCTGGTCACCGAACACCTGCGGCGAGGCCACCGGGAGATCGGCATACCAGTCGTAGAAGGACAGCATCGAGCCACCGATGAGGTTCACGAACCGTGCGCCAGAGGCGTGCGAGACCATCGACATCGCCGGGATCGGCGAGAACCCGGCGACCCGGTCCGGGCCCCATTTCTGGATCGTGTGCACGTGCGCCGCGGCGACCAGCTCGACCGCTTCGTCCCAGCTGGCGCGGACCAGGCCGCCCTTCCCGCGGGCGGACTTGTACGCCTTCGCGCGAGCGGGATTGTCGACGATGTGCGCCCACGCCTTCACCGGGTCACCGTCGTGCTGGGACTTCGCCTCGCGGTACATCTGCAGCAGCACGCCGCGGATGTAGGGGTAGCGCACTCGCGTCGGTGAGTAGGTGTACCAGGAGAACGCCGCACCGCGCGGGCAGCCACGCGGCTCGTACTCCGGCGAGTCCGGCCCGGCCGACGGGTAGTCGGTCTGCTGGGTCTCCCACGTGATGATGCCGTCCTTGACGTACACCTTCCACGAACACGAACCGGTGCAGTTCACGCCGTGGGTCGAGCGTACGACCTTGTCGTGGCTCCAGCGGTCACGGTAGAAATCGTCGGCGCCTCGACCACCCTTCTTGCTCAACGTGCGCAGATCCGCCGACACCTCGCCCTTGGTGAAGTAGCGGCGGGTCCGCACCAGTGCCTCGCTCAGCCCGCCGTCCAGACCGGTCTCAGGAGTGCGGTGGCCGTTTTCGGGATGTGCCCCAGTAGTCATCCGGTTCCCTCGCTGATCGAGTCGGGCCGCTAGGCGGGGTGGGTTGCCGTCCGCGCCGTGCTTCTGACGATGGTCAAGGTCAGCAGAAGAGTCAAGCCTGCCGTCACCGACAGCAACGTCAGGCCGATTCCGTAGGACTGGGTGCGGCCGTAGACGTAGCCCATGATCAGCGGCGGCACGAACCCGCCCAGGCCGCCGGCCGCGCCGACCAGCCCGGTCACCCCACCGACCCGAGCCGGATCGGTGACCTTGGCAACGAGTGCGAACGTGGCCCCGCTGCCGCCACCGAGCGCGGCCGCCATGGACAGGAACGCTGCAGTGCCGACATGTTCCAGCAGTGGCGTGGTGGCTGCCAACGCCGCACCTGCGACGACTACCGCGTAGCAGCATGCGAGCACCACGACGGGACCGAACCGGTCCGACAGCCAGCCGCCGACGGGCCGCATCACAACCGCCACCAGGACGAACCCCGCCATCCGGTTCGCCGCGTCGGCGGCGCCCAGTTCGTACGCCGTCTTCAGGTACGAGGGCAGGTACACCGAGAACGCCACGTACCCGCCGAATGCCACTGCGTACAGGATGCAGGCCTGCCAGCTGATCGGAAGTTTCGCGTTCGCAACGAGCCGGGTCATCAGCGAACCCTGCGCCGGCTGCCGGCCGGGCGCGTCACGCAGAACCAGCCAGGCGACCACCGTGTAGACGGCCAGCGCCGCCGCGGTGATCAGGAACGGAGCCCGATGACCGGCGTTGCCGTACAGCTTCACGGTCGTCAGCGCGCTGATCGCCGTACCCCCCATCCCGGCGCCGAAGATGCCCACCGCGAGGCCCCTGCGCTCCGGCGGGAACCACGCGTTCACGAACGGTACCCCGACCGCGAACGTCGTACCGCCGATGCCGAGGAAGAAGCCGCCGACGAGCAAGGCAGCGTACGAATCGAGCGCGAACACGCCGATGAACAAGATCGGCAGGATCGTCGCCGCCGACACCAGCGGGAACATCACCCTGCCGCCGTAGCGATCGGTCAGGGCGCCGACCGGAATACGGCCGACCGAGCCGACCAGCACCGGTACGGCGACCAGCAGCGCGACGTCGGACTCCGTCAGGCGGCCGAGCGTCCCCTCGGTCCGGAACAGCGGCCCGAGCGGACTCAGCAGCGCCCAGGCCCAGAAGTTCACCGCGAACCCGACGGTGGCCAGTGCCAGCATCAACCACGGCGACGGCCGTGTGGGCGTACCGACCGAGCTGGTCGATCCGGCAGCTGTGGTTCGGCTCATTTCCTCGTGTCCCCCTCAGGTCAGTGATGACGTGCCCAGGCCACGAATGCGCAAACCGCATCCGTGGCCCGACACCCGATCCTCGGACGCGCGCACCACCCAGCACCAGGGCCGAAAGACCCTGGGCGCGGGGGTTTGGTCCACCTAACGTCGATGCCATGTGCGAACACTGTGGATGCCGGGCCGTCGAGCCGATCGCCCAATTAATGGACGAACACTACGAAATGCTTGATCTGTCCGGTGCGATCCGGACCCTGCTGGCCGCCGGCGACCGGGCCGGGGCGAGCGCGAAGCTGGCCGAGCTCGATCGCCGACTCGGTCCGCATGCCCGCCGGGAGGAGCGCGGCGTCTTCGCGGCGCTCAAGGAACAGGGTGACTTCGCCGCGGAGGTCCTGGATCTGGAGGCAGATCACCGCGCCTTCGACGAAACGCTCGCCGACCTCGACACCACAGCACCGGATTTCGATCAGCAGGTGAAGAAGTTCCTGGCCGAGCTGTCCCTGCACATCGATCGTGAGAATCTGGGTGTCTTCCCGGTCACCGTCGTCACGTTGGACGACGACGGCTGGGAGACGGTCACCCGTGCACATGCAGAGACCCCCGAACTGCAATGCGCACCGGAACGCTGATCCTGCTTCGGCACGGTCAGAGCACGGCGAACGCCGAGGGGCGCTTCACCGGGTGGGTCGACGTACCACTCACGCCCCGGGGCGAGCACGAGGCGCTCGAAGCGGCGCGGCTTCTGCAGCGGGAGGGGATCGCGCCGGACGTCGTCCACACGTCGGTGATGTCCCGGTCGATCAGTACGGCGGACATCATCCTGGCCGAACTCGATCGGCTGTGGCTCCCGGTCCAGCGCACGTGGCGCCTCAACGAACGCCAATACGGAGCCTTGACCGGCCGCCGCAAGACCGAGGTCCGCGCCGAGGCGGGGCCGGACCAGTACCACTGCTGGCGCCGCTCGCTCCACGGACGCCCCGCTCCCCTGCCGCCGCAGGAGTTGGCTCAGCTCCGTGCCGACGCTCGGTACGTCGCCCTGCGCCCTCACGGGATACCAGCGGTGGAGAGCCTGGCCGACATGATCGCCCGCGTGACGCCGTACTGGGCCGACGTACTGGCCCCGCAGCTCCGTCGGAGCCTGACCGTGCTGGTCGCGGCGCACGGCAACTCGCTCCGCGCACTCTCCGTCGTGCTCGACCGCCGGACGGCCGCCGAGGTCGAACAGCTCAACATCCCGACCGGCGCCCCCCTGCGCTACGACTTCGACCACAACCTGTGCCCAGCCGTCCGAGGCGGCGTCTACCTAGACCCGCACGCCGCCCACGCAAAAGCCGACTCAGTCGCGGCAGAAGGCATCGCCTGAGCGTTTCCATGCACGACCCGGGCAGGGCCGACGGTCCTCGGCCGGCCGAACGTCCCGCCAGGTCAGGACTCTTGCCCGAGGCGCGCTCCCACATCCTTGGGGGACGGTGGAGGTGACCTAAGGAGCCAGCCATGAGCACGCAGCTGCAGCAGGAGATCGACCGTTGGGAAGCCCAGCTCGAGGAGATCGCCGAGACCAGCCAGTCGGACAGCTGGTTCCTCGAGGAGCGCCGGCTGACCGAGGCGCAGCAGACCATCATCACCTATCGCGGCCGCATCCTGCCGCTGCTCGCCGAACCCGACGACCGATTCGTCGCGACCGAGATCGAGCACCTCGTCGACAGTCTCGAGGACCTCCGCAACGACCTCTTCAGGACCGTCCATCCGGCCACCTCCCACGAAAAGATCGCGGAGACCATCGCCGCGCTGCGCGCCCTCGTCCAGGTCGCCCTGCGCCTCGAGCCCGCCTCATGAGTACGCTCACGTTCCTCGGTGCCGCGGGGACGGTGACCGGCAGCAAGTTCCTGCTCGAGCACGATCCGCCGCAGCCCCTCTTCGACAGCGAGGACGCCGAGGTCGCGATCCGCCTGTTCCGTCCGTCCGACCGGCGCGTCAGCGTCGGCGACACCACCATCACACTTCACCGAGCCGGCCACATCCTCGGCTCCGCCTTCGCCGTACTCGACGTCGACGGGCGGCGCCTTCTCGTCAGCGGCGATCTCGGCCGCCGGCAGCACCCGCTGCTCCGCCCGCCGGAACTCCCGCCGGCGGTCGACACGATCCTCGTCGAGTCGACGTACGGCGACCGTCGCCATCAGCCGCTCGACCACGCCCAGCTGGCTCGCCTGATCACCACGACCGCGGCCCGCGGCGGCGTTGTCCTGATGCCGGCCTTCGCGATCGACCGTACGGCGGTCCTGCTGCATGAGCTCACTAGCCTGATGCGAGACGGCCTCATCCCCCGGCTGCCGGTGTACGTCAACAGCCCGATGGCGCTCGCTGCTCTGAACGTGTACCGCGCGGCCGTCACGAACAAGTCGGCCGAACTCCGCCCCGAGGTTCTCGGCGGGCCGGACCCGTTCGACCCCGGCACCCTGCGCCTGGTCCACTCCGTCGAGGCGCTACGTCCCGGTCCGAGCCCAGATCGTCGGCCTGCCCGAGTTCTCGGCCCATGCCGATTCCGACGAACTCGTCGGCTGGCTCTCCTCGGCACCACAATCGCCGGAGACCGTGTACGTCGTCCACGGCGAGGACCACGCCCGTACCAACCTCGCCCGCCGCATCCAGGACGAACTCGACTGGACCGCCGTCACCCCGCACCACTTGGAACGCGTACGCCTCTGATCCGAGCGGAACCGATTGGAGACTCTGATGGTCACGCTGACCAGTCGCTCCAGCGACCTCGGCGCCCAGATCCGGCGCCGCGGATTCGATGGCCTGCAAGTCAGGTTCCATCGCGAGGAAGCGACCGCGGTACGGCGGGCTCTCCTGGTGCCCGAGCAACTGCCGGGCTGGATCCCGGCCGCGTGTGCGGTGGTCGCTGAACACCTTCGACACCACGGCATCGCCCCGAACGGCTTCCCCTTCGCCCGCTGGCACTCATTGCCAGACGGCATGGTCGATGCGGAGGCAGGCTTCCCCGTCAGCGCACCCATCGCCGGCACCGACCTCATCGAACCATCCACGCTGCCCGCGGGCCCCGTACTCGCCGCCTGGCACACCGACCCGGACCAGAAGCTGTCCGACACCTACCAACTCCTCGACGAATGGCTCGAAACCGGGAACGCCACCCGGACCGGCGACAGCTGGGAGGTCTACCACGACCTCCCAGCCTGCGAAGACCTCGGCACCCGCATCGAGCTCGTCCAACCCATCACCTTCGCCAACAGCAGCCACGACGGCAGATAGGTAGTCCCTCCGGCGCCCTACTATCCGATGCGGTAGAGCGAGCCGCCTGCGGTGATGCCGATGACCGTCGACCAGGGTCTTCCGGTCCGCGAGGCCGGGAACTTCTGCCCTGTCCGGCACGCCCGATCCGGCGTGAGCTGGAAGTGCGAGAAAGGCAACGGCCATGAGTGAGATCGAGAAGGCCGGCATCCAGCGCGATGCCCAACGCCGGGCCGTCAGCTCGCCCGGCGCGAGCCAGGCGATCATCCGGCACCTCGGTGTCGACCTCTACCAGGAACGCCACCCCGCGAGTCGGACACCGGACGAACCGGTCCAGGCGAAACCGATGACCGTGCTCGTCACCTACGCCACCAAGATGGGCGCGACCGCGAGTATCGCCGCCGCGATCGGCCACGAGCTCCGTGCCGCGGGGTTCACGGTCGACGTTCACGAGATCGGCGCCGTCCCGGCGGTCACACCGTACGACGTCGTCGTCCTCGGCAGCGCGATCTACCAGGGTCGTTGGCTCCCCGAAGCCGTCCGCTTCCTGCGCCGGCACGGGCGTCTGCTCCGCACCCGCAGCGTGTGGCTGTTCCACTCCGGGCCACTCGGCGCGAGCCGGCGGCACGACCAACCTGTACCGGCCGACGTCGAGCGAATCGCCCGCGAGCTCTCCACTCCCCCGGTCAAGACCTTCGCTGGCAACCTCCAGGCTGACGTCGTCCTGCACGACACCGACCTCGAACGCCTCGTCGGCGACTCCAGGGACTGGAAAGACGTCCGCATCTGGTCCCAGCAGATCGCCAGCGCTCCCGAGCCGTCCCGCGGAGGGGGTGTTCACTGTGCGCATCACTGAACTGATGACGACGCCCGCGATCACGGTGCTCGGTGAGACCACGGTGAGTGAGGCTCTTCACCTACTCGACCACAACCAGATCACCACGCTGCCTGTTGTCGACCGTCAAGGCCGGTTGGTCGGCGTGGTGAGCGAAGCGGACCTCATCCCGGACATGCTGCTCGTCGAGGATCGCGCTCCGTCGTATCCGCTGAGGCTCTCGGCGGTCTTCCGGCCCCGCCGCGTCGCCGAGCTGATGACACATCTGGTGATGAGCGTACGTTCCGACGAGGACATCGACGGGGCGATCGACCTGCTCCGGGAGACGATGGTGAAGAGCCTGCCGGTGGTGGAACGTGAACAGGTCGTCGGCGTGATCAGCCGCAGCGACGTCATCCACTACCTGGCCGGCCGGGACGCCCGGATCCGCAACGACATTCTCGATCTGTTGCGCGAACGCGAGCTGGACTGGCAGGTCGAGGTCGACGACGGCATCGTCCGCATTCTCGGGACCGCCGGTGAACTCGACCGGCAACGCGCAGAGGCGATCGCCGACACCGTCGCCGGGGTGATCGCGGTCCACGTACCCTGACTGCGTCAGTGCGTGGTCAGCTTCTCCTCGAAGAACGCCAGCACGCGGTCCACGCCCTCCTGCTGCCGATGCTCGGTCAAGGTGGCATGCTTGCGCCCCGGGAACTCGACCGCGATGAAGTTCGCCCCGAGCTCCCTGCGAAGGCTGTCGAAACGTGTGCCGACGGCCGGATCGCCCTTGTAACGCAAGCCGAGCACCTGGCACCCCGCGGCGACCTTCGCCTTGACCGACGCCAGGTCGGCCGGGCTCAGTCCCAGGTCTGCCTTACGTGCCGCACCGAGCGGAGCAGGCGATGCGGGCTGCGCGAGAACCGGTGCCGCGACAGGCGCATCGGCCAGCATCGCGAGCGCGAAGCCGCCCGTCATGCACATGCCGACCGCGCCGACACCCGGCCCGCCCAGCTCCTCATGCAACTCACGAGTCAACGACCGCAACCAACCGGCAACCGGCGTGGTCCGTCCCATCGCGAACATCGTGAACTCCCGGCTCACGCAGATCCCCGCGATGCTCCGAACCGTCTCCAGCACCGTGCCCGGCGCACCCGGCCGACCGAACAACGACGGCATCACCACAGTGAAGCCACGAGCCACCACCTCTTCGGCAAACCCGAGCACCGCGGGAGTGATCCCCGGGATCTCATGGATCACAACCACCCCCGGCCCGGTCCCCTTCCGGTACGTCGGGTGCGTCACGCCGTCTGCCGTATGGCTACCGAGAGCCCAGGAGTCGAGCGAACTCATAGCACCGGACACTACACCGGTGGGACTGCTGAGAGTCGCCACGACTTCGGTCCGCAGCGCTCTGATCAGTCGCCGCGTAGGCGCCTGGCGAACCAGTCTGGCTCAGGGTCGGCCGGGGCGAGGCGTAGTCGGACATCGACTGCGGAGACTCCGGTTGGGGCGGCGAGCAGTGGGTTGATGTCGAGCTCGGCCAGCTCCGGGATCTGCTCGGCGAGCCAGGCGATCCGGTGGATGACGTCGACGACCGCCGCTTGGTCGGCGGCCTCCGCGCCGCGGTAGCCCGCCAGGAGCGGCGCACAGCGCAGTGAGCGCATCATGGCTGCCGCGTCCAGGTCCGTGAGGGGTAGGCCGCGCCACTGCCGATCGGCCAGCAGATCGGTGAAGATCCCGCCGCTGCCGGCCATCACCAGCGGCCCGAACAGCCGATCCCGCACCACACCGATCACCAGCTCGGTCCCGGTCGGCGCCATCGCCTGAACCACCACCCGCGGATCGTCGGCCGCCGCGGTGACTTCGTCGTACGCCTTCGCGACCTGAACGGCGTTCGCCAGGCCGATTCGTACACCACCGATGTCGGTCTTGTGCAGTACGCCGGGCGCCGCCGTCTTCAGCGCAACGGGATAACCCGCCCTCTCCGCGGCCTTGATCGCCTCCGCACGCTTCACCGCGCTGACGACCGGGACCACCGAAACCCCCGCACACTGCAACAGAAGACGAGCCTGCCGAGGATCCACCCAGCCGCCTTCGGTCTGCTCCGCAAGGAACTTGCGGACCACGACCCGGGCTCCGGACGCATCGACGTGAGCCAACTCCGGTACCGCACCTTGCGGCCTCGACCTCCACTCGGCGTACCGCACCGCATGCGCCAGCGCACGGACCGCGCTCTCGGGGAACGGGAACACCGGCAACCGCCGCCCGTCCGTCAGCGCAATCTCCGGAGCGGCCTGTGCCGAGCCGACGCAGTTCACCACGATCGGCAGGTCCGCGATCGCGGCCGCGGCCGCGATGGTGGTGTAGATGTCCTCGACGCGGCCCGCCCTGGTCACGGCGTAGTTGACCACGATGCTGTCCACCTCACCGCTGTCCACCACGACCTGCAAGGTCTCCGCCAGACTCGCCGCGGACGCCGCCGCGCCCAGGTCGACCGGATTCCCGCCCGCAACCGCGCCGACGGCGTCCAGCTTCCGTTGGACCGCGGCGCTCAGCTCGGGCAACTCGAGACCCAGACGGCTCGCCGCATCCGCCGCGAGGATCCCGGCGCCGCCCGCATTCCCGATCACCGCGACCCGGCGACCGCGAGGCAACGGCGGTACCGCCACCACCCGGGCCGTCTCCACAAGCTCCTCGACGGTGTCCATCCGAAGTACACCGGACTGCGCGAACAGCGCGTCCACCGCGGTCTCCGGAGTCGCCGCGGCGGCCGTGTGTGACAGACCTGCCCGTCGTCCGCCGGCCGACCGTCCGCCCTTCACGACCAGGATCGGCTTGGTACGTCCGATCATCCGGGCCAGCCCGCCGAACTTGCGCGGGTTCCCGAATGACTCCAGATACAACCCGATCACGGCGGTTCGTGGGTCGGCCCACCAGTGCAGCAGCACATCGTTGCCACTGACATCGACCTTGTTGCCCAAGGAAACGAACTCGGAGATCCCCAGGCCGGTGCGCCCGGCATGCTCCAGGACCGCGATCCCGACCGCCCCGGACTGCGCCGCGATTGCCAGTGCTCCGGGGATCGGAGACACCTCGGCGAAGGTCGCATTCAGGCTGACCTCGGGAGCCGTGTTGACCAGCCCGAGGCAGTTCGGGCCGATCAGCCGGATGCTGTACCGGCGAGCGACCGCGAGCATCTGCCGCTGCAGTTCACGGCCGGTCGAGCCGAGCTCCGAGAAGCCGGATGTCAGTACGACCGCGCCGTCGACCCCGGCCTCGCCGCACTCGGTCAGTACGTCGGCCACCTGCTCGGCGGGAAGTGCGATCACCGCAAGGTCCACCTTGCGTGGAACGGCTCCGATCGACGGGTACGCCGGCACCTCGGCGATCTGCGCCGCCTGCGGATTGACCGCGTACACGGACCCGGTGAATCCGCCGTTGACGACATTCCGCAGCACCTCGTGGCCGATACCGCCTGGAGTACGGCCGGCGCCGACCACCGCGATCGTCCGCGGTGCGAACAGACGCTGCAGCGAGCGGTTCTCGGCCGCCCGCTCGCGGTCGGCCATCCGCTGCAGGGTCAGCGGGTGGTACGCCGTGTCCAGAACCAGCTCGACGACACCGCTCTCCAGCTTGCGGACCTGCTCGAAGCCCGAATCAGCGAGGACCCGCAGCATCTTCGCGTTCTCGCCGAGCGTGTCGGCACGCAGCCGCTCGATGCCGTTCTCCCGAGCGGTCGCGGCCAACTGCTCGAGCAACAGTGTGCCGATCCCCCGGCCGTGGACCGAGTCCTGCAGCAGGAAGGCCATCTCGGCCTCGCCCGCGCGCAGCGCCTCGTAGCTCGCGATCCCGACGACGTCGCCGCCGTACTCCGCGACCAGTGCGACATGCCCGTCGTGCTCGGCAGCCAGGTGATGGGTGTACTCGTCGGCCATCGACCGGCTGATGCCGAAGAACCGCAGGTAGATAGATTCGTCCGACACCCGGGCGTTCATCGCCTCCAACGCCGCCTCGTCGTCCTCGCGGACCGGCCGGATCCGTACCACCGACCCGTCCGATGCCAGTACGTCCCATCCCGCAGCAGGCCGTACGGCAGTGTGCTCGATCGCCATCGTCACGTCTCCTTCGGACCCCTGGCCGATCATCGGGTATCGCTCGCCTTGGCTGTGGATGCGACCGCCGCCCGTCCCGCTTCGAGGCGGGCGACCGGAATGCGGTACGGGGAGCAGGAGACGTAGTCCAGGCCGGCGTCGGCGAAGAACGCGATCGAAGCCGGGTCGCCGCCGTGCTCACCACACACTCCGATGACCAGCTCCGGGTTGCCGGCGCGTCCTTCGGCGACGGCGATCCGCACCAGCCGGCCGACGCCCTCGACATCCAGCGACTCGAACGGCGAGACCGCGAAGATCCCCGCGTCCAGGTAGCGCGGGAAGATCGATGCCTCGACGTCGTCGCGGCTGAAGGCCCAGGTCAGCTGGGTAAGGTCGTTGGTGCCGAAGGAGAAGAAGTCGGCGGAGCGGGCGATCCGCTCCGCGCCCAGGGCCGCACGCGGTACCTCGATCATCGCCCCGATGCGGGTCGGGACCACGCGACCGGTGCGCGCGGCAACCTCGGCGAGAACAGTCTCGATCTCCCGCCGTACGAGCTGCAGCTCCGCGTCGCCGGCCACCAGAGGCACCATGATCTCGGGCCGTACGGTCGTTCCCTCCGCCGTCACCTCGGCAGCCGCCTCGGCGATCGCCCTGGTCTGCATCGCGAAGAGTCCGGGAATGACGATGCCCAGCCGGACACCCCGCAGGCCGAGCATGGGGTTGCTCTCGTGCATCCGCTGCACCGCCGCCAGCAGTCGCTCCGCGTCGGAGTCTGGCGTGGCGGTGGTCCGTCCGACGGCGACCCGCACCGAGAGATCGGTCAGATCCGGCAGGAACTCGTGCAGTGGCGGATCGATCAGCCGGACCGTGACCGGCAACCCGGCCATCGCACGGAAGATCATCACGAAGTCGGCACGCTGCAGCTGCAGCAGTTCCTCCAGCACAGCCTGCTGATCCGCGCTGTTCGCCGCGAGCACCAGCCGCTCGACGAGTTGGCGACGCTCGCCGAGGAACATGTGCTCGGTACGGCACAGCCCGATCCCTTCGGCTCCGAAGCGCCGGGCACGCGCGGCGTCATCCGGCGTGTCGGCGTTCGCGTGCACGCCCAACTGCCGGCGCGCGTCGGCATGCTGTAACAGCCGATCGACCGCACGAACCAGTTCATCGGTGTCGAGGAGATCCGTACGACCGTCGAAGTACTCGACCACCGGTGCGGCGACCACCGGAACCTCGCCGCGGTAGACGATGCCCGCGGTCCCGTCCAGGGACAGCAGATCGCCTTCCTCGATGACCGCGTCGGCAGCCACGGCGCGCCGTGCGACAGGGTCCACGGACAAGGTGTCCACGCCGCAGACGCAGGTCTTGCCCATGCCCCGCGCCACCACGGCGGCATGTGACGTCTTGCCGCCTCGGGTGGTGAGAATGCCCGCGGCGGCAAGCATGCCCGGGAGATCGTCCGGGTTCGTCTCCCGCCGTACGAGAATCACTCGCCGGCCCTCCGTGGCGAAGCGCTGTGCAGCAGCTGAATCGAAGGCCGCAACGCCAACCGCCGCACCTGGGGAGGCAGCCACACCGTGAGCCAGCGCCGGTACGCCGTGCCGCTCTCCGAACCGTGGAAACATCAGCTGGCCGAGCTGGGTCCCGGTGACCCGCAGGAGCGCCTCGTCGAGGGTGATGAGCCCCTCGTCGACCAGCTGAACGGCGATCCGGAAAGCAGCTTCCGCGGTCCGCTTCCCGACCCTCGTCTGCAAGATCCACAGCCGGCCCCGTTCGATCGTGAACTCGATGTCGCACAGGTCCCGGAAATGCCGTTCCAGCGTGGACATCGCGCTCTGCAGCCCTGCATGGCTGACCGGGTCGATCTCTGCGAGGCGCGCCAGCGGAACCGTGTTCCGTACTCCGGCGACGACATCCTCGCCCTGAGCGTCCTGGAGATAGTCGCCGTACACGCCCGGCTCTCCCGACGCAGGATCCCGGGTGAAGGCGACACCGGTGCCACTGTCCGGGCCTCGGTTACCGAACACCATCGCCATCACGTTGACCGCGGTCCCGAGGTCGTCCGGGATGTGCTCCTGACGGCGGTACAACCGGGCCCGGGGTGTCGACCAGGAGCGGAAGACCGCACGCACCGCCAGGTCGAGCTGCTCCAGCGGATCCTGCGGGAACGGACGGCCGGCGTGGTCGGCGATCGCCTGCTTCAGCGCCGCGCAGGCACGTTCGATCGCCGCTGCCGGCAGCTCCTCCGGCGTCTCGACGCCCCAATCGGCGTACTCGGTCGACACCGCTGCCTGCAAGAGCTCATCGGGTACGTCAAGCACGGTTCGGGCGTACATCTGCAGAAGTCGCCGGTATGAATCCCAGGCGAAGTGGTCGTCACCCGAGTGCTTCGCCAGCCCGTGGACCGACTCGTCGGTCAGCCCGATGTCGAGGATCGTCTCCATCATCCCGGGCATCGAGAACTTGGCTCCAGATCGCACCGAGATCAACAGGGGGTCGCCGGCGTCACCCAGACGGCGCCCCAGCACCTGTTCCAGCCGGCCCAGATGGGTACCGAGCTCGGCACCCAGCCCTGCCGGCAGGTCGCCCGTCTCCAGATAGGCACGGCACGCGGTCGTCGCGATGGTGAAACCCGGCGGGACCGGTAGCCCCAGCCGGGTCATCTCGGCGAGATTGGCGCCCTTGCCCCCGAGCAGATCCTTCTGCTCCATGGAGCCTTCGGCGAAGTCGAACACGTAGCGGCCGGTCCCCGGCAGTTCGGTCATGGATGCCACCTCCGCCTCCCACGCTCCCCGTCCGGACACTCCCGCCACAGGGCCGAAGGTCCCGGCCTCCCGAGGTCCACCAGCCGAGTCAGGACCTTCGCCTCTAGGCCGTCACAGGTGGCCGTCGCGAGGCTGGGGAACATGCATGAGATCCCGAGTTGGCGACAGAGAACGCGATGAGTACCAAGAAGGTCGTCGTCGGCATCGACGGCCGCCCTGACTGCGAGAACGCCATCCGCTGGGGCGCCGCCGAGGCGGCAGCCCGAGAGGCTGCGCTGCACCTGGTCCACGCGTTCGTCTGGGCGGAGTTCAGAGTCCCGCTCGGGCCGAGTGACCTGGCTCCGGGACTGCGCGCCCAGGCCGACCGCATCGTCACCGATGCCGTCGCGTTGGCGCGGAAGTTCGAGGCCGGGATCCCGATCACCGGCACGTACGTCGACGGCTTCCCGTCAGCCGTACTGCTCGCGGAATCCCGGACCGCCGACCTGATCGTCATCGGCAGCCGGATCACCGGGCGCCTGCTCGGACTGGTCGTCAGCTCGGCAGGTCTCGAACTGTCGACGCACGCGCACTGCCCGGTGGTCGTCGTACGGCCCACCGACGACTCGCTCGCCGGCAATCAGGTCGTCATCGGGTACGACGGCTCACGGCCGGCCGACGCCGCGCTCGACTTCGGACTCGCGTACGCGCACCGCCACGACATCCCGGCCCGGATCGTCGCCGTCCTCGACGAGAGCGATGACGACGACCGCGACCTGCTCACGGCAATTCGCCCCCACGCCCGTGAGGCTGAGGTTGTCGAGGTGACCGGGAACCCGTCCGAGCTCCTGCTCGAGTGGTCCGCAGATGCCCGGCTGCTCGTCGTCGGATCACGTGGGCGTGGTGGGTTCGCCGGGCTGCTCCTCGGGTCGGTCAGCCAGACCATGCTCCACCAGGCACCGTGCCCGGTCGCCGTCATTCCGCGTGCCGCGATCGAAAGTCCCGTGTAGGCGGGCCCTTCGGCGCTGCCGCGCCTACGCCGTCGGCCGTTGTGCTGGGAGAACTGAAGGAGGATTTGATGTCGAAAAAGGTACTGGTCGCCTACGCCAGCAGGTCGAACGCGACGGCCGAGATCGCCGAGACGATCGGGGCCGAGTTACGCGCGCACAACCACGACGTCGACGTGCTCGACGTCAGCCGGGTCGGGGACATCGCAGCGTACGACGTGGTGATCCTGGGCAGCGCGCTCTACGTCCGCCGGTGGCAGCGCGCCGCCGTACGGTTCCTTCGCCACAACGTCGGCCCGCTCCGTGACCGCCAGGTCTGGCTCTTCCACAGCGGCCCTGTCGGACCCGACAAAGAACAGGACCAGGCGATGCCGCCCGCAGTCCGCCGTCTCGCGCACGCGATCGGCGCGTCCCCCGCGATCACGTTCGCGGGCCGGCTCGATCCCGCCACGGCCAAGGGCTTCCTGGCGCGTCACCTCGCCACCGGTGATCTGGCTGCCGACTCGCGCGACTGGCAGAAGATCCGCACCTGGGCGGCCGACATCAGCGCCGCCCTCGAGGCCACCGAACGCAGCACCTGGCACCGCCCCGCCCCCGAGGACGCGCCGAAGCATTCGCCGAAGCACATGTCCAAGCACCCGGCCGGCCACTTCCTCGGCTGAGTTCTGGCTGACCGCAAGAGCCGCGGGGGGCGCCCCGGGGGGGGGGGCCGCCGGGCGGCGGCGGGTCCACACAAACCAAGTGGCCGGACCCCCCCCCCACCAACCCCCCCCGCCGGGGCGGGGGGGGGAAG
>NZ_JBICUC010000011.1:0-280258 GCF_043197975.1 Kribbella sp. NPDC048928 | reverse complement strand
CCGACGATTCCCCCCCCCCCCCGCCCCCCCCCCCCGCCCGCCCCCTCCCCGGGTTCTGTCGGGGGCCCCCCCACGCGCGGGGGCCCCCCACTGTGGGGGGGCCCCCGCGGCTCTCCGTCTGCTACTCGACTCCCTTGTCGCCGAACAGCGCGACCTTCAGCGCACCGGTCGTGGCCGGGTCGGAGAACACGTCGTACGCGTCCTGCATCTCGTCCAGCCCGAAACGGTGCGTGATCAGGCCCGGCAGCTGCAACCGGCCGGCCGCGAGCATCGACAACAGCCGCGGCGTCGAGAACGTGTCGACGAGACCGGTCGTGATGGTCACGTTCTTGATCCACAGGTCCTCGAGGTGCAGCGTCGCCGGCGCACCGTGGACACCGACGTTCGCGACCGTACCGCCAGGGCGAACTACCTGCGTACACAGCTCGAACGTGGCCGGTACGCCGACCGCCTCGATCGCGACGTCTGCGCCGAGTCCACCAGTCAGCTCGCGGATCTTCACCACGACGTCCTCGTCCGGGCCGAGCGCCAGGTCAGCTCCCCGCTCCAGCGCGGCCTTGCGCCGCGAGTCGGCCGCGTCGACCACGACCACGTGCGACGGCGTGAACAGCTTGCTCGTCGCCAGCGCCGCCAAACCGATCGGGCCGGCGCCGACGATCACCACGGTGTCACCGGGCGACACCTTGCCGTTCAGTACGCCGACCTCGTACGACGTCGGCAGGATGTCGGCCAGCAGGACGGCCTCCTCGTTGGTGACGTTGTCCGGCAGTTTGTACACCGACCGGTCCGCGAACGGGACCCGCACCAACTCCGCCTGAGTGCCGTCGATCAGGTGACCGAGGATCCAGCCACCGCCACCGAGGCACTGACCGTAATGACCTTGCCGACAGTACTCGCACCTGCCGCACGCCGTGATGCACGAGATCAGCACCCGATCGCCGGCCGCTACACCGCGCACACCGGTACCGACTTCGGTGATCGTGCCGACTGCCTCGTGGCCGAGGATCCGCCCCGGCTGGACCGTCGGCACATCGCCCTTCAGGATGTGCAGATCAGTACCACAGATCGTCACCGCGTCGACGCGAACGATCGCGTCCTCGGGATCCTGGACCACCGGATCCGGCACCTCGCGCCAGCTCCGCTGCCCCGGACCGTTGTACACCAATGCCTTCATCACGAACCTCCCTGAACGAGACTTCCCACCCTCGACACTGACCCGCCCGGCCACCCGCCACAGCGGCCGAACCGCACTCTTCGGCGGGACCTTCGGCCCTGCACACGGTGCCTTCCCACGGTTTGACTGGAGCTGCAGGACGAGCCCCAGGAGGTGCCACGTCCATCCGTCGTTCACCGTCAGGAGCGCTTCCATGGACACCGTCATCAAGACGCGCGGGCTGACCAAGCGCTTCGGCCACCGGACCGCACTCGACAAGCTGGACCTCGACATCCCGGCCGGCGCGATCGTCGGGTACCTCGGGCCGAACGGGGCCGGCAAGACCACCACGATCCGCCTGCTCGCCGGGCTCGTCCGCCCGACCTCGGGGTCCGCGATCGTGTTCGGGTTCGACGCCGCCGATCAGTACGACGCACTGCAACGGCGCATCGGCTACCTGCCGGGCGATTTCGTGGCCTATCCCGACCTCACCGGAGCGCAGTACCTGGAGTACTTCGCGCATCTGTACGGCGGCGTCGACCGAGAGCGCATCAAGCTGCTCGCGAAGCGGTTCGACCTGGACCTCGGCGTACGCATCGGTGCGTTGTCGCGCGGCAACCGGCAGAAGGTCGGGATCGTGCAGGCGTTCATGCACGAGCCGGATCTGTTGCTCCTCGACGAACCGACGTCCGGCCTCGATCCGCTGATGCAGCGGGAGTTCCGGGCGCTGCTCCGCGAGACCCGTGACGCCGGCCGGACCGTGTTCCTGTCCTCCCACGTGCTGTCCGAAGTCGAAGCCGTGGCCGACACCGTCGCGATCCTCCGCGCCGGTCGCCTGGTCACGCTCCAGTCGGTGCAGGCCCTGAAGGACCGGGCCCGGCGGCGTCTCGATCTGACATTCGCGGACACACCGCCGGCCGCCCGGATGCACGCCGTACCGGGCGTCGTGGAGGTGACCGTCGACGGGCACACTGCCCGTGTCACGGTCACCGGGTCGACCGCCGAGCTGATCAGGGCGGTAGCGCCGTTCGACGTGACCAACGTGCTCAGCCACGAGGCCGATCTCGAGGCGGCGTTCCTGGACTACTACGACGGCCAGAGGTGAGATCCATGTTCCGCAACGTCTTCCTGAAGTCGCTGTACGACGCCCGCCGCGGGCTGGTCGGGTGGTCGATCGCGATCGCCGTCCTCGTGCTGCTGGAGTGCGCTCTGTGGCCGTCCGTCCGGGACATGCCGGACCTCCAGCAGCTGTCCCAGTCGTTCCCCGAGGAGCTGCGAAAGTTCTTCGACCTGGACGCGATGACGACCGGGAACGGCTTCCTGAACGCCGAGCTGTTCACGCTGATGCTGCCCGGGCTCTTCCTCGTCTACAGCATCGGTCACGGCGCCCGTACGCTCGCCGGTGAGGAAGAACGCGGCACTCTGGAACTGCTGCTGGTCACCCCCGTCTCCGGCTCCCGGATCGTTCTCGACAAGGCCCTCGCGCTGGCGGTCTCGGTCGTTGCCCTGGGCACGGTCCTCTTCGCGGCCGCCAGCATCGGCAGTCTGATCTTCGGTCTGGGGATCTCCGCAGCGTCAGCGGCGAGCGGTGCCCTTGCGATGGCGTTGCTCGGTCTCGAGTACGGCGTCCTCGCACTCACCATCGGCGCCGTCACCGGCCGCCGCACCACCGCCATCGGCCTCGCCGCGGCGGCCGCAGCGGCCGCGTACGTCGTGTACGCCGCCGGGCTGATCCTGCCCCGTTTCGAATCCTGGCAGCCCTACTCCCCCATTCACCAGGCCTTCCAGAACGGCCCCCTCGGCGCCGGCCTCCAACTCAGCTACTTGTGGCTCGTCGCCGGCGCGGTCGTCCTGACCGTCTTCGCCCTACCTGCGCTGGACGGGCGCGACATCTCGACCGCCCACTGACCATCCCCACCCTGCGCCGCCGCCATGAGGGTCCGTCAGTGGTGTGCGGCCCAGTTGTTCCAGCTTGCCTTCGCGCCGGAGTCGCCGATGCGTACGACGTCGTACACGGCCGCGGCCGAGACCACGACGGCGACAACCGTCAGCGTTGCCGTGAGGGCGCGTGAGGCGGGCGCCAGAAAGGTGCGCTTGGCTGGTGTTCGTCCGGTGCTCTCGCGCTGTCGCCACCACACCACGACTGCCAGCACGGCGACCGCGATCGCCGCGTAGATGGCCGTGTCGCCGAGCTCGGTGTGTCGTCGGATCAGCGGATCGGGTGTCAGCCGACTCTCCAACCACTCGCCGGCACTCGTCGTGATCGGCACCAGTACGACCACCAGCACCGACAGGATCGCGTTCGGCCCGGCGAGCCGGCGCCTCGCTGCCGGCCACAGCGCGGTCAGCGCCAGCAGGGCCGCGCAGAGCGGTAGGAGAACGACGATGGCATGCACGAGGAGCACGTGGGCGGGGAGCCCGTTGACTGTCTGCATCACTTTCCCTCAGTCGGACCGGTTCGGAACGCCCAGGCTTGCAGCCCGATCTTGGGGAATTCTTGGAACGCCTCAGCCCGCCGACCTCCCGCACCGCACGATCACCCGCGATGCTGCCGGTGCCGCTGACGACGTACCACCACGAACGCGACGACCGTCCCGACGAACCCGGCCAGAAGCAGACCGCTCACCAGCCCGAGCCGTTGCTCGAGGGCCTTGTACGACGCACCGGCCAAATAGCCACCGCCGGCCACCAGGACGGCCCAGATCAGGCCGCCGATGACGTTCGCGACGGTGAAGTGCGTTCGCCGCATGCGGCTCATGCCCGCGATGCCCGGCACCAGTGCCCGGAAGGCCGCGGTCCAGCGGCCGAGGACGACAGCGACAGCGCCGCGCCGCCGGATCAGTGCGAGGGTGCGTTCGATCCGCTCCGGGTGGCGCAGTCTGCCCGGCAGCCGTCCGAGGAGGGCTGGACCGTACCGTCGCCCGACGACGAACCCCACCTGGTCACCCGCCACTGCACCGATCGCGGCCGCCACCATGACGACCCACAGTTGCAGCGCGCCGGCATGTGCGATCACGCCGCCGATGATGACCGCCGTCTCACCGGGCACGACCAGGCCCAGGAAGGTCGAGGCCTCGAGGGCCGGGAGCAGGCAGACGGCCGCGAGAACGAGCCAGGTGGGCAGATTCGCCAGCCAGTCGAAGACCGCGTTCATATCCTGACTCTCCTCCGATCAGTCAGCTCTGACCAGGGACCATCGGCCCTGTTGCGGGGTCCAGGAGACCTGCCCCGGAATCGGCGTTCATGTGCGACTCTGAAGAGGCGAACTTCCGGGGGGGAAGATGAGTGGAGAGAACAACGCTGCCGTGCCACTGCGAGTGCCGGCCGCGATTCCGGTCAGTACGGCAGGGATTCTGCCAACCGATGCCGTGGCGGTGATCCGGGACCATCTGGCGCCGATCCTGGGGCCCTGGGCAACGAGCAGCAGGGTACGGCTCACCCGGCTGCCGGAGCCCGGCCTGCTCCGGCCATTGCTCGCGCAGGTCGACGTACAGCTCAGCGCGGGCCGCCGGGTACGCGCTCAGGTCTCCGCCGCAACCATGTCGGAGGTCGTCGGCCTGCTCGCGGGACGACTCATCGGACAGCTGACTCTGTACCCCGACGCGCTCGCCGAGTGCCTCAGGCAACGAGCCGGCGCATTACCGCCTCCCACGCCTCCAGAGCTGCATCCGCCCACGGTGCGCCGCGTCGTCCGGCGCAAGGTCGGCCAGCCGGCAACGCTCCCGGTCACCGAGGCGATCGCGATCCTCGAGGCCATGGACTACCGATTCCATCTCTTCCGGGAGAAGTACAGCCACGAGGAGAGCATCGTGATCCGGGCCGGCGCCGGCCGGTACCGGATCCTCCAGGCACGACCGAACCCGATCGGCCTCGAGATCACCGCACCACCGATCGCGCTCGCAGCGCTGCGGCGTAGCAGCCTCGTGAACGCGAAGGCGCGCCTCGACCTCACCGGCGCGGCGTTCGACGTCTTCACGGACCAGCAGACAGGTCGTTTACAAGCCCTGTACGCAAGATACGACGGCCACTACGGCCTGCTCGCCTCGACCGTCACGGTCCGGAGCGCTCACGGAACATCGTGATCGAACACGTCGTCGCCCGCGCCGGGTGTCGGCTCCTGCAGCAGTACGTCGGCGGCCGGCCGGCGCGGTGTCGGTGGGACCTGCCCGCCGTACCCGAACCGGATCACCACCTGTGGCCGCTGCCACGGGCCGAGCGGATCGTTGATCTCACCCCGCAGCTCCTCGTGCTCGATCGCCTGGTTCAGGAGTGAGGTCGCCACACCACGCGCCGTTGCCTCCAGCAACACGTGCTCCAGCGCCTGCCCGGCCCGCAACCACTCGATCGGTCCGTCGTAGCGAGTGGCCAGTACCGCGAACTGCGGATCCCGCTCGAAATCGGCGACGGGCCTGCCCGCGTCGGCCTCGGTCGCAGCCATCTCCCGCACGACCGGGTCGCCACCGGCAACCCGGGAGCCCAGCGCGCTCGACGGGATGCCGTCGACCGCCCGATCGCCGCCGACCCAGTGCCGCCGCTCGGCCGTCCGGGCCGCGTCCTCGTCGTCCGCCGTCATCGCCTCATTCGTTGCTATCCGCAACCACCAGCGTCGGGTCGGCTTGTCGATCCACTGCAGTACGGCGCCTTCGACCCGCGCGCACAGGTCGAGCTCGACCCGGAGCTGCGGCGGCAACTGCTCGTCGCTGAACGGCTCCCGATTCGTCCGGCGCTGCGTCAGGTACGGCGCGAGCGCGGCCATCGATGCGACCGCCGGTCCGTCGAACTCCACGACCGCGACCAGGTCGGGCCGTCGCTGATCGACCAGATACCGCACCTGCGACCCCATCCCCCGGGCTGCGGCTGCGACCCGCAGGTTGAAGATCGCCGCGCCCAGCGACACGAACAACATCCGCCGCGACGGGTCCTCAGCCGGCAACTCGCGATCCCGATCGCGGTAGACCTCCACCGTCCAACCCACGAACCGGAACCGCCACGGCTGCGTGTTGTGCATCGACGGGGCAACCACCGCCGCCTGCAGCAACGCCTCCCGATCAGCGTCCGTCATCATCATCACCATCACAGCCCCTGCACGTTCGACTCGACGGGTCCTTGCCCTTCGAGCGAACTCCTGCCGGCCGTTCACCCATAGGGCCGTCCGGTCCACCCGATGCAGGGCCTTCTGCCCTGCCGGGCCGGCGCGGTCAGGCGTGTGCTGGAGCTGTATGCGAAGGGAGCCAGCCATGACAAGGTCCGGTACGGACACCGAGAAGGTCCCCTGGTGGGGCCTGCTGTTGCGGATCGTGATCCGCGTGATCGCGATCGCGGTGATCAGCGTCTTCGCGGTCCTGACCGTCACGCTACTGCTGCGGTGATCCACCGGCCCACGGCCGCCCGCTGAGGGTTCAGGCCGAGACGCTGAGCTCCGGCTGGAGCAGGCCCAGTCGCATCGCGGTCATGATGGCGTTGGCGCGGTTCGTGGCGCCCAGCTTCTCGTACAGGCGGGACACGTAGGTCTTTGCGGTCGACAGGCTGACGAACATCGTGGCGGCGATCGCCGGTACCGACATGCCGGTGGCGAGCAGCGAGAGGACCTCGAGTTCACGCGGGCTGAGCGTCGCGCACGACGGCCCGTCAGCTACCTGCCTGGTGAGGACAGGCTGTCCGCGGCGTGCGAGTGCCGGTCCGAGGCCGGTCGCCGTGAAGGACGCTGCCGCCACCGCCGCGTGCCGGATCGCCCCGAGGACCTCGGGATTCGGGGCGGTCTTGCCTACGAACGCGGACACGCCCGTCTCCAGCGCCCGGAACAGCACGCCGTCCCCGGACTGGCCGGTGAGTACGACGATGCCGAGGTCGGAGTACCGGTCCCTGAGCTCGCGGGCCAAGTCGAGGCCGTCGGCGTCGGGCAGTGCAACGTCCAGGATCACGACGTTCGGCCGGACGGACGCGACCAGCGCCGGCGCCTCGGCCGCGAGACCGCACTCGCCGACGACCGTGATCTCGGCATCGGCGCTGACCAGCCTCGTCAGTCCGTATCTGGTTAGGGTGTGGCCGTCGACGACGACCACGGTGATCGAGTTCTGCATGATGGTTCCCCCCGTGACACTCTCCTGCGACTGCGGCTGGAGATGGATCCAATGTCACCTTCTGTAGCGACAATCGGCGCTCACCTACAGTCCGTTACGGATTTCGATCAGGTGCTTTTCGCCGAAATAGTTGAGCACTTGGTTACCCAGTTGCCGCCGGTCACGCAGTCGGCTGGTGCGACCGGATCAGGCCGTAGCACAGTCCGAGCATCAGCGCCTGGGCCCGGTTCGTCGCGCCGAGTTTCTCGTACAGCCGGGCGACGTAGGTCTTGGCGGTGGAGTGGCTGACGTACAAGGCAGCACCGATCGCGGCGACCGGCAAGCCCCGGGCGAGCATCTGCAGTACCTCGGTCTCGCGCGGACTCAACGACACTGTGGGGCCGGCCGTCGGCCGGTCCTCGCCCGGCATCGCGGCGGATGCACGCCGGCGGGCGATGGCAGGTCCCAGACCGCTGGCGATGAACGAACCGGCTGCGACTGCCGCGTGCCGGATCGCCGCCAGGACCTCGGCCGCGGGCGCGATCTTCGGAACGAACGCCGACACACCGGCGTCCAGTGCACGGAACAGGACGTCGTCCTGCCCGTCCGAGGTCAGCAGGACAACCCCGAGGCCCGGGTGCCGATCGAGCAGGTCCCGCGCGACGCGGAGACCGTCGCCGTCCGGCAGCGCTGTGTCGAGCACGATCACGTCGGCGCCGGCCTCGGCGACCGTGGCGAGCGCCTCGGCGGCCAGGGCCGCCTCCCCGACGACCTCCAGGTCCGGCTGTCCGGCCACCAGGCCGAGCAGCCCGAAACGCGTAAGCGTGTGACCGTCGACGACGACGATCCTGATCTGATTACTCATAGTTGCTCCCCCGGTGTCGCCGTTACATTAGGTAACAGCGACACCGGGGGAACAGGGACTTTCGGCCCTAGTACGGCGGGACGGAGGCCTCACGCGGTGGCGAGGACGGCCAGCAGCGCTCCGCCGAGCATGAAGGGGCCGAAGCTGATCGCCTGCTGGAGCGTGACCCGGCGGGTGATCAGCAGCGCCGCACCGACCAGGCCCATGATCACGAAGCCGAGCGCCGCTCCGGCGAGCAGAGTCGGCCAGCCCAGCCAGCCGAGCGCGATCCCGAGCCCGCCGGCAAGTTTGACGTCCCCCCCGCCGAGCTGCCCACGCCCGGCGATTGCCAGCACCAAGTAGCACCCACCGAGAACGAGGCCGCCCAGTACGGCGCGAAGCCACCTGTCCGGATGACTGTCGAGCAACGCGGCGAGCCCGAACAACCCGATCAGCCCCGGGTACAGCGGCATGGTCAACCGGTTCGGCAGCCGTTGGACCGAGAGGTCGACGGCAGCCAGGGCGACACCGAGCACGCCGATGAAGGCGTACGGGGCCGCTTCAGGCAGGCCGGCGAACCGCCCCAGCAGGAGTGCGACCACGGCCGCGGTCACCAGTTCGAGGACGAGCGGGACGCCGTACCAGCCACGGCACTGCCGACAACGGACCATGAGCTGACCCGGCAACGGCGCCGCGCAGCGTGCGCAGCTCGTGCGTGTTCCCGACGGCAGCGACAGCCGGAAGACCGTGCCGCGGAGCAGGAGTCCGGCGACGAAGCCGATGATGCCTCCGGCAACCATCCAGGTGAGATGCATGCCGGTCAAGGTACGGCGCGGCCGGCACGCACCGGAACGACCGCGACGGACAACTGGCCGAACGCGAACGGATGCTGACCGATCGCCCGACCTGTCGGTCGCTCGACCGACACGGTGTCGGCCGATCGCTGTCGTGTCCACCGAGCGGTGCGGTGTTGCTGGCCGATCGGCCGCTACCGGACCGGGCCTGCGAAACCACACCGTAGCGGTACCGATCGGCAGATCGCCGGTCGATCGATCGGACGGGTCTTTCGGACCTGCCCCAGAAGAAGGAGCTCCAGATGCTCATCCAGCTGCTCAGCTACGTACAGACCGCCATCGAGCGGACGCGCCGCGACGAGCGTGGCGCCACCATGATCGAGTACGGCCTGCTGGCCGCGCTGATCGCCGTCGTCGTGGTCCCCGCCCTGCTGATCCTCGGCCCGGCCGTCGCCAAGTTGTTCACCGACGTCGCGGCCCACCTCTGACAGGTCGGATCACCAACCGGGGAGAACTCATGGATCCGAGACAAGGCAGCCGCGGCGGGGAAACTCACCACGGCCGGGGATCGCACCACCGGCGCGCGGCACGGGTACGCCGCCTGCTGCCGCGCTCGCTCCATGGGCGCAGCGGCGCGGACCGCGGCGCAGCCGCTGTGGAGTTCGCGCTGCTGCTCCCCCTGATGCTGCTGATCGTGCTGGGCATCGTCGACTTCGGACGGATGCTGAACGCCCAACAGACCTTGACGAACGCAGCACGCGAAGGTTCGCGGCTGGTCGCCTTCGGCCAGCCGGATGTGGTCGGCCGGACGCAGGCGGCCGCGACCGGGCTGAGCCCGGTCAACGTGTCGATCCAGTCGTCCTGTCCGGTCAATGCCGGACCGATCGCCAACGGCAGCGTGCAAACCAGTTACACCTTCCAGTTCTCGCCGGGACTGGGTTATCTCGTCGGCATTTTCGGTGGTAACGGCCTCAGCGGCCAGACCACGCTGGCCGCCGTAGGAGTCATGCCATGCGAAACCTGATCCCATCGTTCCTGCGCGTGGTGATGCGCCGGCTCGGCGCCGACGACCGCGGTGCCTTCGGCATTCTGGTCGGCACCCTGCTCGGCACCGGCGTACTGCTCGGCATGGCGGCCCTGACCGTCGACGTCGGACAGCTGTACCAGGAACGCGCCGAGCTGCAGAACGGCGCCGACTCCGGCGCAGTCGCCGTCGCGAAAAGCTGCGTCACAGGCCAGGCCTGCGTACCCGACAGGGCGGCCAACTACGCGAACCTCAACGCCAAGGACGGCGCGTCCGCCGTGACTCTGGTCTGCGGCTCCGGCCCCAACAGCGGCCTGTCCGGATGCCCGGGATCGAGCGGAACATCGGTCGACTGCCCGAGCGCGCCCACGTCCGCGACGAACTACGTCGACGTTCACACCGCGACCCGGACGGCCGGCGGCTCGTCGCTGTTGCCGCCGGTGTTCGCCCGTACGTTGACCGGAAACGCCGGCTACCAAGGCTCGACGGTCCTCGCCTGCGCCCGCGCCGTCTGGGGCCCAGCCGTCAAGGTCTCCCAGTCGATCGCGATGACCCTGTCGTTGTGCGCCTGGAATCGAGCGACCGGCGGCAGCTCACCGCCCACCTTCGGCAACGAGGTCGTCATCTTCGTGCGCGACGCCCCCAACGCGCCTACGTGCGCCGGTCTGAGCGCCCCCGGGGAGTTCGGCTGGCTGGCCGACAGTGGCGGATGCAGCGCCGCGATCGACGTCACGCAGAGCGGTCCGGTCGCCGGCACCGACCCCGGCAAGAACATCTCCAAGGCATGCCAGGACATCTTGACGTCGTACGTCGCCAGCGGGCAACCGATCTTCATCCCGATCTTCGACACCACCACAGGAACCGGCAGCGGCGCGACGTACCACATGGTCGGTCTCGCGGCGTTCGTGCTGACCGGCTACGCGAACATGAATCCGCTCAAGGACGTCATTCCGGCGCCGTACACCAAGGCTGATTGCCCGAACGGCCAGACCACGCCGTCCTGCATCTTCGGTCATTTCACGCAGGCCTTGGTGCCTGCTTCCACCACCGTCGGCTCCGGCACGTACTTCGGTGCCGCGATCGTCAAACTCGCCGGCTGATACCGCCAGCAGAGGAGAGAGAACCATGAAACGTCGAGTTCTGACCATTGTGCTGGCGGTCGCGCTGGCCGTCCTCGGGACCGCAGCTGTGCTCGTCTACGTCGATCGCGCGGATGCCCGCGCGGTGGCCGGGCAGCAGGCGGTGACCGTCCTCGTCGTCGGTAAGGCGATTCCGTCGGGCACTGCAGCCCGCGACGCCAAGGCCTCACTGCACCAGGAGACGCTGCCTGCCTCCTCGGTGTCGGCCGACGCGCTCACGGAGATCACGCCGGCCCAAGAGGCGCTCGTCACCGCGTCCGATCTCAGCCCCGGTCAGTTGCTGCTCAAGTCGATGCTCGTGACCACGGCACAGGCCACGAGCGGACTGATGATCCCCGAGGGCCAGGTCGCTGTCAGCATCACGTTCTGCAGCGCGGAGATGGTGGCCGGCAATGTGAAGGCCGGATCGGATGTCGCCGTCTTCGGTACGGTCGTTGCCACCAGCAACAGTGATGCCAGCGGCCAGCCGAACTGCACCGGCCAGCACAAGCAGCAGGGCAAGGGCATCAACAAGACCGCGGTGGTGATCCCGAAGGTCCGGGTCCTCACGGTCGGCCCGGCGGCGTCCCAGAACGACTCCAAGGCCGGCAACGGCGCGTTGTCGCAAGGCGCCGGGTCGGCACAGAACGACATGACGCTCGTGACGTTCGCCGCAAGCCAGCTCGACGCCCAGCGGCTGATCCAGCTGTCCCAGACCTCGCTGCCGTACCTGACGCTGCTCGGCCCGTCCACCCAGGTCAAGGTCCAGGACCACGACGAGCCGCTGTTCCCGGTGGCCCCGACATCCAAGAAGAAGTGAGGCACTGCGATGACCATCCTCTGCCAACCGGCCACCGCGCCGGACGACGACCTGGTCCCGGACCTCGGCGGAAGCGTCAAGTCGGTCGATGACCTCAATGCTGCACTCCGGGCCCTGAACGACGACCCCGCCGAGGACCTGGTGGTGGTCGGCCCCAGCGTCGACACGGACACCGCGCTGCGCTTCGCTGCACAATTGCGGTTCGACCGGCCGGTCGCCGGCGTGATCCTGGTCCGCGACGTCGTGGACGTCACGCTGCTCACGGAGGCGCTCCGGGCCGGCGTACGCGAGGTGGTCGCCGCGGGCGACACCGTCGCGCTGCTCGCCGCATGTGAACGTTCGCGGGTGTTGTCGGACCGGGCGCGGGCCGACCTGCGGTCCCACGACGAGCCCGAACCTACCCGGCAGGGCAAGGTCGTCACTGTGTTCTCCGCCAAGGGCGGTTGCGGCAAGACGACCCTCGCCATCAACCTGGCCGCCGCGCTGGCTGCTGCTCATGGCGAACGAGTCTGCCTCGTGGACCTCGATCTCGCCTTCGGGGACGTCGCGATCAGCGTGCAACTGGATCCGGTACGGACGATCAGCGACGCGTTGCCGATGGCCGGTCACCTCGACACGACCGGTGCAGCCTCGTTGCTGACGCCGTACCGGCCGGGGCTGGACATGTTGCTCGCCCCGATCGCGCCGGGTGACGCGGAGAAGATTCCCGCCGCACTGGTCGGCGAGCTACTGACAGTGCTGCGCGGGATGTACGACTTCGTCGTCGTCGACACGCCGGCACAGTTCAGCGAGCACGTACTGACCGCCATGGACGTCTCCGATCACCACGTCCTGCTGACCACGCCGGACACGCCGGCGCTGAAGAACCTGCGGCTGACGATCGACATGCTGGACCTGCTGTCGTACTCGCGCGACATCCGGTCGGTGCTGGTCAACCGCTCGGACTCGAAGGTCGGTCTGTCGACCGCCGACGTCGAACGCGTGGTGCGGAGCCCGCTCAACGGTCAGGTGCCGTCCAGCCGGAACGTCCCGATCTCCATCAACAAGGGCGTTCCGATCGTGATCGGCACCCCGACCCATCCGGTCAGCCAGGCCATCACTCGCTTCGCCAACGACCGGCTGCTGAGCCGCCCGGTCGCTGTCAGGACCCGGGCGTTCGCCCGCCGTGGCGCAGGGAGGCGGTCATGAATCTCTCGGAACGTCTCGCCCAGAAGGCACATTCGGGCGACGCAGCGCAGACAGGGCAGGCAGCATCCACGAACCCCTCCGGGGCGCACGCGAGCACCGACGTACCGCGGCGTGCCGCGCGGAATGCTGATCCGTTCGCCGGCGTGAAACGCAGCGTGCACCAGGGGCTGCTCGAAAGCCTCGGCCCCAAGTTGTACGACGCTCATCTCGATCAGCGCGTACTGGAGCAGCAGGTCACGCGGACGCTGCAGGCCGTACTGCAACGTGACGACACCCCGATGACGGTGTCCGACCGGGCGCGCGTCGCGCAGGAGGTGGCCGACGAGATCCTCGGCCACGGCCCGCTCGAACCATACCTGCGCGATGCCGGCGTCTCCGAGATCATGGTCAACGGCCACGACCAGATCTACGTCGAACGCGAAGGACGACTGCAACCGGTCGACGCGGCGTTCACCGACGAGAGCCACCTACGGCGCACGATCGACAAGATCGTGTCCCGAATCGGCCGCCGCGTCGACGACGCCAGCCCGATGGTGGACGCCCGGCTGCCCGACGGCAGCCGGGTGAACGCCGTCGTACCGCCGATCGCGCTGGACGGGTCGCTGCTCACGATCCGGAAGTTCGCCGCCGACCCGTTCACGGTCGAGGACCTGATCTCGTTCGGCACGCTGACCCAACCGGTCGCGGAGCTGCTCCGGGCGTGCGTCCGCGGCCGGCTGAACATCCTGATCGGCGGCGGCACCGGCTCCGGCAAGACCACGACCTTGAACGTCCTGTCGTCGTTCCTGCCCGACGACGAGCGCATCGTCACCATCGAGGACGCGGCCGAACTGCAACTGCGGCAGGAGCACGTGCTGCGGCTGGAGGCCCGCCCCGCGAACGTCGAGAAGCGCGGCGAGATCGCGATCCGGGACCTGGTCCGCAACACCCTGCGGATGCGGCCCGACCGGATCATCATCGGCGAGGTCCGCGATGGCGCCGCGCTGGACATGTTGCAGGCAATGAACACCGGTCACGACGGCTCGATCACGACCGTGCACTCGAACGCGCCGCGCGACTCGCTCGCGCGGCTGGAGACGATGGTGCTGATGGGCGGCGTCGAGCTGCCGCAGCGCGCGATCCGCGAGCAGATGGCTTCGGCGATCGACCTGATCGTGCACCAGAGCCGGCTCAAGGACGGGACCCGGCGGATCACCCATATCACCGAGGTGGCCGGTATGGAGGGCGACGTCGTCACGCTCCAGGATCTGTTCCAGTTCGACTTCCACGCGGGCGTCGACGAGCGGGGCTGGTTCCGAGGCACGCTGCGATCGACCGGTCTGCGTCCGGCCTTCCTCGACCGTCTCTCCGACCGCGGGATCCGGCTCCCGCAGCGCCTGTTCGGCCTGGAAGAGGCCCACCGATGAGGAGCCGGCGGCAGCTCGTGGGCGCCGTACTGGCTGCCGCGGCCGCGACGCTTGCCATGTTTCCGGGGATCGCGTCCGCGGACGGAACTCCGACGGCCCGCATCGATTCGGTCCAGGTCCGTGCGGGTCACGCCGACTTCGTCCTGACGACCGCCAACGTGTCCGGCAGGTTGGACGCGAAGACGGTGCGCGTACTGGCCGACCAGACGCAACTGCCGGCTCAGGTGACGCCGGTGAGCAGCTCGGCAGCGACAGCTGCTCCACCGCGCGCGGTGATCATTGTGCTGGACACCAGCGGCTCGATGGCTGCCTCGGGGATTGCCGCGGCACGCCAAGCCGCGCTCAACTACCTGGCCAGCCTGCCTGATGACGTTCAGGCCGGCCTACTCACGTTCTCCGACCGGCCGCGGTTGCTGGTCCGGCCAACGACGAACCGCGTAGTTGTTCGCACCGCGTTGGCGCAGACGCAGCCCGCCGGAGCGACCGCCTTGTACGACGCGGTGCAGGCCGCCGTCGCGACCCTCGACGCTGCCCGGCTCGGGCCTTCGGCGCAGCGCCGGCTGGTCGTACTGTCGGACGGCGTCGACACGTCCAGCAAGGCAAGCCTCGTTGGGGTTACCCGACAACTGGCAGCGGAGCATGTCCCGACCGACGTCGTCGCGTTCCGGTACGGGGCGGGCGACGCGGCAGCAGTACAGCAGATCGCTGCGGCCTCCGGCGGCCGGACCCTGAGCGCGCAGAGCGCGGCGAGCCTGACCGCGGCCTTCGCGGCTGCGGCCCGCAATTTCTCTGCCCGCGCCAAGGTCGAGGTCACCGTGCCGGACGCACTCGCCGGCCGGACCGTCACGTTGCTCGTCTCGATCGGCTCGGTCACCGCCAAGGCTCCGCTGACCTTCGCCACGGTTGCGCGGCCGGCGCCCCCGGTCGCACCGCCGCCGGTCCTTCCGCACCGATCCATCTGGACCTGGCAACTCATCACGTTGCTGGCCGGGGTCTTCCTGATGCTGGTGCTCGGCGTCGTCCTGCTTCGTTGGCAAGGAGCGCGTGAAGACGCCACGCAGCGGTTGATCCGGCAGCTCGGCCGGTACGGAGCTCGTCACGGTGAGCACCCGCCGGGCGAGGACGCGGGCGCCGTCGAGCAGACCGGCGCTGTCGGACTGGTCGGCCAGGTCCTGCGCTCCAGCGGCGCCGAACAGGGACTCGCCAAGCGGCTCGACCTGGCCGATCTGAAACGCGGGCCTGCCGAATGGGTGTCGTTGGTGTTGTGCGCGGGCGCAGCGCTGGGCGTCATGCTGATGCTCCTGTCGGTCAACCGGCTGCTCAGCCTGCCGATCGGACTCATCGCCGCCTGGATTGCGCAGCACGTTCTGGTCAGCGTCCGGATCAGTCGCCGCCGGGCAACCTTCGGCGAGCAGCTTCCAGACGTACTGCAACTTGTGGTCGGGTCGCTGCGCTCCGGGTTCTCACTCCCCCAGGCTGTCGACGCCGTGGTCCGCGACGGCACGCAACCGGCCGCCGGTGAGTTCTCGCGCGCCCTGGCCGAGACCAGGATCGGTGTCGATCTCGAGGACGGCCTCAACCACGTCGCGGACCGGATGCGCTGCGACGACCTGCGCTGGGTGGTGATGGCCACCCGGATCCAGCGGGAGGTCGGCGGCAACCTGGCCGAGGTACTCACCAACACCGTCGACACCATGCGCGAACGCGCGCAGACGCACCGCCAGGTACGGGCGCTGAGCGCCGAAGGCCGGCTCTCCGGCTACATCATCGTCGGCCTGCCGATCGTGCTCGGCGTCTGGCTGACGGTGAGCAAACCGCAGTACATGAGCCCGCTGTTCACCACCCCGCTTGGCCTGGTGATGGTCGCGGGCGCGGTCGGTCTCATCGTCCTGGGCGGATTCTGGATCCGCGCACTGATCAAGGTGGAGGCCTGAAATGACTCCGATCGTGCTCCTGATCGTCGGCGTTGCCGCGCTCGGCACCGGCATCGCCCTCGCTGTCATCGGGCTGAGCGCGCGTCCTGCGGACACCGGGGTGGCCCGGGCACTCGCGGCGATCGACACCCGCTACTCGCAGAGCGCTCCGACCGCAGTCAAGGCTGAACGAGACCCGTTCGCTGTGTTGCCGAGCTGGATCCGGGCGCTCGCCGTACGTCTGTCGCCCTCCGGGATCACGGCAACGCTGCAGCGCCGGCTCGATCTCGCAGGTAATCTGTCCGGGTGGACGCCCGACCGGGTGCTGGCGGCGAAAGGTCTCGGGTTGTTCCTGCTCGGTGGGCTCGGCGGCCTGTACGGGCTGCGGACCATCGGTCTCCTCGTCGTGGGGACAGCGGTGGCGGCAGCCATCGGGTTCTTCCTGCCCGACGTCCTGCTGTACAACGCCGGCCTCAAACGTCAGGAGAAGATCCAGAAGGCGTTGCCCGACGCGCTCGACATGCTGACGGTCTGCGTCGAGGCCGGTCTCGGGTTCGACGCGGCGCTGGCGCAGGTCGCGCGGAACACCCGCGGCGCGCTCGCCGCGGAGCTCGCCCGCGTGCTGCAGGAGATGCAGATCGGCAAGTCCCGTGCGCAGGCACTGCGGGCGCTCACCGGCCGGACCACGGTGCCCGAGCTGCGGTCCTTCGTGTCCGCGCTCGTGCAGGCCGGCGAGCTCGGCATCACGATCGCCGACGTACTGCGCGAACAGGCGAAGGAGATGCGCATGCGGCGCCGGCAACGCGCCGAGGAGAAGGCGCAGAAGGTCCCGGTGAAGATCCTCTTCCCGCTGGTGTTCTGCCTGTTCCCCTCGATGTTCGTCGTCATCATCGGCCCGGGCGTGATCAGCATCGTGCACGTCTTCTTCGGAAAGTAGCGATGATGGCGCTCCTCGATCCGGTGAAGACCCGGGTGGATGTCGGCCGGCTGGTCATGGTCCCGTGCGCGACGCTCATGCTGTGCGCCGACGCGTTGGTACTGGCGCAGTCGTCCGGCACCGGCGCCCTGCGCTGGGTCGGGGACGTCATGGTCATGACGTTCTACGCACTGATCATCTGGGCCTACCTACGGCGTGAGCCCGCGAAGGCGACCAGCACGTCGTACGCCGCGCACACGGCTGCGGTCACCGCGACGCTGCTTCCGTTCACCCTGCCCTTGCTGGCTGGTGGGCCGCCCGGCGCCGGGCAGGAGCTGGTCGCCGACGCGCTCCTGGTCGTCGGCTCCGTGTGGTCGATCTGGTCGTTACGCAGCCTGGGCAAGAACTTGTCGGTGATCGCCCAGGCTCGCGACGTTGTCGAGCACGGCCCGTACCGATGGGTTCGGCATCCCTTGTACAGCGGGGAAATCGTCTCTTCGCTCGGTGTCCTCGTCGCCGCGGGCAGTCCGGCTGCCGTGGGCGTCTGGATCCTGCTCGTCGCGCTCCAGGTGTACCGCGCCCTCCGCGAGGAACACGTACTCCTCGGGACACTCCCTGCGTACGCCGACTACCGCACTCGTACTGCCGCGCTGCTCCCCGGCGTCATCTGACAGCCGCGCCGGATTTCACCGATCGGCCGACAAAGTCTGGCCGTTCAGCCGACAGCGCCCGGGTCCCGCTCCTGACAACCTTCCTGACAGACGGCCCCGCCGGGGTCGCGGGGAGAGGAAACCGCCATGCACCGCAAGAAGAAGATCATCATCGCCGCCGCAGCCACCCTCGTCATCGGCGCCGGTTCGGCGTTCGCGTACTGGAGCACCAACGGCTCGGGCAGCGGCACCGGCGCCACCTCCGCCGGCGCGAGCAACCTGACGATCACGCAGACCAGCACGATCGCGAACATGTTCCCCGGTGACACTGCGCAGACGATCAGCGGAACCGTGAAGAACAACGCCACCAACACGGCGTACGTGAACAGCGTGACCGTGAGCATCGCCTCTGTGACGAAGGCGGCCGGAGCGACCGGTACCTGCGACGCCACGGACTACACGCTGGCCGACCCGTTGATGCCAGTCGGCACGGACATCGATGCGGGCGCCACCGCGCCCTTCACCGGCGCGACGCTGAAGTTCAACAACAAGGCCACCAGCCAGGACGGCTGCAAGGGCGCGACGGTCAACCTGTCGTACGCCAGCAACTAGCTCGTCGCCGCGGTTTCCCAGGTCTGGGCGAGGTCGTCTGCCTCGCCCGGACCGGGACCGCAACATCCTGGGAGGAGAACCATGCGAGGCACGCGCAGCGGCCCGTTCCGGGTGGCCAGGTCCCTGGTCGCCGGACTGTGCCTCCTGCTTGCCCTGGCGGGTCTGTCGTACGCAGCCCAGCCGGCCAAGCCCGGCCTCACGCTGGGCACCTCGCCGGCCAGTCAGTCGGTGACACGCGGTCAGACCGCGACGTACACCATCAGCGTGACGTCCGTCGGAGGGTTCAACGGCGCGGTCGCGTTCAGCGCCACCGGCGTACCGGGAGGCGCGTCAGCGTCGTTCAGCCCGTCGTCGGCCACACTCAGCTCCGGCAGTACGGCGAGTACGACGCTGACCGTGCGGACCTCCGCCACCACGCCGACCGGATCGGCGCCGATCACAGTTCAGGCGAGCGGCACGAAGGTGAGTGCCACGATCACCATCGGATTGGTCGTGAGCGCTCCGCTGTCGAGCTCGCTGTCGCTGAGTGCCACGCCCGCGTCCATCACCCAGGCGCCCGGATCGATCGCGGTGTTCGCCGTGCAGCTCGCCCGTACGAACCTTCCAGGACCTGTCGCCCTCGCCGTTCTCGGCGGCCTGCCATCTGGCGCGAGCGCCGCGTACACGCCCAATCCGGTCACCGGCAACTCCTCGAGCCTGCAGATCACCACGCCGGCCACGGTCGCCGATGGCAACTACACGGTTTCACTGGTTGCTAGCGGCAAGGACCCGGACGGTGTGCTGCGCTTCGCGTACCTGACCGTCTCGGTCGTTGTGCAGAGCAACGGAAAGGACTTCGCGATCAGCGGCAGCCTGACCGGTCTGCTGTCACCGGGCGCCTCGCGGCCGCTCGACCTCACGCTGACCAACCCGAACAAGAAGCCGATTTCAGTGACGAATCTGACCGTCGCGCTGGCCTCGGTCACGCGGACGCCGGCTGCGGTGGCCCAGGGCCGCCCGTGCGGACCGGCGGATTACCGCATCACGCAGTACGCAGGAAGTTATCCGCTGACTGTCCCTGGCAACGCCAGTGCGGCGCTGTCCGGCTTGCACGTCCCGCAGTCGGCCTGGCCGCAGGTGACGATGACCGACACGGCATCGAACCAGGACGGCTGCAAGGGCGCCACAGTCACGTTCGCGTACTCCGGCGCGGGACAGGGGAACTGATCATGACTCGACGCGTTCTCCTCGTACTCGCCTTCGTCGTCCTCGTGATGACCGGCGGCGAGGTCGCCTGGGGATTCTGGACCGGCGCCGGCAGCGGCACCGGATTCGCATCCACCGGCTCGCTGACCCCACCGACGCCCGTGACAGCAACGGCGCCATCCGGCAGTGAAATCGCCAGCGTCGCCTGGACGGCGTCGGCGCGCGCCACGGGGTACGTCGTGAACCGGGTCAGTACGGTCGATGGTTCGGCCGCGCCGGCGTGCGGGACGACGCAATCCACGCCGACGACGGCGACCACCTGCACCGATCCGAACGTCCCCGACGGGACGTACCACTACCTCGTCACAGCGATCTCTGCGAGCTGGACGGCAACTGGCTCGAGCGCGGACCTGACCGTGCACAACGCACGCCCAACAGTCACGGTCAACCAAACCGCAGGCCAGGCGGACCCGAGTGCCACGTCCCCGATCAGCTTCACCGCGGTCTTCAGCGAGGCGGTGACCGACTTCACCAGTGCGGACGTCACCGTGGTTCCGGCGACCGCGACCGTCGTGGTCAGCGGCAGCGGTACGACGTACCACCTCGCCGTGAGCGGACTCACCACCAGCGGCTCGGTCAGCGTCTCGATCGCGGCCGACACCGTGCGCGACTCGGGCGGTGCAGGCAACACTGCGTCGACGAGTACGGACAACACGGTCGTCTACGACTCGACTGCGCCAACGGCACCGGCTCCTTCGGTCGCAGCGACTCGGGCCTTCGGGAACTTCGTCGGCAACGCACCAGTCACGCTCACCGACGCGGCGGCCGACGATTTCACCGGTGTGGCCTCTGTCGCCTACTACCGCTGCGACGGCTCCACCGGCAGCTGCACCGCGGCGAACTGGACCGCTCTCGGCTCATCCACCGCGACGGACTTCTCCCTCACCAAGAACGCACCTTTCGCCGCAGACGGTGCGTACCGGGTCGTCGCGGTCGCGACCGATGCCGCAGGCAACCTCAGCGGACCGAGCCCGGTGACCGCCGTCACCGTGGACACCACCCCACCGACCATAGGCCCGCCAACAGTGAACGGACGCTCCTGATGAGTCTCAAACGCTTCCGGCTGGCGGGAGTCCTCGCGCTGCTCGTCGTCATCGGCATCTTCACCGGCCCGACGGCTACCGCGGCTTCCAGCGTCAGCGGTGTCGCCTTCACCAGCACGTCATCGACCGCCCGAGCGACGGCAGACTGGACGGTCGCCTTCAAGACAAGCAACGGTAGCGGCGGCGCGCTGGCCGGCGGCAGCACAATCCTGGTCACCTTCAACACCAGCTTCACCGTGCCGCAGAATCCAGTAGTCACGCTCAGCGCCGGGTTCTCCGGATGTACGCCCACGGCTACCACCAGCGCTTCCACCGTCACCGTCACGCTGGCAGGCCCCACCTGCACACTCCAGAAGAACACCGCCGGGTCGCTCACGATCGCGGCGATCACCAACGCTCCGGTCGGTAGCTATCCGGCGAACAGCTTCACCGTGTCGACCTCCAGCGACACGAACGCGACGCCCGCGCCGGGACCGATCGTCATGAGCGCAGGCGCCGCAACCAAGTTGGCCTTCATCCAGGGCCCGGCCAGCGGCTTCGCCGGTACGGCGCTACCGCCGATCACCGTGCAGGTACAGGACCAACTCGGCAACCCCGCGAGCACCGCCGGGACGGCTGTCACGCTCACAGCCTCGGCGGGAGTGATCAACGCCGGCGCGTCCATCGCCACCGACAGCACCGGACGGGCCACCTTCAACGGCGTCACGATCAATTCCACCGTACTGGGCCTCACCCTGACCGCCACCGCGCAAAGCCTCGCCCCCACCGGGCCGTCCGCAACCTTCAACATCACCGTCGCGGTCAGCAACGGCGCGACGCTGACCAACACCAGCTCCGACGGTTCAGGATCCGGTGTGAAGTCGGTCGGGTACTTCTACTGCGCCACCTACGCCGGCGCTTGTACCAGTGCGAACTGGACCGCCATCGCCTCATCAACCAACCCCGCCACCAACTACCAGGTGAACTGGACGTCCCAGCCCGCCAACGGCGCCTACCAGGTCGTTGCCATCAGCACCGACAACGTGAGCAACGCAAGCCAACCCGGCAACTCCACCCCGGTCACAATCACCAACTGAGAAAGACGCCGGCTGCGGAGGAACGCGCTCGCCTTGGTTATTGGTCTGTGTCGTGGAGGAGCTCGTTCCAGTCGATGCTCGCGTGGGCGCCGTCGTCGTGGACGAACCTGCTGGGGTTGCCTGCCGCTCTTGGTCCTGACGCCAGCCAGGCGGCCAGGCCGTGGGCGTTGCGGCGCTCGATCTCGTCGAGATACGCGCGTCGCTCTTCGATGACGGTCAGTCGTTGCGCTGCCGACTGTGCTCGTTGCAGTGCGGAGAAGCTGGTTCGCCATGCCAGGCACAGGGCGTCGTCGCTCAATGACGACAGGGCGGCAGGCGGCTCGGGCCGGCGATCAGCCTCGACCCGTACGATCCGCAGCGGCTTGGACTCGGGCGCGGAATGTGCCGGTGCGGCGGGCCGCGCCGCAGGCTCCGGCAGGTGACCGTGTTCGCGCAGCCAACGGACACACCGACTGGTCGCGTACGGCGATCCGCCCGCCGTGATCACCAGCAGCAGGACCGCAGCCATGGCTCCGAGCAAGGTACCCAGACCGATGAAGGCGACCGTTGCGGCACCGGTGAGGGCCGCGGTCCAGGCAATCGTCCCGCGCCGGTGCGGAGGGATCCGGATGGTGTCCTCCGGGCTGAGCACGATCATCGCGATCCCCCAGCCGCTGAAGGCCGCGCAGACGAAGACCAGGATGATCGGCGTCGGCGACCACGTGAACGCCACGAGCAGGCCGGGGACGCCGAGGACGACGCAGAACGCCAACCAGCTCGCGCGGTAGATCCTCATCGCAGCCCCCTCCCGGTCCGGTGTGCTTCTTCGTACAGATCGGACTTTGCCACCGTTCGGCCGATTCGGGTACGGCCGCGACCGGCGAACCTGCCACCATCCAGATGGCCGACGCCCGGCAATGAGCGCCGCGTCCGCGGTCACGGATGTGCCGAAAGGTCGCTGGCGGGCCAGTCGAGCAGCCGGGCGCCGAGGACAGCGATGTGCAGGATGAACCGCTGCGCGGGATCGCCCGGATCGTGCCCGGTGAGCTCCTTGACCTTGGCCAGCCGGTAGGTGACGGTCCGTACCGACAGATTCAGCCGCCGGGCCGCCTCGGTCGCGACCTCCCCGGTCGCGAAATACCCCTCGAGGGTCTGCAGCAGCGGCTCGGCCCCTCCGCGAGCCTGCGTCAAACCGACGAGCACGGCCTGGATGAGATCGACGATCGCGGCCTGATCGCGGACCAGGACCCGATACACGAGCATGTCCTGCGCATCGACGACCGCAGTGTCGAGTTGGAGCCGTTCGCCCAGCGTCAGCGCCTCACGGGCCTCCTCGTACGAGCGGGCGATGCCGTACGAACCTGGATAGGCCCGACCGGTCGCGACACGCCAGACCCGCCCGGTCCGGTGCCGAACCAGCGCGTCGTGGATCAGGTCCCCGACGCCCTTGGTCGTGGCCCGCGGGACCGTCGCCGGCGCGGTCGCGGGGATCAGCACCACCAGGAGCCCCTCCTTGGTGGCGACGAGCACCTCGCGATCACCGAAGCGGTCGAGGACGAACCGCTCGAGCGCGGGTGTCGCTGTGTCGCCCTCGTCCAAGCCGTCCGCGGGGACCGCCAGGACCACCCGGTGGGGCCGGCCGAGATCCAGCCCGAACGGCTCGGCACGCTCGACCATCCGGGAGACGTCGGCGTCGCCACGGAGCAGGTCGTCGACCAGTTCCCGGCGCAGCGCCTCCTCCTGCCGGACCAGTTGCTGGGTCGCGACCTGGTAGCTGTCGACGAGTACGGCAATCGCTTCGCCGACGACACGCAGTACGGTCTGGGCCGAGGCCCGCACCGTGTCGCGATCGCGGAACGGCACGACGTCGGGCAGGTCCCGCCACATCCGCCAGGCGGCCGACAGGTACAGGTCGACGACCCGCCCGGCCGGGATGCCCTGCTCGGCGGCGCGCCGGCCGAGTTCACGCACGATCGCCAGCTCGTGGTCGCGTGGCCGCCGTCCGGAGATGGCGGCGTCGGCGAGCAGGCTCAGGTACTCGACCAACAGCTCGAGCGGTGCCTGCGCGTCACCCGCGGCCGCCTGCGCGATCGCGGTCAGCCAGGTCTCGTCCGCGTTGTTGCTGACGAGTTGGTCACGCATCGACGGCGGCCCGGCCGATGCGTACCCGCCATTCCTCGGGCCCGGTCTGCAGATAGTCCCAACTGAACGCGCCCGGGTGCATGGCTTCGAACTCGCGGCGCAGCGGTTTGGGGTCGTGGCTGTTGACCAGGACGAAGGTCTCGCCGGGTGCCAGCCGCGCATACCGGGCGAAGACCCGCGGGTGCCGTCCGCCGCGCGCGATCTGCCGTACGTCGATGACCGCCGGCGCATCGCCGGTCTCGCCTTCGGCGGACAGTTCGGCCAGAGCGGGGCGTACGAACTCCTCGACCCGCAGGTACACCTCCAAAGCACCCGCGATCATCGTGGCGATCCGGATCGACTCACTCGCGCTCGCGACCGCCAGATCGTTGATCTGCTGATCGAGCGCCGCACTCGCGATCCGAAGCGCATCAACGAGCAGCCGCTCCGCAACCGGTCCGGACGCCGCGGTCTCCAGATCGCGATCGGCCGCGGCCAGGTACTCACGCAACTCGTGCCGGCAGAAGGCGGCCAGGTCCGCGATCGGCGCCTGATCCGCGCCGTCCGACGGCTCGACCAAGGTCAGCTCGACCAGCCGGGAACGCAATCGCTGGTGCTTCTTTCCCAGTGCCGTACGAGCAATGACCACCGGATCGGTCTCGGTCGCCTGGATGTAGATCTCCGCAGCCGCCATGCCGCCACACTCCTCACGCAAGATTTCCAATAATTACCACATGTACTATTTGTAGTAAATACCGAAGCCCGCTGAGGAGTCCCCCATGACGTACGTGATCGCGCTGCCCTGCGTCGACCTGAAGGACCGCGCCTGCGTCGACGAATGCCCGGTGGACTGCATCTACGAGGGCGGGCGCTCGCTGTACATCCAGCCCGACGAATGCGTCGACTGCGGTGCGTGCGAGCCGGTGTGCCCGGTCGAGGCGATCTACTACGAGGACGACCTGCCCGCGCAGTGGAAGGACTACCAGGAAGCGAACGCCGGATTCTTCGACGACCTCGGCTCCCCCGGCGGCGCCGCGAAGCTGGGGGTCGTCGACCACGACCACCCCCTCATCGCGGCCCTGCCGCCACAGGATCAGGTGTGACAGGACTCGCCGAACAACTCGGCATCCACGCCAGCACCGTCCGGTTCCACCTCGACGCCCTCGTCGCCCAAGGCCTCGTCGACCGCCACCTCGAACAACCCACCGGTCGCCCCTACCACCAACCCCCGCCCACGCCACAGCAGGAGCACGTGACGCACGGGTAGGTGGTCGTGGTTTGAGCGTTCTTTGAGAGTTTGTGACGGTCGGTCTTGAACCCGAGACCGTCGGTGGCGCGGCGGCTTACGGTGCTGACACAGGCCTGGCGAGACTGATCGCCGGACCTGCCGCCAGCGAGGAGCCGCAATGGACAACAGCATGGCCCGCCCGGCGGCTGGCGCACAGCATCGCGCACCTGCTGCTCGCTGTCGGCGTCTTACTGACCGCCGGGTCGCTTCGTGGCTGCCGGACGTTGCTCTCGATCTGCGGCGTGGCGATGATCGCAATCGCCGTCTACGGGCAACTGGACAGCTCGCCGCCTCTCCCACAACTCGTGCCGACCGGCACCGCGGACGCCTGGCTGCACATCGCGCTCGGCAGCACCATGCTCGCCGCAACCGCAGCCGGCCACATCCACCGTCGTACCGCATCGAACTCCGTCTGACCCGACTGGCGCCGCGCCGAACAATCAGTCGTGCCGAAGGTCGGTTGCCCTGTGCAGGGCCGTGATCGCACGCTGCAGATCCTCCAGAACCCGAGTAGCGTCGTTCAAGGACGCTCGAGGCAGGTGGCGTACTCAAGTTCCGTTCGCCGCCGGACATCGCACCCACCTTCACCAATCCCCTTTGCGAGTGCCCGGACGGCTTCTTTACGATCAGATGACGCCTCCGATCGCTCGATGGATTGCGTCGCCGTTGAGCGTGTGTTGAGAGTTCTTGACGTTCTCGGCGATGGGCTTCTGCGGCTGGAGCCGGGGCGCCGGTGTCGTTTAGCGTCAGGGCAAGCCCGACAGTGAACAGCATCGAGACTCGGGCGCAGTGGATGCTGGGCGGCGGCCGTTGAGGGGCGACCGTCGCCGGCGTCCACCAACCTCGGCGCTGGGACAACACGCCGGGGGAATCAGGCCGGCGGGGTCGTCAGTGAGCGCAGGATCCTTGCCGTCGTGGCGTCGGCGGGGAAGAAAGTCTCGATGGCGATCTCGTCGAGCGTCACGTCCCGCGGTGACTCGAGCTGACGCCGTACGCGCCGGAGCGCATGAGCCCGCCACTGCTGGAGGTTGCGGATCCTGGGCGCCAGACCGTCCGGATGCAGCGTCACGCGCAGCATGTTGACCGGTGGACCGGCCAGCTCGGCGGGCAGATCGCCGAGGAACGGCTGCATGGCCCGGTTCGTGGCCCACAGGTCCCAACGGACGTTCACGGCGACGGCCGGGTTCGGCTCCATGCCGGCCAGCACGGCGCGTACCGCAGCCTCCGCAGCACCGAGATCGGCGAAGGGTCGCTCGCTGTGAGCGGGCGCGAGTCCGGCGGCCAGGTAGAACCGGTTGCGTTCCCGCAGCGGTACATCCAGCTCGTCGCAGATCCGTTCGATCATCTGCCGGCTCGGATTCGACCGCCCCGTCTCGATGTAGCTGAGGTGCTTGGCCGACAGGTCAGCCGCCAGCGACACGTCCAGCTGGGAGCGACGCCTCCGCTCGCGCCAGCGCTTCACGAGCATTCCGACCTGTCCGTCCGGCCTCGAGGCCATCGAGCAGTACGTGGGGTTCTGGAACGCGACCGCGGACGGACGCTTCGCAGAACAGGTCGCCTACCGCGCACCGATCGGGGTGCTGCACGGTGTTCAGGAGCTGGCCGGCGACGGAACGTCGTTCGCGACCGGCACCGACTTCCTCGAGTTCGACGAGCAAGGCCGGATCGCCGACGTCACCGGCTATCTCGACCGCGCACCGGACGGCTTCGACCACCACGACAACTGACCCAACACCACCGCGACACCACGAACCGGTCGCCGACTCAGCTCGTGCGGTCATCCGGTCTTCGGTTCAGGCCTGAACCCTTCGAAAACGATGGCCGCTTTGGCCAAGCAGTCAGTTGCGGCCGGCCATCACGCCACCGTCGACGTTGAGGATGGCGCCGGTGGTCCAGCCCGAGGCCGGCGAGAGCAGGAAGGTAATGGCCGACGCCACGTCCTGAGCAGTGCCGACCCTGCCGAGCGGGTGCAGGCCGGCCATCTGCTGCAGCGTCGCCTCCCGCTGGTCGGCGGGAATCCAGTCGAAATGCGGCGTCGCCGTGACAGCCGGAGCGACAGCATTCACCCGGATGCCCGAGCCGGCAAGCTCGATCGCCAGGTTGTGCGTGAACGCATGCAGGCCCGCCTTGGCCATCGAGAAGGCCGACGACGGCGTCACGGCAAGGGCCTGGTGCGCCCACATGGCGCCGACATTCACGATGGCTCCGCCCTGCCCGCCGGCGACCATGCCCCGCACCACCGTCTGAGTCAGGAAGTACGTCGCCCTGTTGAGGTCGTGGTACGAGTCGTAGTCCGCGACCTCGTGATCGAGGAAGGGCTTGAGTCGCACCAGGCCCGCCGAGTTGACGAGAAGGGTGGCATCCGCATGGTTCTCAGCCAGTTGCTTCTGGGCCTCGACGACTTGCTCCCAGTCGGTCAGGTCAGCCGCGACCGACCACACACTGCCGGTCCGCGACAGGCTCGCCACGGCGTCGTCGAGCTTCGCGCCCGAGCGACCGACGATGACCGCGCTACCGCCCGCCGCGACCACGTCCGCCGCGGCCTGGAGGCCGATACCGCTGGTGCCGCCAACCACAACGATCTTGCGATCCTCGAAAACCTTGCTCATGACGATTGTCCCTTCCCGGTCGGATCACGACTCCTGCTGGTGGAACCTGGTTCTCCGGCAGCACTCGTGGACCTAGACTCGTACAACTGGCCGATAAAGTCCACTTTCTGATCGATAGCATCCAGTTCTAAACGCCTCTTCAGTCCAGACAAGGACGAAATAGTTCTCTACTGGGGGTAACCCACGGGGAGGGCGGAAGAGTGCGGAGACTGATTGCCGATCCCGACAGGAGCAACGAGATGACCGATGTCACCTTCACCAACCGGCGCGCCGACAGCTCGGCCAACGAGAACCTCGCCAAGCTCGCGCGCCACGGCGCGGACGCCTTCGGCTATCGGGCCGACGTACGCATCGACCACCGACTCGCCCAACTCCTGCGCCTGCGGGTGGCTCAGATCAACAACTGCGTCTACTGCCTCAACCTTCACTACGAGGCAGCCCGCGATGTCGGCGTCCCCGGACCGGTGATCGATACCTTGACCGCCTGGTGGGAGACCGAGTTCCATGACGTCGGGACCCGTGCTGCCCTCGCATACACCGAGGCGCTCACCCGCGTCGCGGATGCGACCGTCGCCGACAGTTTCGGTGCCCGGCACGACGCACTCGCGGAGCACTTCTCACCAGAGGAGATTCTCGAAATCATCGGGATCGTCATCAACATGAACATCTGGACCCGGCTCAAGCTGGCGGAAGGTGCTGTCCCGAGTTCGCCGAGCAGCTGACATCCTGAGCCTGTTCCCACCACATCGGCGCTGCCGGACATGGTCACGTTGCCACTGCGGACGACCCTCGGCGTCCGGGCCGGCTCATCGTGTGCGGACGAGGCCGGCGACAGCCTGGTCGGCCACTGCCTGAAGTACGTCGCGACCGGGATGTGTCTTGGCCATCACGTTCATGCCCTGGACGACCGCGACCAGGAAGGCCGCCGACTCGGGACCGGCGCCCGGACGGAGCTCGCCCGCGGCCCGCGCCCGGGTCAGCGCGCCCGCGAAACTGGTCCGCAGGTTGCTCAGGTGCTGGTCGAACACGCCCGCCAACTCGGGGTGCCGCTCTGTCAGCTCGACCAGCGAGTTCGTGACCAGACAGCCCCAACGGCGACGGCCGTCCACCATCGCATCGACCAAGGCGCCGAAGTAGTCCCGCAAGCCCTGCACGCCGCTGGCCGCGGTGTTGATCCGCTCGACCGACTCGGCGGAGACCGATTCCATGTAGGTCCGCACCGCGGCGACGAACAGGTCCCACTTGCTGCCGAAGGCGGCGTACACACTGCCCGGCTGCAGGTCCATCGCCTGGCACAGCATCTGCATCGAGGTCGCCTCGTAGCCCTGCCGCCAGAACACGTCCATCGCCAGTGACAATGCTTCGTCGACGTCGAAGCCGCGAGTCCGTCCCATGGCAGCATTCTAGAACACACGTTCAGCAACGAGTCGACGCTCTCTACAGAGACGTGATAAAACGGAGGATAGCAACTTGTATGGGCGTTCAAAAAAGGAGATCCGGATGCGCATCGCGGTGATGGGGACCGGCGGGATCGGTGGGTACTTCGGCGGTCGGCTGGCGTTGGCCGGCCATGACGTCGCGTTCATCGCCAGAGGACGGCAACTCGAGGCGCTGCGGTCGAACGGGCTGCGCATCGAGAGCCCGCTCGGTGACGCGCACCTGCCGACCGTCGAGGCGACCGACGACCCCTCGCAGCTGGAGCCGGTCGACCTGGTGCTGTTCGGCGTCAAGCTCTGGGACACCGAGGCGGCCGCCAAACTGATCGCGCCGTTGATCGCCGAGCGGACCGCGGTCGTCTCGTTCCAGAACGGTGTGGTGAAGGACGACATCCTCCGTACTGTGCTCGGCCCGGAGCACGTCCTCGGCGGTGTCTCGTACATCGCCGCGACGATCGCCGAGCCAGGCGTCATCAGGCATTCGGGCGCACTTCAGAAGCTGGTCTTCGGTGAGTACGACGGCAGCACTTCGGCGCGGGTCCAGCAGTTCCACGACGCCTGCGTACAGAGCGGGATCGACGCCGAGATCAGCCCACAGATCGCACTGACGATCTGGGAGAAGTTCGTCTTCCTGGTCGGTCTGTCCGGGACGACCACGACCGTACGGTCACCGATCGGCCCGATCCGCAGCGATCCGCGGGCCCGAAGCTTCCTCTACGACGTGATGGACGAGGTCGTCCAGGTCGCGCGCGCTCAGGACATACCGTTGCCGGCCGACTTCGCCGCCGACCGGCTCGCGTTCGTCGACACGGTCCCGGCCGAGATGACCTCGTCCATGCACCACGACCTCGACCGGGGCAACCGTCTCGAGGTCGAGTGGCTCAGCGGCGACGTAGTTGCGCGAGGCAAGGGCCTCGACATTCCCACGCCCTGCAACCGAGCCATCGCAGACCTCTTGTCGCCCCACGCCAACGGCCACCCCGCCTGACGCCAACCTCGACGATCCGGCTGGGCCAGGCCCCGAGGTCGATCATCCTCTGTTGGCGGCCTGGGCGGGCGGCGACTTTCGCACCAGCCAGGCGATGGGGACGACGGTCATCGTCATGGCCAGCAGTCCTGCTCCCCCGATGACTGCGAGCCACCCGGCCACTGGGATGTGGAGCGCGACGGTGCCCGTCACCGCCCGCATGACAGCTGTCAACGCGACCAGCGCGATGGATCCACCGAGCACGAGCGAGACGCTGAGCAGGCCGGCCTGTTCGGCGTTGACCATGCGCCGCACCTGCCGACCGGTCACACCCGTCAGTCGCAGGACGGCCACCTCCCGGCGGCGAGCCAAGGCAGCCATGATCATCGTGTTGCCCGCGGACAACGCGGCGTACCCGATCATCACCCCGATCAGCAGCTTGTTGAGCCAGGCGCTGATCGCGAGATCCTCGGCGACGCTGCTGCCCAGTTCGCTGACCGGCACCAAAGTCGTACCAGGGATCCTGGCCGCTGTCGCGCTCAGAGCAGCCTCGCTACCCGGCGCAGCCCGAACGAGAACCTCCCCGGCCGGCAAGCCTGCGGTCTCCGTCGACACAACCACATCACCGAAGCCGAGCCCCCGTCCGTAGATCGCGACGACCCGGAACTGCTTGGGCGTCCCGTCACCCAGCCACAGCGCGACTGTCTTCCCGATCTTCCAGCCCTGCGAGGCGGCACGCGTCGCCGAAACAGCGACCGAGTCGCGGCCCAGTGCCTGCAAGTCCCCGCTCTTGACGTCCAGGTCGATCGTGGCGCCGGCTTCGGCTGGATCGATCGCCAGCGCAGGCACCGCCTCGGCGCCGTCGAAGGACTTCACGACGACCGACGTACGGCGCATTCCCGTGACCCCTTCGACGCCGGGTGTCGTACGCAGTTCCTTGATCGCGTCGCCGGAGATGCCGGCCGGAGCGATCAACGCGTACTGCGCCGACGTTCCTGAGCCGACTTGCTGGACGGTCTCATGCTCCAGGTTGTCCTGGAGGAACCACACCGAGCCGCCAAGACCGACCGCCAGCACCAATGCGGTGAGAACGGTCGCCATCCCACGCGCGTTGGCCGCCAGGTTCCGCGCCGCAAGGAAGCCGCTGTTCCCCCACGCCAGGCGGAGCATCGGAGCGAGCGCCCGCGCCGCGGCGGTGTTGATCCACGGAGCCAGCAATGCAACCGCAATCACGAACAGGTACAGCATGCTGGACGCACCGGCGAGTGCAGCCTGCCCACCCGCGCCGACGGAGACCGCACTGGAAGAAGCCGCGCCGACCAACGTGGCCAGGCCGAAGCCGAGGCGAACCTTGCCGGGCTGCGATCTCTCGACGGCCGTCTCGGACAGCGCCTCGACCGGACGGATCGCCGAGATCCGCCGCGCGGCCAACAAGGCCGCAACAGTCGCCAGCAGGACGATGATCAGTACGGCACCTGCTGCGGCCAGTGTTCCGATCGCCAACGGATAGTCGACGGGCAAGAAGCCCCGCGCAACCAGCTGGCCGCCGACCCATCGACTCGCCAACAGCCCAGCCGGCACACCGACCAGCGAACCGACAGCTGCGAGAGCGGCGGCCTCCACCATCAGCATCCGGCGCAGCTGCCGCGGAGTCGCGCCAGTGGCCCGCAGTAGCGCGAGAACGCGCCGCCGGTTCCGGATCGACAGTCCCACGGTGCCGGCCACCACAAAGATGATCAGCAGAACGACGTACCCACCGAACGCCGCACCAACCTCGAGCAGCAGACTTCGAGCGGCCGCGAGATCGGAACGCTCGACGAGTCCGCGCCCGGTACCGGTGTACGCCTTGGCCGACTCGACCGTCGCCAGCTTCTCGACCGCCCGCAGGACGGCCGCACGATCCGCGTCCGGAGCCTCGCTGACCGCGAGAACGTCGGCGCGGCCGGGGTGAGGCGCCAGGACCGCCGCTTCCTGCTCGGTGAAGAACAACACCGGATCGTCTTGGTCGCTCGTCGTCTCGGCGACGCCGCTGACTGTGTACCGATGTGTCACGCCGGCGACCACGAGAACAATCTGATGCCCGGGCTTGAACCCTTCACCAGTTGATACCACGACCTGGTCGCGGCCTCGCGGGTTGCTACCGGCAACGATCTGGTACGGCGCGAGCGCGGCCGCAGTCCAACTGTGCCCGACCACCGGCCGCGATCCACCGGCGACCACCACCGCTGCGGGAATCGACTGGTCGGCGACAACGTGGTCGACGCCCGGCACCTGCCGAATGCGGTCGACCAGCGTGAGCGGAACGGTGCCACCCTCGGGCAGACGTACCGTGGCTCGCGACGTGTCGCCCAATTCCTTGTAGGTAAAGGTGATGTCGCGTTGCGCGACGATGATGTCCGCGCCGGCGTACCGGCGCGACTCAGGGCGGTAGCGCAGGCCGGACTCCACGAGCGAGCCCGTACTCGTGAGGATCATGACACCGACCGCGAGCGCGATCAGGGTAGCGACGACGCTTCCCGGCCGGTGCCGAAGCAGACGAAGAGCTAGGCCGGTCACGCTCCCGCCCCCGAGCGGCTTCCCGACAGGCTTCCGGACCGGCCCAGGGAGGCCAGCTCTGCGGCGATCCGGGCGGCCCCCGATCGCGGCAGCTCGGACACAATGTGGCCGTCGGCAAGGACCAGCACCCGATCGGCGTACGACGCGGCGACCGGATCGTGAGTCACCATGATGATCGTCTGCCCCTGATCGTCCACGACCGATCTCAGCAGCGCGAGGACCTCGGCTGCGGACGTACCGTCCAATGCCCCGGTCGGCTCATCGGCGAAGACGACCTCCGGGCGCATCGCCAGCGCACGGGCGATCGCGACCCGCTGCTGCTGCCCACCGGACAACTGCGCGGGGCGATGCCCCAGACGCTGCCCGATTCCGACCCGGTCGACGAGCTCCATCAGCCGGCGACGATCCGGCCGTACGCCGGACAACCGCAGCGGCAGCGTGATGTTCTCCTCGACGTTCAACGCGTCGACAAGGTTGAACAGCTGGAACACGAACCCGACCTTCGACCGACGCAACCGAGTGAGCTGCGTCTCCGACAGACCCGACAGCTCGGTCTGACCGATCCACACGCGACCGGCGGTCGGCCGATCGAGACCGGCCGCGGTCTGCAGCAGCGTGCTCTTCCCCGACCCAGAGGGACCCATCACGGCGGTGAACGTCCCACGCGTGAACGCGGCGTCGACGCCGGCCAGGGCGGTCACCTGCTGCCCACCGACGTCGTAGGTACGGGTGAGCTGTTCCACCCGAACCGCAACACCCGCCGAGGACCCAGCTCGCGCTGCGTCCGGACTCACTTGCATAGATACCGGCATCTGCATGACTTCCGTTCCTCGCGCTCCGACCAATCACCCGAAACGCTACGAACATCAGCCCGCCGCGGACATCCCGCTCACTACCGTCCGGGAGGTACAGCAGGCACTACCACTGCGGACGGTCAGGGAGTGCTGAGCCTGGTCCCGTCGATGGCCCAATAGCCGTTGTTGCCACCGATCAGATGCCAGCTGACGCGGACCTTCCTGGCTCCGTCCGGGACCTCGGTGACCAGCTGCATCGCCTTGCTGACGTCAAAGGCTGCTCCGTTCGCGGCGTCGGCGCACCACAGCACTCGCCTGACGCCGTTGTCGAACTCGGCGATGACCTCGGCCTTCTGTGGCTGACCGGCCGCGACCTGCTTGTAGTGACTCAGGTAGTCGACTTGGACACCGGACCTGCCGTCCACCGAGAGCCATGGCGTAGTGAGCGTGCTGTCGAACACGGCACCGGCCGAGGCGGGGTCGCCCTTGTCGTTCCATTCGTCCGGGTCCGCCACCGCGATCACGTCCCGCCCCCGTACGAAGGAACCGCGCCCTGGTCCCTCTGCGGAGGTCGCCCAGAACTCACCGCTCATCAGCCGCCATCCGCGGTACTCGGTCACACCGCTGCCCGCAGGGGTCTTGTCGATGCGGGACCACTCGTGCGGCAGATCGGTGGTCCAGCCCCCGACGCCCGACGGCTTGGCAGGCTCGTCCACCACCCCCGAGGTCGCCTGGACGGTGTCGAACGGGTCAGTGCTCTCGGTGCCGATGGCTACACCGTCAAGACCCCAGTCCGGGTCGATCGGCAGACCGAGATGTTTGTAGACCGTGGGCATGATGTCCACCTGCCGCCACTCTCGCTGCAAGGCCGACGACTTCGGGATCCCTGGTCCGGTGACGAGGATCCACCCCTGCCGTGAGGTGTGCTCGTCACCGCCGTGGCCGAAGCCGGTCTGCCCGTGGTCGGTGGCCGCGACGATGAGCCAGCGTTCGTCATGGTAGGTAGCGCGCGCTTTCACTGCTGCCACGAGCTCGCCGAACTTGGCGTCCACCCGGCGGATGGCGTCGATGTAGTCCGCGCTGTCCGACCCCAGACTGTGGCCGGTCGCGTCGACGTCGTGCAGATACACCATCATCAGATCCGGATTGTGATTCTTCAGCACCGCGAGCGCAGCATCGGTACTCTGCCGGTCGGTGAGCTGCTCGTCGTCGCCGTTCTGCTGCAGTTTCACGTCCGGGCGGTCGATCAAGTACGTGTTCAGCGGAGTCCAGTCGAGGGTCGTGAACGTCGACAACTCGGGACGGAGACCCTCCGCGCGGGTGATGAAGTCCGGGTACTGACTCTTGCGATAGCCCTCGAACGAGTTGTCGAGCACGTTGTGCTTGTCCGGCCACACGCCGGTGAACAGGTTGCTGTGCCCCGGCCCGGAGTTGGTGCCGGCGATCGCGTTGTCCTGGATGTACGCCGGCCCGAACTGCCCGGTCGCACCGACGGCGGACAGGTTGGGTGTGCCGGCCTGCTGCATCTTGTCCCACCGCATGCCGTCCATGTCGACGAACAGCACCTTGGCGCGGCTTGTCCCGTCCGGCAGATCGTCCAAGGCGGTGAGACGTGATGGCATCGGCAGACTCCTTCGGCCGGCGGGCGGTTCACAAACCCTGCCACCGAAACGGCCTGCCCGGAAGGCCGGATCTGGCTATGGCCTCGATAGCTCATCGCGGGGTTCCGGCGCGCGGGTCCTCGGTGGACGCTTCGTCGCAACCGATGAATCCAGCACGGGGAGCACTCCTTGACCACCACCTTCAGCGTCAACAGCCGGACGTACACGACTCCCGGCGTGCCGGTTGTCGTGATCTGCATCGACGGCAGCGAACCCGAGTATCACCTCGAGGCGATCAAGGCGGGCCGGATGCCCTGGCTCGCCGGGGTGCTCGAGAGCGGCCGCGGCACGTCGTGGGAGGCGCACTGCGCCATGCCCGCCCTCACCAACCCGAACAACGTGTCGATCGCGACCGGCCGGCCACCGGCCGTCCACGGCATCAGCGGCAACTACATCCTCGACACCGACACCGGCGACGAGGTGCTCATGAACGACAAGTTGTTCCTCCGCGCCCCTACTCTGTTCGCCGCCGCCAACGAGGCCGGGCTCGATGTCGTCGTGGTGACCGCCAAGGACAAGCTGCGCCGCCTCCTCGGCGCCGGACTGGTCGAGGACGGCCCGGCACTGGACGGCTCCGGTGAGTTCGTCGCTCCCAGCCGCCGCGGCATCTGCCTGTCCGCCGAGAAGGCCGACGAGGCAACCATCGAGGAGAACGGGATCGACGAGGTCCTCGCCCTTGTCGGCAAGCCACGGCCGAGTGTCTACTCCGCCGACCTGTCCGTCTTCGCACTGGCCGCGGGTGTCGAGATTCTCAGGACCCGCGGCGCCGACCTGATGTACCTGTCGCTGAGCGACTACATCCAGCACAAACACGCGCCCGGCACCGAGGCGGCCAACGACCTGTACGCCCAGATCGACCACTACGCCGCCCAGCTCGACGCGCTCGGTGCGGTCGTGGTTCTCACCGCCGATCACGGCATGAGTGCCAAGACCGGTCCCGACGGCACAGCGAACGTCCTGTTCGTCGAGGACGAGGTCCGCGCGATCCTGGGCAGCACCGCGGCCGAACCCGGCAGCGACGGTCTGCGGGTCATCCTTCCGATCACCGACCCGTACACCGTCCACCACGGGGCGCTGGGCTCCTTCGCCAGCGTCTACCTGCCGGACGGCGCGAACCTCGACACGACGATCGAGGCCCTGCGAGCACTCGACGGCGTACAGGCGGCGTACGGCCGTGCAGAAGCCGCGTCGACGTTCTCCCTGCCACCGGACCGGATCGGCGACATCGTCGTACTCGGCGAAGCCGGAACCGCCGTAGGCCGGTACGCCGCCTGGCACGATCTCACCGGCCTCGCCGACGCTCCACTCCGGTCCCACGGAGCCCTCGGCGAACTACAGATCCCCTTCCTCGTCAACCGGGCCTTGCCGCAGCCCGAGCAGCTCGACGAGCCCTGGGGCCGGCCCGCGTACATCCACAACTACGACGCGTTCTGGGCCGCCACGACGCTCGTGACCGGCCAAACCCTCGCGACCACGTCGCCGAGTTGAACCGCCGGCGTGGGCCCGGCCCCGCCGCCCTCTCGAGAAAGGCCCGCGACGATGTCCAGCAGCCTCGACTCCAGCACCGGACCCGCCCAGGACGAGCCCGTCGGTGATGCGCCGTTCCGGCGCCTTGCCTGGCGGATGCTGCTCGCCGCCATGTTCTGCTACCTGTTCTTCTACACCGGACGTCAGGCGTTCGGCTTCGCGATCCCCGGAATTCAGGCGGAGTTCGGCTGGACCAAGACCACCACCGGCACGATCAGCGGTATCGCGTTGTGGTCGTACGCGATCGGTCAGATGGTGAACGGCAACCTGGCCGACAAGTTCGGCGGTCGTCGGCTGATGGCCCTCGGCGCGATCCTGTCGACGACGTTCTGCATCCTGGCCAGCTTCATGCACTCCTTCCTCGGGATGGCGCTCGCCCTCGGCGCCAACGGTTTCGTCCAGGCGATGGGCTGGGCGGCCGGCGGCCGGGTGATCTCCAACTGGTGGAGTCACCGCGAACGCGGCAAGAGCTTCGGCTTCTACACCCTCGCCGCGGGCTGCTCGTCGGTTCTCGTCTACGTGACCTCGACCCTGACCGTCAATGCGTTCGGGAAGGACGGCTGGCAATGGCTCTTCCGCCTTCCGGTGCTGCTGATGCTGCTCGGCGGTGTGGTGTTCTTCGTGCTCGCCCGGGACACTCCGCGCGATGCGGGCATCACGCCGCCGCGGTCGTTCACCCACGACAAGGAGGAGGTTGCGTACCAGGCGGCGACCGGATCCACGTCGATGCAGCGTTACCGAACGGTTCTCGGCATCCCCAGGATCTGGCTGACCGGCGTCTCGATCGGCTTCCAGAACGCCGCCCGGTACGGCCTGCTGGTCTGGGTACCGGTCTATTTCCTCGGCGACAAGTGGAAGGACACCGACAACGCGATCTGGATCACCGTCGCGCTCCCCGTCGGCATGGCGGTCGGGGCCCTGGCCAACGGTCAGGTCTCGGACCGGCTCTTCGGCTCACGGCGCGACCGCCCGATCATGGTCTTCACGCTGCTCGGCGCGGCGAGCTCGCTGCTCATGTGGGTGCTGCAACCCGGCATCGGCCTCGGCATCGTCTTGTTGTTCCTGTGCGGGTTCTTCGTCTACGGTCCACAGTCGTCGTTCTGGGCGCTCTGTCCGGACCTGGCCGGCAAGCTGATGGCCGGTACGGCGACCGGTGTCGTGAACTTCTTCGCCTACCTCTTCGCCGGCGCGGCGGAACCGATCATCGGGCACATCATGGAGAGCAACGGCGGCGACGCCGGCCTGATCTTCCCGATCGTCGCGGTCTCCTGCACGGCCAGCGCACTCGTCGCTTCGACCATCCGCCGCTGATCCACCGACTCGACAGGACAGTCCGATGACCACGACAGCGAACGACACGAGCAGCAGGCCGCCGGCACCCGCCACGGCCGCGGTCTGGTCCGGCGTCGACAAGGGCTTCTCGGTCGAGGCCCTCCCCCTTCCCGAGCTGCGACCGGGCGAGCTTCTGGTCAGGACCGAGCTCGCGACGATCTGCGGTAGCGACCTGCACACCATCAACGGCGACCGTCCGACTCCCCTGCCGACCGTGCTCGGGCACGAGGCCATCGGTCATGTCGTCAGCACCGCGGGCGACGTGACCGGCTCCGACGGCGAACTGCTCGTTGCGGGAGACCGCGTCACCTGGACCATTGGTACGTCGTGCGGAGCCTGCCGACGCTGCCGGCGTGGTACGCCCCAGAAGTGCCTCACCGTACGCAAATACGGCCACGAGGCGATCGACGGACACTGGAAGCTCAACGGTGGATTCGGCACCCACGTACATCTCCTGGCCGGAACGGGTGTGGTCAAGCTCGCGCCCGGGCTGCCGGCCGCGGTCGCCGTGCCGGCGAACTGCGCCACCGCGACCGTGGTCTGCGCCGCCCGCCGCGTCGACCTGGACAGCGACGACGCTGTCGTGGTGATCGGCTGCGGCATGCTCGGGCTCAGCGCTGTTGCGTACGCGCGCGACCGCGGCTGCACCACGGTCATCGCGTGCGACGTCGATCCGGCACGTCGAGCCCTGGCCGAACGATTCGGCGCAACGGTCGTTGTCGAGCCGGCCGGCCTGGCCGAGGCCACGAAACAGCACGGCGCCGACGTCGTCTTCGAACTGTCCGGCAACAGCCGTGCCGTCCAGTCAGCATTCGAGGTCGCGGACCTGGCCGGACGGATCGCGCTGGTCGGCTCGGTCTCCCCCGCGCCCGAGATCAGCTTCGAACCGAGTGCCTTCGTCAAGAACCTCACGACGGTGGTCGGCAGCCACAACTACCGGCTGGACGACCTCGCCGAGGCGGTCGACTTCCTTCAGCGCACCAGGGCCCAACAGCTGTTCGCCGACCTCATCCCGGCGCCGTACCCACTGGATCAGGTGGTCGAGGCCGTTGCCCTGGCCAACGCAGCCGACGCTCCACGGATCGCCATCTCCTTCCCCTGACCACCACTCCCCGCAAGGAGCCTGTCTCGTGAGCCTCGACTTCAAGGTCCGGCCGGAACACCTGCTCAATTACGTCGGCGGGACCTGGACGCCCGGTACCGGCGGCCGGACCCGGCCGAATCTCAACCCCGCGAACACCGACGACGTGATCGGCGAGTTCACCGAGTCCGTCGCCGCCGACGTCACCCCGGCGATCGACGCCGCGGCGGCCGCCCAGGCCGACTGGGATGCGATCGGCCCGATCGAGCGGGCCAAGTTCCTGTCCCGGGCGGCACGGCTTGTCGAGGAGCGCCTCGAGGAGTTCGCCGAGGCGATCACCCGCGAGCAGGGAAAGCGGCTCACGGAGGCCCGCGGCGAGGTGACCCGCGGCCTGGCGATCCTGGACTTCCACATCGGCGAGGCCCGCCGGATGAACGGCCAGACCACGGCCGCCGAGGAACCGCGTACCGTGGTGATGACGTTTCGCCGCCCGATCGGGGTCGTCGGCCTGATCACCCCGTGGAACTTCCCGCTCACCATCCCGATCTGGAAGGTTGCGCCCGCACTGCTTTCGGGATGCACAGCCGTTCTCAAACCCTCTCCGCTGACGCCTTTGACCAGCGCCCTGCTCGTTCAGGCGTTCCACGACGCCGGTGTCCCGCGCGGGGTGCTGAACCTCGTACAGGGCGACCGGGACGCCGGCGAGGCACTCGTCGACGACGACCGGGTCGCCGGCATCTCGTTCACCGGCTCGCTGCCTGTTGGTCAGGCCATCAACCGCGCCGGAGCCGGTCGGCTGATGAGGGCCCAACTGGAGCTGGGCGGCAAGAACGCCCTGATCGTGCTCGACGACACCGACCTCGACGCGGCCTGCGACGCCATCATCCACGGCGCGTACGGGCAGTCGGGACAACGATGCTCCGCCACCAGCCGCGTCATCGTCGACCGCTCGGTCCATGCCGGTCTGATCTCCCGCCTCGCACCCCGCGTCCGCGCAATGAAGATCGGGCCCGGCGACGAGCCGGACGCCGACATCGGCCCGGTCGTCAACGACGAACGCCACCAGGCCTGCCTGACCGCCATCGAGCGGGCAGTTGCCGACGGCGCCGAAGTCGTTGCCGGCGGCGAAGCGGCACAGCTCGAAAGCCCTGGCTACTTCATCAGGCCGACGTTGCTCGACAACGTGGCCTGGGACTCGGACCTGGCGCAGGAGGAGGTCTTCGGTCCGGTCCTGTCGGTGATCGTCTGTGATGGGTACGCCGACGCCATGCGGATCAGCAACTCGGTGAAGTACGGCATGTCCGGAACGATCTTCACCCAGAACCCGTCGCTGATGTTCCAGGCCCTGCAGGACTTCCAGGCCGGGATGCTGCACGTGAATCGTCCCGGCGTCGGCGCCTATTCACACCTGCCGCACATGGGCGCCAAGGCCTCACAGCTCGGCGCGCCGGAATGCTCTCCGGACGTGTGGAACTTCTACACCGATCTGCGGTCGGCCTGTATCAGGTACTAGTGCCCTCGTCGGGCCAGGTAGCCAGAGTCCGGATCACGGTGACGAAGGCCTGCTCGGCCGGGGAGAGCAGACGGTCCCGGCGGTGCGCGACGACAACTGGCCGGCCCTGCGGTGCGGGCTCGACCAGGACCTCGGCAAGGCGGCCGTCGCGGAGTTCCTCGGCCACCGTGTGCTTCGACACGACCGCCACGCCGAGGTCGGCACGAACCGCCTGCTTCAACGTCTCCGGCATCCCCATCTCCGCCGTGCTGACCTCGTCCAGCCGCCAGTCGGACAGCACCTTCTCCTGCAGCTCACGGGTCGACGACCCGCGCTCGCGAAGCAGGAACCGTTCTCCTCGCAGCCGCTCCGGCGCGACGTTCGTCCTGGCCAGCTCGTGGCCGGGGGCAACGATCAGCACACTGTCATCGGTCAGGACGTCGACCGTCACGAGTTGCGACGCGGCCGGCGTACCGACGAACACCCCCAGCCCCACCTCGCCGTCGAGCACCCACCGCTCCATCTGGGTCGCGTTCCCGACGTACAGGTCGCACACCACGTCCGGGAACCGCTGCCGGAAACGCGCCAGCGTCGGCGGCAGCAGATAGGTCCCCACCGTGGTCGTGCCACCCACCACCAGCCGGCCGGACTGGACGCCCTGGACGGCAGCGATCGCATTCGTCGCGTCGTCGGCGAGCCGGAAGATGCGCTTCGCGTACTCGACCAGCACCTCCCCCTCGGCCGTCGCCCGGATCCGGCTGCCCGACCGATCGACGAGCGTCGTCTTCAGCGACGACTCGAGCTGCCGCACCTGGTTCGAGACCGACGGCTGGCTCATGTAGAGCTTCTGCGCGGCCGCCGAGAACCCACCGTGCTCGACAACCTGCAGAAAGATCCACAAACGATGAAGGTTCAGCTGCACACCCCCATCTTTGCGCACAAGCTGAGGTCAAGGGGCGACGAGGGGAGCCATGGTCAGGGCCAGGTGGAGGATCAGTCGGTGCTCGCCGTTGTGCAGGTCGAAGCCGGTGATGGTCTCGATGCGGCGGAGCCGGTAGTACGCGGTCTGGCGGTGGATCGCGAGCTCGGCCGACAGTTCCTGGACGTTCCCGGCCCGATCCAGGAAGACCTGGGCCGTCCGCACGAGATCGCCGCCTTCGTCGAGCAGACGCTGGGCCCGCGGATCGAGGACGGCGTCCGTCAAGGCAGTACGTGGACCGCACGCGATCAGCCGGTGCACGCCGAGCTCCGACCAGTGCGCCTCCACACCTAGCCGCGGTACTGCGGCCAGCACCTGCGTGGTTCGACGCGCCTGCTCGTGGCTGGTTCGCGCGTGGGCGACACCGCGCTGCGGATCGCCGACCCCGATGAGCAGTCGCGCCGCTGCCTGGTCGCCGAGCCGTTGTGCGTACAGCTGCCGGAGCCGCTCGATCGCCTGGGCGATCCGGGAGGCCTGACTGCTTGCGAGGTCGACCAGCAGCGTCGTGAACCCCTCCCCGGAGGTGGCAAGGACGTGGCGCGGCAACGACCACAGGCTGAGCGGGACGATCTCACGCTCGTGCCCCGGCGGTTGTTCGGCGTGCACTGCCACGACGTACGCCGTCCGCTGCACGAGCCTGCGGCTGTCGAGCTCGTCGACAGCTCGCGCCGACGCCGCGTCGTCAGGTGCCAGGAGGTCGGTGAGCAGGAGCGCGGCGTCGCGGCTCCCCCGGGCACGCTGCGCGAGCAGAGCGCCGGCGTCCCTGGCGATGACCGCAGCCGCGTCCAGCTGCTGCGGCGTACCCAGCAAGCCATCCGGGTCGAGCAGCCAGAAGTAGCCGTACGTCACGCCGTTCCACCGCACCGGCAAGCACAGCCGCGGCAGGATCCCCAAGGCCACCTCGGCCGGCGTCCGGACCGGACCGGGCGCAGTCACGATGCCGAACTGCTCGAACCAGCTCCGGACCTCGGCCGTCGACCGGCGCCGCAGGATCGACCCGGCCCGCACCGCGTCGATCTCGTCGGGCTGCGTGTTGAACGCGACCAGGTTGAAGTCCCGGTCCTCGAGCACGGCCGGGGTGCCGAACACGTCCGAGACCGCACCGATCAGTTCATCGAGATCCATACCGCTCAGACTAGACATCTGTATGACCGAAATCATCCGAGGCTCTGCCATCCGGATGAGGCCGGAGAGTCGCTCGACTCCTTACCGTGCACTCACATCCCTCACGAAGGAGCCGTCCGTGCTCGGTACCGCGCTGCTCGCCGCCTCCCGCAACCGCCGCGTCCGGGCGGCCGTCACGCACTCCCCCGTCACCCGCCGGGTCGTCCGGCGCTTCATCGCCGGGGACGAGGTGAGCGCGGCCGTCAACACCACCCGCCGGCTCAGGTCCGGTGGCTTCGCCGTGACCCTCGACCACCTCGGCGAGGACACCCTCGACCGGGCCCAGGCCGAGGCGACCCGCGACGCGTACCTCACCCTGATCAGCCGACTCGCGGACCAGGGACTCGCGAACGCCTCCGAAGCATCACTCAAGCTCTCCGCGATGGGACAGGCCCTGCCCGGCGACGGCGAAACACTGGCCGCCGCGAACGCCCACGCGATCTGCGCGGCCGCCGCCGACGCCGGCATGACCATCACGCTCGACATGGAGGACCACACCACCGTCGACTCCACCCTTGGCATCCTCGCCGAACTGCGTAAGGACCAGCCCTCGGTCGGCGTCGCATTGCAGGCAATGCTCTATCGCACCGAAGCAGACTGCCGCGATCTCGCCACCACCGGCTCACGCATCCGGCTGGTCAAGGGCGCGTACGCCGAGCCGAAGTCGGTCGCGCACCCGGCGAAGAGCGACGTCGACCTCGCGTACGTACGCTGCCTGAGCATCCTGATGGCCGGACTCGGCTACCCCATGGTCGCAACCCACGACCCGCGGATGATCGCCATCGCCCAACGACTGGCTGAGAAGCACGCCAAGGGCCCGGACGACTTCGAGTTCCAGATGCTCTACGGCATCCGGCCCAGCACCCAGGAACAACTGCGCGCACAAGGCTCGCGGATGCGCATCTACGTCCCCTACGGCGACGACTGGTACGGCTACTTCATGCGCCGCCTGGCCGAACGCCCCGCCAACGTAACCTTCCTCCTCCGCTCCCTCATCACCAGGTAACCGCATCGCGGGCGCGCAACGGCGTCTCGGGAAGCGGGCTGTCCGCGAGAACGTCCGTACTGTGGCGCGCGTTTGCTGTGCGTGCTGATCGGCGGTGACCCTCCAGCATCGCCGCACTGCCCAGTACGCACCAGGCAGCGAGGACGACGAGATGCTGCGCGCCCCCATGCCCGTCGAAGTACGCCGCGCTGCGCAGCAGGTTCGCACCGGCACCCGGCGGCATCAGTTGGCCGATCTCGGCGATCGCGTCGGGCAACAGCTCCGGCGCCGAACTGACCGCCGAGAACGGGTTGCCGACGAAGACCATCGCAATGGCACCGACGGCGGTCCCGGCGGTCCCGAGCAGAGCTGACAAACCGGCGACGGTGGTACTGATGGCGAACAACATCAACGACAACGACGCCCAGGTCTGGATCCGATCGCCAGGCAGGGCGCCGACGTAGTCCTGAGCGACCAGGTGCACGCCGACGCCGGTGATACCGGAGACCAGGGCAAGAGCGACGATCTCTCTCCAGGCCGGCCGGAAGCCGACCAGGACGGCCACCATCACGGCGACGATCACCCCGCCAAGGACCAACGGCGTGACCGCGGCTGTGAAGATCGCGCCCCGCGGGTCGTCGCCCGACGTCGCCACGACGTCGTGGACGACCGGGTTCGCAGCGGCCAAGTGTGCGGGATCGGCTTGGCCGGTCACACGCTGGGCGGTCGAAGACAGCAGTTGGGCGACAGCGGGACCGGCCGCGCTGGCGGTCAGTACCGTGAAACGCCTCGACGAGATCTCGAAAGCGCCATACACCTCTCGATGAGCGATGGCCGATCGGACCTCCGCGTCGTCGGAGTACAGGTGCAACTCGAAGGCACCTGGCGCGGCGCTGGTGAGCTTCTGCACAGTCTGCTGTGTCGCCAGGCCGGTGCCGACGATCCCGACCGGCAGGTTTCGCGCCTCGGTCCGAGATGCGGGCCAGGTGAAGGCCAGGACCGCAAGACTGACGACCAGCGGAACCATCACCGACAAGATGAGCAACTGCCGCCATGGTGGGTGCTTGACGAGCGGATTCTTCGGCACTTCTGTGCGCCTCTCAGATCGAGTTTCCGGGCGTACCGCCTCACCGGGCACGCCAAACAGCAACGAACGTTCGTTTTCGCACTATACTCTTTCTGTGCCCAAGACCTCCGAGAGATACCGTGACGCTCGTCGCGAACACATCCTGAACGCCGCCCGCCGCGCCTTCCTGCGCAACGGCTTCCACGCCACCTCGATGCACGACCTCTTCGCCGAGGCCGGGCTGTCGTCAGGGGCGGTGTACCGGTACTTCGCCGGCAAGGACGAGGTTGTGCTGGCCATCGCCGAGGACAACATCAGGCAGGTCGGGGCCACGATCAGAGCGGTCACCCAGGAACGTACGGACGAATCGATCGGAGCCGCACTCGCGGCCGCGGTGGAACTCCTCCAGGCCAAGGACAGCGAATCCGGGCTGGCAGGGATCGGGGTACAGGCCTGGGCCGAGGCACTCAGGAACCCCAAGATCGGCATCGCCTTCGGGGAGATGCTCGCCACCCTGCGAGCCGAGATCGCCGAGGCCGTCGCACGACATCAGGAGGCAGGAGGACTACCGGCCGAGCCCTCGGCGGAGGCCTTGGCCAACGTGATGATCGCAAACATCACCGGTTTCATCCTCCAGCTGGCCCTGTTGGGCAGCGACGCGGTGGCCGACTTCCCGCAGACCCTCAAGACTCTGTGGCCCCCGGTCCGCTGAGCACGGACGAAGACCCGGACGAGCAGCTGCCCCGCCGCGAGGACTGAACCTCGCGTCGCCGGATCGCCCCATCCACTCCCCTCGCTGCTCCGAAGTACCGACATGAGCGTGCACCCAACGGCCGCACGCTCCCTTGACGCAGGGCGTCGGGAGTCAGACTCCGGATTCGTCCTCCCGGCGCCCTGCCCTTCAACCGCTCGTCGATCCGGTGCGGCAAGTCCGAGACGGCTGACCGAGCACAGCAGATCCCCGTCTCCGCAGCGGAGACGGGGATCCAGTGGGCATTGATCAGTCCTTGAACGCGTCCTTCGCCTTCTCACCGGCCTGCTTGAGGTCGGCCTTCGTCTTCTCCGCCTGCCCCTCGGCCTGCAGATCGCGATCATCGGTCGCCTCGCCGGTCTTCTCCTTGACCTTGGCCTTGGCCGCCTCGGCAGCGTTCTTCATCTTGTCTCCCACGCCCATCAGAATCTCCTCTCTCGAACTGCAATACCCACCGGTGCCCGCAGACCACCTGACCAACCGCCGCCCCGCGGCTTTACCAGGTCAGAGTTCGCCTTCGCTCTCGACCTTCTTCTTGAGTTCGTCCTTGCTCAGGCCCGAGGTACCGGAGATGTCCGCGTTGTCGGCCTGCTGAGCGAGCTGGTCACGGGTCATGTCGCCGGGCTGCTCCCCCAGGTGCTGCTTACGACTCGCGGCGAACGCATCGCCGAGTTGAGCGCGCCGTTCGTCGGACAGGTTCGACCGCATCCCTGGAAGCACCTTGGTCTCCTCCTCCTCGACGTGATGAGTCACGGCGTCGACAAGGTTCTGCAGCGCCTTCTCGAACGCGGGCGAGGTCGGGTCGGTCTCGGCGAGCTTGGCCAGGAGTTGGTCGGCCTCGATGTGCTCCTGCTGGCTGTGCGAGACCTCGTCCTTCTCGCCGGCCTCCTGAGCGGCGACCGGATACACCTCCGCCTCCTCGGCCCGGCTGTGAGCAGTGAGCAGAGTGGTCAGTACGGGCAACAGGTTCGGCCGCTTCTCCGGCTTGTCCTGCAACTCGTGGAACAGGCGCTCAACCTCACGGTGGTCCTGCATGATCAGGTCGACGACATCCGCAGCCATTTTGTGTCCTTTCGCATGGATTTGCCTGACCCGTCGGTACCCCGAATCATGCGGCTGTGCGGGAGATTGCCTCCACCGGGTTTACCGGAGAGCCGGCCGGGCACTGGAAATGCCGGAACGTGGACGTGACCTGCTGGGGTCGGGTCACAAATTCGGGGTCCGCCAATCCGTCCGGTTACATCTGCCCAGTGAGAGGGAGACCATGGAATTCATTCTCTGGATCATCGCCGTGATTCTGGTGATCTCCGGAATCGTTTCGCTGTTCCGCGGCGCGAAGCTGTGGGGCATCGCGCTGATCGTCATCGGCCTGCTGGTCGGCCCGGGCGGCGTCAGCATCTTCACCTGATCCCGGACGCCCAACCCGGTTCCTGCTCCCGGATGAGGTGACGCATGAGTGAGAACGAGTGCCTGATCGCAGCGAGCGTCGAGGAGGTGTTCGCGATCCTCACCGACGGCTGGTCGTACGCCGCGTGGGTCGTGGGCGCGTCCCGGATCCGGGACGTCGACCCGCCCTGGCCGGAGCCCGGCGGCCGGATCCACCACTCGGTCGGCGCCTGGCCGATCCTGATCGACGACACCACGTCGTCCCTGGAGTACGAGCCGTTGAAACGCCTGCGGCTGCGCATCCGGGTCTGGCCGGTGGGCCACGGCGAGGTGGAGTTCCGGGCGACGCCCACTGCGGACGGCTGCAGCCTCGTGATGACCGAGACCGCCGTCAGCGGCCCGGTAAGCCTGCTGCCGTCGGCCATCGCCGACCCCTTGCTGCACCTGCGAAACAACGAGGCCCTTCAACGCCTGAAACTCCTGGCCGAGAAGCACACCTGAGCGCGCAGATCTCTCAGCGAGACTCAACAACGCAACAAACCGCCCTCGCAGGCGCGTTCAGCCGTTCGACGTGCCGCCAATTCGATTGCTGCCGGACGCCTGCTGCGAGGAAGCTGACGGTGTGGGAGCAGACGGTGTGGCCGAGGTCCTTCGCCGGGCCGGAGTGTTGGGCGGGCGGGAGGTCGCCAGGGTCGACGTCCTGGATACCGGCGCGTTCAACTCCGCGACAGTGCGGGTTCGGGTCGAGTTCCGCGGGGCGGTAGAGGCTGCGGCGTACGTGCTCAAGCGGCCGGCTGACTCTGCCTGGAGTGTGGCGGCGGCCGCGGAGGAGGGCCGCTTCTACCGTACGGTTGCCGCGGCGACGGGACATCCTGAGATCGTCCCGAGGTGCTTCGCGATCGGGCCCGCGGACGACCCGTTCGTACTGCTGGAGGATCTGTCCGCGACGCATCGTCCGCCGCTCACGCGCGCCGAAGGTATCGGGCACGTGCTGGCGTCGGAGGCTGATCAGGTCTCCGTGGTCGACACGTTGGCGCGGCTGAAGGCGTACTGGTGGGAGCATCCGCTCCAGGAGCAACTTGGTTGGGGTTACTGGTCTGAGGACGTCGAAGGGTTCGAGCACTACGCGGCTCGTCGCGGGGCATCGTGGCAGAAGGTGCTCGCGGACAACGACGCCTGGTTGCCGGCGCACGTCGTCGACCTCTGCGGACAGGTGGCAGAGCGCGTGCATCGACATCGGCGCCGGCGATCTGGTGAACCTGATGGCGACGTTCTGGACCTCGGACCAACGCAACACCCAGGGTCGCGAACGGCGTCTGCTCGAGCAGTTCCACCGCCGACTCACGGAATACGGCGTCACCGGCTACAGCCTCGAGCGCCTCGAGAACGACTACCGGATAGGCCTCGTGTACTGGATCCTGATGCCGATCCAGGACGCGTACGACGGCTCACCGATCGACTACTGGTGGCCGAAACTCCAATGCCTCACCGCAGCCTTCGACGACTGGGACTGCCGCGCCCTCCTCCGCTGAGCGGAGTCGGCGCTGTGGTGTCAGAAGATGTAGAAGGCGGTTGCGGCGGTAGGGAGGAGGCCGATGAGGATGACCGAGGCCACCCAGCGCTGGACGGTGACGATGTTCATCGGGCGTGGCTGGCGTCGCTTCACAGGTCGTTCCCGGCGTAGGAGAGGTTGAAGCTCTTGTTGGTGAGGGGGAAGTCGGGAACGATCGTGTCCGCCAGGGCGACCGGGAGCGCCGGCCAGTTGAAGAACGACGGGTCGACGATCTTCAGGCGGGACACGGTGCCGTCCGGCGCGCACTCGACGCGGTGAGCGATCGTCCCGCGCCATCCTTCGACGAGGCCGACACCGGATGAGCGGCCGGCCGCCAGCCAACTGGGCTTGACCGTCTCAGCGGCCAGGGGCGGCCGGTCGGCCAGCAATTCGGTGATCAAGGCAACGGAAGCGTGGATCTCGTCGAGTCTGGTCCGCAACCGCGCCAGGACGTCCCCGCCGGTGTGTGCCGGGGCTGTGACGCCAGTGGTCAGCGGCGTGAAGGGATGATCGCGGCGGGCGTCGTGGTCGAGGCCGCTGGCGCGGGCGACGTACCCGAGGGTGCCGATACCGCGCGCCTGGTCAGGACGGAGTACTGCGGTGCCCGTCATTCGGTCCAGTACGACGCTGTTGGCGAGCGCGATGTCGACGATCTCCTGGATATCGGACGCGATCTCGCCAAGAAGCGCCGGGTCGGGCAATGCGCGAAGGTGGGTAGCTCCGGGCGTGATTGCACCACGGAGCAGACGGTGGCCGGTGACGTCCTTGTTGAGCCGGAGCAACTGCTCACGAATTCGTTGTGCGTGGGCGTTCGCGATGCCGTACCCGACGTCCTTGCAGAGGGCACCGATATCCGTGACGTGGTTGTACAGCCGCTCCAGCTCGAGCAGGATCGCCCGCAGCACCTGCGCCTGCGACGGCACGGCCCAGTCGCGCGCCTCCTCGACGGCGAGGCAGAAGGCCAGCGCGTGCCCGACCGAGGTGTCGCCCGACACCCGCTCCGCAAGCTGCAGCACCTCCGCGATCAGCTTGCCTTCAGCAAGCTTCTCGATACCTTTGTGGACGAACCACAGCCGCGCCTTGAGCTTCAGGATCGTCTCGCCGACCACCGAGAACCGGAAGTGCCCGGGCTCGATCATGCCGGCGTGGATCGGGCCGACCGGGATCTCGTACACCCCGGTGCCGTCGACGGTCAGGAACGGGTACGGCTCATCGACGTCTCCGAACGCAGGCGGCTGACCTGCGTCGCGACGCATCGGGAACCAGCCCTCGGGCCAGTGCTGGTGCAGCACCAGCCGGCGTGGCAACGGGTGGGCCCGGGTCTCGATACCGAACAGGTCGCGCAGCTCGCGTTCGAACCGCCCCGCCGGGAAAGACAGCGCGGCCAGGCTGGGAATCCACGGCTCGGAACGGCTCGTGGTCAGCACCAACTCGGCCCGGCGATCCGGCTGACCGGCGGCGAAGAGATACACCACGCGGAACGCGTCCGGGTCGTCGTGCCCCGCGATCAGCACGAGCCGGAAGCCGTCGTCCAGCAAGGCGGCGACGCGGTCGAGGAGGGTCTCGGCCGTGACGGTGGACTGGCGGCGGTTCGGGTACGTCCGGACGTCCGGGCTCATCTGGTCCCCACGATCTGTGCGGCGGTCCGCAACAGCGAACCGAGTGGCCAGTCGACGATCCCGAGCACGGCGACCGCGGCCAGGCCCGTTACCAGCGGAACGAAGGTCGACAGTCGCAAGGTCTTGACCGACGTAATTGTCGTGTTGGGTCCTGTCGGCTCCGGACTGGCGGCGGCGCCCAGGAGAATGCCGGACACTTTGGTGCTGATGGCAACGAAGACCACCAGCAGCAGTACCAGCACGACGGCCATGACCCAACCGAGCCGTGCATCGATCCCCGCACGGATCAGGCCGAGCTCGCTGGCGAACAGGCTGAACGGCGGCAGCCCCAGCAACGCGAGCAAACCGGTCGCGAACAGTGCCGCAAGGATCGGCGCACGGGCGAACAATCCCCGGACAGCCTCGATCCGCGTACTGCCTTCGCGGGCGAGGATCTGACCGGCGCTGCAGAACAAGACCGCCTTGCTCAGCCCGTGCCCGACGATATGGAGCAGCACAGCAGCGATTGCCAGCGGCGTACCGATGGCTACTGCAACGACCGCCAGCGCCATGTGCTCGATACTGGAATACGCGAGCAGCCGCTTGTAGTCGCGCTGTGCGAGAAGAAGTCCCGCGGCCAGGAGCAACGACAACAACGCCACAGTCAGCAACAGCCCGCGGACGAACCCCGGATCGACGCTGGCGACCGCGATTACCCGGTAGCGGGCCAGAGCGTAGACCGCGACCGGCAGAAGGACACCCGACATCAAGGCCGACACCGGAGCCGGGGCCTGGCTGTGCGCGTCCGGCAACCAGCTGTGCAGAGGCACCAGACCGGCCTTCGTACCGAATCCCAGGACCAGCAGCCCGAAGGCAAGACGCATCACCCCCGGGTCGAGCTCACCCGCGTGCGCGACCAGTTGCGTCCAGTCGAGCGTTCCGTTCTCGACCACACCGGCCTGCTTGGCCGCGTAGTTCACCAGGACGGTCCCCAGGTACGCGAGCGCGATCCCGACCGAGCAGATGATCACGTACTTCCAGGTGGCTTCCAAGGACTTCCGCGACCGGCCGTGGCCGACGAGGAATGCCGTCACGATCGTGGTGCCTTCGATCGCGGCCCACAACAGTCCCAGGTTGTTCGCCAGTACGGCGACGACCATGGTCGCCAGGAACAGCGGCACGAGGATCCCGTACCACCGTGCGCGGGTCGGACTGGTGTGTCCGGACGCCAGCTCCTCGTCCAGGTACCCGATCCCGGCGCACGTCGCGACTCCGCCAACGGCCCCGATGACGATCAGCATCACGCTGGACAGGGCGTCGATCCGCAACCAGTTCCCGGCCTCGACGACTCCCCCGTCCGCAGTCCAGACCGCCGTACTCACACCGACAGCAAGGACGGCAAGGGCCGCCGCAACCGTTCCGATGGCAACGGAACGCCGCCACCCCAGCTTGACCGCCACCGCAGCCACTGCGAGCGGGGCGACGATCGGCGTAGCGACAAGGAGCGCCGCCGGCACACCGGTGAGACTCATCAGTCGTGCAACTCCCGCAGCTCGTCGATGTCCGTCCCGCCGAAGGTCGTGCGGAGCCGAGCCGTCAGCACCTGCAGCACGAGCACGATCAGCAGTACGTCGAGGGAGACGGCCAGCTCGACGACGCCCGGAACGCCGCCGGTGATCAGGAACGCGGTCGTCGCGATCCCGTTGTCGAGCAGCAGGAATCCGACGATCTGCGACAACGCCCGCCGCCGGGTCACCAGAACGAAGAACCCGATCAGCACCATCGCCAGCCCGACCGGCACCGCGTGCGTCTCCGCGGTCGGCGACAACCGCACGATGGGACGGCTCGCGGCGTACGCCAGCAGGGTCAGCAGCGCGGCCGCGACGATCGACGCTGTGACGTTGGTCAAGGGTTCGGTCTCGCGGGCCTCACCACTGTCTCGCAGTACCCGCCGGAGGATCGTCGGGACGACGAACGCTTTCAGGGCGAGTACGCCGGCCGCGACGACGCCGAGCTCGACGCTGTCCAGCCGTACGGCGAGCACCCCGGCGAGCCCAGCCAGCAGAACTCCCTGCAGGACAAGGAGCCGGACGATCGCGGACAACTCGCGCCGCCACAGCACCATCACCGACGAGAGCAGCAGGCCACCGCAGATCAGATAGAGCCATTGAGTCGTCATGATCACGCCAGGAAGAAGGAGGACGAGACGGCCAGCAGACCGAACAGGAACGACCCGGCCAGCAACTCCGGCACCCGGAACAGCCGCAGCTTGGCCATGAACAACTCACCGGCCGTCAGCAACGCTCCGAGTACGCCGACCTTCACCGCGAACGCCACGACGCCGATCAGCAGGGCGAGCGGCGACGCCGAGGTCGCTACGCCCCAGGGCAGGAACAGACTCGACCAGAGGCCGAGCAGGACCGTCAGTCGCAGTGCGGAGGCGAACTCGACCAGCGCGAGGTCGCGACCGGAGTACTCCAGCACCATCGCCTCGTGGATCATCGTGAGTTCGAGATGGGTCGACGGGTTGTCGACCGGCAACCGCCCCGCCTCTGCGATCACCACGACCGCCAAGGCGACAGCCGCGAGCAGCGAAGCCGGCGACAGCACATCGCCCGGAACCTGCTGGCCGCGTTCGACGATCGCGGCCAGATTTGTCGAGCCGACCCGAGCCGACAACGCGAACCCAGCCAGCAGGATGGTTGGCTCGGCCAGGGCAGCGATCGTGATCTCCCGGCTCGCACCCATACCGCCGAACGCCGTGCCTGTGTCTAACCCGGCCAGCGCGAGCGCCACCGTACCGAGCAGCAGCAGTCCGACCACCGCGAACAGATCCACGACGCCGTCCAGCGGTGACACCGTGGCGACGAACGGCGCGACCGCTGCGATCACGACGGTCGTCGCGACCAAGACGGCTGGCGCGGCGGCGAACGCCCAGCTCGACCCGGGAGCGGTGATCGGCTCCTTGCGGAACAACTTGCGCAGGTCACGCCACGGTTGCCCGACACCGGCCCCGGCACGACCCTCCATCCGCGCACGTACCTGCCGCATCAGGCCCACCAGATACGGTGCCAGCACCGCCAGCAGTGCGACCTGGACGACAATCCCGACGATGCTCACGCCGTCAGCCCCACGACGACGAGGACTACGATCAGTCCGGTCAGGCCCAGCGCGAGATACCGGTGCACGCTTCCGTTCTGCAGGCGGCTCAGCACCGCGCCAACTTTGTTGCCAGCAGCAAGTACGGGCGGATACAGCGCGTTCTCCAGGCGATCGTCGACGCGTTGCCGGTACTGAACGCTCTCGATCAGGTACTGGGATTCGGCGTGATGGGTGACGTCGACGTCCTTCTCCGGCTGCAGTACGTCGTCGAACACGCGGGTCAGCGGTTCGGCGAACGACGTGGCGGTGTACTCCATCCGTGGATCGAGCCGCGTACCACCGCAGCCCCAGACCAGCGACTCGCGACGAGGCAACCCACGCCGCACCAACGCGACCACGAGCAGCGCCGCCACCAGCAAGGCCGCCAGAATGAGCAGGGGCGACATCGACCCCTGGATACCTTCCAGCCGCAACGTCACACCGCCACGTAACGGCGAGCCGTCCCGGACCGTCGGTAACGAACCCAGCACCCGGGTCAGCGCCGGCGCCAGCGCGGCCGGAACCACCGCAAGGCCGACACACACCACGGCAGCGATCAGCATCGCGCCACGCATACTCATCGGCGATTCCTTCGCCGCAGCGGCGGCCTTCGACCGCGGACGAGCCAGGAAGCCGACACCGAACGCCTTCACGAAAGTCGCCACCCCCAGACCCGCGGTCAGCGCGACGACCCCGACCGCCAACGGCATCGCCACCGCGACCACAGCATCGGCGCCCGGCAGCCCATGGATCAGGCCCTGCACGAGCAGCCACTCGGACACGAAACCGTTGCCGGGCGGCAGCGCCGCGGCCGCGAGCGCCCCGACTCCGAACAACGCCGCGGTCGCCGGCATCCGCGCGATCAGTCCGCCCAGGCTGTCGAGGTCACGTAGGCCCGTGGATCGCAGTACTGATCCGGCGCCCAGGAACAGCAGTGTCTTGAATCCCGCATGGTTCAGCGCATGCAGCACCGCTGCCGCGATCAGAAGGCTCGCCAGCGTTCGATTGCCGCCCTGCGCAGGACCCGCTGCGAACATGCCCCCCGCGCCGACACCGATGAAGCTCAACCCCAGGTTCTCGGTCGTCGAGTAGGCCAGGAGACGCTTCAGGTCGACCGCGACAGTGGCCTGGAGCACCCCGTACAGCGCAGACGCGCCGCCCACGATCAGTACCAGCAACCACCACCAGCGCGGCCCGCCGCCGAGCAGATCGAGTCCCACGCGCAGCACGCCGTACAGACCGAGCTTGACCATCGCCGCGGACATCAACGCCGACACCGGACTCGGAGCCTCCGGATGGGACCGAGGCAACCACACGTGCAGCGGCACCAGGCCGGCCTTTGATCCGAATCCCACGAAGACCAGGACGAACACCAGGGAACGTACGGTCGGGGACAGGCCCGCCTGGCGCAACACGGCGAACGATTCGCCACCGGCCTTCGAGGCGAACAGCACGAGTCCGAGGAGGATCGCGAGCAGGCCGGCGTGCGTCATCGCGCCGTACCAGACTCCGGCGTCGCGAACCGCCGGCCGAAGCCGGTGCTCGGCGAGAACCAGGGCCAGCGACGCCAGAGCCATCAGTTCCCACAGCACCAGGAACGTGGTCACGTTCCCCGCCGCCGGGACCAGGATCATCGCGGCAACGAACAGCGGCAGCAGGCCCTGCGCGGACCGCGATCCGGCATGCCCGCCGCCGAAGTAGCCGATGGTGTAAATCCCCACCACGACCGAGACGCCGCCGATCAACAGGCAGAACAGCCCCGACAACGCGTCCACTGCGACCGATGCTTCGCTGAGCGGAAGCAGGGCCGGGATCGTAGTCGAGAACGTCCGTCCGCTCAGCGCCGCGACTCCCGCGAGCCCGCCGAGAGAACCCGCGGCAGCCGTCGACAGGCCGGCAATGAGCGCGCGACGGCGAGGAGCGGCGACGAATGCGCCCAGCGCACCGAGCCCGGCAACCACGACCACGCCGAGCAGCGCCCAACCAATCGTCATCGGCCGGTCAGGTCCCGGAGCGCTTCGATGATCTGCGGCGGTTCGGGCGGACAGCCGCGGACGACGACGTCGACGGGGATCACGTCGGAGACCGCGCCCTGCACTCCGTAACCACCCGCGAACACGCCACAGTTGTGCGCACAGTCCCCCACCGCGACGACCCGCTTCGGCGCCGGCGTCGCCTCGTACGCCTTCCGCAGCGGATCGGCCATGTTCCGCGTCACCGGACCGGTCACCAGCAACACGTCGGCATGCCGGGGCGATGCGACCAGGCGCGCGCCGTACCGCTCCGCGTCGTACACCGGACCGAACGCGGAGCCGATCTCGACCTCGCACCCGTTGCACGAACCGGCGTCGACGTGCCGCACCTGAACGGATCCTCGCAGTACGTCATCGCTCGCCGGACGCCGCTCCGGTCGAGGCTCCGCGATCCTGCCGGTCGAGCGGATCTTCCGGAACAGCGCCCTCATCGGGCCGCTCGCCTCGCACCGGACCGAGCTGTCGCCGGGGTGTCCGCGCGCAGACCGTCCAGCAGCTCGACCTGGTCGGACAGCACGGTCGTCAGGATCCCCCGAGCGACCGCCAGCAACTCGGCCACCCGCGGACTGGTCAGCGAGTAGTACACCTGCGAACCCTCGCGACGAGTTGTGACAAGCCCGGCCCGGCGCAGAACCGCCAGCTGCTGAGAGAGGTTGGACGCCTCGAGACCGAGCTCCGGCAGGAGCTCGCTGACCGCCATGTCGCGTTCGCTCAGCAGCTCCAGGACCCGAATACGCGCGGGATGCCCCAGCGTCTTGAAGAACTCAGCCTTCAACTGGTGCAGCGGTGTCGTCATACCTCCGCCTTCCGGTGCTCCACGATGTGCAAAAAGTATGCGATCACGAATTGAAGAATTCTGCAACTCGTGGATAGAGTGTGCCCACCATGGACACGTTCACCGCCGAACTGCGCCGCCGGATCACCTCCGCACGGGAACAGCTCCGCGCCGCCGAGGAGACCGGAGACCTCGACGCCGAACGCGTCTACTCCGGCGAACTCGACAGCCTCCTCCGTCTCGCCCTAGACAACGGCATCACCATTCCACCGGAGAACACCGAAGAACCCACCTGAACGACCGACACCACTGGGGGCGATTCGGAGACCGCCACTCTCTACGAAGTGATCTGCACAGCGCACAACCAGGCCGAACCCTCTCACACAGTTGAACTGCAGCAGCGCCGCACCCAGAATCGCGGTAACACTCGCAGTGAGGCTACGTCTCAGGTCCATTGCCTTCTCCGTTCACGAAAGCTCGGGGCGGGTCACCGGAAGCCATAGGTGTGCCAGTTGGCGAGGACCTTCTGCTGGACGTCGGCCGGCCATCCGTTTTCGAAGCTGCCCTTGAGGGGGCGCTCGTGGTCGGGGTAGAGGTCGCCGAGCAGGCAGTTGTAGATGACCTTGCCGGCGCGGAAGGTGTGCTGTTCCTCGGTGGACAGGTAGACGGCGAGTTGGTCGCTGACCTTGTCGGGGTAGTGGAACGTACCGCGATCCACGTCGGGGTGGCATCGGGTGGCGAAGGCCCACATGACTTGTTCGAGGTCGGTGATGTCGATGTCGTCCTCGACCAGCATGATCTTGGGTGCGTTGACGCCCGGTTTCCCCGCGAAGACCACCTCGGCGACCCGGTCGGCCAGCTCGTGGGCGCCGACTCCGGTGGCTTCGTGCCAGTCGTTGTGCAGGGCAACGACAAGCCAGTGGACGGCGGCCTCGAAGTTGTACCAGGCCGAGGCGACCGGCAGCTCGGCCTGCTGGAGCAGGTGCAAGATCTCGGCTGCGCTGGTGGTGCCGATGATGGTGTGGTCTTCCTCCACCGGAGGTCCGGCCGCCACCGCGGGCATGATCGCACGGTCGCGGTAGGTGATGGCCGACACCGTGAAGAGCTGCTTGAGCGAGGACTCGGTGGCGTTGTAACCGGGGAACTCGTTGAACGGCCCCTCCATCACGGTCCGGTCGATGCTGATGTGCCCTTCGATCACGATCTCCGCCGTGGCCGGGACCAGCAGATCAACGGTCTCGGCACGGACGACCTCGATGCCTTCGCCGAACAGTGCGCCAAGGTAGTGGCTCTCGTCGGCGCCCTCGGGCAGCGGCATCCCGCCGACCAGTGGCAGTCCGGGTTCGACTCCGATCGCGAGCGCGATCGGCATCGGTTCGCCGATCTCGGTCCACTTCGACCGGATGATGCCGAGATGCTGGGGCGCGGGGATCAGGCAGGCGAGCGTGTTCTTCCCGGCGATCATCATCCGGTTGATGGACCAGTTGGTCCAGGAGCCGTCCGGGGTACGCACGATGTTCATACCGTACGTCTGGATGTAGCGGCCGCCGTCGTTGCCGTGCAGGAACGGCGTGGGGAACGCCCAGAGGTCGATGTCGTCGCCGGTCGCGACGTTCTGCTTGCAGGGCGCGCCGGCGGCCGGGACCTCGACCGGCGGGACCTCGGGGCGGGAACGTGCCGCGGCCAGCGCCTGGACGATCTGCTGACCGGTCGCGTCCGCCGGCAGACCCACCGCGAGGGCGAGCCGCGCGAATCGATGCTGCGGCCCGCTCAGCGAGCCGGGCGCGCCCAGCACCCGGAAACCGGTGTCCTGGTAGCCGGTGATGTTGGTGAACAGCGGGGCGGGAGCGCGCAGGTCGTACGAGCGGCGGATGATCGCGCCGATCTCGAGGTTCCAATCGATCTCGGTGTCGATCTGCTGGAGCTCGCCGGCGGCGTTCAGTTCGTCGACGAACTCGCGCAGGCTCTTGAGGTGCTTCAACGGCTCGCCTTTCGCAGTGAGTTGTTCCGGGAGACCAGCGGGCTGGGCTCGGGCACGGCGCTGTCGCCGCCCCAGCGCGGGGTGCCAGGTACGTCGATGTCGAACAGATCGAGGGCGCGGGCGACGGTGTGGTGGACGATCTCGTCGATGCTGTCCGGTCGCGGGTAGAACGCCGGCACCGGAGGCATCACGATGCCGCCCATCTCGGTCACCGCAGTCATGGCCCGCAGATGCGCCAGAGTCAGCGGAGTCTCGCGGACGAGCAGCACCAGCCGTCGCCGTTCCTTGAGCGTGACGTCCGCGGCCCGGGTCAGGGCGTTGTCGCCGAGCCCGTGCGCGATCGCACCGAGAGTGCGCACCGAGCACGGCGCGACGATCATGCCGGTCGTACGGAACGAGCCCGAGGCGATTGCAGCGCCGACCTCGGCCGGCTTGTTGGTGACGTCCGCGAGTGTCTGCAGTTCGCGTGCTGACAGCGCGGTCTCGTACGACCGTGTCTGCTGCGCCGCCGGCGTGACCACGAGATGGGTCTCGATGCCCGCGGCGCGTGCGAAGCGGAGCACCTGAACGCCGTACGCGATCCCGGTCGCACCGCTGATCCCGACGACCAGCCGGCGCTTCATCGGCCACCAGCTATCACAAGTTCATGCACAGTATTCCTCCGTTCGTAGACCAGGTGGTCCACGAACGGTCAGGTTACCACCATGGCGAGAACTTCGTCGGCGTTGCCGACCGCGATGCCGCATCAAGTCAGTTATTCGTGTACCGCACGGTACGCGAATGGGTTATGGTGACGCCACCGAGAGGGAACGGAGGAGGTGAGACGCGATGGACACACCTGGCAACTGGCTGCCGAAGAACTGGCTGCCCCGCTGATCAAGCCGTCACACTCCGGCAGTTGATCTCAGTGCACGGAGATCAACTGCCTCTCAGGACAGGTCGACCGACCATGGCGATCGATACCGCAACTGGCCAACAGCACAAGGAAAGCGAGCGAAGTCCCCATGGCGGAGGATTCCACCTCGTCCGCGGATCCGACCCAGCCACCCGTCTACCCGGAGCCGGGCCGTCCCCCGCGATCGGGCTATCGGGAAGTGCTTGCGGTCAGGGAGTTCCGAGCCATCTTCGTCGCTCATGTTCTGTCCGTCCTGGGCGGTGTCCTCGCCGAGGTGTCGTTGGCTGTCCTGGTTTTCCGCCGGACGCACTCAGCGCTTCTGACCGCTCTGGTATTCGCCTTCGGCTTCCTGCCCTATGCGTTGAGCGGAGTCACCTTGTCGGGTATCGCCGATCGACGCCCACCCCGCCGCGTGCTGGTCACTTGCGACCTGTTGTCGGCCGCCTGTGTGGCCGTGATGGCCGTCCCCGCGCTCCCAGTTCCGGTGTTGTTCATTCCCCGATTCGCGGTCGCGATGATTTCACCGCTGTTCACGGGCACCCGGGCGGCGAGCCTTGCCGACATCCTGTCCGAGGATCTGTATGTCCTCGGTCGGTCACTGATCCGGATCGTCTCACAAAGCGCGCAGGTCGTCGGGTATGGGCTCGGAGGGCTCGCACTGGTATGGCTGTCGCCCCGTACTGCGCTCTGCGTCACGACCGTCACCTTCGTGAGTTCGAGCCTGCTGCTTCGTCTGGGCACCCGGGACCGGCCGGCGCGAGTCACCCAGGCCGGCGCGCTGACGCGCGCGTCAACCAGGTCCGCTCTGGCCTTGCTCAGCGACCGTCAAATCCGCGTCTTGCTTCTGATGTGGTGGGTCCCTCCGATGTTCTTCGTCGTCGCCGAAGGAGTAGCCGCGCCGTTTGCCGACGCTTCGGGAGCGGGTACGGCCGGATTCGGGCTGTTCTTGGCTGCAATGCCGGCGGGCACCGTGGTCAGCGAGACGCTGACGGCCACACTGGTCGCCCCCGCCGCGCGCGACCGCCTCGTATCGCCGCTGATGACACTTTCACTCTTTCCGATGATCGCCTTCGGAACCCACCCGTCGCTACCGATCGCGGCTGCCTTGATGCTGCTGACCGGATTGTGCGCCGGCTACACACTCGGTATCGACCGTTGGTTCGTTCAAGCCGTACCCGAAGGCGCACGCGGCCAGGCCATGTCTCTGCTGGGCGCCGGGATGATGACCCTTCAAGGCGTCGGCATGACAGTCGGCGGCGCGGTCGCCACCTTGATACCCCCGTACCTCGTCATCTGCACAGCCGGACTACTGGGATCAGTCACCATCCTCGGCGTCCTGCACCTGACACACAACCAGCACGTTCACTCTGCCTGAGGAGGCAAAATTCATGCTGAACAAACACCTGCCGACCATCTCGCTCGTCAAGCGCACCGCAACTCGGACAGCCGCCATGGTTGCTGCGGTCGCGACACTCGCGGTAGCGACCACCGGCCAGTCGTTCGCCTATTCCACCACTGCCCTGGCAACAACTTGGGCTGGTTACGGCTATTTCAACGCAGACCCTCAGATCTTGGCAATTCACGATTCACACAAGGACGGCTACGGCGTCGCGATCATCTATTATCGCTACGACCTGAGCAACCCGGGCCCCTACCATGCGTGGAATCGCGAAGGCAACAATACGACGACCTACCTGTACCTAAACATGCCGCCGGGTACAGAGATCAGGATTTACGCGTGCCCCGAGCAGGGCGGCATAGTCCTTGCCTACGACTGCAGCGCACGAGCAACTGCGATCGTGCCCGTTTATGCCTAGGCGGCCCGTCGACACTCTTGGCGATCTGTTCGGAGAACGCGCATGAGGGTGCTCATCTCTGGTGGTGGGGTGGCCGGCCTCACCTGCGCGTACTGGCTCGATCGGGCCGGACATACGCCTGTCGTTGCCGAACGCGCTCCAGCCGGGCCGTTGGGCGGCTACGGGATCGACTTTTCCGGTACGGGATACGAGATCGCCCGCCGGATGGGCATCCTCGAACGGCTCGCGGATCGTCCCCTGCGCTCGGACTCGATCGCGTACGTGGACGCGTCCGGCCGGGTCACCGGGCGCCTGGACCGGCCGCTGACGGAGAAAGTCCTGCGCGGCCCCTATCTCGCCCTGATGCACACCACGCTCGAGGCCGTCCTCGCCGACGCGGTACGGGACCGCGTGGAGGTCCGCCATCGTCAGAGCATCGCCGAGGTGCACCAGGGTGAGGGTGGCGTCGGGGTGACGTTCGCCGACAGCACCAGCGAGGAATTCGACGTACTGGTGGGCGCCGACGGCGTGCACTCGCGCACCCGGGAGCTCGCCTTCGGTGCCGAGTCACGCTGGGCCCGGCACCTCGGATTCACCATGGCCTGCTACCCGGTGCCGGACATCGCCGGCCTCGCGGACGTACGGACCCACTTCGCCGAGCCCGGCCGTCAGACCGTTCTGTATCCAACCGATGTCGTCGGCACCTCGATCGTGCTGTTCCTCTACCGGGACCGGTCGACCGATCGCATCCCGCGCTCGCAGCGGGCAGCCCGGTTGCGGACGGTTTACGCAGGCTCCGGCTGGCACACGCCCGAGCTCCTCGCCCAGGCTCCCACCGGCGAGTTGTTCATGGACACACTCACCCAGATCGAACTGCCCCACTGGTCCGCCGGCCGGGTGGCGCTGATCGGCGACGCCTGCGGTGCGCTGACCCTCGCCTCCGCGCAGGGCGCTTCGCTCGCCATGGCCGGCGGCTACCTGCTCGCCGATGCGCTCACTGCCCATCCCAACGACTGTGCGGCCGCATTCACCGACTACGAAGCACGCCTGCGGCCAGTGGTCGTCGCCCGGCAACGTCGTACGCGATCGTTCGCGCGCAGCCTGGTCCCGGCCACCCGAGCCGGCCATGCTGCCCAGCGCCTGATCACCCGGCTGCTGTTGCGGGACAGCCTGGTCCCGCTGCTGCGCCACGGTTTCGGCGACACCAGCAGCATCCTGCCCACAACATCGATCACCTGAAACAGAGGGAGTACCAACAACCTCAAGCAGAACGTTTGGCTGCTACACCGGGTAGGTGGCGGTCGAGGCGCTTCGCGACAAGCGCCAGGCCGACGAGAAGGGCCCCGATGGCCAGGGCGGCGATGGTCACGTACGGATACCCGTGCTGGTCGACGTCGACGAACGGGTAGGGATACCAACCGACGATCGCGCCCCGCACGAGCGTGTAGACCAGCCAGATGACCGGCAGCACCAGGAACCGTCCCAGGTCCGACGTCCCGATTCGGCCTCGCGGACCGACAACGATCCAGCCGACGACTACCACCAGCGGGACAACAACATGCAGCAACTTGTCCGCCACCCGATCCGCGCCGTGCAGGTCCAGCAGCGGTCGCAGGAAGAACCAATGCACAATGCCACCGCCGAACAAGATCACTACAGCATCGAGGCGCAATGCACGCCACCAACGTCCGTCTCGATCCGGGCGAAGAGCGAGCGTCGCCGCAACCACCGCGGCCAGCACGTTGCTCCATATCGTCAGGTAGCTGGCGAATCGCAGCACCCGGACACCCAAGCCGGGTCGCGACGCCGCCTGAATCGCCGGCTCAGTCTCGCCCAGATGCTGATGCCCCTGCAGCACCAGGATGAGCTGCAGGAGCACCGCCCCCGCGGCAACGACGAATGTCGCAGCGTGCCAGCCGAGCAACCATGACATTATCCCCGTTCACCTCGGCTGCCCGACACCAGACAAGCCGGCTCCGCGTGAGCGTATTCTCCGGCGTATGAGGGTGAACCGACTCGATCATCTGGTGCTCACCGTGGCGGATCTCGACCGGACGGTGGACTTCTACCGGGTACTGGGGATGACTGCGATCACGTTCAAGGGCGGGCGGCGGGCGCTGACGTTCGGAACCAGCAAGATCAATCTGCACGAGGCCGGGCACGAGTTCGAGCCCAAGGCCGCACATCCCGGCCCCGGCACCGCAGACCTCTGCTTCATCGTCGACGAGCCGCTCGCCGACGTACAGGCAGAACTCGTTGCGCATGGCATCGAGATCGAGGAAGGCCCGGTCGAGCGTACGGGCGCGACCGGCCCGATCTTCAGCGTCTACGTCCGCGACCCCGACCAGAACCTGATCGAACTCAGCAACTACTCCTGAGGCTGTTACGAGCACGAGCGGTATCACTCGCTGTTCAAGCTGGAGGAAGCGGTCGCCTGGCGACGAGACGCGAACGCCCTGAAGGTGCTGGCCGACCACTGGTCCGGTACAGGTGAACTCGACCAGCCGCGAGCAGACCCAAGCCACGGCGCAGTCGGATGCGCCGACCTGAACGCCGCGGCAGTCGTCGCCGCGACGGGGATCCTGTTCATGGATGGCGCGGGAGAGCCGGCCGAACTGACCGCGATGCGAGCCCGATGGAACGCCGCAGCCTCGCAGTACCGCAAGGTGTCACAGTGGCTGGCCGAGCACATGAGTGCAGAGTGGCCGCGCCTGGCGACGCTGCTGACTCCCGACTTGGTCGACTCCGCGCGAGCGCGATTCGCGGCGCTCACCCGCACGCCATCGGCCGGAAACGCGTACGCCCTGGTAGCGAGTCTGCTGAGCACCGCGACCCAGGCGCTCGCCAACCAAGACTTCACCCCCACCGGCGTACGTCGCGATCGCGCGGCAGCCGCGAACATGATCCGCACCTCCGCCTGGCTTGTCGACGCAGCGGCCGCAGAAGTCGCCAAGGCAAGTTCGTCCTTGACCCTGTCGGACCCAGACTGGACCGAGTTCATCCACCTCATCGAAACCAGGATCGCCACACACGACCACCAGCCGAACTGATTGCTTCGTGCAGTCAGGGGGCGAACCGGAGCGGCGCTCGACGAAGCGATCGGCGTCGCGCGCAAGCGCGGCGCCAAGGTATCGCGAGCCGACTGGGCCTTCCCTGCCTGGCAACCGGCCAAGGACTTCGGCAAAGCCGACTACTGAGCTGCCGAGGCGATCCCGTGGCGGTCGGGTCGTCCACGCAGGATGATGTGGGGATGATCGGACGTCTCCACCATCTCGCGATCGATTGCCCAGACCCTGCCGTACTGGCGCGGTTCTACTCCGCTGTGCTGGGCAAGCCGATCACCTACCAGAGCGACGACTGGGTCGTTGTCGCAGACAACGACCACAGCTCCGGCCTGGCGTTCCAGTTGGCGCCGGACCATCAGCGCCCACAATGGCCGGATCCCACCCGCCCACAGCAGATGCACCTCGACATCATGGTCGACGACCCGGCGAAAGCCGAGCCGGAACTACTCGCACTAGGAGCCCGCAAACTCGCCGATCACGTCTACGAAGACCCGGCGGGTCATCCGTTCTGCCTGATTCCAAAGCCGACCTGGGCCTGAGCCAATGAACTGGCCCACAGGGCGCTGCTAGTTCATCGGAAGACCAGCGGACGCTCCGGAGTTCGACCCACCCGGACCTTGAGGCCCGGCTATCCTCACTCGTCATGAACAGGACCATCCTGCGCAACGCTGAACCCGCGGACTCGAGCATGCTGACTGCCCTGACACAACGGTCCAAGGCCCACTGGGGCTATCCACAAGCGATGCTCGACCAGTGGAAGGACATCCTGGTAGTCAGCGTCGCCACCATCCGCGACGGGAAGGTCGTGGTCGCGGAGCAAGACGGCGTACCAGCGGGCTACTACAACCTCACCGGCGAACCGCCGAACGGCGGACTCTCGGATCTCTTCATCGAACCGGCCGCGATCGGCACCGGCCTTGGCCGGATGCTCTGGAACCACGCCGTAGCTTCGGCCCACAGCGCGGGCTTCCGCACTCTGACCCTCGACTCCGACCCTCACGCGGAGGGTTTCTACCTCCACATGGGCGCCGAACGAATCGGCGACCGAACGGTCGCCCCAGGCCGGGTCCTTCCCATCCTGAGATTCACTCTCGCCGCCGCACAATGATTCCGCGTGGGGTTGCCGGCCGACGGACCGAACCTCGTCTGAACAGCAACCTAGGCATGCCGGGATGCCTCACAAATAAGGCTATTTGAGCTCGGCGGAGGTCTTGCCGAGGAGTCTGCGGGCGACGATCAGTTGCTGGATTTGTTGGGTGCCTTCGAAGAAGTCGAGGATCTCTGCGGTGCTGACCGGCGTCAACCCACGATCCAGCGAATCTGGCCTCTGACCTGGGCGTTTGCTTCTCATCGTCGCTCATCAATTGTCGACACTTGGCGATGTCCCACGGAGCAGGGACGGAGCAGAGATCACGCTGCAACGTCGTCAGCCGACACATCAGGTCCCCTCAACTGGGTCCTGTTCAGCTCGATTCTCTGCGGAGGCTAGTCGACCGTTCGCCCGGCCCCGAACTCGATCCGTACCAGTGGCAGCCGCTCACCCACATCGGACGGCAGCGGCCCGTCGCCGGCGAGGTCGGAGAGCTCGAGCGTCCGGCCCAGCGCCTTCGCGGCCCGCGGGTGACGGCGGCGGTACTGCTCCAGCCGCGCCGGTACGTCTGCAGCCGGAACCGGCTCAGCAACCGCCGGCACGGCGCGGCGGGTCCCGGTCCACACGCGCAGGCCGGGGTGCGCCGATACGTTGCGATACCACTGCGACGCCCGGCCGTAGCCGGACACGATCACCAGTCCGCCGACGTCGTGCTCCAGCACCTCCAGTACGACATACCTGGCCAGCCCGCTGCGCCGTCCGACATGTTCCAGCATCACCAGCCGTCGCCCGAACACGAAGCCCAACCCGGCCCGGAACAACGGAATCGGCAACCTCGCCAGCGACCGGGGAATGCGCTTGGTCATGACTCCACCTCTTCTTTCTCAGCATTCGAATGGCTCACACTCCGCCGCAACGCTCGGAGCGCCGTGCGGGAACTGATCCAGCCGACGAGCCGTCGCTCGTCGAGCACGGGAACCGCGACGCAGCCGCTGCGATCGAGCGCCTCGATCCCCTGGGCGACGTGATCGTCGGGGCGAACCACCACCGGGAACTCCAGCACGAGCGAGGCGGGTTCGGCACCATGACGCCCGTCGGCTAAAGCGCCGGCACCGACGACCGCGGCCAGGACGAGCAGCCCGGAATGCGTGCCTCTGAAGAACTGGCGTGGATCAGACCGGTGCCACGGACCCCGGGCGACGGTCAGGACATCGACGGACATGAATTTGCATTATGCAATAGTTGGCCCAGGCAATTCTTGTCGTCTCGCCGACAGCGCACCGGACATGGCAAGCTTCTGAGTCACCGGTGCGCGCACTGTAGGTTCACCAGTCGTGGCGGAGATCGGCCGCGATGTGAAGCGCGGTGATCGCATATTGGAGATCTTCGAGTACCAGTCGACGTTCCGAGCTCCGCGCGCCGGAGAGGCAGACAGCCAGGCGCGCATCCGCCGTCCAGCCTGCCGGCTCGGTCAGACCCTTCTGGTCGTCGAGCAATCGCCAGCCGTCGTCGTCCAGTTGCTCGAGCGCGTACGCACGATCCGCCGCCTGTAACGAGAGCGCGCCGGAATCCTCCGGCCGGCCCACGTCGCGACCGCGGACATCCGCAACCAGGACGTCAGTGTCGGGGCACGGCACCACCAGCAGCCCTGTCCCCGTCTCCGGCTCCAGATAGGCAACGTGCGCGGCGAACTCGGCCACCGTGACCACAGATTCGCGTGGTACGTCGCCGACAACGAGACGCAGGTCGTGACGTCGTTGGATGACACTCGAGCGGTACCGCCCGAACGGGGGTCCGCCCTCGAGACTACGACGGTAGTAGAGCGCGAGTGCGGAGATCGGAATCTTGCAGGTCGACACGCTGTGGATGCTCTCAGCCATCAAGTCCCTTCCGATTCAGCTCCTTCTCCACCCTCACGACCCAATTTTGAGACCGTGCGACCATGCGCTTTACGATCTGATGACGAGGTCTCCGCGGCCGACCCGGCAAGCTCGGCCCGGTGCGGTTGAAGCCCACTTTGAGTTCTCTTGACAACTGGAGCCGGACGCTTCGATAACCACGGGACGGCGGGTACGTGTTGAGTCAGGTCAAGACGGCGAGAGGACACCGATGATGACGCGGCTCAATGAGACTTCAGGAATATCGCTCGCAAAGAACTCTGGGGCGCCGGAGCGGACAGACGGCTGGTTCGACGTCGCGGTCCTGGTCGAGAACGAGCTGAGCGGCACGGCAGCGCGGCGGATGACCGAGCTCTACCAGATGAAGAGCACGCCGCTTCGCTATCACCTGGTAAGACCCCTCGGCGACAGTTCGGCCAGGTCTGTCGGGTTCCGTCAGGAGGCCGAGCGCTTGATGCAGCGAAGCGTCGAACGCCTGGAGGCTCTACAGGCGCCAGTGACCGGGGACGTCTCCGACCACGAACCGATCGGCGCGTTGCTCGACGTCGTCGCCTCGACAGGCAGCCAGGAAATCGTGGTTGTGACCGGCCGCCATCAGCTGGCGACTCTGCTCCATCGAGACCTGGCGTCGCAGATACGCTCGCTCGTGAACCTGCCGCTTGTGCACCTCGTCGAGCGTTGATCGGGGATGGACCGCACCGTCCTGCCGATCTCGATGATCGCGATGCGACGATCTTCGCGCCGGTAGCGCTCCGCCAGATGTGAGCCACCGGTCTTCGATCCGTTGCCGAGGGCGCCTGAGGGTGTTACCAGAAGCGTGGTGTGGGTACACCAACACCGTCCTGTCCAGTGAGGACACGAATCGGAGAACGACCATGGCTCATCAGGTTGTTGTTGCGATCGAGGGCGAACTGTCCGATCACGATGCGGCCGCCACCGTACACGAGTCGCCCGACGGGCCGGTGGACTATCACCTGCTGATCGTCAGAGGGGATGCGAGCCACGACACCGACGGCCTCGCCATGCTGGGCCTTCGGCCTGGAGACACCTTCGGCTCCCCCGCGCTCGCGCGGCGCATGCACGCGCAACTCCCCGAGGACCACAAGTTCGCCTCCTCCGATCTCGGGAAGATCATGGCGCGGAGCGCCAAGAACCTGCGATCGGCGGGCGACGGCAGCGTCACGGTCGCGATCACTCATGGCGACCTACTGAGGGGCGCACGCGCCCTGGTGGAGGCTACCGGTAGCCAGGAAGTTGTCATCGTCGCCGATCCCAGGGACCACCCACAGTTCGCGATGCCCGAGTGGAGGCAGAAGGCGTCCGAGTACCTCAGGGTCCCGCGAGTGCGAGCAATCGAACACACCGACTGAGTGACCAGGCTTGAGACTCGGCGTAGTGGATGCTGGGCGGCGGCCGTTGAGGAGCGGCTGTGGAGGAGCCGGGCGGCGGTATGCGCTGCTTCTTCGGCGCGTCCAGATCGAGCAGCAGGCCTCGTAACGGGCTTACCACTCGTTGAAAGAGCGGGGTGAACGACCGGTGCTGTAAGTTGCACGTTGGTGTGCCGGGAAGTCTGGTCGGCGTTCGGGTGCGGCTTGTCGACCGAGGAGGCATCGTGGTTGTTCGGATCTTGCTTGCCGTTGCGGGTTTGGTCGTGTTGACCTTCGCGGCGGATCATCTGGTGCTTGGTTCGTCCCGGTTGGCGCAGCGGTTACGTATCAGTCCGGTCGTGGTAGGCGTGATCGTCATCGGGCTGGGTACGTCCGCGCCGGAGTTCCTGGTATCGGGTGTTGCCGCGGCGCGCGGGGACACCGGGCTGGCGGTCGGCAACATCGCCGGCTCCAACGTCCTGAACCTGACTCTTGTCCTCGGCATCGCAGCGCTGGCCGGGCCGATCGCGGTGTCCTCGCGCGTGATCCGCCGCGAAGTGCCGGTCGCCGTCGGCGCTGTGGTCTTGTTCTCGTTTCTGGCGTGGGTCGGGCTGAACCGGGTCACTGGAGTTGTACTGGCCGTCGCAGGTGTCTGCGCGATATTCGTCCTTCTCCGCTGGGCCCACCAGGGACGTGGCAACGAGGAGGTCGCTACCGAAGCTGAGGAGTTCACCCAGGCGGACGCGGCTGTGGATATGCCCGTGCGGCCGTCGAAACTGCCGGCGTGGTTCGAGCCGGTGCGTGCGATCCTCGGTCTGGCAGGTGTACTGGCCGGAGCTCAGCTATTGGTCTCCAACGCGTCAGCGATCGCGACGGATCTCGGCGTACCACAGGTCATCATCGGCTTCACCTTGGTCGCGCTCGGCACTTCGCTCCCCGAGCTGATGACCACGGTCCAGGCCCAGCGCCGCGGCGAATCCGAGCTCGTCGTCGGAAACCTGTTCGGCAGCAACCTGTTCAACAGCCTCGTAGGCGGAGCGGTCGTTGGTCTCGCATCCAGATCGGGTGCAACTGAACGGGCCGGTGTCGCACTCAGCGTCACAATGATCCTGACTGCCGGGCTGGCCTGGATGCTGCTCCGCCGAGGCCTGTCCCTGACCCGAGTCGAAGCCCTCGTCCTCCTCGGCGCGTACGCACTGACCATGCCGCTGCTGTTGTCGTCATGACTCAGCCTCCAACTCAAGGCACTACAGCAGGTGCCGAGGTGACAACCGTTGCCGCCCGCGAGTTCAGCGGTAGATCACTGCGATCCACCGGGTGTCGCGACCGAAGGGTTTCCAGGATGGCGCGTGGGCATGGCCTTGAGAGCTGCGGCGTAGCTGATCCAGCCAACGAGGCGGCTTGTCTCGAAGACAGGTACTGCGGCGCACCCACTGCGGTCGAGCGCCTCGAGTGCCTGGTCCAGGTGATCGTCGGCGCGAACCAGGACCGGCAGTTCCAGCACAAGAGAAGCCGGATCCGCATCGTGCCGGCCGTCGGCGAGCGCCTCGGCGACCACGCGTGCAGTCACGATTCCGACGTACTCCCCTGCGTCGTCCAGCACTGGAAGCACTCCCGACGCCGAACGGGCCAAGGCCATCGCCACGTCCCGCAAGGGCAGTTCGCCGAGCACACCGTCAGGTACGTCGGTCATCACATCGGCCACCGTGGTTCGGGCCGCGGCGCTGATGATCTCGGGCCGGGCCAGGTCGACTCCCCGGCGCCGGAGCTTGAGTGTGTAGATCGTGTCACCGGACAAGAGGTGGCTCAGCCCTGTCGCGAGGACGATCGCCGTCATCATCGGCAGGATGATCGAGTACTCACCGGTCAGCTCGAACATGATTACCACGGCCGTGATCGGCGCCCGCGCAGCGCCGGCGAAGACCGCCCCCATCCCGATCAGCCCGTAAGCACCTGCCGGTCCCGCGGTCCCCGGCAGCACGAGATGGGCGACCTGGCCGAAGGCGGATCCGATCACGGCACCGACGAAGAGGCTCGGTGCGAACACTCCTCCCGACCCACCGATCCCGATCGTCAGGCTGGTGGCCACCATCTTGGCACCGGCCAGCAGCAGGAGGAACGCGATTCCGTAGGCCCCGAGGATCGCGTTGCCCAGCACCGGGTACCCCACGCCGTACATCTGTGGGAGCGCGATCAGCAGCAGCCCGAGCAGTATGCCGCCGACTGCAGGCCGCAACCACTCAGGGCCACGCCACACTGCGTCGCAGACGTCCTCTATCAGGTACAGGACGCGGGTGAACAGGACGCCGGCCGCGCCCGCGATCAGGCCCAGCAGAGCGAAGAGACCGTACTGACCGACATGTTCGACGGAGAACTGCGGCAATGACAGGAACGGTACGTCGCCGAGCACAGCTCGTCCGATGGCAGCAGATGTGACCGCGGCGATCACCACCATGCCGAACGCCTGAGCAGTGAAGTCGGCCAGGATCAGCTCCATCGCGAAGAACACTCCGGCCAACGGAGCGTTGAACGTGGCCGCGATCCCGCCCGCCGCACCGCACGCGACCAGGACACGCATCCTGGGTTCCGGAGCACGAACCAGCCTGCCCACCGTCGATCCCAGAGCGGACCCGATCTGCACGATCGGCCCCTCGCGGCCCACCGATCCGCCGCCGCCGATGCACAAGGCCGAGGCCAGCGCCTTCACCGCGGCAACCTGCGGCGGAATCCGGGCCCCGCGCCGACTGACGGCATACATCACCTCAGGCACGCCATGGCCGCGCGCCTCACGGGCGAAGAAATGCACGAGCGGGCCGTACAGCAGGCCGGCCAGAACCGGCACGCCGAGCAAGAACCACCGTCCCAGCATCGGCAGACCCGGATGGGACGCGCCCGGCGTCGCCGCGTAGTCGGCATGCCCGGTCGCCAGGTGGGTGAAGGTCTTGATCAGCCACCGGAAGAGAATCGCGAAGCCCGCCGAGCCGGCTCCGACCACGAGTGCCAGCACGAGAAGGCCGGTGTTCGATGCTCGAAGCACCTCAGGCCGTCCGACACGGTACAACGCGCCACGGGCGCTGGTGAGGGCATCGGCGGGCATGAGTTGCATTATGCAATATTTAGCCTAGGCAATCACATTCGTCTCAAACGCGCGATTGACAGCCAGACTGAGGACCGAGATCGAACGACGCTACCCGACCGAAACTGCCGCTTGGCTCACATCCGACACCATCATGTCCAGCGAACCGCCCCTCTTCCTGCGACCCGAGACACCAAACGGAAGGCCACGGCTCGGCGAACAGAACGATCCGATTCCAGCGGTGAAGCGATCGAACGCAACGTCAAACTGCATCCCTCGCACTGAGATACGTTGTGCACCAGGTCCGCAGCGGCCGGGCGGCACGGTACGGATCTGGTGCACAAAGTGGCCTCGGCAGCACCCCGCTGGGGCGAGGTGTCCCGGATTCATGCTGCAGCTAACGGCGCACCGAGTGGTGTAACGCGATGTCTGGTTCGAGGTCCGGAGTGAGCTCGCCCGCACAGACACCGCGCTCGATGGCGGCCGGATCTCCTTTGGTGAAGTGACCACCCACCGTGACTGTCCGGCAACTTGCGTAGCCGAGGTAGCCGCTCGTCCACGCAACAGAGTTACGACGCAGACATGGCCCAGACCGAGATTGCGACCACGGCCGCTGGGAGCAGCAACAGAAACGCCAGAAACGCGGCGACGAGCGCAGCGTTGTCGGTGCTGCTGGGTGGCTTCTCACTTGTCACGACGGCCTCTCATCCCCGAGCGATTGCCATGGTGCCTGGGCATGCCCCGTTTTGACGGACATCCGAGATCAGGAGCTTGTGCTCCGGAAGGATGTTCATCATGGAGTCCATGGGCAAGAAGAAGCCGCGGTCTCGTCGTTCGTTCACTGCTGAGTTCAAGGCCGAGATTGTCGAGCTGTGTCAGCGCGGCGACCGGTCGGTCGGGCAGGTCGCGAAGGACTTCGATCTGACCGAGACCGCGGTGCGGGAGTGGTTGAAGCAGGCCGAGCGCGATGCCGGTACCGGTGATGGCGGGTTGACCACCAGCGAGCGTGAAGAGCTCAACCAGTTACGTCGGGAGGCTCGGCGGCTGCGTGAGGATGTCGAGATCCTCAAGCGGGCCACGGCTTTCTTCGCGAAGGAGACCCGGTGAACTGTTACTCGTTCATCGAGGCGGAGAAGGCGGGCGACCACGGCGTGAAGCGAGCGTGTGAGTTGCTGCAGGTCTCTCGTTCCGCCTACTACGCCGACCGCTCCAGCGGCCCGTCACCACGCGAGCAGCGTGACGCCGTCCTGGCCGGCAAGATCGCCGAGATCCACGACGGCTCCCGCCGCACCTACGGCTCGCCGAGGGTCCACCATGAGCTGCGCACCCTGGGCGAGCGGTGTTCCCGCAAGCGGGTCGCTCGGCTGATGCGTGCCGCCGACCGATACGGGCGGACACCCCGGCGGTGGAACATGACCACCATCGCCGACCCGACCGCACCCACGAGACCCGACCTGATCGGCCGCGACTTCGCCATCGACCCCGGCCAGGCCGCAGCACTGGACGCCCGCTGGTGCGGCGACATCACCTACATCCACACCTGGCAAGGCTGGCTCTACCTGGCCACCGTGATCGACCTGGCCAGGTGGTCCGCCGAGGACCTCGAAGCCGTCGCCCTGGCGATCAACGACCGCCCCCGTAAAGTCCTCGGATGGAAGACCCCAGCCGAGGCTTTCGCCGAGCAACTACGCTCAATCCAACAACCCAGTGTTGCAACGACAGATTGAACCCGCCCAATACACCTCGACCCAGTACGCCAACCTGGCAAGAGATCTGGGCGTCACCTTGTCCGTCGGACGCAAAGGCCAGTGCTGGGACAACGCCGTGGCCGAGTCCTTCTTCTCCACTGTCAAGATCGAGCTCATCCACCGCCACACCTGGCCGACCCGCAAAGCCGCGACCAGCGCGCTCTTCGACTACATCGAGGGCTGGTACAACACCCGCCGACGCCACTCCATGCTGGGCTACCTCAGCCCCGCACAGTACGAATCCACCATCACGGTCACGGGCGAGCAGATAGCCTGACCACCCCCACATCAACCCTGTCCGTCGAGACGGGTCAAGCCCAGTCATGGTGAGCAGGATCGGTGGGGCAGTGCGGGCGAGCAGGATGCCGGTGCCGAAGGGCAGGGTGCGGATGACGTCGGGTGGGAGGATCGGGATCCGGCGCGTGCTGGTGGATGTTGTGCGGCCGCCGTCGGGGCCGCGGCTCCAGTTGCGGATCTCTTCGTCGCGTTCGCCGCAGACGGCGGCGAGGTCTTGGAGGTCGCGGGGCTGGGCGGAGCCGCCGAGGATGAGGCGGAGGGTGGCGGCGTCCCACATGGCGGCTGCGGCTTGCTCACCCCAGCGTTCGCGGGCTTGGGCGAGGGATTGGATGACGACGAGGGTGGAGATGCCGGATCCCCCGCCGTCGGCCATGAGGCCGGGTAGCGACGGTACGGCGCAGAGGTTGGCGATCTCGTCGAGGACGAGGGCGAGGGGTGGCTCGAGACGACCTCCGAGGTTGTGCGCGGCGAGTTGGCGGGCTGATTCGGTGATGTCTTCGCGCAGCGCGGCGATGAACGCGGAGGTCGCGCTGGCGCCGGCTCCGGTCCCGAGAAGGTAGATCGTGCCGCGTTCGCGGATGAACTGTTCGGGTTCGAGGCCTTCGCCCGGTGGTGGGTCGAAGGATCTGCGTACGGCGGGATCGGCGAGCGCGGACAGTGCGGATCGGACGCCGGCCCAAATGGCGTCGCGGGTTCGGCCGTCCATCCGTACGATGCCGTCGAGCGTATCGCCCCAGCCCTCGGCGGCGAGGTCGGAGCGGTTGAGGATGGTGACGGCTTCGGTGGCGGAGGCGGGTTCGAGGCCCCAGCGGTAGAGCTGGGCGATCCCGGCGTCATCGATCGCGGCGGCGTGGAGGAGGCCGCGCAGCGCCATCTCAGTTTGGCCGTGCCAGAACGCTCCGTCGGTAACTCCGCCTTTGGTAAAGCCTGCGCCCGCGGCGAGGCCGGTGGCGCGGATCATCGCGGTCGTGGGGTTCTCGCACCCGCGGACCGGTGACCAGCGGATGCCTTCGAACTTGCCGAGGCCCTGTGGATCGAACACGGCAACAGGACCGATGCTTCGTCGAAGTTCGAGCGTCGCGGCGAGGTTGTCCGGCCGGGTCGAGGTGGTGACGACGGCTCCTGGTGCGTCGATGATCGCGCTGATGATCTGGTGCAGCCCCTTCCCGGAGCGTGGTGGCCCGACGAGGATGCTCGAGTCCTCGACAGAGGCCCAGCAGTCCCTGCCGCGGGAGCGCCCGAGCAGCGTCCCAACCTCCGTGGGAGCTCTCGTCGGCGCCTGAGGTCGCGCTGCCCGTCCTCGGCGTACGACCTGCCGTCGCCCGACCGAGGACTCGACCTCGGCAGCGGTCGCGAGGCCTGGACGTGCGGCGAGCGCGCGGCGCCGGCTCGCCTGGCTTGATCGGCGTCCCTGCCACAGGCGGGCACCGACCAGCGCGGCGGCGATCGGCACGGCAACGACGAACGCCAAGACGGTCCAGTAGGTCACTGGCCCGAACTGCGTGTCGGTCATTCCGAACGCGATCGCTGGGTCACCTGGGTGGAGTACGACCCGTGCTGAGTCGATCCATGCGGATTTCGGCCAGCGCCCTGTCGTGACGAGGCTTGCGAGGCCGCCCGCCATGTACAGGATTCCGCTGCTGCAGAACAGGATCACGGCGCCGAGGGCGAGGATCTCTGTGGGGTCTCGTGGTGGTCGTTGGTCCATGGCGCTACATCCGGGCGTCGGTGTCGAAGAGTTCGACTTCGCGGGCGTGGCGGACGAGTTGTACGACGAACGACCGGTTCGGCAGCCGCCACAGTGCGCGGCCTTTCGGGAGCTTGGCGATGGTGGCGATCTCGACGTCGGTGAGGCCGAGCAGGCTTGCCGTACGGGCGAGCTGGTCGGGTTCTTGGCGCAGCATGATCCGTGTCGAGCAGTCGGCCAGCAGCCCTTCGGCGAGGGCGCGTGCTTCGGAGCCCAGGTCGCCGACAGCGGCGAGATCGGACAGGCGGTGGACGATCAGGATGTTCGAGACGCCCCATGCACGTGAGAGCTTCCACTGCTCCTGCATCCGCCGCAGCAGCGCTGGGTCGCGCATGACGCGCCAGCCTTCGTCGTACACGATGTAGCGGTTGTCGCCTGCCGGGTCAGCGACGGCAGCTTCGAGCCAGGACGATGCGCAGGCGAGCGTGAGCCGGAGCGCCTCGTCGTTGCCGCCGCTCCCGAGCCACGACGAGTCCAAGGTGACCATCGGCAGGGTCGGGTCGAACTCCGTGGTCGACGGTCCGTCGAACATCCCCGACAGGTCACCGTGCACGAGCCGACGGATCGCGTGGGCGACCTCGCGGCCGTCACCGGTCAGGCTCGTGGTCTGCAGGCCGGCCCGTCGCGCGAACTCGGAGTCGGGTGTGAAGAGCCCGACCACGACATCGGGGATCGTCGGCGACGGGACCTGACTGGTCACGGTCTCCAGCGCCAGATCGAGTGCCGTGTGTTCGACAGCGACCATGGGCCGTCCGAGGGTGGACTCGGCCAGCGTTCCGAGCAGCGCGCGACGACGGGACCAGACGATTCTGTGCCACTCATCGTCGTCGACCGTTGCCGGCTGGCGCCCGGCGTCCAGTGGGTTGAGCCGGGTCGGCAGCCCAGGCCCGAGCTTGATGGCGGCGCCGCCGATCGCTTCAGCGACGGAGGTCCACTCCCCCTTGGGATCGCAGGGCACGTACGCTTTGTGGCCCAAGCAACCGAGCGCGTGATGAGCGCTTTCGCTGTGGACGACTTGCCGCTGCCGATCACACCGGCCAGCAGAACGTTCGGGTTCGTGATGACGCGTCCTTGGTAGAGGACCCAGGGGTCGTAGACGAATGATCCGCCGCTGAACACGTCCGAGCCGATGTAGGTGCCGTCGGCTCCCAGCCCGCCCTCGGCCAGGAACGGGTACGCCACTCGCAGGATTCTGGTCGTCGCCCGATGAGCGTCGACACGCAATCGTCGACCTCGGCCCGTGCCTGATTCGCCGTCGAGAGCCTCGGCCTTTGGCTTGCGGGGTACGTCCGATGCAGTGCGGCGGTTCTTGCGCCGGGTGGCGCGGTCGGTGCCCTGTTGTTCGAAGTACGCCGAGTGTCGTGTGGTCATCCGAGCCCCACCCCGAACGGCAACGCGGCGGCAATGAACCCTTCCAGCTGCTGGCCGACCAGTCGCCGCAGGTCGAGCAGTGCCTGGGTGGCGGCGATCTCGATCTCCATGCAGGCGTCGCCGAGCGCGTCTTCGTCGTCCGCGGACACGACCAGCAGACCGAGCCATCGCACGTCGCCATGGCCGGCCGCGAGATCGGAGCAGGCGAGATTTGGACCCGAGCTACTCAGCCGACGACGACGGACCGAACCTCGTCTGAACAGCAACCTAGGCGTGCCGGGATGCCTTGCAAATAGGGCTATTTGAGCTCTGCCGACGTCTTACCCAGCAGTCTGCGGGCGACGATCAGTTGCTGGATCTGTTGGGTTCCCTCGAAGATGTCGAGGATTTTGGAGTCTCGGGACCACTTTTCGAGGAGGTGGTGTTCTGAGTAGCCGAGGGTGCTGGTCAGTTCTACGCAGCGGAGGGTGATGTCGTTGGCGGTGCGGCCGGCTTTGGCTTTGGCCATGGAGGCTTGGAGGGAGTTGGGTTGGCCGTTGTCGGCCATCCAAGCGGCCTGGAGGGTGAGGAGGTAGGCGGCTTCCCAGTCGGCTTCCATCGTCAGGTACGTCGCGGCAGCGGCGGGCTGTTGATGGACAGGGCGGTCGTAGTCGACCTGGACCCCGGCCTCGGCCAGCAGCTCGCGCGTGACCTCCAGCGACGCCCGCGCACAGCCGACGGCCATCGCGGCAACCAGCGGGCGGGTGTTGTCGAACGTCTGCATGACTCCCGCGAAGCCCTTGTCGATGTCTGCGGTACCGAGCAGGTTCTCGACCGGTACACGGCAGTCCTCGAACCGGATCGTCGCGGTGTCGGAGGCGCGAATGCCGAGTTTGTGCTCGAGCCGCTCCACGGACATGCCGGGCGTGTCCTTCATGACCACGAACGACTTGATCGCGGCCCGGCCGAGCGCCTTGTCGAGCGTCGCCCACACCACAACCGCGTCGCAGCGCCCGCCGGCCGTGACGAAGATCTTCTCGCCGTTCAGCACGTACGCGTCGCCGTCGAGCCGCGCGGTGGTGCGGATGTTCGCCGAGTCCGATCCGCACTCGGGCTCGGTGATCGCCATCGCGGCCCACACGCCCTCGAAGCGCTTCAGTTGCTCGTCGGAGGCCACGGACGCGATCGCCGAGTTCCCGAGACCCTGCCGCGGCATCGAGAGCAGCAGCCCGACGTCGCCCCAGCACATCTCCATGATCGAGAGCACCGACGACAGGTTCGACCCGTTCACCACACCGTCCTCGGCGGCAGCGCTGCGCCGTACGCCCGAGGCCCCCGCACCGGAACTGGTGCCTGAGGCACCTAATCCGTCGACCATCGCAGCCAGCATGTCGAGCTCGACCGGGTACTCGTGCTCGGCGAGGTCGTAGCGCCGCGAGTTCGGCCGGAGCATCTCGGCGGCGACCTGGTGCGCCTGGTTGACGAAGGCCCGGAACTTCTTGGGCGTCTCAAGGTTGATCATCAGACCAGCACCGCGCCTTCCATCACACCGATCGCCCGCAGGTCGCGGTACCACCGTTCCACCGGATGTTCCTTCACGAAGCCGTGCCCGCCGAGCAGTTGTACGCCGTCCGTACCGATCTGCATGCCCTTCTCCGCGCACAGCCGCCGCGCCAGCGCCACCTCACGCGCGTACGGAAGCCCTTGGGTGGCACGCGATCCGGCCCGGTACGTGACCAGCTTCATGCCCTCGAGCTCGATCCCGATGTTCGCCACCATGAACGCGACCGACTGCCGATGGCTGATCGGCTCACCGAACGCCTCGCGCGAATTCACGTACGGCGTCACGTAGTCGAGCACCGCCCGCGCCGTGCCGAGCGCCAGCGCGCACCACCCGAGCCGCGACAGCCGCACGCATTCGGTGTAGTCGGCAACGGATCCGAGCGGAACCGCCGGTACGTCGGTCAGGATCACCCTGCTCATCGCCGCCGCCCGCAGCCCCATGGACGGCTCGGCCTCGATCGTCACGCCTGGATGGTCCGGCTCGACCACGAACAGCCGCGGTCCGGCGTCGGTCTGCGCGCCGATCACGAACAGCTCCGCTTCGGCGGCCCGCGGTACGAGCGACTTCACGCCGTTCAGCAGGCCGCCGGTGTAGCGGGTACGCAGCGCGAAGGGATCGAGCAGCGCTCGCGGCTCTAGCAGTGCTAGCGCGGCGGGCGGCACCGACGCGCCGGTGAACGACGGCAAGTACGTCGCCTGCTGCGTCTCGTCGCCCCACAGCGAGATCGCGGTACTGACCGCGGACGGCGCCAGGCACGCGACCGCCTGGCCCATGTCGCCGTGCGCAAGGGCTTCGGCCACGAGTACGCCGGTCATCGTGGAGCGCTCCGTGACGATGCCACCGAGCTCCTCCGGGACCTCGATCAGGCTGAGCCCGAACTCGGCGGACGAGTCCAGGACCTTGGCGTCCGTCGTACACGCGGTGTCGGCCGCGGCGGCAGCGGGGCGCAGTACGTCAGCGGCGAACTCGCGGACCACCTCGACCATCATCTGCTGGTCATCGGTCGGCGTGAGGTCGAACCGCCCGGTGCCGCGCGCTGCGGGCAGCCGCGACGGGGAGGCCAGCTTGGACGCCGCGGTGAACCGTCGCGACAGCGCCCCGGCCGTCCGGAATCCGGTCTTGGTCGCCTCGAAGACCGCCCGCTCGGCCGGCTTGCGCAACCCGAGCCGGTCGATCGCCCGCCACTGGGCCAGCCGGTTCAGCAGCGCGACCCCGACGCCGATCGCGTCCCGTCGTCCTCGTGCCCGTTCCTGAACACTCATGGCGCCACTGTAAACCGAAGTTACAACCCAGGTCACGCCCGGTCGTTGATAATCTGACGAAACTCGGCGCAAAAGGAGTGCAGCGGTGGCGGTCAGCATGTCCGACGTGGCCCGGCACGCGGGCGTCTCGCAACGCACCGTCTCGAACGTGGTGAACGACTACGTCCACGTCTCCCCCGCGACCCGCGCCCGCGTCCAGGCCAGTCTCGACGCCCTCGGCTACCGCCCGAACACCGCCGCCCGCCGCCTGCGTACCGGCCGTACGGGCACCATCACCCTGGCCGTCCCGACCTTCCGCGAGCGGTACTTCGCCGACCTCGCCGAGGCGATCGTCACGGCCGCGCGAGATCGCGGTACGACGGTTCTCGTCGAGACCACCGGCGGCCGGCACGAGACCGAGGTGGAGTTGCTCCGCGGCGGCGGCAAGATCCTCACCGACGGGCTGATCATGAGCGCGGTCGCCCTCGGCCGCACCGACCAGCGCAGCACCCACCCGGTGGTCCTGATCGGCGACCGCGAGCCCGGCAGCGCGATCGACCACGTCGGCATCAAGAACCGCGAGGCCGCCCAGGCCGCCGTCACCCACCTGCTCGACACCGGCCGCCGGCGGATCCTCCTGCTCGGCGCGAACCACGGCCCGAAGCGGTCGTACCAGCTCCGCCGCCAGGGTTATCAGGCCGCCCTCACGAAGTACGGCATCACTCTCGACCCCGATCTGATCGTCGACTGCGACTGGACGATCGCCGACGCCACCGATGCGCTCACCCGGGTCCTCGCCGAGCTGCGCCCCGACGGCATCTTCGCGATGAACGACTCCGCCGCGCTCGGCGCCCTCCGCGCACTGCGCCGGGCCCACGTCGACGTACCGGACGCCGTCTCCGTGATCGGGTTCGACGACATCGTCGAGTCGGCGCTCGCCACCCCCGCACTGAGCACCGTCGCACCGCTCATCGACGACATCGCGGCGAGCGCGCTCGCGCTGCTCGAGGAACAGCTCGACGAGGACCACGTACCGCAGCATCGAATGGCCGGCTACGAGCTCCGGCTCCGGGAGAGCAGCACCCGCTGACCGAGCGAACTCGCCGCAACCTCTTGTGGCGTTGATTTGCTACGTAGTAAATTCCAGCACCATGACGCGCACCGCTCTCGCCCCCAGGTTCACCGGCGCCGGCAGCATCGAGTTCGCGGACCACGAGTACGCGGACCCCGGCCCCGGCCAACTCCTGCTCTCCGTCCAGGCCAACGCCCTCTGCGGCACCGACCGCAACCAGTACTTCGATGGCTCGTCCGTCGTCCCCGGCCACGAGGCCGCCGGAACCGTTCTCGCGGCCGGCGAAGGCACCAACACCCCCGCCGGAACCCGCGGCGCCGTGTTCCTGATGGACTTCTGCGGCGAGTGCCGCAGCTGCCGGTACGGCGCCACCAACCAGTGCTTCGCGAAGCGTGCCGACATGGGCTTCACCCACGACGGCGGCTACGGTCCGTACGAGCTCGTCCACGAGTCCAACTTCTTCCCGATCACCGACGACATCGAGATCGGCAACGCCACGATGCTGCTCGACGTGATGGGTACGAGCAGCCACGCGCTCGGCCGCGCCGCGCTCGTGCGGCAGGACGTCGAGAGCGTGTACATCGCCGGCGCCGGCCCGATCGGCCTCGGGCTGACCGTGATGAGCAAGCTCAAGTACGGCGCGGACGTACCGGTCTACATCTCCGATCTGTCCCGCTGGCGGCTGGACTTCGCGGAGTCCTTCGGTGCGATCCCGCTCGCCGCCGACGACCTCAAGGCCGCCGGGCAGCCGGACGTCGCGTTCGATGCCTCCGGCAAGGAAGCCGCCCGGCGGGGCGCACTCGACATCCTGAGCCAGCGCGGCGTACTGATCTGCGTCGGCCACGGCGAGACGGTCACCCTCGACGTGTCCAGCGACCTGATCGCGCCCGAGCACGCCGTCCTCGGCAGCGAGTACTTCCGGTACGACGAGATGGCCGGAAACCTTGCCCTGCTGCAGGATCACCAGGAACTGATCGGCCGCGTGATCAGCCACCGCTTCCCGGTCGCGGAGATCGCCGATGCGTTCCGGCTGTTCATGACCGGTGAGACCGGCAAGGTCGTCGTCACCCAGGAGGGCGCCGCATGAGGGTCGCAGTGGTCGGCGCCGGCGGCTGGGGCGAGCACCACGCCCGCATCTTCGCGCGTCGCCCGGACACCGAACTGGTTGCGATCCTCGGCCGTACGCCGGAACGCACACAGGCACGGGCGGAGCGGTACGGCACCACGGCGTACACCGATCTGGACCTGATGCTGGAGCGCGAGCGCCCCGAGCTGATCACGGTCTGCCTGCCGAACGAGGACCACTACGACCTCACGCTGAAGCTCGTGCGTACGGGCCTACCGCTGCTGGTGGAGAAGCCGCTGGTCTTCGACCTGGCCGAGGCCGACACGCTCCTCAGTGAGGCCGGCGACAACTTCTTCGCGATCAACTTCAACCACCGGTTCGCCGAACCCGTGCAGCGCGCCAAGGCCCTGATCGACGCCGGCGAACTCGGCGACCTCGTCTTCGCGACCTGGCGCTTCGGCGGCGAGGCGAACCGCGGCAACTCCGCGCATGCCAACCTGATCGAGACGCAGTGCCACGGGTTCGACATGCTCGAGCACCTGGTCGGCCCGATCTCCGCCGTCTCCGCGCACATGACCGACAAGACGTACGGCGCCTTCAGTACGGTCGCGTTGGCGCTCGACTTCGAGAACCGCGCGGTCGGCACGATGCTCGGCAGCTACGACTCGTCCTACGCGTACCAGGACACGCAGCACATCGAGATCAACGGCACCGAAGGCCGTCTCGTCATCCACGACACGGTCCGCGCGCTGACGTTCTCCAAGGCCGGCGACCCGATCGAGCAGCGCTGGCACTCGACGTACTTCGACGACGAGTCCCGCAACTTCGCCGGCACCTTCGACCGCCACGTCGACGCTCTACTCGACGCCCTCCGCACCGGCGCCGAACCCCCCGTCCACGCCCGAGCCGGCCGCAGAGCCCTCCAACTGGCCCACGCCGCCATCACCTCCCACGAGCGGGGTCGTCGGGTGGTCTGCGAACCGAAGGACGGGTAGTACTCCGCCTATGGGCGCCTCGGCGGGTGGAGTTGAGCGTGGCCGGAGCACCTGGAGCCGACCACTACCCGTTCTTCGGTACGCCGAGTGCCTCGGCCTTCGCCTGCAGATAGCGCTGTTCGGGGAGGCTGGTGGTGCGGCTGGCTGCGGCCAGGTAGTGGGCGCGGGCCTTGGCCGGTTCGCCTGCGCGTTCGTAGAAGTGTGCGCGGACGGCGTCGAGGCGATGGGTCTCGGTGATCAGCCTGTCGTCCTCGATCGTGGTGAGCAGGTCGAGGCCCGCCTGCGGACCGTCCAGCTGGGCGAGCGCGATCGCGCGGTTGAGCGTGACCATCGGGTTCGGGGCGAGCTTCTCCAGCACCAGGTACAGCGCGTGGATCTGCCGCCAGTCGGTCTCGTCCGCGCTCGGCGCCTCCGCGTGCACCGCAGCGATCGCCGCCTGCAGTTGGTACGGACCGACCTCGCCCTGCTGCAGTGTTTGCAGGGTCAGGTCGGCACCTTCGGTGATCTGCGTACGGTCCCACAGCGAGCGGTCCTGCTCGTCGATCGGCACCAGCCCGCCATCGGCCGTCGTACGGGCGGCCCGGCGCGAATCCGTCAGCAACATCAACGCCAGCAGGCCCGCAACCTCGGCGACGTCTGGGAGTGCCGTACGCAGCATGCGCGTCAGCCGGATCGCCTCCGCGGTCAGTTCGACGCGCTGCAACTCCTCGCCGGAGCTGGCCGTGTAGCCCTCGTTGAAGATCAGGTACAGCACCTGCAGTACGACGCGCAGCCGTTCGGCCTGCTCCGCCTCGGGCGGCATCTCGAACCGGCTGCCGGCCGCCTTGATGCTCTTCTTCGCACGGCTGATCCGCGGCGCCATCGTTGCCTCCGGCACCATGAACGCGCGGGCGATCTCCGCCCTGGTCAGACCGCCGACGGCGCGCAGTGTGAGCGCGACCTGCGAGGCCGGCGTGACGGCCGGATGGCAGCACAGGAACAGCAGCGTCAACGTGTCGTCGGCGCCGGGCGTCTCGTCGACATCGGCGCCCGGGGCAACCAATTCCTCCGGCCCGGCCATCGCCGCGACACTGTCCTCGCGGCGCCGTCGGGCGCTCTCGCTACGGAACGCATCGGTCAGCCGTCGGGTCGCGACCGTGATCAGCCAGCCCCGCGGATTCGCCGGCACCCCATCCACCGGCCACTGCGTCGCCGCCGCGAGCAGAGCCTCCTGGACGGCGTCCTCACACAGGTCGAACTGCCCGTGCCGCCGTGCCAAGAACCCCAGCACCTGCGGCGCCAGCTCCCTCAGCACCCCCTCCACATCCACCTCCCCCACCCTACGCGGCAGACAAGCTCGACAGGACCTATACGCCCGCTACGCCCAATCAGCTGAACGACCAGCCTGACCACGCGTTCGCCTGGATCACGATCACTGGACCGCGTGGTGGGTCGGCGTCGTACTGGGGGTACTTCGCGGTGAGGAGCTCCACCGCTGTTGCGTGTTCGGGGACGACCTGCGCAGTGCCGTCGATGCGGACCCACCACAGGTGTGTCCAGTTCTCGTCGTACTCGTCCACCAGGACGGCGACCTCATCGTGCTCCGCGATGTTCCGCAGGCGCTTCAGCGCGGTCGTCGATTTGGGCTTCTGGTCGATGGCGACGAACAGCTCGTCTCCATGGACCGCGTACGTCACGGGCACGAGGTGCGGGCGTAGATCAGCACCAACAGTCGCCAACCGCGCAACCCGCCCGGCCGCAACCCGCCCCCGACACACCGCTTCATCCAGCCGCACCCCACGACCCTAACCCCCGGGTCAGCGTTGGAGGTGCTGGAGGGCTTTGGTGGGGAGTTTGCGGGTCAGGGGCCCTAGGAGGGAGGCGTCGCGGAGGGCGGTGCGGGCGGCCAGGTGGCCGCAGGCTCCGTGGACTCCGCCGCCGGGGTGGATGGCGGAGCTGCCGAGGTAGAGGCCTTCGACGAAGGTGCGGGCGCTGCCCAGACCGATGGTCGGCCGGAAGATCAGCTGCTGATGGAGTTGCATCGTCCCGCCGCCGAGCGCTCCGAAACCCAGCGCGGCGTTCCCGGACTCGAGCGCCGACGGGCGCTGCAGGTCCCGCGCGATGACGAGGTCGCCGAAACCGGGCGCGAACCGCTCGATCGCGCGCTCCATCCGGCCGGCCAGCTTCTCCGCCGAGGCGTCGTCGGCGATCCCGCGCGGCAGGTGTGCGTACGCCCAGACCGCCTCGCTTCCGGCCGGTGAGCGCGACGGATCCGCCTTCGTGGTCTGCCCGATCAGCATGAACGGCTGCGACGGTACGCGCCCGGTGTCCAGATCCGCGGACAGATGCACCAGGTCGTCCGCCGTACCACCGAGATGGACGACGCCGGCCGACCGCGCCTCGACCGCCTTCCACGGGATCGGGCCGCTCAGCCGGAAGTTCAGCTTGACGGTCGGATAGTCCCACTCGAACCGCTCGTCCAGATCCCGCCGCAGACCGGACGGGATGAGGGCCTCCGGCAACAACTTGCCGTACAGCGCCGGCGCTGACGTGTCCGCGATCACGGCCCGCTGGACCGCAACGGTCTCACCGGACGCCGTCCGTACGCCGGTGGCGCGACCGTCCGCAACATCGACCCCCGTGACCGGCATGTCCGCCACGAACAACACCCCGGCTCGCTCGGCCCGCCGGACCAACGCTCCCGAGAACGCCGAGGATCCGCCGGCCGCGACCGGATAGCCGACGTCCTGCGCCATCATCGCGAGCAGCCAGCCCATCGTGCCGCTGACGCTCCCGGACAGCGACGCGTCCGCGTGCATCGCGTTGCCCGCGAGGATCGCCGGACCGTGCCGCCCAGCGAACAGCTCCTGGCCCATCCGGTGCATCGGCATCGCCATGAACCGCGCGAACCGCAGCAGCTCCCCCGCCGACCCGAGCTTCCGGACCAGCTTCAGCCCCGGGCCGACCGGCGGCCAGGTGGTGAGCAGCGCGTTCAGCAACGGCTCGCGCACAGAAACGTACTGTTGGTAAAGGCGCAGCCACGCATCGCCGTCGCCGGGGTGTTCCGCACCGAGCGACTTCGCGGTGCCCTCGGGATCAGGGTGGATCGCGGCGGCGGCACCGTCCTCGTCGAGCAGGTGCACGAGCGGCAACGGCGCGTGCGCCCATTTCAGCCCGTACTTCTCCAGGTCGAGCGCACGCATCACCGGCGAGCCGATTCCGAGCGGGTAGTTCGAACTGAAACGATCGCTGATCCAGCCGCCGTCCTCGGTCGACTGGACGGCACCACCGAACGTGCCGGCGGCCTCCAGTACCAGGACGTCCCAGCCCGCGTCGGCAAGCGTGATCGCGCTCACCAGCCCGTTCGGCCCCGAACCGATCACCACGGCATCAACACTGCGCGGCAGCATGTCTACGACCTTAGCCGACCGGCTTCCCAGGATCTGTGCCACTCACCAACACACGCCGAGGATCCTGCCCGGGCGCAGGCTGAGCGTGCACCGGCGGGCCGGCTGACGGTTGCTGAGTGGTGGAGGTCCGCGTCATCGCCGCGCTTCGATCTCCCGTATCAGGTCGCACACCTCGCGGGCGCGACCGATCATGGCGGGGTCGACCATCCGGCCGTCGGGCAGGACGAGTACGCCGCCGTCGGCCGTGCCCGCCTTGTCGACCGCGTCCAGCAACGCCTTCGCGGCCTCGACGTCGTCCGCGCTCGGTGTGAACGCTTCCACGATCGTCGACAACTGCCGCGGATGGATCGCGGTCCGCCCGACGAATCCGAGCTGCCGCCCCTCCAGTGAGGTACGCCTCAACCCGGGCAGATCGTCGACGCGCGGGTACACCGACATCATCGGCGCCCCCAGACCGGCCGCCCGCGAAGCCGACACAAGCCGGCCCCGCGACCAGGCGAGTCCCTCCGTACTGTCGACACCCAACGCGCTCGAAAGGTCCGCCTCGCCGAGTGCGACCGAGACCACTCGCCGATCCGCGGTGGCGATCTCGAACGCCCGCTCGACGCCCAGCGGGGACTCGATCAGCGCCGTGATCCTTGCCGACGGCACCTTATCCAGTACGGCGTGGATGTCGGCGGCGCTCTCCACCTTCGGCACCCGCAACCGGACCGACGGTACGGCGGAGACCGCGGCGAGGTCGTCCGTGATCCACGGCGAGTGCAACGCGTTCACCCGGATCTCGACCGGACCTTGTGCGTTCGCCGCGATCCAGGCCACCGCCCAGCCGCGGGCGTCCGCCTTGTCCGCGACCGGAACCGCGTCCTCCAGATCGAACACCACCAGATCAGGCCCGGCGGCAACAGCCTTCGCAAACCGGTCCGGCCGGTTGGCCGGCACATACAGCGCGGTCAGCACCTCAAACAACTCCTGCTGCTCGCAGCGCGGCGAGCTGGTCTGGGGTGACGCCGATCTCGGCGAGCACCTCGTCGGTGTTCGCGCCGTGCGGCCGTCCGGCCCACTTGATCTCCCCGGGCGATTCGGACAGCCGGAACAGTACGTTCTGCATCTCGACCGGGCCGCCGAGCTCGTCGTCGTCCACCTGGGTGATCGTCCCGAGCGCGGCGTACTGCGGATCGCTGACGATCCCGCGGATGTCGTGCACCGGCCCGACCGCGGCCTCGGCCTTCTCGAACTCGTCCATCACGAGCTCCAGCGGACGCGCGGCGATCCACGAGCCGACCGCGTCGTCCAGTACGTCGGCGTGCTGCGCCCGCTCGCGCCCGGTCGCGAACCACGGCTCCGCAACCAGATCCGCACGGCCGACCAGCGTCACGACGCGCTCGGCGATGCTTTGCGAGCTTGTCGACACGGCGACCCATCGACCGTCCGCGGTCTTGTACACGTTCCGCGGGGCGTTGTTCGACGAGCGGTTCCCGAGCCGCGGCTGCACGTACCCGGTCTGCTGGTAGGCGCTGATGCCGCCGCCGAGCATCATCAGGATCGGCTCGATGATCGCCATGTCGATCACCTGTCCGGCGCCGGAGCGATCCCGTTCGCGCAGCGCGACCAGCACCGCGTACGCCGTGGCGAGCGCGGTGATCCCGTCGGCCAGCCCGAACGGCGGCAGCGTCGGCGGCCCGTCCGGCTCACCGGTGACCGCCGCGAACCCGCTCATCGCCTCCGCGAGCGACCCGAACCCAGGACGCCGCGACCACGGCCCGACCTGCCCGAACGCCGTCACCCGCGCGATCACGAGCCGCGGGTTCGCCTCCAGCAGCACGTCGGGACCCAGACCCCAGCGCTCCAACGTGCCCGGCCGGAAGTTCTCGACGAGAACATCGTGAGACCTGACCAGCGAGAGGAACACGTCCCGCCCGCGTGACAGGTCCAGCGTCGCGAGCCGCTTGTTCCGGCCCAGAGTCTTGAACCACAGGCCGACGCCGTCCTTGGACGCGCCGTGCGTGCGCGCCGCGTCCGGACGGGCCGGGTGCTCGATCTTCGTGACGTCGGCGCCGAAGTCGCCGAGGAAGGTCGCCGCCAGCGGTCCCGCGAACAGCGTCGCCGCCTCCAGCACCTTCACACCGTCAAGGGCCGCAGGCCTCATCCCGCACACCGGAAGCCGATGGTCGGCGAGCGGTCCAGCCCGCCGCCGGTGAGCACGAGCTTGAAGCTGACCTCCGGCTCCTGCGGCCCGCCGTCGGCGTACCAGTCCGAGCCCTCCGCACGGTAGTGCGACCCGCCCTTCAGGATGCAGAACCGGCTGCGGCCGTCGCGGTGCTCGCTCTCGGTCAGGTTCCACACCAGGGGCTCTCGCCGCACAAAACCCTCGACGGCCGCCGCAACCTGCCACTCGTCCTCGGTCGGCAGCCGACCCCCACGCCACGCGGCGTACGCGCGGGCATCCGGCAGGTCGACGTACGTCACCGGCTGGTCCTCGGTTCCGGCGACAGGCGCGCCGTCGACCCAATGCGCGAGGAACCGGTTCGCAACCACCGGGCGGTAGCCGGTGTCCCGTACGAAAGCGTGGTACTCGGCGTTGGTGACCTCGGCAACGGCCACCGCAATACCCGGCAGCGACACCTCACGCGTGACGGTCTGAAGGTCGTGCAGGCGTGGCGGCAGCGGCTTCCACTCCTCGACGTACGGGGCCGTGTCGTACAGCCCGGTCTCGCGCCGCCGATGCTTCACCGTCAACGTACGAGAACCGGCCGGGACCTCGACCGTCGCACCGATCGACGCGTCGCCGGACACCGACGGCACGGCGACCAAGGCAGCCGGCCGCATCGGGAAGGCGGACTCGTCGACCTGCGGACGCGGCATCGTGCCCAACTTGCGCGCCGTCGCCCGGCACGACGAACCGGCCGTCGCGCCGACCCGGACGATGCCGGCCACACCACGAGCCGGTACGACGAGGTGCACGCCGTCGTCGTCCGCGGTGATCGGGACGCCCGACGTCACGTCGTACCAGTCGCCGACCTGATCCTCCGACCGCAGCACGATGCCGTCGAAGTCCTCCTCGGCGCGGTTGATCAGCGTCCAGAACGTGATATCGGCGAGGTCGAACCGGGACCCGTAGACCCCGTGGTCGCGGGCCTTCTCCGGGATCTCCGGTGTCAGCTGGATCCAGTCGCCGCCGATCAGCACCGGTGCGAACGCGCGCTGGGCGGCGACCATCCGGCGCAGCGTCGCGCGGTCGCGGGCGTTCCAGCCGACCCACGCCGAGAACACCGACTCCCAGACGAGCATGCCGACGCCGTTCACCCAGGCGGACTGCAGTTCGTCGCTGTGGTCCCGGTTCCAGCGGCGGGTGTGGTGCATCATGTGCCGGCGCTCGAACAGGTGCGCCCGCAGCACGCCGGGGACGTTCGTGTCGGCGAACCACTGCGCCCAGGACAGTGCGTGGTCGCCGATCCTTGCCATCGGCAACCGTGATTCACCCTCGAGAGCGATCGCCGGATTGGCCTTGCGGATCGCCCGGGTGAAGGCCGGGTCGCCCTCCTTCAGGGTGTCCAGGAAGACGCCGTCGACGTCGTAGTCGCCGACCAGCGCGGCGAACTCGTCGGCGTCCGAGCGGGCCGCGCGGCGGGTGCCGACGTCCCACGGGTTGTAGTCGAAGAACACCTTCAGCCCGAGCCGGTGCAGGTCGTCGATCAGCTCCCGCAGCCCCGGGACGTCGCGGTAGAAGTCGAACTGGTTCCGGTCGTCGATCCCGATCACCGGGTACGCGTGCCAGAGCACGATCGCATCGTGCCCACCGAACTCCGCGATCCCGTGCTCGACGAACTTCTCCGGCGTGAAGCGCCCGGTCGCGACGTCGTACAGCAGGTCGTCCCAGAGCCAGACCAGCACCACCGAGTACGCGGTCTGCGTCCACTGCCGATCGGGTTCGTCGTAGTGCGACCCGTCGTACCGGGTCCGCTCGAAGGCGCCGAAGCGCCACTCGGCCAGCTTGGCCCGCCAGCGCGGCAGGTCGGCCGGGTCCTCCGGGGCGCCGAGGATCTTGGCGTCGTCCAGGAAGGACAGGTCGGAGCCGAGCCCGAGATCGACCGTCGCCGGAAGGTCGATGGGCCGCGGTTCGTGCGGGTTCACAGGTATACCTCCGCATAACGCGCGTCGATTGCATCCCCGTGAGGCACCGAGGGAATCGCCCCCGCGCCCTGAACACTCAATGAAGCAGCAACGTTAGCGCGTCGGACCGCGTTCGTCAGGTCGCTTCCGGTGACGGAGTCGTTAGCTGACGCGGCAGCCAAAGTTCTGGCCAAGGTTGCGGCCAGTACTCCGCAGAACGTGTCGCCCGCAGCAGTCGTGTCCACGACCTCGACCGGTACGCCGGGAACGGCGATCTCGCTGTCGAGCTCGCGGGTCAGGATGACCGCGCCGGCGCCGCCGAGGGTGACCACGGCGGCCGGTACCTTCTTCAGCAGGGAGGACCGGTCCGGCCCGGCGATCGCCTCGGCCTCGGTCTCGTTCACCACCAGGAGGTCGACCTCCGCGAGCAGCTCGTCGGACAGCTCGGCGGCCGGGGCCGCGTTCAGGATGAAGTACGTCGAGGCAGCGGCCGCCGCCTGGACGGTGCCGAACGGGATCTCCAATTGGGACAGTACGACCTTCGCCCGGCCGATCGCGTGGAGCGCGTCGGCCGACAAGGTCAGCTCGCCGTTGGCACCCGGCGCGACGACGATCGAGTTCTCACCGCTGTCGTCGACGGTGATGATCGCCGTACCGGTCGGGGCCGCGCTGGTGGTCGCCAGCGACAGGTCGACCCCGTCGAGCGCGTCCCGGAGCAACGCGCCACCGTCGTCGTTGCCGAGTGCGACGACCATCGCGGTCCGGACGCCGGCGCGTGCCGACGCGACCGCCTGGTTCGCACCCTTGCCGCCAGGGCCACGGGTCATCGTCCCGGCCAGCACCGTCTCACCAGGTCGCGGCATGCGGTGGACCGGAAGCACCAGGTCAACGTTCGCACTGCCGACGACAACCACCTCAGGCTCCACCCCGGCCCACCTCCACAGTCCTCCGCGCCAGCTCGTCGATCGCGATCTGGTTCATCCCCGGGAGACTGGTGGTCACCCGATTGTCCAGTGGTGCAGACCACTCTGCCGGAACTCCGCGTGTCGCGCCAAAAACCGCGCCCACGGTGGCACCGGCCGAGTCGGTGTCCCACCCGCCCATCACCGCGCGGCCGATCGCACCGGTGAAGTCCGGCGCGGTCAGCGCATAGGCAGTGAGGGCCGTGTTGTTCACCGCGTGCACCCAGTGCAGGTCGCCGTACTCGGCATGCAGCGCGTCGAGCGCCTCGTCCAGCTCGGCGTCCGCGAGCGTCAGTCCGAAGCGGACCGCTCGGGCGATCGCGCCCCGGCCGTCCACCACCTCCAGGCCCGCGACCGCGGCCTTGACGGGGTCGTCCAGGACGAGCGCCGCAGCCGACATCGCGGCCACCCAGAGCGCACCGTCAACGCCGGCGCCGGTGTGGCTCAGCCGTGCGTCGACGAGCGCGAGCCGTGCTGCGGACGTACGGTCACCGGGATGCGCCCAGCCGTACGCGTCGGTGCGGATCTGGGCACCGATCCACTCCCGGAACGGGTTCCCGACGACGGCCGCACGAGACGGCTCGACGCCCTCGAGAAGGTTGCGGTAGGCAACACGTTCGGCGGTGAACACGCGGCCGGCCGGCAGGTCGCCGAGCCAGCTCTGCGCCACGTCCTCGGTGCTCAGGTCGCGCCCGAACCGCTCCATCATCAGCAGCGCCAGGATCGCGAAATTGATGTCGTCGTCCTCGGGCATCCCGTCGATGACCTCGCGGAGGCTGGTCACCTTCGACCGCCGGTTCCACGGCCAGCGCCGCTGGACGTCGTCCGGTACGCCGACGGCGGTGATGTACTGCGTCAGCGGCCACTGCCCGGAGCTCGCGAGGATCTCCCGGATGCCCTCGCGCGGAATCTTCTCCACCGGCTTCCCCAGCAGGTTGCCGGCGCACCGGCCGAGCCAGGCGTTCAGCGTGCGCGCCTCGAGGTCGACCGGCGCACCGAGCGACGGCAGGTCGGGGATCACCGGCTCGTGCCACTCCGCGGTCCTGGCGTCCAGGACGTCGAGCAACTCGCGGGCCAGCGCCCGCAGCGCCGGAGCGGCGGGCTCGTCCGAGGCGCCGGAGACCGGCGCGTCCGTCGTGCCACCGGCGGCCAGCCAGCGGGCCTGGACGTCGGTGACGTCGACACCCTCCGACCGCGCCTGGACCAACTGGTGCGGGAGGAGGTCCTCCGGCTGCACCCAGGTCAATCTCATCGAGGCTCTTCCTTCCCTTGTTGCGCCAGGCGAAACGCACACCTGGATCGTTCGTTCGCCACGGGCCGATACTCCAGCCCATGGTCACCCGTCGCAGCTTTCTGACCGGAACTGCCGCCGCCCTTGCGCTGACCGGCAGCCTCCCGGATCTCGTCGATGCAGTAGGGATATCGCATCGCACCGACAAAAGACCGTTGTTCACCCTCGGCGTCGCCTCCGGCGATCCACTGCCGGACGCCGTGGTGATCTGGACGCGGCTCGCGCCGGGCCCGCTCGAACCGTTCGGCGGCCTGGACGATCGCGCCGTGGACGTCGAGTGGGAGGTCGCCGAGGACGCGACGTTCCGCCGGGTGGTACGCCGCGGTACAGCGCATGCCCGTCCCGAGTACGCCCACAGCGTGCACGTCGACGTCCGCGGCCTGCGCCCGTGGCGGCACTACTTCTACCGGTTCCGCGCCGCCGGCCAGATCAGCGCGACCGGCCGGACCCGAACCGCTCCGGCGCCGTCCGACGAGCCCGCGGTGACGATGGCGGTCGCCTCCTGCCAGGCGTTCTACGACGGCTTCTACACCGCGTACCAGGACGTCGTCCGCCGGGACCACGACGTCGTGCTGTTCCTCGGCGACTACATCTACGAGGTCGGCGTCGGCCCGACAGCAGGCGTCCGGAACCAGCCCGTACCGGTGGACTTCGCCGGCGAGATCTTCACGCTCGACGAGTACCGGGCGCGGTACGCCCTGCACAAGACCGACCCTGATCTGCAGGCCGCGCACGCGGCGGCGCCGTGGATCGTGACGCTCGACGACCACGAGGTCGAGGGCAACTGGGCCGGGTACGTCTCCGAGGACGGCATCCCGCACGACGACTTCCTGGTCCGGCGCGCCAACGGCTTCCGCGCGTACTGGGAACACATGCCGCTGCGTCTCGACCAGTCCCCCGACGGCCCGTCGATCCGCTTGCACCGGCATCTCCGCTACGGACGTACCGCCGATCTGAGCGTCCTGGACACGCGGCAGTTCCGCGACGACCAGACCTCCACCGGTGGCTGGCTGCCGCCGGACGCGGTGTCGACCGACCCGGCCCGCACCATCACCGGCGACGCGCAGGAACGCTGGCTGCTCGACACGCTCGGCCGGTCGTCGAGCCGGTGGAACGTCGTCGCGCAACAGGTCGCGATGGCGCAACTCGACCGCAAGACCGGTCCGGAACTCGAGCTCCCGATGGACACCTGGAACGGGTACACCGCATCCCGCGACCGCGTACTCTCCGGCGTTCGCGACCAGGACGTACGGAACTTCGTCGTCCTCACCGGGGACCTGCACCGCAGCGTCGCCTCGGACCTGCGGGTGAACTTCGCGGATCCGTCCACGCCCGCGGTCGGGACCGAGTTCGTGACGACGTCGATCTCGTCCGGCAAGGACGGCGTCGACGCGGACGCGACCGGTCGCGCACTGCTCGCCGAGAACTCGCACGTCAAGTTCCAGAACGTGCAGCGCGGCTACCTCAGCTGCCGGCTCGACCGGACACAGTGGACGTCGGAGTTCCGCATCGTCGACCGCGTCACCTCGCCCGGCGGTACGGCGTCCACCCGCGCCACCCTGGTCGTCGAAGACGGCCAGCCCGGAACCCACTCCGCCTGAACGGATCCTGTTATGAACTCTCGCTCCGTTGCCAACCTCGCCGGTCGCTTCCGGCCGCGCACAGTCGCTCTGCTCGCCGCCCCGCTCGCTCTCCTCGTACCTGCGATTGCTGTTGCTGGTAGCAACAACCACATTGCCGTCAGCGCGACGCCGCAGCCTGTCGAGGTCGTCCCGCTGCCATGCTTCCCGTCCGGCAAGCTCACGCTCGGGATGACCAACACCGGCCGCAAGCCGACGATCGGCGACATGCACGTGTCCGGGGACCCGGCGCTCACGCTCTCCCGGCACCAGTTCTCCAGCTACCTGCCCGTCGGTCAGTTGGTGAAGGCGCCGCTCGAGATCACCGTTCCGCGCGGGACGGCTCCGGCCACGCACACCGTCGCCCTGAGCGTCGGCAAGGACCAGCTGCAGGTGCCGGTCGTCGTCAAGCCCGTTCCGGCGCGCGACAACCTGCTCCTCGGCGAGCAGGCCGTCGCGTCGTCCACGAACGGCGACATGCGGCTGTGCGGCGGCGTCGACGGCAACACCGACTCCGCCCAGTGGGGCGCCAGCGGCTGGCACGACGCCACCAAGGGCGTCTTCCCGGACACGTACGGCGTCGACTTCGTGCAGCCCACGACGATCGGCCGAGTCGTCGTCCAAACCCTCGACTCCGCGAAGTACCCGGCCGCGGTGATGGGCATCCGGGACTTCGACGTCCGGACCCGTACCGGCGCCGAGTGGACGACCGTCGGCGAGTTCCGCGCGAACGTCGAGGGTCAGCTGCCCGTCACCTTCGAGCCCCGGGCCGTCGACGCCGTCCAGCTGGTCGTTCACGACTCCAACGACCACGGGTACTCCCGGATCATTGAACTCGAGGCGTACAACCACTGACATTCAGACCAGCGCATCCAAGGCGGCCGTACGTCGGGCCCACCGCGCGGCGTCGGCCGTACGGATGTCCTGCACGACCGACGCCATCACCCGGCCGGGCTGGTCCAGATCGGTCTTGCTCGCCGTCGCGATCTCCGTCGCCCAATCGTCCGGTACGCCGTCGCGGCCCTGCAGCGCCCCGGTGATCGCGCCGGCCATCGAGGCGATCGAGTCCGCGTCGCGGCCGTAGTTCGTGCCGCCCAGCACCGCCCGGCGGACATCTCCCTCGGACACGAGCACGAAACCGAGCGCGATCGGCAGCTCCTCGATCGCCTTGGTACGGCTCGGGCGGCGGGCGTCCATGGACAGCTCGCGATAGTTCGGGCCGACCGTGTCGTAGGGCTCGATCGCCTTCCGCAGTACCGGAATCGCCTGCTCCCAGTCAGTGATGCCGTTGGCTGCTTCGGCGACCGCCTCGACGGCGCTCCGCGTGCCGTCCTTGGCCAGGCCGAGCGCCGCTTCGACCGCCGAGGAGGCCGTTGCCCCCGGCACCATTGCCGCGGCGACGGCGGCCGCGAACACGCCGGCCGCCTCCCGTCCGTAGCTCGACTGATGCGCACCCGCGACGTCGAGCGCCTCGGCGTACGCGCCCTCGGGATCGCCCGCGTTGGCGATCCCGACCGGCGCCATGTACATCGCCGCACCGCAGTTCACGATGTTGCCGACGCCGGCCTCGCGCGGGTCGACGTGCCCGTAGTGCAGGCGTGCGACCAGCCACTTCTCGGCCAGGAACACCCGCTGCAGCAGCAGCGCCTCCGCCTCGAGCTCCGGGACCCAGCGGGTCCCGTTCAGCATCTTCGGGACCAGCGACTCGGCGACCGCGTACGCGTCCAGGTGCGTCCGGCGTTCGTCGTACACCTCGACCAACGCGTGCGTCATCAAGGTGTCGTCGGTGATGTGCCCGTCGCCCTTGTGGTACGGGGCGATCGGGCGGGCCGTCCGCCAGTCCTCGTACCAGGGGCCGACGATGCCGGTCACCCAGCCGCCGTGCCGCTCCCGGATCGCCTCCGGGGTCCAGCCCTCGACGGCCCCACCGATCGCGTCACCGACCGCGGAGCCGGCGAGGACACCGACCGCCTTGTCTTCCAGCACTGTGTTGCCCCGTTCCGGCATCAGTTGTTGACCTGGCCCCATCCGTCGCTGAGTTTCTTGCCCAGCCCCGCGAGGTCGGTCTTGTTCGCCAGGTACTCCTGGAACGCCGGCGTCGCGATCTGGTCCTTCCACTTCGGGTAGTTGTCCACGCTCTGGAACGGCGCCTTGGTGAGTTCGGTGCCGCTGGCAAGCGTCTGCTGCCAGCCGTCCTTGCCGCCGGTCGCCTTCTGGATCGCGTCCCGGGCCGGCTGCGTGGTCGGGATCAGCCAGTCGCCCTGGCCGACCGCGGCCAGGTTCTCGGCCTTCATGAAGAAGTCGATGAACTTGGCGGACTGCTCGATGTGCTTGCCCTCGGCCGGCACCGACAGGGTCTGCGGGTTCGCCGCCTGCTTGCTGCTGGTGCCCTTCAGCGGCGGCAGCACCTCCCACTGGAAGGTCTTCGGCGCCTCTTCGGTGATCTGCTGCGCGACATAGTTGCCGGCCACAATCATTCCGTACTTGCCGGCGTAGAACCCGGGCAGTACGTCGGTGCCGCCCTGCGTCAGCGAGGTCGGGTCGATCGACTTGTCGTCGTACGCCATCGCGTGGATCCGCTTCGGCACCTCGAGCTCCGGGTCGCCGACGACCGCCTTCGCATCCGGTCCGCTGCCGTCGAAGTACTTGGCGTCGAAGTTCAGGCCGAGGTTCAGCATCGTCGCGGTCGGGCTCTTCAGGCCCCAGCCGAGACCGTACTTGCCGGCCGCGGTCAGCTTCTTCGCGTCGGCGGCCAGGTCGTCCCAGCTGAGCGAGTCACCGGTCGCGGAGATCCCGGCCTGCTTGAGCAGAGCCGAGTTGCCGAACACGACGTACGACTGCAGCAGGGTCGGCGCGCCGTACACCTTGCCGTCCTTGGAGACCGTGTCCCAGACGCCCTGCGAGACGGCGTCCTTGGTGTCCTGGCTCAGGTACGGCGAGAGGTCCGCGAGGTACCCCTGATTGATGAACCCGGTGATGTCGGCGGACTCGTCGTGGATGATGTCCGGCGCGGTCCCGCCCTGGAACTGGGTCACCAGCTGGTCGTGCACGGAGTCCCAGCTGCCCTGGACGTACTCGACCTGGATGTTCGGGTTCGCGGCGTTCCAGTCGGCGACGATCTTCTTCGTCGCGGCGACGGTGGTCTTCTGGAAGGCGAGGCTCTGGAACTTGAGCGTCACCTTTTCATCCGGGTTGCTTGAGCTCTTGTCGTCGCTGTTGCCCCCGCACGCCGCGAGCGACACCAGCGCCCCCGCCGCCAGCAACGCGGTCAGTACCTTCTTCATTTACCTCTCTCCTAACCTTTGACTGCGCCGCTCAGCAGGCCGGACGTCAGCCGGCGCTGGAGGAAGGCGAAGAACACGAGACTGGGTACGGTGGCCAGCACGGAGGCGGCGGCGAGCGGGCCGAACTGCACCTGGCCCTCGGCGCCGACGAAGCGTGCGAGCACCAGCGGAAGTGTCTTGAGTTGCGGGTCCTGCAGCAGGACCAGGGCGAAGAAGAACTCGTTCCACGCCGAGATGAAGGTGAACATCGCGGTCGCGATCAGGCCGGGCCGGAGCAGCGGCATCACGATCGACACGATCGTCCTCAGCCTGCTCGCGCCGTCGACCGACGCGGCCTCCTCCAGTTCGCGTGGTACGGCAGCGACGTACCCCTGCAGCATCCACAACGCGAACGGGAGCGACCAGACCATGTACACGATCACCACGCCGGGAATCGTGTTCGTCAGGTGCAACGGCCGCAGGATCATGAACAGCGGGATCACGATCAGGATCACCGGGAACACCTGGCTGACCAGGATCCAGCCGTTCGTCAACGGCCGCAGGCGGCTGCGGAAACGAGCCAGCGCGTACGACACCGGGAGCGCGACGATCAGTACCAGGATCGTGCTGTAGATGGAGATCTGCAGGCTGTTGCTGAGACCACGAACCAGACCCTGCTCGCTGAGCGCGTCGGAGTAGTTGGAGAAGTCGACGTGCTTGGGCAGGATCGACGGCGTGATGCTGGCGAACTCCTGCGGTGACTTGAGCGAGCTGGAGATCAGCCAGAGCAGCGGGAAGCCGAGGAACACCAGGTACGCGATGACCGCGATGTACTGGAGCGCGCGGGTGCCGGGCCGGGTTCTCATGCCTCGCTCCGCAGCCGGTTCCGCAGGTAGAAGAACAGGAACAAGATGATGATGACCACCATCACGTCACCCATCGCGGCCGCCATCCCGAAGTTGCCGTAGCGGAACGCTTCGTTGTACGCGAACAGCATCGGCAGCATCGTCTTGCCGCCCGGTCCGCCGGCTGTCAGGACGTACACCAGGCCGAACGAGTTGAAGTTCCAGATCATGTCCAGGCTGGTGATCGCGACGATCACGGTGCGCAGCTGCGGGAGCGTGATGTTCCAGAACTGGCTCCAGGCGCCGGCGCCGTCGACGGCGGCCGCTTCGTACAGGGTGCGGTCGATGCCTTGCAGTCCGGCGAGCAGCGTGACCGTGGTCATCGGCATGCCGACCCAGATCCCCACCACGATCACGGCCGGCAGCGCCGTACTGAAATCGCCGAGGAAGTTGATCGGATGGTCGGTGAGGTTCAGCTTCTGCAGGATCTCGTTGACCGGGCCGTTGGTCGGGTGCAGCAGCAGGCGCCACATGATCGCGACGACCACCGGCGGCATCGCCCACGGGATCAGCGCGAGCGTCCGGGCGACGCCGCGGAACTTCAGGTCGGTGTTCAGCAGCAGCGCGAGGCCGAGCGCGGCGACGAACTGCAGGATCGTGACCGAGAGCGTCCAGATCACACCGATCCGGAACGAGTCCCAGAACAGGTTGTTGTGCAGGAGTTTGGTGAAGTTGTCGAAGCCGACGAAGTTCGTCTCGACGTGCAGGCCGGCCCGCGCATTCGTGAAGCCGAGCGCGATCCCGCGGATCAGCGGGTAGACGCTCAGGATCAGCACCGGAAGCAGCGCCGGCAGGAACAGCAGGATCGCCTCCCGGTTCTGCTTCGGCTTCCCGCCGTTCTTCTTCACCGGCGCCGGCGCCGTCAACGTTGCCGTCACGGGGTGGACCTCCTGATGCTCAGGGACGGCTGGACGACGATGCGCCGGGGGGTACGGTCGTTGTCCTCGATCCTTGCCAGCAGCAACTCGGCCGCTCGGCGACCGCGATCCGCGGACCCCAGGTTCACGCTGGTCAGCGGCGGGAAACTCTGCTCGGCGAGCTCGCTGTCGTCCATCCCGACGACCGCGACGTCCTTCGGTACGTCCAGTCCTGCCGCGGCAAGCTCGTGCATCAGGCCGACGGCCAGCAGGTCGTTCGCACAGATCACCGCGTCGGCACCATTCGCAACGTCCGAAGAAGTGTGGCCTCCGGCCCGCGTTCCTTCGGACGCAAGGGCGAGGAGTGCAGGGGCTGCCCGACGGCCGGCCGCGAAGGTGAAGTCGGCGGCTTCGGCCATCGCGGCGGGTTGCAGACCGTGCGCCTTGAGCGCCTCGGCGAAACCCTTCGCCCGGGCGGTTCCGGGGACGGTGTCGGCCGGCCCGTTCAGGAACGCGATGTTGTTGCGCCCCCGTTCCACCAGGTGATCGACGGCCAGCCGCATCCCCTTCGGCGAGTTGGCGCGCACCGTGTCGACGCCCGCCTTCGCCGGGACGCTACCCGCGACGACCACCGGCACCTCGCACTCGCGGATCGACTTCACCAGATCCTCGTCGACCCGGATCGGGCTGATCAGCAGGCCGTCGGCGTACCCGCGCGCCATCCCCCGTACCAGCGCGACCTCGTCCACGACGTCCGGCCCGGTCGTCGTGACCACGAGCCGGTAACCCGCGGCCGACACGACCTCCTCGACCGCGCGCATCATCGTCACGTACACCGGGTTGCCCACGTCGGCGACCGCGAGCGTCAGCTGGAACGTACGTCCCACCTTCAGCGACCGCGCCCGCGCATCCGGTACGTACCCGAGCTCGGCGACGGCCCGCTGGACCCGCTCCACCATCTCCTCGGTGGCCGGCAGGCCGTTCAGCACGCGCGACACCGACGCCACCGAGACCCCGGCCGTACGGGCCACCCCAGCGATCGTCGGACGACTCACGCCGACCTCCTGTAATCGTTCTTGTAATCGTTTACAAGCCCGACACTAAGTCGCCCCCGCCGCCCGGTCAACCTCAGGACGGCCGGATGCCCAACCTGTTACCTGCTACTCGTCGTCTTCTTCGGTGCCGGGGCGTTCGGCCCAGGGGGTCTCCTTGGCCGGGCGGACGACGATGAGCTTGTCGCCGGCGGCGAGCACCGAGACGTTCGAGTCGTAGTAGCGGTGCACCTTGCCGTCACGGACCACCGAGACGACGCGGTCGGGGACGGCGGACGGCGGCTTGCCGACCTCGCGGCCGAGGACGGGACGTTCGGCGACCTCGAGACCCTCGCCGTACGTCAGCAGGTCCTCCATCACCTCGCCGAGGTTCGGGCTGACGGCGGACAGGCCGAGCAGCCGGCCGACCGCTTCCGAGGAGGTGACGACGGCGTCGGCGCCGCTCTGCCGCAGCAGCGGAACGTTGTCCTCCTCGCGGACAGCGACCACGACGTGCGCGTTCGGGTTCAGTTGCCGGACAGCGAGCGTCACCAGGACGGCCGAGTCGTCGCGGTCGGTGGTGACGATCACCTCGCGCGCGGTCGCCACCTCGGCGCGCCGCAACACGGTCCGGTTGGTGGCATCGCCGTGGAACGCCGCCATCTGGTCGTTGCCCGCGTCCCCGATCGCCTGCGCGCGCGGGTCGATGACGACGATGTCGGCGCGCTTCACGCCGTTGCTGAGCAGGGTCTGCACCGCCGCCCGGCCCTTGGTGCCGTAGCCGACGACGATGGTGTGGTCCTTCATCCGTTTCCTCCAGCGCGTGTCGCGCATGATCCGGCGACCCTCGTTGGCCAGTACTTCCAGTGTGGTACCGACCAGAACGACCAGGAACGCGATCCGCAGCGGCGTCACGAGGAACGCGTTCACCAGCCGGGCGCCGGGCGACACCGGCGTGATGTCGCCGTACCCGGTCGTGGTGAGCGTGACGGTGGCGTAGTAGATGCTGTCGATCAACCCGACTTTGCCGTCGTAGCTGTCGCGGTACCCGTCACGGTCGACCACCACGATCAGCACCATCACGGTCAGCAGCCCCAGCGCGACCAGGATTCGGCTGAAGAGCTGAAACAGCGGCGAGCGGGTACTCGCGGGCAGGTTGACCAGCAGACCGTGTGGGTTCCGGCCGGTGGGAAGGGGTGGCACGCCTCAGACGATATGGCACCGGCGGGTGATCCACCGCATGCGACAGGCTCCGGTCGGACAGTGCGACACTCACCATCAGGCTGTCGCCGTCCCGAACCACCCGCGAGCGCATCCGCAACCGCTCCAAGGTCCGCAGCATTGCGTGGTTCTCCGGCTGCACCATGCACACGACCCGATCGGCGCCCAGCGCCCGCGCCTCTGCCACCACCTCGCGCAACAGTCGCAGCCCGAGGCCTTGTCCCTGCCAGCCGTCCTCGACCAGTACGGCGAGCTCCATCGTCGTACTGCCAAGCTCCTCCCACGGCGCGGCGGTCGCCATCCCGATCACCGCGTCGTCAACACACGCCACGATCGACACGCCGCCTGCCGGCGCGGACAGGTGCCGGGCCGTACGGGCGGTGAGCTTCGGCATCGGTACGTGATAGCGGCGCGTACGGCTCTCGTACGAGCACCGCTCGTGCATCGCGACGACTGCCTCGGCATCGTCAACGGTCGCGGTCCGCAACTCAGGTACGCCGCTGCCGGGCCGCGGCCCGTCCTGCGGCTCGAACCGCTCGGCCAGCCGCCCGGCGAGCTCCACCAGTACGTCGGCCCGCGCCCACTCGGCCGGCGTGTACTCGTCGAACCCCTGCAGGGCCCCGAGCTCGTCGTCGACGGACACCGGGTCGTCGATCAGCCGCAGTACGGCACGCAGGTACCGCGTCGGCGCGTCATGGAGTACGTCGGCCTGGCACGGGCGGACTGTCGTACGGCCGCAACCGGCCTCGGCGACCAGAGCGCTCAGAGCCTCGGCGGTCCAGCCGACGCCCGTGGACACGACGAGCTCGTCGATCGCGCCGGCCTCTGCGGCGAAGACCTCGAGGTGCAGGATGTTGATGTCGTCCGCACCACACCGTGCAGCGAGTTCGGCCAGCGCGCCGGGCCGGTCGGCGAGTTCGGTCCTGATCTTCCAGAGCATGCGGACGCCTTCCCTCGTGGAACGTCCTTCCACTCTGCGTCCGGCCTGTTGCCCGGCCGGGTCCGGAATGTTACGCCCGCGTCAACGTTTCCGATGCATCTTCGGCAGCCGCGGCTTGCGCGCGGCCAGTACGACCGAGGGCACGCGCTTGTCCAGGTCCGCGTGCCGCAGCAGCTCGGGATACGCGCTCTGCGGTACAGCCGGGTACGTCGTCACGATCGCGTCGCCGGAGAACACGAAGAAGATCGCCTGGCCGTCCTTGATCACCTTCAGCAAGGATCCCTCGCGGACCGTCAGAGCGTGCTCGACCGCCTTCCGGCGCGCGACCCGCTTCGCCCAGGCGGCCTGGACCGCCTGCTGCGCCGGCTCGCGCCCGTGGCGGACCGCTTCGACCACCAGCGGGCCGTAGCGCACGCTGTACTTGACCAGGTTCTTGGCCAGTTGACTGTTCTTCCCCGTTCCGCCCGGCATGAGACGAGCGTACTCAGGGTTTCCAGATGTACGGGACGGTCACCGACACCGGCCGCAGCCCGAGGCGGGCCAGGATGCCGCGACTGTCCGGCGACGCGTCGACCTGCAGGTACTTGTACCCACGCTCGGCCGCCAGGTTCCGCCGGTACGCGACGAGCGCACGGTAGATGCCCTTGCCGCGCCACTCGGGCAGCGTCGAGCCGCCCCAGAGCGACGCGAAATCGGTGCCGGCGTGGAACCGGATCCAGGACCCGCACACCAGCTTCGGGTCGTCGTCCTCGGTCTCGGCGACAACTACGACGCCGGGCTCGTCCACGTTCGCGATGTCCCTGCTCAGCGCGTCCGGCAGCCAGTCGTGCGAGAAACCCCACACCTCTTCCTCCATCGCCTGCATCCGCTCCAGGTCGTCGCGCGAGGTGATCTCGCGCAGCCGGATCCCTGCGGGCAGTACGACCTCCGCGGACAGCTCGGCGATGTCGCCGATCAGGAGGCACTCCTCCTCGTCGGGTGTGAAGCCGGCCGACGTCAGTCGCTCTGGAAGGTCGGTCGGCAGGTCGTGGGTGTAGTACTTCCACTCGACCTTGGCGCCGAGCTTCGTGAAGTACGCGACCTGGTCGGCGATCAGCTGGTCGAGCTCCGGACCGTCGACGCCGCCGAGGTACTGGAGGAAGCCGTCGCCCTCGGATCCGGTCTTGCGGATCAGCGCGCCGAGGTGCTCGATGGTGCCGCCGTTCGCGGCGCCGGAGCGCGTCCGGATCTGCTGGTCGTACGCGGTCCGGAGGGCGAGCGCCGCCGGCGAGTCGTCGAGAGGAATCACGGAATCAGTAGACCAGGGACTGCAACCCATTTCGCGGGTCGGCATGCGGGTGCCGGTGGGTTCAGGCACCATGGAGGCCGTGACGACCCCCAATCCGCGTCGGCCGATCCTGCCCGGCAACAAGCTGTTCGAGTCGCTGCCCGGCGCCTCCGACCCGGCGACCGTGACCGAGGCCGCGCACCGGACGGCCGAACTGCTGGTCCGCGGGGTGCGGAAGTCCGAGGACGCCGAGGTGCACGCGCGGGTCGTCAAACTCGCCGACGAGTACGGTCTCGACGAGCTCGCCGAGCTGTGGTCGGACTCCCCCGCCGACTCGTTGCCCGGCGCGCTCTGGCGGCTTTACGTCCTGCGTTCGTGGGTGCACTCGAACGCCGAGGAGGTGTCGCGGGAGTTCGCCACCGGCCGCGAGTACGCCGAGGTGCATGCCGTCGTCGCCGGCGTCGCAGAGCCACCCGGGCCGACCGAAGTACGAGACATGGTGGACGCCGTACTGCGCGGTGTCGCGACCGGTGATTTCGCCACCACCCTCGACCGGGCGGCCGCGTTCGCGCGGATCGTCGCAACCGGCCGCGCGCACCTCGCCGACGACGGCCACGACCGCGTACTCTCCGCCTCCAAACTGGTCGAGACCGCTGACCAGCTGCAGACCGCCGCACGCGCCGAACGCGCCGGACACCTCTGGTAGTTGCGCCGCGCGGCCTGCGGTGTTATAGGCGAAAAACCCAACAGGACAAGGGGTTTGGGCACCCGCTACACTGTTCGAGGTGTCGGGCCGGTGCAAGCCCCGGGTCCCAAATTAAGCCGCTACGAGCGGCCACGCGCCGTGAGGCGCTTCCCGGCCCGACACCACCAAATCTCCCCCGGCGTGCAGACCCTCCCGCCGCGCGTCCTCTCCCCAGCACCAGGCAACCACCTGCCCGTCGCGCCCGTCGCGCCCGTCCTCAAACGCGACCGCTCCGATTCCGAGCCGTGGATGCTGGCTGCGTGTGGTCTGGGGTGGCCGGGCGGACAATTCGACAGGACGTGTCGGTCGGTGCGTGGTCGGTGAGTAGTGCACCTGAGCGTGGAAGTGCGGTGCGCGTACGGTGTCTCGGGGTGCACTAACTGTCCAGATGTCCGCCGCCCACACCCATCCGGGGTCGAGCCAAACGCCACGACTCGGCGCCATGTCAGCTGTCAGTTGTGGTTTAGTTCTTCGGCGAGCATGACGATGATGCCGCTGGGGCCGCGTACGTAGGTGAGTTTGTAGATGTCCTCGTACGTCGCGACACCTCGCAGGGGATGGCAGCCATGCCGCGCCGCGATCTCAAGAGCCTGGTCGAGATCGTCGACGGAGAAGGCGACGCGGTGCATGCCGATCTCGTTGGGACGAGTGGGCTCCGTCTCGATCGCCTGCGGGTGGATGTACTCGAACAGCTCGAGGCGACCGTGGCCGTCCGGCGTCTGGAGCATCGCGATCTTGGCGTGGTTGCCGTCCAGGCCGACGGCGGTGTCGGTCCACCCACCACTGACCGTGTCACGACCGACCACCGTCAGCCCCAGATCGGTGAAGAAGGCGATCGTTGCCTCGAGATCGCGGACGGCGATGCCGACGTTCTGAAGTTGGACAGCCATGTGCCGCATGCTAGCGAGCCGAGTAGTTCTACGCGGGCGGCTTGACCTTTGGGCTGTTAGTTTCGCTGGTTGTGAAGCGGATCGTGGGGCTTGGGCTCGTGCTGCTGGTGGCGGGTTGTTCGACGGTTCAGTCGAAGGACATCCGGACGAGTGGGATCAGCGCCACGTACGTCGTCACGCTGCCCGAGACGACCGACGTTGCCCAGGTGAGTGCGTCGTATCGGGTCGGCACGCTCACGTTCGTCGAGCTCGGCGACGGCGAGTCGGTGACGTCGTCGGGCGGCGGCAAGGACGTGAAGCTCAAACACCACAAGTCCGCGGGCGTCACCGACTACGACGGCCGGCTCGACGGTGTGGTCGCCGCCGGTACGGAGATCACGTTCGACCTGACCCGCGGCAAGAGCGATGATTCCGCGCCCAGGTCCACCGTCAAACTCCCGGAGCGCGTGAAGCTCACCGCGCCCCAGACCGGCACGACGTACTCGCGGCGAGCACCGCTCGCGGTTCGTTTCGACACCGCGCCGTCCGACCTACCGGCGTTGGTCAGCTGGGCCGGCAGCTGTGTCCAGACCGGCAGCCTGCCACTGGAGCCCGGCCGTACGTCGGTCAGCATCCCGACCGGCTCGATCCGCCCGGTGAGTGCTACGACGACACCCGGCGTGAAGCCGGCGACCACCTGCCCGGTCGAGATCACGCTGACGCGACGGACCGAGGGCACGCTGGACGGCGCATTCAAGGACGGCAGCATCACAGCGGAGAGCCAGTCCGTACGACGGGTCACCTCCGGGCCGTAGTCGACTGGTCACTGGTCGGCTACCTTCGCGAGGACGTGGGTACTTCTGGGGCAGAGAGCCTCAGGACCAAACCGCCCAACCCCTCCGGAAGGAAACCCCTCATGCGCCGCCTTCCCCGCGCGTTGCTGCCGTGCGCGCTGATCGCCGGGCTGCTGCTCCCGGTCGCCCCGGCTGCCGCTGCCCGTGGTGAGTTCGATATCCAGGCCCATCGCGGTGGGCTCGGTCTCACCGTGGAGAGCACGATCGCCTCGTTCTCGCATGGGCTCGAGCTGGGTGTCAGTACGCTCGAGCTCGACGTCCAGATCACCCAGGACGGGCACGCCGTGGTCACGCACGATCGCAAGGTCGATGGCAAGAAGTGCCGCGACACCGCGCCGTACACTGCGGGCGACCCGGAGTATCCGTACGTCGGCAAGTTCATCAACACGCTGACGCTCAAGCAGGTCAAGCAACTCGACTGCGGTTCGCTGCCGCAGGCGAACTTCCCGGACCAGCAGCCGGATCCGGGCGCCCGGATGCCCGAACTGCAGGACATCTTCGCGCTCGTGCACCGCTATCGCGCGTACGGCGTGAAGCTGAACGTCGAGACCAAGGTCGAGGCGGGCGCGCCGACCGAGACCGCTCCGCGCGAGCAGTTCGTCCAGGTGGTCGCCGCGGAGATCCGCAAATGGCGGATCGCTCGCCAGGTGACGATCCAGAGTTTCGACTGGGGTTCGCTGATCCGGATGCACCAGGTGATGCCGGAGCTGCCGCTGGTCGCGCTGGACAACTACGACTTCCTGCAGGTCGGCAAGCCGGGGAAGTCGCCGTGGCTCGGTGGCCTCGACATCGACGACTTCGGCGGCGACCCGATCAAGGCGGTCAGGTCGTTCGGCGCGTCCGCGATCTCGCCGGTCGACGGCTTTCCGCAGGGCGGCAAGATCACCGACCCGGCCTTCAAGCCGTACTTCACCAAGGACACGGTCAACGCCGCACACCAAGCCGGCCTGAAGGTCATCCCGTGGACGGTCGACGACCCGGCGACGATCCAGTGGTTCATCGACCAGGGTGTCGACGGCATCATCAGCGACTACCCGGACCGGGTGCGTGATGTCGTACGGCAGAACGGTTTCAAGCTGCCCAAGGCGTACGACGCTCCGGCGATCCGCGCGCTGCCGTCGGCGCACGCACACAACGACTACGACCACCGGCGGCCGTTGCTGGACGCGCTGGACCGCGGATTCAACAGCGTCGAGGCCGATGTCTGGCTGGTCGACGGCGAACTGCGGGTCGCGCACGATCTCGGCGACGCCAAGCCCGGCCGCACGCTGGAGAGCCTGTACCTGAAACCACTCGCCGACCGCGTCCGCGAGAACCACGGCGAGGTGTACAAGCACGGCAACGACTTCCAGCTGCTCATCGACATCAAGAGCGACGGCCCGTCGACGTACGCCGCCGTGGACGAGGCACTGGCCAAGTACCGCGGGATCAGCACGATCTTCGTCAACGGCCACGTACGGCAGGGCGCCGTCACCTCGGTGATCAGCGGCAACCGACCGCTGGACATCATGAAGGCGCAGAAGGTCCGGTACGCCGGGTACGACGGCCGGCTCAGCGACCTGGAGTCGGGGATGCCGGCGTCCCTGATGCCGCTCGTCAGCGACAACTGGTCGAACAACTTCACCTGGCGCGGCGTCGGTCCGATGCCCGAGACCGAGAAGACCAAGCTGCACGACATCGTCGTCGACGCCCACCACGCCGGCTACAAGGTCCGGTTCTGGGAGACCCCCGACGTGCCCGGCGCGGCCCGCGAAGCCCTCTGGCGCGAACTGGTCGCCGCCCACGTCGACTACCTCAACACCGACGACCTGCACGGCCTGGAGGACTTCCTCCGCGACTGAGCGACCTGCTGACGGACGGGAGGCCGGGCGAACCGCTGACGCACGGGAGGCTGCGCGAGCCGCTGACGGAGGGCTCGCATCCCGTGCGGAGAGTCATGAGGCGATTGACTGACAACAACATTGTCACTAAAATCGTTACCACTTCGGCGGCTCCCGTGCACCACCAAAATGGTGAACGCGGGGTGGCGCCGATCGTTCCCTGTCGACCACCTGGCCGGAGGCTGATGATGACGAGCCGGTCCCGATCGTCCGATCCGAGCGACGAGGCGTACGAGCGGCTCCGTTCGGGCATCATGCGCGGCGACGTGTCGCCCGGGCAGCGCCTGGTCGAGGCCGACCTGGTCGAGGCACTGGGGGTCAGCCGGGCCGTCGTCCGGACGACGCTCACCCGGCTCGCCCACGCCGGCCTCGTCGAGAAGGAGCTCAACCGCGGCGCGCGGGTGCGCACCGTGAGCGAGGAAGAGGCCGTCGAGATCACCCAGGTCCGGTCCGTCCTGGAGGCGCTGGCCTCCCGGCAGGCCGCGGAGCGGGCGACCGACGCAGACGTCGAGGCGCTGCGGTCCATCCTCGCCGAGATGAAGGGCATGCTCGCCGAGCAGGACCTGCTCGGGTACTCCGAAGGCAACAGCCGGCTGCACGCGAAGGTCATCGAGATCTCCGGTCACCAGACCGTGCAGCGGCTGGTCGCGAACCTGCGCGCCCAGATGGTCCGGTTCCAGTACCGGACCATCCTGGTGCCGGGCCGCGGCAAGGAATCCTTCGCCGAGCACACCAAACTGGTGGAGGCCATCGCGGCCCACGACGGCGACGCCGCCGAGGCCGCGATGCGCACCCACCTGCTGCACGTCACCGACAACCTGGACCGGACCAAGAACAACCGCCCCGGCGGCGCAGGCCTGTTCGGCCGAATCTGACCGCAGCCGCCGGAGCCGCCAAAACTGCGGCCGCCGGCGGCGATCAGGCGGTCACCGGCCGGCCGAAGCCTTCGTCGACCAGGACCCGGCCGTCGCGGTAGATCTCGGTGCCCCGCAGGAAGGTCCGTTCGACCCGGCCCCGGGTGACGATCCCGTCCGCGGGGCTCCAGCCGCACTTGTACAGACTCGTGCTGCCGTCGATCGGCGCGACGTGATCCAGGTCGAGCACCACGAAGTCGGCATCGGCCCCCGGCTCGAGGGTGCCCTTGCGCCCACTCAGACCGACAAGCCGTGCCGGATTCACGCAGCACAGCTCGAGCACGCGGTCCAGGGTGAGACGGCCGTCGTGCACCGCGGTCAGAAGCAACCGCAGGTAATCCGCGATCATCGGGCTGCCGCTCGGTGCCGCGAACATGTCCTTCCAGCCCGGCAGCTTCTCCTCCTCGGTGTGCGGCGCGTGGTCGCTGCCGATCACGTCCACGGTGCCGTCGACGATCGCCTCCCACATCGCCACATTGTCCGCGGGCGGAACCCACTGGCCCAGAACGAACGGGCCACGCTTCTCGATCCGCTCCCAGTCGTTGGTGACGAACATGGCGAACGGGTTCGCCTCGGCGGTGACGGCTCGCCCGGCCGCCTTCGCCGCACGCACCATCCGGATTCCTTCGACCGACGACAGGTGCAGTACGTGCAACCGGGTGCCCACCGACCGCTGGAACTCGAGCAACGTGGCGACCGCGGCGTTGAAGGCGACGCTGTCTCCCAGCCGGAACGATCGCGCGTACGACGCCGGGTCCACGCCCCACATCTCCTTGGCGCGCGAGCTCATCAGGTTGTAGAGCTCGTGATCGGTCGGGTGGACGTACAACGGCAGGCCGGTCTCGGCCACCGCCTCGAACGCCCGGTACAACACGGCACGATCCGTCACCGCGGTCGCCGGCGAATGCGGGTACGTGCGCTCGACGTCGTACGACATCCAGAGCTTGAACGCGCTGGCTCCGGCGGCCGCCAACTCCCCCACCAGATCAGGATGTACGGCCGACGCGTTGTGCCCGAAGTCCACCACGGACTTGCGGCCCAGGTCGTCGAGATGTTCGCGCAGCCGGATCGGATCGACGATCGGTGGCTCCGTGTTCGGCATGTCGAAGACCGTCGTCACCCCACCGGAGGCCGCGGCCTTGGTGCCGCTGGCCAGGTCCTCCTTGTGGGTGAATCCTGGATCCCGGAAGTGACAGTGGGTGTCGACCAGCCCGGGAATGACCAACTGATCACCGACATCGAGCGTGCGATCAGCGACCACGGCAGCGTCGAGACCGTGCAGACCGGTGACCACGCCATCCGTGATCAGCAGCTGAGCGGGCAGTTCGCGGACACCGGTGTGCACTCTCGTACTGCGGACCACCAGCTCCGCCCGGAGCGCATCAGGTTCGGTCATTTGGCCAGCGCCTTCGTGATGAAGTCCTGCTCGGTGATCGTCGCGAAGTCGGGCGGGTTCTTCGCCAGGCCGGCGACCTGGTGGAACTTCACCGCCTTCGCGTAGCCGTCGGCGGTGATCACCGGCGTCTCCGGGATCTCCTTCTGCAGGACCGGCAGCATCGCCTCGACCGTCTTGGGATCGAGCGACGACTGATACTTCTGGAACAGCTGGCGGGTCTTGGCCGGGTCGTCGTGGATCAGCTTCTCTGCGCGGCCGATCGCCCGTACGAAGGCGGCCATCGCTTCCGGCTTCTTCTTCAGGATCCCTGCCGTGGACAGGGCCAGACCGTGCGGCTGCGCACTCATGTCCGGAATGTCACCGCGGGTAGGGCTGATGTAGATCGAGCCCGCCTTGCGCGCCTCGACCTCCTGGCTGACCGGCTGGAAGAACACCAGCACGTTCACCCGGTCGGTCTTCAGCGCACCCAGCGCGCCGGCGTTGGAACCGCCGAGGTTGACCAGCGTCACGTCCTTCTTGACGTCCAGGCCGACCTTGCTGAACAGGAACTGCAACAGCGCGACACCGCCACCGGACGGTGCGGGGATGCCGATCCGCGCGCCCTTGAGCGCCTTGATCTTGTCTTCCAGCGATGCACCGGCGGGCGGCTGGTGGAACTGGTTGCCGACGATGACGTCGACGTAGTAGCTGTTCACCAGGTTCGCCACGATCCGGGGATCGCGCTTGCCGTCGGCGAGCAGGAACGCGGTCGTCGCGACGCCGCCGCCGATGTCTGCTGCTCCGCCTGCCAAAGCGGCCGCGACCTTGGAGTCGCCACCGACGACCACCGGCTTTTCGACGGTAAGTCCTTCCTTCGCGTAGTACCCCTCTTCACTGGCTACGAAGAGCGGGAAGAACGCTACCGACGTACTGCTCTGCACGACGCGCAGCGTCATGTCTCCGGAGGCTGCATCGGCATTGCTGGTTTCGGTCGCCGGCTTCTGGCAGGCGGCCGTCAGGGCCAGGACCATGACAGCCAGTCCGGCCCCGATCGACTTTGTCTTCATGTGAAGTCACCCATATTCCTGACGAGACGTGTTGAGGCCGGCCGCTTCAGTCACCGGCGGTGGCCTGCCACCGCGTCGAGCGACGCTGCAGCAGATTGACCCCGAGGTTGAGGATCCCGGCGATCACCGTGATCACGGCGAGTGCGGCGAAGACCCCGGCGGTGTTGAACTGGCTGGCCGAGTCGAGCATCAGGTAACCGAGGCCCTTGTTCGAGGCAACGAGTTCACCGACCACGGCACCGATCAGCGCGTACGGCACACCGATCCGCAGCCCGGTGATGACGCCGGGCATCGCCCCGGGCACCAGCACCTTGAAGATCACCTGGCGACGGGTGCCGCCCATCAGCCGGACCGCGTCGATCAGACCGCGGTCGACCGAGCGGACGCCGGCCGCCGTGTTCAGGTAGACCAGGAAGAACACAGTTGCCGCCGACAACAGAACCTTCATCTGTACGTCGATCCCGAACCAGATGATGAACAGCGGCGCGAGGGCCACCTTCGGGATGCTGTAGAGGGCGATCATGTACGGATCGAGGATGTCGCCCAGGACCTTCAGGATCGCCAGCAGGAAGCCGCCGACGAGTCCCGCGGCGGCACCGAGCGCGAAGCCCAGCGCGATCTCCTCGACGGTCAGTACGGTGTTCGTGGCCAGCGACCCGTCGGCGATCCAATCGCGCAGCTGCGCCCAGATGTCGCTGGGGCGGCTGATGAACAACGGGTCCACCCAGCGTCCGGCGGCGATCTGCCACAGCACCAGCACCGCCACCAGGACGGCGATCCGTGCGAGCGAGATCCACAGCGTGCGCCGGTGCTTGTCCATCCAGCTGCGGTTGGCGGGAACCTCCAGCGGACCGTCGGTGACCCGATCGCCGGCGCTCACGAGGTCGGTCGATCGATTCATCACGCCGCCCCCTTCCTCGAGTCATTGGTGGTCGAGCCGGCCCGCAGGGCGTCCGCGGTACGGCGATGCAGAGCGACGAACTCCGGATCCACCCGGAGCAGATCCAGGTCGCGGGGACGCGCCAGCCCGATCTCCTGGTCGAGCAGCACCCGTCCGCGCGGGCCGAGCACGATCACCCGGTCGCCGAGCAGGAGCGCCTCCTCCAGATCGTGCGTGATGAACACGACGGTCTTGCCCGACCCGTGCCACAGCCGCAACAGCTCGGTCTGCAACTCGGCGCGCAACTGCGCGTCCAGGGCGCCGAACGGTTCGTCGAGCAGGAAGGTGTCCGGCTCCGCGGACAGCATCCGGGCCAGCCCTGCCCGGCGGCGCATGCCGCCGGACAGCTCGCGCGGATAGTGCTGCTCGAACCCGGCCAGGCCGACCCGCTGGATCAGCTCGCGGGCGACCTCGGCACGTTCGGCGCGCGGCACCCCACGAACCTCGAGCGGCATCTCGATGTTGCGCTGCAGGTCCCGCCACGGCATCAGGGTGTCGTGCTGGGTCAGGTACGCAAGGTCGTGGTGCGGCCCGCTGACCGGCCGGCCGCGGTACTCGATCCGTCCGGAGGTCGGCTGGGTGAGCCCGGCGAGCATGTTGAGCAGCGTGGATTTGCCGCAGCCGCTGCGGCCGAGCACTGTGAGGAAGGTTCCTTCCTCCACGTCCAGGTTCAGGCCCTGGAGCGCGACCACTCGTTTGTCCCCCTTCAGGAAGGACTTGTCCAGATCGAGGACCCGCAGCACCGCAGTCATGGTCAGCTCGCCTTCGTGTCCTCACGGCGCAGGCCGTGAATGTCGTAGCTCAGCTCCCCGGCCTGCAGCCGGGTTCGCATCGCTTCTTCCTTGGTGAAACGCGCCCTCGACGCCTCGAGGACGGTCTCCGCGTCGTCCGGCCGGACGACGACCACGCCGTCCGCGTCCAGGACGACGAGATCACCCGGGCAGATCCTGGTGCCGCCGACCTCGACCGCCACGTCGAGCTCACCGCGCTCGGTCTTGGTGGCGCCGTGGGCCCGGATCCAGCGCGTCCACACCGGCACTTCGAACTCCCGCAGTACCTCGATGTCGCGAGCGGCGCCGTCGACGAGGACCGCCGCCGCACCGCGCGCGGCTGCCTGGGTCAGCAGCAACTCGCCGACCAGGGCGACCGGTGCGGGCTCCGGCATCGTCAGCACCAGGACCTCGCCCGGCTGCAACCGGTCCATCACCTCGTGGACCGCGCGGTTGTCGTCCTGGCCGCAGCGCGCGATCCGCGCGGGACCGGCAGCGCGCGATCCGGCCACCAACTGGTGGTAGTCGGCCTCGACCAGTCCGTTACGGCCGGACGCCTCGTACACCGTCGAAACTCCAAGCTCGCGCAGCGTGCTCACGGTCTCCTGCGGTACGCCGCTCACAGCGCCGTCACCACATTCGGGATGATCCGCTGGAAGGCCTCGGCCTGGCGGATCGAGCTGTCCCCGGTCACCTTGCGCGCATGGTTGCCGCGATGGTCGGCCCGCTCGGCGTAGTACGTCTGCAAGTACTTCTGCGCCTGCATCGCCTGCATGGCCTCGACCTTGGCGGTCATCACCGGGGTGATGTCGACGAAGACGCTCGGGACGAATCCGCACAGATCCGGCTGATGCGGCTCGAACACCAGGAACTCCGACGGCGGCGCGGTCCGGAAACCGCTGGCCACAACGGCTCCCGAGCTCAGCAGCCGCGCCCGGCGGACAGCCTCGAAGGCGAGTGGGTGGTCGGGGTTGAACGGGTCGACCGGCGGGTGGGTCAGTACGACCTGCGGAGCGAAGTCCCGGAGCAGCTCGACCAGCCGCTCCACGGCCGCGTCGTCCACGACCAGCGGATAGTCGCCGAGATCGAAGCATTCGAACTCCGCGCCGACCGCGTCCGCTGCCTGCGATGCCTCCGCGTGCCTGATCCGCTTGACGTTCTCCTCGGTCTGCCCTGGCTCCTTCCACAGCTCACCGGACTCGCCGCGTTCGCCGTACGACAATGCGACGACCCGTGCCTGACCGCCGCTCTGGACGTGCCGGGCCACCGCGCCGGCCGCGCGCCAGACGAAGTCCGCGCTGTGCGCACCGACCACGAGCATCCGGCGGGCGCTCACCGGGCACCTGCCAGGACCGGTTGCGCAGCCAGGAACCGGGTGTTGTCGACCACCATGGTGCGAACGTCCTCCTCGCTGAATCCTGCCGCGAGCAGGTCCCGGGCCATCAGCGGCAGTCCGTCCTCGACCGGTGGGTTCACCGGCTGGCCGAGGTCACTGGACAGGAAAGAGTGGGCCGGACCGGTACGCCGGATGTTCTCGACCATCACCTCCCACTCCACCTTGCCTGTGTACGGGGTGGTGAAGCAACGTTCCAGGTAAGCACCCAGGTCGACCAGCTCCAGCTGCTGGTCGACGGTCAGCCGCTGCGACGTGAACTCGGGGTGCGTCACGATGATCCGCCGGACGCCGGTCTCGGCGGCCGCGCGGACGACCGCGAGGATCTCCGCCGCGGCCAAGTGGCCGGTGGCAAGGACAAGATCATGCTTGGCCATCAGGGTGAGTACTGCGAGTACGTCGTCACCGACCGCACCCGTCTCGTCCACCACGCGTACCGGCGGCGGATCGATGCCCTGGGCCCGCAGCTCGGCCTGCAGAGCCGCCCACATCGGCGGCGTCGCGCCTTCCGGCTCCTTGGCCTTGGTCTCGCGCTGGTTCACACTGTCGACGGTGGGGAACCACACCAGCCGCGCGCCGCCGCGCGCAGCGATCTCGACGGCGGTCGGGTTCATGCCGCCGGACGCGACGTTCAGGGCCAGCGCGCCGAGCGCGTCCACACCGGGAACGGCGGCCCGGACCACAGCAGCGCGTTCCGTCGTCGGCACGTAGTGCGACTTGAGGACGAAGCCTGCCAGGCCGACCTCCGCGAACCGGCGGGCCAGCGTCAGGTCGTCGACCGAACGCGGTACGACGTCCGGCGCGACGTGGACGTGCAGGTCGTAGGCTCCGGCAACGAATTCGCGATCGGCGTCGCTGGGACGGGGGTGCTCGCTCATCAGGATCTCCAGGTAACAGTGAATTGGTTGGATAGTGGTAAGGACACCGGGCGTCACTCCCGGGCGAGCAACTGGTGGCGCCAGGGCGCCATCCGCTTCTCGAGCAGCTTCAGCAGTTCCATGACGGCGACGGAGAACACCACGATCACCATCACGCCGGCCAGGTAGCGCGCGGTCGCGAACAGCTCGGCGTCGGCGTTGATCTGGAAGCCGATGCCTTGCGTCGAGGCGATGTACTCGCCGACGATGACGCCGATCATGGCCCGCCCGACCGCCAGCCGCAGTCCGGTGATGAAGAACGGCGTCACCGACGGCAGCACGACGTCGCGGTACAGGTGCCGGCGGGTGGCGCCGAACGATCTGGCCGCGCGCAGCAGCACCCGGTCGGTACCGCGGACGCCTTCGGTCAGGTTGATCATGATCGGGAAGGTGGACAGGATCACCACGATCGCGACCTTCGAGGCGATCCCGAGTCCGAACCAGATCACCAGCAGCGGGGCGAGCACCAGCACCGGCGTCGAGTACAGCGCGCCGACGATCGGGTCGAACGCCCAGTACAGATGCCGGCTGCTGCCCAGTACGAGCCCGGCCGGGACCGCGATCAGGACCGACAGCACCATCCCGAGGACGAACTCGCTGCCGCTGACCCGCAGGTCGCTCCACAGCGGCCCGCCGGCCAGCTCCACGAACCCGGACCAGATCTGCGAGGGATAGCTGAAGAACAACGGGTTCCAGTGCGCGACCCGGCCGAGGATCTCCCAGAGCGCCAGGATCACCACCACCGTTGCCAGCGGCAACAGCCTCTGCTGGTTCCGGGCGACCCAGTGCCGGCGCGACCGGCCGCTCATGACACGTCCTCCAGATCCCGGCCCTGCGCCGCGGCCACCTCGCCCTTGAGGAACGACCAGAGGCGCTCCCGGTGCTCGTCGTACGACTGCCGCCAGCCGGCGGTGTCGGCACGCAGTTCGCGGACCGGAATCTCTTCCTCGACCCGGCCGGGGGCAGCGCGGAGCAGGAGAATGCGATCGGACAGCTCCAACGCCTCGTCCAGGTTGTGGGTCACGAGTACGACGCTGCGCTGCTCGAGCGCGACCAGGGCGCGGACCTCCTCGCGGAGCAGCTCGGCGTTCTGCGCGTCGAGCGCCCCGAACGGTTCGTCCATGAGCAGCAGCCTCGGCCGGACGGCGAACGCGCGCGCCAGGCCGACGCGCTGTTGCATGCCGCCGGACAGCTGGTACGGGTAGAACTTGGCGGCCCTGATGAGTCCGACCCGATCCAGATACTCGGCGGCGAGCTCGTTGCGCTCCCGCCTGCTCAGGTCGCGCCGCCGGTAGTCGAGACCGAGCCGTACGTTGTCCAGCACGGTCTTCCACGGCAGCAGCGCGAAGCTCTGGAACACCATCGCGCGGTCCGAGCGGTTCGTCGCCACCGGACGGCCGGCGACCCGCACCTGGCCGCTGTCCGGGCGCAGCGCGCCGTCGAGGATCTGGAGCAGTGTGCTCTTCCCGCAGCCGCTCGCTCCGATCACGCTGACGAACTCGCCCTCGCCGACGGTGCAGCTGATGTCCTCCAGGATCGCAGCGTCCTGGTACGCGAACGAGACACGCTCGACCTCGACGAGTGGGGAGTCGTTGCCGACGGCATCATCGCGCCGGCCGGCGGGTCCGGCGGTCATGACGACGGCTTCAGGTACTCGGCGGTGTAGATGTCCGCGGGTTTCACCGGCTTCTTCATCACGCCGTACTTGACCGCGACGTCGATCCAGGTCTGTAGCGCCGCGGAGTCCATCGTGCCGTCCTTGGCGTAGATCGCGGCGACCTCGTCGTACGACGCCTTGGCGTCCGCGGCCGGCATCTTCTCGGACTCGGCCAGCAGCTTGATCGCGGCATCAGGGTTCGCAGCGACCCACCGGGTGCTCTCCACCAGGGCCGCGAGGAAGTCGCGAACCAGATCGGGCTTCTTCGCCATCGTCTTCTGCACACCGGCGATCACCGCCGCGGAAGCACCCGGAAGGTACTTCTGCACCGTGCCGAGGTCGTGCAACCCGGCCTTCCTGGCCTGCAGGTCGAACGGTGCGACAAGGAGACCGACCTGTACCTGCCCGGCCTGGATCGCCGCCAGGATGCCGGCCTGGACGCCCACCGTGACGTACTGCAGCTTGTCCTGGCCGACGCCCGCCTTGTCCATCACGTACCGCATCACCGCGGTGTTGCCGTTGTTGGGTCCCGGGCCGCCGAACTTCTTGCCGGCCAGCTGATCCAGGCTGGTGACGTCCTTGCTCGTGATGATGTGGTAGTCGAGCTGGTCGAGAACGTTGCCGACCATCACCAACGGCGCTCCCGAGGCCGAGGCCGAGACGACGTAGGCCTGCTGCAGCAACGCGAGGTCCTGCCGGCCGGAGACCAGGGCGGAGGTGGCGACGTCGCTCGACTTGGCCTTGGTCACCTTGAGATCGATGCCGTGGGCCTTGAAGATGCCGCGCGAGAGTCCTGCCGTCACCGGCAGCAGTTCGGCGGCGTACTTGGTGTTGATCAGGTTGACCGTACGCAGACCGGAGGCACTGGTCTGCTGGTCCTTCGCACCCGGCGAGCAGGCGGTCACCGCGAGCAGGCCGGCGACGAGGATCGCCGCGACGCGCAGACGGCTGCGCGGAAGATTACGAAGGTACGACATGAGCGCTGTCCTTTCGAGGAGTGCAGCGTGCTCCGGATCAGCCCGCGATCAGGCGGGCGGGGTTGTCCTTCAACATGGTGTTCAGGGCGGCGTCGCCGACACCGCGCTCCGACAGGTTGCTGGCCAGCACCCGCAGGGCCTCGTGCGGCCGGGGATGCCGGACGCCACCGGCGTCGGAGGCCAGGACCAGCCGGTCCGGGGTGAATTCGTTGATGGTGGCAACGACCTCGTCGATCGGGAACCGGTTCGTGTACCCGCCGACGGTCGAGCCGGCGATCTCGATGAAGGCACCGAGCTCGCTGGCCCGGCGCGCCAGCTCGAGGTCGTACTGCGGGGTCCAGCGGATGTGGGTGACGATCAGCTTCACCCCTAGCGGCCGGCAGTGCGCGGCGAGCGCGAGGATCTCCTGTGGCGACAGGTGTGACGTCGCCAGCAGGGCATCGTGGTCACGAACCAGGGCGACGACCTCCCGGGTGGCGGGAGTGAGGGCGCCGGCGTCGTCGAGCACGGTGATACCTGCCGCCTCGACCGGGTTGTAGATGTTCATGTCCGAGTAGCCCCAGTTGCCCAGGGCACCTGTTACCTCGGCGTGGAATCGGGAGTGGCCGCTCGGCATCCAGACCACGCGGCCCCCGAGTCGCAGACACGCGTCCACAGCGGCCGGATTGATGCCGCCGACCGGGTAGTTGAGGCAGACCCCGCCGATGTAGCGGAAGCCCGCAACCGCCTTGTTGGTGTGGTAAGCGCGGCTCGACGTGCTCTCCAGATGCGCCTTCACAGCCATCCCGGCCATCCCGGCGTCGCGGCAACCGGTCGCGATCTCGATGTCGTCACCGACCCGGCCGAGCACATCGGGACCGGCATGCACATGCAGGTCGATGGCTGCGTCCAGTGTGAACACGATGAACCTCCTGAGCGAACTGCTTGCCGGCGGCAATCCCGACGAGATCGTCAACATTTATATTGACCAGATTGTGCACAATCTTAGTTACAAGGTTCGGCCTGTCAAGAGCTGACGGCCGGTCAATACGGCTGCGTGAAGCGGCGTACCGCGTCGTCGTCCCAGACGATCCCGTGACCGCTGCGGTCGGGTGGTACGACACTGCCTTCGTGCGGCCGCAGCACCTCGCCGAGAACGGCGTTGAGGATGCCGAAATCCTCGACATAGCAGGCATTCGGGCACACCGCGGCCAGGTGGACATGGAGCTCCGGCAGCGAGTGGAAGTTGATGGACCGGTTGGCAGCCTCGGCGAGCGCGGCGATCCGCATCGCCTCCCCGATCCCACCCGTGAGCGCGGCATCGGGTTGGTAGATACCGATCGGCGTCGTCCGCAGGTGGTGCGCGAACTCGTACCGGCCGACCAGGTGCTCGCCGACGGCAATCGGAACGTCGAGCTGGGCCGCCAGCACCGCATGGCCCTCGATGTCCTCCGCGATCAGCGGCTCCTCGAGCCATCGGAAGCCGAGGTCGGTCAGCCTGCGACCGAACCACAACGCATCCGGGAGCGTGAGCTGCTCGTTGCAGTCCACCATCAACGGCACGTCGTCGCCGACCGCGGCGCGGACCGCACGCAGTCGTTCGAGGTCCGCTTCCGGCGATCGGGCGCCGGCTCGTACCTTGACCGCGGGATACCCGTCGTTCAGGTAGCCGAGAGTCTGCTCGACGAGCTCGTCGAGTTCGAGGCCGTTGCTCCCCCGGCCCGAACCGTAGATCGGCATCGCCCGCGCCCGGCCGCCGAGTAAGGCGTACAGCGGCTGGTTGGTTTGAAGTCCGCGCAGGTCCCGGACGGCGATGTCCACGGCCGACAGTGCCGGAGTGAACACCGACCGGCCGAGCCGTCGCGTGCTCGCCGCGATCTTTGATCGGCGTTCGTCCCACTCATCGGTCCGCCCGCCGACGATCGCCGGTCCGATCAGGTCGTCGATCATCCGGCAGACGACGCCGGCGCCGGCTCCGAGGGTGTAGGTGAAGCCGGTGCCGCAGGCGCCGTCGGCATCCTGGACGAGTACCCGGACGAGGTTGACCACGTCCGAGCCGTACGCGCGCAGCCTCGGCTCCACCGGGACCACGAGCAGTTCTGTTCTGACATCGGTGATCGCGGCCGTCGCTGTCGTCACCGTCGTCAGCCCGTCGCGTGACGTTCGCCGCGTTCGATCGCGGACAGCCAGGCGATGGACGCCAGCGTCATCTCGTGCGGCGTGCCGAGCCGGCGTCCGTAGTCGCGCGCGTCCTCCATCTCGTGGCGCCGCCGGCGGGCATGCCGGTACGTGCCGGAGATGAGCCGGTCGACGAGCGCCGGACCACCGCTACCCAACTCGGCGACGATCTGGCCGTGCACCCAGTCCTCACAACCGGCGGCACGACCGGCGGTGAGCGCCTCGAGCACACCGGTGGCGAGCGATTTCATGAAGATGCTGCGGAGCAGCTTCCGCGCTGTCGCGACCCCGGGATCGCCGTCGACGAGGTCGACCGAAGCGCCGAACGGGCCGAGAAGCTCGGCGAACCGCTCGGCGCCCGGACCACAGGCCATCACCGGGGTACGGATCCCGGCGCGCTGCACCGGGGCGAGGATGGCCACGTCGACGTACAGGCCGGCCCCGAGTGCCGCGCCGACCTCTTGTTTGCGTTCGGGCGACGAGGCGTTCATGTCGGCATAGACGACATCCGGGCCGAGGTGCGGTCCGGCGGCCTGCGCCACGTCGACCGCGCCCGCGGCGGTGGTCAGGCTGAGGATCAGGTCGGCTCCTTCGACCGCCGAGGCAATCGTCGGAGCGCCGGCGATCCCGGCGGCGAGGTCCACCCGCCGGATGTCGAAGGCGCGTACCTCGGCGCCCGCGGCCAGTAGATCTGCGGCCAGCCGACGTCCGGCTTCGCCGTAGCCAAGCACTGAGACACGCATACTGCCTCCATTGTTGTGCGCAAGATTGGTGACAATCTAGGTTCCCATCTTGCGCACGTCAAGAGGCCGGCTACGGCTGTACCTGGGTGAGAGCGACGAAGTCTGCGCCCTCACGGAACGCCCTGCGCTGGCGTACTGCGCCGTTGCCGTCGCGCAAAGCTCGTTCGATGCCGTCGCGCACGAGGTCGACCGCGTCCAACTCCGTCAGCGCGGGCGCGACCTCCCGCTGTAGCCGCTCGAGCAGCTCTGCCATCGACAGCTCTTCTGCCGTACGCGCATCGACAGCACCCGCTGTGACTCCGTCGCGAGCTGCCAGCCAGTACGCGGCTCGCAGCACCTCGGAGTCCACCCGTGGTCCCCCGCCGCCGTCAGCCAGAGCTGTCATGACCAAGGCCCGGGCCAGCGTGGCAAGCAGCACAGTCTCGTCCGTTGTGAGCGGTACGTCGCTCACGCGCACCTCTACTGTCGGGAGGTGCGTTGACGGGCGTATGTCCCAATAGACCATCTGCTCGTCCATCAAGGTGCCCGCTGCGAGGTGCATGGCGACCAGTGCGTCGTAGTGCTCGCTGGACTCCAAGTACGGGGGCGGACCAGAGCACGGCCAGCGCGACCACATGATCCACCGCCAGCTCGCAAAGCCGGTGTCCTGGTCCAGGTACACGGGTGAGTTCGCGGTGAGGGCGAGCAGCACCGGCAGCCACGGCCGCAGGTGGTTGCAGACAGAGAGCGCGGCGTCCTTGTCCGGTACGTCAACGTGCACGTGGCAGCCGCACACACCCTGCTCCCGTGCCAACTGTCCGTAGCGCGCAGCCATCTCCTGATAGCGCGGTTTCAGGGTCACCAGCTGAGCAGGCCGCCCGTGCGGAGGCACGGCGATCGCCAACAGCCTGCCGCCTTCCTCCGCGGCAGCCGCGGCCAGGGCCGAGCGCATGTCGTTCAGGTGGCCGGACAACTCGTCCGCTGTCGCACAGACCGGGGTGTTGATCTCCACCTGGGCTCTGGTCAGTTCGAGCGCCACATCCAGTTCGTCACCGAGGTCTTCGAGGACGGCTTTGTTACGCGGGAGCGGATGTCCGTCGGTGGACACGAGGAGTAGTTCCTCCTCCACTCCGATCAAGGGAGGCTTCACCCCTACCCGGTACCCAGCAGCAACCGGCTAGGCTCTGCGGCGTGAGTTTGCCTGTGGTGACCGCGACCCGGTACGTGCTGCCGTTGCGGGAGGGTGGGTCGTTGCCTGGTGTTGTCGAGGGCAACGATCTCGGGACGTACGTGATCAAGTTCCACGGCGCCGGGCAGGGGCCGAAGGCGCTGGTCGCCGAGGTGATCGTCGGCGAGCTGTTCCGGCGGCTCGGGCTGCGGGTGCCGGAGCTGAAGCTGATCGAGCTCGATCCGGCGATCGGCCGGTCCGAGCCGGACTTCGAGATCCAGGAGCTGCTGATCCGCAGCGCCGGGCTGAACCTGGCGGTCGACTTCCTGCCGGGCTCGTTCGGGTACGACGGTTCGGCCGGCAACCCGGGGGACGACGCGATGGCCCGGATCCTCTGGCTGGACGCGTACGTCGCCAACGTGGACCGTTCGTGGCGCAACACGAACATGCTCGTCTGGCACAAGAACCTGTGGCTGATCGACCACGGCGCCGCGCTGTACTTCCACCACTCGTGGATGTCCGCGGAGAAGTTCGCCTCATTGCCGTACGACGCCGGCGATCACGTCTTCTCGGTCGCGATGCCGGGCGTCACGAAGGTCGACGCCGAACTGGCGGCCGCGATCACTCCCGAGTTGCTCGAAGAGGTGATCGGGCTGGTGCCTTCACAATGGATCGAGGACGGCGACCGGGAACGCTACCTCGGTCACCTGACAGCACGGCTCGAACACCGCGCCGCGTGGGTGCCGGGAGGTGTCCGGTGAAGCCGTTCGACTACGTCATCCTGCGCGCGGCGCCCCGCATCCAGCGCGGTGAGTTCATCAACGTCGGCGCCGTACTGTACTGCCGCGCACTGGACTACCTGGGTGCGGCCTGGGACGTGCAGCCGGATCGCCTGCGCGCCCTGGATCCCAACGTCGACGTGGACGTCGTCTGCGCGTCACTCGAGCAGGTGCGCGCCATCTGCGCGGGCGAAGCGGTTGGCGGACCGGCTGCGGGCACCACGATCAGCGAGCGCTTCCGATGGCTGGCTGCACCCCGCAGTACCGTCGTACATCCTGGGCCGATCCACAGCGGGATCACTGAGGATCCCGCTGCGGACCTTGAACGGTTGCTGGACTCGTTCGTGCGTTAGGCGAGCGCTGCGGACACGACGTCGCGGGCCTGTTCGAAGACCTGCTCCAGGTGCTCGGCGCCCTTGAACGACTCCCCGTAGATCTTGTAGAGATCCTCGGTGCCCGACGGGCGCGCAGCGAACCACGCCGACTCGGTGGTGACCTTCAGGCCACCGATCGGGGCGTCGTTGCCCGGTGCCCGCGTCAGCCGGTCGACGATCGGCTCACCGGCCAACTCGGTCGCCGTGACCGCATCCGCCGACAGAGCAGACAGCTTGGCCTTCTCGTCACGGGTGGCCGGCGCATCGACCCGTGAGTACGCCGAGGCGCCGAAACGCTCCACCAGCTTGGCATGGGCCTTCGACGGCGTCTCCCCCGTCACCGCGGTGATCTCACTCGCCAGCAGCGCCAGCAGGATCCCGTCCTTGTCCGTCGTCCACACCGTGCCGTCGAAACGCAGGAAGCTCGCACCCGCGGACTCCTCGCCACCGAAGCCGACAGAGCCGTCGACCAGACCAGGCACGAACCACTTGAAGCCGACCGGTACCTCCCACAGCCGGCGGCCGAGGTCCGCGACCACGCGGTCGATCAGCGACGACGAGACGAGGGTCTTGCCGACCGCGACGTCCGGACCCCACTGACGGTTGCTGAACAGGTACGAGATCGCGACGGCCAGGTAGTGGTTCGGGTTCATCAGCCCGGCGTCCGGCGTGACGATGCCGTGCCGGTCCGCGTCCGCGTCGTTCCCGGTCGCGACGTCGTACTTGTCCCGCTGCGCGACCAGCGAGGCCATCGCGTACGGCGACGAACAGTCCATCCGGATCTTGCCGTCGTGGTCCAGCGTCATGAACGACCAGGCCGGGTCGACCCGCGGGTTCACCACGGTCAGGTCGAGACCGTGCCGCTCGCCGATCGCTCCCCAGTAGTCCACGCTCGCACCACCGAGCGGGTCGGCGCCGATCTTCACGCCGGCGTCGCGGATCGCGGCCAGGTTCAGCACCGACGGTAGGTCGTCGACGTAGTGCCCGACGAAGTCGTAGTCCCCGGCGTTCTCCCGGGCCTGCTCGAACGGCTTGCGGCGCACCTCGCGGTTGTCGCCGGCGATCAACTGGTTGGCCCGGTTCGCGATCCAGCTGGTGGCGTCGGAGTCGGCCGGACCGCCGTGCGGCGGGTTGTACTTGATGCCGCCGTCCCGCGGCGGATTGTGCGATGGCGTGATCACGATGCCGTCGGCGTCCGCGCCCGCACCGCGGTTGAGCCGCAGGATCGCGTGCGACACGGCCGGCGTCGGCGTCAGGCGGTCGCCACTGTCCGCGAGCGTCTGCACGTCGTTACCGGCCAGCACCTCGAGCACAGTGCGCCACGCGGGCTCCGAGAGACCGTGGCTGTCGCGCCCGACCAGCAGCGGACCAGTCGTCCCCTGACCGGCGCGGTACTCACAGATGGCCTGCGTGATCGCGAGGATGTGCGCCTCGTTGAATGCGCCGTCAAGGCTCGAGCCGCGGTGTCCCGACGTACCGAAAACGACCTTCTGGGCCGGGTTGTCCACGTCCGGCGTGATGTCGCCGTACGCCGCCAGCATGGCGTCGACGTCGACGAGGTCCTCGGGCTGTGCTGGCTGGCCTGCGCGTGGGTGCATGACCACATGCAACCACAAGTTCGTCAGCTGCCGTACGGGGTGAGCAGCTGGTCCACAGGTGCGTAGTCGTCGGTCAGTACGGGTGCATCGCCGACGAACCCGGAGAGCTGGTCGCGGATCTGCATGGCCGGCCCCAGCTTGCCCGCGATCGCCGGTACGTCGATGGGCCGATCAGAGGCCACGACGACGAAGTTGCCGCCGCTCTTGCCGGAGAATTCGTCCGCACGCGCGATCAGAGCGACGTACTTGAACTCGGCCTGCACGGTCCTGATCTCGGCCTTCGCGAACTTCGCGGGCCCGTGATCGATGACGTTGATCACGTAGATCCCGTCCGGCCGCAGGACCCGTCGTACGTCGGCGACCAGCTCCCGCGTCGTGAGGTGCCACGGCACGGACACTCCACTGAACGCATCCATCAGGACGACGTCGCGGCTCTCCGTCGCCTCGTCGCGGACGCCGAGCCGGCCGTCCTTCACGGTCAGGCTCAGATCCGGTCCGGTCCGGACGCCGAGCTCGCGCTTGTCCAGGTCCACCACCGCGGGGTCGATCTCGTACACCTGGTGCTTGCTGCCCGGACGAGTCGCCGTCAGGTAGCGCGTCATCGTCAGACCGCCGCCGCCGATGTGCAGAGCGCTGACCGGCTGTCCCTCCGGCCGGCTGCCGTTGATCGCGGCCGCGAAGCTCTTGATGTACTCGAACTCCAAGTACGTCGGGTCCTTGAGGTCGACGTACGAGTTCCGCAGCTGGTCCAGGTACAGCGTCCGGCCACCGTCGCGGTTCGGGTCCGCGACCACACGCGCGCAGTGGTACGCCGTCTCGACCTCACACGGCCGTGGTGCGACCAGCGTCAACGTGGCGCCGACGACCGCCAGAACGACCGGTTTGACCGCTGCCTGTACTCCTCGCAGCAGAACGGTCAGCACACCGCCGACGACGACCAGGATCGCGCCGAGGGTCAGGACGATCGTGCTGATCGGAACAGTCGCCACGAAGACGAACCCGGTCAGCACAGTGCCGACGATGCCGCCAACGGTGGCGAACGCGGACAGCCGGCCGACGACCGTACCTGTCTGCTCCAGGGTTGCCAGCCGCAGCTTGGTGACCATCGGCGTGACAGCGGACAGCAGGGACGCCGGTGCGAACAGAGTGATGGCGAGTACGAGGAACACCAGGTTGTTCGCGTCGCCTCGGAGTGCCTCCCCGGTCCAGCGGACCACCGGGAGGATCACCATCACCAGCGCGCCACCAACGAGGAACAGCGGGCCCAGGGTCCGGTGCGGCGGCACCACGTCCGCGAACCGGCCGCCGAGCGCAGCACCGGTCGCAATAGCCGCCAGTGCGACTCCGATGACGGCGGTGTTGGTCTCCAGCGTCAGCCCGATGTACGGCGCCACCAGCCGCAGCGACACCAGCTCCAGCACCATGACCGCCGCCGAGCTCCCGAACGCCAGCCCGACCGCCAGCTTCTGTCCTACCACCTTGTTCACCACGTCACCCTATAGACGCCTGGGACCTGTCGCGTCAGTGTCGCGGACCGGGGACTACGGCGCCTGACTCGTAGGCGTAGACGACGGCCTGTGCGCGGTCCCGGAGGTCCAGCTTGGTCAGGATGTTGCTGACGTGGGTCTTCACGGTCTGCTCGGCCAGCACGAGTTCCTCGGCGATCTGCCGGTTGGACAGTCCCCTTGCAAGCAGTCGCAGCACGTCGGTCTCCCGCGGGGTCAGACGGGCCGGCGTGGTCGGTACGACCGGCTGGGACCGTGCGAAGTCCTCCACGAGCCGACGGGTGACGGACGGGGCCAACAGCGCATCCCCCGCAGCCACGACGCGTACAGCAGCAGCCAACTCGTCCGGGGTCGAGTGCTTCAGCAGGAAGCCGCTCGCACCAGCCCGGAGCGCCGCGTACACGTAGTCGTCCAGGTCGAACGTCGTCAGCATCACGACCCGCGGGGGCTCACCCGGTGCCGAGTTGGCGAGGATGCGCTTGGTCGCGGCGAGACCGTCGAGCACAGGCATCCGTACGTCCATGAGGATGACGTCAGGCTCCAGTTGCGCGGCCAGCTCGACTGCCTGCTCCCCGTCGCCGGCCTGACCCACCACCTGCAGGTCCGGCTGTGCGTCGAGCAATGCGCTGAACCCGGCCCGCACCATCTCCTGGTCGTCAACCACCAGCACCGTGATCGCCACTCGCCACCACCTCCGTTCCGACCGGAATCACTGCCTGCACCAGATAACCGCCTTCAGGGGTCGGCCCGGCGCTGACCGTCCCGTCCACGAGCGCCACCCGCTCGTACATCCCCCGCAACCCCTGCCCACTACCTGGAGCCGGTACGACAGGACGTGGCGGCTTCTCGTTCTGCACCGTCACCTCGAGCTCGGCCGACGTACGACGTACCGCCACCTCCACCGTCGCATGCAGCGCATGCCGTACTGCATTGCTGAGAGCTTCCTGCACCACCCTGTACGCCGTTAGCTCCACCGCGGGATCCAGTGGGATCGGGATGTCGCCACTCACGAGTCGTACGTCGGCACCAGCACGTCGGGTGCTCTCCACCAGCGCCGCCACGTCCTTTAGGCCGGGCTGCGGACCCAGCTCAGCAGGTCGTTCCTCAGGCTCACGCAGCAACCGCAGTACCCGACGCATCTCGGTCAGCGAAGCACGTGCCTCGTCCGCGATGCCAGTGAACTCCTCCCGCACCGCATCCGGTACGTCAGGCAGCCGGTGCGGCGCGCTGTCGGCGCGGACGACCACCACAGACAGGTGGTGCGCCACCACATCATGCAGCTCGCGGGCGATCCGGGCCCGCTCCTGCAGCCGCTCCCGCTCAGCACGCTCTGCCTTGCTGATCGTCTCCTGCTCGACGAGGCGCCGACTCGTCTCGCTGCGGGAACGCAGGAGATCTCCGACCACCACGGCGACAGCCGACAGGACAGCCATGGTCATCAGACCACCCCAGCCGCCGCGGTCCGGCGACAGCTGGATCGCTATGACGCCCAATGCCTCCGTAGCGACCCACCAGCCGACCTGTTCGCGCCGGCCCAGTCCGCGAGCACCTGCGATCGCCAGTACAAGTGCATGCCCGAACGCTGCCGTCGTACCCCACGGCCAGGGCTCGCTGGAGCTTACCGGCGTCGTGAGCGCAGCCGTGACAGCTGTGACTAAGAGCGAGACGATCACCGCCGTACGGGGCCGCAGCCACGACAGGCTCAGCGCCAACCCACGCGCGATCGCCAGCGCCAGTACAGCCCCGAGCTGCACCTCGTAGTGCTGTCCGAGATCCAGGATCGTCAGAAACAACAGTGCGGCTACGCCGAGGCCGGCGATCCACGCCCACCGGCCCCGCGGCCACCCGTTCGGCATCTGCACAGTTTGGACCCTACTCACACCTGCTGCAGCCAGGCCCAGAAGAACGCCAGCGCACCGGCCGCCAGCATGATGGTTGCCGGAAGCACCCACTTGTGTGTCCCCTGGACCAGTAGGGCCTGCAGCGCGGCGATACCTCGCAGTACGAACAGGAACATCACGATGCACGGCACAGCGATCAGCCCGTGCGCGATCCAGGCGCCGGCGCGGGACGGGCCGCCCCAAGTACCGGGCTGGACCGGACCGTGCTCGACGAAGCCCCAGAACGGCCCGCGGACGACGGCGAGCACAGTCAGGAACAGTAAGAACAGGCTGACGAGTCCGAGCACCGCGCTCAACAGGCCGTACCCGAAGACCTGCGCGTTGGTCATCGGCTGCACGACCGAGCCGCTACCCACGCGGTACTCCCCCAGCCGTCGCCAGCGGCGCGCCGCCGTCTCGCGCTCGTCGCCGATCGCGTCGGCCAGCGTCAGTACGCCGACGGGCAGCAGGAGCGCGTCGTACACCACCGAACGCCACTGGATCCCGTGCTTGCATACGTCGGCCACCGGCTTGGTGAGCGTCTGCGCCATCGTCTCTCCTCGGGTCTCAAGTCCTGAGATCGAGGCTAGGAACCGCACAGCCCCGGCGCCTCCAGCCAGAGAGCCGAACCGGATGCAGTACTCCGGTAGGGGGTGCACTGTGATCCAGTTCACAGTGACCACGATGCGTGTCGCCGCGTTACACGGTCAGTGCTGGTTGGCGCCGCGGAATCGCGCCGGCCGTACGGGGACGGGGGTCTTCGTCCAACAGGAGGTACTGATGCGCAAGCGGAACCAGGCGTTGGCAGCGACGCTGCTCCCGGTTTTGCTGCTCCAGGGCTGTGGCACCGACTCCGGGATGGCCGCTGCGGCGCCCGCCGCTCACAAGGCCGCCCGGCCGGTCACCGCCGACGAGCCGATCGGCTCCGACGATCCCGTACTGAACGCCTACTACACGTACCGCGTCGCGCTGGACGTGATGATGCGCAGCGGCGGCAGCAAGACCGAACAACTGCAGCCGGTGATGACGCCGAAGATGTACCAGGCGATCAGCGCCCAGGCGAAGTACTTCCGGACGAAGAAGCTGCACAACACCGGCCTCACCAAGGTCGTCTGGGCCAAGCGCATGCTCGCCTCGAACGGCGTCCTGGTCAGCGCCTGCTACGACACCACCGCCGCGCGTACCGTGAACGTCCGCGGGCGCGGCGTCCTCCCGAACACCACCCCGACCCGCTGGCTCGACCAGATGCGCGTCGTCAACGAGGACTCCCGCTGGATCGTCGACGGCGGCACCACGACCCCGACCACCACCTGCTGACTGCCCGTTTGTGGCGGGTATGCCCGCAGGTTTGTGGCGGGTCGATCACGATCGGGTGGTCACCGGATTGCGCGCGGTCACCCCGGGCAGACTCCGAGATGAGTGCCGACGAGGTCGAGGGGTCCACCGATGATCGACACACACATTCGTGACTGGCTGCCTTCGTGGCTCGGCCACCGTGGCGCGGCCGAAGCGTTCCGCGCACGCGGTACGAGCTCCCGCGTCAGCCGGCTCGCCGCGCAGTACGACGCCGAGGTCGACGCCGCGCTCCAACGCCTGTGGCCGAAGGCGCGGATCTACCACGACCGCGAGTTCACCCGCGACCGGGCGGACTTCCTCCTGGTCGTACGCGGCCGCGGCGTGATGATCGAGACCAAGGTGAAGAGCGATCCCGGGGTGTTCCGCGGCTCCACGCTGCCACCACTGCTCGACCGCCTGCAGCGCGACGGCCGGCGCCTGGTCGTGCTCGTCAACCAGGGCGATCCCGCCCCGGCGCGCGATCTGATCACCGACAAACTCGGCGACAAGGGCCGCATCGTGGTCTGGTCCGGCCCCCACCACGACACCGACCTCCACGAAGCCGTCGAGGCCCTCCTGAACCAAACCACCCGCCACCCCTGACCGCCGCATGCGAGAGGGACCTCGGAGATACCCAAGGTCCCTCTTCAGGCTGCTTGATCTTGCCGAGCTTGCGCGGATCAGGCGTTCTTGATGGCCGAGACCTCGAGCTCCAGCGTGACCTTCTCGCTGACCAGCACACCGCCGCCCTCGAGCGCCGCGTTCCAGCTGACGCCGAAGTCCTTGCGGTTGATGACGACCTTGCCCTCCAGTCCGAGCCGCTGGTTACCGAACGGGTCCGTCGCCGTACCGGTGTACTCGAACTCGACGTCGACCGGCTTCGTCACGCCGCGGATCGTCAGGTCACCGCTCACCGTGAACTCCGCGTCGCCGGTCTTCTTGACTGCGGTGGACGCGAAAACGATCTCCGGGTGCTCGTCCATCGCCAGGAAGTCGTTGCTGCGCAGGTGGTCGTCGCGCTGGCTGTTGCGGGTGGTGATGCTCTTCGCCTGGATCGTCACCTTGCCGGCGGAGTTCTCCGGGTTCTCGCCGTCGATGTGGAACGAGCCCTCGAACTCGTCGAACGCACCACGGACCTTGGTCACCATCGCGTGCCGGGCACTGAAGCCGATCCGGGTGTGGGAGGCATCGAGGGTGTAGTCACCGCTCAGAGCGGCGTACTCGCTGGACATCGAGGATTCCTCCAGAGTTAACTAGTTGAACTTTACACAGTACAGATTTCACCCTTGACGCTCAGAAGTCCACCCCCCACCCGGCGTGTCCGGCCCATGGACCCGATCGGATCGGAGAATGGACCCGGAAGGTCCACAGGTGTGGTGGGACGGTGTTTGGTGGGAGGGGTGTGGGTCGGTGCAGCGGATGGTCAACTGCGCTTCGGCGGCGAGCGACGTCTACCGAGCGGTCAGTACGGTGCTCGGGCGAGAGCGGTTCTGGGCCGAGTCCGCACCGGAATCCGGTGGGGTGATCTCGTTCGTACTGGCCGATGGCCGCACCGACGAGAGCCCGATCGAACAAGCCGTCCAAGACCGCCTCTACCAACTCCGCCACTTCGGCCAAACCCTCACCTTCGCGCTCGCCCCCACCCCAACCGGCGGCACCGACCTGACCCTGACCCTCACCACACCGGCCGACGCGCTCGCCCCCACCCCAACCGGCGGCACCGACCTGACCCTGACCCTCACCACACCGGCCGACGCGATCGCGCCCGCCGCAGCCGGTCCGTCCGACGCCTCCCCCACCACCGCCGACGGTGAGGTTGACTCGGGAGTGCTTGTTTCGTTGCTCTTGCGACTGAAGGCGTTCGTGGACTTCGGCGTCGATCTGCGCAACCACGACGCCCGGCGCACCACCGCGTACGCCGACTCCTGACCCCATCTGTTGCCCCGAGCAACATAATTAACGGGTTGCGGACGCCCCGCCGAGCAGTTCTCATAGGTGGTCGAAGGATCGGAGGAACCACCGTGGAACCGCTCAGCGCCGACGACATCCGGCGTTCGTTCGTCAACTCGACCAAGAGCCAGGTCAAGGCGCTGACCTTGCCACAGAACTTCGCCGAACTCCCCTGGGAGTCGCTCGACTTCCTCGGCTGGCGCGACCCGAAGGCGCCGAACCGCGGCTACCTCGTCGTACGTCGGGACGCCGAGGTCACGGGCATCGCCGTCACTACCCAGGCGTCGGGCAAGGCACGCCGTTTCGCCGGCCTCTGCGACCTGTGCAACACCACACACCACGTGAGCGACGTCGCCCTGTTCGCAGCCAAGCGCGCCGGCTCCGCAGGCCGGGCGGGGAACACCGTCGGCACGTACATCTGCGCCGACCTCGCCTGCTCGCTCTACATCCGCGGCCTCAAAGAACTCGACGTACCCCAAGGCGAAACCGCCACCCCCGAAGTCCGGGCCGAACGCCTGACCACCCGCCTGCACGCTTTCGCAGACCGAGTCCTCGCCTAGCCCACCGCTCGCAAGCTGGATGGTGGGTTTCGTTTGACGGATGGCGGGTTGTTTGACGGATGGCGGGTTGTTTGACGGATGGCGGGTTGCAGCAGGCTAGTGGTGAAACAGCGCGGCAGCCGTCGCGGTCGCATTATGCTGGGCGCACGGACGACCCGCGGTGGATGAGCGGTGAACGAGAGGGAGCGAGTCGCGCATGACCGAGTTCCGCATCACACATGACATCGCCCAGGCACATCCGGACATCCGCGAGCGGCTCACCGCCACCACGATCGAGGCGGTCAACGAGTCGAGCGCCCGTTCCCCCGAGGACGCGGCCCGGGTACTGCGCCACAAGCTCGGCGAGATCGGCGTCCAGATCAGCGAGGACGCCTGCCTGGCCGCGATCGAACGCATCCGCGCCGGCAAGCAGCTCCACTTCGAGATCGAGCCTGCCCCCGACGACGAGTAAGTGCGCCCGGATAGGGTGCGGGCGTGGATCTTGCTGAGCTGGGACGTCGGGTACATGCGACCGCACATCTGACCGGGGAGTTCCTCCTGCGGTCCGGGCAGACGACGACGGAGTACTTCGACAAGTACCGCTTCGAGGCCGACCCGGTACTGCTCGACGAGCTCGCGGCCGCGATGATCCCGCTCGTCCCGGAGGACACCGAGGTTCTGGCCGGTCTGGAGATGGGTGGCATCCCGGTCGTCACGGCCCTCGGCCGCCACACCGGTCTGCCGTGCGCGTTCGTCCGCAAGCAGGCGAAGACGTACGGCACCTGCCGGCTCGCCGAAGGCGCCGAGACCAAGGGCCGCCGGGTCACGATCGTCGAGGACGTCGTCACCACCGGCGGCCAAATCGTTCTCTCCACCAACGAACTCCGCACCCTGGGCGCCACGATCACCACCGCCATCTGCGTCATCAACCGCAACCCCACCACCCCCGCCCCCCTCACCGAAGCCGGCCTAACCCTCCATCCCCTCCTCACCCCCCAACACCTGAACCCCACCACCTAACAAAGCCCGCCCACCCCCCGCTGCCCGCACTTCTGACGGTGACGGGTGGCTCAGCCGGCTCTTCGTTGGTGTTCTGGGGATGGGTTGTGAGTTTCGGCGGGCTGGATTTGTGGGAGCAGTCTGCGGAAGTCGTCGACGGAGATGATGGGTACGTCGAGCTCGCGGGCTGCGCGCGCCTTCATCGACAGGCTGTCCACGTCCGCGGCGACCACGAACGTGGTGTCGGGACGCACCGCCTCCTGCGGCGCGAACCCGGCCGCCACCGCACGGTCCCACCACACCTCGCGCGGCTCCACCATGTCGCCGGTGAACACGAGCGTGCTGCCCCGCGGAAACCCGCGCACCCCAGGACGATCCGGTACGACGTACCGCCCGCTGCTCGCGCGCAACAACGCGTCGTCCACGTCGGACGCACGCTGCCCGAGCATCACCGCCACGGTGTCGAGGTCCCTGCGCTGGTCGGGCGTAATGTCACCGGTCGCCCACGAGGCGTCCGCCAACGCGGAAACGTAGAACCGATGGAGATGGTCGACCTGCGGGCGAGTCAGCCCCAGCTCGGTCGCCACCGCCACGAGCTGATCGGCGTCCGCCGCCGTGATCTCGCGGTTGCCGAGGATCGTGTCCAGCAGTACGAGATACGAGTCGGCCTGCGGCGGCTCCGGTACCCGTGGCAACTGGTCGACAAGCCGACTCATCCACCCGTGCCGCCCACCCGCATGCACCGGCCGGACGGTCGGCGCGACATCGGACCCGGGCAGCTCCGGCCACGGCAGCTCGCGAACCTCTTCGTACGCCCACTGCCACGGCAACGGCGCCGCGAACGCACCCAGGTACTGCGCGAACAGCTCGGCGGTCGCCCGCGTGTCCGCGAGCGCCGAATGCCAGCCCTCGATCGAGATCCCGGCCGCCGCGCAACACGCGCCGAGCGTCCGCTTGGCACCGGGATGCAGGTAGCCGGCCAGCGCCATCGTGCACATCGACCGCTCGGTGATCAGCGGCACCGTGACACCGAGCCGCGCGAACTCCGCCCGCAGGAACCCCAGATCGAACTCGACGTTGTGCCCGACAACCATCCGCCCCGCAAGCAGCTCTCCCAACTGCCGAGCGATGTCGCCGAACTCCGGCGCGGCCAGCACGTCGGCCGTCAGGATCCCGTGGATGTGTTGCGGTCCGAGATCGCGCTGCGGATTCAGCAACGTCACCCACTCGCGCTCGACCTGCCCGCGGGCGTCCAGCAGCACGACCGCGATCTCGATGACCCGATGCCGATGGCTCGGCAGCAGGCCGGTCGTCTCGGTGTCGATGACGGCGTACATCCGGGTCCTCCTCCGGTCGATGACCGACTGAAACAACCCAATCACAAGCCGCCGACAGTTTCCGTCAACCAAGGAATCAGTTCAGGAATCCGCGCAGGGAACCCGTCACGTCTCCGGGAGGTCGACGGCGAGCTCGGCGCCCAGCTTCGCGCCGTGCGCGAGCTGCAGTTCGTCGCCGCTCCAGAAGCGCCCCGGGTCGTACCAGTTCGGCTGCCGGCCGCGCAGCAGTCCCATCGCCTCGTACGTCAAGGCAACCACCTCAGCGCAGTACGCCGACTCGAGCTCGAGCTCCCGCGAACCCTTGCGGACCGCAGGAACGCGGCCGCGCACCCAGCGCGACGCGAGCCGCGCTGTCGACGGGAACGGCGTGCCGTCGAGCCGCGCGACGGTCTTGAGAACAGCGTCCTCCATCGCGCGCGTGACGGGATGATCGAGTTGCCGCAGCCACGCCTGCTGACCGTACTTGCGTCCCCACACCAGCACCGCGTCGCGCAGATCGTGCAGTTGGACGCCGCGGTGATGCGTGCCCGTCCAGACGTCCGGCAGCGAACGGCCCAGCTCGGCGTGCCACATCAGCGGCGGCAGGTCCTCGACGACGATCGCCATCCCGACGTGGTTGACCGGGCTGTTGGTGGTCAGCTGGATCGCGCGATCCGCCGCACTCGCACCGCGGAACAGCCAAATGTCACCTGTTCGTGTCAGTTCCGTAGCGTCATCCAGTGCAATCCGGCTGTTCACGTCGCTAGGTTAGTCGGCATGAAGGTATGGAAGGTGGTAGGGCTTGCGGGGCTCGTCGGCGTGGCTGCCACGGGCGTTGTGGTCGCACGGGGCGAGCGGAAGCGCCGTGCGTACACACCGGAAGAGGTCCGCGATCGCCTCAAGACCAGGGTCAAGGAAGCAGCAAACGCCTGACCCGACCGATGTCGGCCGGGCAGGTGTGGGTGCGCCGTAACTCGGTGGTACGGCGCCGACCACATCTGCCCGGCCGTCTGTCGTTGCAGAACGCAACCTTCGCTTACGGGCGCTAGAGGTTGTGCAGGGCAACGTCTTCAAGGCGACCGGCGTTGATGGTTGCTGTCAGGTAGGTGCAGAACGGCTGTCGCCGGCGGTCCGTCGGGGAGCCGGGGTTCAGCAGCCGCAACCCGCCCGGGCTCGTCGTGTCCCACGGGATGTGGCTGTGCCCGAACACGAGCAGCTCCACTCCCGGGTACGCCGCCTCGCACCGCAGCTCACGCCCTGTGGACTGACCGGTCTCGTGCACCACGGCCACCGACAAACCGTCGAGCGTCTCCCGCGCGACCTCGGGCAGTCGCGCGCGTAACTCCGGCCCGTCGTTGTTGCCCCAGCACCCGATCAACCGGGCAGCACGAGACTCCAACTCATCCAGCAGCCCGACGCTCACCCAGTCCCCCGCATGGATGACCACGTCGGCACGGTCGACCGCGTCCCAGACCGGGTCCGGGAGCTTCTTCGCCCGCACCGGCAGGTGAGTGTCCGACATCAGCACCAGGCGCATAGGCCCACCCTCTACTGGCTCAGCGACGCAATCAACTCCTTCTCCTTGCCATCACTCAGCCCAGCGCGGCGTTCGCGCTCCAGACCGAGCTCGCGCTCCCAGGCCAGTGCATCCACGAGCAGCTCGCGCCGCGGGCGATGCGTCAGCCCCGCCGCCAGCGCGGCTGCGCCACTCCGCGACGACCAACCCTCGTACCCCGGCTCAGTGATCCACATCGCCAACGAATCGGGCCCCATGTACTGCTCGACCTTCTGCTCCTCCAACCACTCACGCGGCGCGAGCACGACCGGCCCGGTATGACCGCCGACCTCCCGCGCCAACTCGATCCACTCCCCGAACGGCACAACCGGCCCGAAAGTGTCGTACGTCCCGGTGCGGCCGGCCGTTGCGTTGTCGAGCAACCAGCCCGCCAGGTCCCGTACGTCGATGACTGCCGTCGCCAGCTCGGGCGTGTCGGGCACGAGCATCGGCTCGTGTGGTGCCCGCGCCGCCCGCGCGACCCACGCGCCGGCCCGATCGCTCGGATCCCCCGGCCCGCCGATCAGCCCGGCCCGCGCGATCACCAGCCGATCCCCGACGGCCTCCTGCGACGCGACCTCACACGCGACCTTCGCCTCGCCGTACAACTCGCGGTCGGCCTCGTCCAGCTCGGTCGGCTCCCGCAGTACCGCGGTCTCGTCCGCGCCGGGCGTGTCGTACTTCAGGTAGGCATTCGCCGACGATACATAGGTCCAGTGCTTCGCCCGGGCGCCGAACGCGGCCAGCGCACCCTTCACGAACCCCGGCTGCCACGACACCTCGAACACCGCGTCCCACTCCCGCTGCGGCACCGCGTCGTACGCCTCCGGACGGCCGCGATCGGTGGCGACCAGCGTCGCGCCGTCGGCCACCGCGCCGCTCTCGCCGCGCGCCAAGCAGGTGACCGAATGACCGCGCGCGAGCGCCTGCGCCGCGAGCTCACGACCGAGGAACGCCGTACCACCGAGGATCAGAATCTCCATGCGGGCCAGCAAATCAGGCCCCGCCGACAATTCCCAGAGACCTCTGCCGAGGGCAGAAGCAACACGCCGTGATCCGGCGCGCTCGTCAGGTCACCGTAAGCCGTATCCCCTTGCCAGGCAGGCGATCCGGGCGCACTGTCGGAGCAGGAGACACCCAGGGGTGAGTGTCGTCAGAACCAGGGGGAGAAATGGCTGGTTTCGTTCAGATCATCGAGTACCGGACGTCGAAGCCGGACGAGGTCGCGGCGCTGATGGAGGAGTTCCGCGCCAAGCGCGAGGCCGACGGTGACGGGCCGGCGCCGGTACGCGGGCTCGCCTGTTCCGATCGCGACGAGGCGGGACGCTACTTCGCGATCGTCGAGTTCGACTCCTACGAGGAGGCAATGGCGAACTCGCAACGCCCCGACACCACCGAGATGTCGGAGAAGATGATGGCGCTGTGCGACGGTCCCGGGAAGTTCTACAACCTCGACGTCCTGGACCGGATGAGCTACAGCTGAGAGATCCTCAGGTACGGCGTACTCCGGCTCGCCCAGGAGTACGCCGTACCGAGGTGACCGGAGCCGGGGAGGGGGATGAAGCCCGGCGCCGGTGGATCAGGTGGTCAACGGAACACGCGGTACGACGACCAGGTCGACGGCGGCGCTGCGCCGTGCGCACCAAGGTCCCGCTCGGAGTGCAACGGATCGGGGTCCTGTGGCTCGGGAGCTGAGTGCAGATCGGGCCACGGACGGGGTGGGAGGGACTCGCGCGGCGGCAGTTTGAGATCGGGGTCGGGGCCCGGTTCGGGGTCCAGCCACTCGATCACGGTCGCCCCGCCGTGGCCGTGGATGGCGACGACGGAATCAATGCCGTCCCACACGGTCGTGGTCGGATAGTCGCCGTACCAGCGGAGCGCGACCGCACCGTCGGTGAACTGCACACCCTCGGCGACGGGCCCGGTGCCGCTGACACCGGAGACGTCCTGATGCCGGATCAGGCGGAAGCGACGAGAACTCATTTCGGTGCTACCTCCCAGAGCCGCTCCCCCGGCAGCTTCCGGCCCGGTCCCGGGTCCTGCTCCGGGAGCGGATCGCTGGTCACACGCAGTCCGGCGAACCGGCGCGACATGGCCGCCGCGTACCGCTCGGCCAACTCCGCCTCGGCCCGGTAGTCGGCGACCACATGGTCCCCGAACCAGACCCGTACGCGACGACGCTCCACCCGGACCACAGCCGGGTGCGGATCACCATCGTCGCCCATCTCAATACACCCGGCACCGAGTCGAGCCGGATCCCATCAGCGACCTCGCAAGCCAACCCTTCACGTCAATCACTTCCACTTCCCTGTGGGGATGGGTTCACAGGAAGTGACGGCCCCCCGCGCCGTTCATGACGCAACTTCGCAGAAAAATCTCACACCCGGTGAAGACCCGTCCCCGTGCAAGCTCGACGTGACATACATGCCCACTGCCGGACCCGCCAGGCGTAGATCCCGTCCACCCGGCTGCTAACGGACGTATATGCCCTGTCGAGCTCGCCGATCCGCGGCGTAGGTCCAGGTCAGTTCGCTGCTCGTGGGACTGCCCGTGGAGCTGCTCGTGCGGGCTGCTCGTGGGGGCTGCTCGTGCGGGCTGCTCGTGCGGGCTGCTCGTGCGGGCTGCTCGTGCGGGCTGCTCGTGCGGGCTGCTCGTGCGGGCTGCTCGTGGGGGCTGCTCGGTGTGGTCGAAGGTGGCGTCGACGCGGTTCGCGGTGGTGCGACAGGTGGTCGTGAGTCGGAGCCTGGTCCCGCCTTCCGCCCTCCAGTGTCAACGCCGCGGTTCCGGCCCTTCACTGTCGACGCCGTACGAACTCACGAGCGCCTGCCCCCAGCACCCGCCGCCCTCCCATAGCGTCGAGTCGTGGCGTGTGGCTGGACCCCGGATCGCCGAGTCGTGGATCGAGGCGGCAATCGGCCGCCATAATCCACGACTCGACGAAACATGAGGCAGTACGCGGCCAGGCAGGCCAACCCGTCGAGGCCGACACGTTGAAGACCGGCACGTTCAAGGCCGGCACGTTGAAGACCGGCACGTTGAAGACCGGCACGTTGAAGACCGGCAGGCGTGCGTCCGCACATGCGCCACAAAGGTGGACATCCACTGCTCTTGGGGGTTCTTCGTTCGCACACCAGCAGAGAACCCTCAACACGACTGGTTAACCTCGCGAGTTGCCCCTTCCCCCCATGCAGGCAGACGGCGAAGCGGCAACTTCAGAGGTGAACCACCCAAATGCCGGCGGCGGGTGGCGGCGGTGGTGCGGGGCGGTGGTGCGGGGCGGTGGTGCGGGGCGGTGGTGGTGCGGGGTGGTGGTGATGTGGGGTGCTGGTGGCGTGGGGCGGTGGCGCTGGGTGGGTCAGGCTGGGGTTATGCGTCCTGTTGAGCTGCCGATCTCCCGGCCCAGATCCAGGTCAGCCGGCGGGGCGGTGGCGGGGCCGGTCGGGGTGGTCGAACGTGGCGTCGGCGCGGTTCGCGGTGATCGTGATCGTGGCGTGTTGCCACTGCTGCTCTTCTGGCATCGAGTCGAGAAGCGCCCTGACCGCTTCCTCCAGATCGACCCCAATCCCAAAGCCACCGCTCAACCGCTCAACCCGCTCCGCCTCACCCTTCTCATCCCGCTCCTCAGCCTCGGACCGATCCTCATCCTCGTCCTCACGATCGGGCGTCAACCCGAAGTCGCGAGTCAGCCGCTCAACCCGCTTCCGCTCTTCCTTCTCATCCCGCTCCTCCACCTCGGGACGAGCCTCGTCCTCGTCCTCGGCGCGATCAGGCGTCAACCCGAAGTCGCGAGTCAGCCGCTCAACCCGCTTCTGCTCTTCCTTCTCGTCCCGCTCCTCGTCCTCGGCGCGATCAGGCGTCAACCCGAAGTCGCGAGTCAGCCGCTCAACCCGCTTCCGCTCTTCCTTCTCGTCCCGCTCCTCGACCCCGGGACGATCCTCGTCCTCGTCCTCGGCGCGGTCGGGCGTCAATCCGAAGTCGCGGCTCAGGCGGTCGGCGCGCTTCTGCTCTTCCTTTTGGTCGCGTTCCTGGAGGATGATCTCGCCGGTTTCGGTGAGGGTGATCTCGACTTCGAGGGGTTCCTGCGGGTCCTGGTCCTCGTCGTCCTTCTCGCGGGTCTTGCGGTACTTCTCGAACGCCTTCCGGGCGACCGCGACCAGCGGCGGCTCGTTGTCCTCGGCAACTTCCAGGTCCTCGTACGTCGCGGTCAGGCGGCTCGTACGGATCTCCACGCCGGCCAGTTTGGTGCGATCGGCCGAGTCCGACGACGGCCTGTTCGTCGACGGACCACCGTCACCGAGCAGCCCCTCGGCCCAGCCGCGCGCCTTCGGCGGTGCCATCGACAGGAAGTGCGCGGCCGCCTCGCACGCCTGCGCCGCCGCATCGAGCTGCTGCGCGGCGACCGTCGCCTGACCACGCGAGGCGATCAGCGCGACCTGAGCGTTCTCGCGGCATCGGGCCGCCGTACGCATCAACTGGTCGACGACACGAGGGATCTCGTCGAAGCAGTCGACCAGACCGCGCGCGACCCGCTGCAACTCCGACGGCATCCCGGCGCCCCCACAATCCTCAGATCTGGTCGGCGTAGTTCTTGCAGCCGGCGGACGCGATCTCTAGCGCCTCGGCGGCCTGTTCGACCGCCTTGCCCGCGGCCTCGAGGATCTCGGTGATGTCGCGGTCGATGCCGGTGGCGGTGCCCGCGATCAAGCTTTCCACGAGCTGGCTGTGCTGCGTGAACCGGAGCTTGAACCCGGCCAGCCCGCCCGCTGCCTGCTTGGCCTCCATCGAGACCTGGTGCAGCTGTTCCTTGAGCCGCAGTACGTCGGACACCTCAACACACTCCCAAACTAGTTGCGCTTCTTCGGTAGCACGATCGCCGTACCGGCCACCACGACCGGCACCAGAATCCCGATCCACCACGGCAGCCCGGCAGCCATCAGTACGAAGACCAGGGCGGCCCCGCCCCAGCCCCACCAGCGCGCGACCGGCAACCGCGGCAGCCCGAGCACCCGGGAGGCGGCCAGCATCGTGACAGCAGCGATCGCCGCGGCCTCGACCCCGGCCAGGAACGATCCGCTGAGCACCCACACGAGCACGAACCCGACCAGCGCCAGAACCGCGCTGATGGTACGCCGCTTGCGCAGCTCCTGGAGCGACCGGGCCTTGGTCCGCAGGTCCTCCAACTGGTCCACGGACTCCGACAGTTGCTCGGTGATCCGCGCCGCGACGGTCTCGATGTCGTTCAGCGCGCGGATCTCCGGCAGCGTGTGGTTCGCGCGCTTGCCCTCCGCCGGCAGACCGGCGCGTTCGAGACTCTGCGCCGCCTTCTCGGCGAGCGCGTTCAGCCTGGTCTGCAGCTTTCGCCCGCGCTCGGCCATCGCATCGGCTTCGGCGGCCGCGGTCGCCTCGGCCTTCGACTTGTGCGCAGTCACCCGGTCCTGCGCCTGCTGCGCGTCGGTCCGCGCCATCGCGACGGTCCGCAGCGCGCGAACGTACTCGGACCACTGTTGTTCTTCGGTCTTCATCGCCGTACCAACTCCAGCGCACGATCCACCTCGTCCGACCGCAGGGCGGCGAACGGTACGACAACCTGTGCCTCGGGATGCAGACCGTCCCACAACAAGGCGCGGTGCGGTTCGGACGCCCATCGCACGAGCGGCCCAGCGACTGCGCGAACGCCGTCCTGCGGGTGCCGGAGGAACAAGTGCGTCGCGACATTGCCCCGCCCGTACCCGAGCTGCTCGGTGCAGACGTGCAGCCGGTTCCACCAGCCGTACGTGATCAGGCCCTGCGCCGGCCCGTCGCGCACGATGTCCTGCAGTGCATTCGCGGGACTCTCGAAGTACCCCTCGGCGTGCACCTGCATCCGCGGTACGCCATGGAACCCGAAGCCGAGCAGGTACGTCGATGCGGCCTGCCCTTCTCGCATCGCATCCCGCAGCGCAAACAGCCGGGGCGCGATGTCGTCGTGCTTGTCGACAGTCTCGACCTCACAGCCGAGCTGACGCAGCACCTGCACCAACGCATCCTTGCCCTCAGCAACGGCCGGCGCGGAGTTCGTACCGTCGACGAAGACGAAGCGCGGCGGATCCACCGCAGCAGCCGCTGTCGAGACCGCGAGGCCGGTCAGCACGCCGAGTGCATCGACCGGGCCGTCCCCCAGTACGAGCACGCCGGCGCCGGGCTCGGGCTGCACCTCGATCGCGACCGGCTCCTCGGTCACCGCGATCGGCAGCCCGGTCCACGGCCGCCCGAGCTCGGGCTGCACTGCCGTCGCAGTGTCCGTCAACCGCGCCGGCTCGGCCAGGTGGAACACCCTTGGCGGATGCACCTCGTCCCCGGCCCGCGACCACAGCTCCGCCCGCAACGAGTCCAGCACAGCCTTGTCCGCGAAGCTGACCAGCACGTGCTGGTTGTCGTCCGGGGAGCCGAAGTTCGCGTTCAGGACTGCCTCGCCGCGGAACTGCAGCTCGGCCGCCGCCGTGTTCCCGCTGCGCAGGATGGCCTGCGAGTCGGCCGGCGTCGTTTTCAGCGCGATCCGGTACGGCACCTGGCCGAAGATCGAGTCCCGTCGCGTCGACAACCGCTTCACGCCCTCGATCGTCTGCGTCGCGAGGACCACGTGCACGCCGTACGCGCGCCCCAGCCGCACCAACCGCTCCAGCAGCTTCGCCGCCTCGTCCGCCAGCTCGTCGTCGTCCTCGAGCAGCACCTGGAACTCGTCCAGTACGACAAGGATCCGCGGCGGCCGATCGGGACCCGGCTCGAGCTCGGCGATGTCGGCGACGTTCCCGTGCGACTTGAAGATCTCGCTACGCCGCGCCAACTCGTCGGACAGATGACGCAGCACGGCGAGGCCGAAGGCGCGGTCACTGTGCACCCCGAGGACGCGGATCTGCGGCAGCCAGTGCGGCCGATCCGGTCCCGGCCCGAGCGCAGAGAACTCGACACCGTGCTTGAAGTCGAGCAGGTACATCTCCAGGTCCGCCGGGGAGTACCGCGCGGCGAGACCGTGGATCATCACGAGCAGGAGATTCGACTTGCCCTGACCGACCGCGCCGCCGACGAGGACGTGCGGGAGCGCCGGGTTGCCGCTGCGCAACCGCACCAGCGCCGGCGTGCGGTCGTCGTACCCGATGACCGTGCCGATCTCGTCCTTGACCGGCCGCCACCACGTCAACCGGTCCGGCAGCGTCCGGTCGAAGTCGATCGTCGGCAGTACGGCGATGTCGGCCTGCTCCGCGATCACGTCACAGATGCCCGCGGCAATGGTCGCGTCGAACGGCGGATCCAGCCGGGCCGGCGGCAGCTGCGCGACCTCGACGCGATCGTTGATGACGGCAACCGGATTGAGGAGCTCGAGCAACTGCTTCGCCTCGACGTCCAGCTCGGCGGCCGTCGAGGCGTCGTAGTGCACGAGGAAACAGATGCCGCGCTTGCCCGCGGTCGCGGCGAGCCGGAGCAGATCCCGCTGCGCCAGCGTGTCGATGCCGAACGGGTAGTCGAAGAGGACGACGATCCGGTATGGATCGGTCACCTGCCCGGTCTCCTTCAGCAGGTCCTCGAAGCGTTCGTGCCCGAGCTGCGCCTGCCTGCTGGCCCGCAGCGACGACACGTCGACCAACCCGGACAACACTGTGTGCAACTGCTCCGCGGTATGCGTTGCCCTGGGCACCAATTGCGGGTACTTCGTGGTCAGGTGCCCGAGCAGCCCCATCGTCCCGGTCAGTTTCGGGTCGAACGCATCGACGCGCAGACGGAACGGCTCGGCGGCCGCGACGAGTCTCAGGGCAACGCTCTGGAGCAGTCGGCGCGCAGTCTCGTTGCGGTCGCCGGTCACCTTCCAGCCGTTCGTACGGAGCAGGGGCGCGACCACCGGCGTACCGGAATCGAGCTCGCCGACCCGCACGTACGACGGGACGCCGGCGCCGACGAGTTGACGCGACCGCCAGCGGGCGTCGTTCGGCGGGACGGCTGCCAGACCGGGTGCGAGGCGATCCGCGAGCAGCCGTGCCTGGGGCTCGGCCGCGGACAACGCCTCGGCGGTCTTCGCGTCGACCAGCGAACGCGACTCACGACGGGCCGCCGCGGTCTGTTCCTGCAGTTGACGATGCAGCTTGACGGCGCGCTGATGCTCGCCGTACGTCAGCCGCCGCGCGTTGTCCAGCAGCTGCCCGAGCGCGTGCTGCAAGCCGCGGATCCGCGCTTCCAGGAGCTCCGGTGCGGCCGGATCTCCGCCAGACTTCTCCGGCACGAGCATCGTCCTTCCACACTTGCCCCGCGACTACGTTTACGCCTGGTGCAATCGTGTCACACCAGTGGTCCCAGTGGTCACTCCAGGTATCAGTCGTCTCAAGGGGCGACGAGCTCCAGCTCGTAGCCGTCGGTGTTGTGCAGGAAGGCGGCGTAATGCTGCGGCCCGCCGGCGTACGGGTGCCGGTCGGCGAACATCAGCGTCCAGCCGTGGTCGGCGGCCTCGAGGACGATGCTGTCCAGCTCCGCGCGGCTGCCGGCGTTCAGCGCGAGGTGGTTCATCCCGGGCCGCATCCGGTCGTGCTCGGACGCCGACATCGCCGGGCTCTGCTCGACCACGACATAGGAGCCATCAGGAGCAATCCAGGTCATGCCACCCGGCCAGCCGTCACCGTCCTTCCAGCCCAGCCGGTCGAGGACCCAGCCCCAACACGCAACGGCCCGGGACAGGTCCGGGACCCAGATCTCGACGTGATGCACCGCGGCAGCCATCGGAGCATTATCGGTGCTCGCCATTTCTATATTGTGCGAGAGCCGCCGCCGGCACCGCAGAAACCTTGGCGTTTCGCGCCCCTTCAGCTTTCTGTCCGTGGCAGGGTCTACCGTCTTCGATGACAGTCGAACGGCGGGAGTTTCCTGATGAGCAGCACGCGGATCGAGAGCACGGCGTACGGCGCCGCGGCTCTGGAGCGTCTGCAGGCCGTCGTCACGCAGCTCAAGGCCGACGACCCGATGAGCCCCGTCACGCTCCTCCTGCCGAACAACCTGTCCGGCGTCGTCGCGCGCCGCCACCTCGCCCGTACGTCCATCGGCGGTCTGTACCTGGCGACCCTGGAACGACTCGCCGAGCAGATCGCCGCGGGCGAGCTCGCCCCGCGCCGGCCCGCGACCCGGCCGATCGTGGCGGCGACCTGGCGGACGGCGCTCGCGAAGGCGCCCGGGATCTTCGACGAGGTGGCCGAGCACCCGTCGACCATCCAAGCGCTTGCCTCCGCGCACAACGAGCTCCGCGACCTGAGCGAGCCCGCGCTCGGCAAGGTCGCGGAGGCGTCCGCGCTCGGTCCCGATCTGATCCGCCTGCATCGTCACGTCACAACGGAGCTCGCCGCCGATTGGTACGACGAGACCGACCTGCTGCGTGCTGCCGCATCCCGGATCGCCGCTGTGCCGTCAACGGTGCAGGAGCTGGGCGCCCTGGTGCTGTACCTGCCGCAGGAGCTGACCCAGTCCGAGGCGGCGTTCGTGGCCGCGCTCGGTGATGCCTCCGCCGATCTCACCGTGATCGTCGGCCTGACCGATGTGCGTCGCGCCGACCGCGCCGTCCGGCGTTCGCTCGAGCGGATCGGTATCGACCTGCCGACCTCGATCTCCAAGAACTACCCGGTCGCGACCGAGATCCTGAATGCATCGGACGCCGACGACGAGGTGCGGTGCGTGGTCCGCGACGTCGTGGCGGCGCTGGAGCACACACCCGCGCATCGGATCGCGGTGCTGTACGCAGCCGCCTCGCCGTACGCGCGCTTGCTCCACGAGCACCTGTCCGCGGCGCGCATCGAGGTGAACGGTCCCGGGACGCGTCCCGTGCACGAGCGGGCGATCGCGCGGACGCTGCTCGAGGTGCTGGCGCTGATCGACCAGGATCTGCCGCGTGCGGACGTGTTCCGCGCGCTGGCGAATGCTCCGACGCGTGACTTCGCGGGCGATCGCATCCCGGTGCCGCAGTGGGAGCGGATGTCGCGCGTGGCCGGCGTGGTGCGCGGAGACGACTGGGACACCCGGCTGGCGCGGTACGCGGAGTCCGAGCGGCGGACGGCCGACCAGGAGGAGGCCGCCGAGGATCCACGACCTGCTGCGGTACGGCGCGCGCAGTACAACGCCTCCAAGGCCGAGCGGCTGCACGCGTTCGCGTCCACGTTGCGCCGCCGGCTGAAGGCCCTTGCCGAGTTGGAGACCTGGACATCGCTGTCGGAGGGCGTGCTGCAACTGTTCCACGATCTGCTCGGTGACTATTCCGCCCTGCCCATCGAGGAGCAGTACGCCGCTGCGGCCGTCGAGGGGTCGTTGAAGGGCCTGTCGACGCTTGACGAGCTCGGCACGCCGGCCAGCCTCGCGGTGCTGCGTGACGTTCTGGACCTCGAGCTGCAGCAGTCGCTGCCGCGCGTCGGGACGTTCGGTACCGGTGTGCTCGTGGCACCGCTCTCCGCGAGCATCGGGCTGTCCGCGGAAATCGTCTATGTCGTGGGGCTGTCGGAGGACCTGTATCCCGGGCGGGTGCATGAGGACGCGCTGCTCCCGCATCGGGTGCGTGAGGCGGCCGCGCCGGAGCTGGCGTCGTTCCGGGATCGGCTGGATGAGAAGCAGCGGCATCTGCTGGTCGCGTTCTCGGCGGGTGCGCGCGTCGTGGCGTCGTTCCCGCGCGGCGATCTGCGGCGGTCGTCGCGACGGTTGCCGACGCGGTGGCTGCTCGGTTCGCTGCGTGAGCTGACCGGTGATCATGCGCTGCCGGCGACCCAGTGGGACAGGTACGAGCAGGTCCTGCAGACCTCCGCGTCGTTCGCCGGTTCGTTGACGACAGCAACGATGCCGGCGACCGAGCAGGAGTGGCAGACACGGGCCGCCGCGGCGCGTTTGTGGGTGCACGACGGCGTACTGGTCAAGGCTCGGGAGCTGCTGCGCGGGCGGGCGTCGATGGCGTTCACGCGGTTCGACGGCGACTTGTCGGGGGTGCCGGGGCTGCCCGAGTTCGCGGTCGAGGACCGGATCGCGTCGCCGACGTCCCTCGAGTCGTACGCGACCTGTCCGCATGCGTACTTCGTCGAGCGGCTGCTTCAGGTGGAGCCGCTCGAGGCGCCGGAGGACCTGCTCGTCATCTCACCGATTCAGATCGGGAACCTGATCCACAACAGTCTGGACGCGTTCGTTTCGCGGCTGTCCGGTTCGCTCCCCGGGTACGGCGAGCCGTGGACGGCGGAGCAGCGGTCGCTGCTGCTCGCGATCGGGGCGGATCTCGCGGAGCAGTTCGAGGCCGAGGGCCTGACCGGGCATCCGCGGTTGTGGCAGCGCGAGCGGCTGCGGATCCTCGGCGATCTGATGGTGCTGCTCACCGACGACGACCGGTGGCGCGCATCACGATCCGCCTCGGTGGTCGCAAGCGAGCTGCGGTTCGGGTTCGACGGCGAGCCTCCGGTGGAGATCCCGGTCCCGTCCGGGCGGGTGCTGCTGCGCGGCTCCGCGGACAAGGTCGACCTCGGTGCGGACGGCACGATCTACGTCACCGACGTGAAGACCGGCGGCTTCTCGCGGTACGAAGGCATCGAGTCCGACCCGGTCGCCGGCGGGACGAAGCTGCAACTCCCCGTTTATGCGTACGCTGCCCGCGCACGACTCGGCGAGACCGCTACTCCGGTCGAGGCGTCGTACTGGTTCGTCCGCCGCGGCGGGAAGCGGATCCCCGTCCCACTGACCCCGGAGGTCGAGGCCCGGTACGTCGACACGCTCGACGTGATCGTCTCCTCGATCGCCTCCGGATACTTCCCGCCGAAGGCGCCCGAGGTCCCCGACTTCCTGTGGGTGCAATGCCACTACTGCAATCCCGACGGTCTGGGGCACAGCGAGGTGCGCGCTCGCTGGGACCGCAAACGCCATGACCCAATGCTTGAGCGTTTGGTCCGGCTCATCGACCCCACGGCGTTGGAGGTTGCGGATGAGTAGGCGCATCCCGTCTACGGTGCTGTCTGCGATCGAGGGGAGCTGCTGATGAGTGAGCAGTTGCTCGACGGAGCGGCCCGGGAGCGGATCCGGACCGACACCGACACCACGCTCTTCGTGGAGGCGGGGGCCGGCTCCGGGAAGACACACGCGCTCGTCGATCGCGTCACGACGCTGGTCCTGCGCGACGGGGTGCCGCTGCGCACCATCGCCGCCGTGACGTTCACCGAGAAGGCCGGCGCCGAGCTGCGCGACCGGCTGCGCGTCGAGTTCGAGAAGGCACGCAAGGGCGACGACCGGCAGCTCGCGGACGCGGCGCTGGACGATCTGGACTCGGCGTCGATCGGGACACTGCACGCGTTCGCGCAACAGATCCTGCTCGCGCATCCGATCGAGGCGGGGTTGCCGCCGCTCATCGACGTACTCGACGAGGTCGGTTCGTCGGTCGCCTTCGAGGAACGCTGGGCCGAGCTGCAACAGCAACTGCTCGACGACGATTCGATCGCCGAGCCGCTGCTGCTCGCGATGGCGGTCGGTGTCGAGCTGAAACATCTCCGCTCGCTGGCGCGGTTGTTCGGCAACGACTGGGACCTGATCGCCGACCGCGTGCTCGTCGACCCACCGGACCTGGTCGCGATGCCGGATCTCACCGGGCTGATCGCTGCGGCGGCACAGATCGGTGGCGCGGCGGACAGCTGCCGCGACCCCGAGGACCGCCTGCTGCCGAAGGTCGTACAGCTCCGCGAACTCGGTCTGATGTTGGAGGCGGCGTCGGACCAGGAGACGCAGCTCGCGATCCTGCAGACGTTCCGCGGGCTGAAGATCGGCCGGATCGGCCGCAAGGAGAACTGGCCGGACATCGGCTCCGTCCGCGCGGACTGCACCGAGGTCGTCGAGGTGGCCGGCTCGCTCGTCGAGCTGCTGCTCGATGCTTGCCTTCGGCACCTTTCGCACTGGATCGCGGAGCGGGTTCTGGAGTCGGCCGAGCTGCGACGCGCCGACGGGCGGCTCGAGTTCCACGACCTGCTGGTGCTCGCGCGGGACCTGCTGCGCCGCGACGCCGACGTACGTGACGATCTGCAGGAGCGATACGAGCGGCTGCTGCTGGACGAGTTCCAGGACACGGATCCGATCCAGATCGAGCTCGCGGTCCGGATCGCGGGCGGCGCTGAAGCCTTCGCCCCGGACTGGCATGACGTCGAGGTGCCGGAGGGCCGGCTGTTCGTGGTCGGCGATCCGAAGCAGTCGATCTACCGGTTCCGTCGCGCGAACATCGCAACGTACCTGACCGCTCAGGACCTGCTCGGCGAGACGGTTGCCCTCACGACGAACTTCCGTACCGTGCCGCCCATCCTCACCTGGATCAACACGGTCTTCGCGACGCTGATCCAACCTCAAGAAGCCGCACAACCGTCGTACCAAGCCCTCGCCCCGCACCGCACCAACCCAACGGCAGCCAGCGCCTCCGCTGGAGCCGTTGCCGGCGGGCTCGCACCGAAGCGCCGCAGTGCACCGCCGGCCGATGAACCGACTTCGGTCGAGGGCGATCAGCTCTCGATGTTCGACGAGCCGACGCTCTTCGACACCGACGACGAATCCGACACGAGCGAGCAGGTCAACGATCTGGCCTCCGTCCTTCCGTTCCGGCGGCGCGACGATGCGGGCAGCGCGGATCCTGGGCCGATCGAACCACCATCCGACGAGCCCGAGGATCCAGCAGCCGGCCCCGCCGTCACCATCCTCGGCGCGGTCCCGCATGACGACCTCCCCCGCGCCCAAGCCTCCGTCCTCCGCGAACGCGAAGCCACCGACGTCGCATCCGTCATCGAGGAAGCGCTGCGCGACGGCTGGCTGGTGTACGACGACCGCTCGGAATCCTGGCGCCCCGCGGAAGCCGGCGACATCGCCGTACTCGTCCCGGCCCGCACCTCGCTCCCGTTCCTCGAGGACGCCCTCGACCGCGCCGACATCCCGTACCGCGCCGAAGCGAGCTCTCTCGTCTACCAAACCGCCGAGGTCCGCGACCTGCTCGCCTGCGCCCGCGCGCTCGGCGACCCCAGCGACCAACTCGCGCTCGTCACCACCCTCCGCTCCCCACTGTTCGGTTGCGGCGACGACGACCTTTACACCTGGAAGCGCAACGGCGGCTCGTTCACCCTGACCGCAAAGGTGCCCGACCAGCTCCTCACCCACCCGGTCGGCGACGCGATGGAGTGGCTCCGCCGGACGTACTACGCCGCCCGCTGGCTGACCCCGAGCGAGGTGCTCGCGAAGATCGTCGCCGACCGCCGGATGCTCGAGGTCGCCGCGATCGGCCCGCGCGCCCGCGACGCCTGGCGGCGGATCCGGTTCGTCGTCGACCAGGCCCGCGCCTGGTCCGAGGTCGAGCACGGCGGCCTGCGTTCGTACCTCGCCTGGGCCGCACACCAGGGCGAGGAAACCTCCCGCGTCGCCGAGGCTGTTCTTCCCGAGACCGACGCCGACGCGGTCCGGGTGATGACGATCCACGCCGCGAAGGGCCTCGAGTTCCCGATCGTGATCCTGTCCGGCATGACCGCCTCGCCGAACCGGCAACGCGGCGTCCAGGTCCTGTGGCCGCAGTCCGGCGGGTACGCCGTGAAGCTCAAGTCCTCCGTGCAGACCGAGGACTTCGACCTGGTGCAGCCCGTCGACGAGCAGATGGACGATTACGAACGCCGCCGCCTGCTGTACGTCGCCGCGACCCGCGCCCGCGACCACCTGATCGTGTCGCTGCATCGCTCCGGCAACCGCCGCCACACCAGCAACGCGGAGCTCCTCGCCACCGCGGGCGGCGTCGAGGCACCACACTCGACCCTTTTCACCGGCCTGCCGGTCCCCGACCGCGAGCCCACCGCAGTGCCCGACGTCACCCCGCCCATCTCCCGCACCGAATGGGAATCCCGTGCCGACGCCGCCCGGACCGCCAGCCGAACGCCGTCAGCCCAGTCAGCCTCCGGCTTGGAAGGCACCGGCCCTGAGTTTGCCCTTGAGGCAGACAATGACACCGGATCGGCCGACCGCATCGACCCCGGCACCGCGAAGGCCGCCCGGGACCTCGAGCTCCCACCGTGGTCCAAGGGCCGGTACGGCACCGCGATCGGTCGCGCCGTCCATGCCGTACTCCAGGTCGTCGACCTCTCCACCGGCGCCGGCCTCGAGTCCGCTGTGTCGACCCAATGCTTGGCCGAGGGCGTCCTCGAATACACCGACGTCGTCACCGCGCTGGTGCGCTCGGCGCTGGCGTCCGACGTGGTGCGGCGCGCCGCCGCTCGCGAACACTGGCGCGAGTCGTACGTCGGCACCGTCCAGCCCGACGGCACCGTACTCGAAGGTTTCGTCGACCTGATCTACCGCGAGGACGACGGCCGCCTGACGATCCTCGACTACAAGACCGACGCGATCCCCACCGCAGCGTTGGACAGCCGCGTCGCGTACTACGCGCCACAACTCCGCGCGTACGCAGAGATTCTCCCGAACACCGGCCCGCCGGTACTGCTCTTCCTCAACCCGGCCGCAGCCGTCGAGCGCCTCGTACCGACGAGCTGATCCCGGCAGCTGGTGCCTTAGGCAACCAATCGGATCGCGAGTACGACGATCAGTGCGCTCGAGGCCAGCGTGGTACCAAGCCGGCCACGCGGCCCGGTCAGGATCCGCCCGAGCAGAGCACCACCGCCCGCAAGCAGCAGTTGCCAACTCGCCGACGCCACGAACGCCGCAGTGACGAACACGATCCGCTCCCCAACGCCCGCGACACCCGATCCCCCGAGAATCAGCGCAGCGAAGTAGATCACCGTCCACGGGTTGAGCATCGTCATCCCGAGCATCCCGAGGAACGCAGTCCGCGCCGCCACCGGAGTCTCCTGCTGCAACGCATCGATCCGCCGCTCGCGATAGCGCCGTACCGCCTTGCCCGTACCCATCACCGCGAGCCCGATCAGTACGGCAACCGATGCCCAGCGCAACGGTCCGACAATCGGCACCAGCAGCGGAGCCAACGCCGTACCCGCTCCGGCTGCCACCGCGGCATACGCACCATCAGCTGTGGCAACCCCGAGCGCCGCGAACGCCCCGATCCGCAACGAACTCCGAGCAGTCAACGCAACCAGATAGGTCCCGACAGGCCCAACCGGCACAGCAACGCCATACCCAGCCAAGAGCCCCGCGACCACCACCCCGATCACAACGGACCGAGCATCGACCCCCACCACCGACCGGCCTGCTGCTGAACCCGAGCCGCCAAGGCCACAGGTTCGATCAGCAACAGTCCAATAGTCGTAGTCATAAACCCATCATCAACAAACCACCAGACCCCCTCAACCCAATTACCCCCGCGACCATCCACCCGGGGGATCACCACAGTCCCCCACAACCCGCCCGCCACCGACCCACGACCACCGCACTCCCGCCTTAGCGCGGTGGATGGACGCCTGGGGTTGTGGCGATCTTCGCCGCCAGTTCGTCGGAGATCGGGTACGGGCGCTCGACTGGCAACTCCGCTTCCGCCGCTTCCACCGATGTCCGCGCCAGATCCCGCACGTGCTGCATCTCCGCAGTGACGTCCTCGAGCCGCACGATCCACTCGTTCACGTACCGCCGCACCGCATCCCCCGACAACCCGATCTGGATCGACCGCACCTGAGGCCGCGCCGTCATGGTCACCGTCTGCTCCGGATCCCACTGGATCCGCACCGGCGCCCCCACCAACGACTGCTTCCAAGCCGCCTCGGACTCATGAAACCCAGCCTGATAATGCGAAAGCACCCCACGCGCCAACGCCCACTCGAACCCGTCCCGCGCGAGATGAACCCGCAACACCCGAGTCTGCCCCGGCTTCGTCCCCCACCCCGACCGATAAGCCATCCACAAGAACGAAGGCTTGATCCAGGTCATCCTCGCCATCCCGAACGGCTCCACAAACGTCCCCGCCCGCAACGCCGCCTCCGCAATCTCCGGCGAGTACGCCTGATAGACCGCCACCGAAGCCCCGTCATACAAAGCCCGAACCTGCCGAAACACCCCAGCATCCACACCCGGATCCTAAAGCCCACCGACCAGAACGCCCCCCCGCCACTCCCCCACCTCAACAACACATCGAACCCTATTCGAAGCCCATCCTGTGCGCCGGATCTGATGCCGCGCGGACGGTGTCGTGCGCGCGCTGCCGCTCGCACCACCGACGGCCTGACACCTTCACCCGCTCGGAACCGGCCCGCAGCTTCCCCCGGATCCGGCCCGCACCACGCCGAGTCGTGGCGAATGGCTCCCAAGGTGTTCGCCGAGTCGTGGATAAGGGCTGAGATCCGCAACCACAACTCACGACTCGACGGGTACGGACCCGCAGGATGACCTCGGTCCAGCCACGACAAAGCCATCCGTGCACGCGGAACGAGCGATCAGTCGCCGACCGTACCTACGTCGTCGGAATCGACGAGCACCGTGTGAAAGGCCACCTCGCCTCGACCCCAGGCCGGACCGAGTGCGAACGCGCGCGACCAGTACCTGCCAATGCCCCGCAAATGCCGCAGAGACGTTGCCCGATCATCCAACTCGTCCGCCAGCACCTGGTCCGCGGAGTCAATAACCGTCAGGTACCCATTCGCAGGCATCCACGCCAGGTCAGTCATGCATTCATCGAACGCCGCCCAGTTCCACCCGAAGTACTCAGGCAACCTGAACTCCCTGACGTACTGCTGGAAGAGATCGTCAACCGTACGCATCCGCCTACCATCCATAAGCATCCGCACGCCATCGCTCGCAGAAGTCGAAGACAACAACCGACTCAAGCCCAGCCGCCCGATCTCATGAACCCATGGACCATCAGGACCAGTCAGGTCGCCGTCGCGACTCATCACACTCCCAGCGCCGCCCATACCCAGCGATTGCGGTCACCTCGTACCTCCACATCCGGACAACACCGATCAAACTGTCCAACTAGAAGTACGGCCCGTCTGTCCGCCGACCGCGCCAGCCATCACTCATCTGTGGCGGTGTCCTCTCCGGGAAGCGGGATGTCGACGTTGTAGTTGTCCCGCACATCTGCGGCCAGCACCGCGCCGGCAATCCGTGGCAGACGAACCTTCCACCAAGGACCCTGCGAACGCACCTTCTCATCGGACAGCAACCGACGGAAGCGCTCATCGGCCTCGGCGACCTGTTCGCGAACCCACACCATCTGGTCGAAGCGCTGCAGCCGCTCGGACCGGAGGACTCGCTCCACTGTCTCCCTGACGCTCAGGTCGTTCTCGTATTCGTAGATGTCCTGGCCATATCCTTCTTCACACCACTGGACGAACGACCTCCATTGGTCGACGAGAGCCATCGGCGACAGCGGCCGCCCACGCCCCATCGAATCCATCACATCCCGATACGCCTCAAGGAACTCCCGCGTATCAGTCTCGTCCGACCGGTCGGCACTCTCGATCTCCAAGGCACCCGGGACGCGATCATCCGTTGGCAACCCGAAGAACCTTCCACTTTCGAGCCGGCAGACTCATTACCGACCCCAACTCCGCGATCCGCTCCACTAAATGAGAGCTAAGTTCTACGTCGTACTCATCCAGTTGACTGCATAACATCTCAAATGCCATGCCCGCCTCATTGTGATCGACGTAGTCAAGAATATCTTCTACTCCCGCGGTCCGTATGTGTCTCTGCAACTCCAGCACAACCGCGCGCAGCTGGAAATTCAGCTCATCTTGATTCATTTGATCTTCCCAGAACAAGGTAGGACCCGTCGTCGCCTGGCCGCCCGAGGGGCGAGTCGTCAGTCATCAGGTTCGAACTCGATCAGGTCGTCGATCGCGCGTCGCAGCCAGTCGTAGAACGACGGGAGCGTCTCGCGAAGCTCACCACCGGAGGAGTCGAAGTCGTGGATGATCAAGACCTCACGGCCACCAACCTGCCAACAAGCAACGTCATCGTTGTCCTGCCGCCGCGCGAACGGCACCAACCGCCGCCCCGGATATCGCGCCGCCAACCCACGGAACCGCGCGGACAGCAAGTCACCTTCCAGGATTCGCCACGGCTCGAGATCGACCAGTCCAAGCTCGACCACGCGAACGAACGAAGCCGGATACCAGAATCCGTCCGGAACATCCGCACTAGGGAGCCCGTACATCAGTTGTTCCGTGCATCTAGCCAGCACCATTCCTCGCCGGATCGTGAACTGCAGAGGTTAAGTGGCATCGGCAAGCCCGCGCGCGTACTGCCTCAGCATCGACAGGTGCTGGTCTGAGATTGGCGTTATCGGATCGTCCGGGTTCAAGGCGCAGTCGAACCCGCGTTGCGCAGTCATCCAAGCCAACACTCCCCCCGACATGCAGTCAGGGTCGAACAACTGCGGAGGATCGCAGAATGGAAGGCCCTCAGCCCCGATCCACGAAACAGAACAACCCGCATCGACGAGCGCAGCGAGTGAGACGCGAACGGCAGTCCGCATCTCTTCAACTCTTGGCCAGACAAGGATCGGGACATCCCACGTAACGATCTCCCACGAGTCTCCCCGCAAGATGAACTCGTCAACAAGCGGTGCCCCAATCCACGCGTCAGCGGGAAAGACCGCCCGCCGCGACCCGCCGAGTCCGGCGAGCCCGTAGATCGTGATACCAGGTACCTCATCGCCATCGACGACAACCACGAGCGATTCCCGGGCGAGTCGCGAACTCATCCGATCCCCCACTTCTTCAGTTGGTTCAGCGTCGGTTCCGAAGACGAGGCCAATTGTCCCGCGTACGGCCCGTCCTTGTAGACAAAGACCGCGACTAGCTTCGAGTCGATCACACCAAGGAACCCCTTGACCTGATAGTCGCCCAATTGGTGGTTAACTGTCGCATCTGGGTGCTCCAAAATCGGAACCAGTTCGCGTCTGATGATTTCAGGGCTCTTCTTGCCGGACCACTGCGGCAGGAGCCCCGCCGTCACCAGATGCTTAGTTCCATGCTGCAGACGGTTCGGTGTCAAGGCACTGATGCCCGTGCCTTCTGCATAACCAAGCGCCGGGACAGCACCTTCTGTCGCAGCACGTGCTCGGCCGATGGCCGGGAAGCGGCTGGCGACGAGGCCTACTGCTACGTCGGCGGCCAGTTGGGAGCAGTTGCCTTTTAGGATGCAGGCTTGGGAGTCCAGGATGCCGGCGGCGCCGGCGGAGATTACGCCGGTGGCTGATGAGACTTCTAGGAAGATGGGGACGGCGGGGGCGCAGGGGCGGGCGAGGGTGCAGACTACGGCGCCTACCAGGGCGGCTGTGGAGATGTAGCCGGAGATGTGGGAGACGTCGGTGAGGGTGCCTTCGACGTCGTCGAGGCCTTGGAGGTCTGTGGTCTTGAGAGGATTGCCGGTCGTGTAGGCGTAGGGGTTGGCGGAGCCGGCTTGGTCGGGGGTGAGGAAGGTTCCGGTGGTGGGGTTGTATTCGCGTTGGCCGAGCAGGTAGTTGCCGTTGGGGAGCTGGAGGCCGCCGATGTAGCCGGGTGCGGGTGCGCTCGACGGGTCGGCGGCCGGCTTGTCGGAGGGGGTCTGGGCTGCGGGGCCGACTCGGGTCTGGCCGTAGGGCTCGTAGGCGTGCTGGGTTGGCTTGGCGGTGGACGTTGCGAGGATCGAGCCGTTCGGCGAGGTGGTGAGCGGGGTCAGCGCGCTGGGCGTTTGCTGGGCGAGGATGCCGGCGCCGTACAGGTAGCGCGTCGGTTTCGAGTCCTTGGTGGTGTTGAGGACTTGGGGTGAGAGCGGATCCCAGAGATAACGGGTGGTGCTGCGGCCCCTGGTTGCGGAGGTTCGGCGACCGTCGCCTGAGTGCGTGTATGTGGTGGTGGCACCAGCCGCCGTCGACGTGATGGGTTTCCCTGCGGCGGACCAGGTGTAGGTGGTTGTACCGTCGGAGGTCAGGTTGCCGTCGGCGTCGTACCTGTAGGTGCGAGCGCTCGGTACGTCGAGCGGGTAGTCCGGTGGAGACGTGATGGACGCCTGGAGTTCGTTGCCCGAGCCGTACAAGGACCAGGTGCTGCCGGTCGGGCGCTGCTCCCAGATGCGGTTGCCGTTGGCGTCGTAGTTGTAGCGGATGTAGTCGCGCGCATCGTCCGTGCATTGATCGACGCCGTAGCAGGCCGCGGTGAGCCGGTTCAGTGGGTCGTAGTTGTACGACGTCTTACCGGCAACTGAGTCGTCCGAACGAACCACATTGTCGGCTGGGTCGTAAGCAGAGGTGATCGTGCGGAGAGCGTGCGCGCCCCGCGTGACGGACAGCGAGGTGGTGCGACCGCGGACATCCACCTTCTCGGTCTTGACCAATCCGCCGGGCTGCGTCGTCGTGATCGTGCCGTGGGCGAGGTCGTAGCCGTACGACGCCAGCGGTTTTCCGTCAGCCACCGCTGATGCCAGGCGGCCGACGGCATCCCAGGTGTAGGACTCCGTGTGGCCGACCGCGGTCCGGCCGGCGAGGTTGCCGTTGGCATCCCAGCGGTAGCTGACCGCGCCGGCTGGCCCGGTGGACGAGGTCAACTCGTCGAAGGCGTCGTAAGCGAAGCGGGTCACACCTAGGCCGTCAGTCATCGACGTACGCCGGCCCGCAGCGTCCCAGGTGTAACTGACCGCAGGAGTCTTGTCGGAGTACGCGATCCGCAGCGGCGCGCCGCGTGGGTCGAGCGTGAACGAGGCGGTCTTGCCCGACGGGAGCGTGGTTCGGATCAGGCGACCGGCCTTGTCGTACGTGAACCGCCAGGTGCGGCCGCCGTAGGTCGTAGCGGTCGTCCGGCCTGCACCGTCGTACGTGAAGGTCTGCTCACGACCACTCGCGTCGACAGTCTTGGTAACGCGGTCCGACCCGTCGTAGGTCATGGTGGCCTCGGGCAACGATGGTCTGGTGACCCCGACCACTGCGCTGGTGTCGTCGTACCGCAGCTTGGTGGTGCCGCCGCGGGCATCGACCAACGTCGACACGCGGCCCTGCGCGTCGTAGGTCTGGCTCGTGGAGACATCCAACGGGCCGTGCTGCGTCAGCGGCTGATCGTCGTCGTTGTACGTGACGGTGCTGACCGCACCACGCGGGGAGGTCACCTTCGCCGGTCGTCCCCAGCCGTCGTACCCGATCTGCGTCACCTGGCGCAGCGGACCCGTGACCCGTACCAGATCGCCGTCGACGGAGTACGCGTACTGCGTCGTTCGTCCGAGCGGATCGCGGGACGCCGTCACAAGCCCGCGCGCGTCGTAGGTCACCGCTGACGTACGACCGCCGTACGACGTAGCAGTCAGGTTGCCGCGGGTGTCGTACATGTACGTCGTTCGCCGCCCGAGCGGGTCGGTAGAGGTCACGACGTCGTTGCGGCCGTTGTACGTCCGCCGAGTCACCGCGCCAACGGCATCGGTCGAGGCGATGTCGCGGCCGAACGCGTCGTACGAGTGCCGGGCGCCATGGCCGAGGTTGTCGAAGACCCGGATGAGGTTGCCGTCGGCATCGTAGTGGAACGTCGCGGTCGCGCCGGTGGGGTCGGTCTGGCGGATGAGCCAGTTCCGCTCGTACTCGTTGATCCACTTCCCGCCCGTTGGGTCCGTCATCGTGGACGTCCCGCGGATGCCCTCGGAGTCCCACGACCAACTGGATCGGCCGCCCTTCGCGTCGGTCTGCGCGACGACGCGCCCGGTTGAGTCGTACTCGGTCACGTACGCCGGCGCAGCGTCTCCCACCGACTCAGACTTGAGCCGTCCATCGACGTACGAGTACCGCGTCCGGATCCCGCCGGCCGACGTCACCTCCGTCAACCGACCGTCGGCGTACGAGTACCGCACTGTCCGAGGCTCGGCCGGACCTGACAACCGCACCGACGCGATCTGGCCCTGCTCGTTGTAGTCGTAGGACAGCGAGCGTCGCCCGTTCGTGACGGTCCGGACGCGGCCCGAGACCTGCTCGATCGTCACGCCTTGACCGTTGCGGTCGCGGATCGACTGCAGCTCACCCGCCGCGGAGAACTGCATCCGCATCTGGTCGACGCTCGTCAGCACATAGGTAGACCCTGATTGCGTGAGCGTGAATCGAGCACTGCCGGGCTCCACCGCGAAGGCGGTTCCCGTCCGCGTGAACCCGATCTCTCGCCCGTCCGAGGCCAGATACCGGGCGCCGGTCGGCGATAGCGCCAGCCGGTCGGAGTACGACGAACGCCAGCCGACGCCGAGCGGACCGGTCGATGCGTCATTCGAGTTGTACGTCCGGGTCACGGAGAGCGGCACCCCGAGAGCTGTCACCGACGCGTCGGTCTCAACGGCAGCCAGCGCACCCGTGAGCGAGTTGACCGGGTCGGACTGCATCGCGAACGGCCCGAAGAAGGCGCGCGCCTGTTTGTCCGGGAACACGAACCCGGGCGCACCGGCATAGATCATCACGTTCGCGACCGCGGAACCCTTGCCGTTTGTCAAGGAAACGGTCAGGAGGTTGGGTGAGCCGATGAACTTGCAGTCGAGGGGCACTGCGACGGACCATGCGAGCGACTGGGTGCGCGCCGGCTTGGGCTTCGGATGGTTGTCACACGGCCAGTGGCTGACCTGCCAGGTGCGGGCGTCGGTGATCTTGAGGTTGCACAGGTCGATGGTCGGATTGAACGTCCGGGCCTGGAAGCTGAAGGTGAGCCCGGTGCCGGCGTGTGCCATGCCGCCGTCGAGAGCGATTTCGTCGCCTTCGCTCAGCAGCTCGCCGCCGGCGGAGACCGCAACATCGGGATGCAGACAGGTGTAGGCGTCCGGCGGTGTGGCGTAGGAAGCGGGTGTGAAGGGGACGAGGAGGAGGACTGCGAGGACGAGCGCGAGCAGCCGGTGCCGCATGATCGCCTCCGCTCGGTTGATGGCCTGTGACAGAGAGTTTACGGAGATCGGGCCGTCAACGGAGCGGATGATTACAGGTTGTGGATAACGGGCAGTGACCCAGGCGTCGCGGGGGCCGCGGACTCGCTACGATCTGCGGAAACAGTGTGAGGAACGTTCGAATGATGGTCCGCCCGCTGGCGGGTTTGCCACCACGAGTGTGAGGGTGTGGCTCATGAACATCGGTACCCGGAAGATCGTCGTCGACGAGGCGATCGCGCAGCTGCGGCTGTACGCCGAAACGAACGGCGCCGTGCTGCAGTACTACGACGGGTTGCCGGGGCTGACCACCGTCGGTGGCTCCGACCCGAACCGGATCACGCTCGAGGATCTGGCCCGAACGATGGTGATCGGCTCCGACCTGCGGGCGCTGGACATTCCGTGGCTGCTCGAGGTGGAGGCTGAGAAGGCGCTCGCGGCGATCCCGGTGGACGCGCGCCTCGAGGACGCCGGCGCGGGGAGCGACCTGTTCACGGCGGCGATGGCGCTCGACGACCTGTTCACCGGACACCGCGGGTTCGGGCACGCGAAGAAGTCGAAGCTGCTGCACCTCAAGCGGCCGTACCTCTACCCGGTGACCGACAGCTTCATCCGGATGACCTACGGCACGGCGTCGGCCGGCGCCGACTTCCTGTCCGCGGTCCGCGACGACTTGGTGAACCCGGCGAACGTCCGGGACTTCAAGCTGCTCCAGGTCCGCCTGATCGCGGAGCCGGCCACGTCGGCCGCCCGCCTGCTCGGCGAGGTGCCGACGCTCCGTCTCCTCGACATCCTCGCCTCGCTGCTGGGCGAGGCGAAGTAGGCCCCAGAGGCCAAGTAGCCCTAGAGGACTCCGAGCCGCGCGAGCGGCTCGACCAGTTCGCGCTCCTCGTAGGACAGATGCGAGAGCAACGTGTCGTCGAGCAGATCCACAGCTGCTCGCAGACCGTCGATGCTGCCTGAGCCGTCAACCAGTGCGACGAGTGCCTTGTCGACGCCTTCCAGCACCTCGTGGATGATCTTGTGCTCCTCCTGCAGCCGGTCCACGACTGGGACCAGCTCCGGGTCAGCACGGCGGAGGTGCGGGAAGAGCGACGCGTCCTCCAGCGAGTGGTGCGTCGTGACGAGCCGGCAGTACGACTCGCAGTACGTGCCCAGCGTCCAGTTGTTCTGCCGCATCGTCATCGTGTTGATGTGCGACCGCGCCGCCCCAACTCCGAGCGTCCCGGCCGCGACCTGCTCCACCAGATCACGCACCTGGTCGAGCTCAGCACGCAGGTGGTCGTGTACGTCGACCAGATGCTGGCCGGACTGTAGCTGGTACGGGGTGTAGGTCCGTGACGGATCCTGCGTCGGACCGGTCGGCCGCTCCGACTCGTCCAGGAGCTGTACTGCGCTACGCCGTACAGCAGGTGGTGGTGTCGGTACGACCCCGAAGCCCCCGGCCACAGAAGCGGGAGCGGCAGCAACGGCAGCACCAGACCGTGCCACCTCAACCGCCTCACGCACCCCAGCTGCGACCTCAGCGAACCGCCTGATGTCGTCAGGGTTGTCGGAGGCAAGGATGTACGTGCTCATGCCCTCCCCCAGCGTCAGCTCGGTCAGCTGGTCGATCCACAGCTCCTCAGGCCCCTGCAAGAACCCGCCACTGCCGTTGAACTGGCCAGAGATGTTGTAGAGCCGCCGTACCGCGGCAGGGTCCCGGCCTGCGTCGACAGCCGCCTCGTCGATCAGCTTGTTCATAGCGGCCAGCTCCTCAGGCCCTGCGTACCCGCTGCTCGGCAGCCAGCCGTCCGCAAGCCGTCCGGTCAATGCGAGCATCCGCGGCTTGTACGCACCGAGCCAAATGGACACGTCATGCGCAGGCACGGGACCGCGCTTGGCCCCCGCCACCGTGTAGTGCTTGCCGGACAGCCGGATGCCGCCGGCACCGGGCGTCCAGACCTCGCGCATGATCGCGATGGCCTCCTCCAGAGCGGTGATGCTCTGCCCGGTTGTCAGCCGCGGCCCGGCGTTGGCCGCAACCGCGTCCAGGAACCCGCCCGCACCCAGACCGAGCTCAACCCGGCCGCCAGTGATCAGGTCAAGTGTCGCGACGCTGCGCGCCAGCACGACAGGGTGGCGCAGCGGGAGGTTGGCCACGTTAGTGCTGACCTTCACGCGCTGGGTCTGGGCAGCAACGACGGACAGCAGCGTCCACGCGTCCATCAGGCGAGGCTGGTACGGGTGGTCCTGGAAGGTCACCAGGTCCAGCCCGACCTGCTCGGTCAGCTGCGCCAGCGCGATCACGCGGTCCGGAGTCTCGACCGCGGGAGTCAGGAACGTGCCGAAGACCAGCTCGTGGCCGTAGTCCATGGTTCACCTTCACCTGTTGAGAGAGCGTCGCGAGCCAAACTACTTCGCTACGCCAATAATCTCAACTACAGAACATCTACTGCCGGACGAGCAGCGCGTACGCCTCTGCAGGACTCAGCTCCGCGCCGCGTGCATGTGCTGCCTCGTACCCGGCCTCACCCAGGGCAGCTGTTGCCGCGGCAACAGCGCGGTCGAGGTCCTCGGTCTCGCTGGCCGCCATCAGGTAGTTCTCGGTGGCCCGTGTGGCGGCCACGCACCCCTGCAACACGGCAGCAAGCCTCTTGTCCGGGTGACAGGCGGCAACACCCTCCAGAGCCCAGCACATGCCACGCAGCGACTCGAACTCCTCCGACACCCGGAACGCCTCCAGATGCAGCTCCAGGCCGTCAGCCGGCCGGCCCTGGAGCTCCTTGACGACCCCGAGCTCGTCCAGCACGAGGGTCAGGTAGAGCACGGCCTCCTTCTGCCGGCGCGCAGCGTCGATCAGCTCCTGCAGCCGCGTCGACGCCTCGTCCAGATTCCCGCTGCGCCGAGCTGCGAACGCCAGCACGATCTCCGCGAGCGCCTGGGTGGAGCGCTGTCCTTGTTCCGTTGCCAGCCGCACCGCGCGTTCGCCGTACATGTGCGCCGACTCGTAGTGCCCTTGACGGATCGACGTCCAGCCGAGCATGCCGAGCGCGCCCGCGACCTCGGGCCACATCCCGATCTCCTCGGCGGCCTCCACACCCTCCAGGTGCAGCCGCTCCGCCTCATCGAAATCACCAACGAGCTCCGCGTGCGCGCCGAACCAGCCCGTTGCCTGCAGTACGCCCCAGCGATCCCCCAGCGCACGGAAGATCGCGATGCTCTGGCACGCGTCGTCGTACAGGGCAGGCAGGTCCGCCCGTACGTGTGCATGCTTCGCGCGCGCAGCCAGCACCGCTCCGACGCCCCACTGGTTGCCGTCGGCCTCAAACCGCTTCAGGGCCGCCTCCAGCAATGACAGGCACGTCGGGAGATCACCGGCGTCGCTGGCCGCGTGCCCGATCCACCAGAGCCCCATGGCATCGGCTGTGTCGATCCAGCGGTCTCGCTCGGCCGCAGCATCAGGCTGCCCGAGCAGGTACATGTACCCGGCCCGCCACGCGCCGGCGCGTGCAGACCCCGGAACTGCCTCCAGCGACCGCAGCGCCTCCAGGTGGCGCCCTCGCAGGAACCAGTACCACCCCAGCGCGTCCACGAGCCGTTCAGCCAAGTCCAGCTGACCTGTGGTCACTGCGCGATCCAGCGCAACCCGGAAGTTGGCCGTGTCCTCGTCCAGCAACGGCAACCACCGGCTCTGCTCCGCACCGAAGAGCTCAGGCCGCGCCGCCTCAGCCAGCGACACGTAGTACTCCAGGTGCCGTTGACGTGACGACTCCAGCTCGTCAGCGGCCCGCAGCTTGTCGACGCAGTACGCAGCCACCGACTCCAGCAGCCGGAAACGAGTGCCGTCCACAGGTACGACGAGCGACCGGTCGACCAGCCGTACAAGCACATCCAGTACATCGTCCTCGCCGCAAACAGCTGCCGCAGCTTCGGCCGTACATCCATCTGCATGTACGGCGAGACGCTGCAGAACGGACTGCTCTGTCCCGTCGAGCAGCTCCCAACTCCAGTCGATCATCGCGTGCAACGTCTGCTGCCGTGGTGCAGCGCCACGATGCCCCGTCGCCAGCAATCGGAAGCGGTCGTCGAGCCGCGCTACCAGTCCACGGACTCCCAAGGCACGCACTCGAGTAGCTGCAAGCTCCAGCGCCAGTGGAATCCCGTCCAGCCGCCGGCACAACACTGCGACGTCAGCAACGATCTCCTCCGTCAGGGAGAAGCCCCTTGCGGCCGCAGCTGCGCGGGTGACGAACAGCTGCGCTGCGCTGCATTCACCAACAGCTTCGACGCCAGCTGTCAGTGGAGGTACCGACAGCGGCGGCACGCTCCACACCACTTCGCCAGCAAGGCCCAGCGGCTCACGACTCGTAGCCAACACTCGTAGGCCCGGCGCTGCAGCCAGCAAGCGATCCGTCAGTACGGCGACCTCCTCGACAACCTGCTCGCAGTTGTCGAACACCAGCAACCGGGAGCCCATCACCGCTGCCAGCCGGTCCACGACCGCACCTGTCTCGCCCGTGTCTCGGAGATCCAATGCGGCCTGCACTGCGTCGGTGAGTGCGTTGGCAACTGACAGGGCGTCGGGTGTGATGGCAGCCAGCTCAACCAGCACCACGCCATCAGCGAAGCGATCAGCGCTGGATGTGCCGGCAGCGAGCGCCAGCCGCGTCTTACCGACTCCGCCTGGACCAGTGAGCGTGACGAGGCGCGACGAGGTCAAACACGACTGAATGTCAGTCAGCGCATCGGACCGGCCGATCAACTCGGTCATCTGTGCAGGCAGGTTGCTACGCGCATGGGGCAGGTCCTGCGTCAGGATCGACTGCTGCAGCGCAACCAGCGACGGGCTCGGATCTAGACCGAGGTCCTCCAGCAGCAGCTCACGTAGCTCGTCAAAACTCTCGAGTGCCTCACTCTGCCGACCCGCCCGGTACAGGGCCTTCATCTGCGCAGCACGGAGACCCTCACGGAGCGGGTGCTCGCGGACAAGCTCGGACAGGTCCGTCACCGACAGCTCAGCCCGCTCGCAAGCACCCAGCCGCTGGTCAGTCAGCCGCGCCACCGTGGTCTCGACAAACGCCTCGTCCGCGAAGTCCGCGTACGCCGGGCCACGCCACAACGCCAGCGCCTCGTCCACCGCTCCCGCATCGAGGAGCTCGCGGAAGCGCAGCACGTCGTACGAAGCACCAGAAACGGCCAGGGCGTAGCCGGCCGGGCCTGACTGCACCAGAGACCGGCTACCGGGCTCAGCGTCTTCGAAAGCGCGCCGCAGCTGGGACACCTTCGCTGACAGCGTCCCAGACGGGTTCCCAGGCAGCTCCGATCCCCACAGGTGGTCGATGAGGCGGTCAGCAGGCACCGGACGCCCCTCGTGCACCAGCAGGTCGGCCAGCAGCGCGCGCACCTTCAGCCCCTGGATGACCACGGGCGTTCCCGCGTCCGTCCACGCCGTCACCGGTCCGAGCACCCCGAAACGCATGACGGCACCCTATTCCGGCCGCAGGCAAAGAACCGGAAAGAAACCGTAAACGCCATCGGGCAGAGTCTGAGCCAGACGGAAGGAGGACGGCAGATGCGACTGGCAGTGATCATCGGGAGCACCCGGCGTGGCCGGTTCGGACCGACAGTGGCCGACTGGCTCACGCAGCAGGCAGTCAAGCAGTTCGAGGTCGACGTCCTCGACCTCAAGACAGCCGGCCTGCCGGACGGCCTGCCTGACCCGGACGACGAGCGGCCCGCAGAGGTCGACGCACTCGGCAGCAGGCTGGCAACCGCAGACGCGTTCGCCGTAGTCACACCGGAGATCAACTGCAGCTTCCCGGCTCCGCTGAAGACCGCACTGGACTGGTACTACGAAGAGTGGCACGCCAAGCCCGTCGCGATCGTCAGCTACGGCCGGGAGCACGGTGGCTGCCACGCCACCGCCCAGCTGCGGCAGGTCTTCAGCGAGCTCCAGGCCGTCACCATCCGCAATACCGTCGCACTGCCCTGCTACTGGGAGCAGTTCACGGCCGACGGCGGTTGGCCCAAACCTTCCGCCGGCTACGAGGCAGCAGCCAAACTCATGCTCGACCAGCTCGTCTGGTGGGCCGAAGCGCTACAGGACGCCCGCAAGCGGCGTCCGTACCAACCCTGAGAGGAAAGACCCATGAGGAAGCTGATCGAGTCCACGTTCGTCACCCTGAACGGCGTCATCGAGGAACCGCAGAACTGGAGCCCGCCGTACTGGGACGACGAGCACATGGCCTACAACCAGAGCCTGATGGAAGGCGTGGAGGGACAGGTACTCGGCCGCGTCACCTACGAGGGCTTCGCCGACGCCTGGCTGTCGCGGGCCGGCGACCCGGTCGCCGACATCTTCAACGCGATGCCGAAGTGGGTCGCCTCCCGCACCGTCACCGAGTGGAAGTGGAACGCGCAGCCGCTCGAGGGCGACGCTGCCGACGCGGTCCGCCGGCTCAAGGAGTCCGAGGGCGGCGACCTGATCAAGTACGGCACCGGGTCGTTCTCGAAGACGCTGCTGGAGAACAAGCTCGTCGACGAGTACCACTTCTGGGTCTTCCCGGTGGTCGCCGAGGGCGTGAACATGTTCCACGGCACCGGCATCGAGCCGACCCACCTCGAGCTGCTCGGCACGACGACGTTCAAGTCCGGCATCGTCGTCCACAAGCTCGCCCCGAAGGCCTGAGGACAGACCGATGACAGAACTGCACCCCGAGCGTGCTCGGCAGGCGATTGTCGAGCACACCCGCCGGCTGGCGGAGTCGGCCGTCGCGGCCCGCCCTGACGCCACTGTGCCGACAGCCCCCGCGTGGACAGTCGCCGACCTCGTCGAACACATCGGCCAGACCCAGCACTGGGTCGCTGAGATCGTGGAGCGGCGCATCACCGATCCCACGCAGCTGCCTACGGAGATGGCTGTGCTCCCTGCCGACCCGGGTGCGTGGCCGGCGTGGCTGTCGGAGTCCGCGGAGCGTCAGGCGAGCGCGTTCTCGGACGACGCGCTCACGGCGCCGGTGTTCAACCCGTCGGGCGACGAGCGCACCGGGGGGCAGTTCTGGTTGTCGAGCGCACTCAACGAGGCAGTTGTGCACGGCTACGACGCAGCGAGCGTGGCCGGCCGTGCAGTCGAGCTCGACGCGGACATCGCTGCCGCACTCATCACCAACCATCTCGCGATGCTCACGTCGCCCACGTGGGAGCTGATGCGGTCCGAGTCCGCCCACGCCATCCGCGGCACCGGGGAGACCCTGCAGTGGGTTGCCGCGGACGGGGCGGGTGCCTGGCACGTCGAGCGCCGGCCGGACGGAGCTATGTGGCAGCGCGGCACCCGGCCTGCCGACGTGACGGTCAGCGGGCCGGCTGCCTCGCTACTGCTCACCATGACCCGGAGGGTCTCGCTCACCGATCGCGAGGCCACCGGCATCAGTGTCAACGGCGACATCGGCCTTGCCGAGCACTGGCTCGACAACACGGCCCATGACGCCGGCTGACACCGCCGTACCAGCTCTTTACGGCACGATGTTCTGGTTGAGGTGGAAAACGTTGGCCGGGTCGTACTTGCGCTTCACCTCCGCCAGCCGGTCGTAGTTCTGCCGGTAGTTCTCCCGGATCCGGCCCTGGTCGTCGCCGGCCATGAAGTTGATGTACCCGCCGGCCTCGGAGTGCGGCGCGACGTCGTCGTAGTACGAACGGACCCACTCGGTCCCGGCGTCGTTGTCGGCCGGATCCGGCCACATGCCGGCGATCACGGTCGCGAAGTTCGCATCCCGGTACGCGAACGCCGTTGCATCCGGGGTGACCCGGTGGCAGGCTCCGTTGATCGGATAGATGTGAACGGTCGAGTTCACCGACGGGAGGCCGGGCGCGTGCCGCAGGTGCGCCTGGATCGCCTCGTCGGTGAGTTCGGTGACGAAGTTCGCCTTCCAGTAGTGCTGCAGGCCGGGCGGCACCAACGCGTCGAACGCGCCGTTGAGCGCCGGGTACGGCATCGGGCCGACGTGCTCGGCCATCACCGGCGCGAACTCGCGGAACTTCGAGATCTGGGTCTCGCCCTCGTCGAGATCACCCGCCCAGCAGCCGACGATCGCCGCGAACGGCTCACCGTGCCGGTTCTCCGGGATGAACGGCAGCGGCGGCGCGATCTGGAACGCCGGGAACCCGCCGAGCTGCTCGGGTGCGTCCTTGATCAGTTCCCGGAACCCGGCCAGTACGGCGGTCGCGTCGGACAGCTCGAAGAACATCGGACCGCCGTAGATTGTCGACAATGGTGCCAGCCGGAACTCGAGCGCGGTTACCACGCCGAAGTTGCCACCACCGCCGCGCAGCCCCCAGAACAGATCCTCGTTCTCCTTCTCGCTCGCGATCAGGAACTGCCCGTCGGCTGTCACGACGTCGGCCGAGACCAGGTTGTCGCAGGACAGCCCCAGCCCGCGGGCGAGGTACCCGATCCCGCCGCCGAGCGTCAGCCCACCGACACCGGTGGTCGAGATGATGCCGCCGGTCGTCGCCAGCCCGAACGCGTGCGTCGCCGCGTTGAAGTCGCCCCAGGTCGCTCCGCCGCCGGCCCGCGCCGTCCGGTTCACCGGGTCGACGCGGACGTTGCGCATCCCGCTCAGGTCGATCACCAGACCGTCGTCGACCGTTCCGAACCCGGGCACGCTGTGGCCGCCACCGCGGACCGCGATCTCCAGGTCGTTCGTACGCGCGTAGTCGATCGCCGCCATCACGTCGCCGGCGTTCTCGCACCGGACGATCACCTGCGGCCGCTTGTCGTGCATCCAGTTGTTGACGCGGCGCGCCGCGTCGTACCCCTCGTCGCCCACCGTGAAGATCTGCCCGCGCGTGCGTTCCCGCAGGTTGTCGATCATCTGACTGCTCCCCTGAAAGTCCCGTCGCAGATCGGCGTACGCACGTGACGCACACCGCGCAGACCGGTCGTCGCCGTCCAGCGCAGCGCGAGAACCTTTACCCCAGACATCAGCTCAGAGAGCGGCTGAACCCCCGGCGGGCGGCCGGCCCTCCCCCAGACCCGCCCGTTCACCCCGAATCTCCCAAGCCCGACGGGATTCGTCAATAACCGATGTCAAACCGAGCCGGACGGCTCCGACCAAGGGGCACAGGCAACCAGCATCCGGAGGACATCATGCGGAAGATCATGTACTACGTGCACCAGTCGCTCGACGGCTTCATCGAGGGCCCGAACGGCGAATTCGACTGGGCCGAACTCGGTCCGGAACTGGGCGCCTACTCGATGGGTCTGACCGAGCGCGCCGATCTGTTCCTGTACGGGCGGACCGTCTGGAACATGATGTCGTCGTACTGGCCGAACGCCGAGGCGATGAACCCGGACCAGCACGCGATCGAGTTCGCACCGGTCTGGCGGCGAACGTCGAAGATCGTATTGTCGACAACCCTTCAATCCGCCGAGTGGAACACCCGGATCATCCGCTCCGCCGACGAGCTCAAGGCGATCAAGAACGAGCCGGGCAAGGACATCCTGCTGACCGGCAGCTCGAGCGTCGCGGCGGCGCTGACCTCGCGGGGGCTGCTCGACGAGTACCACGTGATCGTGCACCCGGTGGTCCTCGGCGGCGGCAAGCCCGTCTACCAGCCGACCGGACGGCAGACACTTCGACTGGTCGACTCGCAGACATTCGACAATCGGACAGTCCTCCTCCGCCACGACCTGGTCTGACCAGTCCGCGCGCCAGAATCAGAGTTGGTGGTTCAGGCGGGGCCGGTGCCTGCGGCGCGGAGTGCGTCGGCGACGGCGGCGACGGCGGGCGTTCGGGTACGACGGGTCAGCAGGAAGACGCCCCGTCCTACGTCTCCTTCAGCCGGCAGCCGTACGGCCACTCCCGGCGCGCCCGCCCCGACAACCAGATCCGGGAGCAGCGCACCGGCGCCCGTCGTACGCACAAGCTCCAACAGGATCAGGAAGTCGTCCGAGCTGTACCGGATGTCCGGCTCGAACCCACCGAGCTCGCGGCAGACGCGGACGTGCATCTCGCGATGCCCGGTACCAGGCTGACACGCCGCCCACGACATACCGCCCAACTCCCGCAGCGGAACCCGCTCGCCACCAGCCAGCGGATGATCCGCAGGGAGAACCACATGGATCTGCTCACGCAACAGGTGCTCACGGTGCAGGTCGGCGTGTACGGCGCGCGGCTGCCCGTCGTACTCATCACCAACCATCACGTCCAACTGCTGCAGCCGTAGTGCAGGCGCGGCCTGCTCGACCTCAAGCTCGGCCGCCTCCACACGGATCTCGGGATGCGTCGCCGCGAGACTGCGGATCGCCGGCGCAACGACGCGGATGAACGCGGACTGGAACGACGCGATCCGGACCACGCCGGCTACCCGACCGGCGGCGACGGCCGCCAGCTCCGCCTCGGCCGCCTCGACTCCTTCGAGGAGTACGGTCGCGTGCCGAACCAGGACCTCACCGGCAGCTGTCAGCCGTACGTTGCGGCCGATCCGTTCGAGCAATGGCGTACCGGCTTCGCGCTCGAGAACCGCCAACTGCTGGGAGATCGCACTGGGCGAGTAGCCGAGCGCGCGGGCGGCGCCGTGCACGGTGCCGCGGCCGTGGACCTCACGCAACAACCGCAGGCGATGCAGATCCATCATTTGTTCAGCTTAGCTTCACAGTGCTGTCCGTGAAGCCGTGATGGACGTGAACGGTTCACTGGTCTGACCATCGATGTCGTGGGACGCCTCTTCTGCCTTCTTTCCGCCGCCGCTTTCGGGGTCATGGCCGTGTTCGGCAAGCTCGCGTACGACGCGGGCGTATCGGTGAATGCGCTGTTGCTGGTCCGGTTCGGTCTGGCCGGCGCACTGCTGCTGGGCATCGCGCTCGCCCGCGGCGCGCTGCGTAACCTGCCGCGTCGGGCTGTGGCGACCGGACTCGCGATGGGCGCCTTCGGGTACGCCGCGCAGTCGACCTTCTACTTCTCCGCGCTCGCGCGGATCGATGCCTCGCTGGTCGCGCTGATCCTCTACCTCTATCCGATCCTCGTCATGGGTGCGGCGATCGCACTCCGCCGCGAGCAGACGTCACGCCGGCGCATCGCCGCGCTGCTGATCGCGCTGCTCGGGATCGGGTTGGTGCTCAGCGGTGCACTGTCGGGCGAACTCGACTGGCTGGGGATTCTGCTTGCATTGGGTGCACCAATCGTTTACACGGCCTACATCATGGTTGGAGACTCGCTGGGAGGCGAGGTACCGCCGCTCGCGCTGACGGCATTGGTCTGTACAGGCGCGTTCGGAACCTTTGTTTTGCTGGGGTTTCTGCGCGGTGCGCCGAGCTTTGGGTTCGCGCCGGTCGGATGGCTGTGGCTGGCTGCGGTTGCGTTGATCAGTACGGTTGCCGCAATCCTGCTGTTCTTCGCAGGGATGGCGCGCGTCGGACCGTCCGTGGCTTCGATCCTCTCGATCTTCGAGCCGGTCGTCACGGTGATCGCCGCAGCCACAGTCTTCGGCGAACAACTCACCGCGACGCAGTGGCTCGGCGGTGCCCTCGTACTCTCCGCCGTCCTCATCGTCCAATGGCGCACCCGACCGGTCGCCGCTCCCCTCGAACATCCCGACGAAGCCTCCGGGACGCCCTCCTGCAGCTCGATCCAGGTCGCGGAACTGACGGCCCGAGTGAAGCCCGACTGATACGCGCGCGCTCCTGAGCTTGTGCGTTGGCGTCAGGAACGAAGGGTGCGCAGGCCGGTGCGGATTTCGCTGACCAGGATCTCGGGCTCTTCCAAGGCTGCGAAGTGGCCGCCCTTGTCAGCCTCGCCGTAGTGGATCAGATTGCTGTACGTGTCTTCGATCCAGCTTCGTGGCAGGCGTGGAATGTCCCTCGGGAAGACTGTCACCGCGACTGGAAGCGTCAGCTTCGGGCCCGCGAAGGTGGCCGATCTGTTCTCCCAGTAAATGCGGCTGGACGATGCTGCGCTGTTGGTGAACCAGTAAAGGGATATCGCGTCGAGCATGTCGTCGACGCTGATGGCGTCCTCGGCGAGGCCGTTGTTGTCGGTCTTGGACTGGAACTTCTCGTAGATCCAAGCCGCCTGACCGGCGGGAGAATCAGCCAGGGCGAACCCGACAGTCTCCGGCTTCGTGCCCTGAAGGTGGTTCGAGCCACCGAGACCGCCCGTGTAGAGGGCGAGGGTCTCGACCGCGTGATGCTGTTCGGGCGACAAGGTGTCGGGTATCCGGGCAGGAAAGGCGTACTGGGTGTTCAGATGAATTCCGAGGAGCCCCTCAGGTTGCATGGCCCCGAGAGCGGTGGTGACGACGGCACCCCAATCGCCGCCTTGCGCGGCCCAGCTCGTGTAGCCGAGACGCTTCATCAGCTCGACCCACGCGCTTGCGATGCGCGATACGTTCCACCCGGTCTCGGTGGGTTTCTGGGAGAACCCGAACCCGGGGAGCGACGGGACGACGACGTCGAACGAGTCGGCGACGTCCCCTCCGTACGAAACCGGATCGGTCAGCGGGCCGATCAGCTTCAGGAACTCGACGATCGAGCCCGGCCATCCGTGCGTGAGTATCAGCGGCATCGCGTTGGGATTCTTGGACCTGACGTGGATGAAGTGGATGTCCAGCCCATCGATCTCAGTCAGAAACTGGGGCAAACGATTGAGCTCGGACTCGAAGCGCCGCCAGTCGTAGCTGCGCTGCCAGTAGTCGACCAGAGCTCTGGCGTTCGCTAGGCGAACCCCTTGCGACCAGTCGCCCACCGTTTCCGGATCCGGCCACCGAGTTCTGGCCAGTCGCTGCTTCACGTCGTCGATCGCCGAATCCGGGATCGAGACGCTGAACGGGCGGACCATGACCGAGGTCGGCGGCGTAGGTGCTGTCATTGCCTTCATCTCCTGGGCTTCGAAGCACAGCGCAACTCTCCGTTGCACGCTGATGTGCAATCTACTTTCAATGCACACCGGTGTGCAATGTGATTCGTTGCACACCGGTGTGCAACACTGCGGTCGTGCCTACCGAGTCCTCCCGTGCGCGCTCGATGAACGAGACACGCGATCGCATCCTCGACGTCGCCCTGGCTGTCCTGGGCGACAACCCCGACGCCGGAATGGGCGACATCGCCGCCGCGGCCGGCGTCGTCCGTCGTACCGTCTACGGCCACTTCCCCTCGCGCCTCGACCTGGTCCGGACACTCACGGAACGGGCAGTCACCGAGATGACAGCCGTACTCACCGACGTCGACGCCTCCGACGCACAAGCGGACGCGACGTGGGTCGAATTCATCGCCCGCATCTGGCCGGTGGCGCACCGGTACCGAGTGCTGCTGGCGCTCCGCCGTGGCGAGTACGGCGACGCGATCCACAGCCTGCTCGGGCCTGTTGACGAGCTCCTCGCCGACCTCGTCAAACGGGGCCAGGACAGCGACGTGTTCGCGCAGCACCTGCCGGCAGGCATTCTGAGCCAGCTCGCCTACGGCGCCGTGTTCGCCATCGCGGACAGCGACTTGTCGAAGGAAGCCCACGGCGTCCGAGCGGCGACGATCACGAGCCTGCTGATGCTGGGAGTTCCCGAGGCACGCGCAATCGCACTCGTGGGCGACCAGCCCTGACCCCCCAGCACTTGAGCGGGCGCCGCAGATAAACCCACCCACCCGCCGCCCGCTCACACCAGCCCCTTCGCTCCTGCCGTCCCCCGCTGACACGTTGCCTCAAGCACAGACGCTCCACCGCTCACTCATTCCTCACCCACACCTTCCCCCCACTCCCGCGTTCTGCCTCGCTCGCACCTCCCCCGCTCACGCTTCCTCCCCCCGCTCACACTTCCTACCCCCACTCCCACGTCCTGTCTCGCTCACGCGTTCTGCCTCGCTCGCACCTCCCTCCGCTCACACCTCCTCCCCCACTCCGCGTTCTGCCGCTCGCACCTTCCCCCACTCCCACGTTCTCCGTAGCTCACGCGTTCTCCCTCGCTCGCCGGCCCCGTCGGAGATGAACACCCCTCCGTATTGCGCCCCCTCGCACGTGGCCGGCGCCGATGATCTCCATCTCGGTCAGGATCTGGCCCGGCTCTCCACTTTGCGGTCCCGCCGCGTGTGGCGGCGTTCCGACTTCAGCGGAGCGGTTGCCATTCGTCGTTCGGCATCCGGAGGATCGCCCACCCCACCGCGGCGAACCCAGCTGCCTGCAAGCCCCAACCGACCAAATCGAGCGTGTGGCTGCTAACGATGACCGCAGCCACGAAGTGGATCGGCTGCGAAACGGCGACCGCCACCGCGGCCCACCGCGGCCCGACCTGAGCACGCCACATCGCGACACCAAGCAGCAGCGTGCCGAGAACGTGTCCGATCACGAACGTGAAGCCCGCGAGATCCATCGAGCCGTGCGTGACATCGGCCGCCTTCGCGATCGACACCGGGTCGAGCCCCGCCGTACCCGCAGACCAGGTGAACACATCACTCGACGCCGTCCAAGGCAGCGACAGGTACCCCGGGACCACCAGGAAGAGTGCGATCGCGGTCAACCAAGGCGCACCCCGGAGAGCCAGGCGGCCAACGAAGTACACGCCAGGCACCAACGTCAGGAACGCGATGTACGCCAGCCACAGCACGAACGAGCTGCGATCCAGATCGTCGACAATCCTATTGGTGATTGTCGGAACGTCGTCAGTCGTGTTGTACGGCAGGAAGTACCGGAGCAGCGCGACCGCAGCCGGCCCGATCGGCAAGATGACCGCCGCCGCCCACCGCCAGACGGGCCGGATATCGGCGCGGGACGTCGTACGGCTGATCGTCTGTGTCATCGCGCACCTGCCAGCTCGCGCTTCGGCAGCAGTACTGCGATCACGCCGACGACTGTCGCAGCAACGCCAAACCCAGCGGCAACTACTGCTGCTGTCGGTACGCCGTCCGCGAAGAACGCCGGCACTGTGAGCAGCGCCGACGCCAACCGCAGCGTGATCAGCGGCGCCAGTGCCCACCGCCGGCCCCGCCAGGCGAACCCGACCAGTACCAGACTGATCACCCCGACCACCGCGGACCCGATCGCGATGCTCATCGGCGGGTGCTCCCCGTCAGTCGTGAGCGGCGTCGCGACGTCAACCAGTGCGAGCAACCCGAGCAACATCAGCCCAAATCTGTACATCTTCCCTACCCCCTTGTCTCAGCGTGGGTATCACCGTCACCCGGCGACGACGGAGTCCGCTGCGGGGCCAGATCCCTTGGCGACGGGCGGTCCCCCAGCCGATCCGGGATCCTGATCCCGAGACGCCGGGAACCATTCGGGCGCACACTGCCGGTATGACGACCTCCGGGAACCGCCGCGGCCTGGCCGGCGCGCTAGCCGCGCTGGTAGTCGTCGGAGTGGTTTTCGCGGTCGCGTACGGCGTCTCGATCGGCTGGGGCTGGCAGGAAATGGTCGACAATTTCCTTGTCACCAATGGGCTGATGGCGCTGACGTTCGGCCTGTGTGGTGCGGTGATCGCGTGGCATCGGCCCTCCAACGCGATCGGCTGGCTGTTCCTCGCGGACGGGATCGGGCACGCGATCACCCCGGTTGCGGACGCACTGGCGTATGTGGTGCACGGGCAGGTCGCCCAGCAGGTACTCGTCACGATCTCGCTGGCCGCGTGGCCGTGGTCGATCGGGCTGTTCCTGCCGCTCGCGCTCCTGCTATTCCCAGACGGACGGCTGCTGTCGCCACGCTGGCGCTGGGCCGCGATCGGCATCATCGCAACGTCGCCGCTCTTCGTCCTGGAGATGACGGGGAGCGGCGAGCCCGTGTCGCCGGACCTCCCGTACGGGTACCTCACGCTGCGGAACTTCGACGCGCTGCAACCGCTCTGGACCGCGACCGAAGTACGCAACCTGGTCGCGATCCTGCTGGCCCTCAGCTGCCTCGGCATCCGCTACCGGCGCGCCGACGAAGCCGGTCGTCGGCAACTGCTGTGGTTGCTGCTGGCATCGGTGATCGCACTGCTCTTCGTGATCCCGTGGTCGTTCGTCGCGGGGACGCCGATCCTTGTACTGCTGGCGATTCCGCTGATCCCGATCGCGATCGCGGTGGCAATCGTACGGCACCAGCTTCTCGACATCCGACTCGTCGTATCGCGGGCGTTGACCTGGGCGCTGTTGTCGTTGGTTGCTATTGGCATCTATGCGGCGCTGGTCGCGCTGCTCGATTCACTGATCGCATCGCAGGTCGGGCGGTCCGCGGCGGTCACCGTATTCGTTGCCCTGATCATCGCGCCCGTACTGCCTCGACTCCAACAACTCGTCGATCGCGCCCTGTACGGCGACCGCCACGATCCGGCGCGGGTCGCGTCGCGAGTGGGCTCACAACTGTCGTCCGGCCTACCAGGCGTAGTCGCCGCGATCCGCGCAGCCCTCCGCCTCCCCTACGCCGCCCTCCGAGTAGACGGCGCCACAATCGCCGCCGACGGCACCCTCCCAACCCGCCCGCACCCCGGCACAGACGGGACAAACACCACAGCCACAGGACCCACTGCGCTGGCGGCGGCTGATGCGGGTGTGGCGCGGGCGGAGACGATTGGCGTGGCGGTCGATGGGGTCGGCGCGGGTGGGGTGAGGGAGGGGGTGTTTGTTGTGCCGTTGGTGTATGGCGGTGAGGTGGTTGGGGCGCTCGAGGTTGGGGTGCGGTCGGGTGAGTCGGCGTTGTCGGCGGCGGATCGGAGTGTGCTCGGGCTGGTCGCCGTGCCTCTTGCTGTTGCTGTGCACGCGACCCGACTGTCCGCTGAACTGCAGGCGTCGCGGGAGAAGCTGGTGTCAGCGCGCGAGGAGGAGCGTCGACGGTTGCGCCGCGACCTGCACGACGGCTTGGGACCAACTCTGACAGGAGTCGCGTTCTCCGCCGACGCCGCTGCGAACCTGATCACCACCGACACCTCACAAGCTCTTCCCGCCGGCGCCGCGCGAGCCGTCGAACTGCTTGCGCGGTTGCGTTCAGATACTCGGACGGCAATTGCTGACGTACGGCAGTTGGTGGAGGACCTGCGTCCACCGGCGCTGGACGAGCTCGGGTTGGTGGGGGCGCTACGACAGCGAGTGGATCAGCTGTCGTTCCGCGCGGATGGGGCGACGATTCGCGTGGAGGTTGCCGCCGATGGCTTGCCGGCATTGCCTGCTGCGTTGGAGGTTGCGGCGTACCGGATCGCGACCGAGGCGCTGACGAATGTCGTGCGGCACTCGTCCGCGACCTCTGCCGTACTGACATTGCGCTGCGAGAACGACCTAGAGATCGAGGTAGCCGACGACGGTCCGCCCACCGACCCGTGGCACCCCGGCGTCGGCCTCCAAGCCATGCGAGAACGAGCCGCCGAACTAGGCGGCACCTTCCAAGCCGGCCCCACCCCAACCGGCGGCCACGTCCGAGCCCGCTTCCCCCTACCGACCCGACCCCCGACAACCCCAACCAGCCAAACCAACCCAACCACTCCGACCGGCCAGGCCACCCCGACATCCACCCTGACAGCCGCCCCGCCTTCCACCCCCAATTCCGCCTCGCCAGCCGACCCAACTTCCACCCCACCGTCCGCCCCGGGAGCTAACCCGCCTGCCGACCTACCCGCCGACCCGCCAGTCGTCCCGGCCGTCACGAGCCTCCAGCGTGCCACTCCGGCAGACGGCGAACTCGCTGCCGTTGAGCCCGACCCGCCTGCCGATCTACCCACCGACCCGCCGACCGACATCTCCGCCACGAACGTCCAGCGCGGCACTCCGGCAGCCGGCGAGCTCGGTGCTGTTGAGCAGGATCCGCTGGAAGACCAGGATGTCGACGGATGCTCTGCCGGGGTTCGGGTGGTTGATGAGTCTTCGTTGGAGGTGCGGTGATTCGGGTTGTGCTGGCTGATGATCATCCGGTGGTACGGGCCGGGTTGGAGGCGTTGCTCAGTTCGCTGCCGGGGATCGAGGTGGTGGGTGTCGCCTCGACCGGGCGGGAAGCGGTCCGCGAAGTCGTCACGACCCGCCCCGACGTCGCCGTACTCGATCTGCAGATGCCCGACCTCGACGGGTTCGCGGCCACCCGCGAGCTCGCCCGTTCCGCGCCCGAAGTCGCCGTACTCGTGCTCACCATGTTCGAGGACGACGATTCCGTCTTCGCCGCGATGCGCGCCGGCGCCCGCGGCTACCTCGTCAAAGGCGCCGAACAGGACGAGATCGCCCGCGCCATCCGCGCCGTCGCGGCCGGCGAGGCGATCTTCGGCCCCGGCGTCGCACGCCGCGTACTCACGTTCTTCGCCGCCCCACCACCCACCGACCCGTTCCCCGAACTCACCACCCGCGAACGCCAGATCCTCGACCTACTCGCCGCCGGACTGTCCAACCCCGCGATCGCCACCCGCCTCGACCTGGCCTCGAAAACGGTAGCCAACAACGTCTCCACGATCTTCACCAAACTGGGCACCGCCGACCGAGCCACCGCGATAATCCAAGCCCGCAACGCCGGCCTAGGCGTACCGAAGGACGGGTAGAGGTCCACATCTCCGCCTACTCCCCCGCCTGCCCCAACCGCCAGAGCCACACAATCGCCGACCACCACCCGTCCTTCAGCACGCCAGGCTCGCGCCCTTGCCCGACGCGCAGCGCAACTCGTGCCCTCGCCCGACTCGCAGCACGGCTAGCGACAGGAGGTAGTCGGCGCGGTCGAGCCGTCCCCCGCGTGGTCTCGATGCACCGGCCACAAATCGGTGGACTACGTCCTGTCGTTAGACGCTCCACAAGTCGCGTTGAGGTAGCGGTTGGCGACGGTTTGGAGGTGGGTTATGAGGGCGGGTGGGCCGTCGACGTGGAAGTCGAGGCCGAGCATGCCGATGTAGACGGCGATGGTCTCGAGGGAGTCGGCGCCGGTGATCAGGACGCTGGTGTTGTCGTCGACGGACTCGACGATGCCGACGGCGGCGTGGATTCGCGACAGTACTTCCTGTGCAGGTGCATGGACTGTGATCCGTGCGTGCACCTTCCAGCCGGCCGACGCGACGTCCCGCAGTACGAAGTCGGCGTACTCCGCATCCGGCATCGGCCGCGGCTGGTACCGGCGACCTGTTGCCATCCGCAACGACATCCAGTCGACGCGGTACGTGTGCCAGACCGACTCCTCGTCCCGCGCAACGAGGTGCCAGTACCCGTGCCAGCTCACCAGCCGGTACGGCTCCACCAGGATCGGCAGGTCCTGCCCGGCGCTCGACCCGGCCTTGTAGAGCGATGCGCCCTCCGGTACCGCGTACTCAAAACGGAGGTAGTGCTCGTCGCGGATACAGGCGGCGATTGTTGACAATAGGATTGTGTCGATCTCGGGCGGATCGATGTTCGAGCGGGTGTTCTCGGGGCCTTGGTCCATCGCGTTGTTGATCGCGTTCACCTGGCGTTGCAGACGGTGCGGGAGCACCTGTTGGAGCTTGGTCAGCGCGCGCACGCTGCTCTCGGCCATACCGACGACACCCGCACCGGTTCGCAGACCGACAGCAACGGCGACCGCCTCCTCGTCGTCGAGCAGCAGCGGCGGGAGCTTCGCGCCGATGCCGAGCTGGTAGTGGCCGGCCGGACCGCGGGTGGCGTCGACCGGGTACCCGAGCTCGCGCAGCCGGTCGATGTCATTCCGTACGGTCCGCGTCGTCACCTCGAGCCGCTCGGCCAGCTCGGCACCCGTCCAAGCAGGACGGGTCTGCAGCAGCGCCAGGAGCGTCAGCAGGCGCTGCGAGGTCTCCAGCAAAACAGTCTCCTAATTAGGAATCTAATGTTCCTATACGGATTCTACGGTAGAGCCATGAACAAGAACGAGAGCATCCGGCCCTTCACCGTCACGATCGACCAGGCCGACCTGGACGACCTGCTTCAGCGCCTCGCGCGGACCCGGCTCCCGGAGGCGGCGCCCGGCGACGACTGGGACTACGGCACCCCGAACCACTACCTCCGCGAGATGGTCGACCACTGGCAGAACGGCTTCGACTGGCGCGCGCAGGAGGCCCGGATGAACGAGTTCCCGCACTACCTGACCGAGATCGACGGCCAGACCGTGCACTTCATCCACGTACCGTCCAAGGTCGAGGACGCGACCCCGCTGCTGCTCACCCACACGTACCCGGGCTCGTTCGTCGACTTCCTCGACATGATCGGCCCGCTCACCGACCCGGCGGCGTACGGCGGCTCTCCGGACGACGCGTTCTCGGTCGTCGTCCCGTCGATCCCCGGCTTCGGGTTCAGTACGCCGCTGGTCGACCGCGGCTGGACGATGGCCCGCGTCGCCCGCACGTTCGACACGCTGATGCGGCGGCTCGGGTACGAGTCGTACGGCGCGCACGGCTCCGACGCCGGCGCGATGATCGCCCGCGAACTCGGCGTACTCAACCCCGAAGGTTTCCTCGGACTGCATGTCCTGCAGCTGTTCTCGTTCCCGTCGGGCGACCCGGCGGAGTTCGAGAAGTTCACGCCGGAGGACTACGCGGCGCTGGAGCACCTGAAGTGGTTCCAGTCGGTCGGCGGGTACAACGCCATCAACTCGACCCGCCCGCAGACCGTTGCCGTCGGCATCTCCGACTCCCCCGTCGGGCAACTCGCCTGGAACGAACTCTTCAACAACTTCGGCAACGGCACCAGCCTCGTCACCCCCGACCAGATCCTGACCGAGGTCTCCCTCTACTGGTTCACCAACACCTCAGCCGCCGCCGGCCGCTACCACTACGAAGAAGCCAACGCCGGCACCGAACCGCAACCCAACAACGCCCCCACCGGCGTCGCCGTCTTCGCCGACGACTTCAAAACCATCCGCCCCCTCGCCGACCGAGACAACCCCAACATCGTCCACTGGTCCACCTTCAAACAAGGCGGCCACTTCGCCTCCCTCGAACGCCCCAACGACCTCACCACCGACCTCCGAACCTTCTTCCGCAACCTGTGACATCGCCGAAGGGCCGGCCCACCCTGAGCCGGCCCTTCACGTGCCGGGATCGAAGGCGCAGTCGACCGGCAAGCTGCCGACGTCGACGATGCGCACGATGCCAGCGGCCCCCGTGACCGCTCGGTACCGCGCTCTCCGTTGCCGGACGCCCTGTGGATAACTTCCGACCTGAGCGGGACGCCGCCCATAGTCTGATGAGAACAGTTGTCGATGCAGAAGGGTTCCTGATGGACTCGGACGAAACGCTCCACGTACTCCCCGACGGCGACCGCGTTTGGGTGATCAAGACCTCCACCGCGGCCGGTCTCCTCCCCCAAATGCTCGACCGCTTTCGCCTCGGCCATCAGGACCCTCTGATCTTCGGCGACACCGGCGAACCTGAAGGTGTAGTAGTCCCGTTCGAACTCTGGCGAGCCCTGGACACTCGCGTCTTCGATGAGGACGGTTTCGACACCACCTACACCATCGCCCGCGCACGCCTCGCCGACCCGCGCCCATCAATCCCCATCGAACAGGTCGCCGCCGAACTCGGCATCGACCTCAGCCAGCCGGTCGACGACTCCGACCTCCCGAAGAGCTGACCGCGCGGTTCGGGATCCTGCCGCTCTTAGACTCGATTAGGTTGGGAAGACAGCTATCCGAGGAGCTCAGATGTCTACCGAGACACCGCAAGATCGGCCCAATGGTGACCGGGTCAATGTGATCGATACGGCGACCGCGGCGCACAACCTGCCCCGGATGCTGCGGCGGTTCCGCTCAGGTGAGGCCGAACCACTCATCTTCGGTGACGATGGCCACCCCGAGGGCGTGGTCGTGCCTTTCGACCGGTGGGAGAAACTCGAGGAGCTGGCAGCGGACGCCGAGCAAGCCACCGAAGCCCGTGAGGTCACCCGTCGGCGCCTGGCGACGAATCGCGTCGAAGACTACGTGTCGGCCGATGACGTCGCCGCGGAATTCGGATGGAACCTCGACAGTGACAACGAGCCGCCCGCCTCGCGATGACGGCCAAATACCATCTCATCGTCGATCCGGAGCTGCTAGACGAGCTTCGTGAGCTGCAGTCCCAGGCGCGATCCGAGCCCAACGGTCCTGCTGCTCAGCAGTTCGAGGCTGTTCGCCGTGGGTTGAGCGCCCTGCGCGAAGGCCGCGAAGCAGAGCTCGCCGGCGAACGTCTCGGCCGCTCCGACGATCATCCGGATCTTCGGGACTGCGCTGAGGTCAAGATACCGGTAGTAGAGGAGTTCAATCGCCGGGGACAGCCGATGGGGCCCTCGCACCGGCTCACCTACCGGGAGTTCGAAGGCCCGACCCCGGATCACCTACCAGTACGGCAGGTGATCGCCTTTGCGCCCCGCAAGAACGGCGAAATCTTCGACGTGACCGCCAACCGCCTCGGACGCTCGAAGGGCGTCGCCCTCGGTGAGCTCGACCACCTGCCAACAGTGCGCCCGGCAGTTGGTCCCGGCAAAGAGGCCGACCGTCCTATCGCGCCGCCGCGAATGGCCCTGCCCCCTGATCTGGCGCAAGCGTTCAAGGCCATGGACGGACTTGCTCCACCCACCAACTCCGCACCACAGGCAACCAACCAGCTACCCGCGGCTCGACGCCGTCCTCCCGGCCGCGGCCCTTCCCAAGAAAAGTAGCCGCAGGCGGCAACACGACCGCTAAGCTAAGACCGCGAATGTTGGTGCGCTCTGGCACGCCCTCCTTGGCCGAGCGGAAATGAAGCCAGGGATCCACGACGCGCCAGTGACGCATAGTCTGCTTTCCTCCGGTCAGCGGCCCCTTCCGGCGCGTGAACCACCACGTGAAGTGCACGCGCGTATCGCGCCGTACGTCCGGTCTCACACGTCGGAGCACGACGCTCCCGGGCGCAGGGCCGCCAAGTCGCCGTCCGTCATTGCCTGGCCAGGCCTCGGAGCCGTTGGTCCGCGGCCGTCTCGCGTACGCCTGTGTAACCGCGCGACGATGTGACCGCCGGGCGTCCGGAGTTGATCAGGCCGCCGGCCTTGTACTTCCCGAACCAATGAGCGGGTGTCAACGACGAACGACCGTGAACGACGACGGTGACCTCTCCGCGCATGTGTTCGCGAGTCCTCGACCGATTCCAACGACGATCCGCCGGCCAGGATCAGGTCGGGCCACGACCTGATCCGCTTGGCAGAATCGCCTGACCGTGCTTGTGAGTACCGAAGGGCGTGCTGTACCCAAACTTTCGTGTTGCTTGCTCCGCATAGCTCCGTAACTCGCTAACATACTCATCGGGGAAGCGCACAAGAGGTGCACCCGCGCCACGATCTGCATCTACTGGGCGGTTCGTGCCGCTGGCTCGTCTTGCGCGTTGATTGTCGAGCTCGGCTCGGGGGAGGAGCAATTAGCACAGTGACGCGTAATCGTGAGGCTTGGAAGCCGGACCCAGATCTCGTACGCGAGGTGAACGACCAGTTCAGACGCGCGATCGATTCGTACGGGATCCAGCCCAACCTCGTGGTGGAGCATGCGAACCTCGAGGAATCCATCCGGACCGGTGGGTACGCGAACAGGACCCTCCTCGAGCTGGTACAGAACGCGGCAGATGCCATCGGCGGCGCGGATGAACACGGGGAGGCTGCGGGGCGCGTCGAGATCGTTCTGGACGCCAAGAACGAGATCTTGTACTGCGCGAACGCCGGACGCCCGTTCTCGCGCGTCGGACTTACCGCTATCGCCATGGCATATCTGAGCGGCAAGCGCGGTGAAGAGATCGGACGTTTCGGTCTCGGGTTCAAGTCCGTGCTGGCCGTCTCCGATGCACCTCAGATCTTCAGCCGATCCATCTCGTTCGAGTTCAACACCCCGGAGGCGCAGGCCGAACTGCGCAACGTGAATCCGGCTGCCAGAAGGCTGCCGATCCTGAGGACTGCCACGGTCGCGAACTTCGACCGCGCGGTCGAAGAGGACCGGATCCTTGCAGACCTCTCGTCATGGGCGACGACTGTCGTTCGGCTCCCGAGGGCTAGGAATCTGAGGCGTCTCCGCAACGAGATCGAGGACTTCCATTCCGAATTCCTGCTATTCGTGCAGGCCGTCCGTGAAGTGCGGCTCAGGGTCGTCGGCGGCGACTCGTACGAGGCCAAGCATGTCTCACATGAACTCGGTGAAGGGCGTTTCAGCATCGAGTCCCAGGGCGAGGATCCGGACGAGTGGCTCGTAGCGAGCCAAATGCACGAGCCGTCGGCAGAAGCGCGCAAACAGGTTGGTGAGGCGGTCTCTCGGGCGCAGATGAAGGTCACGGTGGCAGTGCCGGCCAACCAGCGAGACCTGCGGAGAGGTCGATTCTGGTCGTACTTTCCTCTTCAGGACGAGACGTCGGCGTCTGCCTTGTTCAACGCTCCGTGGAGTGTCAACGACGACCGCACCACCCTGCTCAGGAACGCCTACAACCGCGAGATCCTCCATACGGTCGCCGAGATGTTCGTCAATCTCATGCCGCGTGTGAGGACGGTCGAAGATCCCGCGGCACATCTCGACTTCATGCCGGCGCGAGGACGGGAGTCTCTGAGCTTCGGAGACGATCTCCTCACGGTCCACGTGCCGCAGATCGCCGCAGATCGTGAACTGATCCCCGACGCAGTCGGGACTCTTCGTAACGGTCAGTACCTTCTACCACTGGACTTCGCAGTCAGCTTCGACAAGGGGCTACACGAGGCGTGGATCCAGTCGGCCAACACGGGTGACGACGTCCCGCATTGGCTGTGCTACCAGACCGGCACCCGATCCACTCGTCTTCGCGACCTGTACATCCTTGGCCGGAACTCGGAGGCGGACACGCGCGACCCCGGAAAGGCCTTGGCGCATCTTCCGAAGCGCGGCCTGCTCACCTGGCTGCGCGAGTGGGCCGAGGGCACTGATCCCGTTTCGGCGGCCAATGCGCTGAGGACGGTCGCCGGACACTCGAACCTTCCGGAGATCAACAAGGCCAAGGTCATCCCGACCACCCACGGAATGCGAGCGCTGGAGGATCGCCGAGTCGTATTCCTCCACCACGAGTCCGACCTTGAGATCGAGGACGCCGTCTTCGTCGATCCCACCTTTCTCAGGCAGCACGGCGTCGAGAAAATCCTCCAGGACCGCGGGTTCCGGGATCTCGACCCGGAGGCGATCCTTACCGCACGGCTCGCGAAACTCGACAACAGTCCGCGCCCGGACGACCTGATCAAGGTCTGGGACTCGACCCTGGATCTGTCCACGCAGGCCGCAGCCAAAATCATGAAGGCGGCGAAGACGCCCGTCAGAGTTCCGACGCTCGACGGCGGGTGGGCCTGGCCACAGCAGGTGCTGGACCTGGAGGTCGAGGTTGGACCGAACTTCGTCTCGCGGTGCCTGGACAAGCGTCGCTGTTCGGCGGACGTCGCCTACCAACTCGGCGTCGTACGTCGTCCGGTCAAGGAGTACCCGCTCGAGGACGAGACGCACTTCGAGGACTATCAGCTATGGGTGCTGGAGGAACTCAACCGACACAACGGCGTCGGTGAGCGTCCGGTCGAGGCGATCGAGTTCAACCGCGCCGCAGGACCTGGCCCCTTCTCGGTGCTGTTTCTGCTGCGCGATGCCGAGAGTCCGGTCAGCGCCCGAGAGCCGTGGACCACGGCCCTCGTAGTGCACGGCGATGACGACTGGTCCTGCGAGGATGTCGACACCGGCGTTACGTACAAAGTCGACTCCCCTGCCAGGTGGGCGGTTCGAACAGCGGGACTGGTGAAGTCGACTCATGGATTGCGCTCCCCCGTGGACGTCGTCGCCCCGTCGCTCGTTCGTTACGAAGGACTTCTGCCCCTCTTCCGCGGAAGCCCTCAGGTTGCTGCGATCCTCGACCTGCCGGATGAGCTGAGCGACGTGCCGCCTCACGTCATGCGCGAGATGCTGGAAGGCCAGATCTTCCCAGCGGGCGTGAAGGACGAGGTACTTGTCGAATTCGTCGTCGCAGCGACCAAGGTCGGATTGGAGGGTGCGAAGCCTGCCACCATTCCGGCCCGTGTCGCGCGGACGATCGAGCCGCTGGCGCCAAATGCCGTATATGTCGCGACGAACGACGACCAGGAGGCCTTCCTCCGCACGCAACAACGCCCGTGTTTGCGCGCTCGGCCCGATCAGGTCGACGAACTGATCCGTCTTGTGGGCTGCCGCCGATTCGAGGACAGCTTCGCGTTTTCGGAGATCATCGAGGGACGACAGAACAGCGAGCCCCTCCTGGACGTGTACACCGGACTGCGCAACATCGTCGGTTCTGATCGGCTCAACGGCGTGAAGCTGGCCAGGGCGATGATGATCGCGAAGCGCGTCACCACCGAGGACGGCGTCGAGGACCAGCCGCTCAACTGGTACCTGGACGGCAGCGAGCTCGTCGTCCGAGACGATGCCGACGAGGCCCAGGTGCTCAAGTTCGTCAACGAGGCGTTGCTCGAACGTCGCCTCGACAACGCCCAACTCTCAGCCGTGATCAAGGTTGGTCTCGACCACATGCTCGAGGACCTGCGGGTCCAGGCGCGGTCGGTCGGCTCCGATGCCGAGCGCCTCGAGCTCTACATCGGACCGGATGATCTTCGAGACGCATTGCCGACTGGTCTCTGGTCGGCGCTGGAGGCCCAGGAACTCGTCGACGCCGACACGTCGATCGCTGGACTCTTTCTTGTGGTCTACGGCTCCGATTCGCTCAAGATCCTCGCGGAACGCTTCCGCGAGGTGGGGTTCACCGATGTGCCCACCGCTTGGGCCGGCACTCCTGCTGCCATCTCATGGGTGCGCAAGATGGGCTTCGCGGCGGAATACGCCGGCGAACGATCGCAAACCCGGCCGCAGGAGTTTGTCGTTCCCGGTGCCGTGAAGCTCAACGAGCTTCACACCTTCCAGAAGAAGATCAGCGAGAAACTACGTGTCGTCCTGACTCAGCCATCCGAGCAGGGCGCCGCACAGAAGGGGATGGTCGAGCTACCGACCGGTGCGGGCAAGACGCGCGTAGCGACCCAGACGGTCCTTCGTCTCTTCGTCGATGAGGTTCTGAGCGGGACTGTCCTTTGGATCGCGCAGTCTATCGAGTTGTGCGAGCAGGCGGTGCAGACCTTTGAGGCCGTCTGGCGGTATCTCGGCGACGAACGCCCGCTGGCGATCGGCAGGCTGTGGGAGAACAACAAGGTCCACCAACCCGATACCGACGTCAGCGTGATCGTGGCGACCGATGCCAAGCTCGAAGCGATCCTGGACCTTCCCGAATACGAATGGTTGACGGTGCCGACTGCAGTCTTCGTCGACGAAGCCCATCGCGCTGGCGGATCCACGCGGTACACCCAGATCCTTCGCCGGCTCGGTGTCGACGGGCGTAGTTGGGACCGTCCCCTGGTCGGTTTGTCCGCGACGCCGTTCAAGGGCAGCGCCGGGGATACGACTCGGACCGAGCAACTCGCAGCCCGATTTGGGCACAACCGCCTGACTGCGTTCGAGACTGATGCTTACAAGGAGCTGGTCGGCCTCGGCGTCCTTGCAGGCGTCAAACACGAGATCCTTCCGGGCATTGATGTCGAGCTGGACGCCGATCAGCAGGCGGAGATTCGCTCGTCGCATGTCATCGACAGGAGCCTCTACGAGCGGTTGGGACGCAACGAGGCCCGGATGAAGATCCTTGTCGAGCACATCGCCGAGCAGGATCCAGACTGGCCGATCCTGGTCTTCACGCCGAGCGTGCTGTCGGCGCAGGTTCTCGCCGCGTCGCTTCGCTATCGCCGCATCGAGGCCGAATCCGTCAGCGGACAAACGAGCCGGCAGCAGCGCCGGGACGTGATCAGGCGATTCCAGAAGGGCGAGATCAGGGTTTTGGCCAACTGCGACCTCTTGATCCAGGGCTTCGACGCTCCTGGCGTGCGTGCTCTTTACATCGCTCGGCCGACCTTCAGCCCGAGTGCGTATATCCAGATGGCCGGCCGCGGTCTACGTGGCCCGAAGAACGGCGGCAAGGAGGAGTGCCTCATCGTCGACGTCGCCGACAATTGGGGAGCCATGAACGACTTCCTGGGATATCGCGACTATGCGGATCTCTGGGAGGAGCAGAAGGGATGATCCTCGTACCTACGCTCGCCGATATCGAACGCCGTGCGACCAGCGACGCTGAGCGGACGGTGGCGCGTCTGCTGAAGGATGTCGAGGGCGACCCCGACGCCGTCGCATTCCACTCCGTCGACCTTCGTTCACACGCCTACAAGCAGCAGGCCGAGGCGGACTTCATCGTCCTGTGGAGGGGCGTTCTTGTCGTGATTGAGGTGAAAGGCGGCGGCGTGCGAAAGCACGACGGTGTCTGGTACTCGGTCGACCGACGAGGAGACTGGCACAAACTGTCCGGATCGCCGATGGAGCAGGCCAGATCCGCCGCCTATGCACTGCGTGACATCCTTCAGGAGGAGGGCGCGGGATGGTTCGCCCACGAGGCGGTGGTCATCACCCCGGACATCGACTCGCCTCCTGCCTCGGTCGGTTGGCTTCCTACACACTGGCTCGCTCAAAGCGATATGAGCTCAGCGGGTCTCGAAGGGGCCCTCGACCGCATAACCCAGAATCCACGGACCGCACCACGCGGCCAGAAACGAGCTCGAGCCGAAGATCTGCGGACACGTCTCTTCGGCGAGTTCACCCGCATGCCCGTGATAGATGCTCAGCGCGGAGCCGTCATAGAGGAGCAGAACCGTGCCACCGCCGGTCAGGGACGGGTCCTCGCAGCGCTCGCCCGTAACCCGCGCCTTCTCGTGTTCGGCGGAGCCGGTACGGGCAAATCGCTCGTGCTGGTTGAGGCGGCCAAGCAGGAGGTGGAGCAGGGAAAGTCGGTTCTCATCACCTTCCGTTCATCTGCTTTGACCAACTTCTTCGCTCCGCACATCGAGGGCCGTGACATCGATCTGATCCCCTTCGACGACCTCCCGGACGACAGAGCGTACGACGTCGTCATGGTCGACGAGGCTCAGGACATGATGAGTGCTGACGCGATGGACAGGATCGACGCGGTCGTCGCCGGCGGACGAGCCGACGGATGGTGGCGGATGTTCCTCGACCCGAACAACCAGGTTCACGTCGACGGTGAATATGACGAGGACGTTGCCGAACTGATCGCCGGCGAGGCGATCTCGGTCGACCTCGACCTGAACGTCCGCAATACCCAGGCCATCGTTCACGTCGTCCAGGAGTATCTCGGAGCTGACGTAGGTGATCCTGGGATCGTTCATGGTGAGAAGGTCCAGTGGCACACCCCACCAGGGCAGGCCGACCTTGCCGAAGCTGACCTGCTCGCGAAGCGGATCGCTGCCGACGGAGCGCGTAGGGCCGATATCTGGATGATCAGCACAACGTCGGACTCCCGGCCGGCAACGAGCCCCGGCGGGTTCGTCATGACCAGTCCGAAGTACGCGAAGGGTCTCGAGGCGGAGTACGTCATCGTCTTCGACCTTCCGCACACCTACGACGAGGCCGGGATTGCCGCCTTCTACGTAGCTACCACCAGGGCCCGCGTGTCGCTCCATATCATCGCATCGAAGGAAGACAAGCAGCGGCTTCGACAACTCTTGAAGGATTGGATGATCGCGAAGTGACCCTCACCCATCCCCAACAGTTGGTGGTGGACCATCTGGTGGCGGCGTATGTCGGCCCGGAGGGCGGGGACGACGAGATCGTGGAGAATATGCCGAACCGGCAGTACTCCGTCGGCATGCTCTTTCCGCAAGGGCTTGTCGACCACTCTGAGAGCGACGACCTCTCGCAGGCGGACTCTGCCGATGCGGAGGTCGAGTCCTCCGGTGAGGTCGAGGAGCGCGGCGCCGCGGTGCCTATATCCGAAGAGTGGCGGCCTTCGTCGGCCGCGATCTCGTTCGTCACTGATCGACCCGCTGCGGTCTGCGATCTGTCTGGCGGCACGTACAAAGCCATCGAGGGCGACGGGCCGCGCAGGTGGCAGCGTCGACCGTTCGCTTTCGATGGTCTCGAGATGCGGCGCGGTGAGGGGCCCGAAGAGGTGAGCGCGAACGGCGTGAAGGTCGAGGTCGGTTCTCGTTGGCGAGACTATGGCTCCGGCTACCTAGCGACCGTTTACGTCCGGGTCAGAGAACCCTCCACCGATAATGACCGACTCGACATCGCCAAAATGCTCTACCAGGTCGCACTCAGCGTCACGCCCGTGGAAGGAGCGCGGTTCCTCGAGTACGACCCGACCGGATCCGTTGACGTGGACGACGAAGCGGCCGAACTGAGGCTACGCTTCCGCGAGCGCAAGGTGTATGCGATCGGCCACGGCATGGCTGCAGACTGGGCGCTCGAGGGCACTACCTGCGCCCGAATCTGGCTTACCCCGGTCCCGTCGTTCGTCGTACCGGACGTCGAAACCCTCTCCTTCGAAGCCGATACGCTGGAGGCAGGAGCACTCGGCCTCGCTCATCTGGCGAAGCTCGATGAGAGCCCCGACGCCGTCCTGGCATCGCTGGACGCCTTCGTCGACGCGTTCGACAGGTGGGTGTCGGAGCAGGAGCGACGTGTTCCGGGCTTCGGCAACGAGGAAAAGGTGGCTCAACGGATCGTGGACCGGTCCACGAAAGCGGCCGCGAGGATGCGAGAAACGATCGAGGTCTTGCGTCAGCCGGACCAGGACCAACTGCGGACCGCCTTTGCGCTCGGCATGGTGGCGATGCGGCTACAGATGCGTCAGGCGAGAATCAACCAAGGCAAGCCGGCCGGCGAACCGCATTGGCGTCCCTTCCAACTCGGGTTTCTTCTGGTTGCGCTCATTTCGACAATCGACGAGACCCATGATGATCGGGAGTTGGTCGACCTGATCTGGTTTCCGACCGGCGGCGGCAAGACCGAGGCGTATCTCGGCCTCGCAGCGATCGAGATCTTCCGTCGTCGCCTCGCGCACGGCACATCAGGTGGTGGGACGGCGGTCGTCACCCGGTACACGCTGCGGCTTCTCACAACGCAGCAGTTCCAGCGGGCCGCCTCACTCGTCTGCGCGATGGAGTTACTACGCCGCCCGGGCGTCTTCAACGACCTGCGGGTTCGTCGGATGGCTGCGTTCAGCATCGGGCTCTGGGTCGGAAACGAGGTGACCCCCGGAAGTCGAGCGGACGCAAGAGCAGCGCTCGACCGTCTCCACAAGGCCGCGCGGCCGGAGGAGGCCAACCAGTTCCAAGTCGAAAGCTGCCCCTGGTGCGGAGCACCGCTGCTGCCAGCGTCCAGGTCCGACGACCAGTCGAAGTACGGCGTGCGTCTGGATGGCCAGGATGTCGTCATTGGCTGCACCAACACCGGTTGCTACTTTAACAAGGAACTACCCGTCGCGGTCGTCGACGACCTGATCTACGAACAGCCACCCACCATCCTCCTGGCGACAGTCGACAAGTTCGCCCGACTCCAGTTCCAGCCTCATGCGGGAAAGCTCCTAGGCCTCGGAACGCCGTACCGCCAGCCGTCGCTGATCATCCAAGACGAATTGCACCTGCTGTCGGGACCACTCGGCACAACCATCGCCGTTTTCGACGCGGTGCTTCAACTCCTGCTCAGCCGAGGCGGATCGCCCCCGAAGATCATCGCCTCTACAGCAACTATCCGAGCATCGGACGAACAGGTGCGAGGTCTTTACGGCCGGGAGGTCACCCTGTACCCGCCCTCAGGGCTGGACGATGATCGTACCTTCTTCTCCCAGCCCGTCAGGAGCGGCGAGGGTCGGCTGTACATCGGCCTCATGCCTCAGGCGCTGTCCCAGATGTCCGCGGTCGTCGCGGCCTCCGCGCCACTGCTCGAAATCCCTCATGTTCTCGACACTACTGCGGGCGACACCTTCACCCTTGACGCGTATTGGACCGCCGTCATGTACCACAACAGCCTGCGCGAGCTCGGCCGCACCAGTACTTTGGTCGTCGACGACGTCAACGGCCGACTCGAACCCCGCGCAGAGCGGCTCGGGCTGCCACTACGTCGTGTGCGAGCGGACAAAGTCCTCGAACTCACCAGTCGTCGCGGACCCGAAGAGCTGCCGAACGATCTGCGAGCGCTCAAGCGGCGGGCCGATGAGTCCGACGACGCCATCGATGTCGTGCTCTCCTCGAACATGCTGTCTGTCGGCATCGATATCCCACGGCTCGCTCTGATGCTGATGGTCGGCCAACCCAGGACGACCGCCGAGTACATCCAGGCAACAAGCCGCGTCGGACGAGGCGACGTCAAGGGCGTCGTGACCACCCTCTTCCGGTCCAACCGGGCTCGTGACCGGTCGCATTTCGAGACCTTCAGGAGCTATCACGAGGCGCTTTACCGCAGCGTAGAGCCGACGAGCGTGACTCCTTGGTCGTTGGCGTCCCGTGACCGCTCTCTCGCAGGTGCCCTCGTCGCGCTGCTGCGGCACGCGATCCCTTCGCTGGCAGACAATGCTGCAGCCCTGCGCATGGACCTGGAGGACATCGGCCTCAAGAATCAGATCGAGACGCTGGTAGTCCAGTTCGTCGCCGTCGTCGGACGCTCCGAGCAGGCGGAGGCTGTCGACACTGACAGTGCGGTCTGGGCGCTGCTCAGAGACTGGGACGGCCGGGCGCAGCGGGCTCGCCAGGACAGCGCGAAACTGGTCTACGACCGGAGGAGTCGGGACGAAGTAGCGCTCTTCAAGAGATTTGGGCAGGCGGGCGAAGGATGGCTTGTAGCCGACTCGATGCGATCGGTCGAGCCGAATGTCGCCGTCGACGTACGCGAACCGTTCGAGGAGGGATCCCGTGGAACGGATCAAGCATGAACTTAGACTGTCCGAGACAATCACCCCCTTCGGAGTTGGTGCGATTGTCGACATTCGGGGCGCATCGCTCATCGCACCGGACACCTCCTGGTGGGACAAGAAGTTCGCCTCCGAGATCCACTGCGGCCGCCTTACCGATCGACTCGGACCTAGCGTCCTTCTCGAAGCGCCCACTCACGCAGGTCGAGCTGCGAAAGAAACGAACGGACTCCTGTACTGGCGCTTCCCGGAGTGGCGCTTCTGTGAACGATGTACTCGCCTTTCTCGCAGCACAAGCAAAGACAAAGGCAAGTGGCGCAACGCATGCGCGGCCTGCAAGGGTGCGCTCGTTCCGATGCGGTATGTCGCTGTCTGCGAGCAAGGCAGCCACATCCAGGACATTCCATGGTTCCAGTGGGCCCACCGCGGGCGCGACGGCGGCGTCACCGAGGTCGTTCGTCTTTGTCGAGCGTACAAAGAACTCAAGTTCGTCCGCTCATCCACCCACGGCGAGGGCCTCACGTCACTCCACGTCACTTGCGGGGCCTGCAAGAGGTCACGCCCCCTGTCTGATCTGGTCGGAGCCGAGTCCCTCAAGCGCGACGGCGTCCGCTGCGGTGGCCGACAGCCCTGGGAGGACGAGAAGGTCGGCAACCCGTGCGAATACAACCTCGTCGCAGTGCAACGCGGCGCGACGGGCAACTACATCGCCGAGAGGATCTCTGCACTCGACATTCCGGAGGAGGAGCCACGGTCTATCACTCAGGCAGATGCAGTACGTGGGCACATGTTCTTCGAGAAGGTCGTCGCCGACAACGGAGGACCACAGGCGGAGCTCGTGGCCGGCTGGATCGCCACTGATCTCGACGTCACGCCGGAGGACGTGTTGGCAATCGCTGCGACCGCCGACAACCGTGACGAAGCCGTCACACGCGACGAAGCCGTTATACGCGACCTCAAGGACGGCGAGTGGGCAGCCTTCCTGAAGAAGCTAGAGAAGCCCGGCCGCGATTCGACTGAGGGCGAATTCGTTGTCGACGGTTGGCGGATCAAGCACGACGACGCCACTCCGCAGACGGTTGCGGATGCGATCGCAGGGGTCGGACAGGTCAGGCGCGTCAGGGAAGTGCGGGCGCTCAAGGGCTTCCGCCGCCACAATGCGCGTGCCGCACAGATCTCGGCCGACCTGGGACCCGATGCCAAACGCCGCCGCTTTTATCCGGCAATCGAGGTGTTCGGCGAGGGCATCTTCCTTCAGTTCGATGAGCAGCGACTTAGAGATTGGGAAAGCCAGCCTGCCGTCCAGGCACGGGCTGGCACCCTGATCGAGCGACGCAATATGACCCCGTGGGCACACCGCCTGCCTGCGCCGGAGGCCAGGTTTGTCGCGCTCCACACGATTGCCCACCTCCTGGTCCGCCGTCTAGCGTATGCAAGCGGCTACTCCTCCGCCTCACTCCAGGAACGGATCTACGCTGGCGGCAGCGGCCCGGATGGGATGGCCGGAATCCTCATCTACACCGCGGCGGGCGATGCGCAAGGAACCCTTGGCGGCCTCGTCAGGCTCGGCGCTCCTCAAAAGATTGGGCCGCTCATTACCGCTGCCCTTGACGACGCTGACTACTGCTCGAACGACCCCGTCTGCATCGAGAGCGACCGGCAGGGTGCCAGCAGCCTGAACCTCTCCGCGTGCCACGGTTGCGCGCTCGTCAGCGAGACGTCCTGTGAGACCTCCAACCGCCTCCTGGACCGCCAGCTGGTACTCGGTGGCCGCAACGTTCCGGGTCTCCTCGAAGACGTCCTCAAGGAAGTACGCTCCAACCTCCACGTTGGATGAGAGTCAACTTCCAACATGAAGTCACCGCCCGCCGATGCTGGCCTTCCCCGGTTCTTGGACACAGTGGTGGGTTTATGCCGCTAGCGGTGTAGCTGGTCTCGTAGGTGTTCGGGGAGTGGTAGTGGCACCAGGAGTGCCGGCGGCGGGTGTTGTAGCGGACGAGCCAACGGAAGACCTGCCGGCGGCAGTTGGCCTGGTCGGGCCAGGTGTTGTGGTCTCGGAGGACCTCGCGTTTCAAGGTGGCGTTGAACGATTCGGCCAGGCTGTTGTCAGCGCTCGTCCCGATGGCGTCCATAGACTGGGTGACGCCCATGGACTGGGCGACGCCCAGTTCGTGGCAGAGCCGGGCGTAGTCCTTGGAGGTGTAGACCGCTCCGTGGTCGCAGATGGCGACCGGGTCAACGTGATCGATACGGCGACCGCGGCGCACAACCTCCCCCGGATGCTGCGGCGGTTCCGCACAGGCGAGGCCGAGCCACTCATCTTCGGTGACGACGGCCAGGCTGAGGGCGTGGTCGTGCCTTTCAACCGGTGGGAGCGACTCGAGGAGTCGGCGGCGGACGCCGAGCAAGCCGCGGACGCCCGCGCGGTCACTCGTCAGCGTCTGGCGACGAATCGCGTCGAGGACTACGTCTCGGCCGACGACGTCGCCGCAGAATTCGGATGGAACCTCGACAAAGACAACGAGCCGCCAGCCCCACGATGACGGCAAGGCTCACGACCGCCGTCCAGCGTCTGACCCCGAGTGCGGCGGACAGCTCTGTTCAAGCGTCCGAAGGCTCAGTTGCCCGTTCGAAGTGTCTGTACAGGTAGGACACTGTGCTCAGGGCGTCGAGGCAGTCCTGGTACGTCATCGCCCGGGTCTCGATCAACAGGAGTTCCTCCTCGTGGGCGATGGGATTGCGGAACGCGGCCACGACTCCGTCGGACAGCCGCCATTGGCCGTTACGGATCGCCTTCAGGGTGTTGAGGTCGAGGCCGGCACCCTCGTACGGACGGGTGACATCGATCTGCGCCGCCTCGTCACCGTTGACTTTGAACGCCTGGTTCACAATCGCAGCAGCTGCCTGGCCGTCCAGCCCGATGACCTTCTTGATGTCGTTCACGAACTTCTTGAGCGCCTCGGAGAGGGCAGCATGGAAGTGGCCGGACTCGTAGAACGAAGCCGAGACGGCCTTGATGGCCGGGTGAAGGTGTCGCCAGTGGAGATCGGCGTAGTCCGGGGCGATCGTCCGAAGACTCTTGAGCAGCGATGTTCGATCTCCGTCGTCCAGGGCGGAGTCGGGTGAGACCAGGATCGAGGCGGCGTCTCCGACCGCATCCCGCTCACTGCCTCGGATGGACCTCACCCAACTGTCGACGTCCACTCCGTGGTCCGTCTTGATCCGCTCCTTGTTGGCCTTCTGCCGAGCGCCTCTCCGCTCCCGGGAAGCCCACTGCAGAAGCCTGCGCAGGTATCCGTTGAGCTCCGTTGTGAGATCGCCGTCCCAGCTGATCGAGCGCCGATCTGTCGAGATCACGTCGGAGACGCCGTCATCGATGTAGTCGACGTCCAAGTACCCGGTGAGGTACGAGTACGCGTAGCTCGACTCCGACACACCGTAGAACTCCGGCTCGTTGGCGAGGCGTCCGTGAGCGTAGAGGGCGATCCCTCGATGCTCGGCTCCGACGGGCTTCTCTGCCGCGACGATGCGACCACGAATACGGTCATTCGGCAGCGCGTCTCTCAGCTCGACCGGTAGATCCTCCGGGACACGCCACTCCACGTCCTTCGCGAGCGAGTTGAGCCGCGAGTCACGATCGATCGGCCGACTGGTGCCGCCCGCGTCGATCACCTCGATCCGGAACTCGTCGTCGACGTAGCCGAAGAGTCGGCCGAGGCTGTGTGCGAGATCGCGTGCGTTGACGGGAGTACGTCGGCGAAGGTTGGTCAGTTCGACCCGTGTCCCGTGCTCGATCGGATCCGCAGCGCTCCGCGTCAGGTCCGGGTGGTACTCCGTCCCCGTCGCGTTCTTGATCTCCGTCCAACTGAGCGCCACATGCAGGTTCTCCGACGCCCCACTTCGCTTCGTCGTCAGCAGGATCGTCTCGCCGATCCCGAACAGAGCGAGCTTGCCCAGGCCTTTCTTACCGGCCACCGCGCGGCGGCCCGACTCCGAGCGCCCTTCGCCCTCGACCCTGCGGTTCCGCCCGATGCGCAGGTACTTCTCCCGCAGATCCCCGAGGTTCATGCCGTGGCCGTTGTCTTGGACGGTGACCGATCGACCCCTCTCGTCCTCCCGCAGCAGGACCTGAACCTTCGTCGCGTCGGCGTCGTAGGCGTTCGCGATCAGCTCAGCCAGGGCGTTGGGGAGGTGCGAGTACATCTTGTAGCCGAGATGCTCGATGGTGAGGGGATCGAACTGCAACGTCAGATGTGATCTTGCCACTGGCTGTCCTTCTGTCTGCACCGGTACCACCCGAACGTTGCAACACGTATCACTTCGGTATTCCCGCCGACGTGTCCCGGCGTAACCGCCGGACCGCCTCAGTCGTCTCCTGAGCCACAGAGTGCAGTTCCCGGTCGAGGTCGCCAGGGTCCAGTGCCTCGAAGGCAACGAACGGACTGAGTCGCAACAGCCGTTGGAGGAAGTCGCGCAACACCGCTCGCTCTTCGAGACCCTCCAGGTCCAGCCCCGACCACGTCCGCAGGATTGCCTTCACCATCATCGGACTGTTGCCGAGCGCCTTGCGACGGGCGTAGATCTGGTCGAAGGCCGCCTCGCCGAGCACCTCGAGGGCCTTGTAGGAATCGGGTTCGTCCGGTGAGTGGATCAACTGGGAACGCCACCAGAGCCGTCCCAGCACGTGCCGGGTGATGTCGGTTCCGAGCACCCGGTCGCCGGGAGGGCGTGGATACCGCCAGTAGGAAAGGTCCGGCAGCAGTACCAGCGCGAGAAATGCCCAGACGTCACCCGAAGCCGCTTCGGCCGGAATGATCTTCATTCCGGCGTGCAGGTATTGCGCCAGCCGGAGATCGAACTCACGCCGCGCATCCCGCGACGACTCCGTCGGAAACCCGTGCTGCATGGCGAGTTGCAAGGCGCCGTCGCGAAGCTCTGCAAGCTGTCCGGTAGACACCCGGTCCCCGCCGGTGGCTGCATAGATGGCCGACTGGTGCGCCGTGTCGGCGCGCCGGCGAAGCTCTTGAACGTGCAGTTCCCTGAACTGCTCGTGCAGCGGGCCGGCCTGTTCGTTCAGCAGCCTGGGGTAGAGGAGGTTCACTCGACCTCCTCGAACAGTCGGACGGCGGCACGCAGCTCCGATGCGAAGTGGGCAGGAGACTGCTCCATCCGAAGTTTCAGGTCGATGAGCGAGACGCCTGGGAACATCCGCTCCAGCAGCGAGACGATCGTGGCGCCGAGAGCGCCTTCCGGGTACGGAGTCCCTTCAGTGAGCTCCTCCGACCGCAGTCCGTGCTCGACCATGGTCCGCGCGACGTCGCAGTAGACCGCCGACAACACAGCCTTGTCGACCGTGCGTGGCCGCGCCGCATTTTGGAACGCACGCACCATCGTGGAGTTGCGCTCGTTCACCAGAAGGATCATTCCGCCCATCGTCGCGGACGACAAGTTGCCGGAGATCTGGACATGCCATGCCGCATCGTTCGGGAACGAGGTCTTGCCGAAGTCGATCACCGAGATCGGGAACTGCGGCGCGTCGCCCTGCAGTTGAACCTCGTGTCGGTCGCGCCACAGGACCGAACCGGCCCGGCGCGGCGCGCCGGGATCTGGCTCTTCGTTGCGGGAGTCCAGGACGACGACAGTGTCGAGGGTCAAGCGGCCGCCGACCTCTGCCCCCGGAACCAGGACCTCGATCTCGCACACCTCCTCGTCGTGTCCGGAGAGTGCGACGCGACATCCGGGGGCGCGAAGTCCGGATCCGCTTGCGGTCCAGACGACTGCCAACGCCAGCGGCGCGCTCGGCGACAGCCCGGCACCGACGCGCAACGACTTGGCGTCGATCTCGACAGCTCGTCTCAGGACCAAGTTCGTCTGGTAGTCCCAGTCCGGAAGCTTGTCCGGCAGCGCCACGTGTTCCTCGCCCATGGCCAGTACCCAGCCGCCGGCGACCACCGTGTCGGTTGCCGGCAGCCGGTACGGCATTGCCTGTCGCGTCATTGGTCGATGTCCGATCGACTGGTGATCAGCACCTCGGTCATCGTGTCGTGCGCCGGCCGCACCAACACCCGCCAGGTGGCCCCGTCGCCGCCACGCAGTCGTGGAAACAGGTCCGCCAAGAGCTCCCCGTCATGGGACTGCCAGCCCAGAACCACGGGCTGGTCCGCGCCCATCGGTGGGTCCGTCTCACGCGCACCGGAGCCCGCAAGGACAGCCACGTTCGCAGTGACCAGTTGCAGGCCCTCGCCCGGCAGCCGGAATGCCTGGACGACGACGGTCTCGCCGTTGTACAGATCGAGGCCCGGATCGCCGACGTACTCGATCGACGTCTTTGTGACCACTGGTCGCGGAGACCCCTTCTTGTGGCGTCCGCCCTTCTTTCCGTCGGCGCCGCTCTGACCGCGACCCGACGATCCGAAATCGGTAGCTCCCCCGAGTCCGTCCACCCCGACCACCAGCGATGCGAAGTGGTTGCTCGCTGCACCTAGTGCCAGCGCGGCAGATCCTCCGCGTGCGGACCCGCCGAGCTCGAGCAAGCCGTCCAACGCCTCCTGGATGCGTCGGAACGTGGTACGGACGAACGTGTTCTCCGGTGACTGCAGAGACTGCGGGTTCCACCCGTCGTGCGTCGGCGGCTCGGCGCGAGCGTAGATGTCGTCCATCGCCTGGTCGGCGCGGAAGACGCCGGCATACGCGAGGAGCTCGCTCGGTGGCTTCGGTCCACGGTGGTACGTCACGACCAACTCGGCCGGGCGCATCAGACAGACGTGATGCACCAGAGTGTCCACTCCCGCCGTCAACCCCGCGTCAGTTGGCGATAAGGCCGGCGCCACCGTCTTGACCAGGCCCAGCCTTCCCAGAGTCTTCTTCGGACTGCGACACTCGAGAGTCTTGCCACCCTCTCCCAGCGATCGCCGATAAGCCTCGACGAAGAGGTCGAGAGGCCGTGTCGTCTCCGGGTCGGGCACGGGTACGTCGACACCGTTACAACGCACGGCAAACCGCATGGGCGGACGACCGTTGGGACGTGCGAGCATCTTCGGCCAGAGGTGCCACGCAACAGTTTCCGCCAGGTACTCCGCCGCCTCCTGGGAACCCCGGTCCTCGAGGATCGGGTCCAGGACGACGACGTCCGTACCGGTCTCGTCGTCCGCGAAAGGTTCCAGCCCGAGTCTGCGCGCAGCTTCGACCGCGTCCGCGTCGACCAGCGGCTCGACGACGTCACCACTCACGTCGCCCCACCAATGCCGACCGGTATACCGTCGGTCGGCCGTCCCGTCCTTGCCGACATAACTCTTCCAGAGGGCGCAACCGATCAGTCGCGTCTGCAGGCGTCCGTTCCCGTCGTCGCACCGGGTGTGTAGCAGGACGGTGCCTGCGGTCGACAACAGGTAGAAGATTCCCTTGCCGAAACCGTAGGTACCACCACCGAACTCCTTGTCCCTCGGCTCCCCGATGTTGCGTACGAACGAGATGAAGTCGTGGTTGTCGCCGTGCAGCACATCCGCACGTGTCGGCCCCCCGAGACCGCTGGTCCCGCGGTCGGAGACCGTCAGTGTGCGAATGTCGGACTTTCGCAGAATCCGGCGCAATGGAAGATCCCCGTCGAGCGGAGCGTTGCGCAGCAGCAGATCACGCCAGGTGGCCAGGTGCGCAGCACTGACGGCCCCGATCGACAGCCGGAAGTCGACGCTGCGTACGTCGGTGCGACGCGCATCCCACGAGTTCTGAGCGGACTCCCTGACCAGGATCGTCAACAGGTCCAGCTCGGGTCTGCCGAGCTGATTGCGGATTCCTTCGGCCGCGCTCGCGCCCTCGGGAGGAAATGTCTGGGACGACCATGCCGTCGACATCACGCCCCCTCTCGCAGCAGCGCAGCAACAAAGCTGCCCGCATCCTCGTCGTCGAGCGGCACCGGTGGCTCGGAAGACAGATCGATCGTGTAGGTGACGTCGGTGACGTTGATCGGCAGACCGGCGGCCGTCAGCTCGCTGACGACGAGTCTGGGAAACCCGGCGTCGACCGCGTAGCGACGCTCTTCGAGCACCGAGAATCGGCTGTCCTCGTATTGGGTTGCATCGACGAACCGGTAGCCCGCCGCGGACAACGACGAACGGATCGCGCTCTCGTCCTCACAGAGGTCGAGCACATGCTTGGCGATCTCGTTGAGTGTCCGACCGCCGGCGATTCCGAGTTCGAGCCGGATCCAGTACAGGTGCAGGCCTCCCGCGGGGGCGTCGAGTTGATCGAGGCCGTGGATCCGTGCCCGCCTACCATCGGTGGCCAACGACGACTTGACCTCGACCGAGTACTGCGCCGAGGCGAAGTCGTGCCGATGCCCGAGAGGCCCCCTCCAGAGTCGATGGGCACCCGGGTCTCGTCCGAGCAACCTTTCCAGGAACAACAGTTCGCCGAACAGGCCGGCCTGCTGCTCGGGTCGCAGTAAGTTGCTCTTCGTCTGGAACAGCGCACGCCATCTGTCGAGCTGCCGGTAGAGCGCCTTCAGCGCATCCTTGGGCTGCTCTTCGACCTCTGCCAACACGTCTGCACAGAGGCCGGTGAAGACGTCGTTAAGGTCCGGGCGCGCGCAGCACAGATCGGCGAACGTGCCTCGAGCGGCCGCGTCCTCGAGTGACATCTTCCTAAGTACGAGGGCCGGGCCGTCCAGTCCGCCGCGAACCTTCCGGCGCGGCTCGATCGGCACCAGGATGTGCCGGTTACCGGCGCGATCGACCGCCGCGACCACCGGTCCGACGGCCGTCTCGACAGGCAGATCGGCGACGCGGAACTCCGAAACGGAAGGTCCGCCGCTTTCCAGTGCCTCCCAGTGCTGCTGCACCACCTCGCGCAGCGTGACGGTCACGCCGGCTCCTCGGCGTTCAGCGCCTCGAAGTCCTCTTCCTCGATGTCGATCTTGGACAGGTCTGCCGAGATGTACTTCCATTCGATCGGGCTGTCGACGCCTGGCTGCGGGAACACCAGGCCGACGCCGATCACATCTGCCTCCGCGTCGAGCGGCTTACGCTGCTTCTTCCCCGGTGCGACCGGCTTGGGCTTCGAGGTCTTGTCGATGGGGTAGAGGACGATCAGACCGCGGTCCGGCAACTGGTCGAGGCGCGCCTGTTTGATCTCCTCCTCCGTGAACTTGCCGTTTTCACCGGCCAGATCGAGCGCCGCGTCCCGTCGACTCATGAGCGTCTTGATGTCGGCAAAGTCGTCCTCGAACGAGTTGTCGGCGCTTTGCCCATCCAAATCGAGGCGGGCACGAACGATACGACCGACCTCGACCTCAGGTGCGAACTTGAAGTTGCCAAGGTCGGAATCGACAGGATTACCGACGATCGCGATGTTCCATCGCGACAGCGAGTCGGCCTCCCGTTTCCGGCGCTCGATGTAGCGGATCAGCAGGTCGGAGTCGCACTCCTGCGACTTCTCGTGGAACTGGTAGGCCCGCAGAAAGTCCAGAACGTGCTCGCTCGGCACGTTCCGGAACACGTGGCGACCGTTCTTGGCGTCCGGCTCGTGCTCGCCGGACTCTTTCGCCCGCGCAACAAGGTCCTTCGCCGCATTCTGGTTGACGTTCAGCCAGTCCTCGGTCCGCCGGAAGTACCTGGTCTGGACGCGCTGCCCGCCGTACGCGGACATCGCAGGGACCGCGTCCTTCATCTTTGCAGCCGTCGTGACGCGCAGGGCCGGATGGGTCCGCAAGCGTACTGCGAACGTCAGCGGGTCCTTGTCCTCGATCATGTACAGATCGATGTCCCGACGCATCTCCGTCTCGACCGTCGCCAGGTGCCGGAACCAGTCCTGCAGTTCGTCCGTCATCCAGATCCGGGGAAGGTCGGCGTACCCGTCGCGGTACCCGAACCAACGCCCCATCTGCAGGAGCGTGTCGTAGGCCGACACGGCACGGACGAAGTAGCTCACGGACAAGCCTTCGAGAGTCAGACCTCGCGACAGCGTGTTCCCGCCGACAGCAATCGCGACGACCGGGCCGGACTCGTAGTCCAGCCGATCCTCGCTGCTCGAGTTGTCCATGATGATCTTGCAGTCGTCGACGACACCCGGCAGTTCCCGGAGCAGCTCGTCGAAAGTGACCGGGAGCTCACCGAACTCGGTCGCGGAGACCGTCATGCTCTCCGCGTCCCACAAAGACCGGAGCCTGTGGAGTACGTCCGCCGAATCCAATCCTGCTCTGAGCTCCTGGCGCAGGTCCTCGAGCGGCTTCCGGAACCGGTTGTGAACAACCGTATTGACGCTCGTGTGGATCAGCATCGTGCTGTGCTTGACCCCGGTACCGCGGACCCTACGGGCAGCGGTACTCAGCCAGAAGTACTCGATCGCCGATCTCAGCGTGGGCGTCAGCGTCGGCTGGAACGACTCGATGTCGACCCGACGCATCGGCCGGACCAACTCCACGTCCGACTCGGGGACGGTACGGATCATGTCGTACCCGTCGTCGACATCCTCCGGGCTCTCGCCGTCGAGCGCGTACCGACCGAAGACGACCTCCGTACCGAAGTGTCCGAACGGCTTGGGCAGGTTGACGATGAAGTCGCGCGGATAGAAGTCGCCGCCTGCGCTCGGGTCGATCAGGAGATTGGCGAAGGGTGACGCCGTGTACCCGACGTACGCCGACTTCGGCAGAATCCCGAGAACCTCCTGAATCAGCGGGTTGATCGTCTTGGTGGCAACGGTCGCCTGATCGGCCTCGTCGTCGATGACCAGCGCCGGGCAGTCCCCCAGGTACTGCGAGGCTGACCGCAGCCAATCGGCGAACTTCCGCAGGACGGTCGCGTTCTTCTTGACCACGCACAGGACGTGCGTGCGGTTGCTCCTGCCGAAGAATGATGCGGCGTTCGCGGTCGGGACGAAGTCCTTGTCCAGGTCGGTCAGCTGGGACCATCGGGTCGGATTCGGCTCGATGAGCTGCTGCACGAGACGGGCCTGGGTCTGGCGGCGCAGACCGTTGTGGATACCTGCAAGCACGATGAAGAGCTTGTAGCCACGATCTGCAGCCTTCGCCATGACCGCGGTGAAGTTCGTGGTCTTTCCGGACTGCACGTAGCCGACGACAAGTCCACGGGTAGAGAAGGTCCGCTCCTTCGGATGGCTCAGCAGCGAGACCACCTTGGTCGACGCCGCATCGAGGGCGTCGATCGCCGGATCCTGCTTCCATCCCGAGGCCACGAGCCGATCGACCAGGGCCGGCCAGCACTTGTCGCCGGATCTCGGGCCCGTGTACCAGGTGTATCGGTTACCTTCGTAGACCACGCGAGGCTCGTCCATCTCGCGGATCTCGATCACCCGCTGCTCGTGGCGCTCGATGATCCGTTGGATCACCTCGTCCTGCAGACCGAGGACCTCGAGGGACTTGACCGCCTCCTCCGGTGTCCTGGTCTCGAGCAGGTCCCGGAACACCTCGTACTTGGCATCGATCTCGTCACTCATCGGTTCCCCACGCTCGACGCTCATCGGCTCGACAACTAGCGGACCGGTCTCCGGTTCCGCCGGCCGCTCCCTGCGCCTATATCGGACTAGACAATGGAACGTTACGTACAGTCACCCGAACTGGCCGCCGCGGTCAAGGCTCCGACCACACGCAACGTCGCCGTGTCGGGGTCCTCGTGCTCCCAGATTCGCACCACGGACCACCCGGCGGTGTCGAGAAAGGCGTCCGTCTCGCGGTCCCGGGCGACGTTCTTCCGGAGTTTCTCCGCCCACCAGACACCGTTGTTGCGAGGGCTCGTCCCGTGCTCGGGACAACCGTGCCAGAAGCAGCCGTCGACGAACACGGCCACCCGCTTCGCCGTGAAGGTCAGGTCTGCACGTCGGCGAGGCATCCCCGGCAACGGATGGTTGACCCGGTAGCGATACCCGAGCCGATGCAGTCGGCGGCGCAACTCGATCTCAGGTTTGGTGTCACGCCGTGCCTGACGAGACATCCGCGAGGAAGTCTGTGCCGTGGTCTTGAGGACCGGATGCGAACCGACCCGCGTCCCTGCGTCCGGCGCCGTCGACCGTTCGGCTGCGCGATCTCTGTCCATGACGCAGCCAACCTCTCACGATGCGCCCGCGATGTCTTCCGAACCGCCGTACAGGTCCGGTCGATCAGCGCGTCAAGGGCCCACGGCGCAGCCGGCGTTGCGGTGGCGTCGGTCGGGTCGCGAACGCCCTATACTTTCGCTGCATGACGCGGGATCAGAACGGTCTGCCGTCGAAGCTGCACATGGTGGATCTGTTCGCGGGGCCGGGTGGACTCGACGTCGCCGCCCGGTGGCTCGGCGTCACGGCCGAGGGAATCGAGTGGGACGACGACGCGTGCGAAACGCGGCGCACCGCCGGCCTGACGACGCATCAGGGCGACGTCCGCGACTTCAAGCCGAAGCGGTTCGCCGACGCCAACATCCTGGCCGGTGGGCCACCATGCCAGACGTACACGGTGGCCGGGAACGGCGACGGCAGACGTGCGTTGGAGCAGGTCGTCCAGGCCGCCAGGAACATGGCAGCAGGTGACGACACGGAAGAGGTTCTGACCGCGGTCGAGGACGACCGAACGCGGCTTGTCCTCGAGCCGCTGCGGTGGGCGCTCGACGCGCATCGAGCAGGCGATCCGTTCGAGGCCGTCGTCCTTGAGCAGGTGCCGACAGTGCTCCCCGTCTGGAAGACGATCCGGGAAGTTCTCATCGGCATCGGGTACAGCTGCGAGTGCAAGGTCTTCCGAACCGAGCAGTTCGGAGTACCGCAAACCCGACGTCGCGCGATCTTGATCGCCCGCCGGAGCGGCGGCGTCGAGCTTCCCGCCCCGACCCATCGCGCGTTCCGACAAGGTGTTGGACGCGGAGAGGGTGATCCCACGCTGGAGCCCTGGCGAACGATGGCGGAGGCTCTCGGGCGAGCCGAACCGTTCACCGTGATCTCGAACTACGGCACGGGTGGTGACCCCAAGAAGCGTGGGCGTCGTCGCTCCGACCAGCCGTCCGCGACCGTCACGGGGAAGATCATGCGGAACAGGCTGAAGATGCCGAACGGACGCGTCGAGCGCTTCACGTCCTCGGAGGCCGGCGCATTGCAGACCTTTCCTCGCGACTACCCGTGGTCCGGCAACGACAAGGCTCAGCAGATCGGGAACGCCATCCCGCCGCGACTGGCCGTTCACGTCCTTGCAGCAGCACTGGGCCGGACGGTCGACGCGGCCTCACTCGACGCCGCGATGACCCGGAACTGGTTCGACACGCCCGCCGAGCCTCCCCTGGTGAGCTCGACACTGATCGAGGTCCCGAACCGAACCCTTCTCGATGAGATGCGCTGACCCGATTCCGGCCCTGCGTTGATCATGAGGTGAGTAGGTTGAGTACGGCTTCGCGGATGCGATCTGACGGACGAGATCCTTTGCATCGGTGCCGCTGGACGCGTCAGCTACGTAGGGTTCCGAGTTTCGCTGGTCACTGCGTGAGCGACCTTCGTCGCCTGTGAGAAGCAGTCGGGACTCGCGGAGTTCCTCGACGCACCTTCGCCGGCATGCCACGGCAGTCCTCGCAGATCTCTGACGGGGCGGGCGTTGCGGAGAGCGTGCGTGGGATGCGCTCGATGAGCGCAGTTAGCGGCGTTACGTGGCCGTCGATGCGGCGGTAGCCGCTAATCCGGCGCTAAGTCGGGGGTGGGTGGGAGTAACGCGGGAGAGAGCGTAGCGAACGGAGGGGCTGCGGAGCACGCGTGGGCTGATCACCTCACCACGCGCGGGGGTGAGGACGTCAGCGGGTTAGGTCGGCGGTGAATTGGTAGGCGTCGCCTCGGTAGTGGTTGGTGCCGGAGAGGAGGGGGGTGGTGTCTTTGCCGTAGGCGATTTCGGTGGCTACGAGGATGGCGGCGCTGGTGGGGAGGTTGAGGAGGGTGGCGAGGGTTTCGTCGGCATTCTGGGCCTGGACGGTGTAGCGCGAGTACGTGAACTCGATGCCGTGGGTGGAGAAGAGTTCGTACAGGGACGCGTCAGTCAGGTCGGCGGTGACCAGCCAGGGTGCGATCGCCAGCGGGATGACGAGGTCCTCGACGGTGACGGGGCGGCCGTCCATTCCTCTGAGGCGGCGGATGGCGACGACGGGGGTCGTGGGTGCCAGGTGTAGTCGGCGGGCCTCTTCGAGGGTTGCGGGGCGTTCGCGGCGGTCGAGGAGTTGTGAGCTGGGGTGGAAGCCCAGTTCGTGCGCCATCTCGGTGAAGGATTGCAGCCGGCTGGGCGGCTCGCGCAGTACGAGGTCGCGGACGTACCAGCCGCGCTGGGGTGACGGGACGATCAGGCCGTCGTCGGAGGCGGCCTGGAATCCGGCTCGTACGGTCATCCGGCTGAGGCCGGTCTCGACGGCGAACTGGCGTTCGCTGGGCAGCCGGCTGCCGCTCGGGAAACGCCCGTTGACGATCCCTTCGCGGATCCGCTTCTTGACCCGATCAACCGCTGGTTCTCCCGCTGTCACGCCGGAAACTATACCAGTCAAACAACCTAGCGCTGCGGATATTCAAGACTGGTTTACACTGGCATAACTGGTTTCACAGTCGTATGGTGGCGGGCACGGCACGGGGACTGACGAAGGAGTCGCGATGGTCACCAGGCGGTCGGTGTTGAAATCGGGAGCCGCGCTCGGACTGTTCACGGTGGTCGGCTGTGCGCCGCAGGGCACCAAGGCGGGCAAGGCCCCGACCACGCCCGCGGCCTCGATCGATGTCGCCGAGGCCGGCGCCGTGACGCTGAGCATGCTCGACTGGTGGTCGGGTGATGCTGCCAAGTGGGTGGCGAACGCGGTCACCGCGTACCAGAAGAAGTATCCGAACGTGAAGATCAAGCGCACGTCGGTCGACTGGGGCCAGCTCACGCAGACCGCGAATCTGCGCTTGAAGGAGAAGAACCCACCGGACATCATCACCGTCAACAACGGATGGCAGTCCCTGGGTACGTTGGCCAAAGCCGGCCTCGTCCTCAATCTGGACGGCTATTCCAAGGCGTTCGGCTGGGACAAGTTCCCGAGCACGATCCTGAGGCAGACCCAGTTCAGTGCCGATGGCAAGGAAATGGGATCCGGCTCGTTGTTCGCCACCCCGGTCGCCCAATCGGCGCTGATCGGCCTTTACTACAACAAGACCGTCCTCCAAAAGGCCGGCGCCGCGGTACCGACGGATCTGGCCTCGTTCGAGGACGCCTGTACGAAGGCCAAGGCCGCGGGCGTGATACCGATCGGCTACGGCTCGCAGGACAAGGGCTCGTCGACCGCGATCCTGCTCGCCCTGCAGGACCTGTTCGGGGATCAGCAGAAGATCAACGACTTCGTCTACTCCACGGGATCGGTGCAGGCCTCCGCCATCGGGCTGTCGGACGGTGCGGAGCGCCTCAAGTCGTACCAGGACAAGGGCTGGCTGACGCCGAACCATGCCGGCATCCAGTACGCGGACGCGATCGACGCGTTCCTCAAGGGCAAGTCGGCGTTCCGCTTCGAATACACCGGATCGCTGGCTTTCAAGGACGCCCAGAAGCAGGAGTACGGGTACGTCCAACTCCCCCAGGCGAACGGCGGCAAGGTCGTCGGTACGGGCGCATCAACGGCCGTCGCGCTGGGCTCCAAGTGTGCGCACCCGGACGTCGCAGCCTCGTTCCTCGACTTCCTCGCCGGCCCGCAGACCGCTCAGTTCGTCGTAGAAAATGGTCTGCTGCCGCTGCTCAACGACGTCAAGGCATCCTCGGACAACCCGGAATTCGGTACCGAGATCACGGGTCAGCACGCGCTCGACCAGAGCAACGGCTACGTCCCGTACTTCGACTGGTCGACGCCCTCGATGCTGGACACGCTTGGCGGCCAGGTGCAGTTGCTGCTGGCCGGTCGTACTACTCCTGACGGTCTTGTGAAGGCTGTGCAGGCCGACTACGACAAGTTCCAGGCCGGGCGGCGATGACTGTTCAGAGCCTCGCCGTCCGCGCGAAACCTCGAACTCGGACAACGTCCGGGCATCGACGGCGGCGGCGCTGGATCGGGCTGCTCTACCTGTCCCCCGCACTCATCCTGTACGCGGCGATCATCCTGGTCCCGCTGCTGCAGACGGTCAACTACTCGTTCTACAAATGGGACGGCGTCAGCGAACCGACCTGGGTCGGCCTGCGGAACTACCTCGAGTTCGGGCGCGATCCGCGGATGTACGCGGCGTTCGGGCACGTCCTGGTCCTGATCGTGATGTTCGGCCTGATCCCGCTCGGCCTCGGGCTGATCAGCGCGGCACTGCTCAGCAGGGCGAAGATCCGCGGCGAAAGCATCTACCGCTGGTTCCTCTTCCTCCCCCAGGTGCTGACGAGCGTCGTGGTCGCCATCATCTGGAAGCGCATTTACGCACCCGACGGCCCGTTGAACAGCGTCCTGCGCTGGGCCGGCCTCGGCCACCTCACCCGCAACTGGCTCGGTGACTTCACCTGGGCCCTCCCCTCGCTCGGCATGATCGGCGTCTGGGGTGGATTCGGCTTCACGATGGTGTTGTTCCTGGCCGGCATCCTCGCGATTCCGGACGAGCTGTACGAGGCCGCGCGATTGGACGGATCGACGCGCTGGCAGGAGTTCTGGCTGATCACCCTCCCGAGCCTGCGGGGGCAGATGGCGATCGCGCTGACCCTGACCATCACCGGCGCTCTGCGGACGTTCGACCTGGTTTACATCACCACGCAGGGCGGTCCCGGTACGGCGACGACTACGCCGGCCCTCCTGCTGTACCAGTTGGCATTCGTCAATCCCGATGTCGGCAGGGCGTCGGCGACCGGTGTCGTACTCGCCGTGCTCTGCCTCGGCATCGCGGTCGCCATCACCCGGATCATGGAGAACAAGGACCGATGATCTCCCGATTCGAGCGAGTCTCGAACTACATCATCGTCATCGCGCTGACGATCGGCGTCCTCTTCCCCGTCGCCTGGTTCGTCCTGACTGCTCTGAGCCCCAACACCTCGGGTGCACTCGACTTCTCGCAGATTGCCTGGAGCAACTTCCAGTCGGCCTGGCACGACGGCAACCTCGCGCATTCGATGTACGCGTCGCTGGTCGTCACGGTGTCCGCGGTCGCCGGGCAGACCGTACTCGCGATCCTGTCCGGGTACGCGTTCGGCGTTCTTGGCGTGGTCGGGGAACGGTTCCTGTTCCCGATCGTGCTGCTCGGGATGATGGTCTCGACCGAGGTGATCGTGATTCCGCTGTACTACGAGTTCGAGCGGATCGGCCTGACGAACTCGTGGCTCGGACTGGTCATCATCCAGCTCGGGATGGCGGTCCCGTTCGGTACGTACTGGATGCGCGCGACGTTCCGCGCACTCCCCCGGTCCGTGATGGATTCGGCTGCCGTCGACGGCGCGGGCACCTGGAACACCCTGTGGCGCATCCTCGTCCCGATGGCCCGCCCGGCCGTACTGACCTTGGTCCTGCTCTCGTTCATGTGGACCTGGAACGACTTCTTCCTGTCGCTGATCTTCCTCGGCGACCCGCAGAAGCAGACCGCGACCGTTGCCCTCGGCGCCTTTCAGGGCCGGCACGTCCTGCAGGTCAACCTGATGGCGGCCGGCTCGCTGATCGTCTCGTTGCCGGTGGTGGCGCTCTACCTGTTCTTCCAACGCGAGTTCATCAGCGGCGTCATGGCCGGCGCGGTCAAGGAGTGACGTGACAACGCCCATCACTGTGATGCCCACCGCCGACGAGATCGGCGAGACCGTGGCTCGTCGGATTGTCGACCAACTGGCGGCCGCGGGCCGGGCCGTCATCGGCTTCCCGGCCGGACGGAGCGCGACTCCGGTCGCCGCGGCCCTGGATCGACTCGCTCATGAAGACAACAGGATTGTGGACAATCTGCTTGTCGTCATGATGGACGAGTACGTCACCCGGCGACCCGGAGGCTGGGAACTGCTGTCCCCCGACAGACCGCACAGCTGCATCGGCTGGGCGCGGCGAAACCTGCTCGCGCCGTTGCACGACCTCGGCTTGCGCGAGACGAATCTGCGCGCTCCGGATCCCAACCGGCCGGAGGCTTTCGCCGCGGAGATCCGTGCCCTCGGCGGCATCGATCTCTTCCTGCTGGCCAGCGGTCAGGGCGATGGACACGTCGCCCTCAACGGACCCGGTACGGCGCGCGACGCGCCCACCCGAGTCGTCGAGCTGCCCGAGTCGACCCGGCGCGACAACGTGTCGACCTTTCCGAACCTGCGATCCCTCGCCGACGTTCCGGCGTACGGCGTGACCATCGGTACGGGGGAACTGGCCGGCCTCTCGCACTCCGCGGTGATGCTGCTGTGGGGATCGAACAAAGCCAACGCGTTCGACCGGATCCGGCAGGCCGACAGCTACGACCCGTTGTGGCCGGCAACCATCGTGCACGAATGCCGCAACGCGCTCATCTACGCCGACGAAGCAGCTGCACAAGAGTCAGAACGAGAAGGAGTCTCATAAGACATGGCGCGAATCAAGATGGCCTACATCGGTGGCGGATCCTCCCGCGCGGCCGGCACGATGGCCTCGTTCTTGTGGCACGGGTCCGAGTTCGCGGGCTCGGAGGTGGTGCTCGTCGACAAGGACCCGGAGCGCCTGGAGGTGGTCCGCCGGATCGCCGAAAAGCTCGCCGCGAACGGTGGCGACGGCATCACCGTGACGGCGACGACCGATCAGCGCGCCGGGCTGACCGACGTCGACGCCGTACTGACCAGCTTCCGCCCCGGCAACTTCGGCGCACGGGCACTGGACGAGCGGATTCCGATCAAGCACGGCGTCATCGGGCAGGAGACGCAAGGCCCGGGCGGGTTCTTCATGGCGCTGCGTTCGATCCAGGACATGCGAACCATCACCGACGACCTGCAGGCCGTCGCCCCCGGCGCGGTGATCTTCAACTACACCAACCCCGTCAACATCGTCTCGCAAGCGGTCGCCGACCACACCGCGATCCCCATCTACTCGATGTGCGAAGGACCGCTCGTCTTCCCGCCGGTCGTACTCAAGGCCGCCGGGCTCGATCCCGCTCGCGCGAAGGTCACGATGGCCGGTGTGAACCACAACTGCTGGAGCTACGAGCACCTGTACGACGGGCGCGACGTCATGCCGCTGCTCGAGGCAGCCTGGGAAGAACGCAAGAACGACCCGACGCTCGACGAAAACGCCAAGCGGGCGCTGCACCTCGCCGTCGTCATGCAGTCGATTCCGTCGGACTACTTCAACTACTACTATTTCCGCGACGAGGTGTTCAGGGCACAGCAGACCGCACCGCGGACCCGTTCGGAAGTGATCATGGACGCGGTGCCCGGCTACTGGGATCACTACCGCGAACAGGCCGAGGTGAGCCATCCCGAGCTCGACCCGGCCCGCTCGCGTGGCGGGATCCACGAGCTCGAACTGGCGATCGACGTGATGAGCGCCTACTACAACGACACCGGGGCGCGGCTGCCGGTCAACCTTCCGAACGCGAACGGCGCGCTCCCGGGCTTCGACGAGGAGACGGTCGTCGAGGTCTACTGCACGGTCGACCGGAAGGGCTGCCACATCGAACCGCAGCAGCCGCTGCCGCTGTCAGTACGGGGCATCACGCGTCAGCTCGCCGACTACCAGATGCTCGCAGCGAAGGCCGCCTGGGAGGGCAACCGCGCCGACGCCATCCGGGCGCTGATCGCGAACCCGCTGGTGCCTGACCTGGCCGTGGCCGAGCCGCTGTACGACGAGATGGCCGCGGCGCACGCGGCGTACCTGCCTGAGAGACTTCTTCGGTGACAGAGGTCTTCCTCGCGGTCGACGCCGGCAACACCAAGACCTGGGCGGGCCTGACGACGGCCGACGGCGAGCTCGTCGGCCTGGTCCGTGGAGGGATCGGCGACATCTACGCGCCGGCCGGGCCGGAGGCGGCCAAGGCCGTCGTCCTCGGCCTGGTCGGTGAGCTCCTCGACGGCGCGGGCCTGCGGCCGGGCGACGTCAGACACTCCGCGTTCCGGCTGGCCGGTGTCGACTGGCCGGAGGACGCCCAGTTCTGGACCGCTGCACTGCGGGAGCTCTTCGATGTGGGCTCGTTCAGCGTGAAGAACGACGGGTTCGCTCTGATTCGCTCCGGTCGGCTGGACGGTCAGGGCATCTCCGTCGTACTGGGAACGGGTGCCGCCCTCGCTGGTCGTGGTCCGGCGAAGGAGTGGGCGCTGTCGTGGTGGTTGCAGCATCCGCTCGGCGGACAAGGGCTGGTGAGCGAGGCGTTGCGGGCCGTGTACTTGTCGCAGCTCGGGCTGGCGCAGCCGACGAAGCTGAGCGCCGTACTGCCGTCCGTGTTCGGGGCGTCAACGCCTGAGGAGATGCTCGAGGCGACCACGCACCGCGGCAACCCGTCCACGTTCGCGACCTTGGCCGCGCACGCCCCGGCCGTACTAGCACTCATCGACGAGGACCCCGTCGTCGCGGGGCTGGTCGACACGCAGGCCGACCGCATCGCCGACTACTGCCTCAGCCTCATCGCTGCATGTGGTCTGGCCGACGACGCCACCGTGGTCGTGGGCGGCGGGCTGGTCCGTGAGCCGGGCGCGCCGCTCTACGAAGCTCTCCGCCGTACCTGCGAGCGCCGCGGTCTCTCCCTCGACGTCCGGCACACCCAGGACCCCGCGCTCGTGGGTGCGCTGCTCGATGCGATCGCCGAGGGCGGCGCCACCCCGACCGAGGCCGCTCGCCGCCGGCTGTCCGCCGCTACCTGGTGACTCAGAAGGTCGGACGATGACACTGACCTGATTCTTCTATTGGAAGAGTTGGCCAGGGCGCGCAAGGCTGGGAGGCATGGACTTTACTCAGCTTGGGCGTACGGGGCTTTCGGTTAGTCGGATTGTTCTGGGCACTATGAACTTCGGGCCTCTGACCGAGGTGGGGGATGCGCACGCGATCATGGATCGCGCGCATGACGCGGGGATCAACTTCTTCGACACCGCGAACGGGTACGGGCGGTCGATCCGTCCGGGGCGGACCGAGGAGATCATCGGTGAGTGGTTCGCGAAGGATGCGGCGAACCGGCACAAGACGGTGCTCGCCACGAAGGTGTACGGCGACATGGGCGAAGGCTGGCCGAACGAGGGCCGGCTGTCGGCGCTGAACATCCGCCGCGCGCTCGACGCGTCCCTGAAGCGGCTGCAGACCGACTACGTGGACCTGTACCAGTTCCACCACATCGACCGGAACACGCCGTGGGACGAGATCTGGCAGGCGATGGAGGTCGCCGTACAGCAGGGCAAGGTGCTGTACGCCGGGTCTTCGAACTTCGCCGGATGGCACATCGCGCAGGCGCAGGAGGCTGCGGCGCGGCGCAACTACGTGGGTCTGGTCAGCGAGCAGTCGCTGTACAACCTGGCGCAGCGCGACATCGAGCGTGAGGTGCTGCCGGCCGCGCAGGCGTACGGGCTCGGCGTGATCCCGTGGTCGCCGCTGCACGGTGGCCTGCTCGGCGGCGTGATCCGCAAGGAGAACGAGGGCGTACGGCGGCTCGAGGGCCGCTCGAAGGAGACTCTTGACCGGCTGCGGCCGCAGATCGAGCAGTACGAGGCGTTCGCGGACGAGCTCGGGCACCAGCCGGGCGAGCTCGCGCTGGCGTGGCTCCTGCACCAGCCCGGCGTGACCGGCCCGATCGTCGGCCCGCGCACGATGGACCAGCTCGAGTCCGCCGTACGCGCGGTCGACATCAAGCTCGACGAGAAGTCCCTCACCAAGCTCGACGAGATCTTCCCGGGCTACAAGACGGCCCCCGAGGACTACGCCTGGTAACCCACGCGGTGGGCGGCCGGTCGCGCGAGTGGCCGGCTGCTCAGGCGTGGACGGCTGTTGTGGGGAGCATGCCGATGAGGGCGTCGGCGGCCAGGGAGGCGGCTGGGCCGGTGGGGACGGCGACTGAGACCTGCCAGTCGGAGGCTGTGCCGGGAGCGAGCGGGACCGTCATGTGGTCGCCGCGCTTGGCGGCGATGCGTTCGGGGACGAGGGCGACGCCGAGATCGTGAGCGACCAGGGCGAGCAGGGTGTGTACGTCGTTGACCTCGATCGTCACCGGATGCGCGACCCCGGCGGTAGCGAAGGCGCTGTCGGAGATCAACCGGGCGCCCCAGGTCGGGTCGAAGTCGACGAACGACTCCCCCGCCAGGTCGTCGAGCGTGACACCGGACGCCTTCGCGAGCCGGTGATCGGGCGAGCAGACCAGCACCATCGACTCGCGGGACAGCGGCCGCAGATCGAGCCCGTCGACCGGATCGCCCGCGGTCGCGACGAATGCGATGTCGAGGCGGCCGGAGGCGACCTCGTCGAGCATCGGCGTGGAGCCGGCCTGACGTACCTCGATCTCGACGCCCGGGTACGCGGATCGGAACTTGGCGAGCAACGCCGGTACGTCGACCACCCCGAGGCACTGCTCCAGGCCGACGGTCAGGTGACCGCGGAGCAAGCCCTGGACTGCGGCGACCGCGTCCTTGGCGGCCTCGGCGGCGGCGAGCGTGCGGCGGCCTTCGCAGAGCAGGGCGCGCCCGGCCTCGGTGAGCTCCACGCTCCGGGTGTTCCGGACGAACAGCGAGGCCCGCAACTCCCGCTCCAAGGCCCGGATCGAGGCGGACAGCCCCGACTGCGAGATCGACATCGCCTCAGCGGCCCGAGTGAAGTGCTTCTGCTCGGCCACCGCCACGAAGTGCTCCAAGTGCCTCAGTTCCATGACTAAGAACTCTAGTCGATCGAACCCCACCGATTCTGCGCCCCCGCATGTTGGACCGCACCCCCATCCCACCAAGCCGAACCGCCAAGCCATCACAACTGCGCCCCCGAGCCCGTCCCAGGCGAGGCCCGGGCCCGGCTGCGGCGATTGTGATGGCCTGGCGAACCGAGTCCGCTTGTCTGCAGGGATATCCACAGGTGCCAAATCCGCGGTTTCCTGCGGCGCCGATCCGAATACGTTCCCGGGCATGGACGATCCCTTGGCGGACGAAGTCCGCAATCACCCGATGGACCCCAAACTCGGCCGGACCCTCGCCTTGCTCATCATCGCCAATGAACACGAGTACCTGGGGCGGTCCGAGCAGGCAGTGGCAATTTGGCAGCAGTTGATCAGCGAAGGAGGCGCAGCAGGAGACAACGCGAGAGTGGACTATGCCGACTTCCTGTTCGAAGGAGGCCGGGAGAGCGAGGCACGGGCCGAGCTCGACGCCGTCATGACCAATGGACGAATCTACAACTATGCATGGCGCACTGCGGCCGAGATCCTGGAGCGGCGCGGTGAGCTCGACGAGGCCCTGCTCTGGTACGACATCGCAGCCGACAATCTGACCGCGGAAGACGTCACCAACATCCATCGCGTCCGGGATCTGGTGACCGGCAGGCGCCGGGTCAAGTGGACGCTCGGACTACCGCTCAACGGCATCGACCTGCTCGGCGAGCAGGGAGAGGACGAAGAGCTGGACAGAGAAGCCGACCTCCACGATCTCCTCCGCCTGCCTAAAGTTCGCGGCGGCCAAGTCGAGGTTTGGGACCGGAACGAGTTCGATGACTCCGTGCAGTGGCGCAAATACTTCATCGGCGGCAACGCCGACCGCTACTGCCACATGGTCGAGAAGGAGTTGCGCGCTCACGGAACGAAGACGACGATCGCGACGTGGACTTACAACGGTCTGCTGGACTGCGTTCGCGACGCCCGGATCCAGCACGACGACCTGCCCGACGGCCGGCGGGTGGCATGGCCACCACCGCGTAACCAGCCGTGCTGGTGCGGGTCGGGCGTGAAATACAAGAGGTGCTGCGGCGGTCCGCTGCCCGCGGCTGAGCCGATGCCTGCTGATCTCGGCCCGAGTGGGTAGGGTGGCGCGCATGGCGGATGAGGAGTTTCGGGTTGAGGTTGTGCTCGGGGACGAGGGGCACCGGCTGACGTTCTGGGATCGGTTGCGGGCGTTGGATCTGGACGACGACGCGCAGAAGCGGCTCGGGAGCCAGGTGACGGTGACCCGCGACGGGGACCGGATGCTGATGTACACGCATACGCTCGAGGACGCCGAGGAGGCTGCGCGGACCGCCAAGGAGCTGGTCGCGGGCGATCGGCTCGAGGCGACGTCGACCATCACGCGCTGGAACGCCGCCGAGCAGGACTGGACCGATCCGAGTGTTCCGGTCGGACCGCACGACGCGGACGGGGACGCGGCGAAGAACGCGAACATGGAGGTTCCGGATCCGCGGTATGTGGTGCTCCAGGCGTACAAGCCTGAGTTCCTTCGCGACCTCGGGCTCTAAACGCTCCGGATTTTCAGGGCGGTGAACCGGGTGGAGAGGTCTTCGATCCACTCGGCCGGGGTTCGGTGATCCGGGAGCAGGACGCCGGCTTCACTGCGCCAGAGGGCGTCGCCGAGGGCGGTGCGAAGGTGCCAGGCCATAACGCGGTCGGGGTCCAGGGCGCGGCCGGTGAATTCCTGGTAGTGCTTCATGGTGGCTGTCAGTAGCTCGATGCCGGGCCCGGTTCCGGGGAAGGCGCGGAGGTCGTACTCGGGGTCGGCCAGGCCGGCGGTCTCGAGGTCGACGATCGCGCGGAGCTCATCGCCGTACCAGACCTGATTGCCGCCGTGGAGGTCCGCATGGGCCAGGACCGGAAGCGCTGGTTCGGCCAGTACCTCATCGGCCCAGTCGCACCAGTTGAGGACCGCCGTGCGCTGCTCCGGCCGGATCCACTTCCCGAATCGCTCCCGTACCGTGTCGGTGCCGGCCGGCTGGAGCGCGGCGGGCGGTAGGTCGTCCATCCGCTCCCCCGCGCGCTGCAGTTCCGCCAGGAAGTACGCGAGCTGACGGCCCGCGCGGTCCCGGTCGATCGAGTCGACGACCTCGAAGAGCGATCTGCCGGGGACGAGCTCGGTGACAAGCAGGACCGGATCGGTGCTGCTTGCAACGACTTTCGGGAGGTACGGTACGGCCGCCAACTCGGTCAGTACGGTGATCTCGTGTGCGAGCCGCAGCGCCGCCGGACGTGACCAGGCGAACTTCGCGACGTAGCGCCCGCCGAGGACCGCGCTCGACGACCACCACAGCGGCTCGTCCTTGTTCACGAGTTCGCGGGTGACGATCGGCAGACAGCTCAGCTCCGGCGCCACCCGCTCAAGAGCCTCGAAGAGCGCATCCGGCGATTCCAGCCACTTCATGTGCCTAGTGTCGCAGTCGATCCGGAGCCGGGGCTCGGCAACGGTTCGGTGACGGGAACGGCTTAGCGGCAGGCGTTGGCACCTTTGCCGATTAGTCTCGGCGGGTCGCTGCATGCTTACCCGGCGTGCTTCTGCGACATTGAAAAGGGTTGAGGAGAGGGGAATCCGTGTCCCGTCGACGTGGTCTCATTGCCGCCGCCGTCGTACTGCCGTTCATCTTGGCCGGCTGCTCGGACGTGGCCGCGAGCGAGACGACACCGTCACCGTCACCGTCACCGACCCAGCCCTCGCAGTCGACACAACCCTCGCAATCCCCGAGCACCCCGTCCGCGACGCCGACCACGAAGCCGACGGTCAAGCCGACCGTCCCGCCGAAGCCCAAGGTGAAGCAGAAGCCGGCGTACTACGCGCTGCGCGTGGAAAAGCAACTGGACAAACTCGGCTACCCGGTCGGCGACGTCGACGGCGACATCACCTCACGCGCCAAGCAGGCGCTGTGCGCGTGGCGCGAGACCCACGGCATGCCGGTCAGCCGGGGCGGGCTGACGCTCAACGACGCGTACTCGGTGCTGAACGCAACCAAGCGCCCGGCGCCGACCCGCGAACCCGGCATCTACGTCAACAAGACCTGCCAGGTGCTGTACCAGATCGTTGGCAAGTCCTACAAACGGATCGTCTGGATCTCCACCGGCGGGCCCGGATACGAGACCCCGAACCGGACCGGCAAGGTGTGGCGCAAGTGGGCCGGTGCGCACGAGAGCAGCCTGTACGACGACGCGTATATGTACGACTCGCTCTACTTCCTCAAGGATCGGCCCGGGATCGCCCTGCACGGTTCGCGCGTGAACTCGCTCGTCAAGCCGTACCCGGACAGCCACCGCTGCGTCCGCGTCATGCGCCCCCAGATCCATCAGATCTATGCCGACACCCCCATCGGCACCAAGGTCCAGGTCTACGGCGAGTTCTAGCGGCAAATCGGGCAGGCTTGCCTGCCGCCTGATCGATGTTCTCGCAGGTCTTGCGGCGCGATCCGTCGATTCTCGCGGATCACGCCGCAGACCTGCGGTTTCCTGATCATTGCTACGCATCGATGACCGACCCTTGTCACCCGGAGCTGAAAACATGCCATTTGCGCAGCGCGAGCACCCAGCTGGCGACTCTCCATGCACGGTGATGGTGAACGCGGCCGCCAAGATGGCTCGACGAGCCAGTTCAGCGTCATGATGCATTCGTCGCTCAGCAGGACTCATGTTCTCTGCCACGCCTACGCCCAGTACCGTCATCTGTACAAACCGGGCTTCGGCGCATAGTTGACAGCTGCCATATTCGCCGGTTCATTGCTCGGACATCACCAAGAGGGCTCAGAGGCCCAGACGATGGGGTCCGCACCCTAACTCCGCTTTACGGTGCCAGGCTTGTCATTGGATCGCAGTAACAGCCGTAGTTTAGCGCTGACCTGCGCACTCTCCGATGGAGAGTTGCCAAGAAACGGCGCTGCTACGCAGCCTTTGGCATCCATTCCAATGAGTAAAACGATGAGTAGCCGCCTGTCCTGGCCTGGCTGAGCCCGCTGCTGAGGGGCTCGTCCAACGGTTAGGTGAGCCACATGGCTGTCAGAGCGCGTCTCCGCCTGCCGCGGCACGGCGACCAAATTCTGCCTCAACCGATTTGCGGTTACCGGGTCTTGAGGAATCTGGAGGGGTCGCTGGCGGCGGAGGTCAGCCAGGCTTCGAGGCCCTCCGGGTCGCGGCGGCCTAGTTCGTCGAGGCAGAGCTGGCGCTCCAGCACGATGCGGAGACGTTGGCGGCCGGTCTTCGCCCGGTGGAGAGCTTCGTAACTGTCGCGCCATTGTCGGCACAGGTCCGCCGTACTGCGTTGTAGTACGTCGCGGTGTCCGATGGACAACGTCTGTGCGCACCATCGCACCGCGGGTGGCGAACCGGCGGCCAAGAGAACGGTCATCCAGAGCACACTGGCACCGAGAGCGACTGTGAGACCAAGGATCACGGTGATCGCTGCAGAGCCCGCGGCGGCGGTGACCGCCTGCCGTCTCGAGCGGCGTGGGCTGTTGCCAGGGCCCGAAGACCCGTTGATCCGGGGTACGACGTCCCGGTGCCAACGGGCGTTTTCGGCCCTGTGGCTGTGCGCCCGGCCGCACCAGGCTGGGGTCGGGAGGTACTGAGATGGCAAGCACAGTCGCCGGGCCCGTGACGGTTCGGCCGTTTCCGGAGTTCGGGACGTATCCGACGCATCATTGCGTGACCGGGTCGCTGAAGCACGTGTACGACTTCCACGGCTACCGGATCAGCGAGGAGCTCCTGCTCGGCCTCGGATCGGGGCTCGGGTTCGTGTACTTCCACTTCAAGGACACCGATCCCTTCTACGGTGGCCGCGCCAACAATGCCGGCCCTAGGGCGGAAGGCCTGGAGAAGACAGCGGGCCGGCGTACGGGCGTCGCCATCGCATCACACGCTACCGCGAGTACCCGAGTCGCTCAGGCGGAGCTCCGGGAGCTTCTGCAAGCAGGCGAGCCGGTGCTCGTCTACCTCGACATGGGCTTCCTGCCGTACTTCGATCTCCCGGCCGGCTACCACTTCGGCGGCCACGTGATCGTCGTCGCCGGCTACGACTCGCAGACCGAACAGGTACTGATCGCCGATCGGGATGCTGAACTTCACCCGGTCGACTGGGATGTGCTGGAGAAGGCGCGCGGATCGACGTACCGGCCGTTCCCGCCCCGGCACACGTGGTACACGTTCAACTTCGACAAGGCACGGGATCCACGCCCAGCCGACGTCCGCGCCGCGATCACCGACGTGTGCGACGGCATGCTCACACCACCGATCGCGAACCTCGGCGTCCGCGGAATTCGTAAGGCGATCCAGGAAACGCTGCGGTGGCCGCAGGTGCTCGACTCCGATGCGATCCGTCGTACATGCTTCAACACCGCGCTGATGATCGACGCCCGCGGCGGCACCGGCGGCGGAATCTTCCGGTACATGTATGCACGCTTCCTCGACGAAGCCGCGATCATCACCGGCGAAGGCCGCCTCAGCCGCCTCGGCGACGAGATGCACTCGATCGGCGACCTCTGGGAAGACGTCGCCGCGACCTTCGCTGCCGCGGCCGAACTCGACGACCCCGCCGAGCTGCTCGGCCCGGCGGTCACACCTATGCACGAGATCGCCGACCGCGAACAGATCATCTGGCAAAGCCTCAAGAAACTGATGGCGGAATAGCTGATGGACGCGACCGGCCGGATCGTGGTGTCGGGTCTGACGAAGATGTTCGGGCCTGTACGCGCGGTCCACAACCTCAGTTTCACTGTCGAACCAGGCACGATCAGCGGCTTCCTCGGACCGAACGGCGCCGGCAAGACCACAACGCTGCGATGCCTGCTGGGCCTGGTCACACCGACCGCGGGCACGGCCACGATCGGCGGCCTACGGTACATCGACCTGCCGCACCCGTCGTCGACCGTCGGAGCAGTGCTGGACTCGTCCAGCTTCCACCCCGCCCGATCGGCGAAGGACCACCTGCGAATCCTCTGCGTGGTCAACGGATATCCAGTCGCTCGGGTCGATGCGGTCCTCGGTCTGGTCGGGCTGAGCGCCGTCGCGGACCGGAAGGTGCGCGGCTTCTCCACCGGGATGCGGCAACGGCTCGGCCTGGCCGCGGCGCTCCTCGGCGACCCCGGCGTGCTCATACTGGACGAGCCGGCCAACGGGCTCGATCCCGAGGGCATCGCCTGGTTGCGCGGATTCCTCCGCCGCCTGGCCTCCGAAGGGCGTACGGTCCTGATCTCCAGCCACGTGCTGAGTGAGGTCGAGCAGACCGTCGACGACATCGTCGTGATCGACCAGGGAACGCTCGTCCGCCAGGGCAGCTTGAAAGAGCTCGCCAGCCAGCAGGGCAGCACAGTCGTCGTTCGAGCCCCCGACCTGGACCGGCTCACGGTGGCACTAGGTCTGCTCTCTCCCCGTCCCGATGTGCAGCGACAAGACGATGCCCTGATGGTCAGAGGGCTGGAGCCGGCAGCGATCGGTCACGTTGCCTTCCGCGAAGGGATCGAGCTCCACGAACTAGCGGCCGAGCGCAGCGATCTCGAGGACATCTTCTTCGCCCTCACCGGCGAGTCGAGCGACGGAGGCGGCAGATGACCAGGCTACTCAGGGCAGAGTTCACTAAGCTGTTCACGACGCGGCTCTGGCTGTGGCTGTTGCTCGGCGCGATCGGGATGACCGTCCTGATCATCGGGCTGACGATCGGGCTGTCCGGATCTCCCGGCAACCCCAACCCGCCGCTGACATCCCCGGCAGGACAACGGAATCTGTTCGCCTCGGCGGCAGCCTCGTCGCCGCTGGCCGTCGTACTCGGCATCGTCGCGATGACCGGTGAATACCGGCACGAAACCGTGACGCCGACGTTCCTCGCCACCCCACGACGCGGTCGAGTGGTGATGGCGAAGCTCATCGCGTACGCCGTCGCGGGCCTCGGGTTCGGCTGCGTGAACGTGCTGGCAACGATCGCGCTCGCGCTGCCCTGGCTGTCGGCCAAGCACATCGATATCTCGCTCACCACCATCGGGTTGCCACGGACGCTGATCGGCGTGGTCCTCGGGCTGGCGGTCTACACAGTCCTCGGAGTCGGCATCGGAGCACTGCTCCGCAACCAGGTCGCCGCGATCGTCGGCACGCTGATCTACCTCTTCGTGATCGAAGGACTGGTCGCGGCCTTGCCCCGCATCAGGGACTACTACAAGTACCTGCCGGGCGGAGCGTTCAACGGGCTGGTCAACAACTACCAGGCGAACGTGCAGTACCTCGCCGGTTGGGCGGCGGGTCTGCTGCTGCTCGCGTACGGCGTCGCCTTCGCAACCCTCGGCACCACCCTGGCCGTCCGCCGTGATGTGACCTGAGACGGAGCTCCGCATGAGCGAACAAACCCCACTGCCGAAAATCGCCGCGTTCGCCGCTGTCGCGCGGAGCATCGCCACCACAGCGCGCCTCCTGATGCAACGACGCATCCACCACCGGCAGGAACACCTCGGCAACTACCTCCGGTTCGCCGACGGCACCAAGAGCAGGGTGTACCGCGAGACCGTGGTCGATCGAGCAGCCGTCACGGATCCGTGCGTCTTGGTTGTCGCGTTCCGGCTGTACGGCGTGCACGGCCGAGGCCACGCGTTCTTCCGCTGGGAATCGCTGGTCAACACGCCGCTGTTCGTCGGCTTTCCCGGCTTCGTTTCGAAGCTGTGGCTCGCGAACGACGCCTATGGGGTGTACCGCGGCGTCTACGAATGGGACGGCCCCGACGCCGCGAAGGCGTACGCCCGCGCGCTGTGGCGCGTACTCGAATTGGTGAGCGTGCCGGGCTCGATCCGGTATCACGTGGTGCCCAGCCTGCATCGCGACCAATTGCTCGCCGACCCGCCCACGCTTCCAGCCGACAACGAGACCTGGTGGCGACCAGTCGCCCGCGCGGCCCGCTGATGTACCCGTGGGGTGCTCGCGGTCCAGATCCCGCCGGTCCGAGTCAGGGCGTGCCGTGCCAGGCCTGACGGATGCGGAGTCGCGTGCCGTGGTGCAGGATCGCCCCTTGGTAGAGACGGGCGCCGACGCGTAGTACGACGGCTGTCGCTGCGACCACCAGTAGCGCCGCCAATACGCCTTGCCAGAGCGGCACGTGCGTGAGAGCGGAGCGCAGTGGCAGGTACATCGGGGCAGTGGGCGGGAAGAACGAGAGCGCTGTGACCCACCACGCGTGTGGGTTGCGGAGTGCGACGAAGCCGCCCAGGTACGCGAGGGTCAGGAGAGCTGTCAGCGGTGCAGCGGCGGCTTGTGCGTCCTCGATGCGGGAGGCCAGCGAGCCCAAGGCGCCGTACAGGACGCTGTAGAAGCTGTAACCGAGGACGAACCAGAGTACGTCGCTCGCGATCTGCGGCAGCGTGCCGCTGGACAGATGCGGCGGCTTCACGATCTGCAGCGTGACGGCACCGACGACTGCCAGTGCCGCGAACTGCGCGACGCCCAGCAGGCCGATGCCGATGATCTTGCCGGCGAGCAACTGGACCGGTCGTACGCGGGCCAGGAGTACTTCGACGACCCGGCTGGACTTCTCCGCGACCACGCCAGTGAGCACATAGCTGCCATAGATGTTCAAGGCAACGAACAGCAGGATCACCCCGGCCAGAGCGACGATCAGCCGGCTGGTGTCGTCCGGGTTCGGATCGAGCACGGTGACCGTCGGCTCGACCGGGGCCAGCAGCCCAGCGGCCTCGGCTGGCGTGAGGTCCAGCGCATCGGCGCGCCGCACGACCACGTAACGGCTCACCGCCGCCTCGATCACCGGGGCGAGCGTGGCATCGGCGCCGCCTTTCCAGATGACCTCGACGTCGTCCGACGATGCAACGATGGCCACATCCGCCGAACCGGACGTGACTTGAGCGGTTGCTGCCGCACGGTTGCCGACGGTCCGGACAGTGAGGCCGCTCGCTGCCAGGGCGGTCGTCAGCGACGGAGCTCCCGCCACCGCGACCGTGGGCGGGTGCTGACGTTGCGCGACCCGGACCGGGATCACGATGACGAGTACGACGGCGAGCAGCATCACTACGGCGGAGATGCGGAACGCCGTACTGCGAACGCGGGTCCGCAACTCGCGACTCGCGACGATCCAGACGGTCCGGAACTCGTGCTTCATCGTCCGACCGCCTCCCGGAAGAGTTCCTCCAGGGACGGCGGCTGGTAGTCGAACCGCAGCACGGGCCCCGCCGTACGCGCCGCGTGCAAAACCCGATCGAGGTCACCGCCCGCGTCGAGGCTCAGCCGCACATGCCGGTCCTCGGCCTTTTCGACGGTGACGCCATCCAGAGCAGCGGTCCAGTTGCGCCGTGCAGCCGCCGCGAACACCACCGTGATCCGCCGCCGCGCGGTCGCCCGCTGCAGCTGTTCCAGCTCACCGGCGAGGACGACACGACCATGGTTGATCGTCACGATGTCCTGGCACAGATCCTGTACCAAGTCGAGCTGGTGGCTGGAGAACAGCACCGTCGTACCGTCCGCGGCCAGATCGAGCAGCAGCGCTCCGAACTGGTCGACACCGAGCGGATCGAGACCGGCGAACGGCTCATCGAGCACCAGGATCTCGGGATTGTGCACCAGAGCGACCGCCAGCTGGATCCGTTGCTGGTTACCGTGCGACAGCTCCTCGACCCGACGACCGGACAGGTCACCGGCACCGACCCGGCGCACCACGTCCGCGGTCGCCCGCCCCGCTGCCGCAGGCGCCATCCCCGACAACATCGCGAAGTACCTCACCTGCTCGTCGACGCGCATCGTGGGATAGAGGCCGCGCTCCTCCGGCATGTATCCGAAGTTGCGGCCGCGGTCCTCGCCGAGCGGTCCACCCGACCAGCGGATCGTCCCACCGTCGGGAACCACGAGCCCCAGCAGGCAGCGCATCAGCGTCGTCTTGCCGGCCCCGTTCGGCCCGAGCAGACCGATCAACCGCTTCGGCGCGACGCTGAACGTACAGTCGTCCAGCGCGAGCGTCGCGCCGTACCGTTTGGTCAACCCCTCGATCTCGAGCATGTCGTCAGAAGCGCAGGACGCTGCCGGACGGGGGTGAGCAGATCGAGTGTCATCGGACGGCGTGGGCGCTGTGGGCGCTGGCTCCTGACCTGGGTGCGTTTCATGACCAGCCCCCTCTGCGGCGTGTTGCTCCGGCAGTTCCGAACCGGTTTCCGCCCAGTCTCGCGCACTGGGCGGTGCCGCGAACAGATCCGGAAGACCCGGGCTTCCAGGGCCGAACCTCCCGTCGTACCCGGCCGGCCGTCTCGGCCGCAGATCCGTTCGTCCTCGGCCGCCTACTGCTGACCGAGAGGTGATGCGGTCGTGCGGTGTTCGTGGACGACGGCGACAGGCACCGTGGCGTGATGCAGTACGCCACGGGCGACCGAACCGACGATCAGACCGGGCAGCCGGTGCCGACGGCCGCCGATCACTATGAGTTGCGCGTCGGCCGGCTCGGCGACGTCGAGCAGCGCGACGACAGGGTGTGACTGCCGAAGCGCCTGCCGCACCTCGGCGTCCGGGTACTTGCGACGCCATTGCTCGGCAACCGTGTCCAAGAACTCCTGCGCCGCCTGCTCATATTGATCGCGCATCCCGGCGGCCGTGACCGCGTTCCAGGTGTACGGCGCAGGTACGTCCCACGCGTGCACCATGCACAGCGGAACGCGGTGCATCGTCGCCATCTCGAACGCGAACTCCAGCGCGTCTTCGTTCTGGTCGTGCCCGTCCAGCCCGACGACGACCGGAGCGCCCGCGTGCTTGGCCCGCTGCCAGCCGTTCGGTACGACGATGACCGGGCCCTCGGCGTGAATCGCGACGGACTCCGAGGTCGACCCGATCAGCAGCCGGGTGAAGTCACCGAATCCGCGCCGGCCGACGACCGTCAACTCGGCGGCCGCGCTCAGTTCGGCGAGGCGTTCGTCGGGGGCTCCGACCAGTACGTCGGCGCTGAGGTCCATCGCCGGGTCGAACCCGGCGAGGTACTGCTCGAGCTCGTCGACCAGCCGCCGATCGTGCGGCGGAACGGCCGCGGGCCGGATCAACTGGCCGTCAACTCTGATCGGCGCGACGGCGTCGTACCGCCGTGGCTCGTTCGCGACATGCACTGCCCGCAACGGCAGCCGACGCAGTTCTGCTTCGTGCAGCGCCCAATCCAACGCTCCGGACCGGCGCCACGCCGCATCCACCCCGACAACGATCTTGTCCGGCGTCACGATCAGCTCCCACTCTCGGATCTCCAGGAGACGATCGGCACCGAGGCACCGCCGTCCTCAGCGCCACGAGCCGAGTCGTCCCCTGTTCACTCAGAACATCGCAGGTGGGTGCCACAATTACAGGGACCACCGCCTCCGGCAGAAACGCGAAACAGACCTGGCGCCCACCCCACGATCCCGGTACACACGGTCAAGGCACCGCGACGCGGGCGCGGGACGCGCTCGGATTGCGCATCCGCCGAAGGGACGTACCGATGCCGTAGGTGAGGAAGTGACCCTCCGGGAAGATCTCCACGATCCGGCAGTTGGCCAGCCGCTCGGACGGTACCAACGTGGCGAGCTCGGTCGACAGCGCGTCGAGGGCGGGCGCACCGACAGGATGCACCACCGCTCGCGCGTGGAAGCTGATGGTCGCCGGCGGAATCGGCACGATCAACGAGAGCAGCCCACCGCGCCGCACCAGGACCGTCACCGCGACCTGATCGGTCGCCGGGATGTGCAGCGCCTTCCAGCTGTCCGGGGCGACGGCGACGTACAACTGCCTTGGGCCGGCCGCGTACACGACGCCGCTCGATCGCGGCTCGCCGGTCGGGGTGACATAGCTCAGTACGGCGAAAGACCGGTCGGCGATCGCCCGCCAGACCTGTTCGCCCGTCAGCCTCGGACCGTGCACACCATCTGTACTCCGGTCGGTCGTCACCACAGCCGTCAGCCGCTCTTGACGACGTGCCGGCTGATTGGCGAGCGGCTCGGGTAGGGCCGTGCTCGTAGACGCTGATCTCGACGATGCTGCCGTCGGCATCGCGGATCACATGCCGGAACCCGTTCCAGCGGGCGACCTCGACGCCGATCGCGATCATGCGCTCCCGGCTCTCACCGGATGCGAACGGCGTCGCGCACTCGCCGCGCCGCGTGTGCCACTGGCCGTCGCGGAAATAGGTCTCGATATCAGCCTCGAGCTCCCTGTCCGTCGTCATCGGAAGCCTCCTTCCTCGATGCCCAGAGTCAAACAGGCTACGTACGGCGCGGGCAGGGCCGAAAGTCCCTTCCGCGGCCGCCCCCGACCTGACAACGTCATCGCCCGCTCCCTGGCGATCATCGGGACCGGCCATGACCTCGATCGCCAGCCGTACGGCGGAACATGACAACAACCGGCCAGCCAAGGGCAACTGGACGACCCGGCTGCGCACGCGGCTCGGCCGTACGGTCCCGCCCGGCCAGCTGCTGCCGGACCGCCAGCCCGCGTACGTGAACTCCTGGATCTACGTGTTCGGAGCCCTGACCCTGGCGGCTCTGCTCGTCGTACTCGTCTCCGGCGCGGCCCTGTCGCTGGGCGGTCCGGCCTGGTGGCACGCGTCGGCGACCGGTCACTTCGTGAACTCGCTGCACCTTGTGGAGCGTCGAGCTGTTCTTCGCGTTCATGGTGATCCACCTATGGTCCAGCATGATGCTCATTGCGTGTCACGCGCGGCGGGAGCCCTTGGCGATGGTGTCGACGAGGAGCAGGACGATGGCGGCGGCCCCGGCGTTCAGCCAGCCCTGGCGGCGCCGGGAGCTCGTTCAGCCCATCGGCCGCGAGTCGTCGTACCGCATCCGCCGACGAAAGGCCGCGAGTACCCGATGTCTGCACACCGGACATCACCACCCCCCACGAGGGTCCCGGGCGAGCAAGTTCCTCAGGCTTGACTTCGACAAATGCCTCAATAATTATTGAGGCAATGAACACTGAGCGATTCACCTTGGCGGAGCGAGCCCGGATTCATGCGGCGCTCGGCGACGCGGCACGGCTGGTGATCGTGGACACGCTGGTTGCCGGCGATGCTGCGCCTGGTGAACTCGGTGCGGCGCTGGACATGCCGACGAACCTGATCGCCCATCACCTCAAAGTGCTCGAAGACGCCGGACTCGTTGTCCGCACGCGATCCGAGGGCGACGGCCGCCGCACCTATGTCCGGCTCGAACCTGAAGCGCTGGCCGCGGTCGCCTCACCAGCGCTGCTCACAGCGAAACGGATCCTGTTCGTGTGCACCCAGAACTCCGCACGGTCCCAGCTCGCCGCGGCGATCTGGGCCCGCCGCAGCCACGTCCCCGCCGTCTCTGCCGGTACCGAACCCGCCGAGCGCGTTCACCCGCGGGCGCTGAAGGTCGCCCGCCGCCACGATCTCGACCCGTCCGGCTGGCGCACCGCAGACCTGAAGAACGTCGTACGCCGCGACGATCTGCTGATCGCGGTCTGCGACAACGCCCACGAACACCTGCCCACCGAACAGCGGCCCCGATTGCACTGGTCGATCCCCGACCCTGCTCCGATCGACACCGACGCGGCCTTCGAAGCCGCCTACACCGAAATCGCCGACCGCATCGACCGGCTGGCACAGGCCCTTACCGACACCACCGGGAGCAAGCGATGACCGAACTTACGTGGTCACGTCGCGAAGACCTGTCCATTGACCAATACGTCGCACTGCGTACCGCCGCCGCACGACTGACCGACGAGTTCTCCGGCATCTACGGCCCGGAAACGATCGAACGGATCCTACACTCCAGCTACGACCAGTTCGCGACTGGCAGCACCGTCCCCAACTTCCTGCCCCTGCTGGCCGAGCGTTTCGCCCGGCAGCGCCTCAATGCGCTCGCTCGTGTCGAAGGCCACCACGACGACGGCAAACCGGTGGCGCTGTTCCTGTGCGTCCACAACGCCGGCCGATCCCAGATGGCACTGGGGTTCTTCCAGCAGCTCGCCGGTGACAACGCCGTCGCCTGGTCCGGTGGCTCCGAACCCGGCATCGAGGTCAACCCGTCCGCCATCGCCGCGATGGCCGAACGCGGCATCGACATCTCCGCCGAGTTCCCCAGGCCCTGGACCGATGAGATCGTCAGGGCCGCCGACGTGGTCGTCACCATGGGCTGCGGGGACGCGTGCCCGATCTTCCCCGGGACCCGGTACGAGAACTGGGACCTGGACGATCCTGACGGCCTCGACGTGGCCGCCGTACGCCCGATCCGCGACGAGATCGAACGCCGCGTGCGCTTGCTGCTGGACGAGCTCGCCGTACCGGTGAGCCGCGGATGAGCCACGCACAACCGGTATGGCGCAAGGCGCTCGCCGAAGGACTCGGCACCGGCCTGCTCGTAACCGTCGTGGTCGGCTCCGGAATCGCCGCCGCCAAACTCTCACCCAGTGATGTCGGGCTGCAACTGCTGGAGAACTCGTTCGCGACCGCACTCGGGCTCGCCGTGCTGATCCTGACGTTCGGCCCGATCTCCGGTGCCCACTTCAACCCCGTCGTGTCCGCGGTCGACTGGTGGCTCGGCCGACGTACCGGCACCGGTCTCACCGCACAGGATGTCAGCGCGTACATCCCCGCGCAGATCGTCGGCGGCATCGGCGGGGCGATCCTGGCCAACCTGATGTACGGCGAAGCCGCCGTGTCCTGGTCGGCCACCCATCGATCCGCCGGACACCTCTACCTTGGCGAGACCGTCGCCACCGCCGGCCTCATCCTGCTCATCTTCACTCTCGCCGCAACCGGCCGCGCCCAGCTCGCGCCGCTCGCAGTCGGGGCCTATATCGGCGCGGCGTACTGGTTCACCTCGTCGACCTCGTTCGCGAACCCGGCCGTCACCATCGGCCGCGCATTCAGCGACACCTTCGCCGGCATCGCACCCAGCTCGGTCCCCGGCTTCGCCGCCTTCCAGATCATCGGCGCGATCGTCGGCACAGCTCTGGTCGCAATACTCTTCCCGTCCGCCGGAGCAGCGGCCGACGATGTCGTTACACCTCACACCGAAACCACCGCTGGAGCATCCTCGTGAGCAAGCCCAGTGTCCTGTTCGTCTGCATCCACAACGCCGGCCGATCCCAGATGGCCGCAGGCTGGCTACGCCACCTCGCCGGCGACCAAGTCGAGGTACGTTCGGCAGGTTCCGAACCGGCCGACCAGATCAACCCCGTCGCCGTCGAAGCCATGCGCGAGTTCGGCATCGACCTCACCGGCACGACACCACACCTGCTGTCGACCGACGACGTACAAGCCAGCGACGTCGTGATCACCATGGGCTGCGGCGACGCCTGCCCGTTCTACCCCGGCAAACGCTACGAAGACTGGAAACTCACCGACCCCGCCGGCCAGCCCATCGAGGTTGTCCGCCAGGTCCGCGACGAGATCCGCGACCAGGTAGAAAAACTTCTCGCCGATCTGACGATCGTTTGATGCGCCACATCACCATCATTCGGTCCGCAGGAACGTTGCTCACAGGCTGACACGGCTGGACGACTGCTAAGGCTTGTCCAACGGCAGCGCACGGCCGCTCATCTCGGCCCGCCGGATCAGGTTGGAGACAAGTTCTTGGGCCTGACCGAGTGTCTCGTCGAGGATCTTGAGGCCGTGGTCCATCTGACCTGCCTGGAACGACCAGCGGGCGGCGGCCATACCTTGCACCAACGAGTCGTTGATCTCGATCGCCTCACGGTGCAACAGCGCTGCAGCCTCCAGCCGCCGACGCTCCAGCTCGCCCAGGCGCAGCCGGTCAGCCGCACGGCGGAGCAGCAAGCCCAGCACCAGCATCGGCGCAACGCGCGTTGCCCATCCACCGACGGTCAAGTGGACGTCGCGCAGTACGACCCAAAGAACGATGAGCGCGACGGCGGACAGACCGGCTATCCCACCAGCAAGAAGACCGAATGTGATCGCCACCAGAGCGACCGGGAAGATATAGAGCAAGAAATAGTCGTCCCACGGCGTGCCAGCGAACATTGTCAGCAGCAGTACCGCGCCGTACAGCCCTCCGGCCACCGCGAAGGCAACAGCAGGATGCTGCCGGAACCATGCATGATGCGGCGGCCGAATGTGCAAGGACCGGGCAACGTCTGTCATACGCCAAGCAGTAGTCGCGCCCACGGTCCCGCCACAGGGTCAATAGTCCCATGTGTGGTGGGTTCCCCGGCCACGGTCCGACCGGCACGCTCACAGCCGAAACATCCCCTTGACAGCCGGTGAACCCACCCAGCACCTCATCACAAGGGCAGCGGACCAGACAACACCGAACCACGATCCCGACAGCGAGTAGCAGCTGTATGCCGGGCATCACCGGGTCAGGTCACGGTGTGTGAATCGGAGTCCGGCCGCGACGGCTGCGATCAGAGGGATCGAGACAAGAACCAGGAGGTCACCGGCGGGTGCCGTGCCGGCGAGGAGGTCTACTGGGCGGAAGTAGTGGAACGGTGAGGCGTAGCGCAGCGGGCTGATGCCGTCGATGAGCAGGGCGATGAAGTTCAGGAAGAACCAGGCGACGACGATGCCGACCGTGATACCGATCGCCCGGCCGCGCAGGCTCGAGGCCGCCGACACCAATACGCCGAGCATCGCGACGCCGACGAACAGCAGCCACGAGCCGGCGAACGCCCGAAGTACGGACGTCATCGGAAGGCCCGCCACCTGGCCGATCGTCTCCCGTGCGATCAGTACGGCGGCCAGTCCGCCGGCTTCCGCAGCGGTCACGGCAACGATCGAGGCGACCGCCTTCGCAGCCAGGAATCGCAGGCGCCCGACCGGCCGGACGAGCACCAGGTCGATGGTGCCGCGCTCGACCTCGGTGGCCACCGATCCGGCCGCAACCAGCAGCGCCGACGAGGTCAGCAACGCGAGCACGACCGGGTGCGTCATCCCGAGGCTCAACCATCCGTCAGGGTGGAAGAAATCGGCCGAACCACCGAGGAACGCCGTCATCGCCTTGGGCGGCGACTGCAGGAAAGGCACGTTCGGCGCGTCCTTGGTGAACGACGCCGAGGCGAACAGGATCAGGTAGAAGAACACCCCCACACCGAGGGCCAGGGCGCCGATCGCGTGGCGTACCTGGCGGAGCGTCTGGCGGAGTACGACGACACTCATCTGACCTCCCTGTAGATCTCGAAGAACGTCTCGGCGAGATGCTCCGGCTCGCAGACGAACTCCTGTACGGCGAACGTGCCGAGTTGGCGCATCAACGCCTCCATGTCCCCACGGAACTCGAACCGGTGAACCAGGCCGTCGCTCTCCAGCGCCGAGACACCCGCGACGTCGAGCGCACCATCCGCGATCGGAGACTTGAGAACCAGGGTGCAGTGGTGCACGCTTTCGCCAGTCACGTCGGCAGTCGCTCCGGTCGCCACGATCCGGCCGGCCTTGATCACGGCGACCCGCTCCGTCGTCTGCTCCACCTCGGTCAGGATGTGCGAGGAGAGGAAGACAGTTCCGCCCGCTCGTCGATGCTCGTCGAGCAATCCGCCGAACCGTTCCTTCATGACCGGGTCGAGACCCTCGGTCGGCTCGTCGAGCACCAGTACCCGCGGATCATGCTGGAACGCCTGGACAAGACCGATCTTCTGCCGCATACCGCGTGAGTAGACCCTCACCTGCCGATGCAGATCAGCCGCCGACAACTCGAGCCGCTCGCACAGCTCCTTGCGCCGTACGGGCGGACGCCCCTGCAGGTCGCCGAGATACTCGAGGCACTCCAGGCCGGTCAGTTGCGGCCACAGCCCGAACTCCCCCGGCAGGTGACCCACGTCTGCCAGCACCGCCCTGAGATCGCTCGAGATGTCCCGGCCGAGAATGCGAATCGTCCCGGACGTCGGTCGCACCAGCCCGAGCATGCTCCGGATCGTCGTCGTCTTACCGGCACCATTCGGACCGACGTACCCGAACGCCTCACCCTCGGCCACCGAGAACGACACACCGTCGACGGCCGGCGTGGCGCCGTACCGCTTGACCAGCCCAGCCACCTCGATCGCAACACCCACCGCCCGACCTCCCCAGCGTGATCTCCACCTGACGTCATGCTCCGCCGCCGTCCGGCGCATCATCAGAGGCAAAGGTCCTGACGTTGTAACGTGCGACCCTGTTCGATCGATAGAGCCAATGAACGCCGTGCTTCGGCGCGGCTTGTTCGTGGAGTGCCGGGAAGCCTGGTCGGCGACGTACTGCGTCGTCGATCGAAAGAGGAAGACCCGTGCAAGCCTTTCCGCGGTGGGCCTCAGTCATGGGTGTCTTCGCGCTCGTAGCGACGGTGTTTGGTGCTGGCGCCCTTCTGGACATGCGCAACCAGCAGGCTGTCGCGCACGACTTCCTGGAAACCGGTGTCGGAACAGTTGCCGACGGCGTGGAGCTGACAGTCCGGTACGGCAAGGGCGGGAGTTATATCGACACCGTCGAGGTGACGTTCGCCGTAGCTACAGAACGGCACACACGCTACGCAGCGCCGCTGCAATCAGGTGCGGCACGTGTTGGCAAGAGCCGCCGCCCACAGCGCAGCGGCGACGAGGGCAGCGGGTGGGATCGTCGTGGCGACCGGTAAACATAGGCAGGGCGGCACCGACGGGCCCTGGCTCGAGCGCCTCGTCCTGTCGACACCCGTCGGCGAGTGGACGGCACTCCGCCTGATCCTGAGCCTGCTGTGGATCGCCGCGATGGCTGGCCTCTCGGTGTCGTTCGTGTACGACGACCTCGTGCTCAACCACCGGAGCGAGCTCGTGACCGCACTCGTCGTCCGCACCAACTACGACCAGCGAGGGCCCAGCTTCAACGCAGAACTGCAGTCACGCTTTCCCGGCGTACGCGTCCTCGTCGAGGACATCCACCAACGTCCGAAGGTCGGCGATCGAATCGATCTGGAGGTCGATCCACGCAAACCCACGAGAGTGCGCGATCCACAGTCGTGGCGCTGGAACCCGCTCGATGTCGCTCTCATCGCCCTTGCCCCCGTCGGCGCGATGATCGCTTGGGCCCGCCTCAACCACACGCTCCGCAAGCGTCGGCACAGGTGACGTCGGGCACTCGGTTTCAGGTGCGGCGGCGCACTTCCGGGGAAGGCAGCGGGTGCGGTGTTGCCGCGATGTCGTCGTACACCCACGTCAAGCGGTTGTCGACGGCAACGACACCGTCCACCTCTTGCGTCAACTTGCCGGCAACATCCGCGGTACTGCGGTTGTCGACCTCGCCGGACAACGTGACGACACCATCATGTACTTCGATCTCGATCGCGAACGGATCGTCCCAGAGCGCGTGGACGACGACGTCGCGGCGAATCCGCTGCAGGATGCGGTCGTCCGGTTCCAGGAACGCTCTCAGCAGGTCCGACCTGGTGACGATCCCGGCCAGTGCGTCGTTGTCGTCGGTGGTGACGACCAGCCGGGTGATCCCGCGGGTCGCCATCAGCCGGGCCGCCTCGGGGATCGTCGCGGTCTGCGGGATCGTGATCGCGGGATGCGACATCGCGTCGCCGGCGCTCACCGCCGCCGCCCTGGTCCGGACCGTCCGCCGCGCCAGCCTCGGCGGGCGCCGGCGCCGGAACTCTTCCTTCCGGATCAGATCCGTTTCCGAGACCACCCCACCGATACCGCCGAACCGGTTCACGACCGGGACCGCGCTGATGTGATGGGTCGCGAGCAGCGACACCACTTCCTTGTACGGCGTGTCCCCGGTCACCGTGATCACGTCGCGCGTCATCACGTCCGAAACCTTCAGCGGATGCCTCATCTCGGCCCTCCTTCTCACCTCCACCGAACCGCAGCCGAGCTCGGCCGGACAGGGCCTGAGTCCTCGGATCGAAGGACCGAAGGTCCTGTAGGTCGGGACTCTTGCCCGCAGCGCCCCAACGGCTCCCCCGGCGATCCTGAAGGTGAATCGAAGGAGTCAGCCATGACCACTCCGCTGCAGCAGGAGATCGAGCGCTGGGAAGCCCAGCTCGACGACATCGCGGACACCAGCACGTCAGACGACTGGTTCCTCGAGGAACGCCGGCTGGCCGAGGCGCAGCAGACCATCATCGCGTACCGCGGCCGCATCCTGCCGCTGCTCGGCACCCCTGATTGCCGGATCGTCGCCACCGAGATCGAGCATCTCGTCGACCGCCTCGAAGACCTCCGTAACGATCTGTTCCGCACCGTCCACCCGGTGACCTCGCACCAAGAGATCGCCGAGACCCTCGCGGCGCTGCGCGCGCTCACGCAGACGGCGTTGCGCCTCGAGCAAACCCTCGAAGACGTCCAATGAGCACGCTGACCTTCCTCGGCGCAGCCGGGACGGTGACCGGCAGCAAGTTTCTGCTCGAGCACGACCGGCAGCGGATCCTGCTCGACTGCGGCATGTTCCAGGGCGAGGCGCAGTGGCGCCGGCGGAACTGGGAGGAGTTCCCGATCGACCCGGCGACGCTCGACGCCGTTGTGCTCACGCACGCACACCTCGATCACTGCGGCTACCTACCCAGCCTTGTCCGGCAGGGCTTTCACGGCCCGGTGATCTGCACGCCATCTACGGCGGACGTGGCGGCGATCGTGCTTCGCGACGCCGCCCACCTCCAGGTCGAGGACGCACAGCACGCCCGCGCCGGCGGATACTCCCGGCACGATCCGCCCCAGCCCCTGTTCGACTCCGAGGACGCCGAGCTGGCCATCCGGCTCTTCCGCCCCACCGACAGTCGCATCGACCTCGCCGACTCCATCGCGGTCAGGCTCTACCGAGCCGGCCACATCCTCGGCTCCGCGTTCACAGTACTCGACGTCGACGGACGACGGCTCCTGGTCAGCGGTGATCTCGGGCGGCAACAGCATCCGTTGCTTCGCCCGCCAGAGCTTCCACCCGCGGTCGACACAGTCCTCGTCGAGTCGACGTACGGCAACCGCCACCACCAGCCGCTCGACCACGCCGGGCTCGCCCACCTGATCAGCACGACCGCGGCCCGAGGCGGAGTCGTACTGATGCCGGCCTTCGCCATCGACCGTACGGCGGTCCTGCTGCACGAGCTCACCGGTCTGATGCGCGACGGCCTCATCCCCCACCTGCCCGTATACGTCAACAGCCCGATGGCGCTGGCCGCACTCAACGTGTACCGCGCGGCCGTCACCAACAAGTCACCCGAGCTCCGCCCCGAGATCATCGGCGGCCCGGACCCGTTCGACCCCGGCACCCTGCGCCTGGTCCACTCCGTCGAGGAATCGATGCGGATCAGCGACCCCGGCCGCCCGTCGATCGTGATCTCCGCGTCCGGCATGGCCACCGGCGGCCGCGTCCTCTACCACCTCGCACGGCTGCTCCCCGGCAAACGCAACACCGTCATCCTCCCCGGCTTCCAGGTCCCCGGCACCCGCGGCCGCGCGTTGCTCGACGGCGCCCGCGCCGTCAAGATCCACGGCCGCTACGTCCCGGTCCGCGCCCAGATCGTCGGCCTCTCCGAGTTCTCCGCCCACGCCGACGCCGACGAACTGCTTGCCTGGCTCGCTGCCTCTCCTCGGCCACCGGAGACCGTGTACGTCGTTCATGGCGAAGACCACGCCCGTGCCGAACTGGCCGGACGGATCCACACCGAACTCGACTGGACCGCAGTCACCCCGACCCACCTGGAGCGCGTCCGCCTCTGATCACGGCTGGTCGCCGCGCGGGGGCGGCGGTCAGCGAGTTGATGTCTACGCCTTGCCGAGCTGGACCGCGTTGGTCAGTCCGACACGTGGTCGGCATCGACGGATCTGTTGAGGGTCAGGACGCGCTCCGGTTCTGCGCCGAACTCGCGGAGGCGACCGGCGCAGAACTGTTAGGCGTCCACGCGATCGAGGTCCGGCAGACCTACCCGGACCCGATCAGCTGGTTCGACCCCATCCGCCCATGGATCGAGACCGCCGACGATCCTGTCCATCACCACGAGCAGCCGGTTCGGTGCGCCACGTCGTACCCCGTGATCAAGCCGGCCAGGCGGGCACCATCCACGACCAGCGCGACGTCGTCCGGTGCCAGGTGCTGCAATTCTGTCAGCGGAGTTCGCGGGTCGACAACCTGGATCCGCTCGACGGGAGTCTGGATGTCACGCAGCAGTGTGCCGGACCGGAGCTCCAGCGGAACCGCCACGAGACGGGCGAGGCTGACGACTCCGGTCGTCCGGCCGCCAGGGCCGACAACCGGGAACACGAGCTGTTCGGTTCCGGGGGCGACGTCGGTCAGAAAGCGGGAAACGGGCATCGCTGCATCGCCGACCTCGACCACCGGTCGCATGACGGCGCCTGCGACAAACCGCTCACCCCTAGCACGCGCACGAGCCTGCCGGCCCTCGGCGGTCGCCGCGAGCGCGACGACGTACCCGACCGCCATCAGCCAGACGCCGCCTGCATCGCCGGTCACCAGCTGTACGACTCCACCGACCGCGATCAGCCCGCCGACGACCAGACCCGCCACCGACGCGACCGCGGTGGCCCGGTCGGGATCGCCGTACCGATGCCAGAGCCACGCACGCAGCACCCGGCCGCCGTCAAGCGGTACACCGGGCAGGAGGTTGAAGAGACCGAGAGCGACATTCATCACCGCGAACCACAGCGCCGTCGCCTGCAACAGGTCAGGGGCCTCGGTCACCCGCAACAGCAGGCCGCCGGCGCCGGACACCGCGCCGATACAGAGGCTCGTCGCTGGTCCGGCCGCCGCGATCAGGAAGGCCGCCCGCGGCGTCGCCGGATCGCCGTCGAGCACACTCACCCCGCCGAGCATCCACAGTGTGATCCGTTGAACAGGCACCTGGTACCGGCGAGCCGTCAGCGCGTGGGCGAGTTCATGTGCAAGTAGCGAAGCCAGGAAGGCGAGCGCCGCCACAACGCCGGTCAGCCAGTACGCCGCAGTGCTTTAGCCCGGGACGAGCTGGGGCAGCGCGGTCGACGCCAGCGTGTCGCTGACGAGCAACATCATCAGCACCACCGACCAGTGCGCACCGATCGGGATGCCCGCGATCCGTCCGAACCGCAGCGTCGGGTTCATCGGTCAGAACGGCAGGACACGGCCGGACGGCGTCCGGAGATCGAGTCTCGTCGGGCGGCGTGGCCGCTGCGGACGCTGGATCCTCACCTGGGTGCGTTTCATGACCGGCCCCTCTCCGGCAACGCGGCTCCGGCGATTCCGTCGTCCGCTGATGTTCCTCATCCTGACGCCGCGGAGCGGGTCGGAGCCAGGTCCGGAAGACCCCGGATCGCAGGGCCGAACCGCCCGAAGTGTCACGGCCGGCGGCAGTGTTCCGGTGACGGCTGGATGGACGGCGCCGACAGCGTGTCGTCGTGCATCCGCTTGAGCTGGTTCTCGACCCCGACGACACCGTCGTGGACTGCCAGCTCAGGACCGAACGGGTGGTCCCAGAGCGCGTGCACGACGGTCTGCTCGATCGTCACTCCTTGTACGGCGTGTCCTGGGCGACTGTGACGACGTCGCGCGTCACCATGTCGGCCACCCTGCAACGGATGCCTCATCGCTCCTCCAGCACACTCTGTTGTCACCCTCAACCGAACGCCCCGACGTGCAGGTGCTGCACGTTCTGTGGTCTCTCGTTGAACGGTCCGAAGGTCCTCAGATGCGTTCAGACATTCCGGCCTGCCGGATCAGGCCCGACACCAGCTCCTGCGCCTGCACGATCGTGTCCTCGAGCGTCTTCAGGCCCGACTCCGCGCGCCCCGCCTCCAGCGCCCAGCGCGCCGCCGCCATCCCCTGGACGATGGAGTCGTTGATCTCGATCGCCTCGCGGTACAGCAATGCCGCCGACTCCACCCGCCGACGCTCCTCCTCCGCCCGGCGGACCCGCTGCGCAGCGTCCCCGAGCAGAAGTCCGAGCAGTACTTCGGGCAGGCACCGCGCGATCCACCCGACCGGACTCAACGCCGTACCGGTCGCGACCGCCCAGACCACGATGAGCGCGACGGCCAGCAGTCCGGCCGTCAGACCGGCGCGCACGCCGAACGCCACCGCGATCAGCGCCACCGGCAAGGTGAACAGCAGAGTCGTCGCATCGACAGCGTCACCGGCAAAAAGACGCAGTACCAGCACGCCTGCGAAGAGCACACCGGCGACCATCAGGACGAGTCTGGGGTGCTGCCGGAACCAGGGTTCGCGCGGAGATCCGCCGGACAAGACGCTCATCCTCCCAGCGTGCGCCGCCCCGGCCCGTCGGCACAGGGGCCGAAGGTCACCTACCGCGAAGACCATTGCCCGATCGAGATGTCCCACAGGTCGGGGCCTTTTGGCCCTACTCCAGTCCTACGCCTCCCACGACAGTTGAGCAAGAACTCCCGGAAGGCCCTGCCATGACCACGCCACTTCGATTCGGTCACTCGCGGCTGGCGGTTCTGAGTCGCGCCGAGTGTTTGCGCGGCTGCTCGGATCCGTCCCGCTCGGGCGGCTCGTCTACACGAGGGGTGGTCTGCCTGCGGTGCGGCTGGTCAACTTTCTGGTGGATGCCGACACGGTCGTGTTCAGCACCGGGCAGGGCGACAAGTTCCAGGCTGCCGAGCGGGGTGACGTCGTGGCGTTCGAGGCGGACGAGGTGGATGTCGAGCGCCATCTGGAGTGGACGGTCACCGCGATCGGCCACTTGTCGGTGGTTACCCGCGACCAGGCGGCCGAGCTGCGTCGGACGTTGCCGGTGCACTCTTGGCTGCCCATGGATGACCCGCGGCTCGTGCGCGTCAGCGTCGAGTCCGTGCATGGCCGGCGTCTGGTTCCTTGGGGTGAGCGGCCCCGCACAGGCGCCTAGCAAGGGTTCCCATCCCCGGCGGCAGTGCCTAGGCTGGGCGCGTGGCGGGCGATTCGCGTGCGGGGCGAGGGACCTGGGACGAGGGGGCGCTTGAGTACGCCGGTTTGTCCCGGGTACGACTCGATGCGCTATTGCAGGAGCTGCTCGGCCGAGTCCACGAGATCATGGAGTACCAGGACCGCCTCCGGGCACTCCTCGACGCCGTGGTCGGAATCGGCGCGGACCTCGACCTGAACAGCACTCTCGATCGCATCGTCGGCACAGCCTGCGAACTGGCCGATTCCCGGTACGGCGCCCTCGGCGTCGTCGGCCCCGACGGCAAACGACTCGTCCGCTTCATCACCCACGGCGTAAGCGACGACGAGATCGCCGCCATCGGACCGTACCCCGAGGGTCACGGCATCCTTGGATTGCTGATCGAGCACCCCGAACCGATCCGGATGCACGACCTCGCCGAGCACCCGCGCTCGTACGGCTTCCCGTCCAACCACCCGCCGATGAAGAGCTTCCTCGGCGTCCCGATCCGCACCCGCGAACACGTCTACGGCAACCTCTATCTGACCGAGAAGACCGGTGGCGCCGACTTCACCGAGGACGACGAACGCACGGTCACCGCGCTCGCAGCCGCGGCCGGGGTCGTGATCGACAACGCCCGCCTGTACGCCGACACCGAACAACGCCGGCGCTCGCACGAGGTCACCGCCGAGATCACCCAGCTGATGCTGGGCGAATTCGACGCCGACCAGGCACTCCAGCTGATCGCACAGCGCTGCCGTGAGATCTCTCGCGCGCAGGTGTCCGGCGTCCTCATCACCGATGGCGACGAGTTGGTGGTGCGCGCGATCGACGGACCGGCGGACTACGGCAGGTACGTCGGCCGACGGCTCCCGGCAGGCCTCCCCGTCCTGGGCCAGGTGGTGCCCAACGACGGGCAGGTGATCGTGCTCGAGGACCTCGCACAGGTCCTCAAGGACTCCGGCGGCCTGACCGACTTCCCCGAAGGATCGGCCCTCGGCCGGACGACCATCGCCCCGCTACCGGCCGGTGGTGCGGGCACCGGCGGCTTCGTCGTCGTGGCGCTCGAACAGGGCGCGAGCAACCGGGTCACCGAGGGCGCCGACCTGGTCCGGATGTTCGCCGGCCAGGCAACTCTCGCGCTCGAACGCGCCCAGGCACAACGGGATCGCGACGCCCTCGCCGTACTGGAGGACCGCGACCGGATCGCGCGCGACCTCCACGACCTGGTCATCCAGCGGCTGTTCGCGACCGGCCTGCAACTCCAGGGCATGCACCGGCTCGCCCGGCCCGAGCACCAGGACCGGCTCAGCCGGGCGGTCGACGACATCGACACCACGATCCACGACCTGCGGGCTGCGATCTTCGAGCTCCAGCACGGTCCGGAGTCGACGTCGTTACGCGGCGACCTCCAGACGATGGTCTCGGAGTACGCCGAGGCACTCGGCTTCCGGCCGCGGCTCACGTGCACCGGCCCCGTCGACACCGCCGTACCGGCCGAAATCCGGCCACAGCTCCTCGCGGCCGTCAGGGAGTCGCTGTCCAACGTCGTCCGCCACGCCCACGCATCTCAGGCGACGGTCGAGGTGACCGTCGGCTCGGGAGTGGTCGTCACCCGCGTCGCGGACGACGGCGTTGGCATCGGTGCGACCAATCGCAGGAGCGGACTGCGCAATCTCGCCGAGCGGGCCGAGGCTCTCGGCGGCACCCTCAGCATCATCAACAACGACCCGCACGGCACCGTGGTCGAGCTCACCGCTCCAACTGACTAACGGCCTGTCAGGTCGGGACTCTCGACCGCAGCGCTACCCACTGCCTCCGGCGAACCTGAAATCGGAGAACCAGTGGGGAGGAGCCTGCAGTGTCCGATCAGCTGCCGTCGAAGGACGTCGACGTACTGCTTTCGGCCGCCGTCGCCGCGCCGAGCATGCACAACACCCAGCCGTGGCGGTTCGAGGTCGAGGGCCACGTGATCGACGTATACGTGGACGGATCACGCGCGCTGCCCGCCGAGGACCCGACCGGCCGGGCGATGCGGATCGCCGCTGGCGCCGCGACCTTCAACCTACGGTGCGCGGCCGAGAGCCTCGGGTACGGCACCTGGTTCGGACTGGCGCCGTACCCACGCGACGAACCCGACCTGCTCGCCCGGATCGTGATCGAACCGACCGCCGACCAGGACGACGAGCTGCGTGACCTCGCCCGTCAGATCCCGCACCGGCACACCGACCGCAAGCCGTCGGACGATGTACCGCTGGCCGAGGAAGCTCGCGTCGAACTGATGCAGGCCGCGTACGCCGAAGGCGCCGGGCTCACGTGGCTCGGCGAGGACGAGGTCCGCACGGTGCTGGACCTGATCCTCGACACCGACCTGCGCGAGATCCACGACTGGCACCGCAGTGCCGAACGTTCCCACTGGGTCGGCGGCGAACGCACCGCCGACGGCATACCGAGCTCGGCACTCGGCCCACGGTCGGCGACCTACCCGTCCGCCGTCCGCGACATGGCCACGCGGCCCACGGACCGGGTGCGCCAGAAGACGACCTTCGAGACGGCCCCGGACATCGCCGTACTGTCCACCGACTTCGACGCGCCCACCGACCAGGTCGCCGCCGGCGCCGCGCTCGAACGCGTGCTGCTCACCGCGACCCGCGCCGGCATCAGCGCATCCTTCCTCAACCAGCCGCTCGAGTACGACGACCTGCGCCGCAAAGTGCAGGCCCTGACCGGCCGGCCGGGCCACGCCCACATGATCATCCGCTTCAGTCACCACCGGCCGCACACCGGTACCGCCCGGAGGCCGATCGCGGACTTCCTCCCAAAGGAGCCGACATGACCACATTGCACCAGGAGATCGACCGCTGGGAGGCCGACCTCGAGAACATCGCCGAGACCGTCGCGGCTCTGCGGGCACTCACCAAGGTGGCCGTCCGCTTCGAGCGAGCCGCCGCGCAATGACCACGCCCAGCTGGCCCATGTGATCACCGCGACGACCGCCCGCGGTGGCGTCGTACTGATGCCGGCCTTGCCGTCGATCGTCATCTCGGCCTCCGGTATGGCGACCGGCGGCCGAGTGCTGCACCACCTCGCCAGGCTGCTGCCCGGCAAGCGCAACACCGTGATCCTGCCCGGCTTCCAGGTCCCCGGCACGCGCGGTGGCCCCGAGGTACCTGGAGCGCGTCCGGCCCTGATCAATCGCCCCGCATCCGCCTGGCGTACCAGTCCGGCTCGGGGGCCGCCGGGGCCAGACGGATTCGTACGTCGACGGCGAAGGTGCCGGCCGGGCCGGCGAGCAGGGGGTTGATGTCGGTCTTGTGCAGCACGCCCGGGGCCGCAGTCTTCAGCGCCACCGGATAGCCGGCATTCTCCGCGGCCTTAATCGCCTCCGACCGGTTCAGCGCCGTCACGACCGGGATCACCGGAACGCCGGCGCATTGCAGCAGCAGGCATGCCCGTCGCGGATCCAGCCAGCCGCCTTCGGCTTCGTGCTCGAGGAATCGCTGCACCACGGCACGTGCACCGGACGCATCGACGCGCGCCAGCTCTGGTACGTCGCCCTGCGGCCGCGACCGCCACTCGGCGTACCGCACCGCGTGAGCGAGCGCCCGGACCGCGCTTTCTGGGAACGGGAAGACCGGCAGCCGCCGCCCGTCGGCCAGCGCGATCTCCGGACCGGCGTGTGCCGAGCCGACGCAGTTGACCACGATCGGGAGCTCGGCCAGCGAAGCGGCGGCTGCGATCGTGTCGTAGATGTCCTCCACCCGTCCGGCCCTGGTCACCGCGTAGTTGACCACGACGCTGGCGATCTCGCCGCTGTCCACGATCACCTTCAGCGCCCGCGCCGCCTGCGTTCCCGACGACCGCGACCCGTCGCCCGCGCGGCAACGGCGGAATCGCCAGCACCCGGGCTGTCTCGACAAGTTCCTCGACGGTCTCCATCCGCAGTACGCCGGACTGCGCAAACAGCGCGTCCACCGCCGTCTCAGGCGTCGCCGCGGCCGCCGTGTGCGACAGCCCGGCCCGCCGGCCACCGGCCGAGCGGCCGCCCTTCACGATCAGGATCGGCTTCGTCCGGCCGATCATCCGCGCCAGTCCGCCGAACTTGCGCGGGTTCCCGAACGACTCCAGGTACAGACCGATCACGGCCGTTCGTTGGTCGCCCCACCAGTGCAGCAGGACATCGTTGCCGCTGACATCGACCTTGTTGCCCAGCGAGACGAACTCGGATATGCCCAGGCCGGTCCGTCCGGCGTGCTCGAGTACGGCGATTCCGACGGCGCCGGACTGTGCCGCGATGGCCAGCGCTCCGGGCGTCGGCGCCACCTCGGCGAAGGTCGCGTTCAGGCTGACCTCCGGAGCCGTGTTCACCAGCCCCAGGCAGTTCGGCCCGACCAGCCGGATGCTGTGCCGCCGGGCGACCGCGAGCATCTGCCGCTGCAACTCACGGCCGGTCGCGCCCAGCTCGGAGAACCCGGACGTCAGCACGACCGCTCCGCCGACGCCCGCAGCGCCGCACTCGGTCAGTACATCGGCCACCTGTTCGGCCGGTACCGCGATGACCGCGAGGTCGACGGTCCTCGGCACGGCCTCGATCGACGGGTACGCCGGCACCTCCGCGATCTGCGCCGCATGCGGATTCACGGCGTACACCGACCCGGTAAATCCGCCGTTGACAATGTTCCGCAGTACCTCGTGGCCGATGCCACCAAGTCTGCGGCCGGCGCCGATGACCGCGACCGTCCCCGGGGAGAACATCCGCTGCAGCGAACGGTTCTCGGCCGCGCGTTCCCGGCCGGCCATCCGCTCCAGGGTCAACGGGTGGTACGCCGTGTCCAGCACCAGCTCCACCACGCCGCTCTGCAGCTTCCGGACCTGCTCGAACCCGGAGTCGACCAGTACGCGCAACATCTTGGCGTTCTCGCCCAGCGTGTCCGCGCGCAACCGCTCGATACCGTTCTCCCGGGCCGTCGCCACCAACTGCTCGAGCAACAGCGCCCCGATCCCGCGACCGTGCACCGAGTCCTGCAGCAGGAAGGCCATCTCGGCCTCACCGGACCGCAGTACCTCGTAGCTCGCGACCCCCACCGGCTCGTCGCCGTACTCCGCAACCAAGGCCACGTGCCCGTCCCGCGCGGTCGTCAGATGGTGCGTGAACTCCTCGGCCATCGACCGGTTGATCCCGAAGAACCGCATGTACATCGAGTCGTCCGAGACCCGGTCGTTCATCGCCTCCAGAGCGGACTCGTCGTCGGCCCGCACCGGACGGATCCGGACCACCGACCCGTCCGACGCCAGCACGTCCCACCCCGCAGTGGGCACTGCTTCGGTTGCCGTCATGACCTCCTGCCTCTCCTCGACACCCCACCAGCCCACCGCGCGCCGGCCCCGCCCGGCCAGTGCCGTTGGTCCCCTGGCCCGGGACCTTTGCCTCTACGACGGCACCGCCGTACGCCGCGACGCTGAGCAGCATGGATGCGATCGACCTGGCACGGTGGCAGTTCGGTATCACCACCGTCTACCACTTCTTGTTCGTGCCGATCACCATCGGCCTGTCGGCCCTCGTGGCCGGCCTACACACGGCCTGGTACCGGACGGGCAAGCTCAAGTACCGGCAGCTCACCCAGTTCTGGGGCAAGCTGTTCCTGATCAACTTCGCCATCGGCGTGGTGACCGGCATCGTCCAGGAGTTCCAGTTCGGGATGAACTGGAGCGCCTACTCGAAGTTCGTCGGCGACATCTTCGGCGCCCCGCTGGCGATCGAGGGGCTGCTCGCCTTCTTCCTCGAGTCCACCTTCCTCGGGCTCTGGATCTTCGGCTGGGACCGGCTCCCGAAGCGGGTGCACCTGGCGAGCATCTGGCTCGTTGCCATCGGCACCCAGTTGTCGGCGTACTTCATCCTGGCCGCGAACTCCTGGATGCAGTGGCCGGTCGGCTACACCTACAACAAAGCCACCGGCCGGGCCGAGCTGCACGACTTCGGTGCGGTGCTGACCAACAAGGTCGCGCTCGCGACGTTCCCGCACACCATCTCGGCATCTTTCCTCACCGGCGGCGCGTTCATGCTGGGCATCGCGCTCTGGCACCTGTTGCGCGGCGGGAAGGAGCGGGTCGAGCTCTTCCGCCCGGCGGTCAAGCTCGGCGCGATCACCGTCCTGGTCGCCGCCGCGGCGGTCTTCGTGACCGGTGACATCCAGGGCAAGATCATGACCGAGACGCAGCCGATGAAGATGGCGGCCGCGGAAGCGCTGTACGAGACCTCCGAACCGGCCGGCTTCTCACTGCTGACCATCGGCTCGCTCGACGGCCAGCGCGAAGTCTGGTCGCTGACCGTCCCGCACGGCCTGTCGTTCCTCGCGACCGGCACCTGGAACGGCAAGGTGCAAGGGATCAACGACCTCCAGCAGGCCTACGAGCAACGCTTCGGCCCGGGCAGCTACAAACCCAACATCCCGGTGACGTACTGGACCTTCCGGTTGATGATCCTGTTCGGCGTCCTCGCCGCACTCATCGCTCTACTCGCCTTGTGGCACCTGCGGCGGCAAGGCCGATCGCCGTCCAAATGGCTCGTCCACGCCGCGATCGCACTCCCGCTGCTGCCACTGATCGCGAACAGCTTCGGCTGGATCTTCACCGAGATGGGACGCCAGCCCTGGATCGTGTTCGGCCTGATGCAGACCCGCGACGGCGTCTCACCCACCGTCGGCGCCGGATCGGTCCTCACCTCGATGATCACGTTCACCGTCCTGTACGGCGTACTCGCGGTGATCGAGGTACTGCTGCTGCTCCGCTTCGCCCGGACAGTACCGGCCGTACCCACCGAACCTACGGCCGGCGCCACCGAACCCGACGTCGCCTTCCTGTACTGAGGAGACCACCGTGCATCTCACCGACATCTGGTTTCTGCTCATCGCGGTCCTCTGGACCGGCTACCTGGTACTCGAAGGCTTCGACTTCGGTGTCGGCATGCTGCTGCCCGCGGTCGGCAAGGACCCGGTCGACCGTCAGGTCACGCTGCGGACGATCGGCCCGGTCTGGGACGGCAACGAAGTCTGGCTGCTGGTCGCCGGCGGCGCCACGTTCGCGGCCTTCCCGTTGTGGTACGCCAGCCTGTTCTCCGGGTTCTACCTCGCTCTTCTGGTCATCCTGGTCGCGCTGATCGTGCGCGGACTCGCCCTCGAGTACCGCAACAAACTCCAGGACGCGGCCTGGCACCGGCGCTGGGATCTGGCCATCGTCATCGGCAGCGCGGTACCGGCTCTGCTCTGGGGCGTCGCGCTCGCGAACATCGTGCGCGGCGTACCGCTGGACGCCAACCACAACTACACCGGGAACTTCTTCACGCTGCTGAACCCGTACGCGCTGCTCGGTGGACTCACCACGCTGACACTGTTCGCCCTGCACGGCGCGATCTTCCTCGCACTCAAGACACGCGGCGAGGTCCGGGACCGCGCTCGCAGGCTGGTCCTCCCGCTGGCTGCGGTAACCGTACCGCTGGCGGCAGCGTTCCTGATCTGGACCCAGTCGTACGACGGCTCGTGGATCACCTGGGTACTGGCGGCCCTCGCCGCAGTCTGCCTCATTCTCGGCGTCCTTGCGTCACGCGCGGGACACGACGGTCTCGGGTTCCTCGGTACGGCGACCACGATCGTGGTCGCCGCCGCGACACTGTTCGTCACGCTGTACCCGAACGTACTGCCGTCCACCACCGACCCGGCCTTCAGCCTCACCACCACCAACGCGTCCTCGACCCACTACACGCTGACGATCATGACCTGGGTCGCCGTGATCTTCACCCCGATCGTGCTGCTCTACCAGAGCTACACCTACTGGGTCTTCCGCACGCGCCTGACCCGTGACGACATCCCGCAGGTCAAGCCGCAAACCACGGCCGCCTGATGCCGGCCGTCGACCGGCGCCTGCTCCGGCACACCCGCAGCACCAGGATCTTCCTGGTGCTGTCGGGCGTGGTCGGCACTGCGCAAGCAATACTCATCGTGCTCCAAGCCGGGCTGCTCGCCTCGATCATCGCCGATGCCTTCATCGGAGGCCTCGAGCTCGACCGGCTCCGCGGCCGGGTGATCGCAATCGCGGGCGTTCTGCTCGGCAGAGCCGCGCTGTCGTGGACCGCCGAGGTCGTCGCCCAGCGCTGCTCCGCGGCGGTGAAGTCCGAACTGCGGATACAGTTCCTCGAGAAGATCGTTGCCCTGGGCCCGCGTTGGCTGACCGGTGAACGCAGCGGAGAGCTGACGACGCTGGCGACCCGCGGCATCGATGCCCTCGACGACTACTTCGCCCGCTACCTGCCACAACTCGTCCTCGTCGGCATCGTCCCGCTGATGATCGCGGCGCGGATGCTGACCGCGGACTGGCTGAGCGCGGTGATCGTCGTCGTCACGCTGCCGCTGATCCCGGTGTTCATGGTCCTCGTCGGACTCACCACCAAAGCGGCCACCACACGGCAGTGGGCAACACTCCAGACACTCGCGCACCACTTCCTCGACGTTCTCGCCGGGATCGGGACGCTGAAGGTCTTCGGGCGCTCCCGCGCACAGGTCGAGACGATCCGGCGGCTCACCGACCGGCAGCGGCGTACGACGCTCGCCACGCTCCGGATCGCGTTCCTCTCGTCCCTCGTCCTCGAACTCGTGGCCACCCTGTCGGTCGCACTCGTCGCCGTCTCGGTCGGCCTTCGCCTGGTCGACGGACGGCTGTCGCTCGAGACCGCGCTCCTGGTCCTGATCCTCGCCCCCGAGGCCTACCTGCCTCTCCGGCTCCTCGGCACGCACTACCACGCCAGCGCAGAGGGCCTGGCCGCCGCCGACGAACTGTTCGAGGTCATCGAACGAACAACACCGGAGCCCGGCCACCAGATCGCCGATCCCAGCGGTGATCTCGTTCTGCACGGCGTCACCGTCGACGGCCGCGACCCGGCGTCCGACTGCCTGGAGGACGTCTCGCTCGTGTTTCCGAGCGGGCAGGTGACCGGGGTGGTCGGGCCGAGTGGTGCCGGCAAGTCCACGCTGCTGGGTCTGTTGGTCGGTACAATCCGGGCCGACCGTGGTCAGGTGGTCGCTGGAGGCATCGATCTCGCCGAGGCCGATCTCGAGCGGTGGCGCTACGACGTCGCCTGGATGGGACAGGACCCGGTCCTGTTCGCCGGGACGGTCACGGACAACATCAAGCTCGGCAGCAGCGACGCGGATGAGCTCGCGGTGCGCCGGGCGGCGCGGGCCGCAAAGGTCGACGTACCGCTGGAGCTTGTGCTCGGCGAGCGAGGTGCGGGGGTGTCTTCGGGACAGCGGCGGCGGATCGCACTTGCCCGGGCGATCCTCCGTGACGCGCCGCTGATGCTGCTCGACGAGCCGACCGAGAGCGTCGACCCCGACACCGAGCGGGCGTTGCTCGAGTCGCTCCCCGCGGCGTTCGACGGCCGCACCGTCGTCATCGTCACCCATCGTCCGGCGTTGCTCGTGCTGTGCGACAACATCATCCATCTCGACCGTACGGCGGTACCGGCATGAGCACGTACCGCTGGCTGGCAATCGTCGTACGCCCCGAGCTGAAGCGACTGATCGCCGCCGCCGTGCTCGGCACGTTGGCGATGACGTGTTCGATCGGGCTGATGGCCACCTCGGCCTGGCTGATCTCGCGCGCCGCGCAGCATCCACCGGTGCTGTATCTGAGCGTCGCGATCGTCGCGGTCCGTGCGTTCGGAATCGGGCGCGGGGTCCTGCGGTACGCCGAACGGCTGGTCGGGCACGACGCCGCGTTCCGGGTGCTCGGCCGCACGCGCGTCGAGGCGTGGATCGACCTCGACCGGGCCGCACCCGCCGGACTCGGCGGCACCCGCGCCGGCGATCTGCTCACCCGCGTCACGCGCGACGTCGACGCCGTCCAGGACCTGCTCGTCCGCGCCCTGCTGCCGATCGCGATCAGTCTCCTCACCGGCATCGCCACAGTCGCACTCCTGACCGCCCTCCTGCCGGCCGCAGGCGCCGTTCTGCTGATCGGCCTGTCGGCCGCCGGACTCGGCGCACCCACTGCCTCGTTGATCCTGTCCGCGCGATCCGAACGCCGGCTCGCACCGACCCGATCAGCGCTCACCACGAAGGTCCACGAACTCCTCACCGGCCTGGCCGACCTGACCGCCTACGGCGCGACGTCCAAGGCACTCGAGCAAGCCCGCGAACAGGACTCCCGGCTGACCGGGATTCTGCAACGATCCGCCGCAGCCGGCGGCCTCGGCGCGGCTGTGGCCAACGCCGCGCTCGCCCTCACCGTGACCGGCGAGATCCTGGTCGGCGTCCCCGCCGTCCGTGACGGGCGGCTGTCCGGCGTCCTGCTGGCCGTCCTGGTGCTCACGCCACTCGCCGCCTTCGAACTCGTCACGCCCCTCCCCGCCGCAGCGGCGCAGCTCGTTGGCGGCCTGCAGGCCGCCGACCGACTCCGTGCACTGACCGCTCTACCGGATCCATCAGTTGCCTGGGGCACCGAAACCGCAGACCCCGACCTGCAGGCTGCAGTGACCTCGTCCGTCGGCGCGCTCTCGGCCCGGCAGCTGACGGTCCGCTGGCCCGGCGCCTCGGGCCCTGCTCTGACCGGGGTCGATCTCGACCTGCTCCCCGGACGACGGGTCGGGTTGATCGGGCCGAGCGGTTCCGGAAAGAGCACGCTGGCAGCGTCGCTGATGGGATTCCTCACCCCTGAGGCCGGACGGATTACCCTCGGCGGGACGGAACTCGCCGAGCTCGACGAGGCGTCGTACCGGCGGGCCGTCGTGCTCTGCGGGCAGGACGACCACGTCTTCGATGCCACTGTTCGCGACAACCTCCGGATCGGCAAACCCGACGCGACCGACCAGGAACTGCTCGCCACACTCGACCTGGTCCGCCTCGGCACCTGGGTACGACGGCAACCCGACGGGCTCGGTACCACCGTCGGAGAACGCGGGGCCCGGATCTCCGGCGGCGAACGTCAGCGCCTCGTGCTCGCCCGCGCACTGCTCGCCGATCCCGCCGTACTCGTCCTCGACGAACCCACCGCACACCTCGACGGACCGACCGCCGACGAACTCGTCCACGACATCACCGACGCCACCCACGGGCGCACCGTGCTCGTCATCACCCACCGCCACCGCGACCTCGAGGCCGTCGACCACATCCTCGACCTCTCGAAGGAAACCTCATGCACGAACTCACCGGAAAGCCGCTGTCCGACGACGAAGTCGCCGACCTCGACGCGTATTGGCGAGCCGCCAACTATCTCTCCGCCGGCCAGATCTATCTCCTCGGCAACCCGCTCCTGAGCGAGCCGCTACAGGTCGAGCACATCAAGCCACGCCTGCTCGGTCACTGGGGTACGACGCCCGGTCTCAACATGCTCTACACCCACCTCAACCGGGTGATCCGGCGCCGCGACCTGAACATGATGTACGTCATCGGCCCCGGTCACGGCGGCCCGGCGATCGCCGCGAACACCTGGCTCGAAGGCAGCTACAGCGACACCTACCCGGGCGTGTCGCGCGACGCCGACGGCATGGCGCGGCTGTTCCGCCAGTTCTCGTTCCCCGGCGGTATCCCGAGTCACGTCGCCCCGGAACTGCCCGGTTCGATCCACGAGGGCGGCGAGCTCGGCTACTCGCTCAGCCATGCGTACGGCGCCGTACTGGACAGCCCGGAGCTCGTCGTCGCCTGCGTCATCGGCGACGGCGAGGCCGAGACCGGTCCACTGGCGACCTCATGGCACTCCAACAAGTTCCTCGACCCCGCGACGGACGGCGCCGTCCTGCCGATCCTGCACCTCAACGGCTACAAGATCGCCAACCCGGCGGTGCTGGCGCGGATCGGCGACGACGAGCTGACCCGGCTGCTCGAGGGGTACGGGTATCGGCCGTACCTAGTCGAGGGCGCCGAACCCGAGCACGTCCATCAGGCGCTCGCTCTCACCCTCGACCGGGTCCTCGACGACATCATCGCGATCCAGACCGAGGCCCGCGCTGGTCACGCCGCCCCGCGGCGGCCTTGGCCGATGATCGTACTGCGCACTCCCAAGGGCTGGACCGGTCCGCGCGAGGTCGACGGCGTACCGGTGGAAGGGACGCGGCGCGCTCACCAGGTGCCGCTGGCCGGTGTCCGTACTTCGCCGGAACACCTGCGGATGCTCGAGGACTGGCTGCGCAGCTATCACCCGGAGGAGCTGTTCGACTCCGGCGGCCGTCCGGTGCCACGCCTTCTGCAGCAGGTCCCCGAGCGGCGGATGGGCTCCAATCCGCACAGCAACGGCGGGCTGCTCCGGCGCGACCTCGACTTGCCGCCGCTCTCGCAATACGCCGTCACTGTCGAGAGTGCCGGCGCGTCCGAGCACGAGCCGACCCGGATCCTCGGCCACTACCTGCGCGACGTGATGCGGGCGAGCCTGCCGCACCGCAACTTCCGGGTCTTCGGGCCGGACGAGACCGCCTCCAACCGGCTGGATGCCCTGTACGACGTGACCGCCAAGGCCTGGAACGCCGAAGTACTGCCGACCGACGAGCACCTCGCCGTCGACGGCCGCGTGATGGAGATCCTCAGCGAACACACCTGCCAGGGCTGGCTCGAGGGGTACCTACTCACCGGCCGGCACGGCTGGTTCTCGTGCTACGAGGCGTTCGTGCACATCGTCGACTCGATGGTCAACCAGCACGCGAAATGGCTCAAGGTCACCCGCACACTCCCCTGGCGACGGCCGATCTCCTCTCTCAACTACCTGCTCACCTCGCACGTCTGGCGGCAGGACCACAACGGCTTCTCCCACCAGGACCCCGGGTTCATCGACCACGTGGTGAACAAGAAGGCCGAGGTGATCCGCGTGTACCTACCGCCGGACACCAACACCCTGCTGGCGACCGCCGAGCACTGCCTGCGCAGCAAGGACTACATCAACGTCATCGTGGCCGGCAAACAGCCACAGGCCGACTGGCTTGGCCCGGACGAAGCCGCGCTGCACTGCGCCCGCGGTGTCGGCGTGTGGGAGTTCGCGAGCAACGACGCCGGTGAGCCCGATGTCGTGATGGCGTGCGCGGGCGACGTACCGACGCTGGAGACACTCGCCGCCGTCAGCCTGCTGCGTGAACACCTGCCGTCGCTGAAGATCCGCGTCGTGAACGTCGTCGACCTGATGCGGCTGCAGCCGGCCGGCGAACATCCGCACGGCTTGCCTGACGCCGACTTCGACGCATTGTTCACGACGGACAAGCCGGTGATCTTCGCGTATCACGGGTATCCGTGGCTGATCCACCGCCTCACCTACCGGCGGACGAACCACGACAACCTGCACGTCCGCGGTTACAAGGAGGAGGGCACCACGACCACGCCGTTCGACATGGTCGTGCGCAACGACCTCGACCGTTTCCATCTCGCCCTCGACGTGATCGACCGCGTGCCCGGGCTCGGCGAACGTGCCGCGGAGGTCCGGCAGTGGCTGATCGACCAGCGCGCGCGGCACCACGCCTACATCCTCGAACACGGCGAGGACCTACTCGAGATCAGGAACTGGCGGTGGAGGACATCATGAAGGTTGTCGTGGGCATCGACGGTCGGCAGGACTGTGAGAACGCCATCCGATGGGGCGCGGCCGAGGCCGCTTCCCATGGCGCCGCGCTGGAGTTGGTGCACGCGTTCGTGTGGGCAGAGTTCCACGTTCCGCTCGGGCCGAGTGACCTGGCGCCGGGGCTTCGTGCCCAGGCCGACCGGATCGTCGCGGACGCGGTGGAGCTCGCCCGGAAGTTCGAACCCGGGCTCCCCGTCACCGGGCACCGCGTCGACGGCTTCCCGTCCGCCGTCCTGTTGGCGGCGTCGCGGAACGCCGAACTGATCGTGATCGGCAGCCGCGCCATCGGCCCCTTGCTCGGCCTCGTCGTCAGTTCGGCCGGGATCGAGCTGTCGGCACACGCACACTGCCCCGTGGTCGTCGTACGGCCCACCGACGACTCACTGGCCGGCAGTCGGGTCGTCATCGGGTACGACGGCTCGCCCGCCGCCGACGCCGCGGTCGACTTCGGCCTCGCCCACGCTCAGCGGCACGGACTGGCCGCCCGAATCGTCGCCGTCCTGGAGGACGACCAAGACGACGACCACGACCTGCTGGCCGGGGTCCGCGCGCACCCGCTGGCGTACGACACCGAACTGGTCGAGGTCAGCGGCCATCCGTCGGAGCTGCTGCTCGACTGGTCGGCCGACGCCCAACTGCTGGTCGTCGGTTCGCGTGGCCGCGGGGGGTTCGCCGGTCTCCTGCTCGGCTCGGTGAGTCAGACCATGCTGCACCAATCGCTCTGCCCGGTCGCAGTCGTTCCGCACGCGGCGATCGAAGGTCCCGCGTAGCCGGGTCGTTCGGCACTGCACGTGACATGTCCGCGTTGGTGTGCTGGAACGGACAGCGAGGGAGGCTGTGATGTCCAAGAAGATCCTGGTTGCCTACGCCAGCAAGTCCGGTGCGACCGCGGGCATCGCCGAGGCGATCGGCGCGGAACTCCGCGCGCACAAGCACGACGTCGACGTCCGCGACGTCACCCGGGTCGACGACATCACGCCGTACGACGTCGTGATCGTTGGCAGCGCCATCTACATCCGCGGCTGGCGGCGCGAGGCGGTACGGTTCCTACGGCACCACGTCGACGAGCTTCGCGAGCGGCAGGTCTGGCTCTTCCACAGCGGCCCGATCGGCCCCGACAAGGACCAAGACCAGGCGATGCCACCGGCCGTCCGTCGGCTCGTCCACGAGATCGGCGCGACCCCCGCGGTCACGTTCGCCGGCCGCCTCGAAGGGGAAAGCGCCAAGGGCTTCCTCGCCCACCGCCTGGCGGCAGGCAACCTCGCCGCAGACTCCCGCGACTGGGACAAGATCCGCGCCTGGGCCACCGACATCAACGCCGCCATCAGCGCCACCGAACGCAGCACCTGGCACCGGCCAGCAATCAACCGACCAGCCAAGCACCCTGCAGGCCACTTCCTGGGCTGACGACTCAGCGTTGGTGCTTCTTGGCATGTTCGACTGCGAAGACGGCGGCTTCGGTGCGGCGTTCGAGGTCCAGTTTGCGCAGCAATGAGGAGACGTAGTTCTTGACGGTCTTCTCTGCAAGGTAGAGCGACTGGGCGATCTGGCGGTTGGTCTTGCCCTCGGCGATCTCGGCGAGGATGCGGCGCTCCTGCTCGGTCAGCGACGCGTAACGCGGGTCCTCGGCCTCAGTGGGGTGCCGGAGGCGTTCCAGAACCTTGGCGGTCATCGACGGGTCGAGGAGGGACTCGCCGGCGGCGAGCCGGCGTACGGCGTCGATCAACGCCGAGCCGTTGATCTGCTTCAGCAGGTAACCGGAGGCGCCGGCCATGATCGCAGTGAACAGCGCCTCGTCGTCGGAGAACGACGTCAGCATCAAGCAGGCCGGCGGCTCCTCCATCTGCGAGCGGACCTCGCGGCAGACGCTGATCCCGTCGCCGTCGGGCAGCCGCACGTCAAGTACGGCGACATCCGGCCGGACGGCGGGAATCCGCGCGATCGCCTCCGCGGCCGTCCCGGCATCACCGACCACCTCGATGTCCGGTTCCGCCTCGAGCAGCTGGTGCAGCCCCAACCGGACCACCTCGTGATCGTCGAGCAGGAACACCTTGATCGTCATCACCGTCTCCTTCGGCTCCACGCCGTACCCCGCCCGTCCGGGCGCTCGCTCCAGCATCCCGCGCGGCTCGCGCCGTGGCCAGGGACCACGGTCCCGGCCCACGCGGGACCTTCGGCACCCCGGATCCACGGGTGTCGTCCGGCCCGCCGGTACGTGACCTCGGACCCTGCTCCGGCGGCCGTCTGGCTGATTGCCTGGAACCGAGCGATCGAACAGGAAGGCGGACTCCGATGGACACCAGGACCGCAGGTGGGCCGAGCAGTCTCGGCACCAGGATCCGGCACCGCCGGCAGGCTCTCGGCCTCAGTACGACGGAAGTCGCCGAGCGAACCGGTCTCAGCACGGACCGCATCCGGCACATCGAGAACCGCCCGTCCGCACTCACCGCCGCCGAACTGGTGCGGCTCGCGCACGCCCTCGACTCCACCGTCGAAGACCTCGCCGGACCTCAACAACCGTCCGCGCCGCACGAGCCGCCACTCGCACCTGTCCTGCAGCCGATGCGACGGGGCGAGTGCATCACGCTCATCGCCGCCGGCACCGTCGGGCGGATCGCCTACACGGGGGCCGACGAGGTCGTCGTGATCCCGGTCAACTACTGCTACCGCGACGGCTTGATCATCTTCCGTACGGCGGCCGACAGCGCGGTCGCGCAGTACGACCTGGCACCGATCGCGTTCGAACTCGACCACTTCGACGAAGGCATGCAAGACGGCTGGAGCGTCCTCGTCAACGGCCTCGTCCGCCCCGCCACCGACCTCGAAACCGAGTCGCTCCAAGGCCACCTCACCTCCTGGGCCGGCGGCACCCGCGACACCCACATGGTCATAGAACCCCACCGAACCACCGGCCGCCGCATCCGCTCCTGGTAGCCAGGTCGACCCCACTGCGCTTCAGCAGGTACCGCGAGAACCACAGCCCGACCGGTGGGCTTCTGCAACTCTGGATGCAAACTCTCGGCGCCGCTGACGAGAACGAGACCCGACGACGTGCGGCCAGCGGGCATCCGCAGGTTTCGGCTGCTACGCCTATCGGAAGGTCAGACGTCCAGTTGGCGTTCGCGGAGGCGGGCTCGGGCTTCGTCGAAGTCTTCTCGGGTGATGTCGCCGGCGGCGTAGCGGCGTTCGAGGATGTCGAGGGGGGACGGGAGCGATGGCTGGGGTCGGTCGTGTGGTTGGCGGAGCACGCGGACGGTCGCCCAGGTGGCGCCGCCTACCAGGAGGATCCACACGACGAACGCGGCGATCATCCAGAAGGTGGCACCCGACGTCGAGTACATCATCGTGTCCACTCCTCTCAGGCGACCCGCGCGGAGCCGGTCAGGAGGCGGCCGAGTTGTTCGCCCCAGTGCTCGGCCCGGTCGATCTCGACATCGCGGATCGGGCCGATCGTCTCGTTCACGAAGAAGCTTTCGGAGGTGCCGATCATGCGGTAGCCCCGCCGGCGCAGTAGTTTGGCCGCCGACCGTGCCGCGGATCCCGGCAACCGGCGGACCTTGGCGATCCGCGTGTCGAACGTCGTCACCTGCGGAGCCCCGCGCCCACTCGGCGACTGCAGTACGTCGAGCCAGTCACGGATGCCGACCTCGATCGGCATCACCACATCCCCTTGTTTACAAGCCTCCTGCCGCGTCGACAGCCGGCTCATCGAGAACGCGTGCGTCGGTCCCCCGACGACCAGCAGCCGTACGTCGCCGGGCACCACCTCGGGTGCCTGGTTCACCGGCAGCATGTCGGCCGCGACGTACTGCCGCAGCCCGTCGCGGATCGCCCGTGCGATCCGCTCGGTGTTGCCGAACATCGTCTCGTACACGATCAGCGCACGATCGTTCACAGACATGGTTCCTCCACTCAGGACGTAGGAACGACAGAGCCGGTACGCCGCGACGCCGTCAGCTTGAGGCGCTCGGCGTCGGTCAGGTGATGCGGCACGATCGCCACCGGACATGTCATCGCGGCCATCGAACGCCGCGCGACCGGGTCGACCGGCAGCGGGCCGCTGTGTGCACCGACAACGACCAGTCCGACGTCGGCGCTCTCGTGCACCAGTGCCGCCGTGGGCGGCCGGCTGCTCAGGAAGCGCGTCACCTTCACGGTCGGGAAGCGACTGGTCCACGGCCCGAGCGTCTCGGACAGCACGCACTCGGCCCTGCTGATCCACGAGAACTCCGGATCCTCGTCGGCGAACGGGTGTTCGGCCGGCAGCCCGGCATGTACGACGATCAGGTCGCCCTCCCGAGCAGCCGCCTCGCCGAACGCGAACTCGAGCGCTTCGGCCGACAACGCCGTACCGTCGATGCCGACGGCAACCTTCCGGTCGAGCAGCGACGGCTTCCAGGACAGCGGTACGACGACCACCGGGCAACCGGCGCGTGACGCCAGCGTCAGGTTCGCCTGGGTGTGCACCAGCCGTTGCGGTCCGCGGCTGCGGGATCTGCCGACCACCAGCATCCGTGCCTTCCGCGCCGCGTGTGCGAGCACCCGGGACCGGGAGCCCTCGCCGGCGACGGCCGCGAGCTCCACGCCGTACCCGTTCCGGTGCCGCACGTGCGCGACCGCCGCCCGCAACGCCACGTCGGCGAGCTCCGCCGGCGGCTTCGACGCGTATCCCGGCATCATCGGGTTGGGCGAAGCATGTGCCGAATACGGCGCGACGAGCACGAGCTTGGCACCGGACCGCAGCGCCTCCGCAGTGGCGTAATCCACCACTCGCAGATTCTCCGCGCTCCCGTCCACCTCCACGACGACAGGCCCGGTCCGATTCCAAGCAGACATCTTTCTCACCTCACTGTCGAACAGGTACGACGGCCAGCGGGCACGTCGCGTGATGCAGCACTCCGCGGGTCACCGATCCGGCCAGCACCGCAGCCAGCCGGCCCGGGTGCCGCGTGCCAACGACCAGCAGCTGCGCGTCGGACTCCTCGGCGGCGTGGACCACCCCGTCGACTACGTGTCCCCGTCGTACGTCGACCTCGAAGTCCGGATACTTCTGCCGCCACTCGACGGCGAGGATCTCGAAGTGCTTCTGGGCGTTCTCGGCCCATTCGGCACTCACTCCAGCCGAGTTCATCGCGTCCCAGCTGAAGACCGCCGGCAGATCCCAGACGTGCAGAATGCGCACCGGCAGGTTGCGTTCGCGCGCGGCGGTGATCGCGAACTCCAGCAACGGCGCGTTGTCCTCGGCGTCGTCCAGAGCGACCAGCACCGGTCCGGCATGATCCGCGGGTTTCCAGTGGTCCGGAACGACCACCACCGGCACGGTCGCGTGTGCCACGACCGCCTCCGAGGTGGAACCGATCAGCAGCCGCTTGAACGTCCCCAGGCCGCGGCGCCCGACAACCAGCATCCGGCCGTCCTCGGCAACCTCGGTCAGCGTCCGGGCCGGCGGCCCGACCACCAGATCGACTGTGTTGTCCAGCGGATTCGCGTTGTCGTCCAGGTACTTCTGGACGTCGTTGACGAGCCCCATCGCCTGGTCGTCGACGAGGTCCGGCTCCCAGCCGGGGACGTGCCGGACCTGTTCGTCGATCACGTGCACCGCCTGGAGGGGCTCCTGCCGGAGCAACGACTCCTGCAGGGCCCACTCCAGGGCACCGGTGTCACGCCACGAGCCGTCGACTCCCACGTGGATAACCGGCTTGACCGTCATGTCGGTCACCGCAGCCACGGGTACTTGCGGACGAAGTCCAGGCTGCTCCACCACTTGCCCAGACCCCAAACGTTGCCAGCAGCAACCAGCGCGAGCACGATCACCGTGACGGCGCCGAGAATGTGGTCGTCCAGCACCGGGTTGGTCTGTGGCGGCAGGTTCGACGACCACATCAACAGGTACAGCAGGGTGCCGGCCACGGCCGCGACCCGCATCCCGATGCCGAGCGTCAGCGCGAGACCGATGCCCGCCAGGCCAACCATGAACAGCGGGCTGACCCACCAGTCACCGGCCAGCGAGTGGTAGAACCCGCTCATCGGCCCGGTCGAACCCTTCAAGAAGCCTGCAGTGACATCGGCACCGTCGATCCAGCTCTTGCCGGACTTGGTGGCGTAGCCGAGGCCGAACAGCTTGTCGAAGAAGGCCCACAGGAAGGTGAGCCCGAAGACGATCCGCAGTACGGCGAGCGCGCGGCCGGCCGCGGTGGTGATGATCGGGTGCCGATCACCGTCAGGTGCCATCGCAGGGGCCGGCAGGTGCTGCCGTTGTGGCCGGTGCGGCGTGGTGGTCATGGTGTCGTCCTTTCACTTGTATTCCGACACCTCGATCGTGAGGTTTCGCGCGGACGACGGTCAGAGCCCTTCTCACCCCACCTACCTGAGCCGAACGGCCCATCGCTCCCGGGACATTCGCCGCTGTCCGGCACTCCCCGACAGACCGACGCTGGAATCGGAGAACCACGCCCCCAGGGAGGTGTCCGACCAATGAACACGCAACTGACCGACGACGAGGTCGGCATCCTGCTGGCTGCCGCCGTTCACGCGCCGTCGCTGCACAACACACAGCCATGGCGCTTCGAGGTACAGGGCCTCGCGGTCGACGTACTGCTCGACGAGGAGCGAAAGCTTCCACTCGAGGACCCCTCAGGGCGGGCAGTACACATCGCCGTGGGCGCCGCAGTCTTCAACATCCAGGTCGCCGCCGCCATCCTCGGGCACGAAACCCAGGTCGCGGTACAGCCCGATCCGGTGCGTCCGGAGGTCACCGCGCGGGTCTTCCTCGCCGACCGCAAGGCACCGGTTCCCGGCCTCAGTGGCCTGTACGGCGAGATCGCGGAACGGCACACGTACCGCGGACCGCTGCTGGACCACAAGATCCACCCGAGCGTACGGCGCGAACTCGACGAGGCCGCGCGGGCCGAAGGTGCTGACCTGCACTGGCTCACTAGCACCGCCCGCCTCGGTGTGCTGCTCGGCCGGACCGATGACGCGGACCTCCTCGACGAGGATCGCCGCGCTGAACGGAAAGCCTGGATCGGCGGCGACAGGGCATCGGACGGCGTGCCGGAGAACGTGCTCGGGCCACAACCGGTCCGCCCGGCGTTCGTCCGCGACCTGTCGGCCGGGTTCGACAGCCCGCATCGCAGCCAGGCTGTGTTCGAGCCCGAGCCGAGCATCGTCGTACTGACGACCCACGACGAGGACACCACCGCCTGGGTGCGGGCCGGCATCGCCTTGCAGCACATGCTGCTCGTCGCCGCGTCGTACGACCTGGCCGCCTCGTTCCTTGACCAGCTCCTCGAGCGTCCGGGACCGCGCTCCCAGATCCGCGACCTGGTCGGCGGCCGTGCCTGGCCGCAGCTGGTCATCCGGATCGGCTACCCCGCACAATCCAACGGCCATACCGGTCGCCGGGACTGGCACACATCCTTCGACCGCTGGTTCTAGACAAGGAGAAACGCCATGACCACACCGACAACGCAGCCCGCCCCGATCGTCGTCGGGTACGACGGTTCGACCGGCAGCCAGAGCGCCCTGCGCTGGGCGACAACGGAGGCCGTCCGGACGCTGGCTCCGCTCCGACTCGTCGAGGCCTTCGAACTCGTCATCATCACCCGCCCCGCACCCGGCAAGGTCGTGCCGCTCGAGGCGATCCGGACCTCCCGCCAGAAAGGACTCGACGCGGTCGCCGAGAACATCCGGTTGCACCACCCCGAGCTCACCGTCGAGACCAGCCTGGTCGGCGGCGCGGCAGCGCGAACACTGATCGAAGCAGCCGAGGACGCGAGGATGGTCGTCCTCGGGTCCCGCGGCCTCGGCGGCTGGAGCGGACTCCTGGTCGGCTCCGTCGCCGTACAGGTCACAACGCACGCGCACTGCCCGGTCGTCGTGATCCCGCATGAGCCGCGCCCCCAAGGATCGACAGTTGTTGTCGGCGTCGACGGTTCGAAGACCTCCGCCAAGGCGATCGACTTCGCGTTCGACCAGGCCGACGCAATGCACGACCGCGTCGTCGCGATGCACGTGTGGACGAGTCCTTACCTCACCTACGACGATGGAGAAGCGATGCTGCAGTACGACGAGGAGAAGGTCCAGGAGGAGGCGCGGCTATTGGTCGCCGAGTCGGTGGCAGGCGCGGCCGCGGACCACCCCGACGTCGAGTGGACCACCGAACTCGTCATGGGCGTACCCGGGCAGGTTCTGCTTCGGCGTTCCGAGACCGCCGACCTGATGGTCGTCGGCACCCGCGGTCGAGGCGGCTTCACCGGGCTGCTGCTCGGATCCGTCAGCCAGACTGTCCTGCACCACACCCACTGCCCGATCGCCATCGTCCGCTGAGTCCGCCATGTCCCAGGTCAGAGCGCTTACCGGGCAACCGACCGCCGTACGCCGGACCCTGCTGGTTCCCGAGCAGCTGGCCGACTGGGTACCGTCGGCCTGCGCCGTGGTCGCCGAACACCTCCGCCACCACGGCATCGCGCCAACCGGCTACCCGTTCACGCGCTGCCACCCCTCGCCCGACGGCATCACCGAGGCCGAGGCCGGCTTCCCGGTCGACGCCCCGATCGCGAACAGCGGCGTGGTCGAACCGTCCACACTGCCAGGCGGGCCAGTGCTCGCCGTCTGGCACACCGACCCGGACGTCAAGCTCGCCGAGACGTACCACGCCATCGCGGAGTGGCTGGAAACCGAGGGCGCCCACGCAACCGGCGACAGCTGGGAGATCTACCACGACCTCCCCACCTGCGACCACGTCGGCGTCCGCATCGAAATCCTCCAACCGATCACCTTCGTGCATCCCTGACACGCAGAAGACCGCGGTCCGCTCATTTGCGCGGACCGCGGCTTCGGTTTGTTACTGGACGCCCGCGTCGCCGAACAGGGCGACCTCCAGGGCTCCGGTGCTGGCTGGGTCGGAGAACACGTCGTACGCGTCCTGCATCTCGTCGAGGCCGAAGCGGTGCGTGATCAGGCCGGGCAACTGCAGCCTGCCGGCCGCGAGCATCGATAGCAGCCGCGGCGTCGAGACCGTGTCGACCAGACCGGTCGTGATGGTCACGTCCTTGATCCACAGGTCCTCGAGGTGCAGCGTGGCCGGTGCGCCGTGAACGCCGACGATCACCACGGTGTCGCCCGGCGATACCTTGCCGTTGAGTACGCCGACCTCGTACGGCGTCGGCAGGATGTCGGCCAGCAGCACCGCTTCCTCGTTGCTGACGTTGTCCGGCAGCTTGAGGATGTGCAGGTCGGTGCCGCAGATCGTCACCGCGTCGACGCGAACGATCGCGTCCTCCGGATCCTGGATCACCGGGTCCGGCACCTCGTGCCAGCTCCGCTGTCCCGGACCGTTGTAGACCAATGCCTTCATCGCGAACCTCCTTGAACGGGACCTTCGGTGCCGTCGATCGGGACCTTCCGTCCTGCCCATACAGGCCCCGCGTGCGTTGACTGGAACTGCCCGAGGAGGTGCCATGCTCAACGAACTACCTGTGCTGGTGGGAATCGACGGGTCCCGCGACGGTCTGATCGCGCTCACCTGGGCTGCCGCGTACGCCGCCGTACAGCACGCACCGTTGCGCGCCGTGTACGTCCGCGACGACGACCGGCAACGAAGCGCCGGCGAGCCGCTCGACGCACGGGACGACGGCACCGAGGTACTCGACGACGCGCTCGACGAGCTGAAGCGGATCGGGTTCCGGACCGCATCACTCGAGGTGCGGCACGGACATCCGGCGCAGGTCCTGCTTGCGCTGTCCGAACAATCGCAGGCACTGGTCATCGGCCGTCGCGGCATGGGCGGGTTCGCCGAACTCGTCCTCGGCTCCACCTCCCAGGTGTGTACGGCGCTGGCCACCAAGGTGCCGCTGATCGTCGTACCCGACACCTGGGACCCTGCGGAGCCGCCGTACAACCGGTACGTCGTCGGTGTCGACGGATCCGTCGACGGGCAGGACGCGTTGCGCTTCGCCTTCGAACTCGCCGACGCGACCGGCGCGGAACTGCGCGCCGTGCACGCGATCGAACCCCGCGAGACGTGCCCGGACCCGAGGAGCTGGTTCGACCCCACCCGGCCATGGATCGAGACCGCCGACGAGATGCTGACACAGATCCTCGAAGGCTGGACCGCGAAGTACCCGAATGCCTCCGTCACCAGTCACGGAGTCGTCGACCACCCGGTTCTCGTCCTGGCCCGCGAGTCCCAGGACGCAGACCTCGTGGTGGTCGGCGGCCTCGGCCGTACGGCGTTCTCCGAGTTCCGCATGGGCTCCGTCGCGCGCGGCCTGCTCTACCACTCGCACTGTCCGGTGGCCGTCGTACACCATCCGGAGACATGACGTGGATACCGTCATCAAGACCCGGGGCCTGACGAAGCGATTCGGTCGCCGTACCGCCCTGGACCGGCTCGATCTCGACGTACCGGCCGGCGTCATCGTCGGCTACCTCGGGCCGAACGGGGCCGGCAAGACCACCACGATCCGGCTGCTCGCCGGGCTCATCCGCCCCACGGCGGGCTCCGGCGTCGGCCGGGACCGGATCGAACTGCTGGCGAAGCGGTTCGACCTGGACCTCGGCGTCCGCATCGGATCGTTGTCGCGCGGCAACCGGCAGAAGGTCGGCATCGTGCAGGCGTTCATGCACGACCCGGACCTGCTGATCCTCGACGAACCCACCTCCGGTCTCGATCCGCTGATGCAGCGCGAGTTCCGCGCACTGCTCCGCGAAACCAGAGACGCAGGGCGGACGGTCTTCCTGTCCTCACACGTACTGTCCGAGGTCGAGGCGGTCGCCGACAGTGTCGCGATCCTGCGCGCCGGCCGCCTGGTCACGGATCCACGCCGTACCCGGCGTCCAGGAAGTCACCGTCGACAGCCACACGGCCCGCGTCGCGGTGACCGGATCGACCGCAGAGCTGATCAAGGCGGTCGCTCCGTACGACGTCACCAACATCCTCAGCCACGAAGCGGATCTCGAGCCGCCTTCCTCGACTACTACGACGGTCCGGAGGCATGATGTTTCGCAACGTGTTCCTGAAGTCACTGTACGACGCCCGCCGCGGGCTCGCCGGCGCGATCCTCCTCACCGTCGCGGCCCTCCCCACCCTCGACGGCCGCGACATCGCCGTCGCCCACGGCGGCTGAGATGCCGATGCTCCCCCACCGCGACCTGGCCGCGACGATCGCCGTCGCGGCGCTCGTCGCTCTCCACTTGCTGTTCATTGCCGACAGCAACTTCCTGCCGATCCACGGAGCGAGCGCGCTGACTCTCGTCCTCACCGGCGCCACTGTCGTGCTGGTCGCCGACGAGCACACCACCTGGCTGACTCCGTTGCTCGCCGTACCGGCCGTGGTCTGCGCCGCCATCCCGGCGACCTTGTTACTTACAATCTCCGTCGGCGCCACGCTGACCCTGTGGTGCATCGAACTCGCCGAGCACGTCACCTTCACGCCACGGCACGCATCCGATCGCCACTCCGGCGGCGCCGCACATCGGTGAGACAGAGGGCTAGTGAGAGGCCCAGTCGCTCCAGCTGGCCTTGGCGCCGGAGTCGCCGATGCGGACGACGTCGTCCACGGCAGCGCCCGCGACGAGGACCGCTACTCCGAGCGCGGCGTAGATCGCAGTGTCACCGAGCTCGGTGTGCTTGTGGATCAGCGGGTTCGGTGCAATCCGGTGCGCCGGCCACTCCTCCGCGTTCGTGGCCTGCTGCTTGTCCGCTCATGCGCGCCGGCGGTGGCGGTGGCGGCGTACGAGCAGCGCCGTGACCGCTGTGAGCGCGAGTGCGCTCAGCAGCAGGCCGCTCACCAGGCCGAGGCGTTGTTCGAGGGCGCGGTATGACGCTCCGGCCAGGTAGCCGCCACCTGCTACGAGGACGGCCCAGATTGCGCCGCCGGCGACGTTCGCGATGGTGAAGTGGGAGCGGCGCATCCGGCTCATGCCGGCGATGCCGGGCATGAGTGCGCGGAAGGCGGCTGTCCATCGGCCGAGGACGACGGCGATCGCGCCGCGACGGGCTATCAGCTTGAGCGTACGGTCGATCTGCTCGGCGCGGCGCATCCTGCGCGGCAATTGGCCGAGGAGTGCGGGGCCGTACCGGCGGCCGACGACGAAACCCACCTGATCGCCGACGATCGCACCTGCCGCGGCCGCGACCATCACCACCCACAGCGGTACCGCCCCCGCGTGGGCGAGCACGCCACCGATGATGACCGCGGTCTCGCCCGGCACCACAAGGCCGAGGAACGTCGACGCCTCGAGCGCCGGCAGCAACCCGGCGACCGTGAGCACCAGCCACGGCGGCAGGTTGGCGAGCCACTCGAAGACAGCGTTCATGCTCAGGACCTTTCTCGGGCGAGCCCGCGGCGCCACAAGCGCCACAACTCGTCCGCTCCCCAGACTACGAACGGGAAGGCTGGTAGGACCAGTAGGTGGGAGACCGGCGGGACGGCGGTGCCGAACACGGACTGGAGCGGCGGCAACGTGACCACCGCCGCGGCGAAGACGATCTCGAAGAGGATGCCCCACAGCAGCAGGCGGTTCGTGGTGACGCCGATCGAGCGGAGCGAGGCGTACTGCGTCCGGGACGCGAAGGCGGTGCCGAGCTGGCACGCGACGATCGCGAGGAAGGACATGGTGGTTGCCTGCAGCCACAAGTTGTGCAACGCCGTAGCGCTGCCGGTCGGGTCGCCGGCATGCCAGCCGCCTGCGAGCAGCGTCCAGAAGAAGACACCGACGACGAGAGCCGCGGACAATCCGCCGAGCAACGCCCACGCACGCGCGAGCATCCGGCCGTCGATGACACCGTCCGTACGACGCCGTGGCGGGCGGTCCATCAACCCGGGCTCGGCGGGTTCGCGGCCAAGGGCGAGCGCCGGCAGCGTCTCGGTGCCGAGGTCGATGGCGAGAATCTGCAGCACGGTCAGCGGCAACGGAACCCGGCCGCCGGACAGTGCGTAGATCAGGAACGGAACGACCTCCGGGGTCGCGTGCGCGAAGATGTAGACGATGAACTTGCGCACGTTGTCGTACACCCGACGGCCGGACTCGACCGCAGTAGCGATGCCGGCGAAGTTGTCGTCGGTCAGCACCATCGTGGCCGCCTCCCGGGCCACATCGGTGCCCGAGGCACCCATCGCGACGCCGATGTCGGCCCGCCGGAGTGCCGGAGCGTCGTTGACGCCGTCCCCCGTCATCGCGACCACGTGCCCTTGCGCCTGCAACGCGTCCGCGATCCGCAGCTTCGCCTCGGGCGAGCTGCGGGCGAAGATCAGTTCGCGCTCGGACGCGAGCAGCCGGTCCAGGTCGCCCTCGCTCATCCGCTCGAGTTCGGCGCCCGTCACGACCGTGACACCGTCGTGGGTGATGCCCACCTGCCGGGCGATCTCGGCCGCGGTCAGACCGTTGTCGCCGGTCACGACGATCAACCGGATCCCCGCGGCCTGACACCGCCGGACGGCGTCGGCCACCTCGGGCCGTGGCGGATCCAGCATCGCCATGACCCCTAGGAAGACCAGATCACGCTCCACGTCCACGCGGGCGGCGTACTGCACGACGGGACGGTCGGCCACGCCGATCAACCGGAGCCCGCGGCCCTCGAACTGCGCGAACGTTCGCCCGAATTCCTCGCGCAGCTCGTCGGTCAACGGCTCGTCACCGGACTCCGTGGCGTACCGCGTCGCCCGGGCCAGCACCTCTTCCGGCGCACCCTTGACGTGGGCAACCAGTCCGTCGCCGGTCCGGTCGACGGTTGACATCAGCCGCAGCCCCGGATCGAAGGAATACTGATCGACGCGGCGTGCCGACCGCGCGTCAAGATCTACCGGTGTGCCCAGCTTGCCGGCTGCACGGACGAGGGCAACCTCGGTCGGGTCCCCGGTGTCCTCGGCGGCATTCGAACACAACGCCAACGCCTCCGCGAGCCGCCGTACCTGATCGTCCTCGGCCGGCTGCAGCTCGACCTTCCGCGACGGCACCCATACATCCGTCACGTGCATCCGGTTCTGTGTCAGCGTCCCGGTCTTGTCCGTGCAGATCACGGTCGTCGAACCGAGCGTCTCCACCGCCGACAGCCGCTTCACCACCGCACCCGCGCGGGCCAGGACCCGAACCCCGACCGCAAGCGCGAGCGTGATCGTCGGAAGCAGACCTTCGGGCACGTTCGCGACCAGCAGACCGATCGCGAAGTTCAGCGCGTCCGGCAGCGACAACCCGGCGACCGTTGTCCCAAGCAACAAGAACAGCACGCCCGCGCCGACGGCCACCGCGGCGATCAGCCACGCGACCCGCTTGACCTGCCGCTCCAGCGGGCTGTCCTCACGCGTCACCCGCTGCGACATCGCCGCGATCCGGCCGAGCTCGGTGTGCATCCCGGTCGCGAACACGATCCCGCGCGCCTCACCCGCCGTACAGTTCGTACCGCTGAAGACAAGGTCGCCGGCATCCAGAAGGTTGCCGTGGACATCGGTCTGCTCGGCAGACCGGACCACCGGCACCGACTCGCCGGTCAGCGTCGAGTTGTCGATCTCGACCGCGCCACTGACCAACCGCACGTCCGCCGACACTCGGTTGCCCTCGGCGATCGCCACGACGTCTCCCGGCACCAGCGTGCGGGCCTCTACGGTCCGGGCGTCACCGTCACGGACGACCGTCGCCAGCACAGGCAGGTACGCCGCCAGCGCCTCGACCGCACGCTCCGCCTGACGCTCCTGCGCGAACGCCAGACCCGCGTTCAGCAGAATCACCACCACGATCGCCACCGCGAGGACGCCGGTGCCGCCGATCGCCGCGAGCGCCGCAGCCAGCCACAGCAGCAACGCAAGAGGATGGGTGAGCTGCCGCCCCAGCTCACCCACCCAGCCATTGCCCCGCCGCCGGGTCAGCTCGTTCGGCCCGTACGCCTCGAGCCGCCGCGCAGCCTCCCGGCCGGTGAGGCCGTTCGGAGTCGTCCGCAGATCACGGAACAACCTCTCGGCCGGTTCACGGGGATCACTCGTCAGATCCGTGGCGGGAACATCTGTCGTGGTCACCGGCCGGCTCTCCTAGTAGAACGTCGCGCCGCTGGCGCGGGTCGTGTCGTCGAACCTCCAGGTCAGCTCGTTGCGCACCCCGACGACGCCGTCGACACCTCCGACGAGCTCCTCGGCGAACGCAACCGTGCTCCGCCTCTCGACCTGCCCGGTCAGCGTGACGACGCCTTCAAGGACCGTCACCTCGACCGCCGCAGGGTCGTCCCAGAGATGGCGGTCGACGACGTCGCGGCGTACTCGTGCCAGGATCTCCTGGTCTGGCGCGACGAACGCCTTGAGCAGGTCCGAACGGGTCACGATTCCGGTCATCGCGTCGCCGTCCATCACCACCAGGCGCGTGATTCCACGAGCCGCCATCAGCCGGGCGGCCTCGTCCAGCGTGCAGCCGCCCTCGACGGTCACGGCGGGACTGGACATCAGCACATGCGCTGTCATCGCATCTGCCCTGGTCCGGGTCTTGCGCAGCGTCCAGGGCCGATGCGGCTTGCGCTGGAACTCCTCCTTGCGCAGCAGGTCCGTCTCGGAGACGACACCGGCCACACCGCCGTACACACTGCGCACCGGTACCGCGCTGATGTGATGATCGGCCAGGATCGTGGCCACGGCCTTGAACGGCGTGTCCTCGGCGACCGTGACGACGTCCTTCGTCATCACGTCGGAGACTGTCAGTAGGTGGCGCATCATGACTCCCTGTGCCGGCGGACGATCGCGACAGGCGAATCCGCGTGATGGAGAAGGCTCTGACTGACCGAGCCCAGCAACAGGCCCTTGACGCCGCCCCTACCGCGCGATCCGACGACCACCAGCGAGGCCGTGTCCGACAGCGCGATCAGCTGGGCGCTCGCCCGGCCTTCGAGGACCGTGGAGCGGACCTTCACCTGCGGGTACTTGTCCCGATAGGTCAAGAGGCTCTCGGCGAGCCAATCCGACAGCAACTCATGGGTGCTCGCGGCGGGTGCCAGATGGTCGGCCTGCGGTTGCCAGCAGTACACGACCTCCAACGGCTGACCGCTGCCGGCGGCTTCCTCGAACGCGAAGCCGACGGCCTCCTCCGAGTCCGGCGACCCGTCCGTCCCCACGACGACCGGTGCGGTCCTGCGCTCGCCACGCACGACGACCACCGGGCACGGCGCCTTCGCCGCGACCGAGGTCGCCACCGATCCCAGGAAGGCGGCGGACATCTTGTTCCGCGATCGGGTACCCACCACGACCATCTCGGCGTCGCCGGCCTCCGTCAGGATCGCGTGTGCCGGATCCAGAGCGGCCAACCAGCCGGATCCGCGGTCATAGCCGAGCCGGTCCCGGACGATCTGTACCGCGTGGTCGAGTTCCTCCTGGAATCCGTCCAACGGCATCGGCGGCGGCACGTACCCGGCCATCCCGAGCGCCGGCCAGCGGTCGAGCTCGTTCAGGTACGCCCGCACGACCCGGACCGCCAGGTCCCGCTGCTGGGCCGCGTCGACGGCCCAGCGCAACGCGATCTGTGCCTCCGGCGTATCGTCCACACCCACGAGGATGTACTTGGTGGTCACTGCGATTCCTTTCAGTTGCTGGGGTGCTGGACGAGGATTTCCTTGAGCCCGTCGATGAAGGCGAGCGATTCGTCGTACCCGCGCTGCCAGACGTTGCGGCCGAAGATCAGCCCGAGACCGCCGGCGTCCATTGCCTGCTCGGCCTTGCGGTACATCGCCTCGTCACCGGCACGTTCGCCGCCGGAGACCAGCACCAGCGTGCGGTTGGCGGACCGGACGACGCCGTCGATCGCCTGCTGTGGCGAGAAGATCTCCTCGTACGGCGGCTTGACGTTGTCGCGCTTGTCCGGGTGCGGGAAGTTCACCTTCACCACGTCCGCGCCGAGCTCACTGGCGACGCGCGCCGCGTAGTCCACGGCGTAGAACGAGTCCTTGCCGCCCTTCGCCTCGATCGCCACGCCCCGCGGGTACGCCCAGACGATCAGCGGCATTCCGAGCCGCTCGGCGTCGGTACGGATCTTCCGGTACTGCGCGAAATCGGTCTCCTGCGCGGGCGAGCCGACGTACAGCGTGTAACCCACCGCGTCGGCACCCAGCCGTACGGCGTCCTCGACACTCGCATGCACCGGCGACAGCGCGGCCGCGTCCGACGGGATGTCGGTCTTGCCGTTCAGCTTCAGGATCAATGGCAACTCACCGGCGTAGTCCCAGAAGAACTTCTCCGCCAGACCGATCTGGATCGCGACGCCGTTGAACTCCCCGGCCTTCGCGAGCTTCATGATGTACGCCGGGTCCGAGGCGTTCGGGTTCGCGAAGAAGTCCCGCGGCCCGTGCTCCAGTCCCTGGTCGTACGGCAGGAACAACGCCGTACCGTTCTGCAACCCGTGGTCGAACAGGATCCTGTGCAACCGGGTCTTCTTGCCGGCGTTCAAACCGAGCTCCCCCAAGGGTGGCCGGGTCTGCATGCTGGTCACCTCCACTCGTTCCGATCCCCGGGACCACGGTCCCGGGGCCCACTTCCAATCTCGTTCGTCGCGCATCCTCAGTGCAGAGGCGACCGGCCCGGATCCGTCAGGACCTTGGACCGCCGCCCGTGCTCCGTCAGCGCGGCCGGATCGCCTGGAAACTCGACCTCCATCGGCAGGTCCGCGGCGGCGAATGCCTCGCGGATCCCGGCGCCGACCGATGCCAAGGCGGCCTTGCCGCGGTACCGGCAGATCTGCCGGCCGATCACGGCCTTCAGGCCGGTCGTCTCGACGTACTCGCGGTACGCGGCCGCAGTTGTCGCGAAGCCCTCGGGCACCTTGATGCCGGTCTCGCCGAGCTCCCGCAGCATGATCCCGAGCGATGCGTTCTTGCCGCCGACGGTAGCCAGATCGGTACCGGCCTCGTCGGTGAGCCACACGATCCTGGGCTGGTCCATCTCAGTTCTCCTTGGGGTTGTGCTGTTCAGTCAGTGGTGCGGATCGCCGTGACCGCGAAAGCCTCGACGCCCTGGTAGTGGCCGCCGGTCGAGGCGACGATCACCACGGCCGGATCCGTCGCGCCGCGGAATGTCACCTCCGCGGTCCACGGCTGTGCCTGACCGCCCGCGGCCACGCAGCAGAACGTTCCGAGTCGGCTGCCGGTCGAGGCCTGCCGTACGTCGACACGGATCGCCTCGTCGACGCCCGTGATGCGTCCACCGACGGTGAGCGGTGACTGCGCCGCCGTGCCGTACCGCGGTTGGGTCAACGTCAAACTCGTGTCGCGCGTGCCGACAACCTCCCACGGCGCGTCGGCGCCCTGACCGAGCCGGGCCAGATGGATGACGGCGGCGACCGACGGCGGATTCCGCTCGGCGCGGTAACCGACCGAGACGAGTGCGTCGTCGCCCTTCACCGAACTCGAGACCACGAGGCTGATCTCGCCGAACTGCAGGAACCCGTTCGTGAACGACAGCGCGGTCTGCGCCGGGTCGAGATGCCACGGCTGCTTGCCACCACTGCGGTACGCCTGCTGCCAGGCGGCCGCAGCAGCCTCGGACGTGAACGGCCACAGAGGCTGGTACCGGAACACTCTCCGGCCCGGCGTGCTCGTCGGTGTCGTCGTCGGCTTGGTGGTCGGTTGCGTCGTCGGCGAGTGTGTGGTCGGTTGCGGTGTGGTGGTGACCGTCACGGTCGGGCCGGGCGCCGGCGACGTACCGGACGGCTTGCCGGAGTCGTTGACCAAGACAACCATCACAACCGCCAGCGCGACGATCGCCAAGCAGGCAACGGCAATCGCCCACCGCGCACGCACATCCCGGACCATCCGATCGGGCTGTTTCTCACTCATGGTCGTCGGTCTCCTTCTCTTCCGGTTCGACGGCGGCCGGTACTGGACGTGGGGTACGGCGCCGGGCGCGCGGACGCTCGCGAAGGTCCGTCAACTGCCGGCGAAGGCGGTCCACGGCCTCGTCGACCGCCTCGGTCAAGGCGGCGCCCGCCGCGTGCACATGAACCGGTGCACGTTCGGCCTGGACCTCGACCTCGACGCCGTCCGGCGCTTCGTGCGCAGGATTCGCGGCAACGGCGAGCACGGCGTGCACCGAGCCGATCCGGTCGGGCGTCCGGCTCATGACGTGCCGAACCTTCGCGAGCGCGTACTCCGCACTCGCCTCCGGCACATCACCCCGCACCGTCACCTGGACGTTCGCAGCACCCTCGTTCATGACTTCCCCCTGACTGCGGTGTAGACAGCGGCCGCGACCAGCAGTGCGCCCACGACGAGGAGCGCCAGGGGCGCTGCCAGGTCTCCCGGGAACCAGCGGCTGATCACGGCCGGCAGGACGTTCAGAGCACCGACCGCGCCGACGGCGAGCAGCAGAAGGTCACGCACGAGTACCGCGACCACGACGACTGCGACGACGGTGCAGAGGGCAAGGACCGCTCCGGCACCGGCCGGTATCGTCATCCCCGCTCCGACCAGGCCGGCCGCGGCGGCGAGCGCGAGGACCGGCCGTCGCGGGCCTACCGTTCCGCGCACACCGAGCAGGAACCAGATCAGGCCGGTTCCCCAGACGGCGAGCCCTGGAAGATGCGATGCGCTGGTCAACTGTGCGACCGCCGCCGCGGTCGCGAGCATCGTCGCGACGAAGAACGCTGCCTGCTGGGCGAAAACCGGCAGACACCACCACAGCACCGCCGCCAGCATCGCCGCTCCAGTGCCGGCCGTCAGCGTAATCGCGTCAGTGCCGAAGTCCAGTACCCGATCGGCGAAGAGCGCGAGGAAGGCGCCGGTGCCTGCCGTGGCAATCAACCACAGCACGGACTTCACCCGCAACTGGAAGGCGGCACGTGGCCTGCGCACAACTGCACCCGCCAGCAACATGACGGCCGCGCCGCCACCAACCAGTGCGAGCTGCCCGACGTGGCCGAGCGCATCCCAGTAGTCGGCACTGATCAGGGTGGCGCCGACCAGAATGATCACGCCACCGAGGTACGCGAGTGCCTCGACCACCAACGACATACCGCGGCGGTCCCTCAGCTCCCGCTCGGACGATCGGTCCTCGGTCGATACCCTCATACCTCCACCGTCGGTCGTGCCGAGGCGGGTGAGCAGGGCCGAACGTCCTGTGCCAGACGGGGCCGACGGCCGGGTCAGCGCACTACTGCCACCGGGCAGGTCGCGTGGTGGAGGACCGCGCGGCTGACCGAGCCGAGCAGGAGCCCGCGGATCCGTCCACGGCCGCGAGATCCGACTACCAGCAGTTCGGCGCCGTGGGACTCGGCCTCCAGGACCTTCGCCGGTGTACCACGGACGAGTCGCTCGGTGACCTTCACATCCGGATGGTCGACCACCTGGCCGGCGACCGCCTCGGCCAGGAGCGCGGCGCTGTCCTCCCGGAGAGCGTCGACGTCCTGGACGGGGAACAGCATGTCGCCTGGACCGGTGCTGGTCGCGTCGTGCCACGCGAGGACTGCCCTGACCGAAGCACCGGTCTGCTCGGCGAACTCGAAGGCGAACGCGATCGCGTTCCAGCTCTCCGCCGAGCCGTCGACACCGACCACCGCCTCACGATGGCCGGCTGCTCTTGGCGTCCAGTGCGCCGGTACGACGACCACCGGGCAGGCTGCGTGAGTCGCGATCTGCGCCATCACCGAGGCCTCGGCAAGATCACGCAACTCGCCCAAGCCGCGAGAACCCAGCACGAGCAACGCACTACCAGTTGCCATCCGCAACAGCCTCGGCACCGGGTCGCCGATCAGCACCTCGTCGTCGACGGCGAGTCCGGGATGATCAAGCCGGAGATCGCGACACGCCTTGTCCAGCAGCCGCTCGGCGGCGCGCCCCAGAACATCCGCGCCGAGTGCGACCGCGGCACCACCGGCGCGACGCGGAACTGGTCCGGGAATGACGTGAACCAGCCGCATGCGCTGCCCGAAGTGCTCCGCCGCATCTGCCGCCCATCGCGCCGCCGCGTCGCCAGCCGGTGACCCGTCGTAGCCGACGACTATCTCTTGGTCGTGCAGCGCCCGCAGTCTCCCGGACCCGTCCATGGAGGCCCCTCTCGCCAGTGCTCTCGATCCTCGCGGCAGCGGTCGCGCTCCGGCAGGGACCATCGGCCCCGCTTCGAGGCCCAAAGGACCTGCCGCCAGACCAACAGGGATGCGAATCTGGGGCTGTCGAGACCGAAGGAGCAGATCATGAAGGCAACAGCAGGCAACTGGCTGATCGTCGAGAGCAACCATCTGAGCGCTCCACCGCGACGCGGCCTGATCCTCGAGGTGCACGGCGCCGACGGAGCACCGCCGTACCTCGTCAAGTGGGACGACACCGACGCGGAGACGCTGTTCTTTCCCGGCCCGGACACGCACATCCTCACCGCCGAGCAGTTGCATCGCGGCTGAGGCGCACTTCCAGGGGGAAGATGAGTACAGAAGGGCAAGCGGCCGCACCGCTGCGGGTGGTCGCGGCGATTCCGGTCAGTACGGCGGGATTCTGCCGACCGATGCCGTCGCGGTGATTCGCGAACATCTTGCGCCGATCCTCGGACCGTGGGCGGCGAACAGCGGGTCCGAATCACCCGGTTGCCGGAGCCCGGTCTGTTGCGGCCGCTGGTCGCGCAGCTCGACGTACAACTGGCCGGCGACCTGAGGGTCCGGGCCCAGGTCGCCGCCGGAGCTGCTGCCACCGTCGGTACGCCGGGTGACCCGGCGCAAGACCTGCCAACCCGCGACGACGACGGCGGCCGAGGCGATCATGGTCTCGAGGCAATGGACTACCGGTTCCACCTGTTCCGTGAGAAGTACACCCGCGAGGACAGCATCGTGATCCGTAACGGTCCCGGCCGCTACCGGATCCTCCAGACCCCGGCCCAACCCGCTCGGCCTCGAAGTCACCGCACCGCCTCGCCCTCGCCGTCGCGGAACGCCGAGGTCTCGCACAGGCGATCGCCCGGCTCGACCTCACCAGTGCCCCGATGGACATCTTCACCGACAAGTCCACCGGCCGCCTCCACGCCCTCTACGCCCGCTACGACGGCCACTACGGCCTGCTCGGCTGCGACGTGGCGGTCAGGAGCGTTCGCGGAACATTGTGATGGCGCCGCTTGGGCATTCGGCGGCGCAGAGGCCGCAGCCTTTGCAGAAGTCGAGGTCGATCTCGTAGCCCTTGCCGGGGCCGAGCTTGATGATCGCATTGTCTGGACAGACGCCGAAGCAGTTGTCGCACTCCAGGCAGTTCCCGCACGACATGCACCGCCGGGCCTCGAACAACGCGGTCTCGGCGGTGAGCCCACCGGTGACCTCGTCGAACGACGTGATCCGGCGCGCCGCGTCCAGTTGCGGCCGCAGGGTCGCCGGCGCGTCCGCGTAGTACCACGTGTTCAGCCGGTCGTACGTCGCAAGCTCCGGACGCTCCGGGTGCTCGTACGCGGAACTGCTCAGCCATGCGTCGATGTTCCGCGCCGCCTGCTTACCGTGGCCGACGGCAACCGTCACGGTCCGCTCCCCGGGCACCATGTCGCCGCCGGCGAAGAGACCACGGCGCCCGGTCATCATCGCGGAGTCGACCTGCACCACGCCGTCCTTGACGTTCACGTCGGCAAGGTCTCGTACCAGCGCCAAATCCGCTTGCTGCCCGAGCGCCAGCACCACCGAGTCCGCGTCCAGTTCCTCGAACTCGCCGGTCGGCTGCGGGAAGCCCGTCTCGTCGAGTCGCATCTTCTCGATCCGGACGCGATCCGCACCGGCGTACACGATTGTCGACAGCCACCGCATCCGGACGCCCTCCTCGAGCGCCTCCTGCACCTCGATGTCGTGCGCCGGCATCCGTTCCCGGGTACGCCGGTACACGACGATCGCGTCCGTGGCGCCGAGCCGCCGGGCGGTCCGGGCGACGTCCATCGCCGTGTTGCCGCCGCCGTACACCGCGACGCGGCGGCCGAGCAGCGGCCGCTCGCCCTTCTCCAGTTCGGCAAGCATCGACACCGCGTCGACGATCCGCGCCGAGTCACCGGCCGGAATGTCCGCCCGACGCCCGACGTGCGCACCGACCGCCAGGAAGACCGCGTCGAAGTCCGCGAGCGCCGCGGCCAGATCCGTCACCGGCGTACCGAGCTCGAGCCGCACGCCGAGGCCGACGATCCGCGCGATCTCCGCGTCGACGACATCGCGCGGCAACCGGTACGACGGGATGCCGTAGCGCATCATGCCGCCGGCCTGCGGCGAGTCGTCCCGCACGATGACCTCGTGGCCGCGCACCGCGAGGTGGTAGGCCGCCGACAACCCGGACGGTCCGGCGCCGACGATCAACACCCGCTTGCCGCTCGGTGGAGCATCGACGGTGACCGACCAGCCCTGCTTGATCGCTTCGTCGCCGAGGAAGCGCTCGACGGAGTTGATCCCGACCGGTTCGTCCAGCGTCGCACGGTTGCACGCGGTCTCGCACGGCCGGTAGCAGACCCGGCCCATGATCGCGGGGAACGGGTTGTCGACCATGATCTGCCGCCAGGCGGCTTCGTAGTCGCCTTCCTCGGCCTTCGACAGCCACTCCTGGACGTTCTCGCCTGCGGGGCAGGCGTTGTTGCACGGCGGCATCCGGTCGAGGTAGACCGGCCGCTCGGTGCGCCACGACCCGGTCTTGTTCGCCAGGCTCGAGCCGACGTCCAAGGTGATCGCATACGGGTGTTTGTTCATTCAACTCACCTCTGCGGGTTCGGTGAGGCCGAAGACCCGGATGTTCCGGTCGGCCTCGGCCTGGATCCTGCCGACGACGTCGTCGCGTGGTGTGTCGCCGAACAGGTGCGCGAACCGCCCCTGCGGCCGCAGGTAGTCGACGACCGGGCGCAGCCGCCGGATGCGGGTCACGTCGGTGATCTGGCCGTCCACGGCCTCGAACACCGGAAAGAGACCGGTCTCCGTGGCCAGCCTGGCGATCCGGATCGTCTCGTCGGACGCCGTCCGCCAGCCGAGCGGGCACGGCACCAGCACGTGCAGGTACCGCGCGCCGTGGTATTCCATCGCCTTGGTCACCTTGTACTCGAGATCGCGCAGGTCCGCGACGGTCGCCGTGGCGACGTACGGGATCCGGTGCGCCATCGCGATCAACGGAAGGCTCTTGCCCTGGCCGAACGAGTTCCCGGCCGGAGTCGTGGTCGTCACCGCGCCGTGTGGCGTCGCTCCCGACCGCTGTACGCCGGTGTTCATGTAGCCGCCGTTGTCGTAGCAGACGTAGAGCACGTCGTCGTTGCGCTCGAACATCCCCGACAGGCAGGCCAAGCCGATGTCGACGGTGCCGCCGTCGCCGCCTTGCCCGACAACGCGGACGTCGGTCCGGCCCTTCGCCTTCAGCGCCGCGGCCACACCGGTTGCCACCGCCGGCGCGTTGCCGAACAGCGAGTGCAGCCAGGCGACGCGCCAGGACGACTCCGGGTACGGCGTGGAGAAGACCTCCAGGCAGCCGGTGGCGTTCACCGTCACCGCCCGGCTGCCGGCGGCACGCATCACCGCGTCGAGCACGTAACGTGCGCCGAGCGCCTCCCCACAGCCCTGGCAGGCCCGGTGGCCGGTCGTCAGCGAGTTCGTCCGGCCGGCGTCGGCCTGAACCGATTGCTGGTCCGGATCGAGCAGCCGGTTCCCGACCGCGAAACTGCCGGTCTGATAGAACTTGATGCGTTGTACTGGCATGGCTAAGCCCTCTCCCGCTCGACGACGTCGCGTTTGAGATCCAGGAACGTCAACGGCTCGAGCCGGTCGGCGACGGCGTCGATCAGCAGCGCGCGGAGCGACTTCTTGGTCACCGGCCGGCCACCGAGACCCGCGATCACCGTGCTGATCGATGTCTGAGGCAAACTTCCGCGCACGTCGGCGGACACGATGCCACCCATCCCCACCGCCAGTGCGCGCTCGAGTACGACGACCCGGCGCGCTTCGCGGAGCGCTGCCCGCACGGCGTCGTACGGGAACGGCCGGAACGTGGTCAGGCCCAGCACCCCGACACTCATCCCGTCCGCGCGAAGCTCGTCGACGGTGTCCTTCAACGTCCCCAGTACCGACCCGAGCGCCACGACCACAGTCTCGGCACCAAGGCATCCGTACGGCCGGACCAGCCCGCCGGAGCTCCGCCAGAACTCCAGGGCGAACTCGTCGGCCACCCGCGGAATCACCTCGAGTGCCTGAAGCTGCTTGGCGTGTGCAAGGTACCGGACCTCGGTGAAGGCGTCCGGGCCGACCATCGCGCCGATCGTCATCGGGTCGTCCGGATCGAGCACCTGCCGGGGCTGGTACGGCGGCAGGAACGCGTCCACCTGCTCCTGCGACGGTACGTCGATGCCCTCGACTGCATGCGTCAGCACAAACCCGTCCATGCACACCATAACCGGCACCGACAGTTCCTCGGCGATCCGGAACGCCTGCACGTGCAGGTCGGCCGCCTCCTGATTGCTCTCGGCGTACAGCTGGATCCACCCGGAGTCGCGCTGCGACATCGAGTCGCTGTGGTCGTTCCAGATGTTGATCGGGGCACCGATCGCCCGGTTCGCCACCGTCATCACGATCGGCAAGCCGAGCCCGGAGGCGTTGAACAGCGCCTCGGTCATGTACAGCAAGCCTTGGCTCGCGGTCGCCGTGTAGGCCCGGGCGCCGGTCGCCGACGCCCCGATCGCGACCGACATCGCGGCGAACTCCGACTCGACGTTCACGAACTCGCACGGCGCCAGCCCACCGTTCGCGACCAGAACGCTGAGCGCCTCCACGATGTGCGTCTGCGGCGAGATCGGGTACGCACAGATCACCTCGGGACGGCAGCGCGCGACCGTTTCCGCGACCGCGCGCGAGCCTTCAATCTGCGAGCGCATGTGCAGTCTCCTCCAATGTCCGGCGGGCCAGTTCGTACGCCGCCCGCACCGCGGCTATGTTGCCTTCGGCAACCTGTCCGGAGAAGCGGTCCCGGACGACCGTGACGACCGAGTCGAGCTGCACCTGCCCGGTGAGCGCCGCGAAGGCACCCAGCAGCACGGCCCCCGGCAACGGCCGGCGGAGATGGGTGAGCGCGAGCTCCGTCGCCGGCACAGACAGCACCCGGTCCGGCCGGAACTGCCGAACGAACGCGTCCAGTCCCAGTTCGGTCAGCGACCACGACGTGTTCAACAGCAGGTATCCGTCCGGTTTGAGACCACCCAACACGTCCGTGTGATGGATCAGGGTCGCGTCCTGGACGATCACCGCGTCGGGCTCCGCAATCGGTTCATGGGTCCGGATCGGGCGGTTGCCGATCCGGCAGAACCCGACGACCGGGGCGCCTGTCCGTTCCGACCCGAAGGTCGGGAACGCCTGCGCCTGCCGGCCGTCGGTGAACGCCGCGACCGACAGCAGCTCGGCCGTCGTCACCACCCCCTGGCCGCCTCGGCCATGAATCCGCACCTCGAACATGGCGGTCATCCCAGCTGCGGTACGGCGATCGTGCGGCCGCGGGCGACCACGGTCAGCGGTGGCACGGTCCAGGGGCGGACCTCGACGACGTACAGGTTGTTCGTCAGGCCGTCCTTCGCCCATTCGAGGCTCATCGCGCGATGGAAGCGTTTGTCGGCCGGCTCCGACCATTCGGCGAGTTGCTGGAGTTCCTCGTCGGTGAGGACCAAGGCCATCCGCTCGTCGTACGACGTCGGAACGGTCCGGGTGCCATGCGGGTCGGCGTACACGGTCTTGGTCAGCTTGGCGCCGCGGTGCTTCACGACCAGCGGCCTGCGCCCCGGGTGGACCGAGTACTGGTCGACACCCTCCGCCTCTCGGTTGCCGACAGCAACGGTACCGGCCTGGGGCCACGACGCGTCCTGGCAGGCGGAGCGGATCGCAGCCGCCACCACCAGGTCGCGCCCAGCCCGGAACCGCCGGATCGACTGCGCGATCGCCGGCCCCAGCCGCGCGGCCTTGACACCGACCTGCGACGGATCGAACCCGTCAGCCTCGTCCAGGCCCGGCAGCACCTCGCCGTCCAGGCGAACGACGTACTCGCTGTTCATCTCTCCTCCAGAAACTGCTCAGAGCGAGGTGGCGACGAGTGCGGTCAGGTCGACCAGGCGGCTCGTGTAGCCCCACTCGTTGTCGTACCAGCCGAAGACCTTGACCAGATGGTTCTGGACCTGGGTCAGTGGCGCGTCGAAGATGCACGACGACGGGTCGCCGACGATGTCGCGGGACACGATCGGATCGGTCGAGTAGCGCAGAATCCCCTTCAGACGTCCGGCCGCGGCCTCGGCGAACGCCTCGTTGACGAGTTCGACCGTGACCGCCTCGTTCAACTGCACTGACAAGTCCGTGAGCGATCCGTCCTCGA
>NZ_JBICUC010000010.1:0-361203 GCF_043197975.1 Kribbella sp. NPDC048928 | reverse complement strand
GAGTCGTGAATCTTGGTAGTGAAATACAGGGCAAACGCAGCCTCGATCCACGACTCGGTGGACCGGGGGCCAGCCGAACGCCACGACTCGGCGCGGTCAGCACCCACACATCGGACACGAGAGCCCCTATTTGCTGTCTCCAGCCCCCGGCCGCTGTCCTCACCCCCGCAAACCGACCAGCCCAACCACGGTCACTCAGCCCAACCGCGACCGACCGCAGCGGACCGAGCGTGCCGTCGGCTACTGCGTGACGCGGTAGACGTCGAAGACGCCCTCCACCGAGCGAACCGCCTTGAGCACGTGCCCCAGGTGGGTCGGGTCGCCCATCTCGAAGGTGAAGCGGGACTTGGCGATCCGGTCGCGGGTGGTGGTCAGCGCCGCGGACAGGATGTTCACGTGGTAGTCCGACAGCACCCGTGTGATGTCCGACAGCAGGCGGGCCCGGTCCAGCGCCTCGACCTGGATCGCGACCAGGAAGACCGACTGGGCGGTCGGCGCCCACTCGACCTCGACGATCCGCTCCGGCTGGGTCTTCAGGTTCTCCACGTTGGCGCAGTCGGCGCGGTGCACCGAGACGCCCGCGCCGCGGGTGATCCAGCCGATGATCTCGTCGCCCGGCACCGGCGTGCAGCAGCGGGCAAGCTTCGAGAGCACGTCGGTCGCGCCCTTGACGATGACACCGGCGTCGCCGCGCGCGGTCCGCTTCCGCCGCTCCTTGCTGGCCGGCAGCCGCATGCCCTCGGCGAGGTCCTCGGCGGCGCCCTCTTCACCACCGTACGTCTCGATCAGACGCCGTACGACGGCCTGGGCGCTGACGTGCTGCTCGCCGACTGCCGCGTACAACCCGGTGACGTCCGGATAGCGCAACGAGTTGGCGACCGCGGTCAGCGTCTCGTGCGACAGCAGCCGCTGCAGCGGCAGGCCCTCCTTGCGGAGCTGCTTGGCGATCGCGTCCTTGCCCTGCTCGATCGCTTCGTCGCGGCGCTCCTTGGAGAACCAGTGCTTGATCTTGTTCCGCGCGCGGGGGCTCTTGACGAACGTCAGCCAGTCGCGGGACGGACCCGCGCCCTGGGCCTTCGAGGTGAAGACCTCGACGACGTCACCGTTCTCCAGGGTGCTCTCCAGGGGCACCAGGCGACCGTTGACGCGGGCACCGATACAGCGGTGCCCGACCTCGGTGTGCACGGCGTACGCGAAGTCGACCGGTGACGACCCGGTCGGCAGCGACATCACGTCGCCGCGCGGGGTGAAGACGTACACCTCGGTGTTGTTGATCTCGAACCGCAGCGAGTCCAGGAACTCCGACGGGTCCGACGTCTCGCGCTGCCAGTCGACGAGCTGCCGCACCCACGGCATGTCGTTCGGACCGCCGATCTCGGCGCTCGGCGTGGCCGGCACGACCGAGGTCGGGTCCTCCTTGTACTTCCAGTGGGCGGCGATGCCGTACTCCGCGCGGCGGTGCATCGAGAACGAGCGGATCTGCAGCTCGACGGGCTTGCCCTGCGGGCCGATGACCGTGGTGTGCAGCGACTGGTACATGTTGAACTTCGGCATCGCGATGTAGTCCTTGAACCGGCCGGGGACCGGGTTCCAGCGCGCGTGCATGATGCCGAGGGCCGCGTAGCAGTCGCGGACCGACTCGACCAGGACCCGGATGCCGACCAGGTCGTAGATGTCGCCGAACTCGCGGCCGCGGACGATCATCTTCTGGTAGATCGAGTAGTAGTGCTTCGGCCGGCCGGTGACGGTGGCCTTCACCTTCGCGGAGCGCAGGTCCTCGTGCACCTGGTCGATCACGGTCGCCAGGTACTCGTCGCGGGACGGCGCGCGCTCGGCGACCAGCCGGACGATCTCGTCGTACACCTTCGGGTGCAGGGTGGAGAACGCGAGGTCCTCGAGCTCCCACTTGATGGTGTTCATACCGAGCCGGTGGGCCAGCGGGGCGTAGATCTCGAGCGTCTCGCGAGCGATCCGCTCCTGCTTCTCCTGGCGCAGTGAGCCGAGCGTCCGCATGTTGTGCAGCCGGTCGGACAGCTTGATCACCAGGACCCGGATGTCCTTGGACATCGCGACGACCATCTTGCGGATGGTCTCGGCCTGCGCGGACTCGCCGTACCGGACCTTGTCCAGTTTGGTGACGCCGTCGACGAGCATCGCGATCTCTTCGTTGAAGTCGCGGGTCAGGTCCTCAACCGTGTACGGCGTGTCCTCGACGGTGTCGTGCAGCAGCGCGGCGCAGAGCGTGGTCGCGGTCATACCGAGCTCGGCGAGGATCGTCGCGACGGCGAGCGGGTGCGTGATGTACGCGTCGCCGCTCTTGCGCATCTGGCCGGTGTGGTACTTCTCCGCGGTCCGGTAGGCGCGCTCGATCATCGCGAGGTCGGCCCTCGGGTGGGTCGCCCGGACCACCCGGAACAGCGGCTCCAGCATCGGGGCCCGGTTCGGGTGCCGGGTGCCGCCCAGACGGGCGAGCCGGGCGCGGACCCGGGCCGGCGCGAGCCGCGGTGGTTGCGGCTGCGGCGCCGGCGGCGACACGGGAGCCGGGCGCACCGGCGACGGCGCGCGCGGGGGCTCCTGCGGTACGGCGTCCGGCACCGCAGATGTCATCGCCGGGTCTTCGCCCACGTTTGTGTCCCTCCGCCGACAGGCCCCCAGTCTAGAGGCCCGCGTCCAACGAGGCAGAACCGCCTGTGGACAACACGCCGGGTCATCGTCCGGCGACGCAGAGTTTGCCCGAATTCAGACCCAAGATCCGCCGGATCCGGGCACCACGACGGAGCTTCAGACGGTCAGCAGGGCGCTGACCTGCTCGTCCTCGAGCCGCTTGCGGCCCGGCAGGAACGACAGTTCCAGCAGCACCGCCGTGCCTACGACCTCGGCCTCGCAGCGCCGGATCAGCCGCAGGCACGCCTCGACGGTGCCACCCGTCGCCAGTACGTCGTCGATGACGAGCACGCGGTCGCCAGGTGTGAACGCGTCCTGGTGCACCTCGATCGTCGCTTCGCCGTACTCCAGCGCGTACGACTCCTCGTACGTCGCGGCCGGCAGCTTGCCCTTCTTGCGGACCGGCACGAAACCGGCGCCGAGCGCGAGCGCGACCGGGGCGGCGAGGATGAACCCGCGCGCCTCGATCCCGACCACCTTGTCGACCACCGGGTTGCCGTCGTCGTCCGTCCCGGCGGCGGCCAGCGCCTCGACCACCTGGCCGAAGCCGGTGTGGTCGGCCAGCAGCGGGGTGATGTCCTTGAACACCACCCCCGGCTGCGGGTAGTCCGGGATGTCGCGGATGCCGTCGGCGAGGACCTGCTCCAGCGACCGCATCACTTACCGCGCTTCGAGCGCGGCTTGCGCGTCGGCTGCGGACGCCCGGCAGCGGTCGCCTTCATCGGCCGCGACGACGGGGTGGGGGCCGAACCGGTCGCCCGGTCCGACTTCCGCGCAGTGTCCTGGACGACGGATCGCGCAGCGGCCCCGGCCGGCGCACCGGCGGTGGCGACCTCGGCCGGTGCCGCGGCCACCTTCGCGGTCTGTGCCTTCTTCGCGGCGACGCGCTTGCTCAGCGCCTGCATGCCCGGCTCGCGCTCCTTGAAGACCGCGAGCAGCGACGGGGCGATGAAGATCGACGAGTACGCACCGATGGCGATACCGACGAACAGCGCCAGCGACAGGTCCTTCAGCGGGCCGGTGCCGAGCACGACCGTACCGACGACCAGGATCGAGCCGACCGGCAGCAGCGCGGTGACCGTGGTGTTGATCGACCGCACCACGGTCTGGTTGACCGCGAGGTTGGTCGCGTCCGAGTACGTGAGCCGGTTCGACCCGGTGATACCGCGGGTGTTCTCGCGGATCTTGTCGTACACGACGACGGTGTCGTACAGCGAGTAGCCGAGAATCGTCAGGACGCCGATCACCGTCGCCGGCGTGACGTCGAAGCCGATCAGCGCATACAGACCGACCGTGATCGTGACGTCGTGGATCAGCGCGATGATGGCCGCCATCGAGGCTTTCGCCTCGCGGAAGTACAGCCAGATGACCGCGAACACCAGGACCAGGAAGACGATCAGCGCCAGGATCGCCTTGTCGGCGATCTGCTGGCCCCAGGAGGCGCCGATCTGCTGCGAAGTGACCTGGTCGGCCGGGATCCCGGCCTGCTTGCCGATCGCGTCCCGGACCCGGCCGATGTCGGCCTGCTGCAACGGCTTGGTCTGGACCCGGACCTTCTCGTTGTTGATCGTGGTGACGACCGGGTCGCCGAGGTCCTTGGCGTTGGTCGCCTTCACCGCGCTGGTGAAGTCGTCCACCGTGCTGTCGGTGACCTTGACCTTCGCCTCGTACTCGACGCCGCCCTTGAACTCGATGCCGAGCGCCAGGCCGCGGGCGAACAGGCCCGCCAGCGAGATGATGACGAGCACCGCGGAGAGGCTGAACCAGAACTTGCGGTGGCCGATGAAGTCGTACGAGACCTCACCACGGTGCAGCTTGGCACCGATCTGTCCGAGCTTCGACATCAGACCTCGCCTCCCACCGGCTTGCGCGTCGACGGCGTCCGGCGCGGCCGCGCCGACGGTTTCGTCTGTCCTGGCAGTCGTTCGACGCCGAGGTGTGCCGGATCCAAGCCGGACAGCTTGTGACCGTGACCGAAGAAGTCGGTCCGGGCGAGCAGCGTGACGACCGGTTTGGTGAACATGAAGACCACGACCAGGTCGATCAGCGTGGTCAGGCCGAGCGTGAACGCGAAGCCCTTCACGCTGCCGATCGCCAGTACGTACAGCACCACGGCGGCGAGCAGCGAGATCGAGTCGGCCGCGATGATCGTGTGCTTGGCGCGGGCCCAGCCGGTCTCCACCGAGGACCGCAGACTGCGGCCCTCGCGGACCTCGTCGCGCAATCGTTCGAAGTAGATGATGAACGAGTCCGCGGTGATACCGACCGCGACGATCAGACCGGCGATCCCGGACAGGGACAGCGTGAATCCGATCGCCTTGCCGAGCAGGATCACCAGCGACCCGGTGAGCAGTCCGGCCGCGAGCAGCGACAGCACGACGACCAGGCCGAGACCGCGGTAGTACAGGAAGCAGAAGATGACGACCAGCGCGAGGCCGATGACACCGGCCCAGATGCCGGCCGAGAGCTGGTCACCACCGAGCTGCGGCGACACGGTCTCCACCGAGGAGACGTCGAACTTGACCGGCAGCGAGCCGTACTTCAGCACGTTCGCCAGGTCGCGGGCCTCGGCCTCGGTGAAGGTACCGGTGATCTGTGCCTGGCCGCCCGGGATCGGGCTGTCCACGGTCGGGGCCGAGACGGTCACGCCGTCCAGCACGATCGCGAACTGGTTGTTGCCCTGGCCGCGCTGCGAGATCGCCGTGGTGGCCTTCAGGAACTTGCTGCCGCCGTCACCGGTGAACTTCAGGTTGACCTGCCACTGCAGGCCGTTCTGCGGGATGGCAGCCGAGGCGTCCGACAGGTCGGTACCGGCCAGGATCGCCGGACCGAGGAGGTACTTGGTCTGGCCGGGCCGGTCGCAGGAGAACAGCGGCTTGGACGGATCGTCCTTCTGCTTGTCCTTGTCCTCGCACTTGAAGGTCGCGAACGCCGCCTGGGTGGCCGCGTCCGGCGTGAACTGCAGTGGGTCGTTGCTCGCCGGCGGAGTCGACGGCGGCGTGCTTGCCTGCGGCGTGGCGCTGGCCTTCGGGGTCGGCGTCGGGGTCGGCGTGGCGGCCTTCCCCAGCACGCTTGTCCAGGCCCGGCCCTTCGGAGTGCTGGACGGCTTCACCGTGGCGCTCGGCGTGACCTTGGCGCTCGGCTTCGGCGTGGTGCTCGGCTTCGGTGTGGTGCCCGGCGTCGTCGGGGCCGGCGTCGGTACGGGCTGCGCAGCGGTCGGCTGCGCGCCGTACACCACCCGGAAGTTGAGCAGCGCGGTCTGACCGACCTGCGACACCAGGGATTCCTTCGTGGCACCGGGGACGGCCACGTTGATGTGGTTCTGCCCGGAGGTGGTGATGTCCGCCTCGGCGACACCGGCGCCGTTGACCCGCTGGCCGATGATGTTCTTCGCCTCGTTCAGCTGGTCGGCGCTCACCTTGCCGCTGCCGTCGAAGGGGCTGGCGGTCAGCGTGATCGTGGTGCCGCCACGCAGGTCCAGACCGAGTTTGGGCTTCCAGGTCTTGGTCAGCGCCATGATCCCGAACAGCAGAACCAGCACCACCAGCAAGGTGATCAGGCTCCGCCCGGGGCGGGATGTCGAAGTCGATGCCACGTCAGTTTCAACCTTCGTACTTCTGGGCGCGCCGTACCGTCACCGCATCGTCACCGGATGCCGAACGCCGCGCCGTAGGCCGTTGGGACGGAAAAATCAGTTCTCGGTGTGCGTCGGCGGCAGCTTCGGCGCGTCCTGCACCTTGCCGTCGGCCTTGGCGCCCGGCGCGTCCGGTACGTCGACCTTCTCCGCCTCCGGCCCGTCCGTGGCATCCGCGTCGTCTGCGGCATCGGTCGCGTCGTCGGTGCCGTCCTCCTCCGGGAGCACCCGCCCGATCGCGCCCTTGACCACCTGCACCAGCACGCCGTCGGAGATCTCGAGCGTCACGTACTCGTCGTCGGTCTCCTCGACGATGCCGACCAGGCCGCTGGTAGTGATCACCTTGCTGCCGGGGGCGAGCGCGGCGACAGTGTCGGCCTGACGCTGGCGCTGCTTCTTCTGCGAGCGGCTCATGAACCAGATCATTCCGACGATCAGGATCAGCGGCAGCAGCAGCGTGATGCCGCCACCCCCGGAGGAGGCCATCGGTACGGCGAGGAGTTGCATCGGGTCTCAGAATCCTTCGTCGGGGGTCGGTTGTAGATCGTGCCCTGCACAAATGCGCAGGTGGCAGCGGAACGACCTGGAGGTCAGGCCACCGGGGAGTCTAACCCTGAGCGTCAACAACTGCCTCATGACGCCGGGTCACGTTTGAGTTACTCACTACTACTCGCTACGCAGTGTCTACGTTCCGGCGCGAGCAGCAGTTCCCAGGGGCCCGGTCTTCAGTTGGAGAAGAACTCCTTCAGTCCTCGTCGGTGTCGAAGAGCGTGTCCGCGAAGGTCGCGCCCTTCGGAACCTTCAGCCCGAGGTGCCGCCAGGCCGCGGGCGTGGCGACGCGGCCGCGCGGCGTCCGGGCCAGGTAGCCCGATCGGACCAGGAAAGGTTCCGCTACTTCCTCCACGGTCTCACGTTCTTCGCCGACCGCAACCGCGAGCGTCGAAAGACCTACCGGTCCGCCCCCGAAACGGCGGCACAGAGCGTCCAGTACCGACCGGTCCAGCCGGTCGAGGCCCATCTTGTCCACTTCGTACAGGTCCAGGGCCGCCTTCGACAGCGCAAGCGTGACGATCCCGTCCGCCCGGACCTCGGCGAAGTCGCGGACGCGGCGCAGCAGCCGGTTCGCGATCCGTGGCGTACCTCTGGAACGGGAGGCGATCTCGGTCGCGCCCTCGGGCGTGATGTCGACCTCCAGCAGCGCGGCCGACCGGTTCACGATCTTCTCCAGCTCGGCGGCGTCGTAGAACTCCAGGTGTCCGGTGAACCCGAAGCGGTCCCGCAACGGGCCCGGCAGCAGGCCGGCCCGGGTGGTCGCGCCGACCAGCGTGAACGGCGGGATCTCCAGCGGGATCGCGGTGGCGCCAGGGCCCTTGCCGACGATCACGTCGACGCGGAAGTCCTCCATCGCCATGTACAGCAGCTCTTCCGCGGGCCGGGACATCCGGTGGATCTCGTCCAGGAACAAGACTTCACCCTCGCCCAGCCCGGACAGGATCGCGGCCAGATCGCCGGCGTGCTGGATGGCCGGGCCACTCGTGACGCGCAGCGGCGCGGACATCTCGCTGGCGATGATCATCGCGAGAGTGGTCTTGCCCAGCCCGGGAGGGCCGGACAGCAGTACGTGATCGGGTGTGCGCTGACGGCCGCGGGCCGCATGCAGTACCAGCTCGAGCTGCTCGCTCACCCGGCGCTGACCGCCGAACTCGGCCAGCGAACGCGGCCGCAGCGCCGACTCGATCTTGCGTTCCTCTAGGTCGACCGCATCGGCGGAGACCAGCGGACGGACGTTGTCATCCATCGCTTACGCCTTCGACAGCACGCGCAACGCGGCACGCAGCAGGTCGGGAACCGACGGGTTCGGGTTGTCGGCGGCGAGCGGCGACACCGCGGTCACGGCGTCCTCGGCATCGCGGGCGGACCAACCCAGGCCGACCAGACCGGCCTGCACCTGCTCGCGCCATGCCTCCTGCGCCTGCAGCGGGCGGCCGGTCACGGTCCTCGACGGGGCACCGATCTTGTCCTTCAACTCCAGGACGATCCGCTGCGCGCCCTTCTTGCCGATCCCCGGAACCTTCACCAGGACGGCGAGGTCCTCGGTCGCGACGGCCTGCCGCAGCTGGTCCGGGCTCAGCACCGCGAGAGCGGCCTGGGCGAGCTTCGGGCCGACGCCCGAGGCGGTCTGCAGCAGCTCGAACAGGTTCCGGGCGTCGTCGTCGGCGAACCCGAACAGCGTCAGGGAGTCCTCGCGAACCACCATGGACGTGGAGATCCGGGCTTCCTGCCCAGGGCGCAGCCCGGCCAGCGTGCCCGGGTCGCAGTACACCAGCAGGCCCACTCCCCCGACCTCGAGCACGGCACTGTCCACCCCGACGGCCGCCACCGGGCCCCGTACGAACGCGATCATCGCTTGCCTTCCTGCGCCGCCACCGCGGCACGCAATCTCGCCACCTGCAACCGCGACTGTGCCTGCGCCAGGGCCTCGAGATTCGCCCGGCCGGTCGCGGCCTGCTGCAACTTGCCTGCCACGCCGCCACGCCACACCTGGCAGATCGCCAGCGCCAGCGCGTCCGCGGCGTCGGCGGGCGTCGGACGCTCGCTGAGCTTGAGGATCCGGGTGACCATCGTGGTCACCTGCTCCTTGTCCGCGCGGCCGAATCCGGTGACCGCGGCCTTCACCTCGCTCGGGGTGTGCAGCGCCACCGGCAGCCCGCGGCGGGCCGCCACCACCATCGCGATGCCCGACGCCTGCGCCGTTCCCATCACCGTACGGACGTTGTGCTGCGCGAACACGCGCTCGACCGCCACCGTGTCCGGCTGGTGCCGCGCGATCCACTCGTCGAGCTCTTCCTCGATCCGCACCAGGCGCTTGGCCACATCCAGATCGGGCGGCGTCCGGATCACCCCGACGGCGACCAGCACCGGCGGCTTCCCCGGTGTCCCCTCGACGACGCCGAGGCCGCACCGGGTCAGTCCCGGGTCGACGCCGAGCACCCGCATGCAACACCTCCGAACGTTTGTTCGACAACCCTAGTCCGCCGCATCCGGAGTGATGAAATCGACGCGCCGGACGTCAGAAGTAGTCGAGCATGTACGGGGTTTGCCCACCGAAGACCGCGTCCAGCGCTGCGTCGGCGGCGCCGGCCCCGCTGATCAGTCCGGCGCCGCGCAGGGCAGCCACCGGCGTGCCGGCGTACAGGCCGGCCAGTCCGCGCGGACCGAGGCGCAGCGCACCGTCCGACGGCTCGGCCTGCGTCAGTTGCGCGGAGCCGTCGGCGATCGACAGGTGCCAGTCGCCGGAGTTCGCCGGCAGCTCGGGATCGTCGATCCGTAGATCGAGGTCGAGCACGGCACCGGCCGGGTAGCCACGCGCCGCGAGCGCGGCCGGGGCATCGACCAGGCGGAGCATCCACCGAACGATCCGCGCGTCGCCCTGCGCCTCGTGCTCGGCAAGCAGATGGATCGGGTCGAACGGCGCGCAGTACGCCTGCACAGTGGTCGCGATCGAGGAACCAGAGCCCACCGTGGCCCACAGCGCCCGCGCGGTCGTCTCGGACCCGGCAACGAGCTCGTCGACGACCAGATCGCCGTCGGACCACCGGTACACGACGAAGCCGTCCTCGGCGACGTACGCGAAGGTGTCCTCGTCCTCGAGCCAGGACAGGATCTCGGTCCGCGGCCAGATCAGCGGGCCGCTCGTGCGCTTGGCGGCGTTCGACGCCGTGGCGAGCTCGAGCAGCCGGTCCACGTCCTCGACGGTCGCCCTGCGGACCGCCGTACCGCTGCCGCCCAGGGTCCGCAGATCGGCCGCCTGTAACGAGAATTTGTACTGCCCGCCGCCGAACTCGTACCCGAGGTGGCGGTAGAGGACGGTCGTCGCGGGATACAACGCCGTCAGCGGGTACCCCTTCTCGACGCACCGCTGCAGCACTCCGCGCATCATCAGGCTGCCGACACCACGGCCGCGGTACTCCGGCGCGACGACGACGCCCGCGACACCGCCCATCGGTACGCTCCGGCCGTTCCACCACTGCTCGAACGGCCAGATCCGCGCGGCCGCGATCAGCTCGTCGCCGTCGACGACCCCGAGGATCCGCCGGTCCGCGATGAACGCCCGCGCGTTCTTCTTCCACTCGTCCCGGTCACCCCCCGGGCCGAACGACCGGATCCGTACCCGCCACACCGAGTCGAGCTGCTCCTCGGTGACGTCCACCACCCGCAGTTCAGTCACCCGCAGACCCTACGTCGAACGACCGGTCTACTTCTTGTCGGTTACCCACAGGTGGATGGTGCCCTCGACGACCACGGTGCCGTCGTCGCGGATCGCCTTGACCTGCACCGGCACCTCGGGACCTGCCGTCCAGCTGTCCGGATCGGTCTCCGCCGAGCAGGTCAGGCCGGACGTCGACTTGGCGAGGTACGCAACCTCCATGCCCTTCGGCAGCCAGCGCTTGCCGGCTGGGATCGTCGCCTCGGCCAGCGCACCCATCGCCGCCTCCAGACCGTTGCACACGGCAATCGCATGCACGGTCCCGATGTGGTTCAGCACCGCCCGCCGCTTCGGCAACCGGAGCGCCGCATAGTTCGGACTCACCTGCACGAACCGCGGCCGGACGGACCGGAAGTACGGCGCCTTCCAGGTGAACCCCCAGGAAAACACCCGCTCCCCACCGGGCACCACCCGCAACCGCTCCCACAACCCCAGCACCTGACTCATACCCCGAATGTTACTCACGAGTCACATCTGCTGTGAAGAGCGTTCGCCCTACCCTGAGGTCGCGGGTGCGATCCGTGCCCAGACGGAGAGACCGGGGAGACCGGAAGGCCGAAGGGATCCACCGATGCACACGAGCTCCGACGGCGCAGACCCGTCGCGACTTCGCCAGCTGAACGAGCGCGCGGTGCTGGCCGCGCTCGGGAAGTCCGGGCACACCAAGGTCGCCGAGATCGTCGAGCGGACCGGGCTGGGCAGGACCGCTGTCGAGAAGGTGCTGCAGAGCCTGATCGAGCGGCGCTGGGTGGTCGAGGAACAGCTGAGCGCCGGAGCGCGCGGACGTCCGGCCCGCACCTACCGGTTCCGCGCCGAGGCAGGGTACATAGGCGGAATCGACATCGGTGCGCACAGCGTCCGGGCCGTGCTCGCCGATCTGTCCGGCCAGGTGATCGCGACCAGCCGCGCGACCGTGACGCCGGCAACTCGCCGGCGCGGGCGGCTGCAGGCCACCGAGTCCGCCTTGTCCAGCTGTCTGGCCGACGCCGAGGTCGACCGGTCGGCGATCTGGGCGCTCGGCGTCGGGACGACCGGCGTGGTGGACCGCGACGGACACGTCAGAAGCTCGCGGGCCATAGCGGACTGGCAAGGCATCGACCTCGCCGCGCATTTCCGCGGCACCGGTACGGCCTCGGTGATCGTCGAGAACGACACTCACCTCGCGGCAGTCGCGGAGCACCGGCGGGGAGCCGCCCGCGACGTACCGGATGTCGTCCTTCTGCAGGCGGGCCGGCGGACCGGCCTGTCGACGATCATCGACGGCACCCTGCGACGCGGCTTCAACGGTGCCGCAGGCAACCTCTCCACCCTGCCGATGGTGCGTTGGGAGGCCGCGATCGAGTACCTGCACGAATGCTCCGCGGTGCCCGACGGCACGCCGATCAGGGATCGCGCCGAGCAGGTCTTCGCCGCGGCGCGCGCGGGCAGCCGGCCGGCGAGGGCGGCCGTTCGCCGGTACGTCGCGGAACTGGCGCTGGCCGCCGCGATCGCGATCGCGGTCGTCGACCCGCAGCTGCTCGTCATCGGGGGCGCGTTCTCGCAGTCGGCGGACGTGATCCTGGAACCGCTGGTGGAAGCCCTCGAACAGGTGGCGGGCAACGTACCCGAACTGCGGGCCTCCACGCTCGGCTCCGACTGCGTCGCTCTCGGCGCAGTCTGCCTCGCCCTGGACGAGCTCGACCAGCTGCTGGCGCCGACCCGCGGGCCGCTCCCGGAGCTGAATGCCCAGTCCACGTTGACGAAATCGCCGCGCCGCTGACATTATGTCTCAAAGAGGCATAAATAGAGCTGCTCGGCTCCGGCGCCTCTTTCGTCGAGAGGTGACCCATGCGCACCAAGATCCTGCCGGCCCTGACCGCACTAGCCCTGCTGATGGCTGCCGGATGCAACGATGCCGCGAGCGGCGACCAGGTCGACCTCACCCTCGCGATCTGGGACGTGTCGATGAAACCGTCCGAGGAACGGATCGTCCAGAACTTCGAGAAGGCGAATCCCGGAGTCACTGTCCAGATCCAGGTGACCCCGTGGGACCAGTACTGGCAGAAGCTCAAGGCCGCCGCGTCCGGCGGTGCGGCTCCGGACGTGATGTGGATGAACGCCCCGAACTTCCAGCTCTACGCCTCGAACGGCGTGCTGCTCCCGCTTTCGAAGAACATCGCGCAGGACAAGGTCGACATGAGTGTCTTCGCGAAGCCGGTCACCGACAGTTTCGTCTTCAAGGGCGAGCAGTACGGGATGCCGCGCGACAACACGACCATCGGGCTCTGGTACAACAAGTCGCTGTTCGACGCGGCCTCGGTGAAGTACCCGAGCGACACCTGGACGTGGGCCGACGCGAAAGCAGCAGCGGCGAAGCTGACGAACAAGGCGACCGGAACGTACGGCATCGCGGCCAACCTGAACAGCCAGTCGAACTTCTACAACACGATCGCGCAGGCAGGCGGCCAGGTGATCTCCTCCGACGGGCGAAGCTCCGGGTACGACAGCCCCGCGGCCGTCGAGGGAATCAAGTACTGGACGGACTTCATCGCGGCCGGGCAGTCGCCCAGTCTGCAGCAGATGACCGACACCGATCCGGTGCAGATGTTCCAGTCCGGCAAGGTGGCGATGCTGTACGGCGGCAACTGGCTCGCCGGTACGTTCGCGAAGGTCGACACCGCCAAGAAGTTCGATGTGGCGGCCCTGCCCGGTGGCAAGGTACGCGCGACGATCTCCACCGGCCTGTCGGAGGCGATCTCCGCCAAGACCAAGCACCCGGACGAGGCATGGAAGCTCGTCAAGTACATGGGGAGCAAGGAGGCGGCCTCGGTCCGGGCCGCGAGCGGCACCGTCATTCCGGCGTACACGAGTGAGGCTCAGGCCTGGGTGTCGTCGGTTCCGCAGTACCACCTGCAGAGCCTGGTGGACGAGATCGCGGTCTCGGTCCCCTACCCGGTCTCGAAGAACACCGACGCCTGGGCATCCCAGGAGCCGCAGATCCTCGGCAAGGCGTGGACGGGTCAGCAGTCCCCGCAGCAGGCTGCGACCGCGATGGCCGCGGCCATGAACACGGCGCTGGCCGCCGAGCAGAGCAAGTGAGCGCCGGCCTCAGGCGGCGGGAACGCTGGTGGGGACTCGCGATGATCGCTCCGATGGGAGTGGGCGTCGCGGTCCTCTACCTCTGGCCGATCCTGCAGACCTTCTACTTCAGCTTCACCGCATGGGGCCCGTTCGGGGGCAGCACGTGGACCGGCCTGACCAACTACACGCAGCTGCTGCACGACCCCGCGGTCTGGACGGCGCTGCGCAACACGATCGCGTACATGTTCCTCACGCTGCTCGGAGTTCCGCCCGCGATGGTGTTCGCGGCCCTGCTGAATCGGCGGGGCCTGCGCGGACGCGGGATGTTCCGGACGCTGTACTACCTGCCCGTTGTCACGATGCCCGCAGCCATCGGGCTGCTGTGGCAGTACCTCTACAACGGTGACTACGGTCTGATCAACCAGGGACTCGGCCGGGTCGGCATCTCCGGACCCGGCTGGCTGACCGATCCACACACGGCGCTGGTCGCGCTCGCCCTGGTCGGGATCTGGTCGCAGTTCGGGTACAACCTGGTCCTGTTCATGGCCGGTCTCCAGAACGTTCCTCGCGAACTGTACGAGGCGGCCGCGCTCGACGGCGCCGGCAGCGTACGGCAATTCCTGCGGGTCACAGTGCCGATGCTGTCGCCGACGACCTTCTTCGTCTCGGTGATCTCGGCGATCGGGTCACTGCAGATGTTCGACCTCGTCTACCTGATGATCCCGCCGGCCAGCCCCGCCGCGGGAGCGACCCGGACCGTCGTGTCGCTGTTCTACGAGACGGCTTTCGTGAAGAGCAACCCGGGCTACGGCGCAGCCATCGCCTTCATGCTGCTGCTGTTCATCGCGGCCCTGACCGGCCTGCAGTTCCGGCTCCAACGACGATGGGTGCACTATGCCTGACCGGGCCCGCTCACGGGCAGGTCAGCTCGGCACCTATCTGGTGCTCGTCCTCGGCGCCTTGCTGGCGATCGTGCCGTTCGTCTGGGAGCTCTCGACCGCGTTCAAGAGCCTGGGCGAGTCGATCCGGGTGCCACCGGTGTGGCTGCCCGCGCATCCGAGTTGGCGGGGCTTCACCATGGTCTTCGACAACGCACCGTTCGCGCGGCAGTTCGCCAACACCGTGGTCATGTCGCTGTGCCGAACCGCAGGGCAACTGCTGCTGTGTTCGCTGGCCGGCTACGCGTTCGCACGGCTGCACTTCCCGGGACGACGGGTCCTGTTCGGGCTGTTCCTGTCGATCCTGATGGTTCCGAGCCAGCTGTTCATCATCCCGCAGTACCGCATCATGCAGGAGCTCGGCTGGCTCAACTCGATGCAGGCGCTCGTCCTCCCGGGGATCTTCAGTGCCTTCGGCACCTTTCTGCTGCGCCAGTACTTCCTGAGTCTGCCCAACGAACTGGGTGAGGCTGCCGAGCTCGACGGGTGCGGTCCGCTGCGAACGTACTGGCACATCTACCTTCCGCTTGCCCGACCCGGCGTGATCGCGCTGGGTGTACTGACCCTGCTCTGGTCCTGGAACGACCTGCTGTGGCCGCTCATCGTCAACACCGACCCGCGTCAGATGACGCTCTCGGCGGGACTGGCCTCTCTGAAGGGCCAGTACCTCACCAACTATCCTGTGCTGATGGCCGGCGCCGTGATGGCGACGCTCCCGATGATTGTGGTGTTCGCGATGCTGCAGCGGCAGGTCGTCGAGGGCGTCGCGTCGGCCGGTACGAAGGGATGACGCGATGACGTCCACACCGGCCGGCTCCGTCGCCGGCCGGCTGGCCACCGGTGCGCCGCTCACCTGGCTCTTCACCGGCGACAGCGTCACGGCGGGCGAACAACACACGTACGGGCACCGTGACTTCAGTCAACTGTTCGAGGAACGGATCCGGTACGAACTCGGCCGGGGCACCGACACCGTGGTCAACACCGCGAAGAGCGGCTGGACGGCGGACGTTCTCGCCCGGATGCTCGACCACGCGGTGCTGCGCTGGAACCCGGATCTTGTGATCGTCGGGCTCGGACTGAACGACTGCCACGACGGTGAGGCCGGTCGCGACCGGTTCCGGATGAGGTACGCCGATGTGGTCGACCGCATCATCGCGGCCGGCGCTCATCCCGTTCTCCAGACTCCGAACGGCGTGCTGCCGTCGAGTCCGGAGGCGCGGACCGGCGCGCTTCCTGGTTACGCCGAGGACATCCGGGCCCTGGCCACTGCACGTGGCTGCACCCTGATCGACCACCAGTTGGTCTGGACACGGGCCGAGCGCGCCACCCAGGCGTGGATCAGCGAAGGCTGCCATCCGAACGGCTACGGGCACATCGTGATGGCGCACACGCTGCTGCGGTCGCTCGGCCTGTTCGATCCTCGCAGTCACCTCGGCCGGCTGCACGTCCCCTACGGTGATCTCGCGGACGGGGCGGGTTTAGACGATTCAATTGGGGCTGACTAGACTGCTCGCGACCTAGTTGGCTGCTGGACGGGGGATGATGGCGACGCCCAGCATCAAGGAGGTTGCGCGGCGGGCCGGGGTTTCGGTGGGGACCGTGAGCAACTTCTTGAACCGGCCGGCGATCGTGGCGCCGGACACGCGGCAGCGGGTGCGGGAGAGCATCGAGGCGCTCGGCTTCGTACGGAACGAGGCGGCCCGGCATCTGCGCGCCGGGCGCAGCCGGACCGTCGGCCTGGTGGTGCTCGACGTCACGAACCCGTTCTTCACCGCCCTTGCCGAGGGCGCCGAGGGGCTCGCGTACGAGCACGACACCGTGGTGATGCTGTGCAACAGCAAGACCGACCCGGTGCGCGAGGGTCATCACCTCGACCAGCTCGAGCAGCAACGCGTGATGGGCGTCCTGATCACCCCGATCGACAGCAACGATCCGCAGCTCACCTCGCTGGTCGAGCGCGGTACGCCGGTGGTCCTCGTCGACCGTACGGCCGACCGCGGCCTGTGCTCGGTGTCGGTCGACGACCAGCTCGGCGGACGGCTCGCCGGGAACCATCTGATCGAGTCCGGGCATCGCCGGATCGCCTTCATCGGTGGGCCTTTCACGATGCAACAGGTTGCCGACCGCAAGCAAGGCATCGCCGCGACCGTCGAGGCGGCGGGCGATGTCGAGCTGCAGTGCCACGAGGTGGACGTGATGGGCGTCATCGAGGGCCGGGCGATCGGTGAGCGGATCGCCGCACTGCCGCCGCGGTCGCGTCCGACCGCCGCGTTCCTCGCCAACGACCTGCTCGCGCTCGGATTCCTGCAGGGCATGGCGGTGGCCGGTCTGCGGGTCCCCCGCGACATGGCGATCGTCGGGTACGACGACATCGACTTCGCGCGCGCGGCTGCCGTACCGCTGTCCTCGGTGCGACAGCCGGCCGAGCTGCTCGGGCGTTCCGCGATGGAGCTGCTGCAGGAAGAGGTCGAATCGGCGGAGCGGCACCAGCACCGGCAGGTGATCTTCCAGCCGGACCTGATCGTCCGCGAGTCCAGCGACCACAAGCGCCGCCACTGATGCCGGTCCTGTACGAGAACGCTCTCGCGACGCCCGACGACCTCGACGCCTTCCGGCTCGAGGGCGACGGCGCTACGTCGTTCCCGCTCGGCCGGCTGCGGCTGGAGAGCGGCCGGCCGGCCGGGGACGGGCAGGACGCGAACGTCGTACTGTGGTGCCCGGAGGACTTCCCGCCGGACATCACCGTCGAGTGGGACTTCTGGCCGATTCGCGAGCCGGGGTTGTGCATCCTGTTCTTCCACGCCAGGGGGCGCGACGGCGAGGACCTGTTCGACCTGCAGCCGCGGACGGGGCCGTACGAGCAGTATCACCACGGCGACCTCGACACGTACCACGTCTCGTACTTCCGCCGGCGGTGGCCGGCCGAGCGCGCCTTCCACACCTGCAACCTGCGCAAGAGCTACGGCTTTCACCTGGTCGCGCGGGGCGCCGATCCGATCCCTGATGTCGCGGACGCGGACGGGCCGTACCACCTTCGGCTGACGGTCCGGGGCGGCGAGATCTCCTTTGCCATCAACGATCTTCGCGCCTTCTCCTGGCGCGACGACCGCCCGCTCGCGGGCGGCAAGCTGGGGCTGCGCCAGATGGCTCCGCTGATCGGCGAGTACGCCAACCTGCGCGTCTCCCAGTCCTGACGCAGCCTTGGCCCAGTCCTGACGCCCGTCCGCCGGGCCGCGTGACCAGTCTCTGACAAACGCTTTCCCAAGCCTTGACATTGAGACGATTCAACCATACGGTCACAACACTTTTTCGCCCGACACAAGGCAGGAACCGGCATGGACACTGGCTGGGCCGTCAAGCTGTACGGCGTTGCGGACGAGGTCCTCTGGACGATCAAGCTGAACGCGCTGTGGATCCTCTTCACGCTGGCCGGCGGCATCGCCCTGGGTATCGGCCCGGCTACGCTCGCGGCCTATTCGCTCACCAGACGCCGGTCATCGGGTGAATCGTTTCATGCTCTACCTGCCTTCCGGACCGCGTTCCGCCAGGAGTTTCGGCGCGGGACGCTGCTTGTCCTGCCCCTGGCCGTGGCCGCCGTACTCCTGGTCGGCAACTATCTGTACTTCGCCGCACTCGGGGCCGCACTCCCCCGGCTGGCCAGCCTGGTCGCGCTGGTCGCGCTCGGGCTGATTGCCGGCTACGCCCTGCCGATGGCCGTGCACTACGACCTCGGTGTCCGTCTGTTGTTGCCCAAGGCATCGCTGCTCGCGCTCGCGCGGCCGGCGTCGTCCCTGGTCCTGCTGTTCGTCGCGGTGTCCATCGCCTATCTGTCGGTCAGGTTCGCCGTGTTCGGCGTCCTGCTCGCCGGTGGTGCCTGGATCCGGCTCGACACCTGGCTCTGCTTGCGCTTCTTCGCCGAGAACGACGCGCGCCTGCACCCGAGTAGTCACTGAAAGGGAACCCATGACCATCATCTCTGCCCGGCGGATCGCCGTGGCCGCAGTCACGACGGCGCTGCTCGCCGCCTCCGCCTGCTCCGGCGGCGGCGACGACAAGGGCAGCGCCGCCACCGGCACCGAACTCACGGCGATGGCGCCGCTGTTCGGCACCGCACCGGATCCGAACGGCGAACTGCAGCAGGCGGTCGAGAAACTGATCGGCAAGAAGCTCAAGATCACCTGGGTGCCGAACGCGGAGTACGGCGACAAGTCGAACGTCACGCTCGCCTCGGACAAGATCCCGGACGTGATGGTGGCGAACGAGAAGAGCCCGTCGTTCGTGAAGGCGGCCGAGGCCGGTGCGTTCTGGGACCTGACCGGCAAGCTCGACAAGTACCCGAACCTGAAGCCGGCCGACGAGCAGACCGCGAGGAACTCGCAGACCAACGGCAAGACGTACGGCATCTACCGGGTCCGGCCGTTGCTGCGCTCGGGCATCGTGATCCGTAAGGACTGGCTCGCGAAGCTCGGCCTGAAGGAGCCCGAGACGGTCCAGGACCTGTACGCGATCGCCAAGGCGTTCACCGAGAAGGACCCGGACGGCAACGGCAAGAAGGACACCTACGGCCTGATCATCCCGAAGTGGCCGGGCAACTACGCCAGCGCGAGCCCGTACGACGTGATCGAGACCTGGTTCGGCGCACCGAACGGGTGGGGTGAGCGCGACGGCAAGCTGGTGCCGGGCTTCGACACCCCGGAGTTCCTGAAGGCCAACGAGTGGCTGCGCGGCTGGGTGAAGGAAGGCCTGGTCAATCCGGACTTCGCCACCTTGGACAGTGCGAACTGGAACGACCCGTTCGTGCAGGGCAAGGGCGGCATGATCATCGACGTCAACGTACGGGCGACGCAGCTCCTCGACCTGTTCAAGGAGAAGAACCCGAAGGACTTCGACAAGGTCACCCTGGTCGGCAACCTCAAAGGCCCGGACGGCCAGAAGCACTCGTACCCGTTCACCGGCTACAACATGGTGATCGCGATCTCCAAGCAGCACGTGCGCACCGACGAACAGCTCGACGACGTCCTGAAGACGCTCGACAAGCTCGAGTCCAAGGAGGGCTCGATCCTGCTCACCAACGGCATCGAGGGCCGCAACTTCAAGGCCGACGGGCAGTACGCCGTGCCGATCAACTCCGACGACCCGAAGGTGAAGGCGATCCAGAACGACGTCGACAAGGGCTTCATCCAGCTCGGGACGCGCGCGTCGGTCGGGCTCGGTGCGTACGCGCTGCGGCCGAACGACGAGGCCAGCCGGAAGATGCGGGAGAAGTTCGACGTGCTGATGAACGAGGACCTGAAGACCGCGGTGTTCAACCCGGCGCTCAGCATCATCGCGCCGACGTCGGTGTCGAAGGGACAGACGCTGGACACGATCGTCCCGGACGCGCGGATCAAGTACCTGTCCGGTGCGATCACCGAGGACCAGCTGAAGGCGCAGATCAAGCGCTGGTACGACAGCGGTGGCACGGACATCGTCAAGGAGGTCAACGACCTGTCCGCCAAGGCCGGCGGCTGAGGGGCTGTTGACCGATGGCCACCGACCTGGTGCCGGAGGTGGTGCAGCCGGCTGCTGACGCGCAGCGGCCGGCCTCCACCTCGAAGCGCACACGCCGTCCGCGGAATCTGGTCCGCGACCTGCTCCGCTACCGCTGGCTGTACCTGTTGCTGCTGCCCGGCCTGGCGTACTTCGTCGTGTTCAAGTACCTGCCGATGTACGGCCTGCACATCGCGTTCAAGGACTACGTGCCGTTCCTGGGCTACTCGGGCAGCGAGTGGGTCGGGCTGAAGCACTTCCAGGAACTGTTCACCGGACCGGACTTCGGCCGGTTGCTGTTCAACACGCTGCTCCTCGCATTGTTGACAATTCTCTTCGTCTTCCCGGCGCCGATCGTGGTCGCCCTGCTGCTGAACGAGCTGCGGGTCAACGTGCTGAAGCGGTCCGTGCAGTCGCTGGTCTACATTCCACATTTCCTGTCGTGGACAATCGTCGCGTCGCTGACGTACCTGCTGTTCTCGGTGGACTTCGGCGTGATCGCGAACTGGATCCACGGCCTGGTCGGCGGGCAGAAGACCGACTACGTCGCGCAGGCGGCGTGGTTCCGGCCGCTGATCGTGCTGCAGCTGCTCTGGAAGCAGACCGGCTGGGGCACGATCATCTACCTGGCGGCGCTGGCCGGCGTGGACTCGCAGCTGTACGAGGCCGCGCGGGTGGACGGCGCCGGGCGCTGGCGGCAGTTCTGGCACATCACGCTGCCGGCGATCCGGCCGACGATCGTGGTGATGGCGATCCTGACGTCCGGGCACCTGATGGACTCCGGCTTCGAACAGATCTGGCTGATGACGACCTCGCTGAACCGCGACGTCGCGGACGTGTTCGACACGTTCGTGTACTACATCGGCATCACCCAGGGCTCGTTCAGCTACGCAACCGCGGTCGGGTTGTTCAAGGGCGTCGTCGGCGTCGTACTGATCTTCGGCTCCAACCTGCTGGCCAAGCGCCTCGGCCAGCGCGGGCTCTTCTGAGGGGGACGCACATGAACCAACGGGTGCGGTACTACGACTCGGTCGGCAGCCGCGTGTTCGACGTACTGAACGCGGTGCTGCTGTCCGCGCTGGGCCTGGTGACGGTGCTTCCGCTGCTCTATGTGCTGGCCGGATCGTTCGCCAGCGAGTCCGAGATCAGCTCGCGGCCGTTCTTCCTCTGGCCGCACAAGTTCGTCACCGACACGTACCACTACATCTTCTCCACGGACACGTTCGTACGGGCGTTGCTGACCACGGTCGCGGTGACCGCGGTCGGTACGGTGATCCAGCTCTTCCTGACGCTCACCATGGCCTATCCGCTGGCGAAGCGATTCCTGCCGGGACGGGCCCTGGTACTGAATCTGGTGATCTTCACGCTGGTGTTCAGCGGCGGCATGATCCCGACGTACCTCGTCGTGCGCGATCTCGGGCTGCTCGACAGCTACTGGGCTTTGATCCTGCCGCTGGCGATCAACCCGTTCTACCTGATCGTGGTGAAGAGCTTCTTCCAGGAGCTGCCGGAGGCGCTCGAGGAAGCGGCCCGGATCGACGGGTGCAACGAGCTGAACGTGTTCCTGCGGATCGTGCTGCCGTTGTCGAAGCCGATCATCGCGACGTTCTCGCTGTTCTACGCGGTCGGCATCTGGAACGACTACATGTCGCCGCTGCTCTACATCGACGACAGCAAGAAGTGGACGCTGCAGATGATCGTCCGGCAGCTGACCGCGGCGAACGCGGACTCGGCGAACGTACTGCAGCAACTGGAGACGGTGACGTTCCCGGAACAGGGACTGAAGTTCGCGGTCGTGGTGGTGGCGACACTGCCGATCCTGTTCTTCTACCCGTTCCTGCAGAAACACTTCGCGAAGGGCGTCCTGATCGGGTCGGTGAAGGAGTGACGACGTTACAGTGGCTCGAAATGCCTTGCCGGCAAGGTGTTTCCTGGGGTGTGCCGTGGCCGCGCGGAACGGTTGCTGACGGCACCCGGTTCGCGCTGGCCGATGGTACGCCGGTGCAGAGCTGGACGACCGCGACGTGGCCGGACGGGTCGGTCAAGTGGTCCGCGCATGCGATCGGCCCGGCCGAGCAGCCGGAGTCGTCGTACGAGCTGGTGGTCGGCGAGCCGTCACAGCCGACTGAACCCATCCGCCTGGAGCAATCAGGGGACGAGGTACGGGTGACCTCGGGCGCAGTGACGTGGACGCTGCGCAAACCGAACCTGATCGCCTCGATCTCGTCCAACGGTGAGGAGATCGTCCGCGAGGTCCGGTTGGTCAGCATCCGTCAGGACACACCCGAGCCCGGCGCGGCCCGGGAACAGACGACCGCGATCGTCGACAATCTCATTGTCGAACAGGACGGACCGGTGCGCGCCGTGGTCAAGCTGACCGGCCGGCACGGCAACTGGCTACCGTTCGCCGTGCGGTTGTACTTCTACGCGGGCGCTGCCGACGTTCGGATTGTTCACAATTTCGTCTGGGACGGCGACCCGGAGCGGGACTTCCTGGCGGGGCTCGGGCTCAGCGCGGACGTGGTGATGCGCGACGAGCCGCACAACCGCCACATCCGGCTGGCAGGTCCGGCCGGGTTCCTCACCGAGGCAGTACGCGGTCTGACCGGCCTGCGACGCGATCCCGGCGAGGGCGTACGCCAACAGCAGGTGGCCGGCCGCGCCGTCACGGAGATCCCCAACCCGGAGGTGGCGGACCGCCTGCACCTCATCCCGCAATGGAACGACTACACACTCGACCAGAGCAGCGCGGACGGCTTCACACTGCGCAAACGCACCAGCGCGGGACATGGCTGGGTGACGATCCCGTCCGGCACCAGAGCACCCGGCTACGGGTACGTCGGCGGTGTCAGCGGCGGCCTGGGTTTCGGGCTCCGTGACTTCTGGAAGCTGCACCCGACACGCCTGGACATCCGCAACGCGGCGACACCGGTCGCCACGGCCACGGTCTGGATGTGGTCGCCCAGCGCGCCGCCGATGGACGTGCGCTACTGGCACGACTCCATGGGCCAGGACACGTACGACGAGCAGCTCGAAGGACTCGAGATCACCTACGAGGACTACGAACCCGGCTTCGGCAACGCCCACGGCATCGCCCGCACCCATGAGCTCCGGCTGCGCGTCCACGACACCACCCCGTCCGCAGCAGACCTGGCCGAGCATGCGGAGCTCCTCAACTCCCCCGGCCTGCTCACTGCCTCCCCGGCCCGCTTGCTGGAGGCAGGTGTCTTCGGCACGTGGAGCCTGCCCACAGCCGACGACCAGGACATCGAGGCCCGGCTGAACTTCCTCTTCCAGTACTACGTCGGTCAGCGCGAGCAGCGTCGCTGGTACGGGTTCTGGGACTACGGCGACGTCATGCACACGTACGACGCCGACCGGCACACGTGGCGGTACGACGTGGGCGGGTACGCGTGGGACAACTCGGAGCTCTCCCCCGACCTGTGGCTCTGGTACCAGTACCTGCGGACCGGCCGCGCGGACGTGTTCCGGTTCGCGGAGGCGATGACCCGCCACACCGGTGAGGTCGACGTCCATCACCTGGGTCGCTGGAAGGGCCTGGGTTCGCGGCACAACGTGCAGCACTGGGGCTGCAGCTGCAAGCAAGTACGGATCTCCAGCGCGATCTACCGGCGCTTCTACTACTACCTGACCGCGGACGAGCGGACAGGTGACCTGCTGGACGAGCTGGTCGACATCGAGGACGCGTTCCTCAGGATCGATCCACAACGCAAGGTACGACCGGACGTCTACTCCCCCGACCCACATGCGTTGTCGATCGAGCTCGGTGTCGACTGGGGCGCGCTGGCCGCGGCCTGGCTGACGCGGTGGGAGCGCCACGGGGACGAGCGGGCCCGCGCACGCCTCGTGGGCACCATGTCCGACATCGCCTCCCTGCGGTACGGCTTCCTCACCGGCAACGCCCGCCTGGACCTGTCCACCGGCCGCTTCGACTCCAGCCGCGACAACATCGCCGTATCGCACCTGTCGTCGCTCTTCGGCCTGCCGGAGATCTGTTCGGAGCTGATCGACCTGGACCTCGACGTACCGGGGTTCGAGAAGGCATGGCTCGACTACTGCAGGCTTCACCTGCTCACGCCCGAGGAGCAGGCCGCGGAGGTCGGTCAGCCCCTGCAGGGCATCTCACTCGTCCAGGCACACAGCCGGCTGGCCGCGTACGCGGCCGCCCGCACCGGCGACCCCGAGCTGGCCCGGCTCGCCTGGCGGAAGTTCTTCGTCGACGAGGGCGATCAGCTCAACCGCAACGCCATGCAACGCGAGACCGAGTGGCGGACCACTCCGGTCGACGGCGGCCTGATGCCCGTCGACGAGGCCGCGTTCATCAGTACGAACGGCGCGTCGCAGTACGCGCTGGCAGCGATCCAGAACCTGTCCCTGATCCCCGAACACCGGAATGACAGAGGTGGAACGGCATGGAGGTCTCCCGACGCACCGTCCTAGCAGGTATGGCCGCAGTCCCTGCGGTGTCCCTGCTCGACAACATCCAACCCGCCGCCGCGGCCGAGGCCCCGGAGGTCAAGCTCAGCTGGCTCGAGGGCAAACCCACCACGGCTGCTGTCACGACGTGGGGCACGCCGTGGCCGAAGGGCGCCGTACCGGCGAACCAGTCGTTCGCACTGCACGCCACGGACGGCAGCGACGTACCGCTGCAGAGCTGGCCCACCGCGTACTGGCCGGACGGCTCGCTCAAGTGGAGCGCCCACGCGATCGCGGTGGATGCACCTGCCGAGTCGTACACACTCGGTCCCGGTACGGCGACCGCACCGGCGCAGCCCGTCACGGTCACCGACGAGAAGCTGTACGTCGATGTGAACACCGGCGTGATCAAGGCCCGGATCCGCAAGAGCGGCACCGACCTGATCAGCCACATCTGGCGCGGTGACGTGCTGATCGCCCACAAGGGCCGGCTCGTCAGCCTCAAGCAGGACAAGATCACGGACGACGAGGACGGCGGTGCTGTCCGCGAGCGCTACGACAGCGACATCACCCAGGTCACCGTGGAGCAGTCCGGACCGGTGCGCGCCGTCGTCCGGGTCCAGGGCCGGCACAAGTCGCGGAAGGGCCGGACCTGGTTGCCGTTCTCGATCCGCCTGTACTTCGTGGCGGGCGCGGAGAACGTACGGATGGTGCACACGTTCGTGTACGACCGCGACGGGCAGAAGGACTATGTCGCGGGCCTCGGCGTCCGGTTCTCGGTGCCGATGCGTGATGCGGCCTACGACCGGCACGTGCGGTTCGTCGGCGAGGACCACGGGATGGTGTCCGAGGCCGTACAGGGCATCACCGGCCTGCGCCGCGATCCCGGTGCGACCGTACGGGCCGCGCAGATCGCAGGGACCAAGCTGGCCGACCCGGCGACCTGGGACCAGCGCGTGACGACCCGGCTGAAGTGGATCCCCGAGTGGAGCGACTACTCGCTGAGCCAGCTGAACGCCGACGGCTTCACGGTCAAGAAGCGGACCGCCAAGGACCGCGGCTGGATCTCGGTCGACCAGGGTAAGCGGGCCTCCGGGCTCGGGTACGTCGGCGGGGTGAGTGGCGGATTCGCCTTTGGGCTCAGGGATTTCTGGCAACGGCACCCGACGCAGCTGGACATCCGGAACGCGGCGAGCGAGGACGCCGAGGTGACCGTCTGGCTGTGGTCACCCGCGGCCGGTGCGATGGACACGCGGTTCTACCACGACGGCATGGGCGAGGACACGTACCCGGAGCAGTTGGACGCCCTCGAGATCACGTACGAGGACTACGAGCCCGGATTCGGTACGCCGTACGGCATCGCACGGACGGCGGAGCTCACGTTCTGGGCACTGGCCGCAACGCCGACGGCTGCGCGGCTCGGTGACCTGGCGGACCAGGTGCGGACGCCACCACAGCTCATCAACCCGGTGGACCACCTCGTCACCACACGGGTGTTCGGCGGGCTGTTCAGCCCGGTGGACCGGTCCGTACCGGCGAAGGCGGCGATCGAGGACCACCTGGACTTCCTCTTCGACTTCTACCGCGGGCAGGTGGAGTCGCGGCACTGGTACGGGTTCTGGGACTACGGCGACATCATGCACACGTTCGACGAGGACAGGCAGGTGTGGCGCTACGACGTCGGTGGGTACGCCTGGGACAACTCGGAGCTCTCACCGGACCTGTGGCTCTGGTACGCGTTCCTGCGGTCTGGGCGTGCCGACATCTTCCGGTTCGCCGAGGCGATGACGCGGCACACCGGTGAGGTCGACGTGTACCACCTCGGCCAGTGGGCCGGCCTGGGCACGCGGCACGGCGTCCAGCACTGGGCCGACAGCGCCAAGCAGCAGCGGATCAGTACGGCGGCGTACCGGCGGTTCTACTACTACCTGACGGCTGACGAACGTACTGGCGACCTGCTGTCGGAGCTGGTCGACTCGGACAAGACGTTCCTGGTACTGGACCCGATCCGCAAGATCCGCACCGAGCCGTACACGCCTGACCCGCATGCGCTGTCCATCGGCCTCGGCACGGACTGGAGCGGTCTCGCGGCCGCCTGGCTGACCGAATGGGAACGGCAGGGTCCGAAGGCCGCGGTGGCGAAGGCCAAGCTGCTCGGGACGATGGAGACGATCGGCGCGATGCCGAACGGCTTCGTGACCGGCAGCGGGCTGTACGACCTGGACACGGGTCGCTTCGCGCCGGTGACCGAGAAGATCGTCAGCGTGTCGCACCTGAGCGCCATGTTCGGCGAGGTGGAGATGTGCGCCGAGCTGATCGACCTGGTCGACATGCCGGCGTTCGAGGCGGCCTGGCTGCAGTACTGCCGCCTGTTCAACGCGACCCGCGCAGAACAGACCGCCGAGTGCGGCGCGTACTTCGGCAACCTGATCCTGCGGCAGGGCCACGCGCGACTGACGGCGTACGCCGCGGTCCGGCTGAACCGCGACGACCTGGCCACCCGCGCGTGGCACGAGTTCTACACCGGCGACGGCTACGGCCCGAACCTCCCCTGGAGCGCCGAGGACGTCACCACCACCCTCAACCCGACGAAGTCGGCCAAGTGGGTCTCCACCAACACCACCGCCCTCTACGGCCTGTCCGCGATCCAGACCCTCGCCCTCACCGGCGACCGGATCACCAACCCCTAAGAGGTCAGCCGACCTCGGCCATGATCTCGTCGGAGACGTCGAAGTTGGCGTAGACGTTCTGCACGTCGTCGCTGTCTTCCAGAGCGTCGATCAGGCGGAAGATCTTGCCGGCGCCGTCGGCGTCCAGTTCCACCGTCATCGACGGGACGAACTGGACGTCGGCGGAGTCGTAGTCGATGCCGGCGTCCTGCAGCGCGGTCCGGGCCGCGACCATGTCGGTCGCCTCGGTGACGACCTCCCAGGACTCGCCCAGGTCGTTCACCTCGTCGGCACCGGCCTCGAGGACGGCCTCCATCACGTCGTCCTCGGACAGGGACTTACCGTCCTGGTCCTTGGCGACGACGATCACGCCCTTGCGGTTGAACAGGTAGGCGACCGAGTTCGGGTCGGCGAGCGAGCCGCCGTTGCGGGACATCGCCGTCCGGACGTCGGCCGCGGCCCGGTTCCGGTTGTCGGTGAGGCACTCGACGAGCATCGCGACGCCGTTCGGGCCGTAGCCCTCGTACATGATCGTCTGGTACTCCGCGCCGCCGGACTCGGCACCGGATCCGCGCTTGATCGCGCGGTCGATGTTGTCGTTCGGGACCGAGGTCTTCTTCGCCTTCTGGATGGCGTCGTACAGGGTGGGGTTTCCGCCAGGGTCGCCACCGCCCATCCGGGCGGCCACCTCGATGTTCTTGATCAGCTTCGCGAAGAGCTTGCCGCGCTTCGCGTCGATGACGGCCTTCTTGTGTTTCGTGGTGGCCCACTTGGAGTGGCCTGACATGGCGAACCAACCCTTCTTACCCTCTTGCGAACGTCTAGCGGCCGCGGACCAGCTCGGCGAAGTAGCCGTGCAGCCGCGCGTCCCCGGTCATCTCCGGATGGAACGACGTGGCCAGCAACCGGTCGTGGCGAACCGCGACGATCCTACCCGTGGCAGGGCCCGACCTCACCGTCGAGAGTACCTGCACGTCCTGACCGACCTGCTCCACCCACGGTGCACGGATGAACACGGCGTGGTACGGCGTGTCGAACTCCGGGCCCAGACCGGGGAAGTCGAGGTCGGCCTCGAACGAGTCCACCTGCCGGCCGAACGCGTTCCGGCGAACCGTCACGTCCAGCCCGCCGAGCGTCTCCTGGCCACTGATCCCGCCGGTGATCCGGTCGGCCAGCATGATCATCCCGGCACAGGTGCCGAACACCGGCATCCCGTCCGCGATCCGCTTCTGCAGCGGCTCGAACAGCTCGAACGCCCGGGCCAGCTTGTCCATCGTGGTCGACTCGCCACCCGGCAGCACCAGCGCCTCGACCTGCTCCAGCTCCGACGGACGGCGGACCGTCCGCGCGTCGGCGCCGACCTCGGTCAGCATCGCGACGTGCTCGCGCACGTTCCCCTGCAACGCGAACACGCCGATCACTGGCTTGCTCACCGCGGTTCCTCCTTGTTCACGTACTCGGTCTCGCCGACCAGCCGCACCTCGTGCGGGCCGATCCAGAGGATCTGGAAGATCCCGGTACTGCGGCCGATCGGCGCGGCGATCCGCGCCGACTCCAGCTCGTCGAACTCCAGCGGCCGCTCGCCCCACGACTGCAGGCGGTACGCGACCCGCCGGACGACGTCCCCGGGCGCGATCGGCATCGCCGGCGGCGGGCCGAGCCGGACGTTCCCCTCGGGGAAGGTGACCAGCAGCTGGATCCGGCCGCCGGTCTCGTTCGCGTACGCCTGGGCGTCGGTCCGGCTGGCGTAGACGCGCGGCGCGGCGTACTTGTCCGGGACCGCCTCCCAGACCAACTGCCGGACCGCGGAGCCCGGCTGCACGAACGTCACAGCGTCACCCGGCGGTGCCAGGTGAGGGTGACCTCGATCCGGCCCTCGTCGTAGACGGACGGCAGGCCGCTCTCGTTGAGCAGGGTGAGGACGTCCTCGAGCAGTGGCTCCCCCGGAGCCACGTTGGCCGTGTCCGGGTGCCAGAGCTTCAGCTCGAGCATCCCGAAGTCGACCGCGTGCCAGACGTCGGTGTCGGTGAAGAACACCAGGCCCTGCGGATCGCCGGCGGCCTCGAGCGCCTGCCGAGCGGCGTGGTGGTCCGACGTGTAGCGGACCACCACCAGTCCCAGCCGCTCGAGCTCGGCCAGTACGACCTCGAGCCGGTCCGGATCGGTCGTGGCCGGCCAGTCCGCCGCCTCGGCGTCGAGGTCCATCACCGCCTCACCGATCAGCAGCGGCACCAGGCTCGCGGCGTCCATCGACGGCGCGTCCTCCTGGACCGCCTCGGTCAGCGCGGCGGTGATCGTCGCGTGGTCGGCGTACCCGGACCGCACCAGAACCCGTGCCAGGCCCCGCAGTTCCCGTGCGGTCCGTTCGTCGACGTGCATACCGCCCAGCGTAGTCGAGCGCGCTACTTCACACCGCCGGCGGTGACCGAGACCTGCAACTGCCGCTGGAAGATGATGTAGACGACGAGCACCGGCGCCACCGTGATCACCACGGCCGCGAACAGCGCACCGAAGTCCACCGCGTAACCGGCCTGCGACGCGAACGACGCCATGCCCTGCGAGAGCACGTAGTTCTTCGAGTCGGTGTTCAGGGCGACCGGCAGCAGGAACTGGTTCCAGAGGCCGAGGAAGTTGAAGATGGCAACCGAGGCCATCCCCGGCCGCGCCATCGGCAGCATCACCGAGAAGAACGAGCGCCACTCGCCGGCCCCGTCGATCTGCGCCGCCTCGTAGATCTCGCCCGGCAGCGCCTTGAAGAAGGAGTGCAGGAAGAAGACCGTGAACGGCAGCGCGAACGCGACGTAGGTGATGATCAGCCCGGGCAGCGTGTTGAGCAGGTTGAAGTTCTTCAGCGTGAAGAACAGCGGCACGATCGCCAGGAAGACCGGGAAGGTCAGGCCGGCGAGCATCGAGTAGTAGATCAGCCGGTTGCCGGGGAACGTGAACCTGGCCAGTACGTACGCGCACATGGCGCCGAGGACCATCACCAGCACGAGTGCGCAGCCCACGACGATCACGGTGTTCGCGAAGTACCGGCCGATGCCGGCCGTCGTCCAGGCGTTGGAGTAGTTCTCGAACCGCAGCTTGTGCGGCAGCGTCAGCGGGTTGCCCAGGACCTCCTGCGTCGACTTGAACGAGGAGACCAGCGTCCACAACAGCGGGAGGATCACCAGCAGCGACCACAGGATCAGCGCGATGTGCGCGGTCGTGGCGACGCCCTTGCCCTCCCGGGCGCGCCTGCCGGGCACGCGGGGCCGGGCGACCGGTTCGGCCCGGTCGACAGTCGTTGTCATCGGCGTACCTTGACCTTTCGCTCGCGTCCGCCGGTCAGGGCGTTCACCAGGAAGACCAGGAGCGCGAACAGCATCGTGACGGCGGCCAGGATCACGCCCATCGCCGTCGAATATCCGAACTGGCCCTTGGTGAAGGCCGTGGTGAACAGCTGCTGGGGCATCACGAGGGTCGAGTTCTGCGGGCCACCACCGGGGTTCAGCGCCTGCATGTACACGAAGGCGTCGAGCGCGGCGATCCCGAGATAGACGTACGCCGTCTGCACGTTGTCGCGGATCAGCGGCAGCGTGATCGAGACCGCGGTCCGGAACCGGCCGGCGCCGTCGATCCGGGCCGCCTCGAACACCTCGGGCTCGATGCCCCGGATGGCCGCGATGAACAGCACCATGTAGAAGCCGACGAAGCCCCAGATCATCACGAACATCGAGGCCGGCATCGCGGTCCGCGCATCACCGAGCCAGGCGTAGTTCTCGAAGCCGTGCAGCCCGATCTTGGACAGCACCGCGTCCAGGATGCCCGAGCCGGGCGTGAACACCTGGGCCCAGATCAGGCCGATCACGATCGCGGGGATCACGTACGGGAAGAACGAGACGATCCGGTAGTAGCCGGAGTTCCGCAGGCCGCGGACCGTACCGGTGCCCGAGCCGCCGATCGTCACCAGCGTCGCCAGGGTCAGCGACAGCACGATCGTCACCAACGGCACGACGATCGCGAGCTCGACGTTGTTGCGGACCGCTTTCAGGAAGATGTCGTCGTGGAACAGCTTGACGTAGTTGTCGAAGCCGACGAAGTTCTGTCCCGCACTGAACCCGGACCAGTCGGTCAGCGAGTAGTACAGCGCCTGCACGAACGGGGAGACCACGAAGATCAGGAAGACCGCCAGCGGCAGACCGAGGAACACGACCATGAAGCTGATCCGGTCGAAGGTCAGCGGCCGGCGCCGCCGGGCGGCGGGCCGCTGCGGCCCACCACCCGGTACGACGTCTTGCGTCACGGTCACTTCGTGACCGGGATCTTCTTGACGGAGCTGTCGTTGCGCACCTTGTCAGTGATCTGCTGCAGGCCCTTGGTCAGGCCGGCCGCGTCCAGCTTGCCGGACAGGAACGAGTTCCAGACCACGAGCTGGTCGGGGTTCGTGCCGTACAGCGTGATGAACTGGTAGTCGAAGACGTTGGTGCCGGCCGCGTCGAGCATCGCGGTCTGCGACTGCAGAGCGGTCGAGCCGAAGCCGTCCGCCGGAACCAGGCCCTTGACGATCGTCGGCGCCAGCCGGGTCTTGGCGAAGTTGGTCGCCGCGTCCTTGGACAGCATCGCCCGCAGTACTTCCTTGCCTCCGGCCACGTTCTTGGCCTTGGACGGCACGACGAACGGCTCGCCGGCCGCGCTGCGCAGCGTCTCATACGGCAGCTTGGAGTTCGCGGTCAGCGTGGGCTCCGGGATGCCCTTCATGTCGAAGCCGGCTTTGGTGGCCTTCTTCATCTCGTTCTCGATCCAGGAACCCGACGGGTACAGGATCGCCTGCTGGTCGTTGCTCCACTTCGCCTGCGCGGCGGTGAACTGGGTCCCCGCACCACCCGGCACGAAGTAGCCGTTCTTGACCATGGTCTCCATGGCCTTGAAGACGTCCTGGACCTGCTGCTTGGACCAGCAGTCGCCCTCGAGGTTGCCCAGCGACAGGCGGACGTCGTCGCCGCCCTCCTTGATCGCCGAGTCGATGGCCATCGTCTGGTAGTAGGTCGCGGCCTCCTTGCCCCAGACGAACAGGTACTTGCCCTTGGCCTTGGCCTTGGCGCCCAGGTCGAGCAGCTCCTCGTACGTCTTCGGCGGCGTCCAGCCGTTCGCCTTGAACAGGCTGTCGGAGTACCACAGGCCGTAGAGGGTCAGTACGTAGTTGATCGCGAGGAACTTGTCCCCGTACGTACCGGGAGCCTTGACGCCCGCGTACAGCGTGTCGGCGATCTTCGTGCCCTCGAGGTTGTTGGCCTCGAAGACGTCGTCCAGCGGTGCCAGCTGGTCCAGGATCGTGTTGAAGCCGATCTGGTTCGCGCCGGAGTTGTCGATCAGGTCCGGCGGGTTGCCACCGACGAAGCGCGGCTGCAACTGCTGAGCGATCTGGGTGGACGGGGAAACCTTGACCGTCGAGCCCGAGTGCTTCTGCTGAACGATGTTGGCCGCGAACGTCACATAGTCGTAGCCGTAACCACCGTTGAAGATCACCGCGTCGACGGACGACTTGTCCGCCATGCCGAACGGGTTGTCCGACGTCTTCTCCCCGCCCTGCGAGGAGTTGTCGTCGTTGCTACCACTGGCCGCGCAGCTGGCGAGCGCGCCGCCGAGGGGCAGCACCGCGGCCGTGGCCAGGCTCCCCCGCAGCAGACTCCGACGTCCGATCTTGCTGGTCTCGCTCATTTCGTCCTGCCTCTTCTCACTAGATTCCCGACGGTGCTGTTCGCACCTGCCCCTTGTGGTGAGCGTCCCCCGTCCCGTAGCCGGCCAGCGCTCGTCGCGGCCGGTCGCCCACGTTCCGGCCGCACGATCGGCAGCAGTGCGCGCTTCCACGCACCGCCCCCCTCGAGGCATTACGCATTGTCTTGACTAAAGTCGTTCGACGTCAAGCCTCCGGACGGCGAGTCCTGGACCCGGCAACCGGCGGCCGAACAGCCTCGAACCACTCTGCAATCCACGGCCCCCACGCTCGCTGTCCTGCCCCGGCGCCGCGACCGACGCGCCGAATCCGATCCCATTTCGTGACCTCTGGACAGGGGTGATCCGGTTCAGCGGCGCGGTTTCGGGCGCTTGGTCGGGACGGCGGTGAGTGGATCGTCCGGCCAGGGATGCCGGGGGTAGCGGGCTCGCAGGTCGGCTCGGACCTGCGGATAACCCTGTTGCCAGAACGAGGCGAGATCGCTCGTGATCGCTACCGGGCGCCGTGCGGGCGACAGGAGATGCAGTACGACCGGGACCCGGCCGTCCGCGACGACAGGAGTTTCGGTCCAGCCGAAAACCTCCTGGAGCTTCACTGCGAGGACGGGCGGCTCGACACCGTCGTACGCGAGTCGCACCTGGGTGCCGGACGGGACCTGGAGCCGTTCTGGTGCGAGTTCGGCGAACCGGGTTGCTGCGGGCCATGGGAGGAGCCGTCGGAGGGCGGAGGTCAGGTCGAGGTGGGCAAGATCCCGCGAGTTTCGTACCGAGGTGAGCTCAGGGCCCAGCCAGGCGTCGAGATCACCCAGGAGTGCTTCGTCGTCCACAGCGGGCCACGGGTCTCCGAGATGGGCGTGGCAGAACGCCAGCCGCTCTCGCAGGGCGAGCGCAGTGTCTGACCAGCGCAGTACGGACAGGCCGCTGCGCTGGATCCCGTCGCGGACGGCTGCCTGGACGAGCAGCCGGTCGGGGTTGGTCAGTGGTACGTCGTTGAGCACGATCGCACCGAGTGTCTCCACGCGCCGCGTCACGATCCGGCCGTCGTCCCAACGGATCTGGTCGGTGGTCGAGACCAGATCGGCCGCGACGTCCCGCGCGGTCCGCTCGTCGATCGGCGCCGCGGAACGGATCCTCGCGTCAGCACGACCGGGCGCGCGATCAGCGACCGCGATCGCCAGCCAACTCGTACTCCGCAGCGGCGACCCCGGATCCAGCGCGGCTCCCGTACCCCCAGACATCTGGTACGTCACCGAGTCAGCCCCCCGAACCCGCCCCACCCGATCCGGATAAGCCAACCCCACGACCACCCCCACCGCCAGATCATCCGCCGGCCGCGGTCCAACTCCAGTTGAGTGTTCTGTGGTTGGGGTATTTCGGGTGAGACGTTTTACTTCTTCTCGCCAGCGGGTTGTGGCGGCTCGGTCGGTGCCACGGCGGAGGGCTCGCCAGCGGGCCGGCAGGTCATCGCCGAAGTCGCGGCCGGAGTCGTCCGAGAGCATCGCGACGATCTCCCGGGCCCGATCGGCACCGACCCGCGGCGCACCGTCCAGCAACGCACGCGCCAACCGGGGATGCGCGCCGATCGCCGCCATCCGCCGTCCCCGCTCAGTGATCCGGCCACCGTCGTCAACAGCATCAAGCCGCCGCAACAACTCCGTCGCCGCGCTCATCGCCACCACCGGCGGCGCATCCAGCAACCGCAGCCCCTCACCACCCGGTGCACCCCAGGCCGCAAGATCGAGCGCGAACCCCGCCAGATCGGCGATCGCGATCTCCGGCGCCGGATGATCGTCCAGATGCGAGTGATCGGTAGCAGACCAGCACCGATAGACCCGGCCAGGCGCCTCCCGCCCAGCACGCCCCGCCCGCTGATCGGCCGACGACCTCGACACCCGGCACGTCACCAACGCCCCGAGACCACGGGACTGATCGGTCCGAGGCTCCCGAGCCAGCCCCGAGTCGACCACCACCCGCACCCCAGGCACCGTCAGCGAACTCTCCGCGACCGACGTCGTCACCACGATCCGCCGTGTCGCACCCGGCGTCAGCGCACGCTCCTGTTCGGCCCTCGACTGACGACCGAACAACGGCAACACGTTCGCATCGCCCAACCGACGCGTCACACCATTGATCTCGGCCTCCCCCGGAACGAACACGAGGATGTCGCCGTCGTTCTCCGTCAACGCCCGCCGCACCACAGCCGCAACATGATCCAGCAGGCGCGGATCAACCCGCCCACCGGGAAGCAACGGTACGGGCACCGGTGGTGGCGCCCATTCGATCCCCACGTCGAACAGCGCAGCCGACGCGATAACGACGGGCGCCGGCGCATCCGTACCCAAAGCACGACTCAGCCTGAGCGTATCCGCAGTCGCCGAGGTCGCAACCAGCGCCAGATCTTCCCGGAGATTCGCCCGGATGTCGATGCAGAACGCCAGCAGCAGATCCGCATCGAGGTGCCGCTCATGACACTCGTCGATCACGATCGCAGCGACCCCTGGCAACTCCGGGTCCTGCTGCAACCGCCGTACCAGAAGCCCAGTCGTCACTACCTCGACGCGGAGCCCCTTGCCGCCGCTGCGTTCGCCACGCATCGCGTAGCCGATCCGCTGCCCGAGCGGCTCGCCGACCAGCGTCGCCAGCCGGGTCGCCGCCGCGCGAGTCGCCATCCTGCGCGGCTCGGCGACGACGATCGTGCCCTCGAGCGCGTCCCCCAGCGCCAGCGGCAACAACGAGGTCTTCCCCGACCCAGGCGGCGCAACCAGCACCGCCGTACCGCGCGACCGCACGGCCTCAACAGTCGCAGGCAACACCGCCCGCACCGGCAGCTCCGCCCCCGGCACGGACGACTCAGGCAGCAACACCCCTAGAAGCTAGCCGACAACTCCTTACCAGCCGCGGTCGGCAAGGCGGTGCGGCTGGGGGATCTCGTCGACGTTGATGCCGACCATGGCTTCGCCGAGGCCTCGGGAGACCTTGGCGATCACGTCGGGGTCGTCGTGGAACGTGGTGGCCTTGACGATCGCCTCGGCGCGCTGCGCGGGGTTGCCGGACTTGAAGATGCCGGAGCCGACGAACACGCCCTCGGCGCCGAGCTGCATCATCATCGCGGCGTCGGCCGGGGTGGCGATGCCGCCGGCGGTGAACAGCACGACCGGCAGCTTGCCGAGCGCGGCGACCTCCTTGACCAGCTCGTACGGCGCCTGCAGCTCCTTCGCAGCGACGTACAGCTCGTCCTCGGGGAGGCTCGTCAGCTTGCGGATCTCCTGGCGGATCTGGCGCATGTGGGTGGTCGCGTTCGAGACGTCACCGGTGCCGGCCTCGCCCTTGGAGCGGATCATCGCCGCCCCCTCGGTGATCCGGCGCAGCGCCTCGCCGAGGTTGGTCGCGCCGCAGACGAACGGAACGGTGAAGTTCCACTTGTCGATGTGGTTCGCGTAGTCGGCCGGGGTGAGCACCTCGGACTCGTCGATGTAGTCCACGCCGAGGCTCTGCAGCACCTGGGCCTCGACGAAGTGACCGATCCGGGCCTTGGCCATCACCGGGATCGACACCGCGGCGATGATCGAGTCGATCATGTCCGGGTCGCTCATCCGGGAGACGCCACCCTGCGCGCGGATGTCGGCGGGCACGCGCTCGAGCGCCATCACCGCGACCGCACCGGCGTCCTCGGCGATCTTGGCCTGCTCGGCGGTGACGACGTCCATGATCACGCCGCCCTTGAGCATCTCCGCCATGCCGCGCTTGACCTTCGCGGTCCCGGTCTCCGGCGCAGCCTGGGTCTGGTTCTCGGTCACTGCTTCCTCCTGGTCGTGGGGCTCACTGTCCAGATTAGGAGGTTCCGGGCAGCTAACTTCAGTCCACCTCGGATCAAGTGGACTGAAGCGACTCCCCCAGCCGGGAAACGACCAGCCGCAGCGTCGCCGGCGGGGCGGTGAACGGGATCCGGATGTGCCGGCGATCAGTGGCGTCCGGCGTGAACAGGTCACCGGCGCCGAGCAGCAGGCTGCGTTCGCGGGCTGCGTCGAGCACCCGCCGCGCCCTGGTCTCGGTCAGCTCCAGCCACAGGGTCATACCGCCGGTCGGGGTGGACCACGCGACGCCGTCGAGCGTACGCAGACCAGTCTCGAGGGCGTTCAGGTTGGCTCGCAGCCTGGTGCGGCGGCGGCCGATGACTTTGTCGAGCTTCGGCACGATCGCCTGCGCCAGAAGGTCGTCCAGCGCACTCGGCGACGCAACACTGAGCTGTGCGGCACTGTTGATCCGCCGCCGCAGCTGCTTGCCGGTCCGGACCCACCCGACCCGCAGCCCACCCCAGACAGTCTTCGAGAGCGACCCCACGCTGACCGTCCTGGGGTATCGGCTCAGCGGCTCGGCCTGCTTGCCGTTCGCCAACCAGAGCGGACGCATGGTCTCGTCACTGATCAAGGCCGCGCCATAACGGCGAGCAATCTCAACCACCGCCTGCCGTCGGTCGGCCGGCAGGCTCAGCCCGGTGGGGTTGTGGTTGTCCGCCTGGAGGTAGATGACCTTCGGCCGATGCCGCCGGCACAGGTGGGCCAGCTGATCGGTGTCCCAGACCCCGGCCGGCCACCCGGCCACGTCCAGGCGGTGCTTACGCAGCAGATCAAAGGCCGCCGGGTACGTCGGTGTTTCGGTGATCGCCACGCCGGGTCCGAGGTCCAGTCCGGCCAGCGCGGCATTCAGGCCGGCTGCTGCACCGACGGTGAGCGTCAGCTGCTCCGGCTCCGTGGGAACGCCTTCGCGCGTAAGGCGGTCGGCCAACGCTGCCCTGAGCTCTGGCGAGCCACCTGGCGGCGGACCGTCACCTCCCATGGCCTGTGGGAGCCCGTCCTGCACGATCTGCGCTGCTGCTTCGGCCACGTCGTGCGGTGCGGCTGTGGTCGCGAAGCGCAGGTCCAGTACGGGGCGGTCCCCCGCTGTCACAGTCGACGCCGGTGCAACTGGGTCCAGTAGCCGGTCCAGTGGTCGTACCACGGTCCCGGAGCCGCGCTTGGTCTCGAGTACGCCGTCACGGCGCAGGTTCTCGAACGCGCGTACGACGGTCACCCGGCTCACCCCGAGCCGTTCCGCGAGCACCCGCTCCGACGGCAACCGGGACCCGATCGACAGGTCGCCACGCTCGATCCGCCGCAGTACGAGCCCTTCAACCTGCTCGGTCTTGGTCCCGTCCGCCCCGTCCAGATCCCCCACCCGCCACATAAGTCCAGTCTCCCACAACTGGCCTGATCACCCCGTCTGAGTGCTCAAAGTTGTCGGTGGGCGGTGTGAGGATGTGGGGGTGGACGAGCGGTGGGCTGTGGGGGTCGGGGCGGGTGGGGGCGCTGCATTGGTTGCGCTGCACCCGGACGGGCAGCCTGCTGGTGAGGTGGTGCACGAGGCGGACCTGGTGCGGGCGGTTGCGTCGCGGCCGCAGGTTTCGCGGTGGGTCTGGCGGGCTTCGGCCGAGATCTACCCGCGGTTACTGGCGGCCGGGGTCCGGGTCGAGCGGTGCTACGACATCGAGAACACCGAGGGCCTGCTGCTCGGTCACGAGGGCCGGCTCGGCGAGCCACGGTCCGCGGCCGCCGCGTGGGGCCGGTTGAGCGGCGGCCCGGTCCCGGCCGATCCGCCGCTGCGTGCCGTCGTGCCGGGTGAGCAGTCGTCGTTGTTCGACATCGCCCCGGAGCCGGTCCCGTTCGAGGCGCTCCTCCGGGTGTACGCCGATCAGCTCCGCCGGCACGAGCAGGCCGAGTACCCGGATCGCATGCGGTTGCTCACGGCATCGGAATCGTCCGCGATGCTGGTCGCCGCCGAGATGGACCTGGCCGGCCTGCCGTGGAGCGCGGACGCGCACCGGCAGGTGCTGAGCGACCTGCTCGGCGAGCGCTTCGGCGGAACGGGTGAGCCGCGGCGGCTGACCGAGCTCGCCGACGAGATCTCCGCGGCGTTCGGCCATCGGGTACGTCCCGAGCTGCCCGCCGACGTACTCAAAGCGTTCAAACAGGCCGGGTACCAGGTGAAGTCGACCCGCAAGTGGGAGCTCGAGCACCTCGACCACCCGGCTGTCCCGCCCCTCCTGGAGTACAAGAAGCTCTATCGGATCTACACCGCGAACGGCTGGAGCTGGCTCAACGACTGGGTCCACGACGGGCGCTTCCGGCCCGGGTTCGTGCCCGGCGGCACCGTCTCCGGGCGCTGGATCACCAACGGTGGCGGCGGGCTGCAGATCCCGAAGGTGATCCGCCGCGCGGTCGTCGCGGATCCGGGCTGGCGCCTGGTGGTGGCCGACGCGTCGCAGCTCGAGCCGCGGATCCTGGCCGCGATCTCCCGCGACCCAGCGCTGATGGAGGTCGCGAGCGATCCCGGCGACCTGTACAAAGCGGTCTCGGACCAGGCCTTCGCGGGTGATCGCGCACAGGCCAAGATCGCCGTCCTGGGAGCGATCTACGGCCAGACGTCCGGCGACGGCCTGAAGAACCTCGCCATGCTCCGCAAACGGTTCCCGCGCGCCGTTGCGTACGTCGACGACGCAGCCCGGCTCGGCGAGGACGGCCGGCTCGTGCGGACGTACCTCGGCCGTACATGTCCACCCGCCGGTCACGCACTCGACGCCGCGCTCCTGGAGGGCCCGCCCGCCGATGTCCCGGCTGCAGATCCACGGCACGCACGCGCCCGCGGGCGCTTCACCCGGAACTTCGTCGTCCAGGGCTCCGCCGCCGACTGGGCGCTGTTGATGCTCGCCGCCCTTCGCCAGTCCCTGACGTCGCTGAAGGCGGAGCTCGTCTTCTTCCAGCACGACGAGGTGATCGTGCATTGCCCTCAAGACGAGGCCGATCAGGTCACGGCGGCGATCCAGCAGGCGAGCGATCTGGCCGGCACGCTCACGTTCGGCTCGACGCCCACCAACTTCGCGTTCACCACCGCCACGGTCGAGGTCTACGCCGACGCCAAGTAGAACTATTCGCCGTCCTCGAGCTCGATCGTGGTCGGCATCGGCGCCCGGCCCGCGAGCCGGAACCAGCTGACCAGCCGGCGCTGCCGCAGGTCCCGGGTGGAGACCACGACATCGTTGTGGAAACGCCGCGCCAGCTGCACGCGACGCATCGCCAGGTTGAGCTCGCCCGCCCATGGCTCGACATCGGTGCCGGTGGCATGGATCGCCCGGGTCAGCGCGGACTCCGCCTGCTCGTGCACCTCGATCGGCTCCAGCGAAGCCGCTCGCGCCCGGTGCGCCGCGTCGACGAGCAGCAACGCGGAGGCCGCGTCGAGGATGTCGCTGCCCGCCAGCTCCGCGACCAGGGCGGAGCGCCGGGCGAGCTCGGTCTCCAGCGACGCGCGGGCGAGCTCGACCCGATGGTGCAGGCGATCGAGGCGGCCCGCGGTCCAGCTCGCGTAGGCGCCGAGCAGCAGCACCACGCCCACCGCGAGCAGCACCCAGGAGATCTCCACGCCCCCATTCGATCACCCCTTACGGAGCGCTGACGGTCCAGCCGGATCGCGTAGTCGCGGCGTGGGGTGGCACTAGCGTCGGGAGCATGGCTGACATCGGCGTGCTCGGCGGGTCCGGGTTCTACTCGTTCCTGGACAAGGCGGAGACCATCTCGATCGACACCCCGTTCGGGGCGCCCAGCGAGGCGCCCGTCGTCGGCGAGCTGGACGGGCGTTCGGTCGCGTTCATCCCCCGGCACGGTGCGGATCACCGCTTCGCGCCGCACCGCGTCAACTACCGGGCGAACCTGTGGGCGCTCCGCGAGCTCGGCGTCCGCCAGGTGCTCGGCCCGTGCGCGGTCGGCTCGCTGAAGCCTGAGCTGACTCCGGGCACGTTCGTCGTCCCCGATCAGTACGTCGACCGCACCTGGGGCCGCGAGCAGACCGTGCACGACGAGGTGGTGCACGTCTCCGCCGCGGACCCGTACTGCCCCGTCGGCCGCGCCACGGTGATTGCTGCCGGCAACGTCGTACCGGACGGGACCATGGTGGTGATCAACGGGCCGCGATTCTCCACCCGCGCCGAGTCCCAGTGGCACGCCGCGCAGGGGTGGTCCGTGGTCGGGATGACCGGCGCGCCGGAAGCGGCGATCGCCCGCGACCTCGCGCTCTGCTACACCTCGATCGCCGTCGTCACGGACCACGACGCGGGCGTCGAGACCGGTACGGGCGTCACGCAGGCCGAGGTGTACGCAGCGTTCAAGCAGAGCATCGAACGCCTCCAGCACCTGCTGAAGGACGTCGTCGGGCAGCTCCCCGAACCCGATGCCGACTGCAGCTGCCACCACCCGCTGGACGCCTGATGAAGGTCCTGCTCACCGGCGGCGCCGGCTTCATCGGCCGGCACGTCCACCACCAGCTCCTTGCCGAGGGCCACGAAGTCACGGTACTCGACTCGTTCCGCCCGGACGTGCACAGCGAACGTCCCGCGCCGCGGGACGATCTGATCATCGGCGACGTCCGCGACCCACGCACGTTCGAGGGCATCGACACCGTCGTGCACCTCGCCGCCAAGGTCGGCCTGGGCGTTCACCTGGACGACATCGACGACTACGTCTCCTCGAACAGTCTCGGTACGGCCGTACTGCTCAAGTCGCTCGGCAGCATCCGGAATCTCGTCTACGCCAGCTCGATGGTCGTGTACGGCGAGGGGCGCTACGACTGCGACGTCCACGGGCCGGTTGCTCCGGGACCCCGGCGCAGCGAGGATCTGGACGCGGGCCGTTTCGAACCGCCCTGCCCGTACTGCGCTGCGCCGCTCCGGCCGGGCTTCGTCACCGAGGACGCCGTCCTCGATCCGCGGAACGCCTACGCGGCCAGCAAGCTCAACGGCGAGCACCTCGCCGCGGTGTGGGCTCGCGAGACGGGCGGCCGGGTCACTGCGCTCCGCTTCCACAACGTGTACGGACCGGGCATGCCGCGCAACACGCCGTACGCCGGGGTCGCCGCGATCTTCCGGTCGATGCTCGAACGCGGTGAGACGCCACGAGTCTTCGAGGACGGCCGGCAGCGCCGCGACTTCGTCCACGTCCGTGACATCGCTACCGCCGTCACGCTCTCGGCGTCCGCACTCCCCCAGCAGCCGGCCTTCACGGCGTACAACGTGGGCAGCGGGACGGTCAGCACCATCGGGCAGGTCGCCAGCGAGCTGGCCCGCGCGTACGACGGCCCCGAGCCGATCGTCACGGGACAGTACCGCCTCGGCGACGTACGGCACATCACCGCGTCGTCGGACCGCATCAAGCACGAGCTCGGCTGGAAGCCCGCGTACGACCTGCCGACCGGACTGGCCGACCTACTCGGCGCTGCTGCCGACTGAGGCCGGGAGGTCGATCTCGAAGGCGCAGCCGCCGTCGATGTTGCTGACGGCAATGTTGCCGTCGTGGGACTCGACGACGCCGCGCGCGATCGCCAGCCCGAGGCCGCCGCCGCTCGATCCGGACGCGGCGGTGGCAGGCGTCCGCTGCTCGTCGCCGCGCCAGCCGATGTCGAACACCCGGTCCAGATCGTCGGTGGGGATCCCGCCGCAGCCGTCGGTCACCGCGAGCCGGACCCGCCCGTCGGTCTCGCGATCCACCGCGAGCGTCACGGTCCCACCCGGCGCCGTGTGCCGGATCGCGTTGCCGACCAGGTTCGTGACCGCGCGGGTCAGCTCGTCCGGATCACCTTGGACCGCGAGGCGATCCGCGTCGGTCGGCGTGGTCACCGCGAGCTGCACGCCCTCGGCCCGCGCGTGCTCGTTGTTCTCCCCGGCGACGTCGTCGACGAGCTCGCGCAGACTCACCGCGGACCGCCGCCGTGGCGGCGGAGCGGCCGACAGCCGGGACAGCTCGAACAGGTCGTCCACCAGCCCGGTCATCCGGTCGACGGTCGACCGCATCTGCCGCAACGCCCCCGGTACGTCGTCGATCACGCCGTCCTCGAGCCCCTCGGACACCGCCCGCAGCCCGGCCAGCGGCGTCCGCAGGTCGTGCGACATGAACGCGACCAGCTCCCGCCGGCTCGACTCCAGCGCCCGCTCCCGCTGATGTGAAGCGGCAAGCTTCTTCCGGGTGATCTCCAGCTCGTCGGTCAGCTCGGCCAGCTCCGCAGGAACCGCGCCACCGGCAACGTCCGGCGGCTCGTACGACGTCCCGAGATGCCGCAGCCGCCGTCCGACGTCGCGCGATCCGGTGCTGATCCAGTGCCCGAGCAGGACCGACATGACCAGGCCGAGCAGGGCCGCGAACGCCAGCGTCCACAGCACCACCCACGAGTCGTGCTCGGAGATGAACATCGCCCGGACGCTCTGCAGGACCGCGGCCAGCGCGGCGGCCATCGGCGCCAGCCCAGCGACGATCATCGTCACCCGCAGCGAACGGCGGCGGAACTGCCACAGGATCGCAGCGCCGACCGCCGCCACCACGAGCGTCCAGAGCGTCGTCAGGGCGAGGATCGTTGCCATGTCTTTGGTCATCGGAAAGCCTTGCTGATCACGCGTCGCCGGCGAACATGTACCCGGTCCGCGGGACCGTGAGCACCAGCTTCGGGTCGGACGGGTCGAGCTCGAGCTTCTCGCGCAACCGGCGGACGTGCACGATCACCGTCGACGAGTCGCCGAAGTCCCAGCCCCACACCCGGCGCAGCAACTCGACCTTCGTGTACGCCTTGCCGGCATGCGCCACCAGGTACGCGAGCAAGTCGAACTCGCGGTGCGTCAGCGACAACTGCTCGTCGTCGAGGTACGCGCGCCGTGCCGCCGTGTCGACGATCACCGGCCCCGCGCTGAGCTTCGTCGGCGTCAGGTCCAGCCCGGCCAGCCGCTCCTCGCGCCGCACCATCGCCTGCACTCGCAGCGTCAGCTCCCGCGGGCTGAACGGCTTCACCACGTAGTCGTCCGCGCCGACCTCGAGGCCGACCAGCCGGTCCTCCTCCTCGCCGCGCGCCGACAGCATGATCACGGCCGCACCGTCGTCGGCCGCACGCATCCGGCGCAGCACCTCCAGACCGGACAGCACGGGCAGCATCACGTCCAGTACGACGACCGTCGGTTTCCACTGCTGCCAGACCTCGACCGCCGACGCGCCGTCCGGGACGACACGGGCTTCGTACCCGGCCTTGGTCAGGTACGCCGAGACGACATTGGACACGGTCGGGTCGTCGTCGACGACGAGCACACGGGTAGCCACGCTCAGAGCCTAGATCCTCCGGACGGTCGGCAGTTCGGGCCTCCCCGGAACGCAGTATGCCGTAAGCGATCCGTAGTCGTGTTCGGGCTCCGGCTAGGCCGATCCGTACCTACGGTCGAGACATGCCCGTCGATCTCGTCCTGCCGTGCCTGAACGAGGCGGCCGCCCTGCCCTGGATCCTGGAAAGGCTCCCGGCCGGCGTCCGTGCCATCGTCGTCGACAACGGCTCCACGGACGGCTCACCCACAGTCGCCGCGGACCTGGGCGCCACCGTGGTGACTTGCGACGTCAAGGGGTACGGGGCCGCATGTCACGCCGGGCTGGAGGCAGCTGACGCGGACATCGTCGCGGTGATGGATGCGGACGCGTCGCTCGATCCGCAGCAGCTGGTCCGGGTGACGGCGCCGGTGGAGGGCGGTCAGGCAGACCTGGTACTCGGTCGTCGGCGGCCTGTCTCGCGCGGCGCCTGGCCGTGGCACCTGCGGCTCGCGAACGCGGAGCTCTCGCGGCGGATCAGGCGGCGTACGGGCGTCGCTCTGCACGATCTCGGCCCGATGCGCGCCGGTCGCCGTACGGCGCTGCTCGGCCTCGGGTTGACGGACCGCCGGTCCGGGTACCCACTGGAGACGGTCGTCCGCGCGGCCGACGCCGGGTGGCGGATCGCCGAGGTCGAGGTCGATTACCTGCCACGCTCGGGCCGCTCGAAGGTCACCGGCACACCCCTCGGCGCAGCCCGCGCCGTCCTGGACATGTCGAAAGTACTGCGCTGATGAGCGGCACCGTGATTGTGATTGCGAAGGAGCCCGTGGCCGGGCGGGTGAAGACGCGGTTGCAGACCGAGTTCACAGCGCGGGAGGCGGCGGCGCTGGCCCGGGCGTCACTCGTGGACACGCTGAGCGCCGTACGGGCCACGGGGGCACGGCTGGTGATCGCGTTGGAGGGCACGGCGGGGTCGTGGCTGCCGGGTGAGTTCGAGGTAGTGAAGCAGCGCGGGGACGGGCTGGACGAGCGGATCGCGGCGGCGTTCGAGGACGCGTACGACGGGACGCCGATGCTGCTCGTCGGGATGGACACACCGCAGCTCGCGCCAGAGCTGCTGTCGTTCGAGTGGAACGGGTACGACGCGGTGCTCGGGCTGACCGAGGACGGTGGGTTCTGGTGCCTCGGGCTGCGGATGCCTGATCCTCGCGCGTTGCTGGGCGTACCGATGTCGACCGACCACACCGGACGCGACCAGCTGCGACGCCTGCGGGCGCTGGGGTTGCGAGTCGGGATGCTGCCGACGCTGCGGGACATGGATACGCCGCGGGATGCCGCGTACCTGGCGGCCGAGTTCCCCGGGTTGCGGGTGTCACGACTCTTCTGCAGGCTCCAGCACTCGGCGCATCCAGGGCTGCTGTTCGACCAGGCGCTGGGCGGTACGGCGAGAGTTGTTGCCACTGGCATCGATGGGCGAACGGTGCCCGCACTGTCCGAGCTGGAGCGCTGGTCGGCGCCCGCGGATGAGGTGGATCGCCTCGCACTGAGCCGGTGCGAGGGACCCGTACTGGACATCGGCTGCGGACCGGGGCGGATCGTCACAGCCCTTGCAGAGCGTGGAATTCCGGCACTCGGGGTCGACGTGTCGCCGCAGGCGGTATCGCTCACGACGTCGCGGGGAGCGGCGGCGCTGCATCGGCCGGTCCAGGAGCCGCTGCCCGGCGAGGGGCGCTGGGGCAGCGTCATACTGATGGACGGGAACATCGGCATCGGCGGCGACCCCGCCGACCTGCTCCGGCGCTGCGCCGAACTCGTCCGCCCGGACGGCATCGTGCTCGTCGAGGTCGATCCCGACGACGACCTGGACGACACCACGCCGATCGTCCTGCAGACCTCCACCGGCCGCCGCTCCACCCCGTTGCCCTGGGCAAGAGTCGGCGCCCGAACGCTGATCCGTCACGCCCGCGAGACCACCCTGCAACCCACCGAAGACTGGCGCACCCCGCACCGAGCCTTCCTAACCCTCCGCCGCACCGCATGAGCCGCACTCCGGACGATCCCAATCCCACCACCCAAGCACAACGCCCAGAGGACGGTGCACCCACGTGCGATCACACCGCGCGCCCGCACCCCAACCCGCTGACGCTCCCAGCCGCCCCACCACACCCCAACCCGCCACCGCACCCCGCAGGCTCTATCCCGGCCCCTGCCCCTGCCCAGAGAGGTGGGGTTGGTGGGGCGGCTCGCGGGAGGCGGGTTGTTGGGCGGTGGGGGGTAGGTCTGGGTGCGGTAGCGGTCAGTGCGGGGGCTGTCGTGGCTGCGGCGTACGGGTGGTGGGCGGATGCGGTGTTGGTTGTGGGGGTTGTGGTGGTGGCGGGGCTCGTCTGGCGGTTCGGGCGGGGGTTGAGCATCGCGACGGTTGTGGTGATCGCGGGGCTGTGTCAGGTGCCGGGGTTGTTCCATGCGCCGATCACCAGTACGGATGCGTACCGGTACGTCTGGGACGGGCGGGTGCAGTTGGCGGGGCATTCGCCGTACCGGTATGTGCCGCTCGACGACGCGTTGGCGACGCTCCGCGACCCCGTGCTGTTCCCGGGTCTGACGTCCGATCAGCGCTCCGGGGTGAGCGGCATCCCCAAGGATGCGGCGCAGTTGCCGGTAGACGACGTACGGACGCCGATCAACCGGCCGGGCGTACCGACGATCTACCCGCCTGTCGCGGAGGCGTACTTCACGGTGGTCGCACTGTTCACGCCGTGGTCCGCCGGCACGCTCGGGCTGCAGATCGCGGCCGCATTGCTCGCAATCGCACTCACCTGGCTACTCGCCGTACAGAACCCGCGCTGGGCGGCCTTGTGGGGTTGGTCACCGATCGTCGCCCTCGAGGCCGGCAGCGCCGCCCACGTCGACGTACTCGCCGCGCTCCTGATCGCGGCCGCCGTCGTCACCGCCACCCGCCGCCCGAAGCTCGCCGCCGTCCTCCTCGGCGCCGCCGGCAGCGTGAAGCTCCTCCCGCTCCTGCTGCTCCCCGCCTTCCGCCACCAGAAGCCACTCGTTGCCCTGGGCACCTTCCTCGCCTCGTACGTCCCGCACGTTCTTGCCGTCGGCACCTTGGTGCTCGGCTTCCTGCCCGGTTATCTCAACCAGGAGGGCTTCGAGGACGGCAGCTCCCGGTCGGCGATTCTCGCGCTCCTGCTGCCTCCTGGGCCTCGTCAGCTCGCCGCCGCGGTCCTCGCGGTCGCCCTCGCCGCGCTCGCCTTTCACCGCGCAAAACGGGACCCGATCGCCCTCACCTGCTGCTGGCTGTACGGGGCCGCGCTGCTGATCGCCACGCCGACCTACCCGTGGTACGGCCTCCCGCTGATCGCCCTCGCCGTACTCGCCCGGCGCGCCGAGTGGATCGCCGTACCGCTGGCGGCCTACCTCGCCTACGCGAGCTTCGGGCACGACACCCGGCAGGGCCTGATCCACCTGACCGCCGCTGTCATCGTTGTCAGCACCATCACGGTCCGTCGCCAACTCGTTGCGAAATCAGGTTTGACCGCACCGCCCCCACGCACGAACACTGGCGAGCGTGACGAAACGCATCGCCCTCGCGACCTCGGCCGAGCTCGCTGAGTTGCTCCCGGACGACCGCCCGCTCCTCGCCGCGCTCCGCGCCGCCGGCCTGGATCCGGTGGTCGAGGTCTGGACCGACCCGTCGGTCGACTGGTCCGCCTACGACGCGGTCCTGCTGCGTACGGTGTGGGACTACTTCCGGCTGTACGACGAGTTCACCGAGTGGCTCGCCCAGCTCGACAAGGCCGACGTACCGGTCCTGAACGACACTGGCACGGTCCGCTGGAACAGCGACAAGCAGTACCTCCTCGAACTGCGGGAGCGCGGCGTCGCGATCGTCCCCTCGCAGATCGCCGCCGGCGCGTGCCTGCGCGAGGTGGTCGCCGGGCTGAGCGGCCAGCAGATCGTGATCAAGCCGACCGTGAGCGGCAACGCCCTGCACACCGTGCGCGGCGTCGCGGGCTCACCGGAGCTGGATCAGGCGCTCGCGGAGCTGCCGGACGTGGTCTATCTGGTGCAGCCGTTCCTGCCCGAGATCCAGTCCGACGGCGAGTGGTCGCTGCTGTTCTTCGACGGCGAGTTCAGCCACGCGGTCGTCAAGCGGCCCGCGGACGGCGACTACCGGGTCCAGGAGTCGCACGGTGGACGAACCGAGGCGGCCGACCCGACACCACACGTACTCGAGAGCGCCCAGACCGCCCTGGCCGCCTCCGGCCCGGCCCCGGTCTACGCCCGCGTCGACGGCGTGGTCGTGAACGGCCGCTTCCTCCTGATGGAGATCGAGCTGATCGAGCCGTACCTGTTCTTCCCCCAGTCCCCCGAAGCCATCACCAAACTCGCCACCGCAGTCGCCGCACGCCTCTGACCGGCAGCCTTCTAGAGTCGGGGTCATGCCGACACTTGAGGACATCCGCAAGGCCGCCCAGGAGCTCGAGGGACGGATCCATCGCACACCGGTGCTGACGTCGTCCGCGCTGGACGAGCGGTTCGGCGCGGAGCTGGTGCTCAAGGCCGAGCTGTTCCAGAAGACCGGCAGCTTCAAGGTCCGCGGCCTCCTGACCAAGCTGCTCCGGCTGAGCCCGGAGGAACGCACCCGCGGCGTCATCACCGTCTCGGCCGGGAACGCGGCCGGTGCACTCGCGTGGGCCGCACGGAACGCCGGCGTCCCGGCGACCGTGGTGATGGCGAAGACGGCCGTACCGGCGAAGGTCGACGCGGCCCGCGGCTACGGCGCGACCGTGGAGCTCGTCGAGGGCGACCTGATGGCGCAGTACGAGCAGATCCGCGACGGGCGGCAGCTGACCGGCGTCCACCCGTTCGACGACGAGGACGTGATCACCGGCCACGGCAGCCTCGGCCTGGAGCTGCTCGCTGACCGGCCGGACCTCGACACGGTACTGGTCCCGGTGGGCGGCGGCGGACTGATCTCGGGCGTCGCCACCGCGGTGAAGCTGCTCAAGCCGGAGATCCGCGTGATCGGGATCGAGCCGGAGCAGGCCGATGTGGTCAGCCGCAGCCTCGCGGCCGGCAGCCCGCAGAAACTCCCGTCCGCCCGCTCGATCGCGGACGGTCTTGCCGCCCCCGTCTGCGGCACCCGCAATCTCCCCCTCATCCAGCAGTACGTCGACGAGGTCGTCCGCGTCAGTGAAGCCGCCCTGCTGGAGGCGACCCGCCTGGTGATGTCCCGTACCAAGCTCGCCCTCGAACCCGCAGCCGCGGCGCCGTTCGCCGCGATGCTCGAGGGCAGCGTGCAGGCAGCCGGAGTCACCGCCGCGGTAGTGAGCGGCGGCAACCTCGACGTGTCGAAACTACTGCTCTAAACAGTCGCGAGTGGGGCGTGGGAACGGACGCCGTCGGACGGGTCGTCGACCTCGTCGCGGCGGCGTACCGGATCGTTCTCCGGGAGGAGGATGTCGCGGGCGACCACCAGCATCAGCCACAGCGTCCCGGCCATCCGGAGGATCACCGAGAGCCAGTAGATCCGGTCCGGCACGTTCGGATCGCCCGGTTGCAGGAACTGCGCCAGATGCATCCACACGAGCATCCAGTAGAAGCACTCGCAGGCCTGCCAGATCAACCAGTCCCGCAGCCGCGGCCGCGCCAGCGCGACCAGGGGAAGCAGCCACAGTACGTACTGCGGTGAATAGACCTTGTTGATCAGCAGGAACGCCGCCACCACCAGGAACGCGAGCTGCGCGAAACGCGGCGGCCGTGGTGCCATCAGCCCGAGAATCGCGATCGACAGGCACAGGCCGGCGAAGATCACGATGTTCAGCTGGTTGACGTCGGTGACCTCGTGCTTGGCGAGCTTCAGGACGTACCAGATCGAGCCGTAGTCGCTCTCCCGCTGGTCGTTGAACTGCCAGAACGAGAGCCACTCGTTCTTCGCCAGCAGGTAGATCGGCGCGTTCACCAGGCCCCACGCGACCGCCGACGCGATCGCCGCCTGGAACCACGGCCACAGCTTGCGCCCGCGGATGCACACGATCAGCAACGGCCCGAGCAGCAGGAACGGGTAGAACTTCGCCGCCGTCCCGAGCCCGAGCAGGATCCCGAACCACACCGGTTTCCCGCGCGACCACGCGAACATCGCCCCCGCCGTCAAGGCGACCGCGAACAGGTCCCAGTTGATCGTCGACGTCAATGCCAGCGCCGGGGCCGCGGCGACGTACAGGGCGTCCAGTGGCTGCCCACGCGCCGCGCCCGGCCGGGAAGCGACCCCGCGCGCGGTCGCGACCGTGAGACCGACGATCAGCAGCGCACAGAGGAACAGCATCACGGTGTTGACCAGGAAGAACACGCCGGCCGTGTCGCGCTTCTGCTCGACGGTGAGGTCCTTCTTCGGGTCGCCGGTCATCAGCCAGGTGATCTGCGCGGCGACCTCCATGAAGCCGCCGGTGAGCACCGGGTACTCGAGCACGGGGTAGTTGCCGGTGTCGAGGAACGGCCGGTTGCCCTCCGCGAACCCGCGCTCCTGGTAGAGGAACCCGATGTCGGAGTAGCACAGCGCCTTGAACGGCCGCCAGCTCTGCCGGTCCCAGCCGGCCTCCATGCACGGCGCCTTCTGCAGGACGCCGAGACCGAAGGTGAGCGTGCAGACGGCCAGCGCGATCCGCAGCGGTGTCCACCACGACGAGCTCAGCCGTGCGAACCGGCCCGTCGGCCCGTCGAGCCCCGCGGTCAGGCCGGCAAGGGCCGGATCGGCCTCCGACGGCGTCAGCGCGGGCTCGCGTTGTGGTCCGGTCACGGTCGGCATCATCTCCTATCGACTCCTCCGGCAACAGCCCGGGTCGCCGAGGTTACCCACCCGGGGCATCGGCGTCCGGGACGTCGGCGGCGCGCGCCGGGTCGAGGCGGTCGAGCCAAGCCGTGAGCAGCTTCTCGAGCTGGGCGGACTCCCCCGGAGTCAGGACGCCGAGCAGGCGCTGTTCGTTGGCCATGTGGGCGGTGAACGCCTTGTCGATCAGCCGCCGTCCGGCCGGGGTCAGCCGCACCACCCGGCCGCGCCCGTCGTCGTCACTGCGCCGCCTCCGGACCAGTCCGGCCGCCTCGAGCCGGTCGACCCGCTTGGTGACCGCTCCGGTGGTCACCATCGTGTGCAGCGCGATCTCCCCCGGCGCACGCTCGTACGGCGCTCCCGCCCGGCGCAGGGCCGCGAGGACGTCGAACTCCCCCTCGCTCAGCCCGTACTGCGCGTAGAGCAGCGTCAACTCGCCGGTCAGCTGGTTGGCGATCCGGTGCAGGCGGCCGATCACACCCTGCGGGGTGGTGTCGAGGTCCGGCCGCTCGGCCCGCCACTCCGCCTGGATTCTCGCTACGTGGTCCACCGTTCCACTCTATCTTCCCGGGAAGCTACAATATTTTCCATGGAAGATACTTTCCGCTGGACCCTGGTCACCGCGATCGCGCCGGTCGCGTGGGGCACCAACTACTTCGTCACCCACGAGTACCTCCCGGCCGGACATCCCTTGTACGGTGCGGTGTTCCGCGCGCTGCCCGCGGGCCTGCTGCTGCTCGTACTGGCGCGCCGGCTCCCCCGCGGCGTCTGGTGGTGGCGCTCGATCCTGCTCGGCATCTGCAACATGGGCGCGTTCTTCGCGCTCATCTACCTCGCCTCGCAACTGCTCCCGGTCAGCCTCGCGTCGACGATCATGTCCGCGGCGCCGTTCACGATGGCGCTGTTCGCGTGGGGCCTGCTCGCGGAGCGCCCGACCGTTCTGGTCCTGACCGGAGCGACCGCGGGCGTCGGCGGCGTCGTCCTGCTGCTCGGGGCCGGCTCCACGTCCGTCGACCTCCGGGGCGTCGCAGCATCCGCCGCCGCGCTCACGATGTCGTCCTGCGGGTACGTCCTGACCAAGAAATGGGGCCGCGCGTCCGACGGCCCGATCGCCACGACCTCCTGGCAGCTGATCGCGGGCGGCGTCGTCCTCATCCCGTTCGCGATCGCGGTCGAGGGCGCTCCACCACGCCTCGACGGGCCGGCTGTCGCGGGTTTCGCGTACGTCGGACTCGTCGCGACCGCGCTCGCGTTCACGGCCTGGTTCGCCGGCCTGCGCAGACTCCCCGCCGCGACCGTGGGCCTGATCGGGCTGCTGAACCCGATCACCGGCGTACTCCTCGGGCTGCTCGTCTCCGGAGACGTCCTGACCCTGCGCCAGGTCGGCGGGCTCGCCCTGGTCCTGCTCGGCATCGCGCTCAGCCAGGTCAAGCCGAACCGGCCGACCCGCAGGAGCGCAAATGAGTGTCGAAGCGCTTCGACTGGGGTAGAACTGGGGCAGGCACAGGAAAGGGGATGACGTGGTCACGATCGCGGATGTCGCGCGGCACGCCGGGGTCGCGGCCAGCACGGTCTCGTACGTCCTGAGCGGGAAACGCACGATCTCGATCGACACCCGTGAGCGCGTGCAGCGCAGCGTCCAGGCACTGGGCTACCGGCCGAACGCGAGTGCGCGCGCGCTGGCCAGCCAGCGGTCCAACGTCCTCGCCCTGGTGATCCCGCTGCGCACCGGGATGCACGTCCCGGTGATGATGCAGTTCGCCGCCGCAGTGGTCACCACCGCCCGCCGGTACGACCACGATGTACTGCTGCTGACCGCCGACGAAGGACCGGAAGGGCTCGAACGGGTCGCGCAGAGCTCGCTCGTGGACGCGCTCGTGGTGATGGACATCGAGCTCGACGACGAACGCGTCCCGGTCTTGCGGGAGCTGCCGATGCCCTCGGTCCTGATCGGCTACCCCGACCAGGCCGACGGACTCACCTGTATCGACCTGGACTTCGTCGCCGCGGGCGCGCACTGCGTGGACCACCTGGCCGACCTCGGGCACCGCTCGCTGGCCCTGCTGGGTACACCGTCCGCGGTCTACGAGCGGCAGACAGGCTTCGCGCAACGCACGCTGAGTGGTTTCACTGAGGCCGCCGAGCGTCGTGGCGTGCTCGGAGTCGAGACGCCCTGTGAGCACACGTTCGACGCGATCCTGCAGACCGTACGGCAACTGCTCGACGACCACCCGGACATCACCGGCCTCGTGGTGCAGAACGAGCCGATCATCGGACCGCTCCTGGACGTCCTGCGCCGCCTCGGCCGCCGGGTCCCCGAGGACATGTCCCTGGTCGCGATCTGCGCGGACGATGTCGCCGAGCGGCAGGTTCCGCAGCTCTCGTCGGTCTCGATCCCGGCCGAGCAGATCGGCGACCAGGCGGTCCAGTCGCTGATCACGAAACTCGAGGGCGGCGAGGTGCCGGCGTTGACCCTGCTGCCGCCTGCGCTCACGGCCCGGGAGAGCAGCTGCCAGGCCCCTCAGCGCGACTTCAGCACCGCATAACCACCGGGCGCCAACGGCACCTGCCCGACGACCAGCTCGCTCCCCTCGGCCGGTACGTCCACGTCCGTGTCGCCGTGGTTGATCAGGAACGTCCACGTGGTGTCGCCGGACCGCCTCCGCACCGTTTCGACGGGCGACGGTGACAGGTCGAGCAATCGCAGGGCGGTCTCGTCGTCAAGCTCGGTCGACACGTACCAGGCAACGCCCGCGCCCACCTCGTGCCGCGTGATCGCGGGCTTGCCGTCCAGCCCGCCACCGGCGTACCGATCGACCACTTCGGCCGACACGGCCCGTACGTCCTCGCTCCACACCCGCCCGCGTCCACCGGAGGACAACGCGATCTCGCGGTCGATCGGCAGCGGATGGAACTCCTCCACCCGGACGCCGAGCAACTCCGCATACGCACCCGGATACCCGCCGAGCCGCACCCGGAGCTCGGGATCCACGATCCCGCTGAAATACCCGACCACCAACCGTCCGCCGGCCTCGACATAGGCGGTCAGCGATGCCGCGGACTCGTCGCTCACCAGATACAGGTTGGGGACGACAACTGTCTTGTACGACGAGAGATCCGCAGTGGGCGCGACGACGTCGGCCGTCACCCCCGCCCGCCAGAAATGCCGGTGAGCCGACCGCACCGCAGCGAGATAGTCGAGCGCGGACGACGGCAGATGGGTCCCCTGCATCGCCCACCAGCACTCGACGTCCCACAGGATCGCCACGTCCGCCTCGACGTTGCTCTCGGCAACTTCAGCCAGCTGCGGCAGCACGGCCCCGAGCTCGGCGACCTCGCGGAAGATCCGGCTGTCCGCCCCGGCGTGCGGGACCATCGCCGAGTGGAACATCTCGGCCCCGCCGCGCGACGCCCGCCACTGGAAGAACAACGCGCCCTGAGAACCCCGCGCGATGTGCGACAGGCTGTGCCGCGCCATCCGGCCCGGCTCCTTCGCCTGCAGCCGGCGTCCCTCGTTGAGCGTCCCGGCCGCCTGCTCCATCAGCAGCCAGGGCTTGCCGCCCGCCCACGACCTGGCCAGATCCGCGGCGAACGCGGTCTGCTCCTCCGCACCGGCGTCGACCCGGTCCGGATAGTTGTCGATCGCAACAAGGTCGACGGCGCCGGCCCACTGGGCGTGGTTCACCGGCACCCAACCGCCGAAGACGAAGTTGGTCGTGATCGGCAGCTCCGAGAACGTCCGTAGCTCGGCCTTCTGCTCGAGGTACGCCGCCAGCAGTTCGTCGGACCAGAAGCGCCGATAGTCCAGGAACTGGGTCGGATTCACCAAGTACTGCGTCTTCCGCGGCGGCTCGATATCCGTCCAATCGGCGTACCTCTGGCTCCAGAAGGCGGTCGTCCACGCGTCGTTGAGCCGGTCCAGGTCGCCGTACTGCTGCTGGAGCCACTCGCGAAAACGCGCCGCCGCCAGTGAGCAGTAGCACGTGGTCCCGTACTCGTTGTGCACGTGCCACATCGCCAGCGCCGGGTGGTCGTGGTACCGCTCGCCCAGCACCCGTGCGATCCCCCGAGCGGCATCGCGGTACGCCGGCGCGCAGGCACAGTACGTGTCCCGGCTGCCGTGTGTCAGCCGTACGCCATCCGCTGTAACCGGCATCGCCTCCGGATGCAATCGGGTGAACCACGGCGGTGGTGACGCGGTCGGAGTCGCCAGGTCGACGCGTACGCCACCGTCGTGCAGCAGGTCGAGCACCTGGTCCAGCCAGCCGAACTCGTACCGCCCGGGCGCCGGCTCGAGCGACGACCAGGAGAACACCCCGACCGTCACCAGGTTCACGCCGGCCCGGCGCATCAGGTCGACGTCCTCCTTCCAGACCGCCGGGTCCCACTGCTCAGGGTTGTAGTCGCCGCCGTACCAAAGGGTCACGGGCTCAGCCTTTCACGGCGCCGATGATGACGCCCTTCGCGAAGTGCCGCTGGATGAACGGGTAGACCAGCAGCACGGGGACGATCGCGATCACCACGATCGCCATCTTGATCGCCAGGCCGGGCGCCGGGGAGAGCCCGAGCCCGACGCCGGTAGCGACCCCGCCGGCGCCGGTTGGCAGCGGCTGCTGCTGCACGATGTAGGTCCGCAGCACCATCTGCAGCGGCCATTTGCTGTTGTCGTTGATGTAGAGCAGCGCGTTGAAGAACGCGTTCCAGTAGCCGACCGCGTAGAACAGCCCGACGACCGCGACCACGGCCTTCGACAGCGGCAGCACGATCCGGCGCAGGATCGCGAGTTCGCCCGCGCCGTCGATCCGGGCACTGTCGATCAACTCGCCCGGGATGCCCATGAAGAACGCCCGCATCACGATCAGGTTGAACGCCGAGATCGCGGCCGGCAGGATCAGCGACGCGTAGTGGTCGATCAGCCCGAGGGAGTTGACGACCAGATAGCTCGGGATGATGCCCGGCCCGAACAGGAACGTCAGCAGCACCACGAACAGCAGCGGCCGGTGGAACAGCGATCCCGGCCGCGACAGCCCGTACGCCGCGAACACGGTGATCCCCAGGCTGAAGGCGGTCCCGACCGCGGTGATCAGGACGCTGATCAGCAACGCGCGCGTGACCACACCACCGGAGAGCAGTTGCACGTACGCCGCGATGGTCAGATCGCGAGGTACGACGACAAGTCCGCCGGCCTTGGTCACCGCCGCGGTCGTGGACAGGCTGGTGACCACCACGACGTACAACGGGAACGCCACGGCGAGCGAGATCAGCGTCAGCACCACCGGCTTCCCGAGCCGGTCGACGACGGTCGGTTCTTCTTCCCAGACAGCTCGTTCGCTCATGACCGTGAATACACCCCCTGCTCGCCCACCAGGTGCGCGAATCGGTTGGCGGCCAGGACGAGGACCAGGCCGACCACGCCTTTGAAGAGTCCGGCCGCGGCGCCGTACCCGAAGTCGCCGACCAGCAGGCCCTGGTAGTAGACGTAGGTGTCGAGGACCTCCGCGGCGCCGCCTCCGACAGCGCTGCGTTGCAGGATGAACTGCTCGAACCCGACGGTCAGCGCGTCGCCGAGGCGCAGGATCAGCAGCAGCACGATCACCGGACGCAGACCAGGCAAGGTGATGTGCCAGAGCCGGCGCCAACGGTTCGCACCGTCGGCCGCGGCCGCCTCGTACAGCGCCGGGTTGATCGTCGACAGCGCGGCGAGGAACACGATCATCCCCCAGCCGGCGTCCTTCCAGACCGCCTGCGCGGTGACGAGCAGGATGAACGTGTCCGGCTTGGTCATCAGGTCGACGGCCTGGTGACCGTGGTCCCGCAGGGTCTGGGAGAGCAGGCCGGCGCCGCCGATCATCTGCTGGAACAGCGACACGACCAGCACCCAGGAGAAGAAGTGCGGCAGGTAGACAACACCCTGCACGAGGTTGCGGATCTTCGCCGACAGCACGCTGTTCAGCAGCAGGGCCAGTGCGATCGGGACCGGGAAGAAGAACACCAGCTGGACGGCGGTGATCGACAGCGTGTTCGCGACCGCCCGCCAGAACGCAGGCTCGGAGAACATCCGCCCGAAGTTCGAGAACCCGATGAAGTCGCTGCCGCGGATTCCGGCGTACGGCGAATAGTCCTGGAACGCGATCACGTTGCCCAGCGTGGGAAAGTAGTGGAACACCCCGAGCAGCACCGTCACCGGCAGCACCATCACGAGCAACGGCCAGTCCCGCCGGAACCGATGCCGCAGACTCATCCCGCCGGTCCGGGCCGCCCGCACTCCCGTTCCGCGGACGCGCACCCTACCGACCGTTGTCACTGAGAACCTTGGCGTAGAAGTCGCGGCCCTCGTTGCCGCCGTTGTCCTGCCACTGCTGCACCGCGCTCTTGAGCTCGCTGACCGGCCGGCGGCCGCGGAAGATGTCCTGCAGGGCGTCGTCGAACGGCTGGGCGAGCGCGGCCATCTTCGCGGGCTGCTCGACCCGGATCCCGTCGAACAGGTTCTTCTCCCGGAGCTTCGCCGCCGCGTTCTGCCAGGCACTCATCGCCTGGACGTACCCGGGGTACTCGCTCTCGGTGATGGCGGTCGGACGGCCGCCCAGGAAGACGTACGTCTGCGAGACCTCCTTCTGGCCGAGCGCGGTCAGCTTCGGAGCGCCGGACGCCTGCTTCACGTAGTGCTTCCCCTCGACCCCATAGGTGTAGAGCTGGTACTCCTCGGTCCCGAACGGCGCGGCGGTGTAGTTGAGCACCCCGAGCAGTTCCTTGACGCGATCCTGCCCGACGCCCTTCTTCACGAAGGTGAAGATGCCGGCCGGTTCACCGCTCCAGACGATCGGCGTCCCGCCGTCGTGCGCGAACGGAGTCACCGCCTGCGGGTTGTACTTCGGGTTGATCGGCAGTTGCCGCTGCAGCGACTCGTGCCAGCCGCCGAGCCCGTTCTGCCGGATCAGCACCTTGCCGCCCTCGAACAGCGCGTTCTCGTCCGCACCGGCGTTGGCGACGACCTCCGGGTGCACGTACCCCGACTGGAAGAGCTTCCGGACGAAGGCCACTCCGGCCTCGAACTCCGGCGTCTCGATCTTGTTCACCAGCTTGCCGCTGGAGTCCTTGCGCCAGCTTCCCGGTGCCCCGAAGGCCCGGATCACCTCGTCGGACACGCCGCCGTACGCCCACCGGCCGGCCTTGGCATCGGTGAGCTGCTTGCCCAGCGCCAGCAGGTCGTCCGCGCTCTTCGGCGGTTGTGCACCGAGCTCGTCGAAGAGGTCCTTGCGGTAGAACAGCGCCCACGGGAAGCCCTCGGACGGGAACGGCACCGCCTTGAGCTGCGAGTTCCAGACGCCGTACGCCCAGGCGCGGGTCGGCAGGTTGGCCAGCATCGGGTACGCCGAGACCTTGTCGCCGGCCAAGTACGGCGTCAGGTCCTCGAACAGCTTGTCCGCGGCCTGGCCGAACCGGGTCAGGCCGGAGATGTTCCAGCCCGGGATGCAGAGCAGCTCCGGTACGTTGCCGGCGGCAAGGATCGGGCCGAGCTTGTCGCCGTAGTCGTTGCCGTTCAGGATGTTGAACCGGATCGGCGCCCCGATCCGCTCGTTGTTCGCGTCGAAGTAGGAGTTCTTCCCGAGGCCGGGCGGCAGCGGGCTCCACAGCGGCGTCATCGCCGACACTTCCTTGCCGCTCGGCACCATCTTGTCCGCGACGGCGCGCTTCAGCTCGTCCGGATAGTGCGAGAAGCCGGGCGAGGCGCCGTTCTCGCCGGGCAGGTCCGGCTTCACCGACTCGTACGGGACGTACTTGGGCAGCAGGCCGGACAGTTTGTCCTCGGTCTCGGCCCGGCCGCTGGTCCCTGATCCCGAGCCGCCGCCGGAGCAGCCGGTGAGCGTGACACCGCCGGCCGCCACCGCGCCGGCGCCGAGCAGGGAGAGGAAGGTCCGGCGGCGAGGGCCGCCGATCGCTGGTCCGGTCACGTCGCATCCCCTAGACTTAGTTGGGCTGGTAGCCAAACAAATTAACGCAGAGCCGACAGCGCGGCAAGGTGTAGAACTGACCCAGGCCGCGGTTCGGCGGCACAGCTCGCGACGGGACGGACCTTGACCACACAGACCGCGGACCACACCCACATCCGCGCGACCAACCTGGCCGCGGTGCTGGGCCACCTGCGCCGCGAGGCCCCCTGCTCGCGGGCCGCGATCGCGACCGGGACCGGCCTCAACAAGGCCACGGTGACCAGCATCGTCGGCGACCTGCTCGACCGCCGGCTGGTCCGCGAGACCCAGCAGACGCAGAACCATGTCGGCCGGCCGGCGACCCTGCTCGTGCTCGAGGGCTCGGCGTACGCGACGATCGGGCTCGAGGTGAGCGCCCGCGGACTCACGGTCCTCAGCTGCGACACGGCAGGCGACCAGGTACTGCGCTGGCACCGCGCCGGACCGGGCATCGACGCCGGGCCGGCCAGGACGATCGCCGCCGTCGCCGCCCTGACCCGCCGGGCGATCGCCGCCGTGCAGGCGTCCGGCCGGCAGGTCCTCGGGATCACCGCCGGGGTGCCCGGCCTGGTGAACCGCGACGGAGCCGTGATCCTGGCCGCCGCCCTGGGGTGGCGAGATGTGCCGATGCGCGCGGAGCTCGTGGCGGCCCTCGGCCGACCGGACATCCCGGTGACAGTCGACAACGACGCAACCCTGGGTGCACTGGCCGAGCATCTCTACGGCCCGCTGGCCGGCACGGCGAACCTGATCCGGCTCACCGGCGACACCGGCGTCGGCGCGGGCATCATCGCCGACGGCAAGCCACTCGCCGGCCATCTCGGGTACGTCGGGGAGATCGGCCATCTGCGCCTGGTCCCGGACGGTCCCCGCTGTGGTTGCGGCCGGCGCGGCTGCCTCGAGGCGCTGGCCGGTCTGCCGGCGATCCTGGCGTCGTACCAGGCGCGGACGGGCGGCCCGGCCGACAGCGACCCACAGGTCCAGCTCGAGGAGCTGATCCGGCACGCCGACGCCCAGGACACTGCGGCGACGCAGACTCTCGCCGAGGCCGGCACCCACCTCGGGAACGGCGTCGCCGCTCTGGTCAACCTGCTCAACCCCGAGGTCGTCCTGCTCGGCGGCGCCTACGCCCTGCTCGCCGACCACCTCACCCCGGCGATCGACAAGGCCCTCCGCGAAGCGACCGTCGCGCCCGACGCCGGGGGCTGCACCGTCGCCGCATCCACCCTCCCCGACACCGCCACTCCCCTGGGCGCCACCGCCCAGGCCTTCACCCCACTCACCCAGGGCCAACTCCCGGCCCGCTGACCTCACCCGAGGCGTACCGAAGAACGGGTCGTGGTCAGCCCCCGGCCGCACCCTCACGTGCACCTCCGCGCAGCCGCGAGGCATTCGGCACCACCTTCCCCACCACAACCCGTCCGTCGGTACGCGCCAGCTGTTGGTAAGCGCATGCCGGAGGCGGCGGTCGAGGTCTTGACCGTTGGCGCGCGGGATGCCACTCTCTGTTCACGCCCGACTGTCGAAGCGCTTCGATCATTTGTAGTTCGACTATCAGTCGAAGCGCTTCGACACCAGCCCGTGGAGTCGATCGCCGATGAGCACTCCAGCCCTGTTACCCCCGTACCGCGACCCGGCCCGGCCGACCGGCGAGCGGGTCGACGACCTGCTCGCCCGCCTCACCATGGACGAGAAGGTCGCATTGCTGCACCAGTACCAGCCGCCGGTCCCCCGGCTCGGCCTGGACGCGTTCCGCACCGGCACCGAGGCGCTGCACGGCGTCGCCTGGCTCGGTCCGGCGACGGTTTTCCCCCAGGCGATCGGTCTTGCCACCAGTTGGAGTCCCGACCTGGTCAAGGCCGTCGGGGCCGCGGTCGGCGACGAGGTCCGGGTCTTCCATCAGAAGGACCCGGCCGGTGTCGGCCTGAACGTCTGGGCCCCGGTGGTCAACCCGCTCCGCGACCCGCGCTGGGGCCGCAACGAGGAGGGGTACGCGGAGGATCCCTGGCTGACCGGTCTCATCGCCACCGCGTACGGACACGGTCTGGCCGGCGACGACCCGGCGTACCTGAAGACCGCTCCGACCCTCAAGCACTTCCTTGCCTACAACAACGAGACCGACCGCTGCACGACGTCGAGCAACCTGCCGCCGCGGGTGCTCCACGAGTACGAGCTGCCCGCGTTCCGCGCCCCGATCGAATCCGGCGCGGCGGTCGGGGTGATGCCGTCGTACAACCTGGTGAACGGGCTGCCCGCCCACCTTAGTCCGCTGATCAACGACGTACTCCGCACCTGGACCACCGACGAACTGCTGGTGGTCAGCGACGCGTACGCGCCCGGCAATCTCTTCGGGCTACAGCAGTTCCTGCCCGACGGCCCGACCGCGTACGCCGCCGCGCTGAAGGCCGGCGTGGACAGCTTCACCCAGGACGGCGCCGACTCCACGCCGACCGTCGACCGGCTCCACGAGGCGCTCGAGCGCGGCCTGATCGCGGCGTCCGACATCGACACCGCCGTCCGGCGGGTGCTCGCGATCCGCATCCGGCTCGGCGAGTTCCTCCCATCTGAGCTCGACCCGTCGCGTGATCTCGAGCCCGAGCTGGTCAACTGCCCGGCGCATCGCGAGCTGGCCCAGGATGCGGCCCGCCAGGCGATCGTGCTGCTGAAGTACGAGGACGAGGTGCTGCCGCTCGCACCGGCGACGATCGAACGGATCGCCGTCGTCGGGCCACTCGCCGGCGCTCTCCGGGAGGACTGGTACGCCGGCACACTCCCGTACCAGATCACCGCGCTGGACGGCATCGTCGAGCGACTCGGCCAGGAGCGCGTCGAGTACTGCGAGGGCGTCGACCGGATCACCCTGCGGATCGCGGGTTCCTCGTCGTACCTCGCCGTCGGTCCGGACGCTGTGCTGCGAGCCGACCGGGAGGCGGGCAGGTTCGACCTGTTCGACTGGGGTGGCAATGCGGTCGCGCTGCGCTCGGTCGGGAACGGGCAGCACCTGAGCGTGAGTGACGCCGGCGAACTCGTCGCGGACCAGCCCGGCCCGAACGGCTGGGAGGTCAAGCAGACGTTCAGGTTCGTGCGCCTCGCCGGTACGGTGCTGATCCAGCACCTGCACAGTGACCGCTACCTCCGGGTCGACGCTTCGGGCGCGGTCGGTCTCGCCGATCAGGCAACCGCCTTCGAGCTCGAGGTCGTCGTCGACGGCGCGGCCCAAGCGGTCGCACTCGCAGCGCGCGCCGACGTAGCGATCGTTGTCGCTGGCAACCATCCACTGGTGAACGGGCGCGAGACCGAGGACCGGGACAGCCTCGATCTGCCTGCGGCCCAGGACCGGCTGATCCGGCAGGTGCACGCGGCGAACGCGCGCACGGTCCTGGTGCTGAGCAGTAGCTACCCGTTTGCGATCGGCTGGGCCCAGGAGCGGCTGCCGGCGATCTTGTGGTCGGCGCACGGCGGCCAGGAGTACGGTCGCGCGCTCGCCGACGTACTCTTCGGCGACCAGGATCCAGCCGGACGCCTGACCCAGACCTGGTACGACTCCGCCGCGGACCTGCCCGACCTGCTCGACTACGACATCATCTCCACGGACGCGACGTACCTCTACTACCGCGGCACACCGCTGTATCCGTTCGGCCACGGCCTCAGCTACACGACGTTCAGGTACGGCGATCTGCGGCTGAGCGCACCGTCGATCCCGGTGGACGGAGAGGTCCGGGTCGCGTTCAGCGTCACCAACACCGGCGATCGTCCGGGCACCGAGGTGGCCCAGCTCTACACGCGCCAGCAGCGATCGCGGGTCAAGCAACCGCTGCGGCAGCTGCGCGGCTTCCGCCGGGTCACGCTTGAGCCTGGCGAGACCGAGGAGGTCGAGCTGACCATCGCCGCGGCCGACCTCAGCTTCTGGGACGTGACCCGGGACCGCCGCTGCGTCGAGGCGGCCCGCCATACGATCATGGTCGGCCGGTCCAGTACGGACCCACACCTGACCGCCGTACTCGAGGTACGTGGTGAACAGATCCCGCCCCGAACGTCCGGCCGCCTCGCCGCGACCAGCTTCGACGAGTACTGCGCAGTCACGCTGACGAGCGGTGACGCAGTGATAGCGCTGGAACTCCAAGCCTGGCTGGCCTTCGACGACACCGTACTGTCCGCGGACACCTGTACGGCACAGGCAGCCAACCACGGAATCGCGGCCGCAACGATCGAGCTCCGCGCAGAGGATCCCCTGCACGGCAAACTCCTCGCCACCCTGCACGTACCGCCCACTGACCAGCTAGTCCCGATCACCGGCGACCTGCAGCCGGATGGGACGCCAGAGACGCTCTACGTCGTCTTCTCCGCGGGTGGGGTCGTGCTCGAGGGGCTGACGACTGATCGGGGCTGACTCTCCCGCCAATCCAGGTAGGCGACCAGGGTGGCGTCGGCTCGCAGCCGGGACAGGCTGCGGGTGTGCAGTTCGGCGTCGCGCCGGCTGAGCTCGGCGCCGACCCGTTCCGGGCGGCCGTCGCTCGAGGAGTGCATCTCGTCGAGTGCGGCGCGGATGATCGTCATCGAGAAGTTCCCCTCGCGCAAGAGGCGCACGAGGTGGGCGTCGCGGGCGGCTGCCACGTCGTACCGCCGGTAACCGGTCGTTCGTTCGCGGACCGGTCGCACGAGTCCGGAGCGTTCCCAGAACCGCAGCGCCGACGTACGGACGCCCAGCAGGTTCGCGAGCTGGCCGATCCGCAGCGCGGCGTCTTGCCGGGCGATCTGCTCGAGCGCGGCCGCCATCCGCGGATCGGCGTCGAGGGGATGCGTGACGACGACCTCGAAGGCGTGCAGGGCCTGCTGGATGCGTTCGCGTTCCCGGTCCAGCGCAGCGTGCGCATGGTCGATGCTCGCCACCGCTGTCCGCAGGTCGTCGCGGTGCACGGCCGCCAGGATGGTCGCGGCGGCGTCCCACCCGTACGCCCGGACGAGCACCCGCGCCGCCGCCAGCGCCTGCCGATGCGACTCGTCGAACTGGCGGTAGCCGGCCGCCGAACGGGTTGCCAGCGGCAACAACCCGGCCTGCTCGTAGTTCCGTACCTGCTGGACCGAGATCCCGGCCTCCCGGGCCAGCGTCACGCCGCGCACACTCCTTGACGCACTGCTTGAGGGTTTTGCCACGTCGCTCCTCACCTGTTCCGCGGCCAACACTCCAGCCGTACTTCAACGATAAACTTTAATCATGAATGCCGTCGAAGTGGACCATCTGTCGATGACCTACCGCGTCCCGGTGCGCGACGGCGGACTGCTCGCCGCAACCCGGGCAGTGGTCCGGCGGCAGCACCGCGACGTCCGCGCGGTCCGTGACCTCAGCTTCGGCATCCCGGCCGGACAGGTCGTCGGCTTCCTCGGCCGCAACGGCGCCGGCAAGACGACCACGCTGAAGATCCTGGCCGGCATCCTGCACCCGACCGGCGGCGCCGTCCGGGTCCTCGGCGAGATCCCGTGGCGACGGCACAACCACTACCTGCGCGAGATCGCGCTGATCCGCGGCAGCCAGCCGATCGGCGATGCACCGGAGCTGACCGTCATGGACTCGTTCCACTACCAGCAAGTGCTCTACGACGTCGATGACGTCGACTTCAAGCGCAACCTGGCCGAGCTGAGCGAGCTCCTCGAGCTCGACGACATCCTGCAGCGACAGGTCCGCGCGCTGAGTCTCGGCGAGCGGATGCGGGCCGGCCTGGCGCTCGCGCTCGTGTACCGGCCGAAGGTGCTGTTCCTCGACGAGCCCACGATCGGGCTCGACGTCTCCGCCGCGAGGACCATCCGGACCTTCATCGCCGAGTACTCCGCCCGGACCGGCGCGACCGTACTGCTCACCAGCCACGCCATGGCCGACGTCGAATCCCTGTGTCCACGGCTGATCCTGGTGGACGACGGCGCGCTCGCCTTCGACGGTCGACGCGATGAACTCGGCTCGCTCTTCGCGCCGGCCAAGCTGATCCGGGTGACGGTGGCCGACAACGATCCGGACCTGACACCGTACGGCGAGGTGCTGCAGGGCGACGGGCATCAGTACCTGCTCCGGGTCGGGCGCGATGCGGTACCGGCGACGACCGCCGAACTGCTGGCCCGGTTCGCGGTCGCGGACCTGTCGGTCGAGGAGCCGTCGCTCGAAAGCGTGATGGACCAGGCGTACCGAAGCCTCCGGGGCCCGAAGGACCTGGCCTCGTGAGCCGCATCCTCCGCCTGGTGCGGCTGGAGATCTGGCGGCAGGTCATCGGCTGGTCGGGAGCGTGGTGGTTCCTCGTCACGCTGGTCCTGGGCCAGGCGGTCGCGCCGCTGCTGGGTCTGTTCCTGTGGCGGCACGTCCCCGGAGCAGGGCCCGACATCGGCAGCTACTACCTCGCCGTCATCTGTGTGGCGCTGCTGACGGCCTCGTTCGAGAACCACACATTCGCGCAGGCGATCTACAACGGCTCGGTCGCCGCGGTGCTCCTGCGGCCACAGCCGGCCGTCATCGGTCCGCTCGGTGAGAACCTGGCGATCCGCTTCTGGATGTTCCTGCTCGGGCTCCCGCTGCTCGCCGCGGTCGGGTTCACCGCCGGCGTACGTTTTGCGCCGTCGGCGATTCTGTCCGCCGTACCGGCGCTGATGCTCGCCGCCGTACTGCACTTCCTGTTCGTCTGGACGCTGGCGATGGCGGCCTTCTGGACCGAGCAGGTCCACGCGGTAGTTGCCTTCGGCACCGTACTGGTCTTCCTGCTCGGCGGTTCCGCGGCGCCGAACGCGCTGCTCCCCGACCCGTGGCGAACGATCGCGCAGGTACTGCCGTTCCGGTCGATGCTCGGCTTTCCCGCCGAGCTGGCCACCGGTGCTTTGACGCCCGCCGCGGCCTCAGCCGGGTATGCGGTCTCTGTCGCGTGGACAGTGATCCTGGGCAGCTGCGCCGTCGGTGCCTGGCGGCTCGGCGTACGCCGCTACAGCACAGTGGGGGCCTGATGCGATCTGCACGATTGTTCGGTACGGCGTTCTCGTTGTCGCTCCGCCGCGCGCTGGCGTACCGAACCAACCTGTTCTTCGACGCGTTGCTCGCACTGCTCGAGCTGACCGCGTCGGTCGCGGCCATCGGCATCGTCTTCTCCCGTACCGGGTTGCTCGCGGGATGGACCGTCGGGCAGATGCTGACGCTCACCGGTACGTACGCGTTCATCACCGGTCTGCGGGCGACGTTTCTGGATCCGAGCCTGTCAGGCTTCGCCGACCAGCTCCGCGACGGCCGGCTCGATGCGTATCTGCTCCGGCCGGCGAGCAGTGTCGTCCTCGCGACCTGTACGCGGCACGCGCCACTCGCCTTGGTACAAAGCCTGCTCGGCGTCGGTGTTGTTGCCTTCGGGCTTCACGAGCTGGGAACGGTACCGTCGCCGGCCGCGGTGGTTGGATGGGCGTTCCTCACCCTGGTCGGGCTACTGATCGGCTGGGCCACGTCGGTCGGCCTGGCTGCACTGGCGTTCTGGGCCCCGCGGCTCAGCCTCGGCGTACTGCACGGCGCCGGCTGGGAGGCGGGCCGCTATCCCGTCGACATCTACGGACCGCGGCTCCGGCGCCTGCTGACGTTCGTGTTCCCCGTCGCGGCTTTGACGACGTGGCCTGCTCTGACGCTCACGCGGGGACCTGACGCCGGCATCCTGATCGCGGCCGTCCTGCTCGCGGCAGGCTTCACGACCGCAACGCTGCTCCTGTGGCGGTTGGGAGTGCGGCGCTATACCGGTGCCACCTCGTAGTCTCAGCAGATCGTGACCGTGTAGTTCTCGCAGGAGCCTTCGATCACGCGGGAGCGCACCTCGCCGTTGCGGTACGTGAGTTCGATGACGGCAGCGACCTCGCCGTCCGGGCCTGGGAGAGTGACGGTCCGGTCCTCTGAGGGCTGGAACCACCGGAGCTCGACGCCCTCCGACCAGTCGTACTCGGGCCGGTCGTCCACGGCTCCGACCGGGATGACCGCTCCTTCGCGAACCAGCAGCGGAACGCTGTCGAAACCGTGGGTCTGGGTCAGCCAGCGCGAGCCTTCGAACACCTCGCCGGTCAGGAAGGAGGTCCAACGGCCTGCGGGAAGGTAGAACGACACCTCGCCGTCGGCGCTCATCACCGGAGCCACCAGGAGGTCCGGGCCGAGGAGGTACTGCCGGTCCAGGTGGGCGGTCGCCGGGTCGTCCGGGAATTCGAGGATCATCGGGCGCATCATCGGCACGCCGTCGCGGTGCGCCTCCTCGGCGGCGGTCACCAGGTACGGCATCAGCGACAGCTTCAGCTTGGTGAACGTGCGCAGAACGTCGACCGCTTCGTCGTCGAACGCCCACGGCACCCGGTACGACGAGGAGCCGTGCAGGCGGGAGTGCGACGACAGCAGCCCGAACGCCACCCAGCGCTTGAAGATCGCCGGATCGGGCGTGCCCTCGAACCCGCCGATGTCGTGGCTCCAATAGCCGAAGCCAGAGGCCGCCAGCGACAGCCCGCCACGCAACGATTCCGCCATCGCCTCGAACGTCGACTCGCAGTCGCCGCCCCAGTGCACCGGGAACTGCTGGCCGCCGGCCGTGGCGGAGCGCGCGAACAGTACGGCCTCGCCCTCACCGCGATTCTCCTCGAGCAGACCGAACACCGCCGCGTTGTAGAGCTGTGCGTAGTAGTTGTGCATCCGCGCCGGGTCCGAACCGTCGAACCAGGCGACGTCGGTCGGGATGCGTTCGCCGAAGTCGGTCTTGAAGCAGTCGACACCGATGTCGATCAGCGCCTGCAACTTCGAACGGAACCACGCGGTCGCGTCCGGGTTGCTGAAGTCGACGATCGCCATCCCGGCCTGCCACAGGTCCCACTGCCAGACCGATCCGTCGGGCCGCTTGAGCAGGTACCCGAGCCGGCGGCCCTCTTCGAAGAGCACCGAGCGCTGGGCGATGTACGGGTTGATCCACAGGCTGATCCGCAGACCGCGCTCCTTCAGCCGCCGGACCATCCCGGCCGGGTCCGGGAACGCGACCGGGTCCCACACGAAGTCGCACCAGTTGAACTGCCGCATCCAGAAGCAGTCGAAGTGGAAGACGCTCAACGGCAGGTCGCGCGCCGCCATCCCGTCGACGAACGAGGTGGTCGTCTGCTCGGTGTAGTCGGTGGTGAACGAGGTCGACAGCCACAACCCCATCGACCATGCCGGCACGCGCGCCGGTCGGCCGGTGAGCGCGGTGTAGCGCCGCAGGACGTCCTTCGGGGACGGGCCGGCGAACACGTAGTACGCCAGCTCCTCGCCCTCGACGCTGAACTGGTTGCGGGAGGTGACCTCCGAACCGATCTCGAACGAGACCATTGCAGGATTGTCGACAAGTACGCCGTAGCCCCTGCTGCTCAGGAAGAACGGCACGTTCTTGTACGCCTGCTCGCTCGACGTCCCACCGTCGGCATTCCAACTGTCGACAATCTGACCATTCTTGACCAGTGGACCGAAGCGTTCGCCGAGACCGTAGATCGTCTCGCCGACGCCGAGCGCGAGCTGCTCGTGGACGTACCGGTTGCCGTCGGCATCGGTGATCAGACCGACGCTGCGCTCCCCCGAGTTCGTCAGCGGGCGGCCGTCCTGCTCGAAGCGGACGTCCCACGACCCGTCCAGCCCGATCACCACGCTGAGCTCACCCGACGTCAGCCGTGCCTCGGCGGGCCCGACGTCCACCTTCACCGGATGTTGGTCGCCGGTGTTCAGCCGGTACGCCGGACGCGCGGGCGCGGCACCGTGGTGGTGCGAGATCCGGACGCCGATCACGCCGCGGGCCGGCGAGCTGAACGTGACCGTGAACAGCGGCTGGTTGAGCGTGTCGCCGCGGCGCTCGATCCGCCGGGCCGGCGCGTACACGGTCAGCTCCCGGTCACCGGCCTCGACGCTCTCGACCGCGGCCGGCCGCAGGCGGGTCAGTCCCGGGCGCAACTGCCAGTACCCGTCGGTGAACTTCATCGTTTGACCGGCCTCCTGATGCTTGTCGAAGCGCTTCGACAAGACGCTAGGCGGCGGCGCCGGGCGCGTCAATCCGGGGCCCTCTCAGCGGACTCTCAGCGGGTTGCGGTGACACTGTCTGGATGCGAGTGCTGATGGTCGAGGACGAACTGCGGCTGGCCGACACCGTTCACCGCGGGCTGACCGACTCCGGCTTCGTGGTCGAGTTGGTGCACGACGGCGAGAACGCCGTCTGGGCGGCGACCGAGCACAGCTACGACGTGATCGTGCTGGACATCATGCTCCCGAAGCTGAACGGCTACCGCGTACTGGAGCTGCTCCGGGCGCGCGGGATCTGGACGCCGGTACTGATGCTGACCGCGAAGGACGGCGAGTACGACCAGACCGACGCGTTCGATCTGGGCGCCGACGACTACCTGACGAAGCCGTTCAGCTTCCTGGTCCTGGTCGCGCGGCTGCGGGCGCTGATCCGGCGCGGCGGCCCCGAGCGTCCCGTCGTCCTGATGGCCGGCGACCTGTCGCTGGACGTGGCGCGCCGGCGGGTGGAGCGCAACGGGCGGGAGATCACGCTGACGCCGCGGGAGTACGGGCTGCTGGAGTTCCTGATGCGGCACCGCGGCGACACGGTCAGCAAGACCGAGATCCTCGCGAACGTCTGGGACCCGGCCTTCGACGGCGACCCGAACGTGGTCGAGGTGTACGTGCGCTACCTGCGCAAGAAGATCGACACCCCGTACGCCCGGCACGCGATCGAGACCATCCGCGGGATGGGCTACCGGCTGAACCCCGAGGGCGGCTGAGAACGCTCTGAGACCGGACCTGCGAAACTGGCCGGGTGAGCACGGTCGTGCGACGTCGCGTTGACGGGTGGTACCGGACCGCCGGCGGCCTTCGGCAGGCCAGTGTGCGGAGCCGGTCGACCGCTGCCGCCGTGATCGTGGTCGCCGTCGCCCTCCTGCTCGGCTCCGCTGCCCTGCTGCTGCTCCTGCAGCGCGCGCTGATCACCGAGGTGTCCGACGCCGCCGAGGGCCGGGTCGCCGACGTCGCACGCCAGGTCAGTACGAAAGGAACGCAGGGACTCGGCGCGGACCTGGCCAACACCACGCGCGCCAGCCAGCTCATCCAGGTGCTCGACCCGGCCGGCAAGATCGTGGCGGCGTCGTCGTCGCGGGTCGACAACACACCGCTGACCGACCTCCGCCCGCCGGCCGGTGCGCTGATGCGCGCCCAGGTCGGCGAGATGCCGTTGATCGACGACGACCACTCGTTCCTGATCGTCGCCCAGGGCGCGTCGTACGGCGGACAGACGTACACCGTCGTGGTCGCGTCGTCGGTGCAGACCCAGCGGCAGACGGTCGCGACCGTGACGAAGTACCTGATCATCGGTCTGCCGGTGCTGCTGATCGTGGTCGGTATCGCCGGGTGGCTGATGATCGGGCAGGCGCTCCGGCCGGTCGAACGGATCCGCACCCGCGTCCAGGGCATTGGCACCCGGGACCTGACCGAACGAGTCCCGGTCCCGGAGACAAGGGACGAGCTCGCGCGGCTGGCCGTCACGATGAACGAGATGCTCGACCGGCTCGAGACCGGCCAGGCGACCCAGCGCGCGTTCGTCGCGGATGCCAGTCACGAGCTGCGCTCACCACTGGCCACCCTGACCGCCGCGCTGGAGGTGATCGAGGCGGACACCACCGGGCGGGCCTGGCGCGACCTGCGGCAGGTGATGGGGACCGAGACCGACCGGATGCGGCAACTGGTCGAGGACCTGCTGCTGCTCGCGAAGGCCGACGACACCGGGATCCGGATGCGGCAGACCGACGTGGACCTGGACGACCTCGTCGAGGCTGAGGTCAAACGACTGCGCAGCTCGAAGCCCGAGCTGACCGTCGACAGCGACGTCCACCCGGTCCGGGTGATCGGCGATCCGGCCCGGCTGAGTCAGGTGCTGCGCAACCTGGTCGACAACGCCGCCCGCGCCGCGCACACCACGGTCCGGCTGACCACGGCCGAGCAGGACGGTTCCGCGATCATCACGGTCTCCGACGACGGCGACGGCATCCCCGAGGCCGACCGGCAGCGCGTCTTCGAACGCTTCGTCCGCCTCGACACCAGCCGCTCCCGCGCCAGCGGCGGCTCCGGCCTAGGCCTCTCCATAGCCCGCGAAATCACCCGAGCCCACCACGGCACCATCACCCTCACCCCAACCCCCACCGGCGGCACCACCGCCACAGTAACCCTCCCCACCTGACCCCACGCCCCGCACAACCCACACACCCACACACCCGCGCAACCCGCGCAACCCGCGCAACCCACCCACCCCGCACACCCGCGCAACCCACCCACCCCGCACAACCTGCGCAACCGGCACACCCCGCGCAACCCAGGCCTCGGCAGCGGGCGCCCAGTCCGCAAACCCACCATCTCAGCGGTCAACCTCTCAGCTGGTGGGTTGTCCTCTTGGCATACCGGGTGCCAACCCACCACCTCAGAGGTTGACCGCTCAGGTGGTGACCACAGATCGGAAAATCCTCCGACGGGGCGGCGCGGGTGGTCCAGGATGGACGGCATGGACGTGTCGGTGGTGCTCGGGTTTCTGGTCGCCGTGTTCCTGGTCAGCGTCGTGCCGGGGCCGGACATGCTGTTCATCGTCGCGAACGCAGCCGCTGGTGGCCGACGTACGGGCGTGGTCGCCGCCGCCGGGATGTCGACCGGCTTGGTGGTACACAGCGTCGCGGCCGCGCTCGGCCTGGGTGCGTTGATCCAGGCTGCGCCGCAGGTGCTGGACGGGGTACGCATCGCCGGCGCCGCCTTCCTGCTCTACCTGGCGTACCTGACCTGGCGCGCGAGCAGGCAGGAAGTCGGGGCAGCCGAGGAAGCGCCGGCTCTCCCCCGGCGGACGCTGCGTCGGACGTACGTGATGGCCACGCTCACCAATCTGGCGAATCCGAAGGTCATCCTGTTCTACCTGGCGTTCGTGCCGCAGTTCATCAGCACCGGCGCCGGCAGCTGGCCGGTGACGGTGCAGTTCCTGGTCCTCGGCGCACTGTTCATCACGGTCGGCTTCCCCGTCGACGCGAGCGCCGCCCTCCTGGCCGGCACCTTGTCCGAGCGCTTCTTCCGCACCGGCAGCCGTGTCCGCCGCCGGCTCGAACGGGTCACAGCCGCGATCTTCGCCGGCCTCGCCGCCCGCCTCGCCCTCGACCTCCGCTGAGGGGTCGGTTGCGGCCGCTGGTGGGATCGAGGAGGATCGCGCGCATGCTCGAACGACCTGTTGCCCTTGTCACCGGAGTCGGCCGTACGGTCGGGATCGGCGCGGGCGTCGCGCGCCGGCTGGCCGAAGCGGGGTGGGACGTAGCGTTCACGTACTGGACGGCGTACGACGGACGGATGAGTTGGGGTGTCCAGGACGGCGCCACGGCCGAGATCACCGCTGAGCTCACCGCACTGGGCGCCACCGCCGTACCGATCGAGGCAGACCTCGCGGACCCGGGCGCACCGGAGCGGATCTTCGCCGCCGCCGCGGACCGGCTGGGGCCGGTGACGGCGCTGGTGATGTGTCACTGCGAGAGCGTCGACTCCAGCATTCGCGACACCACCGTGGAGAGCTTCGACCGGCACTTCGCCGTGAACGCGCGGGCGACCTGGCTGCTGATCCGCGAGTACGCAGAGCGGTTCGCCGTACCGCACGGCAGCGGCCGGATCGTGGCGCTGACGAGTGACCACACCGTCCACAACCTCCCGTACGGCGCGAGCAAGGGCGCACTGGATCGCATCACCTTGGCGGCCGCGCACGAACTGTCCGACCTCGGCCTGACCGCCAATGTGATCAACCCCGGCCCGATCGACACCGGCTGGATGACTGAGGACCTGCGCGCCGCCTGCGCGGCCGGCACCCCACTCGGCCGCCTAGGCACCCCCGCCGACACCGCCGACCTGGTCGAGTTCCTCTGCTCCCCGCGAGGCCAATGGATCAACGCCCAACTCCTGAAAAGCAACGGCGGCTCAGCCCAGTAGACCGTCGCGCCTCAGGCTTGGAGGGTTTGGCCGGCTCGGCGGAGTTCGGTTAGGACTGTGCGGACTGCTCGGCGGGCGGATTGTTCGGGGCGGTGCAGGGCGTCAATGTGGCGGCGGGTGTGGACGTTGCGGAGGGGGCGGAGGGCTACGCCTGGGTGGCGTTGGGCGGTCCAGCGCGGGAAGAGGGCCAGGCCGGCGCCGGCGGCGACCAGTTCGCCGACGACTGTGAACTCGTTGACCCGGTGGACCAGGTCCAGGCGGCGGCCGGCTGCGGCGCCGATGGCCTCGATGGTGGACATCAAAGGGAAGCCGTCGTGGACGGTGATCCACGGTTCGCCGGCGACGTCCCGCGGGCTGAGCGACTGCTTCGCGGCGAGGGGATGATCGGCCGGTACGGCGACGTCGAGCGGCTCGTGCAGGAGCGGTGTGACCGCGACCGTCCGTGGCCACGCCGCCCCGTGGTTGAGCCGGTGCGCCAGTACGACGTCGTATTCGCGGGTGAGCGGCGGGAACTCGTGCTGCGCCACATCCTCGTCGTGCAGACTGACCTTCGGCGCGGCGCCGGACGCGAGCAACCGCGGGAAGAACGCCGCCGCCGCACTGTGGAACGCGGCGACCGACACGACCCCGTCCGGCTGCTCGACGAAGTCGTCCACGGTCTGCCGCGCGCGGGCGAGCGCCGTCTCCACCTCGGCCGCCGCACCCGCGAGCGCCCGGCCCGCGGCGGTCAGCACCACCCGCCTGCCGACGCGCTCGGTCAACGGCACCGGCATCGACCGCTGCAACAGCCGCAACTGCTGGGAGATCGCCGACGGCGTGACCAGCAACGCCTCGGCGGCCGCCGTCACACTCCCCAGCTCGCCGACTTCCCGAAGCACCCGCAGTTGCCGTTCATCCATCTCAACACTGTAGTTCCACTACAGCATCGCTGAAGAAGTTGGTTCTTGGCTTCAACGTCACGACCCGTCACCGTTGAGTCCGTGCCCGGATCCCGCCGTACTGATCTCGTCCTGCTGCTGGTCGCCGTCGTCTGGGGCTCGAGCTATCTCGCGGCCAAGACCGCGACCGGCAGCGCGCCGGTGCTGACCGTGCTCTTCCTGCGCTACGCCATCTCGGCCGTCGCCCTGCTGCCGCTGGTGCGCGGCATTCGGCGTACGGAGCTGAGGTCCGGACTGATCCTCGGCCTCACGCAAGCTTCGGTGCTGGTGCTCGAGACGTACGGCGTGACGCACACGAGCGCGGCGAATGCCGGACTGATCATCAGCCTCACGCTCATCCTCACCCCGCTGCTCGACGGCCGCGGCCTGCCGCCGCGCTTCTACCTCGCCGCGGGGATCTGCATGGTCGCCGTCGGGCTGCTCGTGTCCTCGCACGGTCTCCACACCCCCGGCCTCGGCGACCTGCTGATGCTGGCCGCCGCCGTGGTCCGCGCAGGTCACGTGACGCTCGTCGGCCGACTCTCGAAGGGGTCGCGTCCGTTGCCGCTGACAACAGTTCAGACTCTCGTCGGTACGGCACTGTTCGCGCCCGTCGGCCTGTCCCAGCTTCCGGTGCATGCCGGCGCCGGCGCGTGGCTGCAGCTGGTCTATCTCGCCTTGTTCTGCAGCGTTTTCGCGTTCCTCGCCCAGACCTGGGCGGTGCAGCGGACGTCCGCCAGCCGCGCCAGTCTGCTGCTCGGCACGGAACCGATCTGGGCCGTTGTCATCGGCATCGGTCTCGGCGACGAGCACCTGACGGTACTGGCGGCGATCGGCGCCGTACTGATGCTGGCCGGCACCACCTGGGGTCAGTCGATCGAGCGCAAGCACCGCGAGTCCGCCAAGCCGGCGCCGCTCGTCACGCCGGTTTGAGGACGAGCTCCAGCTGCAGCCACTGCGCGAGGTCGCGGATCTCGCGATGGACTGCGGCGGTGAGCGTCTTGGAGAACGGCTGGTCCTCGTGGATCGCGTCGACGCGGAACACGCCGGACTTGCGGTCGGACATCGCGTCGAGCTTCCCGACCAGGCGGTCGTTGTGCAGGATCGGGAGCGCGAAGTACCCCCAGCGGCGTTTCGCGACCGGCTTGTACATCTCCAACTGGTAGTCGAACTCGAAGATCTCGGTCAGCCGTTTCCGGTCGTACACCAGCCGGTCCAGCGGCGAGACGATCGCCGTCCGGCCCTTGAACGGCTGATCGAGCAGCTCCGGATCGATCCGCCACTCGCCGCGGACGCCCTCCACCACGGCCCGCTCCCCCGCCTCGCCGGCGTCGAGCGGCTCGCCCGGGCAGGCCGGGCCCTTCGCCCGCAGGAGACCCATCGACCGGAGCCGTTGCTCGTCGCGGATCCGGAGCGCCTTCGCGAGCGGGACCGGCGGGTCGTCCGGATAGATCCGGGACGCCAGGTCCCAGAGCCGGTCGCGGCCGTCGCGACCCGCGATCGCCACCTCGCCGCGCTGCATCATGAACTCGAGCAGCTGCGACACGTTCCGGTTGTTGGTCCAGCCGCTCGACTTCCACGGGGTCACACAGCTGTCCGGCAGCTCGCGCATCACCAGCGGGCCGTCCTGACGCAGCCGCTCGAGGATGTCGAGTCGGCACCCCTCGTTCGCCAGGACCCAGTCACGGCGGTACTCCTGCCAGTCCAGCGGCTCGCCGTCGGTCGGCCACGCGGCCATCTCGGCACGGAACAACGCCAGCGTCTCCGGCAGCCGCGCGAATCCGCGCAACTCGAGTAGCTCGAGCGAGGCGAGCGCGTCCGCCAACTCAGCAGGCTTGTACGACGAGCCGAGCCGGCTCCAGGTCACCAGGTCCGCATTCGGCGCGACGTACGCGGTCTGGTCGAGCTGCAGCACGTTCAGCCCGCGGACCACGTCGAACAGGTCCGCCGGCCGGTCGCTGGTGAGCAGCTGCGCACGCACAGCCAACCGCCGCGCATCGCGTCTGGAGAGCTGCTGAACGGTCACGATCTGAGCCTAAGCGACCCCGGGGACAGTATTCTGGAAGGGACAGCCGAGCGGGTGGGGACCTGGGCTCGGATTCAGGGGGGTCTTCGTGGCGGTACGTAGTCGGGCGTTTCTGTTCTGTGCAGTGCTGGTGCCGGGGTTGCTGGCAGCCGCGGGCTGCTCGGCCGCCAACGGCTCGGACCTGCCATCCGGATCCGACACGGTCATCTCGACGCCGTCGATCGTCGTACCGAAGTCTCCCGGGGCGCTCAAGGCCGCGACGACCTGCGCCCAGTCCACCGAGCCGCTGCCCACGGAGGCGGGCGCCGACGGTGTCGAGCTGACCGCCAGCACCGATCCGAGCCGTACGTCGCTGCTCCTGAAGAACACCGGCAGCCTGACCGTGGTCGTCGTACCGGACGCGCAGTTCAGCAGCCGGCTGACCGTCGCGTCGTACGCCAACCCGAAGGACGCGGCTTCCCGGGCCGCGCTGATCGCCGTCAACAACAGCGGCGGCGGTACGGCACCCGGCATCCCTCAGTACACGCCCAAGGGCCAGGTGATCACGCTGCCTCCGCAATGGGCGATCTGCGCGCTGACCGACAACGTGCAGGAGACCGCCAGCGTCCGCTACGTGCAGGACCGGGTGTCGAGCGCGAAGTACTTCGTCGCGAAGGCGGTCGCGGACCAACTGCTCCGCAAGGTCAGCTCGAAGCGGAGCGGGCCGACACTGATCCGCTGTGCGCGCGACACGTCGACCACCGTCGCGACGAACACGACGCTGCCCGACATCGAGCTGTACGTCGAGATCGTCGGCCCTCGCTCCGGCTGCCGGGCCGGGTACCAGGCACTGCTCGACGGCGACGAACGCGCCGCCGGTCAACTCGGCGCGACCGTACTGAACCAGCTCGGCAGCGCTCCCCGGCTGCTCCCGAACAGCGCACTGCTCAGCACCACCGCGGGTCCCTGAGCCGTCACGCCCAGGGTCGGATCCGGGTCCGGTCAGGGGAAACTCCACTGCCGTGGACCCCGCCGGACCCGCAGACTGGAGTCCTACCGTTCGACCCTCGGAGGATCTCAGCCATGATCGGCTTCATCATCGCCGGACTCGTTATCGGAGCACTCGCCCGGTTGTTCACGCCCGGGAAGCAGAAGCTCGGTCTGCTCGCCACCCTGCTGCTCGGCCTCGCCGGATCGGTGATCGGCGGCGTGATCGCCAGTGTCCTCGGCACCGGCAGCATCTTCGAGCTGAACATTCTCGGCTTCATCGTCGCCGTGATCTCGTCGGTGATGCTGGTCGGCACCGCGGAGTCGCTGGCCGCCAAGCAGAAGAACTGACCGAGCAAACCCACCGCACTAACCAACCGCGCAGGACCCAGGAGCGTCGTCCGTCAGACGTCCTCGTTGATCGCCATCGCCGGCCGTGGCTCACGGCCCGGCGGTTGCGGCGGCCGGGGCAGCAACGGGCGGCGCTTCCGCAATGTCCGGACGGCCGGCTGGGTCGCGCTGACCGTGACCTCCTCGCCGGCGTGCCGGAACGTCATCGACGCGTCCGGCCCGTCGTGCACGGTGTACTTCACCGCGACCGGATCGATCTCGACCTTCAGCCGGACGCCGCGCCAGCGGACCGTGAAGCTCAGCCCGGACAGCCCGAGCGGCAGCGCCGGATCGAAGGACAGCATCCCGTCCTGGTCCCGCAGACCGCCGAAGCCGGCCACCAGCGCGCTCCAGGCACCGCCGAGCGAGGCCATGTGCAGGCCGTCGCCGGTGTTGTGGTGCAGGTTGCGCATGTCGATCAGCGCGGCCTCGTACGCATAGTCGTAGGCCAGGTCCAGATGGCCGACCTCGGCCGCCATCACCGCCTGCACGCACGCGGACAACGAGGAGTCCCGGACGGTCAGCCGCTCGTAGTAGTCGAAGTTCCGCGCCTTCTCCTCGGCGGTGAAGGCGTCACCGCACCAGTACGTCGCGAGCATCAGGTCGGCCTGCTTCACCACCTGGGTGCGATACAGCTGGAAGTACGGGGCGTGCAGCAGCAGCGGGTACTTGTCCTTGTAGCCCTCGAAGTCCCACACGGCGTACCCGGTGAAGCCCTCGGACTGCGGGTGGACGCCGAGCTCCTTGTCGTACGGGACGTAGATCGCGCTCGACGCGTCCCGCCAGGACGCCTCTTCCTCGGCGTCGATCCCGAGCTCACGCGCGCGGCCCGGCAGCTTCGCCGCGACCTCGGCCGCGAACCGCAGGTTGCGCGCCGCCATCAGGTTCGTGAAAACGTTGTCGTCGGCAACGGCGCTGTACTCGTCCGGACCGGTCACACCGGGCAGGTGCCAGCGGCCGTCGCGGTCGTGGTGGCCGAGCGACATCCACAACCTGGCGGTCTCGACGAGCAGCTCCAGCCCGACCTCGTCGAGGAAGTCCTCGTCGGCGGTCGCACGGTAGTAGCGCATCACCGCCTCCGCGATGTCTGCATTGATGTGGAACGCCGCCGTACCGGCGGGCCAGTAGCCGGAGCACTCCTGGCCGCGGATCGTCCGCCACGGGAACGCCGCGCCCTTGAAGCCCAGCTCCTCCGCGCGCTGCCTCGCCATCCGCAACGTGGAGTGCCGCCAGCGTAGGGCGTCCGCGGCTGCGTCCGGCATCGTGTAGGTCAGCACCGGTAGGACGAAACCCTCGGTGTCCCAGAACGTGTGCCCGTCGTACCCGGCGCCGGTCAGGCCCTTCGACGGGATCGCTCGCCGCTCGGCCCGCGCGCCAGCCTGCAGTACGTGGAAGAGCGCGAACCGCACCGCCTGCTGGAGCTCCGGATGGCCCTGGACCTCGACGTCAGCGCCGTCCCAGAAGTCGTCGAGGAACTCGACCTGCTGCTTGGCGAGCCCGTCCCAGCCGGAGAACCGCGCACTCGTCAGGGCGGCCGCGACCTGGTCCCGGATCGCAGTCTCGGAGCGCAGGCTGGACCAGCCGTACGTCAGGTACTTCACGACGCGCAGACTCTCGCCCGGCTGCAGCTGCGCGATGACCGTGGTCCGGGCCCAGTCCTCGCGGACGTCCTGGTCCATCGCGTAGCGGACCGTGGTGTCGACCTCGTGGCCCATCGCCGCGGCCATCAGCTGCTGGCTGCGCGTGGTCCGGTGGATCAGGACGGTGCCGTGCTCGCCGCCGTCATGACTGACCGGGTGCAGCGGGTTGTCCAATACGGCGGCGACGCGCGGATCGTCGGACAGCTTGGGCTGTGCCTCGTTCGCGACCAGCTCGGACTGGATCACGAACCGCGCGGGCTGGTCGACCGGCTCCACGATGTACTCGATGGCGGCGACCGCGCGCTGGGTCAGCGACACCAGCCGCCGGCTGCGGACCTTGATCCGCTTGCCACCCGGTGACGTCCAGTCCACGTCCCGCTCGAGGATGCCGGTACGGAAGTCCAGCGAGCGCTCGTGCTTGGTCAGGTAGCCGTACCGGATGTCGAACGGCGAGTCGTCGACGAGCAGCCGGATCAGCTTGCCGTTGGTGACGTCGACGAGCGTCTGCCCGGACTCCGGGTACCCGTAGCCGGCCTCGGCGTACGGCAGCGGGCGCTGCTCGTAGAACGAGTTCAGGTAGGTGCCGGGGATCGCGTACGGCTCGCCCTCGTCGAGGTTGCCGCGCAGGCCGATGTGCCCGTTGGACAGGGCGAACAGCGACTCCGACTGGGCCAGCTTGTCCAGCGCGAGCCGGGTCTCCCGCAGCCGCCAGGGCTCGACCGGGTGGTGGCCTCTGTCGATCACTTCGCCTCCCCGTCCGCGAGCAGTTCGGACAGGTCGCGCACCACGACGTCGGCGCCGTGCGACTTCAAGTCGTCGGCCTGCCCGACGCGGTCCACGCCGACGACGTGGCCGAAGTGGCCCGAGCGTCCCGCCGCGACACCGGCCAGCGCGTCCTCGAACACGACCGCCTGGGACGGGTCGACGCCGAACCGCTCGGCCGCGGCGAGGAACGTATCCGGAGCCGGCTTGCCCTTCAGCCCCTCGGTGCGGATCGTGATGCCGTCGACGATCTCCTCGACGTACTGCGCGAGTCCGGTGACGTCGAGGACCTCGCGGGTGTTCGCGCTCGACGACACCACGGCACGCCGCAGCCCGGCCTCGACGGCGGCCTGCAGGTACCGCCGGGAGCCTTCGAAGACGTGCACGCCCTCGGTCCGGATCCGCCGCTGGACGGCCTCGTTCTTCCGGTTGCCGAGGCCGTTCACGGTCATCGCCGCGGGCGGGTCGTCCGGGGTGCCGTCGGGCAGCGTGATGCCACGCGCGGTCAGAAAGTCCCGTACCCCGCTGGCCCGCGGCTTGCCGTCGACGTACGCGTCGTACTCCGCGCGCGCGTCGAACGGCACGAACGCGATGCCGTGCTGTCCGGCGTAGTCGGTGAGGAACTCGTCGAACATCTCTTTCCACGCCGCAGCGTGGACGGCAGCGGTATCGGTGAGGACGCCGTCCAGGTCGAACAAACAGGCCTGGATCCCCGTGGGTAGTCCGAGCATGCGGACCACCCTAGGGGGTCAACAGGTGCTACCGGCCAACGGCCCGCTAACGGCTGGATTTCATCCGAGGATTTCGGCGAACCAGTCGAGCTGGGCGAGCTGCTGGTACGTCTGGCCGCCCTCGTGCTCGTTGTACTGGTAGACCTCGATCTGCTTGTTCGCGTTCGCGTAGTGGTTGAACGCGGCAAACACCGTCGACGGCGGGCAGGTGGCGTCCATCAGCGCGACCGAGAACAGCGCGGGCGCGGTGGCGAGGCGGCCGAGGTTGACGCCGTCGAAGTAGCTCAGGGTGCTGAGGACGGTGTCGACGTCCTGCCGGAAACCCTTCAGATAACGGGTGATCTCGGCGTACGGGTCCTTGTCGGTGATCCGCAGTGCGCGTTCGAAGTGGCACAGGAACGGTACGTCCGGTGCGCAGCCGACCAGGTCGATCCCGGCGAGCGGTGCGAGCCCGGCCGCGGCGATCGAGATGCCGCCGCCCTGGCTGCCGCCGCTGACGATGATCTTGTCGGGGTCCACGAACGGCGAGGTGCGTGCGGCGTCGAGTGCGCGGACCGCGTCGATGTACACACGGTGGTAGTAGTACGTCTCCGGGTCGGTGATGCCGGCCGTCATGAAGCCCGGGGTGTGGTTGATGCCGGCGTACGGCGTGTCGTCCGGGGTGTTCTCGAAGCCGCCCGCGCTGTAGCCCTGCCCGCGGGTGTCCATCACGAAGTGCGCGTAGCCGGCCTGCGCCCAGAGGTTGGTCGAGTGCGGGAGGCCGCGGCCGCCGCTGTAGCCGTGGTACTGCACGACGGTCGGCAGTGGGCCCTCGGTGCCGGCCGGGACGTGCAGCCAGCCCTTCACCGGGGAGCCGCCGAAGCCGGCGTAGGTGACGTCGTAGGTGTCGATCACCGTGAGCTTGTTGTCGATCGCGGTGAACGTGGCGGACAGGTCGTCGGTGCGCGCCTTCTCGATCGAGCGGCGCCAGAAGTCGACCAGGTCGGCGGGAGCGGCCACGTCGGGCCGGTACTCGCGGAGCTTGTCGAGGGAAAGGTCGAACATGGCCATGACCGCTTAACCTACGCCCACCGGGCGGCACCAGGAAAGCGGTGTCCAGATCCGGCCGGTACTGCAGCACCGCACTGTCACGCGCTGCATTACGGTGGACCGATGCCGACTCCGAACATCGTCTTCGTGATGTCCGACGACCACGCTGCGCACGCGATCTCGGCGTACGGCAGCAGGGTCAACAGCACGCCGCACCTGGACCGGCTGGCCACCGACGGCGTCCGGATGGACGCGACCTACTGCACGAACTCGATCTGCTCGCCGTCGCGCGCCTCGATACTGACCGGCACCTACAGCCACGTGAACGGTGTCGCGTCGATCTACACCGACATCGACTACCGGGTGCCGACGATCGCGGAGGTGCTGCAGGGCGCCGGCTACCAGACCGCGCTGTTCGGCAAGTGGCACCTCGGCGAGCGGCCGGAGTCGGCGCCGCGGCACTTCGACGACTGGCGCGTCTTCCCCGGCCAGGGCGAGTACGTCGACCCGCTGATGATCGGCCCGGACGGCGCCGCGACCGTGCCCGGCTACGCGACCGACATCGTCACGGACCAGAGCATCGACTGGCTCCGGCAGCGGGACACCGAGCGGCCCTTCCTGCTGCTCGTCCATCACAAGGCGCCGCACCGGCCGTGGGTGCCGGACGAGAAGCACAAGCACCTGTACCCGGTCGGATCGATCCCGGAGCCGAGCACGCTGCTCGACGACTACTCGACCCGGAGCAAGGCGGTCCGCGCCGTGACGATGTCCGTGGCCGATGACCTGGACGAGGCCGAGCTCGGCGAGCAGACACCACCGGAGCTCGAGGGGCCGGAGAACCGGGACGCGCGGATCCGGTGGAAGTACCAGCGTTATCTGCGCGACTACCTCCAGTGCGTGCAGTCGATCGACGACAACGTCGGCCGGCTGCTCGACTACCTCGACGACGAAGGGCTCGCGGAGAACACGATCGTGGTCTACACCTCCGACCAGGGCTTCTTCCTCGGCGACCACGGCTGGTACGACAAGCGGCTGATGTTCGACCAGTCGCTGCAGATGCCGATGCTGATCCGCTGGCCGTCGGTCATCCCCGCGGGCAGCACCTGCGACGACATGGTGACCAACGTGGACTTCGCGGCGACATTCCTGGACATGGTGGGGCTCGACGCGGGGACAGTGCTGCCCACGTCCCAGGGCCGGAGCTTCCTGCCGTTGCTGCGCGGTGAGCAGGTCCCCGACTGGCCCGACGCCGTCTACTACCGGTACTGGGAGCACGACGACCCGAACCACCACGCTCCGGCGCACTACGGCGTACGGACGAAGGAATACAAGCTCATCCACTACTACGGCGCCGGGCTGGGCGTGCCGGGATCGTCGGACCGGGTGTTCGACTCCGAATGGGAGTTGTACGACCTGCACAAGGACCCCGAGGAGCTCGTGAACGTGGCGGACGACCCGGCGTACGCCGAGACACGTGCGGCGCTCACCACGCGACTGGCTGAGCTCCAGGAGCACTACGCGGACCTGCCGTACGAGGGCCCGTCCACACCGGCGCCGAGCTGGCCGTGGACATGACCTTCCAGGCCGAGGCGGTGGCTGCCGCCTTGGGTACGTCGGTGCGTGGCGTCGAGGTGGTCGACACGTTCGCAGCCTCGGCAGCGGACGTGGCCCGGTTAGCGGTACGTCGTACTGCGGGGCCCGACCTCACCGTCATTGCAAAGCTGGCGCGTGGTGACGGGCTCGCTGCCGCACGACGGGAGGTGCTGTTCTTCAAGCAGCTCGCGCCACGGTGGCAGAACCCGGCTCCGCAGTATCTCGGTGCACATGACACCGGTGACGGGGTTCTGCTGCTGACCGAGGACCTCGGTACAAGCGGCTACCGCGTCATCGGGACCGATGTGTCGGACGAACAGCTCTACGGAGCCACCGAGGTCATCGCCGGCGTCCATGCACATTTCTGGAACGCCACCGACACCGTGCCATCACCAGAGCCGTCGGTGACGAGCACTGCGCAGGCCTGGCCGCCGGACGTGATCTCCAGCCACGCCACAGCCGTGCGCAACGCAGCGGACGAGTTCTTCGCCAACGCGACCGAGCTGGAGCCGGCGGAGCGTGCAGTACTCGGCGAAGTGCTGGACGTCTGGGCACCGCAGTTCCAGGCGCGGGTTGCCGGGCGCCGGGACCTCACGCTGATCCACGGCGACTTCCACTTCCTCGGGAACATCTTCTTCGCCGACGGCGATCCACGGCCCAAGGTGATCGACTGGTCCGAGCTGAAGCCCGGCCTCGGACCACACGACGTCGCGTACTCGCTCAGTGCGCTCCCCGATCGGCAAGGCGACGCGGAGGAGTTGCTGCGGCACTACTGGAAGGCCCTGAACGTGCCCGCGTACGGCTGGGACCTGTGCAGCTGGGACTTCCGGTTCTCGGTCTTCAGCAACCTGTTCCAGTCCGTGTTCCAGCGGAGCGTCCGCTGGTACCGCGCAGCCCTCACTGCGATCGACACGTTGGACAGTCGCTCGACGCTGAGCGGTCAGCCTGGCAGCACCTGATCGAGCTGGTTGCGGGATGTGATTCCCAGCTTCGAGAACACCTTCCGCAGGTGGTACTGCACCGTGCGGGCGCTGATGAACAGGCGCGTGGCGATCTCCGGGTTGGAGAGGCCGTCACGGGCCATCCGGGCGATCTGCGCCTCTTGAGCGGTCAGCTCGCTCCGGGTCGGGACGACGCGTTGCTGAGCGGTCCCGCCGGCGGCCCGCAGCTCGCGACGGGCACGTTCGGCGAACCCTGCCAGCCCCATCGCCTCGAAGGCGCCGTACGCGGTGCGCAGGCGTTCGCGGGCGTCGGCACGGCGGCGCTCACGGCGTAGCCACTCGCCGTACAGCAACTGTGCTCGCGCCATCTCGACCTTGAGTTGGGTCTGCTCGAGGTGCTCGATCGCCTCCAGGTACAGGCGTTCGGCGCCGGCGCCCGCGCTGATCATCGCCCGCGATCGCGCATGGACGCCGAGCGCCCACGGCGTACCTGTTGCGTTCGCCATGGTGCCGAGCACCTGGCAGGCGCGGTGGGCGGTGTCGATGGCTCCGGTCCGTACGGCGGCCTCCACGAGCTCCGCAGGCGCGAGCATCAGCGACAGCTCGTCACGAGGGTCCTGGAACGCCCGCTCCGCCGCGTCGGCCGCCTCCTGGTACCGGCCGAGTCCGTTGCCCAGTACCGCACTCGCCCAGTCCGCGAACGCGATACCGATCCCCTCACCGCGCCGCGTTCCGTCCTGCTCCGTGGCCCGCACCATCGCGAGCGTCTCGGCTCGGTCCCCGCGGAACGCTGCCAGCGCCAGCTGCCCGTACGGCGCGAGCTGCCCACCCGTCGCCTCGTTCGCTGCCTGTACTTCAGCCGTCAGGGTGGCCGCCGCGGACAGGTCACCGGCGAAGACCGACACGTACGCCAGCGACGTCAGCGCCAGCGCCACGTTGCTCAGTACGCCGGTCTCGCGCGCCAGCTCCACGTGCCGCCGGGACAGCTGCTCCCAGCGGTCCGCGTCCCACAGCCGCAGTGCGGTGGTTGTTGCCATCCACAACAATTGCAGCTCTTCCTCGACGGACACCTGGGTCCCGAAGCCGGCCAGCGCCTCATGGAGCGTCTTGACACCCGCCGCGTACCCGTCCCGGTAGTGCAGCGCGGTGCCGTCCAGCAACAGGTCCGCGGGACGTACCACCGCCGGCCGTGGTGCGGCGGCCGCGGCCCGCGCCACGTCGATCACGTCACCGCCCGGCTTGGCCAACCGGCCCGCGAAGATCGCCGCCGACAAGGCGTCGAGGTACGTCGTCCGAGCCAGCGCCACGTCGATCGTCTCGAGCCGTTTGGCCGCCTTGAGCATCAGTTGCGGCGCGTCGTTGCCACGGTTCGTGAGGAAGGCGAGCTGTGCTCGTACGACATCTGCCCTGGCCCGCTGCAGCTCGCTGAGCTGCTCGGTCTCGGCTGTCGCCAAGAGGTCGGCTGCCGAGTCGAACGCTCCGGTCTGCAGCTCTGCCTGCGCGGCGGCGAGCGCCCGGCCCGCCCGCTTCACGGGATCGACTGTGAGCGCCGCCGACCGCAGCAGGAACGCCGCGGTCGCTGCGAACCCACTCCGCGCCTGAGCACGCCCAGCGGACCGCTCCAACTCGTCCGCGATCTCCTCGTCCGGCCCGGCCGCACCCTGCGCTCGATGCCAGGCGCGGCGATCCGGGTCGGCTGCTGCGTCCGTCACCTCAGCCAGGGCGCGGTGTACCTCGCGCCGCTCGTCCGGGGACGCGGAGCAGTACGCCGCCGAGCGCACCAGCGGGTGCCGGAACCGGATGCGGGTCGTGAACTCCGCCAGCCCCGCGTCGACCGCGGCTGCTGCGGCTTCCAGCGGCAGGCCGAGCAGTACGGCAGCACGGCGCACCAGGCCGTCGTTTCCGGAGGGCTCGGCGGCTGCCAGAACGAGCAGACGGCGCGTCTGGTCGGGCATGGCGTTCACCCGGCGTACGAAGCTCTCCTCGATACCGCCTGCGCCGGGCAGCGCGAAGCCGCCGGCTAGCTGGGCCGGCGTGAGCTCCAGCAGGGCCAGGGGGTTGCCATGTGCTTCGGCCACCAGTTGGTCGCGCACCTGGGTGTCGATGGGAGACGCCAGCACCGCGTCCAGCAGTTGGCGGGCATCGTCGTCGTGCAGACCACCGATCGGGTACTCCGGTAGGCCGGCCAGCACCTGACTGGCCCGGCGGGTCGCGAAGACCAGCCCGACCGCTTCCGCGTCCAGCCGGCGGGCCACGAACGACAGGATCTGCGCGGAGCATCTGTCGAGCCACTGCTGGTCGTCGACCAGGCAGAGCAGCGGCTGGTGCTCCGCCGCCTCGGCCAGCAGGCTCAGGACCCCAAGGCCGATCAGGAACATGTCTGGCGGCGGACCGGCGTTGATACCGAACACGGTCCGTAGCGCCCCGGCCTGCGGAACCGGCAGCTGGTCGAGCAGATCCAGGACGGGTGCACACAGCTGGTGCAGACCGGCGAACGCGAGCTCCATCTCCGACTCGACGCCGGACACCCTGGCCACCCGGCAGCCGTCCGCGTGACCGGCCAGGTAGTCCAGCAACGCGGTCTTGCCCACCCCTGCCGCACCGGACAGCACCAGCGCCCTGCTCTGCCCACTGCGGAGTGCGGACACCACCTGATCGAGCGCACCACGCTCCGCACGCCGACCGGTCAGGTCGGGCGCGGGGAGATCGAGGGAGCGGTACACAGCCACAAGCTATCCCGACCGGCCAGCCACTGGCGGATGCGCACAGGGCACGCGTTCGGGTTCCGTAATCACATGACACTCGAGGACAAGACCGTTCTGGTGATCGGCCGCGGCGGCGGCATCGCCCGCGCGGTGACCCTGGCCGCTCGGGACGCCGGTGCGCAGGTCGTGACCGCCGGGCGGAACCAGGACAAGCTCAAGGCCGCGTACGACGGGGAGCCCGGGATCGTCAGCGAGTACGTCGACCTCACCGACGAGGCGACCATCGCGGCGCTCGGCGACCGGCTTGGCCAGGTCGACCACATCGTGTCGACGGCGTCCGCACGGGCGCGGGGCAAGCTGGCGGACCTCGACCGGGACGCCGTCCGGCAGTCGTTCGACACCAAGGTGATCGGGCCGCTGATGCTCGCCAAGCACCTCGCGCCGCGGATCAACGACGGCGGCTCGCTGACCATCTTCTCGGGCGTCGCGGCGGCCAAGATCGCGGTCGGCACGCTCGCCGTCGCGATCACCAACGGCGCGGCCGACGTACTCGCCCGGTCACTCGCCGTGGAACTGGCGCCGATCCGGGTGAACGCCGTCTCCCCCGGTGTCATCGACACCGGCGCCTGGGACGGGCTCGGCGACCGGAAGGCCGGCTACTTCGAGGAGATGACCGAGCGGAACCCGGCCCGGCGGATCGGGACGCCGGACGACGTCGCCGCGACCGTGCTGTTCGCCATGACCAACACCTTCGTGACCGGTACGACGCTGCGCGTCGACGGCGGCGAACCGCTGACCTGAGGAGGAGCGCGATGGGACTGGCATGGCAACAGGGCCCGCTGGCGACGAGTGCGGTCGGGCGGTTCCTGGTCCCGGCCCAATTGCCGGAACGGATGTTGTTCGCGGAGCCGTTGCGGCGGCGGATGCGGGTCCGGTGCGGTGACAGCTGGATCGCCGACAGCGAGGACGTCGTGCTGCTGCACGAGCCCGGGCGGTACCCGGTGGCGTACTTCCCGCTGGAGGACGTGGTCGCCGACGTACTGCGGTCCGAGGACCGTACGACGCGGCACAAGGATCTCGGCGCGACGGCATGGTTCACGGTGACGGCAGGTGACAGCAACAAGGCGCGGGCGGCGTGGCAGCACACCGAGCTGCCGGATCATGCGAGCGAGCTGAAGGGACGGGTCGCGTTCGCGTGGCGGGCGATGGACGCGTTCTACGAGGAGGACGAGCGGATCGTCGGGCACGCGGCGGACGCGTACCACCGGATCGACATCCGGCAAACCAGCCGGCACCTCGTGGTCCGGGACGGCGACCGGGTGATCGCGGACTCGTCGCGTCCGCTGGTGCTGTACGAATCCGGCTTCGCGCCGCGCTGGTACGTACCGCGAGAGGACGTCGACGAGAGTGCGCTGACACCGGTCGACGGGCAGACGTTCTGCCCGTACAAGGGTCTGTGCAGCTACTACGACGTCGGCTCTGATACCAGCACCGCGCATCGTGCCGTCTGGTCGTACGAGAACGCGTGGACCGAGGTACGGCGGATCTCGGGGCTGGTGTCGTTCGAGGCGGACAAGCTCGACGTGGAACTGGACGGACGGCAGCTGCGACTGGAACCTGGTCAGGGTGTGGTGTCGCACGGTGTCGACCGCGACCTGACCGTGGAGGAGCTGTCCGGATGAGTACTGCCTCTGTGCTTTCGGTGAACGTCGGCCTGCCGAAGGACGTCGAGTGGAGCGGGCGAACCGTCTACACCGGCGTCTGGAAGCAGCCGATCGACGGGCCGGTGACACTGCGCCGGCTGAACTTCGACGGCGACGGGCAGGGCGACACCGCGGGGCACGGAGGCGAGCAGCGGGCCGTTCTGGTGTACCAGATCGACTCCTACCGGTACTGGGAGCAGCATTTCGGACGGGATGACTTCGTCTACGGACAGTTCGGCGAGAACCTGACGGTCGACGGGCTGCCCGACGACGAGGTCTGCATCGGCGACCGGTACCGGATCGGTACGGCGGAGCTGGAGGTCACCCAGCCGCGGGTGACGTGCTACCGGGTCGGCCTGCGGATGGGTGAGCCGGAGCTGCCTGCACTGCTCGTCAGCCATCACCGGCCCGGGTTCTACTGCCGGGTGATCACCGAGGGTGCGATCACGGCGGGCGACCCGATCGTCAAGACGGCAACAGGTCCTGGCGCGTTGAGCGTGTCTGAGACGGACGCGCTGCTGTACCTGCCCGACAAGGACCTGCAGAAGCTGCGTACGGCCGTACAGATCCCGGCATTAAGTCCGGGCTGGCTCGGGTCGTTCCAGGAGTTGCTGGAGGAGGACGCTGCTCCGAAGCCTGCCTGGGAGGGCTTTCGGGAGCTACAGGTCGCGGCTGTCGTGGCTGAGACCGAGGACGTGTTCTCGATCCAGTTGAAGGGTGACGAGTTGCCTGCCGCGCGGGCCGGTCAGTACCTCACGTTTCGGCTGCCGGGTGCAGTGCGGAGCTACTCACTCTCCACCTCGCCCGGGTACCGCGTCAGCGTCAAGCGCGAACCACATGGGGTCGGCAGCGCGTACATGAGCCAACTGAAGGCCGGGAGCACGCTGGAGGTGGCTGCGCCGCGTGGTGAGTTCATGCTGGAGGACGGCGCCGGGCCAGTGCTGCTGATCTCGGCTGGTATCGGTGTCACACCGGTGCTCGCGATGCTGTACAGCCTGAGGGGTAGTGCCCGTGAGGTGTGGTGGATTCACACCGTCCGTACGCCGGCTGAGCACGCACTCGCCGCGGAGGCACACGACCTGCTCGCGGAGCTTCCGCATGCGCACGAACACGTGTACTACAGCGCTGACGGTGGGCGGTTGACGAAGGACAAGCTGGTCGAGCTGGGGCTTCCGGCCGATGCGACGGCGTACGTGTGTGGGCCGCAGTCGTTCATGACCGACATGCAGGAAGCGTTGAGCGCACTGGGGGTGGCACGGGTTCACACGGAGTTGTTCGGCGCGTTGTCGTCGCTGAACCCGGGTGTGGTCAGTGAGACGACCAGACCGCCACACCAGCCGGACGGTGTACCTGGGACAGGTCCACTGGTGACGTTCGCCCGCAGCGGCATCTCCACAGCCATGCGCGACGGCAGCTTGCTAGAGCTAGCGGAGGCATGCGACGTACCAACCCGCTGGAGCTGCCGCTCCGGTGTCTGCCACAACTGCATAACCCCACTCCTCTCCGGCGACCTCACCTACTCCCCCACCCCGCTGGAACCCCCACCCGCCGGCCAGGTCCTCATCTGCTGCTCCCGCCCCACCACCGACCTCGTACTGGACATGTAATGGACTACTCGCTCGAAGTACTCACCGTGCCCGTCAGTGACGTCGATGTGTCGCTGGCGTTCTACAAGAGCCTCGGCTTCGCGGTAGATGTGGACTATCACCCGCGGGACGGGTTCCGGGTCGTTCAGGTGACGCCGCCAGGATCGGCGTGCTCGATCCAGTTCGGCGAGGGTCTGACCGAGGCCGCACCGGGATCGGCCCAGGCCAACTACCTCGTTGTGCAGGATCTGGCTGCCGCGCACGCGGAGCTGGTCGCGCGGGGTGTTGCTGTCGGCGAGATCCGGCACAAGGCGCCGGAGGACATGTTGGCGGCGGGGCTCGATCCCGAGCGGCGTCCGTACGCGAGCATGGCTGTCCTGACCGATCCCGACGGCAACACCTGGACCCTGCAGGAGGTCCCGCGGACTACGGGAGGTTGAGGCCGAAGCCGGGTTGTTGGGTGAGGGTCACGTGGCCGTCTTCGAGGGGGTAGGCGCCGGGGCCCGGGACGCCTTCGATGATGGGGGTGTTGCCGAGGCCGGCGGCCAGGTGGGCGGCGTAGAGGGTCTTGAGCGGGAGGCCCCAGGCGTGCGGTGAGGCTTCGGCCTTGAGCAGCGGCATGGTGCGGCGCCAGGCGGTGAGGCCGTGGCCGATGACGTCCATGAGCGCGACGTCAACGAGTCCTTCGCCGGCCAGTGCGAGGACGTGGTCCACGTTCGGGTCGTACTCGCCGTCGGCCACCTTGGGCCGGTTCGGCAGGGTCTGCAGGCGTTCGTGCAGCGCCTGGAAGTCGGGACGGCGTTCCGCGAACGGCTCCTCGATCCAGTACAGGTCGCAGTCCGCGACGCCGTCGAGGTACTCGAACAGACCGTTGACAGTGAACCCGTCGTTCCCGTCGACCAGGATCGCGGCGTCCGGGTACAGCTCGCGCGTCAGCCGGGTCACCTCGATGTCGCGCTGCAGCCCGGCCGCCGGCTCCATCCACCGGTGCCCGCGGCCGATCTTCAGCTTGAAGTCGCGGAACCCGAAGGCATGGTCCTGGGCCAGGTTCGCCCGGATCGCGTCCAGGCCACCGTCGAGGTCGTCGAAGTAGATGCCGCCGGTGTAGCACCGCACCAGCGGCGTGCCGGCGCCCCCGAGCATCGCGTACACCGGCACCTCGAGGATCCGCGCCGCGAGATCGTGCAGCGGGTAGTCCAGGAACTCCGCGGCCGGGTCGATCACGCCGCGGTCCGGGTCGATCAGCTCGGCGACGTTCCGGCCGATCAGCGCGCTCGGGTCGGCGTCGCGCAGCGGCAGGCCCCAACCGGTCGCGCCACGGTCGGTCTCGATGACGTACGCCGTGACGCTGCCGCCGTTGCCGTGACTGCCGAGGAACGAGTTCCGGCCGATCGTGCGTAGGTAGGAGTAGTGGAGCTCCACGGTCGTGACCGAGCTGATCAGGTGCTTCGACAACGTCACTGGTAAACCCCTAGGAGTCGGCGGTAGGCAGATGGGTTGCTGAGTACGTCGGTGTTGTCCGCGAACTGGTCGATCGCGCCGATCGGTCCGTACCCGTGCAGGTGCGGGTCCGAAACCGTCGCCATCAGCGCGTGCGTGAAGCGCTCGGCGTCCACGATCTGAGCCGGCCGGTCGAAGAACGGCCGCGGCGCCGGGTCCAGCTGCTCGGTGATCCCGAGCGCGTTGTGCCGCCGGCCGACCAGCTCGTACGCCGTCACGAGCGCCCGCTCCCGGTCTGCGAAGTTGCCTGCGGCAACCGCATCGGCGAGCGCCCGGTCCAGCCCGTCCGGGTGCCCGAGCCGCGCGAACGCCGTCCCGAGCCATTTCGTGTACGGCGCGTAGGTGCGGGACTGCAGCAGCGCGAGCCGCATGACGTCGCGGACGAGACGCGCGGCGACGACCCGCGAACCGAGCTCGTCACCGACCTCGTGCGTACGCTGCATGAACGGCTCCTCCTGGGCGATCCGGGACCATTGGCAGCCGAGGATCCAGCGCCAGATCTCGTCCGGGTACCACGCCAGCGCCGTACGGACCGGTGCGAGTCGCCCGTCGTCCGCGTACACCCGGCCCTTCACGATGCCAAGGAACTGCTGCTGCGGTGTGACCAGCCAATCGGCCCGGCTGATGCCTTGCGACGCGTCGAACCCCAGGTGACCGCGCAGCCACGCACCGAGCGTCGTGACGGTCACGCGGTGCTCGACTGCGTGCACGGACGAGCCGAACCGGACCGGATAGCCGCGATACTCGTCCGGCAGCACCGCCTCGATCCGCTCGAGCGCCGGAGCCACCTCCTCCTCGTCGACGAGCACGATCAGGCGCGGACCCCAGTCATGGTCCGTCGACCGCTCCGTGTCGTACCCGAGCACGTCCGAACCCCAGCCCAGCAGACCAGCGGTGTGCGGGGTCGCGCCGAGCACAGGCGCGACCACCTCGGCATAGAACCCGCCGGCCAACTCCTGCGCGTGAACGAATTCCGGCATGCGGGCCATCCTCTCATTCCGCTTAGGGTGAGACCTGTGATTTCTCATGTGGTGTGGGACTGGAACGGCACGCTGCTCAACGACAACCACGCGGTTCTGGCCGCGGTCAACGCGGTGTGCACCGAGTTCGGTGCGGCCGGGCTGACCTGGGGCGAGTGGCAGGCGGCGTACGCGCGGCCGATGCGGCTCTCGTACGAGCAGGTCCTGCAGCGCACGCTCGACGACGTGGAGTGGGAGCAGGTCGACAAGCTCTACCACGACCGGTACGACGCGCTCCTGCCCACCTGCGAGCTCGCAACCGGCGCGCAGGACGTACTGCGCGCCTGCGCCGCCGGCGGACGGACGCAGTCGTTGCTGTCGATGTGGTTCCACTCGCGGCTCACGCCGACGGTCGAGCAGTACGGACTCACGGAGTACTTCACCCGCGTCGACGGCCTGCCCGGTGAGATCGGGGGCGGGTCGAAGGCGGACAGCCTGGTCCGCCACCTCGAGGCCCAGCGCCTGAACCCGTCCGAGGTGGTCCTGATCGGCGACGTCGTCGACGACGGCGAGGCAGCCCGCGCCGCCGGTGCGCACTGTGTCCTGGTCACCACCGGCGCGATGACCCCCGAAGCCCTACACACGACGGGCGCCCCCGTCACCACGTCCATAGCCGAAGCCCTACACCTCCTCGACAACTGAGTAGCCAGCAGGGGCTGTCGCTAACCGGCCCGCGCGGGCTGTTGACGCGGCTGCACAAGGTGGTGCTGGAGACCGCGGTGGACGCGGACATGACCGAGCACCTCGGCCATTAGAAGGGGCCCGCCGACTCGGGCAACGTCCGCAACGGCACCCGGTCGAAGTCGGTGTAGACCGAGGCGTCTGGCTCGGTCGAGGCGTCTGGTGTCCCTCGTCGTCCACGGGACGTGTCTCTCGTCGACCACGGGACGTGTGCGCTGAAGTGCTTCTGTCTCGTGCCCCGGTCAACCGTCCGAGGCCGCCCTCCAGCAGCCGGCGTCACCGAACTCGTTGGCACCGGCCCACACCGAACCGCACCGGCCTGCACCGGCCTGCACCAGACCGCACCAGCCGGCACGATCGGCACCAGCCGGCACGACCGGCACCAGCCGGCACGACCGGCACGACCGGCACGACCGGCGATGTGGTGGAAACTGGCGGCCAACGCGTTCGCGATCACCTTCGGCGACCGATTCCCGGCCGCCGGAACCTACTAATCAACTGCCGGATACATCGTTAGAGATCGTCCCCTGGTAACACCGTCAGCGCGATAGTCCCGGGTAGCCAGGTGGTCCGCGCTGGTCCGGTCATGCTTCTTGGCAGCGGAAGGCTTGGCGGCTCAGAAGGGTGGCGGGTCGTGCGGCGGGCCGTCGGCTGCCGGCGGGGTCGGGGATGTTGCGATGGGGCCGCGTGCGGGCGGGACTGTGGTGTAGCGGTGGCCGGTGGGGGTGGTGAGGGTGACGGAGCCGTCGGGGTGGGCAGTGGTCTTCCATCCCCAGGCGGGGGTGTCTTTGATGACGTGGTGGTATTCGCAGTACGGCACCATCCCGGACAGACTCGTGCGTCCGGATTGTGTGAACGGGGTCGCGTGGTCGCGGTCGCATTCGCGGGAGGTGCGGTTGCAGCCGGGCCAGGCGCAGGTGGGGTGGCGGGCGAGGAGGGTTTCGGTGACGAGTGCGCCGGGGTCGTGGCGGGTGGTTGAGGCTTCGAGGACGGTGCCGTTGGTGGGGTCGGTGAGGAGTCGGCGCCAGGTGCCGTCGCCGGCGATGCGGCGGGCCATGGTGGCGGGGATGGGGCCGTAGCCGGTGAGTTCGCAGGGGTCGTTGTCCACCCCGATCAGTGTGGTGATGGGGATGAGGACTTCGATGTGGGGGCGTCTGCGGTGTTGGTCGGGGAGTCGGCGGCCGAGCCAGTCGAGTCCGTTGTGCAGGATGTGCTGGAACAGGTCGGCCACCACGTCAGCGCGGCGCTGTGGCGCGGTCCGCCTGCCCTTGCCCTTGCCGGCGTCCGTGCCGGTGTCCTTGTCCGTGCCGCTGTCCGTGTCCTTGTCCGTGCCGTCTTCGTCGCTGGTCTGTCGCGGTGAGCGTCCGGCGTTGGTGACTGCCGACTCAGCCGACTCAGCCGACTCAGCCGATTCAGCGGACTCAGCAGGTGCAGCAGGCTGAGCGGATGCGGCGGATGCGGCGGATGCGGCAGGTTGAGCGGGCTTTGCGGTGGGTGTGGCGGGTTGGGTGGGTGGGGTGTTGGGGGTTTCGCGTTTGGTGAGGTCGGTGATGGCTTGGATGGCGATCCAGGCTTGCTGGATTTTGTCGGCGGTGTGGACGATCCACAGGCCGGCCATGCCGTTGGCGAGGGGCACGATTTTGCAGGTGCGTTCGGCGGCGGCGGCCTGGTGGTCGTCGGCCTCGGTTTTGGCGGCGTGTTTGGCGACCTGGCGGCGCAGGGAGGCTTGCAGGTTGCGGTGGGTCTGGCCGGGGGCGCGGCGCAGGACGTGGGATTCGACGGCCTGGGCGGCGTCGCGGGGCAGGTCGCGGGTGGCTTCGGAGATGGACAGCGCTTTGGACCAGGTCAGCGCACCACAACGCAAAGCGGTGTGGGTGGCGGTCAGGGTGCCGGTCAGGTGCAGGGCGGTGTCGACGTGCCGGCCGGCGGTGGGCCCAGACAGGTGCAGCGCGGCGCCGATCTCGGCGGTCCAGGACCGTTCGGGGTCGACCGGGCGGCCGGAGGAGTCGAGCCGGGTCGGGCGCGGTATCTCGGCTGCTTGGGTTTTGCGTTGCCGGTAGAACGAGGCCATCGCGGCGGCCTTGATCGCGGCCGCCCAGGCCTCCATCCGCGCTGCGGCCTTCATCGCCTCGATCAACGCGACCGGTGACTCGCACGGCGGACGCAGCAATTCCAGCTCCGCGGCCAGTTCCCCGCCCGGCGGCAGGAACACCCACGCCGGCGCCCTGCGGCGCAGCATCTCACGTTCGGCCTCGTCCTGCTCAACACCTGCCCACAACTCCCACTCCAACGCATCGACCCGCGACATCGACGGCAACTCGTCATACGGATCGAACGGGTCCGGATCGAACAGACCATCAGGACCCAACGCGCCATCGGCGTCATAGACACCGGGAAGGTCATAGGAATCATCGGGCCGACCCAAGAACGCATCGTCCAGGGCAGACGGCGCACCGGGACCAGGCAGCGCGGGTGCGCCAGGACCGGGTCCAGCTGCCGTCAACGTCATGCGCCTATATTAGAACAAATGTTCGAGTCACGCAAAATCGCCAGACCCTCCGCGCTAAAGGGTTGCCGTCGGCGGCGGGCGAACGCGAGGCTGCATCGAGTTCGCGGCTAGGCTGAGCGGCGTGCTGGGGAAGGGTCATCGAGAACTCCTTGGGCGGCGGCGGGAGACCGAAGTACTGAACGGCCTGCTCGGTGCGGCGAAGGCCGGGCAGAGCCAGGTACTGCTGCTGACCGGCGAAGCCGGAGTCGGCAAGTCTTCGCTGCTGGATGCACTGGTCGCGGAGGACGGTGGCTGCCGGATCGCCCGGACGGTCGGCATCGAGTCCGAGATGGAGCTCGCGTACTCCGGCCTGCACCAGCTCTGCCAGCCATTCCTGGACGGCCTCGACCGGCTGCCGAAGCCGCAGCACGACGCACTGGGTACCGCGTTCGGGCTGGTGAGCGGCCCGACGCCGGACCGGTTCCTGATCGGGCTTGCCGTCCTCAATCTGCTCTCCGAAGCTGCCGGTCAGCAGCCGGTCGTGTGTGTCGTCGACGACGCCCAGTGGCTGGACCTGATGTCGGCGCGCATTCTCGCGTTCGTCGCCCGGCGACTGGCGGCGGAGTCCGTGGTGATGGTCTTCGCGGTCCGCGACGGCATCGAGCACGCGTTCACCGGCCTGAACGAACTGGAGGTCCGCGGACTCGACGACGCCGCCGCGCGCGCCCTGCTGGACTCCGTGATGCCGGGCCCGATCGACCCGCGGATCCGCGACCGGATCGTCGCCGAGACCCGCGGCAACCCGCTCGCCCTGCTCGAGCTCCCGCGCGCCTGGACCACGGCCGAACTGGCCGACGGTCTGACCGCAGGCCCGCTCGCGAGCCGGATCCAGGACGGCTTCGTCCGGCGTCTCGAAGCGCTGCCCGCCGACACCCGGCTGCTCCTGCTGACCGCGGCCGCCGAGCCGCTCGGTGACCCGACGCTGCTGTGGCGCGCGGCCGAGCTGCTCGGCCTGGGTACAGACCCGGCGGCCGGCGCGCTCGAGTCGGGGCTTATCACGTTCGGGCAGCACATCCGGTTCCGGCACCCGCTCGTACGGTCGGCGGCGTACCGGTCGGCGACCCCGCAGCAGCGGCTGGCCGTGCATCGCGCGCTGGCGACGGTGACCGACCCCGAGACCGATCCGGACCGCCGCGCCTGGCATCGTGCGCAGGCGACGATGACCCCGGACGACGAGGTCGCCGCCGAGCTGGAACGTTCCGCGCGGCGCGCCCGGGCCCGTGGCGGATTCTTTGCCGCGGGCATCTTCTTGGAACGTTCGGCCGCGCTGACCCTCGACCCGGCCCTGCGGGCGGACCGCGTACTGGCCGCAGCGACCGCGAAGCGCACCGCCGGCGCGCTCGACTCGGCACTCGACCTGCTGGGCGGGGCGTCCGCCGGTCCGGCGGATCCGATCCGCGAAGCCGAGATCACCCGGCTCCGCGGCGAGCTCGCCTTCGACCGCGGGCACGCGCACGAGGCAGCGCGGACCCTCCTCGACGCGGCTGCGCGGCTCGGTCCGCACGATCACGAGCAGGCGCGGGTGACGTACCTGGAGGCGATGTCGGCGGCGATCTGGGCGAGCGGTCCGGACGCACCAGGAATCCTGGAGCTGGTCGCGGCAGCCGCACCCGCTCCGGCCCTGACGGACCCGCCGGGCGACCTGTTGCTACAGGCCCTCGCGGTCCGCTTCACCCGCGGATACGCCGCGGCCGCGCCGCAGCTGGTCAAGGCAGTCGATCTGGCGCGCACCAGCGACGCCGAGGACGTACGAGGCTGGCTGTGGCTCGCCGGCAACCGGGCGAGCGGGATCGTCGCACTCGATCTGTGGGACTTCGATACCGCGCTCGAGCTGGCCGCCCGGCACGAACGGATCGCTCGCGACAGCGGTGCGCTCGTCCAGCTCCAGTGGGCGCTGAACTTCCGGGCCAACGTGGTGTCGATGACCGGTGACCTGAACGCCGCCGCGGCGTACGTCGAGGAGGAACGGCAGATCGCCGCCGCGACCGGGAACCGGGTCCTCGGGATCGGTGCGATGCAGCTCGAGGTGCTGCGTGGCAACGAGGCTGCGGCGACGGTGCTGATCGACGCGATGATCCGCGAGGCGCGCACCCAGGAGCAGGGCCGGATGACCGCGATCGCGACGTACACGAACGCCCTGCTGCACAACGGTCTCGGCCGGTACCAGACTGCGCAGGACGCCGCGCTGCAGGTGTTCGAGCAGGACCCTGTCGCGTACGGCGCGCTCGTGGTCGGTGAGCTGGCCGAGGCGGCGTCCCGGACCGGTGACACGAAGCACGTCGAAACCACACTGACCTGGCTGAACGAGCGGGTGGCCGCAGTGCCGACGGACTGGGGCCGCGGGCTGGAGGCACGTGTCCGCGCACTGCTGACCGGCGACGAGGCTGCGTACCGCCTGTCGATCGAGCACCTCGGCCGGACCCGGCTGCGGATCGAGTCGGCGCGGAGCCAGCTGCTGTACGGCGAGTGGCTGCGGCGGCAAGGCCGACGTCAGGACGCCCGCGAACAACTGCGACCGGCCCACACTGAGCTGGCCGAGCTGGGCGTCGAGGCGTTCGCTGAACGTGCCCGCCACGAGCTGCTCGCCACCGGCGAGACGGTTCGTACGCGTACGCCCGACACCGCCACCAACCTCACCGCCCAGGAGTCCCAGATCGCCACCCTGGCCCGCGACGGCCTGACCAACCCCGAGATCGCCGCGCAGCTGTTCATCAGCCCACGGACCGTCGAGTGGCATCTCCGCAAGACCTTCTCGAAGCTCGGCATCACCTCCCGCCGCCAGCTCCGCACCACCCTGCGCTAGCAACCTGGGCTAAAAGTGGTCGATCCGCGGCTGACTGCGGTCCTCCGTAGCGACCAGTACGTCCATGAGCATCTCCTGGAGTCGGAGGCGCTCACCAGCATGGCCCGTGTCGTCCCAGAGGTTCTCCAGCTCCTGCGGATCCGCCGAGAGGTCGTACAACTCCCCCGTACGCTCGCGGTCCGTCGCGGGCAACCCGTGGTAGACCACCATCTTCCACTGGCCGGTCCGCAACATCGTCGTGTGTACGGCGGGATCGTACGGATGCCCGCTGTTGCGGTACTCGCACAGCGCCCACCCCCGGGTGAACGCGTCGTCCTCTCCGCGCGCCAACGGCAGCAGACTCTCCCCCTGCGCCCGCGGCAGCGCCGGCGCACCGGCCGCCTCCAGGAACGTCGGCGCCAGATCGATCCACTGCACCAGCTCGGCACGCCGCTCCCCCGCCGGCAGCTGCCCCGGCCACCGTACGACGAGCGGCACCCGGACGGCGCAGTCGTACATCATCGGGCCCTTGAGCATCAGCTGGTGGTCGCCGAGCATCTCACCGTGGTCACTGGTGAAGACCACGATCGTGTTGTCCGCCAGCCCTTCCTCCTCGAGCGCCTCAAGGATCCGCCCGACCTCGTCATCGACGAGCGTGACCATCGCCCAGTACGCCGCTTTGACGTCCTGCAGCTCGTCCTCGGAGTACGTGACGTAGCCGGGCGCGTGGCCGCCGTACGACTCCTTGGACGCCTCGGTGAGGATCGGCGGCTTGCTGTCCAGCTCTCCCGGTCGTGTCACCGGCCGCGGGAGCTCCTGGGACTTGTACCGCTCGAGGTACTCCTGCGGAGCGCCGAAGCCGTGGTGCGGGTCGAAGAAGTTCGCGATGAAGCAGAACGGCTTCGAGGCGTCCCGGGACTCCTGCAGGAAGTCGATCGTCTCGTTGCCGATCCAGCGGCTGTAGTGCGCCTCGGTCGGTACGTTGTCGAACCCGTGCCGGGGCGTCCGCGCCTGCGCGTAGATCTCCGGGTACGCCGTCTTCAGCCAGCGGTGGTACTGGTTCTCCGAGGAGCCCGGGTACGGATCGTGGGCCCAGCGGAACACCCGGAAGCCGTCGTCGTGCCGCGGCTCCAGCCGGCCGTCCTTGCACGCCGACAGGTGCAGCTTGCCGACCAGGCCGCAGTCGTAGCCGTCGTCGGCGAGGTTCTTCGTGAAGAACTGCTCGTGGTCCGGCAGCTGTACCCCGTTCGCCCACAGGCCGTGGGCATGCGGGTACCGCGAGGTCATCAGCGTCGCCCGCGACGGCGAACAGACCGGGTTCTGGACGTAGCAGTTCTCGAACAACACCCCCTGCTGCGCCAGCCGGTCCAGGTTCGGCGTCTGCACGAACTCGTTGCCATAGGCACCGAGCGTGTCGTAGCGCTGCTGGTCGGTGCAGATCAGAAGGATGTTCGGACGTTCACTCATGACTTGACGGCTCCTGCGATTCCCTCGACGAAGTAGCGTTGGAGTACGACGAACAGCGCGACCACCGGCAGCAGCGAGATCGTCGCCGCGGCGGCCATCCCGGACCAGTCGGTCGAGTTCTCACCGACGAACGCCAGCATTCCGACACTGAGCGTACGCAGGTCCGGCCGCGAGAAGCTGAACACCAGCGGCAGGAAGAACGCGTTCCAGGTGCCGAGGAACGTCAGCAACGTCACGGTCGCGGTGACCGGGTTGGCCAGCGGCATCATGATCCGGCCGAAGATGCTGAGGAATCCGGCACCGTCGATCACGGCCGACTCCTCCAGCTCCCGTGGCAGTTGCCGGAAGTAGCCCAGGTACAGCAGCACCGACGCGACGTGCGCCCCGCCGGACAGCGCGAGCACCATGCCGGTCAGCGAGTTCAGCAGGCCGAGCCGCTGCGAGATCTCGACCACCGGGATGATCGTGTACCCGGTCGGCACGAACAACGTGGCGATCAGGATCCCCATCACGATCTTCCGGCCGAAGAACTGGTGCCGCGCGAGTACGTACCCGGCCATCGCACACCGCAGTACGACGAGCACCACGGTCGTCACGGTCACCACGACGGTGTTGAACAGGTACTGCCCGAAGCCGGCGTCGCTCCAGGCCCGCCCGTAGTTGCCCCACTGGGTGTGCTTCGGGATCAGCGACAGGCCGGACGTGAACACCTCGAGCGGATCTTTCAGCGACGCGCCGATCATCCACAGGAACGGATAGATCCAGAGCAGCCCGCCGATCCCGATCACCAGCGCGGCACCCCACCACGGCAGCCTGCGGACGATCCGCGCCGCGGTCCACCGATTGCGCTGAACGACCGTACTCATGCTGCGCTCCTCGTCTTCCGGGCCGCCCGGATCCCGAGCAGCTGCAGCACCCCGAGCAGCCCGACGAACAGGCCGAAGATCACCGCGGCCGCCGAGGCGAAGCCGAGCTCGGGCACGGTGGCCGCGAACGCCCACCGGTAGATGTAGATCTCCACCACCTCGGTGGCGTAGAACGGGCCGCCGTTGGTCATCGTCAGCATCAGGTCGAACACCTTCAGCGTGCTCTCCAGCGTCAGCAGCGTGATGATCACCGCGAACGGCTTCAGCAGCGGGAACGTCACGTACCGGAGCAGCCCGACGGGCCCGGCGCCGTCGATGGCCGCCGCCTCGTACACCTCGTCCGGCACCGTCTGCAGCGCAGCCAGCCAGTAGATCAGCGTGACCCCGAACCACTTCCAGATGTAGACGGCGACCACTGTCCACAGCGCGGTCTTCGGGTCACCGAGGAAGTTGACCCCGTCGGCGACCAGGCCGAGTTTGCGCAGTACGACGTTCACCGGGCCGGATGCGGGGTCGAAGACGAACTGCATGACCACGCCGACGATGGCGGTCGTGGTCACCACCGGCAGGAAGAACGCCGTCCGGAACAGGGTCCGCATCGGCAGCTTCGGCGAGTTCAGGACGAGAGCGAGGAGCAGCGTCAGGACGACCTTGAGCGGCACCACCGCGATCATGAACAGCACGGTGATCTTGAACGAGTTCCAGAACAGTGGGTCGGCGAGCACCGCCCGGTAGTTCGCCAGCCCGACCCAGGTCTTGGCCGCGTCGAACCCGTTCCACTCGACGAACGAATACCAGTAGCTCGCGAGGACCGGATAGACCGTGTACGCGCCGTACAGGATGACTGTCGGCGTGAGGAACAACCAGATCCACAGCCGGTTCCGCGCCATCCTCACGACGTCTTGTACTTGTCGCGGCCGTAGTCCTGCCCCGGAACCCAGTTCGCGAAGGCCCAGTCGTCGGCACTGACCTTCACGCCCTTGGCGGCGACGGCCTTGATCGCACGCTCGCGCTCCGCGGTGAGCTTGCGGTCCAGGTCGGTGAGCGCCTTGCGGGCGTCCGGCAACTGACCGGACAGCACGCCCTGCACGATGCCGCCGAGATCCGGCTCGATCTGCTTCATCTCCGCGACCACCTCGCTGACCCCGGAGTTGCGGACCTCGGGCGCGGGCCGGAGCTTGATCTGCTTCCCGAACAGCTCGGCGGCCTTCTTGTACGTCGGGTGCACGTTCGCCTTGCTCACCAGGGCCAGGTCGACCGGCATGCCGTCCATCTGCTCGGTCTCGGCGAGCATCACCTCTTCGGTGGTGAAGATCTTCAGCAGCTTCGCGACCAACTCGGGGTCCTTGGAGGTCGCCGCGGTCACGTAGTCGCCGGCCTTCGGCGGTGCGTAGACGACCAGCGGCCTACCGGCCTCGGCCGTCGGCATCGACACCACGCCGACCTTGTCCAGGAACACCTTGAACTGGTCGTTGATCACGCCGATGTTCCACGGGCCGTCGAAGAACAGCCCGGCCACACCGGTCGACCAGCGGGCGCGGGCGGTCCGTGCGTCCAGCGACGAGGACGCCGGGAAGATCAGCCCGTCCTTCTTCAGCGACATCAGGAAGTCGATCGCGTGCACGTACGGATCTGTGCCGTACGCGTACGCGCCGGTCCGCGGGTCGGTGGCGCCCGCTCCGCCGGCCGCCATCGCCAGATCGGAGACGTGCTCGCCGAGCCGCTGGGCGAACTGCAGCGGCGCGATCCAGCCCGAGATACCGTCACCGCCCGAGGACTTGATCTTCGCGGCGGCGGACCGGAAGCCGTCCCAGGTAGCCAGGTCGCGCTCCGCGTCGAGTCCCGCCTTCTCGGCTAGTTCCACGTTGTACCAAGTAAGTGTCCCGTACTGCCGGTAGTTCACCATCGGCAGCGAGTAGAGCTTGTCGTCGAAGTGCGTGAACCCGTTCAGGAAGCAGTCGGCCGGCATCGCTGACAGGTCTTGTTTGGTCAGCTCGATCGGCGCGATCCAGCCGTCCTTCTTCAGCCGCGGCTGCGGCAACTTCACGCCGGCAGTGGTGTAGATGTCGGGCAACTGCTTGCTGCCGAACGCCAGTTGCAGCGCCTGACCCTGCTGGTTCGGGTTGTAGACCGTGTACTGCACAACGGTTCCGGTGGACTTCTGGAAGTCCGCGAACAGTTTCTTGTGCAGGTCCTCGCGCGGCTGGAAGTGGTCCCAGACGCGCAGCGTCTTGGCACCGGCAGCCTGCCCACCGCCACCGGGAGCGGTACTGCAGGCGCTCGCGGCGAGCGCGCCGAGCACACCCCCGGCCGATGCGCCCAGGAACTTTCGCCTGCTGATCATGAGTCCTCCTCGGGAAACGGTGCCCGGCCGGTGTTGGTACAGCGTTGTATCAAGAACTGCGGCGCTGTGTATAGTCCCTGGCGAGGGGAGGTTCCGATGGCCGCAACACTGAGCGACGTCGCCGCGCGGGCCGGAGTGTCGATCAAGACCGTGTCGAACGTCGTGAACGGCACCGGCCGGGTCGGCGCCGCGACCCGCGAACGCGTCGAGCAGGTGATCGAGGAGCTCGGCTACCGCCCGAACGTCTCCGCGCGGAGCCTGCGGCACGGCCGTTCGGGCGTGATCGCCCTGGCCGTGCCGGAGATCGGCAACCAGTACTTCGCGGAGCTGGCCGAGCTGGTGGTGAAGGCCGCGGAGGGGTACGGCTGGACCGTCCTGATCGATCAGACCGAGGCCGATCCGGATCGCGAACGCCTTGTCCTGCAAGGGATCCGGTCCCATCTGATCGACGGCCTGCTGTTCGTCCCCGGCCGGATGCTGAAGCCGGCGGACTTCGCGGCCCGTACGGACACCACGCCGATGGTGCTGCTCGGCGAGCGGATGACCCGGGTCGCGGACCGGGTGGCGATCGACAGCTACGCCGCCGGCCGCGCCGCGACCGAGCACCTGATCGATCTCGGCCGGAAACGGATCGCCTCGATCGGCGCCGCGCCGAGCGGCGACGCCGTCTCCCGCGGCCGCTACGAGGGGTACTGCGACGCGCTGGTTGCCGCTGGCATCCGTCCGGCGGCGCGGCTGGTGATGCCGCTGCGGCGCTGGCGCCAGGAGAAGGGCGTCGAGGCGGTCGAACGGCTGCTCTCGCTCAGCAAGCCGCCGGACGCGATCTTCTGCTCGAACGACCTGCTCGCGCACGGCGCGCTGCGTGCCCTGTACGACCATGGTGTCCGGGTGCCGGAGGATGTCGCCGTGGTCGGCATCGACGACATCACCGAGAACCGCTACACCCGGCCGAGTCTCACGTCGATCGCGCCGGACAAGCGGCACATCGCCGAGACCGCGGTCGGGCTGCTCGCCGACCGGTTGAAGGGCAGCTTCTCGTCGGCGCCACGCGAGTTCATCGCGGGCTTCCATCTCGAGGTCCGGGAGAGCACGGGTGGCTGAGCCACCGCGGGACATCGTCCTGGTGATGACCGACCAGCAGCGCGCGGACCTGACCGCCCGCGAGGGCTTTCCGATCGACTGCACGCCCACCCTCGACGGCCTCGCCACCACCGGGCGTTGGTTCAACCGTGCGTACACCACGACGCCGCTTTGCGTGCCGGCCCGTATCAGTCTGCTGACCGGACGCTTCCCGTCGGCACACGGCGTCCTCGGCAACAACGGGTACGACGACCCGGTGCGCGGACCGGACCTCATCGACGTACTCGGGAAGGCCGGCTTCCGTACGGCGCTGGTCGGCAAGAACCACTCGCATCTCACCCCTGATCGCCTCGACCACTGGGTCGAGTACAGCCACTTCGGACGTGTGCCGGCGATCGCGGCGACCGGCCGCGACCGCGAGTTCGACGACTGGCTGCGCGCCAACCCGGGGACGACGCCCAGGCCGACGCCGTTCCCGCTCGAGCACCAGTTGCCGGTGCGGATCGTCGACGAGGCGATCAGCTGGCTGGATTCGGCCGCGCCTGAGGAGCGTTCGTTCCTCTGGCTGTCGATCCCCGAACCGCACGTCCCGTACCAGGTGCCCGGGCCGTACTTCCTCGCGCCTGATGCAGTCCCACCGGCCGCGACCACCTTCGACGTACTGAAGGATCGCGGCTTCGACTGGCGCTACGCAGGTCAGCTTGCGCAACGCAGCGGCGAGGCGGATCCGGACCTGCTGGCGCGCGCTCGCGCGAACTACGTCGGCATGCTGCGGCTCGTCGACGACCAGTTGGCGAGGCTGGTCGCACATCTCGAGGAGACCGGCCGGCTGGAGTCGACGCTGTTCGTGCACGTCGCCGATCACGGCGATTTTGCCGGCGAGTACGGTCTGATGCGCAAGGGCCCTGGCCTTCCGGAGGTACTGACCCGGATCCCGATGCTCTTCCACGGGCCCGGGGTCCGCGCGGACGTGCGGCCCAGTCCCGCTCACGTGTCGATCGCCGACGTACTGCCGACGCTGTGTGAGCTGGTAGAGCAGCCGGTGCCAGAGGGCACGCAGGGCCGCAGCCTCGTGCCGCTGCTGACGGATCCGGACGCCCCTGGATTCTTGAGTGTCTATGCCGAGCAGGGCTACGGCGAGCCGCTCGACGAGGACGCGCTCGGCGACCGGACCCCTGGACTCCGCGAGACGGCGTCCGGTGGCGTCGCGGTCGACACCGTCAACGAGGTCACCCAGTCCGGCAAGCGCCGGATGATCCGCGCCGGCCGCTGGAAGCTGCTGGCCACCGCGAACGCGACCCAGCTCTTCGACCTGGACGCGGATCCCTTCGAGTTGCACGACCTGGCCGGCCGCACCGAGCTGGCCGCGACGCTGCGCCAACTTCAGCAGGAGCTGGAGCGATGGAGCGTCACAGACTGACGAGCGGGCTCGTCGTGGTGAGTTCGATGATCGAGTACGAGCTCGGCGGCAGGACCAGTGCGAGACCGTCGTCGAGCTTGACCTCCGCGGACCGCGGCCGAACGCTGTCAGGCTCCGACACGGTGTTCCGGTCGAGCGGATCCTCGGTGTGCAACTGGTGGACCCGCACCACATTGCTCAGCAGCGGCACACCGAGGTCGACCGCCAGCCGCGCGGAGCGCTCGCGGTCGCGGTTCACGACAGAAAGCCACACCGTCGTACCGCCCGCATCCGTCGAGGCACTGGCGTCGAGCGCCGGCAGCTCGATCGCGGCGCGCTCGAGGGTCTCCCCCGGCACCGTCTCGCACCGGGTGTCGCCGCCCAGCGAGATCCCGCCACTGTGGTGGCGCTGCAGTTGCAGCGGCCAGTAGACCGTCTCCCGTACGACCTGGTCGTCGGTGACGACGAGGGCGCCGACGACGTTGATGGTCTGGGCGAAGTTCGCCAGCGTAACGCTGCTCGACTGTCGCTGCAGGACGTTGAGGAACGAGGCGACCGCGAGCGCGTCAACGGTCCGGTAGCGGGTCTCGCCCGGACGCCACTTCGGGCTCATCTCGAAGCGGGTGGCGTCCGCACAGTTCCACTCGGTGAACGCGAGCTCGGGCTTCGGCGTCCCGGGCTTCTCGCGGGCGACCAGGTCCACGAGTCCCTGGATCGCGACGATCGCGTCCTCGGTACGGTACGGGCCGCTCAGCACCCGCGCGTAGTCGCCGCCCTCGGCGTTCGGGTCGAACTGCCAGTAGGTGTGCAGCGTCAGGTAGTCGATGTGGTCCCAGGCCTCCCGCAGCAGCGCGAGATTCCAGTCGATGGACTGGTTCGGCTCGAAACAGCCGATCGCCAGCACCTTCAGCGTCGGGTCGATCCGCTTGATCGCCTTCGCCCATTCGCGGCAGCGGACCGCGTTCTCCTGCGGGCCGATCTGGCCGAGCTCCCAGGTACCCCACTCCTCGTTGCCGATCTGCCAGTACCGGACATCGAACGGTTCGTCGTACCCGTGCGAGCGGCGCAGGTTCGCGTAGACGGAGTCGCCGCTGCCGTTGCAGTACTCGACCCAGGCGAGCGCCTCGCGCAACGATCCGGTGCCGGTGGTCAGGTTGATCTGCGGCTCGGCCCCGATCCGCCGGCAGTACGCGACGAACTCCGCCGTACCGAAGCCGTTGCCGACGTCGTAGCCGAAGTGCCAGTCGACCGTCCGCTCACGCTCCGGACCGGTCCCCCGTTCCCACTCGTACGACGTGCCGGTGCAGCCGCCCGGCCAGCGCACCACCGGCGCGCCGAGCTCGGTGATCGCGTCGACCACGCTTCGGCGGAGGCCGTCGGCGTCCGCGTCCGGATGACCGGGATTGTGCAGCGCCTCGTCGGCCACCCAGCGGCGCCGGGACAGGAACTGCCCGTAGATCTCCGGCCGGATCGCCCCGCCGACCGTCCCCCGCAGCGTGAACGTCGCCTCTGTACGCACTGATCAGCATCCTTCCGCCGTTTTTTCTCTGACTTGAAGATAAAGACTCGGCGCCGAGGGTGTCAACGTGTCGGACCGCCTCCGACGTGCTAGAACCGTTCCCATGAAGGAGCTCACGCGTTCTGCCCAGCTCAGCGACATCCGGCAGCAGAACTACTCGACGATCATGCGTGAGCTGATGCGCTCCGGCCCGACCGCCCGCACCGACCTCGCCACCGCGATCGGGATGTCCACCGGCTCGGTCACCCGGCTCACCGGGGCGCTGGTCCGCGCCGGACTGCTCCGCGAGTCCCCCGAGCCGGCCCAGCGCGGCACCGGCCGTCCGAAGGTGCCGGTCGCGATCGACGACTCGACGTACGGCGTCGTCGGTGTGCACTTCGGCCTGCGCCGGGTCAACATGTGCCTGATCGACCTGCGCGGACAGCTCATCGCCGAGGCCCACACGACCGAGCGCACGACCAACTTCGAACGGCTCGCCCGCAGCGCTGCCCGCTCCGTACGGAAGCTGATCGACGGTCACGATCTGACCGTTCTGGGGGTCGGCGCGAGCACCGGCGGCTGGGTCGACAGCGCTAGCGGGCTGGTGCACGGGCAGCCGGTCCTCGACTGGCAGGAGGCCCCGCTCGCCTCGACCCTGCACGAACTGCTCGACCTCCCGATCCTCGTCGACTCGCAGGTCCGGGCGCTGGCGCTCGCCGAGCACTGGTTCGGCGCAGCCGTCGGCGTGGACAACTTCGTGCACCTGTTCGTCGGGAACGTGGCCGGCGCGGGGTTCGTGTTCAACGGTTCGCCGTACCGTGGGGTGCACTCGGCGGCCGGCGGTCTCGACCACTTCCCCGTCGCCGGACGGTCCAGCGAACCGTGCACGTGCGGCAGCCACGACTGTTTCGCGGTCGTCGGCGGGGACCTCGAGGTCGCCCGCCGGGCCCGCGTGGCCGGCCTGATCACCGACGAGCAGGAGGTGTACGACGTTTTCGCGCTCGCGCTGGGCGGCGACCTCCGCGCACGCGGCCTGCTGCAGGACCGGGCCGCCCTGGTCGGCACCGCCACGGCCACCCTGATCGAGCTCCTCGATCCGGAGCTGGTCGTGATCGGCGGCGGCATCAGCGCCCCGGTCGACGACGTCTCGATCCTCCGCGAAGCCGCCCAGGACAAACTAGCCACCAACCGAGGCACGACCCCCACGTCCCACAGCAACTCCGCCGAGGGCGCCGGCTCCTTCACCGCGCGCATCCTGCCCAGCGCGTTCGGCCCGCACGCGCTCGGCATCGCCGCCGCCGCCATCATGCTCGACGCCGTCTACCGCTCCCCCGAGTCCCTGGTCCCCGCCCTGGTCTAGATCCGCGTACCGAAGAACGGGTAGTGGTGACCACAGCCCACCCGAGCTACGCCTGGCCGGCTCGTCCGATATGGCCTACGGCCGACCACTACCCGTCCTTCAGTACCGAAGCTCGATCAAGTTGGCTGAGTGTGGAGGCAGGTCGGCCTGGACCTTCTGGCCCTTGGCGAGGGTCTTGGTCGTCCGCTGTACCGGTTGTTCCTGGTCGTTGTTGAACGCCGTGATGTCGTCGTTCGTCACCGTCGTCTGCCGCGCCGACTTCACCGCCGGACCACCGGCCGGATCAACCGTGATCGGCATCGACTTGTCCAGGCTCCGGTTCACCACCAGCAACTGCACACCGCCGTGCGCCCGGGTCGCGGCAGCCACCACGGCCGTGTAGTTCTGCCCGGGCAGCACCGGGTTGCCGGTCGTCGTCACCTGCCGCGGTGCGGACCCGATCATTGGTGCCGCCAACGTCAGCGAGAGCGAGCGCCCGGTGATCCCGAAGCCGGGCGGGGACCCGAGAATGTTGCCCCAGTCCCGTTTCGCCGGATCGGCGTTCGGCCCGCCGTTCAGGTTCGAGTTGATCGACAGCCGGACACCGTTCGTGAGCTGCCCGATCAGCATCGTGGTCTCGTACACGTTGTGCATCTGCATCGCCGCGAAGTTGCCCGGCGTACTGACCCCGGTCGGCCCGTTCCGGCTGATCGTGCCGTACTCCGTCACCGTCAGCGCGGGACGCTTCCGCCGGTCAGGGAAGTTCTTCGCGATGTCCTGGCGCAGCTCGGCGAGCTCCTGCGTCGGCACGTCGCTCGCGTTCATCAACTGCTGGTACAGCTCCGTCGAGTCGTACGCCCCGTCGGCGTCACCGCCCGCCTGATCCGTGTAGGAGTGGATGCCGATGCAGTCGTACGGCCGCGCGCCCATCGCCTCGACGAACTCCGGCTTGCCCCAGCCCGAGCAGACCGTGATCTTCGGGTCGACCGCCTTCATCGCCCGCACGAAGTCGAGGAACCCGTCCTGCCGGCCGGTCGTGTACTCGATGCTCAACCTGGCACCCTGCACCGGGATCGCCCCGTGCGTCCCGTCCCCGAACTTGATCGTGCCGTCAGCCTTCCCGACCTCGTACACCTGATCCGTCGCACCTGCGGTCGTCAGCGAATCAACCCGCTTCCACTGCGCGCCGTTGACTGTGAGCACCGGCTCCGCGATCGGCCCGGAGGCAGCAGTCGCGTCGGCCGGCAAGGCGATCGGGTTGTACCGCGTGCGGTACGTCTGGCCGGCGGCGCCCGTGCTCGCCTTCCGGTTCACCAGGTCGCAGCCGCTGAACAGCCCGTCGTCGTCCTGGTACGTGGTGGATGCGGCCGTCTGCCGGCTCCAGCCGCCCTCGATGAACTGCTGCACGCGGGTCTGCGGGTCCTGATCGCGCCAGTACCGCTGACCGTCGAGGAACGGCTCGTTGCCGTACTCCCAGGTCTTGATGCCGTACGCGGCCGGATGCCCGTTCGCCGCCCGGACCTCGGCCCAGTCGGTGCCGCCGTTCGGATTGGTTGCTTCGCCGTCGCTGGGCGAGTTCATGTACTCGACGTAGTCGGCGGCGTCCTGGGCCGTCTGATTGATCGACGGCACCATCACCATCGTCTTCGCGCCGATCTGGGAGACGAGCGACTCCTCCTCGTCCGGCCCGAACCCGTTCCGCGCGCCAGGCAGGTTGCCGAAGCGTACGGCGGCGAACCCACCCGACGTCTGGCAGCCGCGCTGCGCCACCGGGCCGATCGCTTTCTTGAAGTCGAAGAAGTTCGCGACCGTGCCGCCCGGGTAGCGGATCAGCCCGAGGTCGGCAGCATGCGCGGCGTCGGCGAACCCGGCTGCGGGCCCGTGGGTCGCGGGATCCCAGGCGCCGAGCTCGTTGTCGATCCAACGAGCGTTCGCGCCGAAGATCTCCGGCGTGATCGCCGGAGCGGGCACGCCGTCGGACATCACCAGCGGCCCACGATCGACCCGGATCCCGATCCGCCCGGCGTCAGGCCACTCCGCCCCAGGCTGGGCCGCGCTGGACTGGGCCGCGGCCGGCAGTTGGGTCAGGAGAACAGCCGCCGCAACCGCGATCACCCCGGTCTGCTTCCTCATGGCTGCACCTTCCGGCCCGTCTGCACAGCGCGGATCCGCGCGATGTCGAACTTCTCCGACCGGTCGAACCCGTACAGCCCGTTCTGTTCCTGGAAGACGTCGGTGAGCTGCGTGTAGCAGTACCCGAACATGTCCGGATCCTCGAGCAGCACCCGCGTCAGACCCTCGAAACGCTCGTAGAACTCCTCCAACGACCTGACGCGCTGCCCGTACCCCCACGACTCCCGCCGGTCCGTACCACTCGCCGCCGCAGCCTCCGCGTTCCACCAAATACCGCCGTACTCACTCACCATGTACGGCTGCCCGCTGTACGGAAGCGACTGCGGCGCACCCTCCCGGCTCACATTGCCGAACGGCTCGCCCTTCGCCAGACCGGCCAGCTGGCGAGCGAACGCCTCCGGATCCTGCTCATACGAATGGCTGTCCCAGATGTCCGTCTCCGGAACGCGGTGACTGTAGCCGGAGGCATCGATCACCGGCCGGGTCGGATCCGCGGTCTTCGCCGCGCGGAACATCGCGCGGGTGACGTCGTCGAGCTGCGTCTCGCGGTCGTGCAGGTCCTGGTGCGTCTCGTTGAGCGGGCACCAGCCGATGATCGACGGATGGTTGTAGTCCCGCGCGACCACGTCCTGCCACTCGGCGACGTACGCCGTCGTGGGCTGTTGGTTGTTGCCCCGCGGGCCCTGCCCCTGCGCACCCCAGTCGGGGAACTCCCCCCAGACCAGGTAGCCGAGGCGATCCGCGTGGTGGAGATACCGCTCCTCGAAGACCTTCTGGTGCAGGCGGGCACCGTTGAACCCGGCGGCGAGACCGAGCTCGATGTCGCGGACGAGCGCATCGTCGCTCGGCGCGGTCATCAGGCCGTCCGGCCAGTACCCCTGGTCGAGCACGAGCCGCTGGAAGAACGGTTCGCCGTTCAGCAGCACCTTGTTGCCCTCGATCGCGACCGACCGCAGCCCGGCGTAACTCTCGACCTCGTCGACCACTCCACCGTCCGCGAGCACGAAGCGCAAGCCGTACAGATGCGGATCATCAGGACTCCACAGCCGGCGCCGGTCGGCCGGAACGGTCAGCACGCTGGCCGGCGTGAAGTCCGTGCCGATGGCAATTTCCTCGGAGGCGACCACACCGTCGGCGTCGGTGAGCTCGACGGTCAGCCGTTGCCCGCGGCGCGGGTTGTCGATCGGCGTGCTGACGATGAAGCGTGAGTTCGTCACGTCCGGGGTGATCCGCGGGCGCTTCAGGTACGAGCGACCGACCGGCTCGAGCCAAACGGTCTGCCAGATGCCGGTCGTACGGGTGTAGTAGCAGCCGGTGTTCTCGTACCAGGTCGCCTGCTTGCCGCGCGGCTGGACCCCCGTCCGCGGATCACGTGCGCGGACGACGATCGTCGCGCGGCCACCGTCGAACGCCTCGGTGATGTCGAACGCGAACGGTGTCGACCCGCCGCGGTGCCGGCCGACCTCCACGTCGTTCACCCACACCGTCGTGTCATGATCGACGGCCTGGAAGTGCAGCAGGATCCGCTCACCGACCCAGCCCGGATCGACGGTCACCTCGCGCCGGTACCAGACCGCATCCATGAAGTCGGTGTTCCCGATCCCGGACAACTCCGACTCGGGCGCGAACGGCACCAGGATCTCCCGCCCGTACGGCGCGGTGCGCAACCCACGCTGCAGTCCCGTGTCGCTCTGGTCGATCTCGAACTCCCACGCGCCGTTCAGCGACTGCCAGCGCTCCCGCCGCCACTGCGGCCTGGGGTACTCCGGACGTACCTCCATACGACTGCTCCTCTCAGGCGGGTTGGTTCGGCATCGTGGCGCGGGCGGTCAGTACGTCGCCGTACGGGATGACGCCGACGGTGTCGGCCCAGGTCTGCCACCGAGCGGCCAGGTCCTGCACGCGTTCGGGCTGTTCGGGCGCGAGGTTTCGGCTCTCACTGCGGTCCGCCGACAGGTCGTACAGCTCCCACGGTCCTTCGTACTCGCGGACGAGTTTCCACTGGCCCGAGCGGATCGCGGCGTTGCCGATGTGCTCCCAGAACAGGTCGTGCTCGTTCGCGGGTCCACCACGCAACAGGTCGAGCATGCTCCGCCCCGGCAGCGTCGGCAGCTCCTGTCCGGCGCGTTCGGTGAGCGCCGGTACATCGGTTGCCTCAAGCAACGTCGGCGCGATGTCGGTGAGCTGGTTCGGTGCGTCGACGACGGTCTCGTTCAGACCGCCCGCCGGCCACGACACGATCAGCGGAGTCGCAATGCCGCCCTCGTGGACCCAGCGCTTGTAGAGACGGAACGGCGTGTTGGAGAGGTTCGCCCACGCCTGGCCGTAGCTCGTGTACGTGTCCGGGGTCCCCGGCCGGATGTCGGGCGAGTTGCCCACCTTCATCGGCGTTCCGTCGGGGGCACTCGGCGGGATGATCAAATGATGCTGCCGGAACTTGTCGGCCGCTTCCGGCGCGCTGTTGAGCTCCTCGGCGCAGCCGCCGTTGTCGGACAGGAACACGACGATCGTGTTCTCCCGCTGCCCGGTCTCGTCGAGGGCCGCGAGGATCGTGCCGACCGCACGATCCATCGCGCGGACCTGGGCGGCGTACGCCTCCATCCGCTCGAGCTGCCACTTCTGCTCGGGCTCGTCCACCCACGCCGGCACCTCGGGGTCGCGGCGGTCGAGGGTCGCGTCCGCCGCGCAGATGCCCGCGTCGAGCTGGCGCTGCCGCCGACGGGTCCGCAGCACGTCCCAGCCTTCGTCGAACGCACCACGCGTCTCGGCGAGGTCCGACTCCTTCGCGTGCAGCGGCCAGTGCGGTGCGGTAAAGGCGACGTAGGAGAAGAACGGACCTTCGCTCTCGCGGATCGCCGCGGCCGCGTGCGCACCGATCTCGTCGGTGTAGTAGAAATCCGGTCCGAGGTCGGACAGCGGTACGGGCGTCTCGCCGTCGTGCAGCGTCGTCGTCTGGAAGTAGCTGCCGGCGCCGCTGATCGTCCCCCAGAACCGCTCGAACCCACGCCGCGTCGGCCAGGTGTCCGCGGGCTGCTCGCGCTCGTTCGCGAGGTGCCACTTGCCGGTCATGTGCGTGCGGTAGCCGGCCGCCCGGAAGGTCTCGGCCAGCGTCGCGGAACGGTCGGTGAGACTGCCCGGGTAGCCGCCGGGACCGTCGTTGTTGACCAGCTCGGCGACGCCGGTCTGGTGCGGATGCAGGCCGGTCAGCAGCGATGCGCGCGACGGGCTGCAGCGTGCCGTGTTGTAGAAGTTCGTCAGCCGGGCGCCGTGCGCGGCGAGGCCGTCGATGTTCGGGGTGCCGATCTCGCCGCCGTAGCAGCCGATGTCGGAGTAGCCCATGTCGTCGACCAGGATGATCAGGACGTTCGGTCTCATAGATCCCTCGCAGTTCAGTGAGTAAGTGATCAGGCCCAGCGCGGCAGCGTTGCGAGCATGCCGCCGTCGACCGGCAAGGACACGCCTGTGACGGCCCGCGACTCGGGGCCGAGCAGGAACGCCACCACCTGCGCCACGTCTTCGGCGGTCACGAAACGGCCGAGCGGATGGTTGGCGAGCAGTTCACGGGCAGCGTTCGGGTCGGACCAGCGGGCTTTGTTCCGGTCGACCGGTACGAATCCTGGCAGTACGGCGTTGCACCGCACTCCACGCGCACCCCACTCGACCGCGGCTGCCCGTACGAGCGCGTCCAGCGCCGCCTTCCCCATCGCGTACGCCGCCATCCCCGACTGCGCCCGCTGCGCATGCACGCTCGAAACATGCACGATCGACACATCGTCGTCAGGTGTGCGGGCTTCGCGGGCGACAGCTGTGCTCCACGCCCACGCGGCAGCAACCTGCACGTCCAGCACCTCCGCAAGCGCCGAGCTGCTCAAGCCCTCGAGCGCACTACGTTGTTCGGTGAGAGTTGCAGTCACCAGACCGCGTACCGGCCCCATCCTCGCCGCCGCCTCGAGCGCGCGGCTGATGGTCGACTCGTCGCGTACGTCGCCCACGACCCACTCGACCCCGTCCAGGACGGCCGGCCGATCCACCAGGTCGACGCCGACCACAGCCCAGCCGTGCTTCACGAGCGTCGCCACCATCGCCGTACCGATCCCGCCGCCCGCGCCGGTGACGACGGCGACCGCACTCATCCCTTCAGCCCCGACGTCGCGACGCCGTCCACGATCTTGCGCTGGAACGTGACGAACAGGACCAGCGGCGGCACCAGCGCAAGGGTGCTCATGGCAAGCATCGGCCCCCACGACGAGTCACCGGTCGAGTCGAGGAACTGCCGCAACCCGAGCGGCACCGTGAACAGCTGCACGTCGTTCAGGTAGATGAGCTGCTTGAAGAAGTCGTTGTACGTCCAGATGAACGTGAAGATCACCGTGGTGACCAGCGCCGGCCGCAGCAGCGGGAACACGATGTGCCGGTAGATCGCCCACGGCGAGCAGCCGTCCAGGCGCGCCGCCTCGTCCAGCTCGGGCGGCAGCGACCGGATGAACTGCACCATCAGCAGTACGAAGAACGCGTCGACCGCGAAGAAGTGCGGCACGAACAGCGGATAGAACGTGTTCACCCAGCCGAGCTTGTTGAACAAGATGTACTGCGGCACCAGCGTCACGTGCGTCGGCAGCATCAGCGTGACGAGCATGGTCGCGTACGCGATCCGGCGGCCGATGAAGTTCAGCCGGGCGAACGCGAACGCCGCCAGACTGCAGGAGAACACGTTGCCGATGATCGCCAGCACCGAGATGAACAACGAGTTCTCGATGAAGATGCTGAACGCCGTCGAGATGCCCTTCCAGCCTTCGGAGTAGTTGGACGGCTCGAAGTGCCGCGGGATCAGCCCGGGCTGGGAGAAGATCTCGTCGGTCGGCTTGAAGGAGCTCGCCACCATCCACACCAGCGGATACAGCATCACGAGCGTGACCACGATCAGCGCGAAATGCGCAAACAGCCGCCTCTTAGTTCTCATAGTGCACCCAGAACTTGGCGAAGAAGAAGTTGACGGCCACCACGGCGCCGGCCAGCAGAACGAGCATCCAGGCCATCGCCGCGGCGTAGCCCATGTCGAAGTTCACGAAACCCTCCTGGTAGAGGTACAGCGAGTAGAACAGCGTCGAGTCGGCAGGTCCACCGGAGCCGTCGCTGATGATGAAGGCCGGGGCGAACGCCTGGAACGACCGGATCAGTTGCAGAGTCAGGTTGAAGAACAGGATCGGGCTCAGCAGCGGCATCGTGATGCTCCAGAACTGCCGACCCCGGCTCGCCCCGTCCACCTGCGCCGCCTCGTAGAACTCCCGCGGGATCTGCCGCAGCCCGGCCAGGAAGATCACCATCGGCGCCCCGAACTGCCAGACCTCGAGCGCGATCAGCGTGCCGAGCGCGGTATGCGGTTCGGAGATCCACGACGGTCCGTGGATGCCGACCAGGGCGAGGATCTGGTTGACCAGGCCGTCGCCGTTGAACACCTTCCGCCACAGCACCGCGATCGCGACGCTGCCGCCGAACAGCGACGGCAGGTAGATCGCCGAGCGGTAGAAGTCCAGACCGCGCAGCCCGCGGTTCAGGACCACGGCGACACCGAGCGCGAAGCACAGGCTCAGCGGCGTCCCCACGACCACATAGATCGCAGTCACCTTGAGCGACTGCAGGAACAGCGGATCGTCGCCGAACATCCGCCCGAAGTTGCCACCGCCGATCCACTTCGGCGCGGTCAGCAGGTCGTACTTGGTGAAGGCGAGGTACAGCGACATCAGCATCGGCCCCGCCGTGAACGCCAGGAACCCGATCAGCCAGGGCGCCAGGAACAGCAGCGCCCACCCGTTCTGGTACCGAGTCCGCCGTCCGCCACGCAGCGCCGCAAATGCAACCGCCACAACTCACTCCTCTCCGACTCGACATACCACCGCGGCCCCGATCCCGGGACCGGCCGGCAAGAACTTGCCATCGACAACCAACTCGGCGGGGTCCAGCTCACCCCACGCGTACTCCAGCCACCCGTCCGCACCCGCCAGCGCAGCGAGCTGTGCTGCATGCGCCGTACCGACAGGACCGCTCGGGTTGTGGAACGTCAGCGACGTGTCTCCGATCGCCTCCGCGATCCGCGCGACACCCGCCGGCCCGCCCGCGTGTTTCGGGTCGACCAGCCAGTACATCAACGCACCGCCCGCACACGCCGCCGCGGCGAGCTCCGGCTGCCAGACGTGCTCCCCCGCGGCCAACGCCAGCCCCGCCGAGGCCGCGGCCTCGATTGCCGTCCGATCGCCGATCAGGTCCTCGACCCAGTACGGCTCCAGCGCGGCGAACTCCCGTACGACGACCGCCACGAACTCCGGCGGTACGAGGTGATGGCAGTCCACCATCAGCCGCACGTCGTCCGGGATCGCCGCCCGAACCTTCTCGACCAGCTCGAGCCCCGCGTCGATCAGCCGTGTACCCGACATGCCGCGCGCCCGGTTGTCCAGGAACGGCGCCACCTTGACGGCCGAGAACCCGTTGCCGGCGGCCCGAACCGCCTCGGCGACGATCGTCTCCGCGCCGTCACCGCCGAAGCGCCGATTCAGGTTCGCGTACAACCGAACCGGCCGCGGCGCGCCCAGTCCCAACGACTCCGAGACCGCCAGCCCGTCGCGCCGCGCTGTCAGATCCGCCAGCGCCGACGCGAAGCCTCCACGCACTGTCGACCACAGGAAGCTGTCGGCCGGCCGCGCGAGCTCGACCCGAGCCTGCTCCAGCGACAACCCGATGATCGACGACCGCACCGTCTGCGCGGCCTCGAGCACAACGTCGAGCGGTCCCCCGTCGGACAACTCACCGACACCACGGATGCCGTCGGCAACCAGCTCGACCATTACCCACATACTCCGGGGCGAGGGCCGGTGCGACCACACCCGCGCGGACTCGACGTACGGACCCATGCCAATCACCCGTACCGCAGCTCGAGCAGGCCCGGGACGAACTCCGCGGGCGCCGCATAGATCCGGTCGAGAATCACGCTCGCCGCGGAGACGGCCACACCGTCGGTACCGAAGGCGCTCAGCCGGATCACCGACTCCAGGTCCACCGGACGTTTGTCGTGCAGGTACGCACGGGCCCCGCGCTGCACCGATCGCAAGTACTCCGGTGCGTCCACCACTCCACCGCTGACGATCACCAACTCCGGGTCGAGCATGTCGATCAAGGTGCCCGCGGCGACACCAACAAGCTCGGCGCGATCGACCAGCAGCCGGTCCGCCCGCTTGTCTCCGTCGCGCGCAGCCTGCAGGAGATGTTCCAGCGTCCCGCGAGCGCCGATCAGCCCGGCTTTCCGCGCCTGCGCGAGCACAGTCAAGTCGCTGGCCGCGACGTGCAGGCAGTCCCGCCGCCCGCACGAGCACACGTCGGCCGCGGTCACACCGACGGACAGGTGATCGACGCTTCCGGCCGCCGCGTGGTGCCCGGCGCGTACCCGGCCGCCGATCACGAAGCCCGCGCCGACGACGTTGCCGACGAACAGACCGATCAGATCGTCCACACCCTGCGCGCCGCCGAACCACCGCTCGGCCATCGCCAGCGCCCGGAAGCTCGAGTCGATCTCCGTGGGCAGCCCGAGGCCACCGCCGAGAGCGTCGCGCAGCGGCACATCCCGCCACCGCAGCATCCGATGGTCTCGGACCACACCGGCCTCCCGATCGACCCAGCCACCGGTGCTCGCCCCGACCCCGAGAACCGTCCCCGGATGCTGCGCGACGAGTTGCTGGACGCCCTCGATCGCCTGCTTCACCAGCGCTTCGAACGCCCGCCGGCTCTTGTGCGGCAGCCGTACCTCGGCCAGCAGCGTTCCGCGCAGATCAAGCAGACACACCGTCGTACGCCGCAGTCCGAAGTGCACGCCCACCACGCGGTAGGTGCGTTCGTCGACGACCATCGGCGTCGGCGGCCGGCCGAGCGAGCGGTGCTCCGTCCCGGCCGGCAGCTCACGCAGCAGACCGGCCTCGCACAGCAGACTGGTCAGCTTCGTCATCGTGCCGGTCGACATCCCGGTCAGCCCGGCCAGCTCGGACCGCGCGATCGGCGCGTGCCGCATCACCGCACGCAGGATCGCCGAGTAGTTCTGCTGCCGGACGCCGAACGGCTGGACGGACCTCACGCAGGCCTCACTTGAGCGCGGCCTTGGCGTCGGAGAAGAACTTGGTCACCGCCTGCGACACCGAGCTCTTGCCGAAGCCGACCACCTGGTTCGCGTTCGGCAGCGACGTCTGCAGCAGCTTGCTCGCACCCGGCGGGTACATCTGCAGCGCCGCCGGGCCCTGCGACGCGACCAGCGCGTAGTTCTCGAGGACGAGCTTGTTCAGACCGGTCGCCGTCTTCGCCACGTCGGTCCTGATCGCCTCCGGGATCGGCACGCCGCGCGCCAGACCCATCGCCTGCGCGGCGTCCGGCTGGCTGGTCAGGTACTTCAGCATCGAGACCGCGCCCTCGATGTTCTTCGACTTCGGCGAGATCGCGAACCAGCCGGCCGGGATGATGTTCGTGCCGGGCTGGGAGCCCGGGCCGCCACTCGGGAACGTACCGAGGCTCAGCGTGTCCTTGGTCAGGCTCTGCATCGACGGCAGGCCCCGTGAGGTCGCGGTGCCGCTGTACGCCGCCTTGCCGACCGTCACCGGGTCGTTCTGGAACCCGGTCGCCGCAGCCGTGACCGCCATCTGCACCGCGGAACCGTTGCCGCGCAGGTCCTGCCACAGCTGCAGCCACGCAGCGAAGTCGTCCTCGGCGAACCCGAGCGAGCTGCCGTCGCCGAACAGCGCCTTGCCGCGACCGCGCAGGAAGGACTCGAGCGCGATCGGGCTGCCGCCGAGGTCGGCCGTACCCGCGAGCTTGTGACCGCTCTTGCTCCAGACCTCGGCCATCGTCGCCTTGTACTGGTCGATCGTCCAGTCCGGACTCGGCGCGCTCAACCCGAGCGGCTTGAGCTTCGTCGTGTTCACGATGATGGCCGGCTGGGTCGCCGCGCCGAGCAGCGCGAAGTAGTACTTGCCGTCGGCCTTCGTAGTGGTGGCGACGTAGTCCGGCATCTTGTCCAGGCCGAGATCGTCCTTGTACTGGTCCAGCGGAGCAACCGCACCGCGCTTGATGTACTCCATCAGGTACGGCAGGTGGATCTGGAACACGTCCGGCGGGTTGCCCCCGGCAACGCGGGTCGCGAGCTTGTCGTAGTACCCGGAGAAGCCGGAGTACTGCGGGTTGACCTTTGTCGCGCCCTCGCTCTTCTGATAGAGGTCGAGCGCCTCGATCAGCTTCTTGTTCTGGTCGCCCTCGCCCCAGAACATCACGTCCAGCGACGAGCCGGCGCCGCCGCCGGACGACGACTTGTCGCCGCCGCCCAGGCCGCGGGTGCAGGAGGAGACGGCCGCGACTCCGGCCGCCGCCGCCCCGAACCGCAGCAGTGTCCGCCGCGACAGCGGGGTGCCCTTGATCGACGTCATGATGTGCCCTTCGCATTCGATGCTGATGCGCGCTCGCGAACCAGAGCGGCGCCTTCGGGAAGTACGTCGGCCACCTCGTCGGCGAGCAGCCCGGCCAGCAGTGCAGCCGTCTGTGCGCCGTCGGCCGTGGCCGCGATGTTGTGCTGCTCCCACGGGTCGGCCGCCAGGTCGTACAGCTCCGCCTCGTCGTGGGAGCGGAAGACGTACCGGTGATCGGCGGTCCGGACGGACAGGTTGAGACTGTCCTGCGGGTACTGCCAGTCCTTTGCGTGGAACGGGTCCCCGTTCCCGCCGGGACGGCCGTCGTGCAGCATCGTCTCGGCGGTGACGTACTCGCGGGTCGGCGTCGCGGAGTCGTTGCCGACCATGCTCGCGAACGACCGCCCGTCATGCGGTTCGTGCCACTCGACGCCGGCCAGCTCACCGAGCGTGGCGGCGATGTCGACCATCGACACGAAGTTCGAGTTCCGGCTCTGCCGGCCGTCCGGGTGCCGCACGATCAGCGGGACCCGCAGATCCTCCTCGTAGTGCAGCCAGTGGCCCTTCTCCATCAGCCGGTGCGCGCCCATCAGGTCGCCGTGGTCGGACGTGAACACCACAACCGTCCGGTCCCACTCGCCGGCGTCCTCGAGGTACCGGCGGATGCGGCCGAACTGCGCGTCGACGAGCGCGCAGAGCCCCAGGTAGTGGCTGGTCACCTCGATCCAGCCCTGTTCGTCGAGGTTCTCGAAGTCGCGGGCGAAGTGCGACTCGCGGACCTCGCGCGGCTTCGTCGCCGTCCCCGTCTTCCAGCTCTCCGGCAGCTGCACCTTGTCGCGGTCGATCAGCCGGTCGTACGGACTCGGGACGAGCATCGGGAAGTGCGGAGCGTTCATCGAGCAGACCGCCAGCCACGGCTTGTCCGCCGGTCGCCGATCCAGTCCTTCGAGGAAGGTGTCGCACTGCCACGTCTCGAGGAACGAGTCGAGCGGGATGCTCGAGGTCGCGTACGGCTGCTCCCGCAGCGCCGCGAGGTCTTGGGTCGTGAGGTTCTCGATGTGCTCGGGGTCGAACGCGTACCCGCGCTCGCCGGCCCATGAGCGGTAGTCCTCGATGTAGCGGCCGCGGTCTTGTCCCCGCAGTACTGCGGGGATCGCGCTGCTGTCTGCCCAGCCCATCCGGTCCGGGGTCGTGCCCGGCACGTGCCATTTGCCGTTGTAGTGCGTGTGGTAGCCGGCGGTGGCGAACGCCTGCGCGATGCCTGCCTCGCGCAGCTGCGGTTCGATCGGGCGCCAGTTCCCGAGGACGCCGTGGTGCCGTGGCATCAGACCGGTCCACAGGCTCGTCCGCGACGGGCAGCACAGCGGGAACGGCGTGTAGCAGGCGTCGAAGACGGTCGACTCCCCCGCCAGCGCGTCCAGGTTCGGCGTCTGCGCAGCGGGGTTCCCGGTACAGCCCAGAGTGTTCCAGCTCTGCTCGTCGGCCATCACGACCAGAACGTTCGGACGGTCAGTCACGCGTCCCACCTTGTCCGGTTCGACGGGTTTACTTCCAGCTGAAGTTAAGTGGCCGGGCGGTGGCCTGTCAACCACTCGCCCGGCATTAACTTCAGCCAGAAGGAAATCGCCGGAACCGGCCGGACTAGCTGCGCCGGAGGTTCACGACGGTGCTCGTGGTGGCGGTGATCGACCCGCCGGTGGTGAGGCCGAGATGGCACACGACGACATCGGCACCGGCCTCGGTCATCGCGACCGCGTCGGCGCTGGAGAAGACGTACGGCGTGGTGAGCAGGCCGAGCTCGTGGGCGACCGCACTCCCGCGACCTCGACGACGCTTGGCATCAGCACGAGATCGGTCTCTCGCACGTACGCCGCCGTGTCGCCGGACGTCGCGGTCGACACGATCACCTTCGGTACGCCCAGGGGTAGCTCGCGGAACGCCGCAGCGGCGATCGACGTACCGCCCGTCCCACCGAGTGCTAGGGCGCATCCAGGTCCGCTCCACCTGCGGCCGCCACGGACGAACGGTCCACGTCGGCGGCCAGATGGGCGCCGCGACCTGCGGTCCGTCCGGGACCACGTCACTCACCGACCGTCCGCCGATCCGGGGCCGAGAACGCGATCATGAAGATCGCCTCGTCGGTACCGATGTTGCGGGCGTTGTGCAGCGCGCCGGTGGGGATGCTGATCGTGTCGCCCGGCCCCATCGTCACCCGGTCGTCGTCGACGGTGTGCTCGATCGTGCCCTGCAGCACGTGCAGCACCTCGTCACAGTTCGGGTGGTAGTGCCGCGGATTCTGCTCCCCCGGCCGGATGTAGCAGCGCCCGACCGTCATCGTCGACGAGTTGCCGAGGGCACCGGACACCATCCACTCCAGCCGCCCCCAGGGCTGCTCCTCCACTGTCACGGCGCCGGCGGCGGTCACACGGCTCTTCTCTCCCATGATCAACTCTCGATCTCGGCCGACTCACCGGCGGGCAGCCGGCGGTACAGCTCGTACAGCTTGAGGATTTCCCGGACGTCGGCGAGCGTCCCCTTCTCGACCGGTGTCCCGGCCAGTACGTGCTCGCAGAAGTGCACGATCTCGGGCACGTAACCGAGGTAGAACAGGTTCTTGTTGTAGAGCTGGCCGAGCGAGAACTCCGGCTCCCAGCGCAGCGGCGCGACCGCGTCGTCGGTGACGAACGACGACGACCGCCCGTACCCGAGCTCCGCACCGGCTCGGTAGTAGGTGATCCGGACACCGTTGTCGACCACCACGTTCGCTCCGGCGCCGATCACCTCGACACGCTCCAGTGGCGCGCCGTTCGCGGAGCCCGCGGCGAGGTGCAACGTGCCGACCGCCCCGGATTCGAACAGCAGGCTCGACACGCTGGCGCCGGTCCGCGGCTCCCACTCGTAGCTCAGCCTCCGCACCGGGCCCATCAGGTGGGTGAGGATCGCGGCCGGGTGGAAGATGTGGTCCAGGAACCCGATCATCCGCACGTCGTCCGAGCGGTCGTCCGGCGCGGGCAGGGCCTGCGGGTAGCGGACCGAGATCGAGGACACCGGCCCGAACTCCGGCGTACCGATGATCGCCTTCACCTTCTCCGTCGCGGGCGTGAAGATCTTCTTCAGCCCGGTCATCACCGTGCGGCTGGTCTCGTCGGCGGCGACCTGCAGCCGGTCGAGCTGCGCCAGCCCGGCGGCCGTCGGCTTCTCCATCCACACATGCGCGCCCGCCCGCAGACAGTCCTCGGCCAGCGCCGTCGCCTGGACGTCGCCGTCCGGGGTGTAGGACGTGACGATGAAAACCGCATCCGGCTGCTCGGTCGCGAGCATCTCCCGATGGTCGTCGTACGCCGCCGCGGCGCCGAACCGCTGCGCGTAGGTCTCCGCGCGATCGAGCTGCACGTCACAGACCGCGACCAGATCGACCGGTGCGTACTGGAACGCGGGATAGACGTTGCGGTACGAGTGCCCGCCCGCGCCGATGAAGGCCACCCGCAAACGCTCGGAGTACTCGAACTGATAGGTCACGGTCATCGCCAGGTTCCCGTCCGTCGCATTGCGCCTCTTCTCGCCGGCCAATAGGCTCGATCGCGTCCTAGATTGGCGTTCGAAACCCGGGGGCAGCTAGAGCCACAGCGACGAAATTGGACCCTGTTTGTGATTCAGCACGGTAATGGCCTCAGATTCTCGGCCGACGAGCTCGCCCGGATGCTCGTCGGCACCGGTGCCCGGTCCGGGCCGCTCTACCGTCAGCTGAGCGACAGCCTCGCCGAGCTGATCGAGCGCGGCGAGCTGCCACCGGGCGCGGCCCTGCCGCCGGAGCGTGCGCTCGCCACGGCGCTGACGGTCAGCCGTACGACGGTCGTCGCGGCGTACCAGGCGCTCCGGGAGAGCAAGCGTCTCGAACGGCGCCAGGGCAGCGGGACCCGGGTCAGTCCGGACCGCAACCGGGAGACGGTGTCCGGGCTCGCCGGCGACCACGCGGCCAGCCAGTTCCTGAACGGGCCGTTGGTAACGATCGACTTCGCCACCGCCGCGCTCCCCAGCCTGGATCTGGTCGCCGATGTCGCCGCGGGACTGACCCGGGACGACTACCTGCGGCTGACCGGCACCTACCACGGGTACCACCTGCGCGGTCTGCCGGCGCTGCGCGAGCGGATCGCCCGCTGGTACAGCGATGGTGGTCTGCCGACGGCGCCCGAGGACATCCTGATAACGTCCGGCGCACAGCAGGCGCTGGAACTCGTGGCGCGCGGCTGCCTGCAGGCGGGCGACGGCGTGGTCGTCGAGCAACCGACGTACCGCGGGGCTCTCGAGGCGTTCGCGCGGACCGGCAGCCGGCTGCGGACGGTACGGATCGACGAACACGGCCTCGATGTCGCGGCGCTCGAACGCCTGCTGACGAACGAGTCTCCACGACTCGTCTACGTGCAGGCAGCCGCGCACAACCCGACCGGCGTCGTCCTGTCCGACGAGCGGCGGCAGCGGCTCGCCAAGCTGCTCGACCAGCACGAGGTGGTGCTCGTCGACGACACTTCGCTGGCCGGTACGGCGTTCGACGGGCGATCGACGCCCGCCGCGCTGGCGACCCACGAGCGGCTCGTCACGATCGGGTCGCTGAGCAAGCTGTTCTGGGGCGGCCTCCGTCTCGGCTGGATCCGTGCCGTACCGCAGGTGGTGTCGCGGTTCGCTCAGGTCCGCGGCATCACCGACCTCGGCAGCTCGCTGGTCGCCCAGGAGGTCGCACTCCGGCTGATCGACCATCGCGAACAGGCTGCGGCAGAGCGCCGTACGACCTTGCCCGTCGGACTGCAGACGTTGACCGGCCTGCTGGCGGAGCACCTCCCCGACTGGTCGTGGCGCGAGCCGGAGGCCGGCGCCTCGCTGTGGGTGCGGCTGCCGCACGGCGACGCCACCCACTTCGCCCAGATCGCCCTCCGGTACGGCGTAGCGCTGCTGCCCGGCGCGGTCTTCTCCGCGGACGGCAGCACCGACCACCACACCCGCCTCCCGTACGCGTTGCCCACGGCAACGTTGACGCAGGGCGTCACGCGCCTCGCGCAGGCGTGGACCGACTACGTGAACCGCACCACGGTCGACGTCACGCTGACCTCGGCGGTCACCTAGGTGGACTGCAGCGTCAACAGGTAGGCGTCGACCGCGGCGGGGCTCAGTGCGTGTTCGACGACCATCATTGCGGCGCCGTACAGGCCGGCGTCCGCGCCCATCGTCGCCGGTTCGATCCGTACGTCACCGGCCGGCCCGGCCTGCGCCGAGCGCGCGATGCTCTCGCGGATGCCCGCGATCAGCTGGTCCTCGGCCTCCGCGAGGTAGCCCCAGAGACTGATCACACCGGGGTTGAGCAGGTTCACGACGCTCGCCAGCACGTCGCCGATGTCACGGCCGGCCATCCGGACGGCGTGACCGGCGTCGACGTCACCCGACCGCGCAAGGACGGCCACCGCGCGCGCGTTCGGCGTGTCGACACCGTTCGCCCGCAGCCGCTTGGCGAGCGCAGCGCCGCTGGCGACGGCGTTCAGGCAGCCCACGTTCCCGCAGCTGCAGGGCTCCTCGGATACGCCGACGCGGGTGTGCCCGATCTCGCCGGCCAGGCTCGAGACGCCCTGGACAACCTTGCCGTTGACAACGACCCCGCAGCCGATGACCGTACCGGCCTTCACGCTGATCAGCACCTCCGGCGCATCCGTACGGGCACACAACTCCCCGAACGCCAGCAGGTTCACGTCATGATCCACGAACACCGGTACCGGCAGCCACTCGGTCAGCACCGCCTCGACCGCCTCGCTCGACCAGTCCGCACCGGGCGCATGCGTGGCGAGCTCGATCCGGGCCGGCATCCCGACCCCGATCCCGTGCACGAGCGCCGGGTCCAGCTCGAGCCGCTCCAGCATCCGCCCGAACTCCGCGACCACCAGCACGAGCACCGGACCGGCACCGCTCGTCACGTCGATGTCGATCATCCGGCTCTCCAGGATCTCGCCGGACAGATCCGTGACCGCCGTCCGGACGCCGGAGATCCCGAGCTGGGCCGCCAGCGTCACGCCCGACCGCGGATTGAAGCTCAGGGTCGCGGCCGGCCGGCCGCGGGAACCGGCCTGGGTCGCACCGTCGAGCGTCAGCATCCCGGACGCCAGCAGGACCTCGAGCCGGTCGTTGACCGTCGAGCGCGCAATGCCGAGGTGGTCGGCGAGCTGCCCGGTCGTGTTCGCGTCACCGCGCCGCACCAGGTCGAGGATCTCCCCGGCCCGGACGATCCGCGACGGGGACACCCGCGGGAAGGCTCGCGGGGACACCCGAGAGGGCACTGTGCTCATCGACTCTCCTCTGCGATCGCGCTGTGTCAGGGTACGTCGACCCAATTATGTCAGAATCAACATCTTTCTGTTGACCATCGACATTAAGCGCCCTACGCTCACCGAAACGAAGCGAGGAGCATTCCGATGACAGAGTTTCGTGCGAGCAGGCGCCAGCTGCTGCGAGCCGGTGGCGCGACCGCTCTCGCCGCCGGACTGGGACCGGCCGTCCTGACCGGCTGCGGTGGATCCGGCGACGCCGCCGGCGGTGGCGGCCAACTGAGCTTCATGTACTGGGGCTCGGCCTTCGAGAAGAAGGCGATCGACCAGATGCTGAAGAAGTACGCAGGCGAACACAAAGGCGCGAAGGTCGACCCGATGTTCGTGCCGGTCGCGAACTACCCGACCAAGGTGTCCAGCCTGGTCGCCGCGAACACGCCGCCGGACCTCGGCTATCTCGGTACGTCGCAGATGTACGACCTGGCGCAGAAGGACCTGATCCTCAACCTCTTCCCGTACGTCGAGAAGTACCCGGCGCTCAAGGACCGGCTGCCGAGCAGCTACTTCTGGTACGGCAAGGACAAGCTCGCCGCGAACCAGCTCGCGATGGGCGTGCAGATCCTCTACTACAACACCGACGCCTTCAAGGCGGCCGGCGTCGACCCGGCACCGTTCACCGCCGAGACCGCGTGGAGCTGGGACGACTTCGTCCAGGCCGCGGACAAGCTGACCGTCGACCAGAACGGCAAGCATCCGTCCGAGGACGGCTTCGACGGCGGCAAGATCAAGCAGTTCGGCACCATCGCGCCGTTCGGCGGCGGTGGCCTCTACAGCCTGCTGCGCTCGAACGGCGCCGACATGGTGAACGAAGACGGCACGAAGTTCGCGCTCGACTCGGCGGCGGCGGTCGACGTACTGAAGAAGCTCCAGGACCTGATCTACGTCCACCGGGTGGCGCCGACCCCGGCCCAGCTCGGCAAGAACGCGCCGACCACCGCCGTCCAGCTGCAGACGAAGCGGGTCGCAATGGTGATCGACGGCAACTGGCAGATGCTCGACCTGATGGAGGGCAAGGTGCCGTTCGGCGTCGCGGTGCTCCCGAAGTTCCAGGAGTCGCTGACCATGACCGGCGGCGCGGCCGGGGCGATCTTCGCGAAGACCAAGCACCCGGAGGAGGCGATCGAGCTCTACCTCTACTACAACGACCCCGAGCACGTGGACCTGTTCAAGGACGGGCTGTGGGCGCCGCTGCAGAAGAAGTACTACACAGACGAGGCCGAGATCGACAAGTGGGTGCTGAAGGACAAGTATCCGCCGAACTTCCGGACCGCGGTCGTCGACACCACCGCGAAGCACGGCGTCACCGACTGGGGTCAGCAGATGAAGAACTCCGAGCGCATCCACCAGGTGCTCGACCCGGCGATCGAGCAGATCAGCCTGAACAAGGGCGCCCCGATCGACATCGTGAAGGCGCTGAAGCCGAAGATGCAGGCGCTGCTGCAGGGCAAGTGGCCCACCCAGGAGTTGTGATGCCGTCCTCTCCGATGAAGCAGGAGGCCCGCTGGGGCGTCCTGCTCGCGCTGCCGGCGATCATCGGGTTCGTCGCCTTCACGTTCCTGCCGATGATCGCGTCCGCGGTGATCAGCCTGACCGACTGGACTATCGGCGCCGCCCCGAAGTTCGTTGGCCTGGCCAACTACAAGCGGATGTTCACCGCCGACGACAGCTTCTACAAGTCGTTGTGGGCCACCGTGTACTACACGCTCGGCGCCGTGCCGCTGCTGCTGATCGTGGCGTTCGGAGTCGCGCTGCTGCTGAACCAGCCGGTCCGCGGCCAGTCGTTCTTCCGGGTGATCTACTACCTGCCCGCGATCGTGCCGATCGTGGCGAACTCGATGCTCTGGATCTGGCTGTTCAACCCGGACTTCGGACTGCTGAACACGCTGACCGAGAAGGCCGGGCTGCCCCGGTCGCAGTGGATCTTCGACGAGTCCACGGCGATCCCGTCGCTGATCCTGATGTCCGTGTGGGGCTTCGGCAACGTCGCTGTCATCTTCCTGGCGGGACTGCAGGGCGTGCCGCGCCAGCTCTACGAGGCGATCGCGGTGGACGGCGGCGGCGCCTGGCGGAAGTTCCGGCACATCACGCTGCCGATGATGACGCCGACGATCTTCTACAGCCTGGTGACGAGCGTGATCGGGGCGCTCCAGGTGTTCGTACAGGCCGCGGTGATGACCGAGGGCGGGCCGAACGACTCGACGCTGTTCTACATCTACTACCTGTACCGGACCGCGTTCACCAACAACGAGATGGGCTACGCCAGCGCGCTGGCGTGGGTGCTGTTCCTGGTGATCATGGCGGTCACCGTGGTGCTGTTCCGCAACTCGAGCCGCTGGGTCTACTACGAGGCGGGGAGTGCTCGATGACCGCCGTACTGGACAAACCCACCACCGCGGCCAAGGCGCCACCGGCGTCGCGCCCGCTGGCGCCGAAGGGCATCGGGAAGAAGCTCCTCGTGTACGTGCTGCTGATCGCGGGCGCGGTGCCGACCTTGCTGCCGCTGATCTGGCTGGTCCGGAGCGCGCTGATGGACTCCGGGCAGATCTTCGTCTCGCCGCCGGAGTGGATCCCGAAGCCGTTCGCCTGGGACAACTTCACCGGCGCGCTCACCCAGGTCCCGTTCGCCCGGTACTTCCTGAACACCATTGTCCTCGAGGCGGGCGTCCTGATCGGGACGATGCTGTCCTGCTCGCTGGCGGCGTTCTCGTTCGCGCGGCTGCGCTGGCGGCACAAGAACCTGGTGTTCGGCATCCTGATGTCGGGGGTGATGCTGCCGTACGCCGTGACGCTGATCCCGACGTTCCTGTTCTGGCAGAAGCTCGGGCTGGTGAACACGTACGTCCCGCTGATCCTGCCGCACTGGTTCGGGACCGGGGTGTTCAACATCTTCCTGCTCCGGCAGTTCTTCCTGTCGATCCCGTACGAGCTGGACGAGTCGGCGTACATCGACGGCGCGACGCCGTTCCAGGTGTACTGGCGGATCATCCTGCCGCTGTCGAAGCCGGCGCTGGCCGTGGTCGGGGTGTTCACGTTCCTCGGGGTCTGGAACGACTACCTCGGGCCGCTGATCTACCTGAACGACTCCGACAAGTACACGCTGGCGATGGGGCTGGCCTCGTTCCAGGGCACCTACACGGCACAGTGGGGGTACCTGATGGCCGCGGCCGCGGTCGTCCTGCTGCCGATCGTGATCCTGTTCGCCTTCGCCCAGAAGTACTTCGTCGAAGGCATCGCACTGACCGGACTGAAAGGCTGACATGTACAAGGTGACCGTTCTGTACGGGCCGCCGGACTCGACCGAGGCGTTCGACCGGTACTACGACGAGACGCACATCCCGCTCGCGCAGAAGATGTCCGGGCTGAAGCGCTGGACCGTGTGCCGCTTCGACCCGGCGCCGGACGGGACCCCGCCGCAGTACCACTATCAGGCAGAGCTCTACACCGACAGCCGCGCCGACCTGGAGCTGGTGCTCGACTCGCAGGCCGGTCAGGACGCCAACCAGGACCTGGAGAACTTCGCCACCGGCGGCGCGGTCTTCCTGTTCGGAGAAGAACGAGAGGTGCCCGTATGAGCATTGACGTGATCGTGGTCGGGCTGGGGTTCGGCGCCGACTTCGCCCCGATCTACCAGGCGCATCCGGACGTCGGCCGGGTCGCGGTCGTGGACGCTGATCCGGCCCGTACGGCGGCAGTCGCGGACCGGCTCGGGATCGACCATCGGTTCGCGTCGCTCGACGAGGCGCTGGCCGCGGACGGCTGGGACGCAGTGCATCTACTCACCCCGGTGCGGTTCCACGCCGAGCAGGTACAGCAGGTACTGAAGTCCGGGCGGCACTGCGCGTCGGCGGTACCGATGGCAACGACTCTCGAGGACCTGGACGCGCTGATCGCGGCGCAGGACGATGCCCGGCGCAACTACATGATGATGGAGACCGCGGTGTACTCGCGCGAGTTCTTCCACGCCCGTTCGCTCCTGGACGATGGGCACCTTGGGCAGCTCAGCTACTTCAAGGGCGACCACCTGCAGAACCTCGACGGATTTCCCGAGTACTGGCGCGGCTATCCGCCCATGCACTACGTCACGCACGCCCTCTCCCCCGCGCTCGCCCTGGCGAACACCCGCGTCGAGTCGGTGCGGTGTGTCGGGTCCAGCCGGCTCACGCCCGACCACGTGGGGGTCGCCGGTGACGGATTCGGGACCGAGGCGGCGTTGTTCAAGCTGGCCGGGGACGATCTCGTCGCGAACGTGACGATGTCGTTCTTCCAGCTCGGGCGGAGTTATCTCGAGGGCTTCTCGGTCTACGGCGACGAGGGAGCGCTGGAGTGGCCGCAGCTCGAAGGCGGGCCGATGAAGGAGTTCCGGATGCAGCCGATGGCCGACGGCCGGCGTGGCCGAGCGGTCAGCGAGGCGGACATCGAGCCGGCCGGTGCGCCGGACCTGCTGCCTGAGGTCCTGCGGCCGTTCACCGGCGGCGGGCACGGTGGTTCGCATCCACATCTGGTGCACGAATTCGTGTCCAGCATCGTGCAGGATCGCAAGCCCCGCGTCGACGCGCGCACGGCGGCGACCTGGACGGCACCGGGGATCTGCGCGCATCAGTCGGCGCTGCAAGGCGGTGTCGAGATCGAGGTGCCGGACTACGGGGCGCATTGATGCCGACCATTGCGCTCGTCGGCGCACTCGACACGAAAGGAGCGGAGTACGCCTACCTGGCCGACCAGGTCAGTGCACTGGGCGCTGCTCCCCTCCTCGTCGACATCGGCGTCCTCGACGAGCCCACGGTCACCGCGGACATCCCGCGGGAGCGCATCGCCGGCGCCGGCTTCCGTGATGCGGTCGGCGGCCGGTCGAACAGCGCTCTCGACGAATTGCGGCGCGAGCACGACCGCAATGCCGCGATGCGGGTGATGGCGCGCGGTGCGGGTGCCGTGCTCGCGGAGCTTGTCGCAGCGCGGCGGGTGGACGGCGTACTGGCGGTCGGCGGCTCCAATGCGGCGTACGTGATGGCCGAGATCTGCGGGCGGCTGCCGTTCGGCTTCCCGAAGGTGCTCGTCTCGACGATCGCGGCCGGCGACACCCGCGCGTACGTCCGCGAGACCGACCTGACCCTGATGTACCCGGTCGTCGACATCAACGGCCTGAACCGCCTGAGCCGCCCGGTCCTCGGCAACGCCGCCCGCGCCGTCGTGGGGATGGCGGGGCGCACCGAGCAGGAGCTGGCCTGCAGCGTACCGACCGTCGGCGTCAGCATGTTCGGCGTCACGACAGCCGCCGGATCCGCAGTCGTCCAGGGCCTGTCGACGTACGGAGTCGAGGCGCTGACGTTCCACTGCACCGGGGTCGGCGGCCGCACGCTGGAGTCCCTGATCCGCAACGGCACCATCGAGGCCGTCGCGGACCTGACCACCACCGAACTCGCCGACGAGCTGGTCGGTGGGGTCTGTTCCGCCGGGCCCGGCCGGTTGACGGCCGCGGCGAGTACGGGCGTACCGCAGGTGGTCAGCGTCGGCGCGCTCGACATGGTCAACTTCTCCGGCACCGTACCGACCGAGTTCGCCGACCGCCGGCTTCACCCGCACAACCCGGCGGTGACGCTGATGCGTACGACGCCGGACGAGTGCACCGAACTCGGCCGACGGATGGCCGCACGACTCAACCCGTCGACCGCCCCGGTCGCCGTCCTCTTCCCGCACTGCGGACTGTCCCAGCTGTCCGTACCAGGCGCGGCCTTCCACGACCCGGACGCGGACCAGGCGCTGTACCGCGCGCTGAAAGACGGGCTGCGACCCGGCATCGACCTGTACGACTTCGACACCGACATCAACGACCCGGTGGTGTCCGGCACCGCCGTGGAGCTGCTGGCCACCTGGCTGAAGAAGGAGACACCGTGAACACCAAGTCACGTACCGAGCTGCTTGCCCAGTACCGCCGCAAGGTCGCCGAAGGGCGCCCGATCATCGGCGGCGGCGCGGGCACCGGCCTGTCCGCCAAGTGCGCCGAGGCGGCCGGCCTGGACTTCGTCGTGATCTACAACTCCGGCCGGTACCGGATGGCCGGCCGCTCCTCGATGGCCGGCCTGATGCCGTACGGCGACGCGAACGCGATCGTGATGGAGATGGGCAACGAGGTGCTGCCGGTCACCGACCAGCTGCCGGTGATGGCGGGTGTCTGCGGCACCGATCCGTTCCGTGACATCCCGCGCTTCCTGGACCAGGTGAAGGCGGCCGGGTTCGCGGGCGTCCAGAACTACCCGACGGTCTGCCTGTTCGACGGCATGATCCGCGCGAACCTGGAGGAGACCGGGCTCGGCTTCTACCGCGAGGTGGAGATGATCGCCGCCGCCCGCGAGCGCGGCCTCGTCACACTCGCGTACGTGCACAGTGCGGAGGAGGCGACCGCGATGACCGAGGCGGGCGCGGACATCCTGGTCCCGCACATGGGCCTGACCACCAACGGCATGATCGGCGCCCGTACGTCACTGACTCTGGACGACTCCATCGAGCTGGTCACGCTGCTCCGGGACGCGATCGTCGCCGTCGATCCGGACGCGCTGGTGATCTGCCACGGCGGTCCGATCGCCACGCCCGAGGACGCCGGCCACATCCTCGAGAAGGTCAGCGGCATCTCCGGGTTCCTCGGCGCCTCCAGCATGGAGCGGCTGCCGACGGAGATCGCGATGGTCGACCACATGCGCAGCTACCACGAGATCCGGCCGACGCGCCGGTAGCTATTCCCCGATCTTCTTGGAGCGCAGGACGATCTTCGTGTCGGGTGCGGCCTTGGTACCACCGGCGGGCTGCTGGGAGACGACGACCCAGTTCCGGTCGTTGATCAGCAGCCGGCCCTGCCCGGTGGCGTCCTCTTCGGTCAAGAAGTAGAAGCCGGCCGCCTGCATGGTGTCTTGAGCCAATTGATGGTTCAGCCCCACGACATTCGGTACCACGCCCTGCTGCGCAGACGGCCGCACAACCGACGGCTGGGTGGACGTGTTCTGCGAGGGCAGAACCGTCTGAGTGACGGTTGCGGCGGCCGTCGCGGTGGGCTGGGTCCCGCCCGCGCCGGATCCTCCGCACGCGGTCAGCAGGGACAGCGCCAGCCCGACCGTTGCCGCACCCACGACGATTGCCCGAGTCACTCTCTACCAATACCCCATTACTCCTCGTGTAACCAGCACCGCGACCAGTGACCGTCGGTGAAGGTGGTCCGCGGCGGTGGCTTCTCGGTACAGACCGGCATCGCGTGCGGGCAGCGGGCCGCGAACGGGCAGCCCGCGAGCTCCTGCTCCCGGTCGACCGACTCGTTCGCCGCGTCGACGATCGGCAGCGCCGTGCGCTCGCTGTCCCGATCGGGGTCCGGCGAGGACTCGAGCAGCAGTTGCGTGTACGGGTGCCGCGGCCGTTGCGTCACCTCCTCGGCCGGCCCGCCCTCGACCATCCGGGCCGCGTAGATCACGTTGATCTCGTCGGCGAAGTACCGGGCGCTGGCGATGTCGTGCGTGATGTACAGCATCGCCAGCCCGTCCTGCGCGCACAGGTCCGCGAACAGCCGCAGTACGTCGAGGCGGATCGACACGTCGAGCATCGACACCGGCTCGTCACCGATCAGCACCGCCGGACCGGCCGCGAGCGCGCGGGCGATCGCGACCCGTTGCCATTGGCCACCGGACAGCTCGTGCGGGTACTTGTCGAGGTACTGCTCCCCCGGCGTCAGGTTGACCCGTTCGAGCAGCTCGATGATTCGCTGCCGCAGGTCGCCGGCCACCCCGAAGTTCCGCAGCGGGCGGCTGAGGATGTAGCGCACCTTGTGCAACTGGTTCAGCGAGGCGAACGGGTCCTGCATGATCAGCTGCACCTGACCGAAGTGTGCCTGCCGGTCGGCGCGGCGACGGCCGCTGACCTCCCTGCCGGCCAGGCGGATCGTGCCGGCCGACGGCTCGTCGCCGAGCGTGAGGATCCGCGCGAGCGTGCTCTTGCCCGAACCGCTCTCACCGACGAGTGCGACCACCTTCCCGGCCTCCAGCGTCAGCGACGCCGAGTCGACCGCGGTGAACCACTGCCCGTGCCGCCGCCCGTGCAGCGGCATCCGCTTGGTGATGTCAACGGCCTCCAGCATGGCCGGCCTCCTGACGGTCGAGCAGCAGGCAGGCCGCCTGCGTACGGTCGCGCTCGATCAGCGCGGGCAACGTCTCCCGGCAGTCGTCGACGCGCTGCGGGCAGCGGGGTTCGAACGCGCAGCCGGCCGGCAGCCGGCGCAGGTCGGGCGGTGTGCCGCCGATCCCGCGCAGTTCCCGGCGCGGTCCGTGCAGTGACGGGAACGAGTCCCGCAATCCTTGCGTGTACGGGTGTTTCGGGTCGCGATAGATGTCCTGTGCGGACGCGATCTCGACGGCCCGCCCGGCGTACATCACCATGATCCGGTCGGCGAGCTCCACGAGCAGCGACAGGTCGTGCGTGACGAACAGGACCGAGAACCCGAACGTTGCCTGCAGCTCCTTCAGGTTGTCGAGAATCTGCCGCTGCATCACCACATCGACCGCGGTCGTCGGCTCGTCCATCACAATCAGGTCCGGCTGACAGGAGAGCGACAACGCGATCGCCGCCCGCTGCCGCATCCCGCCGGACAGTTCGTGCGGGTAGCTGCGCACGCGGTCGCGCGGAATGCCGACCAGTTCGAGCAGTTCGGCGGCGCGCTGCCACGCCTCGGCGCGCTTCATCGCCCGGTGCGCACGGATCGCGTCGGCGAACTGCGTACCGACCCGCATCACCGGGTTCAGCGAGCTCATCGCGCTCTGGAAGACCACGGCCAGCCGTTCCCAGCGCAGTTCGCGCAACTGCTTCGCCGTACAGCCGATCAACTCGACCGGATCCCCTGTGGCGGGCCGGTACGTCACTGTGCCGCCGGCGATCCGCGCGGGCGGGCGCTGCAACCGGGTGATCGCGGTCATCAGCGTGGTCTTGCCGCTACCGCTCTCCCCCAGCACGCCGAAGATCTCACCGCGTCCGACGTCGAACGACACCTTGTCGACGGCCCGCACCTCCGCGCTGTACTCCACCACCAGGTCACGCACTTCGAGCAACGTCATGCCGTCACCACCTTCTGCTTGGCACGACGCTTGGGTTTGCGGGAGGAGGTCCGCAGCGTACGGCGACGTGGATCGGACAGTTCGTCGATACCGAAGTTGACGAGGCCTGCTGCCGTACCGACCAGGGCGATGCCGAGGCCCGGCGGCAGGAACCACCACCAGGCACCGCTCTGCAACGCGCCCTGCGACTGCGCCCAGTAGAGCATCGTGCCCCAGCTGACCGTGTTGGTGTTGCCGGCGCCGATGAAGTCCAGCCCCGCCTCGGCCGCGATCGAGCCGACCACCGCGAACAGGAACGTCGACGCGATCACCGGTGCGAGGTGCGGCACGACCTCCATGAACAACACCCGGCTCTGCTTGTCGCCGCTGTACCGCGCGGCGGAGACGAAATCCCGGTTCCGCAGCGACAGCGTCTGCGCCCGCTTGACGCGCGCACCACCGGCCCAACTGGTCAGGCCGATGATCAACGCGACCGCCGGCCACCCGCCACGACCCCTTGTATAGCTGGCGATCAGGAGCAGCAGCGGCAGTCCAGGGATGACCAGGAAGATGTTCACGAACCCGGTCAGCGCCGCACCGGCCTTTCCCTTGTGGTAGCCGCTGACGAGCCCGAACACGACGGCGAGGAACGTCGAGATCGTCCCACCGACGAGTCCCACGAACACCGAGACGCGGGTGCCGGTGATGAACTGCGCGAACACGTCCACGCCCGACGACGTCGTACCAAGCCAGTGCGCACCCGACGGCGCAGCCGAGGGCGGACCGGCATGCAACTTGGTCGGCGACTGCCCGAGCAGCGAAGTCACCAGGATCGGTCCGAAGATCGCGATCAGCAGCATTACGATCAGGATCGCCAGCCCCACGGTCACTTTGCGATCGCGCCCCATCACGACATCTCCCGGGTACGAGGGTCGATCAGCACGTACAGCGAGTCGACCACGAAGTTCGCCGCCAGGACGGTCAGCGAGATGATCAGGAACAGGCCCTGCATCAACGGGTAGTCCACGTTCACGATCGCCTGGTTGAGCAGGCTGCCGAGCCCCGGATAGTTGAACACCATCTCGGTCAGCAGCGAGCCGCCGACCACCATCCCGATCGAGACCGCGAAGCCGCTGATGCTCGGCAGGACCGCGTTCCGCGCCGCGTACGAGAACACCACCCGGTGCCCGGCCAGCCCCTTGGCCTGCGCGAGCAACACGTAGTCCTCGTTCACCACCGAGGCCATCATGTTGCGCATGTGGATCATCCAGCCGCTCACCGACGTCAGCACGATCGTTGCGGCTGGCAACATCGCGTGCCGGACCGCGCTGCCGAGGAAGTCCGGCGTGAACCCGGGCACCAGCCCGAGATCGGCGCCGCCGGACAGCGGGAACCAGCCGAGCGTGAACGCGAACGCGTAGGCGAGGATCAGCGCCACCCAGAAGTACGGCATCGAGTGCAGGAAGATCGAGACCAGGCTGCCGACCGAGTCGATCGCCCGGCCCGGCCGCCAGCCGGCCAGGATGCCGAGGCTGGTGCCGAGCACGAACGCGATCACGGTCGCGCTGCCGACCAGCAGCAGCGTCCACAAGAACCCGGACTTCACCACGGACGACACGGTCGCCGGGTAGAACGAGATCGACCGCCCGAAGTCCAGGTGCACGATCCCGTTCAGATAGCTGACGTACTCGTGCCACCAGGACTGCCCGCGCGCACCGCCGAACAGCCGGTGCACCAACTCCTCCTGCTGCTCCGACACCGGCCCGAGCTCGGCCATCTTGAACAGGATCGCCGACGCCGGGTCGCCCGGCATCAACCGCGGGAGGACGAAGTTGATCGTGACAGCGGACCAGGCGGCGATCAGGTAGAACCCGATCCGCTGGACGATCGGCGCGTTCCGGAGTCGGGTCATGCCGGCTTCAGGGACAAGAACAGCTTCGCCGCGAACACCCCGCTGATCGCGCCCGGGTCCGGCGTCGTGTACGGATCGTCGGCGGTCGGCCAGCCGGTCCAGTGCTCGGTGTTGTACATGTACGGCGTACCCTTCACGGCCACCGGGATGACCGGGAGCTGGGTGACCATGATCTGCTGCAGTGGCTTCGACGCCGCCAGCTGGGCGTCGGGCGCGGCCTGGGCGAGCGCGCCGAGCGCCGCCTCGGTAGCCGGGTCGTCCCAGCCGACCACGTTCGTCTTCGACTTCTTCGACAGCATCCTGTTGTAGAACGTGTACGGGTTCGTACCGAAGGTGAACGCGTCGCCGTAGATCGCGTCGAAGTCCCGCTTGTCCTCGTCACCGGTGTACGCCGCGGACGGCACGCCGTTCACCGCCGCGTCGATACCCAGCGCGGCCAGCTGGCCGGCCAGTTCCTGCGTGTACGCCATGCCATCTGCGAACGCACTGACGGTGAGGATCCGCAGCTTCAACTGCTTGCCGTCGGCACCGATCAGCTTGCCGCCCTGCTCCTTGTACCCGGCCTGCGCGAACTCCGCCAGCGCGGCCGCCTTGTCCGGCTTCACCGGGTCGCGGTCCGCGGGGTCGACCCACTTCGACCAGGTGCCCTGGTACAACCCTGTCGGGCCGACCGGTTCGTAGACGCCCGGGTTGTACGCATCGGTGACGGCCTGCCGGTCGATCGACAGCGCGATGCCCTTGCGGACGTGCACGTCGTCGAACGGCTTGCGGGTCAGGTTCAGCATCAGCGGCTTCATGCTCGCGTAGACCGGCCAGAGATGGTTCTGCGCCGCGTTCTTCTGCACGTACTGGTTCTTGACGTCCGGGATCCCGGCGTACGCCAGGTCGACCTCGTGCCGGACCAGCTGCTGGGCGAGCAGGTTGGTGCTGCTCGTGGTCACGTACGTGATCTGCGGGACCGGGACCTTCTGCTTCCAGTAGTCGTCGCGCGCCTTGAACGTGGCCTGCTGGCCGGTCACCTGACCGAGCTCGTACGGACCGGAGCCCATCGGCTTCAGGTTGGTGTCGGTGTCCGGGTCCTTGCCGGTCCACACCTTCTTCGGCACGATCACGGTGCGGCCCAGATCCTGGAGAGCGGCGTACGCCGGCTTGGTGAAGGTGAGATGCACGCCGTCGGCGGTCTTGGTCACCTTGTCGATCGGCAGCGCCAGCAGCTGGTGCTGTTTCATGAAGTCGAACGTGAAGATCACGTCGTCCGCGGTCAGCGCGCTGCCGTCGGCCCATTTCGCGCGGTTGTCCAGCGCGAGGTCGATCGCCTTGCCGCCGGGCGCCCAGGTGTACTTGGTCGCCAGGCTCGGCATGAACTCGTTCTCGTGCGCGGTGTTGAAGTCGAACAACTGCTCGTAGATCAGCCCGATCGTGCCGCGCAAGGCGTTCACCGAGAACGGGTTGAAGTTCGGCTGCAACGTCGGTTGCGAGTACGCGGCGACCGTCAGCGGCGCGGCCTTCGCGGCGGCCCCACCCGCGGCGCCTCCGGAACAGGCCGTCACCGAGGACAGCAGGGCCAGACCAGCCACAACCGCTGTCAGTTTCACTCTGGAGCGCACGGGATCTCCCTTCGGTCCCCGGCCGGACCGGCCGGGGTGAGATGAGACTGCCAACGTTTGCAGCAAGAGTCAACGGTTTGCAGTGGAAACCGGGCCAAGTGGTTACAATCAGAGTCCAGAGCAGCGGCAATCGTTTGCGCTACGATGCCGGGACCTATCCGTACGCGACCTTGGGGAGCTTGCCTTGGCAGTCACGCTGGCGGAGGTGGCCGCGGCCTGCAACGTGTCGACCTCGACCGTGTCACGGGCGTTGACCGACCCGGAGAAGGTGAACGCCGAGACCCGGTCCCGGATCGAACGGGTCGCCCGGCAGCTCGGGTACGCACCGAGCCGGGCCGGCCGGTCGCTGGTGTCGGGCCGTACGGACACCGTCGGCCTGGTCGTCCCGGACATCGCGAACCCGTTCTTCCCGCCGATCATCAAGTCGGTGCAGGCCCGCGCCCGCGACAAGCGGTACGCGGTACTGATCGCCGACACCGACGAACACGTCGCCGACGAGCTCGAGCTCGCCCGCGGACTGAGCCGGCAGGTCGACGGGCTGATCCTGGCATCGCCGCGGACCGCACCCGCCGAGCTGACCCGGCTCGCCCAGCAACTCCCGGTGGTGTTCGTGAACCGTGAGGTCGAAGGCGCCGGCAGCGTGGTGATCGACGAGAACGAAGGAATGCAAGAGGCGGTCGAGCACCTGGTCTCGCTCGGCCACCGCCGCATCACCTACCTGGCCGGCCCGAGACGCTCCTGGTCGAACCAGCAGCGCCGCGACGCGCTCGCGGCCGCCTGCGAGCTGAACGACGTCGAGCTGCGCGAGCTCGGGCCGTTCGAGCCGCAGATCCAGGCCGGCATGCGGGCCGCCGACCTGTTGCAGTCCTCCGAGGTCGCGGCCGCGATCGCGTACGACGACCTGATCGCGCTGGGCGTCATGTCCCGGCTCACCGAACGCGGCCTGCAGGTCGGCCGCGAGATCAGCGTGATCGGCATCGACGACAGCCCGCTCTCGACGGTCACGCACCCGATGCTCACGTCCATCCACGTCCCCGCCGCCGAGTTGGGCTCCGCCGCCGTGGATCTGCTCCTCGACCAGCTCCGCGAGGGCGAAGACGCGCCCGCCCCGAGCACCGTCAAACTCGAGACCCGCTTGGTGATCCGAGGCTCGACCGGCATTCCGCCGGCCGAGCTCCGGTAGCTGACGTCAGCTCTTCTTCAGGACCAGGCCGGTGTTGGCGGGGACGGTGATCCGGCCGGAGTACTGGACTCCGTGCAGGTCTGTGTAGGTGCCGGCCGGGAGGATCAGGTCGGCAGCCTGGGTCGATGACGGGTTCACCACGGTCAGACCCTCGCGGTACAAGCGGGTCCAGAGCGTCGGGCCGCGGCGTACGGGTGGGGTGATCGCAGTGCCGAGGTCGGCCGACAGTTCCGGGATCTCGTTGAAGGCTGCGTAGTCCTTGCGGCCGGTGGTCTCGAGCATCGCGGGCGCTTCGCGGTACAGGAGGTAGTTCGCGACGACCCATTGGCGCTGTTCGGGCGTCGCCTGGTTCCAGTAGTCGGTAGGCAGCTTGTTCATCACCACGGACGGCTTACAACGGTGCCGGCGCAGCAGGTCGAACATCAGCTGCCACTCGTCGTCGACAACGTTCTCGACGCGGTGCACGGTGAAGCCCTGCTCGTTCAGCCAGATGTCGGAGATGTCGATCATCTGGTCGATCGCCGCCAGATACTCCGGCGACTTGTCCTGGAACTCGTCGTGCAGACTGCCGTTGAACGTCAGGTTGAACGCGACCGCGACGCCGCGGGCGTGCGCATAGTCCCGCAGGTACCGCAGCCAGTCGAGCACGTCGGCCACCCACGCCGGATCCTTCGGATCGGCGCCGAACTGCTGCACCCAGTTCCCGGCCTGGTCGTAATGCCCGCTGACATGGAAGTCGTTCCGGACGCCGATGTTGTCGACGGCAATCACCTTGAAGCCGGCGGCGATCGCGGGATCGATCAGCGTGCTGGTGAACCACTGCCGTACCTCGGGGTTGCCGATGTCGATCGGCGTGTAGACCTGGTTGTTGAACTCCCAGGCCGGTGTGGTCCGGTCGGCGGTGTACTCGATCCAGTCCGGGTGGTTCGTCTTGAACCACTCCGGCGTGTACTGCCGAGCAGGCGCGTTGCGGAACGCGGTGACGTACGAACTGGCGAGCACGCCCTGCGGCTGCGCGGACTGCAGCGCGGCCCAGACGAAGCCGACGCGACCCGCGTACACCGACGGATCCGGCACCTGACGGTCGAACACCTGCGCCTGCAGGACGCCATGATCCTGCGTCACCGGCAGCGGTACGTCCCCGGCCGCCGGCGCGCACGCGCCACCCGCCCGACCTGGGTCGGCCGCCTGCGCCATAGGTGCGAGCATTCCCAGGCCGGCGGCGGCGATCACCGCGGCCAGGGACATTCGGCGAAGTCTCATCAACAGTCCTCTCGTCGATCAGCGGAAGAGCACGGTGCGCCGGACGATACGGACTGCAAACGTTTGTCGCAATAGCAGAGAATCTTGCTATCGTATCCGGCATGGCGAACAGCACCGGAGGGCCGGCCGTGACGGCCGCGTTGCAGTCGGCAGAGCCGATCCGCTGGTCCACGATCGGCGACAGCATCGCCCAGGGCGCGCACTGGACCGGCGCCGAGCGCGACTACGTACAACTGCTCGAGGAACGCGTCCGCTACGAGCTCACCCGCTCCGGCGACTCGTTCGTCCGCTGGGCCGTCTCCGGAGCAACCACCGAGGACACCCTCGGCCGGCTCCCCGCCGCACTCGACCTCGCACCGGATGTCGTCGTCATCGGCGTCGGTACGAATGACGCCAAGGCCGGCGCGGACGGCGTCGAGCAGTTCGCCAGCCGCTACGACACCTTGCTCAGCACAATCCTGCACACCGGCGCGATCGTGGTCGCGCAGACGCCGCCGGCCGTACTGCGGACCTGCCGCTACCACCTCGGCGACCACCTGCCCGCGTACGCGGAGACCATCCGCACCGTCGCCGCCAAGCATGATGTCTTGCTGGTCGACCACTTCGCGCGCTGGACCGCGGCCGGCGACGGCTGGGCTCCGGCCGAGTGGATGGCCGACCCCATCCATCCGGGCGGCCGCGGCCACCGGGTGATCGCACGCACCCTCTTCGAGAGTCTTGGCCTGTACGCCGCCGACAGCGCCTGCTGCCGGCTGCTCGTCTGAAGGAGACCCGATGCCCTCCATCCGCCGGTACGCCGTCTGCGGCCTGTCCGCCCGCGGCCTCGCCAGCTTCGTCCTGCCGATCCTCGACCTCACCGACCGGACCACGGACGGCGGCTTCGGGTACGGCAGCGACGAGGACGACCTGTCCGGGTACGCCGAGGTGGTGGCGATCGTCGACACCGACGCGGACCGGGTCGCCGAGTTCAACCGGGCCCTGGAACGCCTCGGTCGTAACCCGGTGCCGTACTTCACGCAGCGGCAGTACGACCAGATGCTCGACTCAGTCGTACCGGACGCGGTGATCGTGACGTCGCCGGACCACACGCACGAGCAGTACATCCTCGGCGCGCTGCGGCACGACGTCGACGTGATCACCGAGAAGCCGATGGTCACCACGGCCGCCGCCGCCCGCGCCGTCCTCGCCGCCGAACGGGAGTCGGCCGGAACGGTCCAGGTCACGCACAACTTCCGCTACCCGGCGGCGCATCGCGAGGTGAAGCGGCTCATCCAGGCGGGCACGATCGGGCGGATCACGCGCGTCGTCATGGACTACCACGTCGACCTGCGGCACGGCGCGAGCTACTTCCTGCGCTGGAACCGCCGCCGCGCGCTGTCCGGTGGGCTGCAGGTGCACAAGTCGTCGCACCACTTCGACCTGCTCAACTGGTGGATCGGCGCCGTCCCGGAGGAGATCTTCGGGTACGGCGCCCTGAACTACTACGGGCCGTCGAGCCCGCACCGGGCGGCTACCCGCACCGACGACCCGTACTTCCTTGCCCAGCAGGGATCCGGCGTCTTCCCCACCGACGACGACACGGCCCGTGCGGGGCTCTTCGGACTGCACTACCCCGAGCAGTATCCGGCGTCGCAGTCTCTGTACCTGTACGACGCGGAGATCGACGTCGAGGACACGTACAGCGCGATCGCCCGCTACCCGGATGGAGCCTCGCTGACGTACTCGGTGGACTTCTCCAGCACGTGGGAAGGGTTCCGCGCCGGCATCTCCGGTACGCACGGCTCGATCTCGTTGCTGCACGGACGGACCGTCGACGGCGCCGCTCTCCCCGGCTCCGACCAGATCACCGTCGCCGAGCTGTTCGGCCCGAGCCGCACCATCGACGTACAGCCCGAGGCCGGTGGACACGGCGGCGCGGATCCCCTGATGCGCCGCGACCTGTTCACCGGCCCGAGCCCCGAATCCATCGAACTGGGTCTGATGGCCACCACCACCGAGGCCGCCTACGCGGTAGCCATGGGCGATGCCCTGACCCAGTCCCTCACCACCCACCAGCCCGTCAACCTCCCGAACCTCCTGGCCTCCCAAAACCCCAACACCTAACCCCGACCCCAACCGCGCACCCACCCCGGCCTGGCCTCACCCGCCCGCACCCGCAGCAAACCCACCACCTCAGCGGTTAGCCGCTGCGCTGGTGGGTTGGCCCCTCGCACGCCACCGACCAAACCCACCATCTGAGCGGCTAACCGCCGAGGTGGTGGGTTGGCCGGCCAGCTGGCGGGTTGGGTCGGGCACGGGTGGGTGAGGCCAGGCCCGGTGGGTGAGGCCAGGCTGGGTGGGTGAGGTCAGGCTGGGTGGGTGAGGTCAGGCTGGGGTGGGGAGGAGGTCGAGGGAGTCGCCGGCGGAGGCGGCGTCCAGGTAGAGCGTGGCCGTGGGGGTGCGGCGGAGGATGGTGGACGGGCAGGTGGCGTCGATCGGCAGCGTCAGGGTGTTCCGTACGGCGGCTGCCTTGCGCTGCTCCGGGGCGACGACCTGTACGGACCGGGCGCTCAGCAGGGCCGGGATCGTGAGTGAGATCGCCGTCGGCGGGACCGCGTCGACGTCCGGGAAATGACCCTCGCCGACCTGCTGGTGCAGCGATTCCGGCGTCAGCGTGATCGGCTTGACCCAGCGCGCGTCGTCGAAGTCCGCCTGGCCGGGCTCGTTGAACGCGAGGTGCCCGTTCTCGCCGATCCCCATACAGGTCAGGTCGATCGGCGCCTCCCGCAGCAACGCCTCATACCGCGCACACTCCGCCTCGACGTCGGCAGCCTCACCGTCGATGTACTCGACCCGCGCCGGGCCGAACGGCTCCGCGATCCGCTCCCGGATCCAGCGCCGGAACGACGCCGGGTGGTCGGCGTCGATCCCGACGTATTCGTCCATGTGGAAGACGGTGATCTGCGCCCACGGCACGTCCTCCGCCGCCAGGGCCGTGACGAACGCGAGCTGCGAGTTGCCGGTCGCGATCACGACCCGGGCCGCGCCGCGCTCGAGCACCGCGCGGCGGAGGACCTCGGCAGTGTTGGCCGCGGCCGCCGCGGCCATGTCGGCGGTGGCGGCGAAGACTGCAAGGTGGAGGTCCTCGATCTGGGTGTCGGACACGGTGCGCTCCTCGGGACGGACGACGATGTACTCTACAAACGTTTGCAGCAAACTAGCAGGTTTTGCCGCCAGTCCCAAGATGTAGTTAGCTGGCAGCCCGAGGACAGGGAGGCGAGTGTGGCGAGTGAGGTCCTGGAAGGACGCACGGCCGCGGGGCGCGGAGTACGGGTGCGGTTCTCGCCGGACGGCATCGAGGAGGTCACCGACCATCCGGATGCTCCGGATGTACTGCTGATCCCCGGCCTGATCGACATCCAACTCAACGGGTACGGCGGGATGGACGTCAACGACGCGTCCCGGCCCGAGAGCGCACTCCCCCAACTGGTGCGCGCGCTCTGGGCGCAGGGGGTGACGAGCGTCGTCCCGACGATCATCTCCGCGGACGACGCGACGACCACCACGCTCGTCAAACAGGCGGCGGCCGTTCGTGCGGCGGATCCGGTCGTGGCGTACGGCGTACCGGGGCTGCAGCTCGAGGGTCCGTACATCTCCTCCGTGGAAGGTGCTCGCGGTGCGCACGACCCCGCGGTGATCCGGGATCCGGATCCGGACGAGTTCGACCGTTGGCTGGCCGCGGCCGACGGGGCGATCGCGATCATGACGGTGGCGCCGGAGCGCGACGGCGCGATCGAGTTCACCCGGCACCTGGTGGCGCACGGCGTCGTGCCGTCGGTCGGGCATTCGATGGCGACCGCGGCGGACATCCACGCGTTCGCGGCAGCCGGTGGACGGTTGTCGACGCATCTGGGCAACGGGCTGCCGGCCCAGGTGGACCGGCACCACAATCCGATCTGGGCACAGCTGACCGAGGACGCGCTGACCGCCGGGTTGATTGCCGACGGCCACCATCTGCCGGCCGACACCTTCCAGGCGCTGGTCCGTGCGAAGGGTTCCGAACGCTGCGTCCTGACGAGCGACGCGGCCGCGCTGGCCGGTTGCGCGCCGGGCGACTACAAGACCGCGGTCGGGGGCGCGGTCACCGTCTCCGAGGACGGCAGCCTTCGCCTGCAAGGCACGCCGTACCTCGCCGGCAGCGGCGCCTCCCTGCTCGACTGCCTCCGCTGGGCCGCCCAACAAATACCACTCGAGACCGCCGTCACCATGGCGACACGGACCCCCGCCGAGCTCCTCGGCCTGCACGACCGCGGCCGCCTCGAGCCAGGCACCCGAGCCGACCTCCTCCAACTCACCCGCACCCCGGCCGGCGGCCTCGGCACCCTCACCACCGTCGTCGTCAACGGCTCAATCATCAGCCAGTAACTTCCGCAACCGCCCGGCAATAGCCGGGGACGTGCCGGGCGCGAGGAGCTGCAGCAGGTGCTCGGCGCGCGCCCAGGAGGCTCGGGCAGCAGGCAGGTCCCCTGCTCTGCGGTGCGCGACACCGAGGTCCGCGAGGACGTCGATCGCCTGGACGTACAGCCTGGACCGCAGCGCCAGCGCGGCCGCCCGCTCAAGGTAGGGCACCGCCGGCTGGAGGTTGCCGAGCAGACTGTGAGCCTCGCCGAGGGCGTTCAGCGACACGACCAACTGCTCGATGTGGCCGATTTCCTCGGAGATCGAGAGCGCTTCGCCGGCCGGCTCGAGAGCCGCTCGCGGATTCCCCGACTGCACGTGAGAGATCGCGAGGGCGCTGAGGGCGCCGCACAGCCAGTCCCGGTCGTCACGCTCGCGGCAGATCGCCACGGTCTGCAGGTTGAGTGCGATCGCGGCCGGGTAGTCGCCCTGCCGCTCCTTCAACATGGCCAGGTTGGCCCGTGCCATCGACTCGCCGTCGCGGTCCCCGGTCCGTACGCAGATCTCCATCGCCATGGTCAGTTGCTCGTCGGACCCGACCAGATCCCGCACCGAGGCGAGAGTGCCGGCGAACTGGTTCCGCGCGACGACCTCGACGTCGGGCAGTCCGGTCTCCTGGGCCGCCGCGATCGCGATCCGCTGCACGGCTGACGCGTCATCGACGGCACCGCGGGACTGCAGGTCGGTCCACAGCTGGACGGCGAGGTACGCGGCCAGGCGAGGATGTCCGTTCGCGTGCGCCATCCGCACGGCGGACGTGAGGAACCTGCCCTCCGACGCGAACCAGTCGGCGGCGGCAGCTGCATCCGCGAACTCCAACGGCGCCACGCCTTCCAGTCGCTCCGGCTGGAAGCGAATGCGTTCACCACTCGCGCGCCGTGCGGCTACGGCGGTTTGCACGTACCAGTCGAGGAGGCGTTCTTCGGCGGTCCAGCGGTCGGGGGCGGGGACGGCGTCCGCGACCAGCTCGGCGGCGTACGCGCGCAGCAGGTCGTGGAGCCGGAACGTACCCGCGGACTCCTCGACCAGATGTACGTCGACCAGCCGACGCAGAATCTTCCGCGCGGCGGCGACCGGCGTACCGGAGAGAGCTGCGGCGACCCCCAAGCTGAACAAGGGCGACGGGCAGAGGCCAAGCAACTGGAACAGCCGGCGGGCCGGTTCGTCGAGGGCGTCGACCGACCACGACACGACGGTGCGGAGGTCACTCGATGCGTCGCCGAGCTCGAGCAGATCGAGGCGGTCCGACAACTCCTCCAGCTCCTGTACGACGGCGCGCAGCTCGCCGACGCCGCGCTGCTGAACGTGGTCGGCCGCGACCGCCAGCGCCAGCGGCAGGTGGTTGCACCGCTCCGCGAGCAGATCGAGCAACGCGTCGTCGTACACCTCGGCACGCAACCGATCGCGCAACAACCGCCGCGATGCCGCCGCCGTCAACTGGGTGACCGGCACCGATCCGGCTGCTTCACGAGCCGACAGCCCGCGCAACCGGCTCCGGCTCGTCACCACGACGACCGAACCACCGCCGGGCAGCAGCGGACGGACCTGCTCCTCGGTACGAGCGTTGTCCAGGATCACCAGCACGCGCCGCCCTGCGAGCGTCGACCGCAGTAATGCGGCGCGGGCATCCAGCCCTGGTGGAGCCGGCTGCCCCAACCCGCCGAGCAGGATCTCCAGCGCGGTCGCGGACTCCATCGGCTCGCCCGGCCCGTACCCGTGCAGATCCACGAACAGCTCACCGTCCGGGAACTGTTCCGCGACCCGATGCCCCCAGTGCACCGCGGTCGCGGTCTTGCCCACGCCGCCTTCGCCGTGCAGTACGACGGCGCGCACCGGTTCCTGGTCCGCCAGTACGGCGTCGAGTCCCGCCAGGACCTCGTCCCGTCCGACGAACCCGGGCACGTCGCGCGGCAGCTGATGCGGCTCCACAACCGACGCCACCGCCGGCCGCTCGGCCGCGAGCAGCCGCTCGAACAGCGTCCGCAGCTCCACGCCCGGCTCGACGCCGAGCTCGTCCGCGATCCGGGCCCGGACGACGCCGTACACATCGATTGCCTCCGCCGGCCGGCCCGCCGCGTCGAGCGACGTGAGCAGGCTGGCCCAGAGCGACTCGCGGAGCGGATGGCTCGCGGTCAGCTCGAACAGCTCGGGCAGGGACTCGGCCGCGTGGCCGTCCGCCACCCGCAGCTCCGCACGCCGCTCGATCGCCGACAGGTACAGCTCGATCAGGCGCGGCCGTTCGTGCCGGTTCAGCCACTCGCAGAACCCGGTGCCGAACGGCTCCCCGCCCCACAACGCAAGCGCCGCCGCCACGGCCACATGGTCGGCTCCCGGTGTCAGCAGCCCCGCAAAGGTTGCCGCGTCGACCTGCTCCGGCGGCAGGTTCAGGTAGTAGCCGTAATCGGTGGTCCCGATCGTGTCGGCGCCGAGCGCCACCCGCAGCCGCCGGACGGCGACGTGCAGGCTGCCCTTCGTGTCGGCCGGCGCATCTTCACCCCAGCACCGCTCGATCAGGACACCGGTCTCCACCGCCTGCCCCGGTGAGAGCGCGAGCACGGCGAGCAGGTTCCGCACCCGGCTACCACCGAGCTGCACCGGCCCGGCGTCCGTCAGTACCTCGAACGTCCCCAGCATCCGGATCCGCAGCACCCGAGCCTCCCCTGTCCCCAGCACCCTAGCCGCCGCCCAGGTTAATTGCTCCAAGCAACAGTCAAGCATTCAGCCAGCAGCATTGATGAAAGGCTGTGCTTGCCGGTGAACCGGAAGATCGCGTATAAGGCCTACATGACGGCGATCCGGCTCGAGGCGGTGTCCAAGGTGTTCGATGGCGAACACCTGGCTGTGGACGAGTTGTCGCTGGACATCGGTGACGGCGAGTTCATGGTGCTGCTCGGCCCGTCGGGCTGCGGCAAGACCACCCTGCTGCGGATGATCGCCGGGCTCGAGCGGGTGACCGGCGGCGAGGTCTGGTTCGGCCGGACGAACGGGACCCAGCTGGCGCCCCGGGACCGCGGTGTGGCGATGGTCTTCCAGACCGGCGCCCTGTACCCGAACCGGACCGTCCAGGAGAACATCATGTTCCCGCTGCAGGTCGCCGGGCAGGACGACGCGCAGGCCGGGACGACCGCGGTCGGGCTGGCGCAGATCCTGAGCATCGAGTCGGTGCTCGACCGGATGCCGCGGACGCTGTCCGGCGGTCAGCGGCAGCGGGTCGCGATCGGCCGGGCGCTGGTCCGGCGGCCGCAGGTGTTCCTGCTCGACGAGCCGCTGTCGAACCTGGACGCCACGATGCGTACCGAGCTCCGGCAGGAGATCGGCGCGATGACCAGGGACCTGAACGTCACCACGCTCTACGTCACCCACGACCAGGTCGAGGCGCTCACGCTGGCCGACCGGATCGCGGTGATGCGCGACGGCCGGATCGAGGACGTCGGTACGCCGACGCAGGTCTACAACGACCCGGCGACCGCGTTCGTGGCGGGCTTCCTCGGGACGCCGCGGATCAACCTGCTCGCGGCGACCGTCAACGTCAGCGCGCACCACCGGGTCCAGCTCGAGCTCGGGAGCCAGTCGATCGGGCTGGACCCCACCGACCGCCGCTCGCTGATCCTGCGGCACCACGATGGTGCGCGGGTGATCGTCGGCGCCCGGTCGAGCGCGTTCAGCCTGCTCGGCGACCAGGACGCGGCCAACCGGCTGACCGGCACGATCCGCGCGTTCGAGTTCCACGGCCAGCAGTCGATCGCGTTCGTCCAGTGCGGGGTCGAGGTCGTCGATCCCGACCGGATCGGCCGGCCGGCCCCGGCGCACGCGTCACCCGACGACCTGGCGCCGTCCTTCTTCGGCCGGGTCCGCGCTCGTCTCGGCCGCACCGCGCCGCTTGCTCCCGCACCGGAGGCGCACGGCCCGACCCACCGCCGTGCCGACCTCGTCGTCGAGCTCCCGGTCGACACCGAGCTGGCCCGCGGCACGCGGGTGCAACTCGCCGTGGACACGTCCCGCATCCACATCTTCGACCAGACCGGCCACCGCGTGGACCGCATCACCCGCTGACACTGGGCTGGTCCCGGGGGCAGGTGCCGGACGCCGAGAGGAGATGCGTCCGGCCTGCCCGCGTGATGATCTCGCTCCCCAGGAGATCCTGCGGTCGAACGTTCATATCACCGTCCGCGCACGCTCCGAGCGCAGTGCTTCGGGTACGGGCGCGGGGCTTCGGGTACCGGTGTGTCAGCCGTTCGCGGCCCGGATCATCTCGTCCCGCGGGACGACCTTGATGCGCTCCCGGCCGGCCGGCGCGCCGAGGGCGACCTCGTGAGCATCCAGGCGGGACCAGCCGTCACCGTCGATCACGGTGGCGCCGTTGCCCGCGAGATGCTCGAGAATCCCTTGTGGGTCAGCGATCTCGGGCCGCGGCAGTCCGTCGAGATCCTCGAGCAGACTGGCGATCGTCTCGGCGGCATCCGACTTCGTGTGGCCGATCAGCCCGATCGGGCCACGCTTGATCCAGCCGGTCACGTACAGCCCGGGCAGCGGTACGCCGTCGAGGTCGAGCACCCGGCCGCGCTCGTTGGTAATCACACCCGTCTGATGGTCGAACGGAACCTCCGGCAGCTGCGACGACAGATACCCGACCGCGCGGTACACGGCCTGCACCGGCGTATCGACGTACTCGCCCGTGCCCTTGACCGTGCCGTCGCCCTGCAGTTCGGTGACCTCGGTCCGCAGCCCCTCGACCCGCTCGTCGCCGAGCACCTCGACGGGTGCGTGGCACAGGTGGATGTGGATCCGGTGCGGCGCTCCGGTCGGCTCTGCCTCGACGTACTTCAGCAAGGTGTCGACGACGAGCCGCGTCCCCTTGCTGCTGTTGATCGCGGCCTGGCTCGCCGCGTCGATCTCGAACCCCTCGGGGTGCACGATCACGTCCACCGACGGCGAGTGCGACAGCTCCCGCAGCTCCATCGGCGTGAACTTGATCTGCGCCGGCCCGCGGCGCGCGAAGACGTGCACGTCGGTCGCCTGGTTCAGCTTCAGGCCCTGGTACACGTTGTCGGCGATCTCGGTGCTCAGTTGCTCGTCGGCCGGCTTCGCGAGCATCCGGGCGATGTCGAGCGCCACGTTCCCGGCCCCGATCACCGCGACCTCGCGGGCCTCCAGCGGCCAGTCCCGCGGTACGTCCGGATGCCCGGCGTACCAGCTGACGAAGTCGGCCGCGCCGTAGCTGCCCGGCAGGTCGATGCCCGGGATGTCGAGCGAGCGGTCGGCCGTCGCACCGGTCGCGAAGAGCACGGCGTCGTAGTGCCGGCGCAGGTCGTCGAGCTTCAGGTCGATGCCGTACGCAACATTCCCGACGAAGCGGATCCGGTCCTTGCCGACCACCCGCTGCAGCGCCTTGACGATCTCCTTGATCCGCGGATGGTCGGGCGCCACCCCGTACCGGACCAGTCCGAACGGCGCCGGCAGCCGCTCGATCAGGTCCACGTGCGCGCCCGGGTGTTCCTGCGTCACTATGTCGGCCGCGTAGATGCCTGCCGGCCCCGCGCCGACGACAGCAAGGCGGAGATCCCTCATCATCACTCCCAGTAAGTTAGGCGACCCTAACCTATCTGATGAGGGCTCCGATCCCGCACGCTTGAGACTCAATTCACAAGCTCGGCGAACCAGCGGGTGATAGTGGTCGGATGGGTGATCGCGGTGCCGACCACGACGCTCCAGGCGCCCGCCGCAACAGCCTGCGCGGCCTGGTCCGGGGTATGGACCCGACCCTCGGCCAGGACCGGCCTGTCGAGGGCTTCAGCCAGCCGGGCGACCAGGTCGAGGTCCGGTCCGTCGCCTTTGGTCGTGTACGGCGTGTAGCCCGACAGCGTCGTACCGACGACATCGGCGCCGGCGTCCGCGGCCGCGAGACCTTCGTCGTACGTCGAGCAGTCCGCCATCACGAGCTTGCCGGTGCGGTCGTGAACGGCCGCGACGGTCTCGGCCAGCGTGCGGCCGTCCGGGCGCGGGCGCTGCGTCCCGTCCAGGGCGACGATGTCCGCGCCCGCCTCGGCGACCGCGAGCGCGTGGTCGAGGGTCGGCGTGATGAAGACGCCGTGGTGCCCGTCCTTCCAGAGCCCGATCAGCGGCAGGGCGACGGCGGCGCGGATCGCGGTGATGTCCTCGATCCCCTGCACCCGCAGACCCGCGGCCCCGCCGTCGACGACCGCGAGCGCAACCGCGCGCATCGTCGACGGCGTGTTCATCGGCTCGCTCGGGTACGCCTGGCAGGAGACGACCAGCCGCCCGCGGATCGCCTGCAGTACGTCGCTCATCCTGTCCTCTCCCAAGCCGCCTTGGCTGCTCCGATCAGAGCCGCGTCGTTCCCGAGTCGCGCCGCAGACACCGGTACGTCGGCCAGCCGCGGCAACGCCTCGCGCCGGAACTCGGCCCGGAGCGCATTCCACCAAAGCACGCCGAGGCCCGCGACGCCGCCACCGATCACCACTTCGTGCGGATCAAGCATGTTGACCAGTCCACCGAGCGCCGAGCCCACGGCCGTACCGCCGTACTCGATCACCTCGGCCGCGACCTGATCACCTGCAGCCGCGCGCTCAGCGACCGCTCGCAGGTCGCCGGCCTGCTCGCCCGACAGTTGCTCGTACTTCGCGACGAGCGCGGGGCCGGATGCGATCGCCTCGAGGTGGCCGCGTCCGCCACACGTGCACGGCGTACGGTCCGCGTAGACGGACGGCACATGTCCCGCATGACCGGCGACGGAGTGTGCGCCGGCGAGGACGGCTCCGTCCACGACGTACGCGCCGCCGATGCCGGTGCCGACGGCCAGGAAGAGCATGGTGTCACCCGCGGACGCTTCGCCCAGGGCATGAGCGTGTACGTCGTTCATCGCCGCCACCGGGAGCCGCCAGGGTGCGCCGAGCTCGGTCAGGTCCGTACCGGCCCAGTCGGCGAGTTGGTCCGTTGCCGCGAGCACCCGTCCGGAGACGGGATCCACGACCCCGGCACTTCCGATGCCGAGAGCAACGAGTTCGGCGGGCGAGCCGGCGTGCAGGGCTGCGACGAGCTCGCTCGCCACGGCGAGGATCGCCCGCCCGCCGGCCTTCGCGGGCGTCGGCGCGGTGCGCCGATCTACGAGCTCCCCCGAACGCCTGACGAGCGCAGCGGCGAGCTTGGTGCCGCCGATGTCGAGCGCAGCAACAACTTCGCCCACTACAGCAGCCCTGCGTGGTCGAGCTGCGTCCGGACCCGTACGGCCTCCTGCTCGTCGAGTGGGCGCAGCGGCAGCGACACCGCATTGGACTCGATGATCCCGAGCATCGTCAGCGCGGTCTTGAACGCGCCGACCCCCCGCGTCGCGCCCGCGGACGTCGCGGGATCCGCGGCATCGACGATCCGGAACAGACGGGTGAGCCGATCCTGTTCGCGCCGCGCGGTCTCCCAGTCGCCGGCGACGCAGGCCTGGTGCAGCCGCACGTACCCGGCGGGATCGACATTCGCGAGCCCTGGAACCGATCCCGACGCACCCGCGAGCATCATCGCGTCGACCACGACCTCGTGCCCGGTCAGCAGGCTGAAGTCCGCATCCTGCACCGCGAGGCACAACTGCCGGAACGCGACGTCGTCGCCGCTCGAATCCTTCACCCCGGCAAGTACGCCGTCGGCGGCCAGCCGTGTGAGCAGCTCCACCGACAACTTCGTGTGTACGCAGACGGGGATGTCGTACGCGAACACCGGTACCGGTACCGCCGCGGCGATCGCCCGGAAGTGCCGCTCGATCTCGTGCGGCCCGACGATCGCGTAGAACGGCGCGGTGGTCACGACGGCCTCGACCCCCAGCCGTACGGCGGCCGCGGTGCGATCGATGACGCGCTGCGTGGACGGTTCGATGCATCCGGCAAGGACCGGGACGGCGCCGCCGACGGTCTTCACGATCACCTCGAGTGCACGATCGCGCTGGTCGTCGCTGAGAAACACCGTCTCGCCGGAGCTCCCGAGCGCGAAGACACCGTCGACACCGGCTGACAGCAGATGCTCGACCAGGCGTTCCAGCGAGGCAGCATCGACCGTCCGCTCCGCGGTCAGCGGGGTGACGATCGGCGGTACGACGCCGGCGAAACGTGGGACGGTCACTGAATCTCCTCAACAGGCTCGACAGGCCCTGTGCCGGTGGACCGCGCGAGCTCGACGAGTCGCCGATCGCTGGTTCCGCCGGGGACAGGGTGGTGGCATCGGAAGACGTGCTGGGCTTTCTCTGCGTGCCCGTTCATCGCGCCGGCGGTCGCCACCGGGAAGCTCTCCGCGCAGACCTCGGTGGCCTTCCAGCACCGGGTCCGGAACGGGCAGCCACTCGGTGGCTGGGTTGCCGAGGGCACTGGTCCGACCAGTGGAATGGGTTCCAGTGGGGACAGCAGTCCGGGCGTCGCCGAGAACAAGGCGCGCGTGTAGGGATGCTGCGCATGGCCCGGTACCAGACCGGCCGGCGTCTCCTCGACGATCCGGCCCAGGTACATCGTCACGACCCGGTCGCTGACCCGCTTGACGGTCTGGATGTCGTGCGACACGAACACCATCGCGAGCCCGAGCCGGTCCTTCAGGTCCAGCAACAGGTTCAGGATCTGAGCCCGCACCGAGACGTCGAGCGCACTGGTCGGCTCGTCGGCGATCACCAGTCCGGGCTCGAGCGCGAGCGCCCGGGCGATCGACACCCGCTGCCGCTGGCCGCCGGACAGCTGGCTGGGCAGTACGTCCGCGACCGAACGTGGCAGGCCGACCAGCCCCATGAGTTCGTCGACCCGCCGCTCGCGCTCGGCCTTCGTACCACGACGGTGGACGTCGAGCGGGTCGCGCAGGATCTCCCGTACCGGCATCCGCCGGTTCAGCGACGTCGCCGGGTCCTGGAACACCATGCCGACGCCGGCACCGATGTGCTTGCGCCGTTCGGCGGCGTTCATCGACCAGACGTCCTGGCCGTCCATACTCACCACGCCGGCCGTCGGCCGTTGCAGGCCGACGAGCACCTTGGCGAGCGTCGACTTGCCACATCCGGACTCCCCCACCACGCCCACGGTCTCGCCGGCCCGGATGACCAGGTCGGCGGCGGTCAACGCGTACACCCGCTCCCGGCTGAACAGCCCACCGCCGCGCGAACGATGCACGACGTGAACGTCCTGCAGCCGAATCAGGTCGGTCATCGCGCCAGCTCCTTCTCGGGTACGGCAAGCGCCGGGTGGTGACAGGCGAGCCGATGCCCGGTCGTGCCTTCCAGTGCGGGTGCCTCGTCGCGGCACACCTGCGTGGCCATCGGGCAGCGGTCCGCGAACCGGCAGCCCGCGGGGAAGTCCGCCGGTGACGGGACCACGCCGGCGATCTGCGTGAGCCGTTCGGCGCCGGACTCCAGCGAGAGCACCGACCCGAGGAGCCCGCGGGCGTAGTGATGACCCGGGGCGCCGATCACCTCGGCCGTCACACCGGCCTCGACGATCTGGCCGCCGTACATCACGACGACCCGGTCCGACACGTCGCTGACCAGCGCGAGGTCGTGGCTGACGAGGACGAGCGCGAACCCGAGTTCGGCACGCAGGCGCAGCAGCAGCTCCATGATCTGGGCCTGCACCGTGACGTCGAGCGCCGTCGTCGGCTCGTCGGCGATGATCAGCTTCGGGTCGCGGGACAGGGCCATCGCGATCACCACGCGCTGCCGTTGGCCGCCGGAGAGCTCGTGCGGGTACGACGACAGGGTGCGGCGCGGGTCGAGTCCGACGAGTTGCATCAGCTGCTCCGCGCTTCGGGTGCCGCCGCGGCGGATCAGCTGGGCGAGCTGGGTGCGGATCTTCAACGCCGGGTTGAGCGCGGACAGCGCGTCCTGGTAGACCATCGCGATGTCGCGGCCCATCAGCGCGCGCCGGCGCTTCGCGTCGAGCTCGAGCAGGTTCGTCCCCTGGAACCGGACCGCACCACCGACGCGAGCACCGCGAGCCAGCAGACCCATCACCGCGAGCGCGGTGAGCGACTTGCCGGACCCCGACTCCCCCACCAGCCCGAGCACTTCCCCGGGCCGCACCTCGAACGAGATCCCGTCGACGATGTCGACCCCGTCATGGCGCCCCTCGAACCCGATGGACAGCCCATCCACCTCCAGCACCAGCTCCCCGGTGGGCAACGGCCGAGCCCGCTCCCGCAACCGCGCAGCCGCAACCTCAAGCCCCGGCAACGCAACAACTTGCCGGCCACCGTCGCCCGGAGGCTGCGGGGTATCCGGGTTGTTGGTGGGCGACGTCGCTGCCTGGTCCTGGGCGACTGCGCGGCGGGCGGCGGGGGTGGCCCAAGCGTCTGAGATGCCTTCGGAGAGGATGTTGAGGGCGAGGACGGTGAACAGGATCAGGAGGCCGGGGAAGAACGTCGCCCACCAGCCGCCGATCTGCACCATCTCCTTGCCGAAGGCAATCACCGAGCCCCACGACGACTGCGCGTCCTGCGGTGCGAGCCCGCCGCCGATGAACGACAGCGACGCCTCGAACACGATCGCGTCCGCGACCATCACGGTGACGAAGACCAGAATCGGTGCCGCACAGTTCCGCAGCACGTGCCGCCAGAGAATGTGCGGACGCCGCGCCCCGATGATCTGCTCCGCGGCGACATAGTCCTCGCCGTACTGCGCGAGCACGTTGGCACGCACGATCCGCGCGACCGACGGCAGGAACACGAACCCGATCGCGATCACCAGTACGAGCAGGCTGTTCTTGCCGAACGAGATGATCAGCAACGCCGACAGCACCACGGCCGGGAACGCCATCACCACATCCAGACAGCGCATCACGATTTCGTCGACAATCCGACGACTGGTGCCCGCGATCGCCCCGAGGATCGCGCCGCCGACCAAGGCGATCACCGCAGCCCCGAACCCGACGATCAACGAACGCCGCGTACCGGCCACCAACCGCGCGTACACGTCCCGTCCGAGCCGGTCGAGACCGAACCAGTAGTCGCCGTTCGGCCCCGTCAACGCCGGCCCGAGCCCCGTCTGACCGGGATCATGCCGCTGCAACAACGGCGCGAACACCGCGACCAGCACGATCAGCGCGACGAACGCCAACGCAATCCGGGACGGTACTCGCAGCCGCTGGAAGGCGATCCCGGGCCGGGACAACCGCCGGGTCAGGCCCGCGCGCATCAGTGCGCTCCTCTCAATCGGGGGTTCGCAAACAGATACAGAATGTCGACAATCAGATTGACGACGACGAACCCGAGCGCGATGGTCAGCACCGTGCCCTGCGCGAGCGCGGTGTCGTTCTGCTGCACCGCGCTCATGATCTGCGTACCCATCCCGGGCAGCGAGAAGATCGCCTCGATGATGACCGTCCCACCGATCAGGTAGCCGATCCGCAGGCCGAGCACCGTCAACGGATTCACGAGTGCGTTCCGCAGCACGTTCCGTCCGATCACCACCCGTGGCGGCAGCCCGGCCCCGACAGCGGTCCGGACGTAGTCCTTGTCCAGTTCTTCCACCATCGACGTACGGACGATCCGCGCCAGCGAACAGCCCACCGGTACGGCGAGGGCGAGCGCCGGCAGCGTCATCGATCGCAACCACTCAGTGGGCGAGTCGGCCGGGTTCACGTACCCGCCGGTCGGGAACACACCCCGCCGGACCGCCAACTCCTGGATCAGCAGCAGCGCGAGCCAGAACGACGGCATCGCGATGCCGGCCATCGACACGAACCGCATCACCTGGTCCGGCCAGCGGTCCCGGTAGACGGCGGCAGTGATGCCGAGCGCGAGCGCGATCACCAGCGCACCGGCCACACCGAGCAGCGTGAGCTGGACGGTCAGCGGCAGCGCGGTCGAGATCTTCGTTGCCACCGGCACCGATGGCGGGAACGTCACCCCGAGGTTGCCCTGCACCAGGTCACCGAGGAAATGCACGTACCGCAACGGGAACGGGTCGTTCAGGCCGTTGGCGGCCTTGAACGCCGCGATCTGCGCCGGCGTCGCCTGGTCCCCCAGTACCGACAGCGCCGGGTCGATCGGCGAGAACTGCATGACCGCGAAGACGAACAGCGTGATGCCCAGCACCAGCGGCACCAGCGTCAGCAGACGCCGCGCGATCATGGCAAGGACGGTCAGCATCGGGAACTCTCAGCCCTTCCGGCCGACGCCGAGGAAGTACAGGCCGGTGGTCGGCGCCGGCTTGAACCCGGTCAGCTTGTTCGGGTCGTACGCGGTGACGACCTTCGTGTGCAGGATCGGGTACAGCGGGACCTCGGTGGCGGCGAAGTCGAGCGCCTGCTTCCAGAGGTTCTTGCGCTCGGCGTCGTCGGAGGTCTGCGCGGCCTTGTCCAGCAGGCCGGTCATCTTCGTCCGGTCGGCGGTGTCCCAGCGGTACCGCGCGCCCGGCCAGGTCTGGCCGTAGTAGAACCAGCGCAGCAGCAGGTCCGGGTCGTTGCCGTACACGCTCGGGTCGCCCGAGGCGGCGAGCACCCGGAACGTGTCCTTGGGTACGACGTCGCCGTAGATCGCGGCGGACGGCTGCGTGTTCAGCGTCGCGTTCACGCCGATCTTCTTCCACGCCTCGACGAGCAGCGGCGCGACATCCTTGACGATCGCGTTGTCGGTGGTGTCGAGCTGGAAGGACAGGTTGCTGACACCGGCCGCGGCCAGCAGCGCCTTCGCCTTCGCGGGATCGTACGTGTAGACGGTCGACGCCTTCTGGTAGTCCTTGTTGCCCTCGTCGAGGTAGCTGGTGGCCGCCGTACCGTAGCCGTTCAGCGCAGTCTTGATCACCGACTCGGTGTCGATCGCGTAGTACAGCGCCTGTCGTACGCGGCGGTCGGTGAACGGCTTCGCGGCGGTGTTGAACATCAGGAACACCTGATTGAAGGCCTGCTTCTCCTCGACCGTGTACTTGGACTTGAGCGCGTCCACGTTCAGGTACGGCACCTGCTCGATCGCCTGTACGCGGCCGCCCTGCAGGTCCGCGATCCGGGCCGATGCCTCGGTCGTGGTGTTCCAGGTCATCGAGTCGACCTGCGCCGGCCGCGGGCCGTTGTAGTTCGGGTTCTTCGACAACCGGAGACCGGATTCCTTCGACGCGCTGTCCAGCTTGAACGGACCGGAGCCGATCGGCGCGGTGTCGAACGCCTTCGAGGCCGTCGCGTCCGCGGTCTTCGCCTTCGGCACGATCTTGATCACCGAGATCCGCTGCTTGAACAACGCGAACGGGTACTTCAGCTGGAACGACACCGTGCTCGTGTCCTTCGCGGTGACCGCGGCAATGAACGGGATGAACCCGGCCATCAGCGGCGGCGACGCCGGGTCCGCGGGCTTCAGCACCCGCTCGAACGACCAGGCGACGTCCTCGGCCGTGACCGGCGTGCCGTCGGAGAACTTCGCGCCGTCGCGCAGACTGACGGTGTACGTCTTGCCGTCGCTGCTCCCGACCGGGTCGGACTTGGCGAGCGCCAGGTACGGCTCGCCGGTGCTCAGGTCGAGGTCCAGGAGACCTTCGAAGATGTGCTGGTTCGCGGCGGTGGCGACCGCGCTGGACGCGTTCGCCGGGTCGAACCCACCGGACAGCGTGAACGCCATCGTCGCCTCGATGGACTTGGCCGTGCCCTGGTCGACGGCATTGGTCGAGGCCGGACCGCCACTGCAGGCGGCCAGCCCGACAGCCAGGGCAACGGCCGCGGCCAGGGTGCTGACTCTGGTCTTCAGCTTGGTCGATGTCGTGCTCACGTGAGGCCTCCAGAGACTGTCGACATCGAGATCTGATGTCTGATGTCTGATTCCGATATGCTGAGGTTGGCAGATCGATCAGTGAAGGGTCAAGAGCATGGCGACAATCGACGCGGGTCCGCTCCAAGGGTCCGAACGTCCCGCCGACCGCCGTCAAACGGTCGTCGCAGGGATCAAGGACTACATCCTCCGTAACCGCCTGCGTCCCGGCGATCCATTGCCGACCGAGGCCGAGCTCTGCTCCGCGATCGGCGCCAGCCGGTCCAGCGTCCGGGAGGCGGTGAAGACCCTCTCGACGCTCGACATCGTCGAGGTCCGGCACGGCCACGGCACGTACGTCGGCGGCCTCTCGCTGACCGCGCTGGTCGAAAGCCTGACGTTCCGCGGACTGCTCAGCACCGACGAGGACCGGCTCGTGCTCGGTCAGGTGGTGGACGTCCGCCAGACCCTCGAACAGGGCCTGGCCGGCGACATCATCTCGACCCTGGACGAGGACCACCGGGCCGCGCTCGCCGAGCTGGCGCAGGAGATGCACGACCGCGCGGAGCAGGGCGAGGACTTCCTGGAGACCGACCGCGCGTTCCACCTGAAGCTGATGGAGCCGCTCGGCAACGACCTGATCCTGCAGCTCACCGGCGCCTTCTGGGAGGTCCAGGCGATCGTCGCGCCGACCCTCCAGGCGGACGCGCAGGATCTGATCATCACCGCCCAGCGGCATCAGGCGATCGTCGACGCGATCGCCGCCGAGGACGTGGCCGCGCTGCGCACCGCGATCGCCGAGCACTACGCCCCGGTCCGGGCCGCGATCGCCCGCGTCCAGGCGTCCTAGACCGCAAGGAAGTTCCGGGTCAGGTCTTGACCCGGGACCTTCTGCTGGACAACATCAGACATCTGAGGTCAGACACTCTCCCCGCCTTGGAGGCCTGCTGATGCCCATCCCCCACCCCTTCCGCCCGGTGCGCCGCGGTGTTGCCGCGATCTCCGCGGTCCTGCTTAGCCTGGGTGCCATGACCGCCGGACAACCTGCCGCGTCCGCTGCGGAGCCGGCGCTTGTCTCCCAGGACTTGGCTGCCGCCGGTTCTGGTTCGCCGTACTACCGGATCCCAGCGCTCGCCGTGTCGACGAAGGGCACGGTGCTCGCCGCGTACGACGCGCGTCCGACGCTCGGCGACCTGCCGTCGAACATCCACATGGTGGTGCGCCGCAGTACCGACAACGGCACGACCTGGCAGGACCAGCAGATCGTCCGGCAGGACCCGGCGCCGCACGGGTACGGCGATCCGAGCTTCGTGGTCGACCGGCAGACCGGCCGGATCTTCCTGTTCTACGCGGCCGGCCAGAACCAGGGCTACATCGGCGGCACCACCGGCAACGACCCGGACGACCCGAACGTCCTGCAGGCCGACTACTCCTACTCCGACGACGACGGCCTGACCTGGCAGCATCGCCGGATCACGCCGCAGATCAAGGATCCCGCGTGGGGCGGCATGTTCGCGGCCAGCGGCGCCGGCATCCAGATCAAGCGCGGCCCGTACGCCGGCCGGCTCGTCCAGCAGTACTCGATCCGCTACCAGGGCAAGAACTGGGCGGGCAGCGCGTACAGCGACGACCACGGCGAGACCTGGCACATGGGCGCCCTGACCGGACCGGGGACCGACGAGAACAAGGCGGTCGAGCTCGAGGACGGAAGCCTGATGCTGAACAGTCGCGCGATACCGAACCGCTTGGTCGCGTACTCCTCCGACGGCGGCGAGAGCTGGCAGGGTCTGCACGCCGACCCGAACTTGATCGACCCCGGCGACAACGGTTCGATCCTGCGCTACAACGCGGACGCGGCGCCGGGCACGCAGCAGGCGAGTTGGCTGCTGTTCAGCAACAACGAAAGTACGTCGTCGCGCAGCAACCTGGTCGTGAAGCAGTCCTGCGACAACGGGCAGACCTGGCCGATCCGCAAGGTCGTGGAGCCGGGCTTCGCCGCGTACTCGACGCTGACCCGGCTGCCCGACGGGAGCTTCGGGCTGCTGTGGGAGAGCAAGGACTACACGCGGATCACGTTCTCGAAGTTCGGCCGGGACTGGCTCGGCGGGGTGTGCGCGCCGCTGTCGGTCAGCGCGCCGCGGGACGCGACGGCCGGCGGATCGATCGACGTGTCGGTGAAGGTGACGAGCCAGCAGGCCGGAGACCTGAACGGTACGGTCACGTTGACCGATCTTCCGTCCGGGTGGAGCGCCGGGACGGTTCAGGTGCCGCGGCTGCGGGACGGGCAGAGCGCAACGGTCTCCGTACCGCTGACAGTGCCGAGTGGTACGTCGACCAACGCGTACCCGATCCGCGCCGTGTACACGACGAGTAAGGGCCGGTCCACCACGCCGAACCCGACGCAGATCGTCGTGCGCGGCGGGAACACCGTGTGGAGTGACACGACCGAACGCTCCTTCGACGGCACGATGTTGCGCGATGTGTCGGACCAGTTCGCGGCACTGAAGGATCTGAGCGCCGGTGCGGTGACGATCAAGTTCCGTACGTCAGCCACTGCGCCCGCGGCAACCTTGCTGTCCAGCGCCGACCCGATCAGCCAGGTCCGCGATCTGGTCGTCTCGCTGAACTCCGGCGCACCGTACGTCGAGTTCCGCACCGGCTCGTCGACGTACCCGATCCGGATCCAGAGCGCGGTGAACGCTGCCGACGGCAACGACCACGAACTGATCTTTGCCAGCAGCAACGGAATCAGCACCCTGATCCTCGACGGCCAAGTCATCGGCCAGGCGAAAGCGCAACGCTTCTTCCGCGACGTCGACGACATGACCCCCACCCACACCCTGAACCCGTCCGGCCTCCCCAACCTCACCCTCGCCGGCAACCGCGCCTACGTAACCCCACCAGCCGCCCCCACCAACCGCTGGCTCTACACCGGCACAATCCACTCGATCAACATCACCACCGCATGACGGGCGGAACCGCGCGGCGGACCGTGCTCGCGGGTGCACTCGTCGGCACGGTCGCGGTCGCTGCCCGAAAGGCGCCGACGCTGCCTCGGACCGGACGACGACTTCGGGCAGTTCCTGGCTGCGCATCACCAGGTCGAACTGCTGCCGGCAACGTACGTACTGCCTGAACCGGTCGAGGTCCCGGACGGCTGCGTGATCATCGGCAACGGCGCGCACATCACGGTCGCCGGTTCGACCGGCGCATTGCGGATCACCGGCCGCCACGACGTGACGATCCGGGACGTGCGATTCGTTGGTCAGTCCACCAATCCGCTCGGTACCGGCCAGGTCGTCGACCACGTCGGTGTCCGGATCACCCGCAGCACGAACGTCCGTACGCTGCTATTTCGGCGTTCGTCGGCAACACCGCGAACCATAGCAACGGTGGCGCCAAGGCGCTCTGGTCCACGGGCACCGCCTTCCCGATCGGCGGCGTCCCCTCCGACCCCGGCCACGGCGTAGTCGTGAGCGGTGTTCTGCCGCCGACGTTCACCGGAAACACCTTGTGGTACACGGATGTCACCGCGACGAACCTCGCGGGAACCCGCTGGCTGCTCTCCGGCTGCACACTCTCCAACCTCACCATCAACGCGACAGGCACGACCGGCATCCGCATCGCCGGCCTCCGGTCGAACACCACCCCCACCCTGACCGGCAACGTAAAGGACCTGCTGGCGAACCTCTACTAACCACTCCTCTCACAGCTTGGCGAGGCGGTTTGCTAGTTGGGTGGCGGCGGGGACCTGTACCTCGGTGTAGAGGTCCAGGGCGCGTTGCCAGAGTTCGGCTGCCTCGGCCTGGTTGCCCAGGTCGAGGCGGCTTTGGCCAAGTCCTTCGTACGCCCTGGCGCGCTCGTGCGGGTCGCCGGTGTCGCCGAGCAGCTCCAGCGCCTCTTCGTACCGGCTGCCCGCCGCTCGTGGCGCACCGGCCTCCAGCAGCGACGGAGCCAGATCGAGCAACGATCTGAGCTCGGACATCGGGCAGACGAGTTCGCGGGCGATGACGAGTGACTCCTCGTGGTGAGCAACCGCGGCTTCGTGGTCACCTGCGTGGCGAGCAACCGTTCCGAGGTCGCGCAACGCACCCCACTCGCCGGTCCGGTCGCCGAGATCCCGCACGGCTGCGAGGGCCGCGCTGATCAGCTCGCGTCCGCCGTCGACGCCGAGGCGAACCCGCAGGGCTCCGACGTTGCTCATCGCGCGGGTCTCGCTCATCACATCGCCGCAGTCCCGGAAGATCTGCAGCGCCTGCTCGGCGTGCGCAAGCGCCTGGCCGTCCTGGCCGAGACGGTCGTACACCAAGGCCAGGTTGGCGAGGGTCGAGGCGAGCCCGACCTGGCGACCGGCGCCCCGGAACGTCTCGATCGCCCGCCGGCTCAACTCGACGGCCTCGGGATAGCGTCCCTGCGACATCCGCACCAGCGCCAGGTTCTGCAGTGCGCCGCCGGCGGTGTCACTCGTACCGGCCTCGTCGTAGATGCGCAAAGCCCGTTCGAGTTCGACGGAGGCGTCCTCGGTCCGGCCGCCGATCCACAACGTCCAGCCCAGCCGGCTGCACGCCCGGGCCTGGTCGTCCCCGGTGAGACCTCGGGCGGCACGTCCGTGGATCGTGAACGCAGCCCGATGGCTGCCGGTGGATTCGAGATACCGGAACAGCAGCGCGGACAGGTCACTCAAGTAGTTCGGCATCCGATGGTCCGCGGCGTAGGTGGCCATCGCCGTGAGGTTCGCGAGCTCCGCATCCAGCCACTCGCGAGCCGCGCCGCTTCCGGTGATCGCCGCGGCCTGCCGCAGCGGCGGCGCGACCCGTGGCCAGATGGACTCGAGGCTCGGAACCAGCTCGCACATCGCGAGCCGGACCAGGTGACGGTAGTGGTCGAACAGCCGGGTGATCGCGCTGCGCCGGTACCTCGGCGGGTCGCTGTGCTGGCCGCGTTCGGTGGCGAAGATGCGCACCAGGTCGTGCAGTTCGTACCGCCCGGTGCGCCGGTGCTCGACCAGATGCGCGGCGACCAGGTCCTGCAGGCAGTGCTCGACCTCGGCGGGATCGCGGTTCACGAGTGCGGCCGCGGCGTCACGGTCCAGGTCTCGTCCCGGGTGCAGGGCGAGCAGCCGGAGGAGCTGCTGCCGGTCCATGGGCATCGCGTCGTACGACAAGCGGAGTGCGACCGCGACGCCGTCCTCGAGGTGGAACGAGGACAGCCGGTCGCGAACGCGGTCGCTGTGGTCGGCGAGCGTCCAGTCCGGGGTGGCACGGACCAGGCCGCCGAGCAGAGCGACCGCGAGTGGCAGGTGGCCGAGCAGTCCGACGAGCTGCTTCGCGGCGGCGTCCTCGCTCCGGCCGGACGCGGTGGTGAGCAGCTCGAGAGACTCGGTGGGCGCGAATACGGGCAGCTCAACTCGCGCTGCGGGCAGGCAGGCCAGGCGGCGCCTGCTCGTCACCAGCACCACGCAGTGCGGGCAGTCCGGAAGTAGCGGCCGTACCTGATCTTCGCTCGCGGCGTTGTCCAGCACGATCAGCGCGTGCCGTTCGGCGAGCAGTTCCCGGAACATGGCTGTCCGGCGCGCGAGGTCCAGCGGCTGGATCCGTCCGCCGAGCACGCCCAGGTGCCGCAGGAACCCGTCCAGGACAGCGGCCGGGTCCGCGGGTGGGCGGTCGGCGTCGAAGCCGCGGAGGTTCACGAAGAACTGCAGCTCCGGGGACCGTCCGCGCCGGACCAGCTCGTGCGCGGCGCGGACCGCCAGCGTGGTCTTGCCGACGCCCGCCATACCGTCGATCGCGGAGATGACGATCGGCCGGCCGACGGAGTAGCCGCCGAGCAGCTGGTCCAGCTCGGCGGCCCGGCCGACGAACACCCCGCCTTCGTCCGGCAACCGGTCGGAGACCGAGACGACCGCGGCCTGGTCCGCCGACTGTGCGGCGACCTGGCACATCTGCCGCCACTCGGCCGCAGCTGAACGGTCACCGAGCAGCACCCCCGCGATGTCGACAACCAGCTCGACGTCGAGCCGGCTCCGGCCCGCCTGCAGACAGCGGTAGACCGAGTTGTACGAGGGCTGCTCGGCGATCCCCCGTTCCCGCCGGGTGCGCAGTACCTGCCGATGGATCTGCCGGTACGACAGTCCGGACCACGCGCGCAGCTCGCGCAGCCGCACGCTCAGATCGTCGTACGACCGCACGTCGCGTGGTCCGGGTGGAGCGGCATCCGCCATCGGTCTCCCCGTTCGGTTGGTGATGTCCACACCAACCGACGACGCCGACCGGGCTTTGGTTCGCCCCGGCCGGCGTCGACCGAGAACGGATGCCGAACCGGATCAGCCCGTGTACGAGCAGCTCTTGAACGCATCGGTGCGCGAGTCGTAGATCGGCCAGCGCATCTTGCCCCGGGTGTTCGGGCCGTATACCCCGTTCTGGCCGTTGACCCGTCGCACCGCATCCGCAGTTGCCAGGCCGTACGAGCCGTCGACCGCGAGGTGCATACCATGGCACCTGTTCAGGGCGTTCTGCAGCGCCGCCACCGCAGCGCTGCCACCATGACCGACGTACATCTCACAGTTCCAGGTGCCGGCCGTGCTGCTGAACGGCTGGTAGCGGTCGTACGTCGAGCCGCCGTACGTGTCGACCGCGGTGTTGCAGATCGGCGCGGCTGCGCTCGCGGCCGGCGCGCTCACGACTGCTACGCCGGCCAGTGCTCCGGCTGCGACCAGCATGGTCGCTGCGGTCTTCTTGAAGTTGAGGTTCATGGGATTCCCTTTCGAGGTGTGGTGATCGAGTTCGATCGGATTGCTGTGTTGCGCCGCCGGCGGCTCGCATGCTCGGTGCTCGTTGCTGTCAGATCGAGCGCCACGGGGGACCCGATGCCGGCTGCTGAACCGATCCGCCGCGTTCTGGGCACGGCGAAGCCGCCGCCCAAGCGGCATCCGTACCGCCGGACGGTCCGGGTCGAGCCGTCGTCCGGCGTGCTCAGCGCCCGCCAGCGCGCTGTCGCGGAGTTGCTCGCCTCGGGCGCGATCGACGACGCGATCGCCCGGGCGCTCCGGATCAGCGGACGGACCGTGCGGTCCGAGGTGGCGGCGATCATGTCCGCCTTCGACGCCGGCAGCCGGTTCCAGGCAGGCGTCCGCTACGCCGGCTGGCGCGCTGCTCAACCCACCTGAACGCAGGCGTAGCCTCCGTTGGCCTTGTAGCCGATCCAATGCATCTTCGCGCGCGTCTTGGGACCGTAGATACCGTTCTGGCCGTTGACGTTTCTGACCGCCCGCGCCGTGGCCGGACCATAGCTGCCGTCGACGGCGATGTTCTGGCCGTTACATGCCCGGAGCGACGCCTGCAGCACTCGCACCTTCTCGCCCGTGTGCCCCAGCCACATCTCGCAATTCGAGGTGCTGACGCTCGACACGTAGGCGGGCAGCGGTATGTCGACGCTCGGAAAGCTCCACGGCAGGCTAATAACGCCGTTGCACTCCGGGTTTGCTGCTTGGGCGGGTCCGGCTGCGGCGGCCACTCCGCCGGCGACAGCGCCGGTGGCGGCCAAGGTGACTGCGAGCAGTCTGCGGAGCCTCATCTGGTTCCTCCCGAGTTGGTTTCTGTACGCGTCCAGCCCAACCCGCCAGCCCCCGCCCCACCAACCTTCCTGCCGGTTCCGGCAGTTTCCGAACCAAGTCCGCCCCGCCAACGTCCCCGGGCCGTCAACCACCCAGCGGTCTAGCTCGGTAGGAGTTGCTGGCCGCCGTCGACGTCGTAGGTCGCGCCCGTCAGGGACGAGTTCGTCATCAGGTGCAGGACCAGCGCCGCCACATCGTCCGGACCGACCACGCGCCGGATCGGCAACGTCGCTTCCAGATCGGCTCGGCGCCGGTCGAGCTGATCGCCGAGCAGCCGCGCCGACAGCGGTGTGTCGACGAAGCCGGCCGCGACGGCGTTCACCCGGATCGGCGCGAGCTCGAGAGCAGCGTTCGCGGCAATCGCCGGCACCGCGCCTGCGCTGATGGCCGCCAGGCTCAGCCCGACCCCCGCATGCCGCGCGCCCGTTCCGCTGATCAGCGTGAGGGACCCGCCCGCCCGAACCCGGCCGATGCACAGCCGCGCGATGCGGAGCGCGCCGATCAGGTGCTCGCCGAGCGCACGTTGCGCCCGATCGAAGTCCAGCTCCGCGATCGGTGCGTAGAACGGACCGCCACCGCTGACCAGGACATGGTCGAGCCGAGCCGGTAGCTCCGCGAACACCTGCTCGAGCCGCGCCGGATCACCGAGGTCCAGCGCCGGAGCGCTCTCGGCGCCGACCTCTGCGGCGGCCTTGCCAAGGCGCTCCGGGTCGCGGCCGGTGATGACGATCCGGGCGCCCGCCGCGCGGGCCTGCTGGGCCGTGGACAGCCCGATGCCCGAACTTCCGCCGATCACGACCACGACCTGCCCATCCAGACTGCCGGTCATCGTGCTCTCCATTCAGTGTGAGGGTGAGGAGACAGGTACCGCACATCCGTGAACGCGCGGAGTCGCCGGCAGATGCGCCGCCGGTGTGCGGCCGCGGGCGACGTACAGCGAAGTGATCACGGCGGCGACAACGCTCAGACCGGCCATCACCAGCATCGCGGTCTGGTAGTTGCGTGCGAGTGGCTGTACGAGTTCGTCCGAGCCACCGACGCCGAGAAGGGCCGGAAGGAGCGCGACGAGTACGACGCCACCAACTCGCGATGCCGCGTCGTTGACCGCCGACGCCTCGCCGAGGTCGGCATCATCGACAGCGGCCAGTACGCCCGCGGTGAGCGGCGCGACAGTCAGGCCGATGCCGAGACCCCACAGCAGCGCGCCCGGGAGGATCGCCTGCAGGTAGCTCTGACCGGGTTGGGCCGCGGAGAGCCAGGCGAACCCGCCGGCGACGATCAGGATGCCGGCACTCATCGGTCCCCGAACACCGACGCGCGCGACGATGCCGCCGACGAACGGAGACACGATCAGGAAGACCGCGGACTCGGGGATGAGCGCGGCCCCTGCCTGCGTGGCGGTATAACCGAGCTGCAACTGACACTGCAGGACGACCAGATAGCTGGCCGCCGACAACGCACCGTAGAAGAGAAGCGTCGCCGCGTTGATCGCGACGAACTGCCGGATCCGGAACAGCGCCGTACGCAGCATGGGCGCCGTCAACCGTTGCTCGACCGGGATCAGCGCGGCCAGGCAGACCACCCCGATGACACCCGGCACCAGCACCGCGGCACTCCCCCAGCCCGATGCAGGTCCTGCCGTCAGCGCGTAGATCACCCCACCAAGTCCGAGAACGGTCAGCAGGGCACCGGCGACGTCGACCGAGAGCGCCCGGAGCGGCCGGCTCACTTCCGGTACGCCGCGAAGCACGAGCAACGCCGCCACGATCAGCGGGACGTTCAGCAGGAACACGTACCGCCAAGAGACGTGGTCGACCAGCCAGCCGCCGCCGTACGGGCCGAGCGTCGTACCGAGCGTCGAAAGTCCCGCCCAGACACCGATGCCCTTGGCCCGGTCGGCCGGTCGCAACGTTCCGTTGAGCAGGGCGAGGCTGCTGGGCACGACCATCGCTCCGCCGATTCCCTGCAGTACGCGGGCGGCGATCAGCGCCGTGACGTTCGGCGCGATCGCGCAACACACCGAGGCAATCAGCATGACGACGAGCCCCGCGACCAGGATCCGGCGCCAGCCGAAGTGATCAGCAAGCGCACCGGCGAGCAGGAGCAGCGACGCGACCGTCACGAGGTACCCGGTCAGCACCCACTGCAGCCCGCTCACCCCGGTCCCGAGATCACGTCCGATGGCCGGGATCGCGACGTTGATCATGTACGCATCGATGAAGCCGACCATCGACGCAAGCACGGTCGCGGCAACGAGCAACGCCCCAGCGCCGCCGCGCAACGCGATCCCCTGGTACGCCGCCCCGCCCACCGACCGCTCGTCCCTCGCCGTCATGTCGTGCCTCCAGGTGATGGCTGCTCCGGATCCACGATCCGCCGAGTGGCGCCGGAACGACCCCCGTGGGAGTCCCTGGTCTGTCGTGACCAGGGACATTCACTGGGCTGCGGGCGCCCGCCGGCGCGTCAGTCTGAGGGCGGGTCGGTCTGGAGGCGGGGCGAAGGGAGTGCGCGATGGACAGGAACCGCGAGTACGACGCGATCGTGCTCGGAGCGGGTGCGCCGGGCGAGCACTGTGCTGCGACGCTGGCCAAGGGCGGCGCGCGGGTCGCCGTCGTCGAGCGCGAACTGCTCGGTGGCGAGTGCTCGTACTGGGCGTGCATCCCGTCGAAGACCCTGCTGCGGCCCGGGGAGGCGTTGGCCGCGGCGCTCGACGCGCCCGGTGCCCGCGAGGCCGTCACCGGGAGCCTCGACGTCCCAGCGGCGTTGGGCTGGCGGGACTTCATGGTCTCCAGCTACGACGACTCCGGTCAGGTCTCGTGGGCCAAGAGCGCCGGCATCGACGTACTGCGTGGCTACGGCAGGCTGGCGGGCCCGCACACGGTGGCCGTCGACCAGCAGCTCTACAGCGCAGAGTCGATCGTGATCGCGACCGGCGCGGACCCGGTGATCCCGCCCGTCCCCGGGCTGCAGGATCTGCCTGGCGTCTGGACCAATCGCGATGTCACCGGGCTGGTCGACGTACCGGACCGGCTGCTCGTCCTCGGCGGCGGCGCGACGGGCGTCGAGATGAGCCAGGCGCTCGCGCGGATGGGTGCCACTGTCACCCTGCTCGAACGCAGCGCACATCTCCTGCCCCGGGAACCACGAGCCGTCGGCGAGGCGGTCGCGAGCGCACTCGCGGCGGACAACGTCGACGTACGCGTCGGGACGGGCGCGGAACGCGTGACGCTCACCGGAGCGACGTACGTCATCGCGCTCAGCGACGGCACCCAGGTGACGGGCGACCGGATCCTGGTCGCAACCGGCCGCCGGCCGCGGGTCGGCGCGATCGGGCTGGAGACCGTCGGCATCGAGGCGAACCCGCGCGGCATCCCGGTCGACGGCACCCTCCTGGCCGGCCCCGGCATCTGGGCGATCGGCGACGTTACGGGCCTGTGGCAACTAACGCATGTCGGCGAGTACCAGGGGCGGGTCGCGGCGAGCAACATCCTCGGCAAGCCACGGACAGCGGACTACGCGGCGGTCCCCCGCGTCGTGTACTGCGATCCGCAGGCCGCGTCCGTCGGCGCTGCGGACGGCCAATTCGTGAGTACGATCCAGCTCTCCGGAGTGGCGCGTACGGCGACGTACCTACGCTCGTACGACACCCGCCCCGGCTTCCTCACGCTCGTCTCGGACGGAACGGTGATCACCGGCGCGTACGCAGTCGGGCCCGAAGCCGGCGAATGGCTGCAGCAAGCCACCCTCGCGATCCGCGCGAAGGTCCCGCTGCCGACGCTCCTCGACGTCATCCAGCCGTTCCCCACCTTCTCCGAAGCCATCCTCCAAGCCCTCCGCGACCTCGAAGCCCAGATCGGGAGCTAGCGGAGCATCAGGACGGCTGCGGTGATGCCGGCGATCACGATCAGGATCCGGAGGAGGGTGCTCGGGAGCCGGCGGCCGATGTGGGAGCCGACGTAGCCGCCGGCGACCGAGCCGATGGCGAGCAGCGCGATCGCGGTCGGATTCAGATCGGCGATGAAGATGAAGATGATGCTGGCGACCAGGTTCGCGGCCAGCAGCGACAGGGTTTTCAGGCCGTTCAGTACGCGGAGCTCGAGGTCCAGACCGAGGGCGAGCACGGCCATCATCATCACGCCCGCACCGGCGCCGAAGTAGCCCCCGTACACGCCGGTCAGCGCGGCGAAGGCGGTCGTTGCCGGCGTCATCGTGGTCCGGGTCTCCTGCGGGCCGTTGCGCCGGGACCGGAGCCAGCGCGAGATCCACGGCTGTACGCCGACGAGCAGGCAGGTGAACAGGATCAGCCACGGCGCCGCCGCCGCGAACACGCCCGCAGGCAGGGCGAGCAGCAGTACGGCGCCGCCGATCGCGCCGATCGCACAGGTCAGTACGACCGCGATCGTGGTCGGCCGGGACACCTCACGCAGCTCGCGGCGGTAGCCGAACGAGCCGCTCAACGCGCCGGGCAGCAGGCCGATGGTGTTGGAGGCGTTCGCGACCACCGGCGGGATCCCGAGCGCGATCAACGCCGGGAAACTGATCAGCGACGCGACGCCGACGGTCGACGTGAGCACGCCGGCACCGAGCCCGGCCGCGATGATCGCCAGGTGCTCGGCGCCTGTCACGTCCGATCCCGCAGCAGTGCCACGTCGGACACCAGCATCACGTGCTCGTGCATGGCCTGCGCGGCCGCATCCGGATCCCCGGCGCCGATGGCGTCCGCCACCTTGCGATGGCCGGCCAGCGATTCGCGCGGGCGCCCCGGCTGGGACAGCGACTCCAGCCGGGTCTCCCGGATCAGGTCGTGGATGGCGCCCATCATCTGCGTCAGCAACTCCGACCGCGCCGCCGCCGTCACCGCTCCGTGGAACGCCTCGTCGGCCTCCACGCCGCGGCCGCCGGCGTCGATGTCGCTCTCCATTGCTGCCAGCGCCGCGCGGATCGCAGCCAGGTCGCCCTCGGTACGGCGTGCCGCCGCCAGCGCGGCCAGCTTCGACTCGAGGGCGTCCCGGGCCTCGATGATCTCGGGCAGCCGGTCGGCGTGCGCGCGGATCGCCTCGATCACCGGCGCCGTCCGGGCCCGCTCGGTCAGGACCGTACCGTCGCCGTGCCGGACCACCACCACACCGATCACCTCGAGCGCCACCAGCGCCTGGCTGAGCGTCGCGCGGCTGACCCCGAGCCGCTGCGCGAGCTCCCGCTCCGGCGGCAGCCGATCACCGGCGCGCAGGCCGTTCTCCGTGATCCAGGTGGTGATCTGATCGGCGACCTGCTCGTAGAGGCGGGACCGCAGTACCGGACGGGGTGGTGGCGGCGACTCCATGCCGACAGCTTATTGACAACCGGAACACTGGGCTATTGGCTAGGCCACTGATCCACCAGATGTGAGCTGTACCTCAGTCAGTACCATTCCCCCGCCCGGAAGAAGGACTCGACATGGGACCAGAGTGGGTTGCGATTCTGGCGCTCGTCGCGCTGTTCGTCGTCGGTACGGTCCTGCCGATCAACATGGGAGCGCTCGCGTACGTCGCGGCGTGGTTGGTCGGCGTCTACTCGTTGCACCTGAGTGAGAAGGAGATCCTGGCCGGGGTCAGTGGTGACCTGGTCCTGACCCTGATCGGCGTCACCTACCTGTTCGCGATCGCGAAGAACAACGGCACCGTCGACCTGATAGTCGCCAGCGCCGTCCGGGCCGTCGGCGGCCGGGTCGCGCTGATCCCGTGGGTGATGTTCGCGGTCACCGCGGTGCTCACCGCGATCGGCGCCGCCAGCCCGGCGGCCTGCGCGATCATCGGCCCGATCGCGCTCGGCTTCGCCGCGCGCTACAAGATCAACCCGTTGATGATGGGTATGTTCGTCGTACACGGCGCCCAGGCCGGCGGGTTCTCCCCGATCAGCATCTACGGCACGATCACCAACTCGGTGATGGCGGACGCCAAGCTGCCGTCCAGCGAGCTGACCGTCTTCTTGTCCAGCCTCGTCGTCAACCTGGTGATGGCGACGATCCTCTTCGTACTGTTCGGTGGCCGCAAGCTGATGGACCAGCGTGCCGACCTCAGCGACCAGGCAGGTCTGACCGAAGACCTGCACCACGGCGGCGCTACGGTCACCGCCCGCGGTACGGGCGCCTCAGCGCCGACCGGAACGCTTGCGCGTGGCGTCCAGCGGGACCAGTTGCTGACGCTGATCACGTTCGTCCTGGTCGCCGTGGTCGCTCTCGCGTTCGACAAGAACATCGGGTTCGTCGCGATCACCGCCGCCGTACTGCTCGCGATCCTGTCGCCGACCGAGCACAAGGACGCCATCAAGCAGGTCGCCTGGCCGACCGTCCTGCTCGTCGCCGGAGTCAGCACGTACGCCGCGGTGCTCACCGAATCCGGTGCGCCGCAGTTCGTCGGGAAATGGGCCGCGGGCCTCGGCGCCGCAATCATCGGCGCACTCGTCCTGTGCTACGTCGGCGGTGTGGTCTCGGCGTTCGCCTCGTCGACCGCGCTGCTCCCGGTGATCATCCCGATCGCCGTGCCGCTGATCGGCCACGGCGGGATCAGCGCCGGCTTCTTCGTGGCGGCGCTCGCGATCGCGTCGACCATCGTGGACGTCAGTCCGTTCTCCACCAACGGTGCGCTGATGCTTGCGAACCGGCCGGACACGATCGCGGAACCCGTGTACTACAAGCAGATTCTCACCTACAGCGCGATCGTGGTCGTGGTCGGTCCGCTGCTTGTCTGGGCGGCTCTCGTCCTGCCGGGTTGGTGACCTCGGTGCAGGGGCCGCTGAGCGGAGTACTGGTCGTGGACCTGACGCGCGCCTTGGCCGGGCCGCACGCGACCATGATGCTCGGCGACCTCGGCGCACGGGTGATCAAGGTCGAGGCTCCCGGCCGCGGGGACGACACCCGCGGCTGGGGGCCGCCGTTCGCCGGTGACGAGTCGACGTACTTCCTGTCCGCGAACCGCAACAAGGAGTCGATCGCGCTCGACCTGAAGGACGCCGCCGACCGGGACGTCGCGCTGCGGCTGATCGATCGCGCCGACGTCCTCGTGGAGAACTTCCGGACCGGAGTCCTCGAGCGGCTCGGTCTCGGCATCGACGTACTGCGAGAACGCAACCCGCAATTGGTCGTGCTGTCGATCACAGGCTTCGGCCACGACGGCCCCGAAGGTGGACGGGCCGGCTACGACCAGATCGCGCAGGGTGAGGCCGGCTTGATGTCGTTGACGGGTTCGGGGCCGGACGATCCGCAGCGGGTCGGCGTACCGATCGGTGACCTGCTGGCCGGGATGTACGGCGCGTACGGCGTCGTCGCGGCACTCCACGAACGCTCGGCGACCGGAGTCGGTACGACCATCCGTACGTCATTGCTCGCGGCAATCGTCGGCGTGCATGCCTTTCAGGGCACGCGCTACACCGTTGCGGGCGAGGTCGGCGTGGCCCAGGGCAACCACCATCCGTCGATCGCGCCGTACGGGCTGTTCCACTGCGCGGACGGCGCTGTGCAGATCGCGGTCGGCAGTGAGGGCCTGTGGCAACGGTTCGCCGAGGCATTCGCGCTGGAGGTCGACGGGCTGACGACCAACGCCGATCGGGTCGCGCACCGGGACCGGCTGATCGCGGTGATCGAGGAAGCCTTCACTGGTCTGACCAGCGAAGAGCTCCTCGCGAAACTTGCCGACGCGGGGGTTCCCGCCGGCCGGGTACGGGCGCTGGACGAGGTTTACACATGGGATCAGACCGCCAGCCAGGGCCTGCTCATCGACGTCGACCACAGCACGCTCGGACCGCTCCGGCTGCCCGGTCCGCCGCTGCGGTTCTTCGACGGCGAGCAGGAACGGACGCCCGGTGATCACCGGCCGCCGCCGACGCTCGACGAGCACGGTCCCGCGATCCGCGCCTGGCTGGACCGATGAGTGCGCACGGGCTGATCGACGCGGTGCTCGATGCCGGCTCGTTCGAGTCCTGGGACCGGCCGGGGACCCAATCGGCTGACGCCATGTATCAGCAGCAACTGGAACGCGCCGCCGAGCGGGCCGGCACGGACGAGTCCGTGATCACCGGTCGCGGCACGGTCCGCGGCCGGCAACTCGCCGTACTCGCCGGGGAGTTCGCGTTCCTGGCCGGATCGATCGGCCGCGTCGCCGCCGAGCGCATCACCGCCGCGGTCCGGCGGGCCACCGCGGAACGGCTGCCGATCGTCGCCTCGACCGCGTCCGGCGGGACCCGGATGCAGGAGGGCGCCACCGCCTTCGTCGAGATGATCACGATCTCCAGGGCCCTGATGGACCATCGCGCCGCGGGTCTCCCCTATCTCGTACATCTCAGGCATCCGACGACCGGCGGGGTGTTCGCGTCCTGGGGCTCGCTCGGCCACGTCACGGTCGCCGAACCCGGTGCCCTGATCGGCTTCCTGGGGCCGAAGGTCTACCAGGCCCTGCACGGCAAACCGTTCCCCGCCGGCATCCAGACCGCGGAGAACCTCGCCGCACACGGCGTCATCGACGGCGTCGTGGAGACCGAAGACCTTCCGTTCCTGCTCGATCGCGCGCTCGGCATCCTGGTCGACTCGCCGGTCGCGCCGACCCTCCCCCGGCGGACCGGCGCTGCCGGACCGGTCGATGCCTGGACCTCGGTCCTGCGGACACGACGGGCGGACCGCGCCGGCGTCCGCGACCTCCTCCGGTACGGCGCGACCGGAACCGTACGGCTCACCGAGCCCGACGCGGCCGTTCTCGTCGCGCTCACGCGGATCGATGGTCGCCCTTGTGTCCTGGTCGGCCAGGACCGTTCACAGACCAAGCCGATGGGACCGGCCGCCCTCCGCCAGGCGCGCCGCGGCATGAACCTCGCCCAGAGCATCGGCCTCCCGCTCGTCACGGTCGTCGACACCGCGGGCGCCGAGCTCTCCCCGGCCGCGGAGGAAGGCGGGCTCGCCGGCGAGATCGCGCAGTGCATCTCCACCATGACGACGCTGACGGTTCCAACGCTGTCCGTACTCGTCGGCCAAGGCGCCGGCGGCGGTGCACTGGCGTTGCTCCCGGCAACCACCGTGATCGCCGCCGAACACGCCTGGCTCGCCCCGCTCCCGCCCGAAGGCGCCAGCGCCATCGTCTACCGCGACACCACCCACGCTCCCGAGCTCGCCACCGCGCAGCGCATCACCGCGCCCGATCTGCACGCGTCCAGCACGATCGACCATCTGGTCCCCGAACATGCCGCCGACACGGCAGAGACCCTCGCCCTGGCAATCGCCGCCGAGTGCGCGGCCCACCTGACACGCTCAGCGCACTGAAGTACGGAAGTGATAGGTGCCGGACCCGACCCCGAACACCGCCCGATCGCCATCCACCCGGACGAAGTCTGAACCGGCCGCCGTGACCTCCTGCGCAGCGGCAGCCGGAACGAAGACCTCCGCTGTGGTGTTGACCGGAATCGTGACGGTCAGGTGCAATCCATCGTCCTGCCGGCGCCACTGCGATCCGACGACGCCGTGGACCGTACGGACCGACGCCGACACCTCATCCAGCCCGGCCGGAACGTGCGGCCGGATCGCGATCCGCGCGTAGCCGGGCGCGGCCGGTCTGATCCCCGCGAGATCGCGGTAGAACCAGCCCTCGATGCTGCCGAGGAAGGCGTGGTCGCGAGACCGGGTGTTGGTCTCCCACGCCTCCCACAAGGTGGTGGCGCCGTTCTCGATCCAGAAGCCCCAGCTCGGGTACGTCCGTTGAGTGGCGACGGCGAACGCGACATCGACGTGCCCATGCGCCGTGAGCGCCGGCAGAAGTTCCTTGGTGCCCGCATGGCCGGTGTTCAGATGGTTGCCCCTGGCCCGCACATCGGCCACCAGATTCTCGACCACCCGGTCGACCTGGTCTGCCGGCACCAGGCCGAAGGACAGTGGCACCGCGTTGGAGGTCTGCCGGTAGCCGACCTCACGATCGGTCCGATAGACGCCGGCCGAGCGGTCGAAGAACTTCGCATCGAAAGCAGCGGCGATCCGGCTCGCGAGTTCGCGGTACCGCGTCGCATCGTCCTCACGCCCGAGTTCGTCGGCCGCCGCGGCCAGCACACCGACGTACCGGTAGAAGTAGGCGGTCGCGGTGAGCTGCGCGCCTTCCGGCGGCCACGGGAAGGTCCCGGAGGTGGCCGGCGACACCCAGTCGCCGTAGAACCCCTGCTGGATCAGCCCGTCCGAGGAACTCGTCAGATAGTCGACGTACCGGGCCATCGAGTCGTAGCTCAGCTCGAGAACGTCGCGGTCGCCGTAGTCCTGGAACAGCTGCCACGGAAGGTCGACGATGACCCCTGCCCAGATCGGGTCCGTGTAGGCCGCGGGGTCCGGGTTCGGCGACAACTCGACACCGGCACCGTCGGAGGTCTGGCCGTCCTGGATGGTTCTCAGCCAGTTGCGGTAGAACCGATGCATCCCGAAGTTGTCGATGGTTGCCGGGAGCAACACGTTGACGTCGCCGAGCCAGCCGCGCTTCTCGAAGATCGGAGTGTCGGTCATCACCGAGTGCAGGTTGTTGAGGATCGTCCGCCGGCTGATCTCGTGGATGCTGTTCAGTGTCGGCGCGGAGCAACTGAAGCTCCCGGTGGACTGCACCTCGCTGTGCACGACCTGTGCCAGTACGTCGTCGACCGTAGGGACGCCCGGGTAGCCGTCGACCTGGACGTACTGGAAGCCCTTGTAGCTGAAGCTCGGCTCCCATATCTCCGTCGCGTTGCCGCTCAGTACGTACCGATCGGTCTGGATCGCGCCGTTCGTCAGGCCGGCATCACCACGATTGTCGACCGTGCCGTCGGGGTGGAGCGTCTCGCCGTACCGCAGCGTGACCTCGGTGCCTGCCGGACCGGCCACCCGCAGCCGGATCCAGCCAGCGGTCACCACCGGGTACTTGAACACGTAGCTGCCGGCCGACGGACTAGTGATCTCAATGGCTCGCAATGTGTCGGCCACCCGGATCGGCTCCATCAACTGCGGGCGGAGCTGGGACGTCGGGGCCGCCACCTCCGCGGCGCGCCGCCACTCGCTCGCATCGAAGCCCGGGCGATCCCAGCCCGTCTGGACCAGGCGGGCGTCGTACGTCTCACCCAGGTAGACCGAGTCGCGCGTGGTCGGGCCGCCGCTCACCAGCCAGTCGGTGTCGCTTACGACCACGTCCCGGCTGCCGTCCCGGTACTCGACCTGCAGCTTGAGCCGCAGCCGTGGACTTCCCAGCCACGGCGCCGACCCCCAGTACTTCGTGTCCTCGGGCGACAGCCCGTAGAACCCACGGCCGAGAGTCACCCCCAGCACATGCGGGCCCTGCGCCTGGACCGCGGCAGTCACGTCATGAGTCGTGTACAACGCCGACTTGTCATAACTGGTGACGCCCGGGTCGAGCACGTTCTCAGTGACGCGCGCGCCGTCGATCATCAGCACGTGGTACCCCAGGCCGCACAAGTAGACCCGCGCCCGTACGACCTCCCCACGAACGGCGAACTCTCGCCGCAGTTGAGGGCTACCGTCCTCGAACCCGCCGATCCACCGAGCCCCTGCCCAGTCCGAGTCGTCGAACAGTCCGGTCTCCCAGTACGCCCGCGCACTCCACGGGGACGGGTCGCCGTTCTGATCCCAGCACCGCACCCGCCAGTGGTATCTCGTGCCCGCGGTCAGCTCCGGACCGTCGTACCGAACGCCTACTGACTGCGATGACCGGATGACGCCGCTGTCCCAGACATCTGCGACCTCGACCTGATAGGCGCTCTGCGAGAACCCAGGCCCGGCGGACTCGAGCAGCCACGTCAGCCGTGGGCGGGGACCGTCGATGCCGATCGGGTTGTCCGCGTGCTCGGTGAACAGCTCGGACACGGTCAGTCCCGGCCCGCTCTTGGTCATCGCGCCACGCTAGGTCATCGCGATGGACGGTCCAACCGACCTGTCCGGTTCTGGACGCGCGGTGCACTCGGCGTACCGGGTCGGCAGTTCTGTCCGGCTTATGATGGGCAGTCAGCGCTGCAGGAGAAGGTGAGAGAGGAACGACGTGGCCGGGCGAGTCGGAATTCGCGAGGTGGCTGCCCGCGCAAATGTGTCCGTCGGTACGGTCTCGCACGTACTCAACCGGCCCGAGCTGGTCTCGAGTGCCACGCTGGAGCGCGTGCTCGCGACGATGGACGAGCTCGGCTTCGTACGCAACGATCTCGCCCGGCAGCTCAAGATGGGCGGCGGCACCACGCTCGGCATGATCGTGCTGAACGTGGCCAACCCGTTCTTCGCCGATCTGGCGCACGCCTGCGAGAGCGCGGCCGAGGCCAACGGGCACACCATCATCCTCGGCAGCAGCGATCAGCTGGGCCGTCGCGAGGACCGCTACATCGAGCTGTTCGAGGAGCAGCGCGTCAGCGGCATGATCATCGCCCCCCTGGCGGGCGAGACCGCGCGGATCCAGCACGTGATCCGGCGCGGCATGCCCGTCGTACTTTTCGACATCCATGCGGTCGACGGAGACTTCTGCTCGCTGGCGCTCGACGGCGACGCCGGCGGGTATCTCGCGGTCCGGCATCTGCTCGACACCGGACGGCGGCGGATCGCGTTCGTCGGCGGCCCCCTCCATCAGGTCGAGGACAGATGGAACGGCGCCTTGCGCGCCACCGCCGAGGTCAAGGGCGCGACCCTCACCCACATCGACACCGAGGACCAGACGATCGCCGACGGCCGGGCGGTCGGCGACGTCCTGGCCACCAAGGGACCGCGGTCCCGGCCCGACGGGGTCTTCGCGGCGAACGACCTGCTGGCTCTCGGCCTGATGCAGTCGCTCCTGATTGCCGACGGCATCGAGGTTCCGCGCGACGTCGCCATCGTCGGGTACGACGACATCGCCTACGCGGCGTCCGCCGCCGTGCCACTGACCACCGTGCGGCAGCCGAAGGAAGCGCTGGCAGCAGAGGCGGTTCGCCTGGTGCTGGACCATGTCGCGAACGGCGGCGGGCACGTCCACGAGCACTCCCTGCTGCCACCCGAGCTGATCGTCCGGGCCAGCACCGGCGGCCGGCCGGCACGCTCCCCCAGGCGTGGAGCACGGGCCCGCTAACTCGTCCGGCCGTCTTCGGCATCCGCCCTTGACAAGGTTATCCAGCCACGCCCAGTATGGCCTGAAAGCTTTCAATCTGAAAGCTTTCAATCTCGGTGAATGTGCCCGGAAACCGGTCGGAGTGCACGCTCATCGCTGGGTTGAGTCATGCATTCATGCTGGATTCAGATCAACCGAAGGAAAGCCGACAATGACGTTACGCACAGCGCGTCACCGGGTGGTTGTTGCCGTCGCCGCAGCCGTCATGTTCACCGTGCTCGCGGCCTGCGGCGGAAACGCGGCCTCCAGCTCCGGAGGCGCCGGGAAAGTCGACGGAAGTTCCATCGTCCTGACCACGATCACCGCCCTCGAGCCACAGTTCAAGAAGTACGCGGATGCGTACATGAAAGCGTTCCCCGACCGGAAGGTCGAGGTGCGCAGTACCACCGACAAGGCCGACGAGTACGCCCAGCAGCTGGCGACCGCCCGGCTGAGCGGTGAACTGCCCGACGTCTTCTTCAACGTGGACTTCCTGGCCGACACGCTCGCGACCGACAACGTCACGCTCGACCTGGCACCAGGACTGAAGGACGGCAAGCTCCACGGTCTCAAGGAGGACTCCTTCCTGCCGCAGTTCCTCGGTCAGTACCGGCCGCTCGCGAAGCCCGAGCAGATCACCGGGCTCCCGGTGAGCGCGGACTCCGTGGGCCTGTTCTACAACAAGACCCTGTTCGACCAGCTCGGCGTGAAGGAGTACCCGAAGGCCGACTGGACCTGGGACGACATGCTCCGGGTGGCGGCCGAGATCCAGACGAAGTCCGGCGGCCGGATCACGGGCATCGGCGCTCCCCTGGGCGACGGCACCGCACAGATCGTCTACGGACCCGTCATCAAGGCGTACGGTGGCTCCGTCTACGACCCCGCCACGCACAAGTCCGGCATCGGGCAGCCGGCCGCCCAGAAGGCGTGGAAGCTGCTCCTGAGCGCCTACGGGAAGGCCTCCGGGCCGTACAGCGCGACGGCGAACGACCCGAAGGCCAGCTTCGGCTCCGGGAAGGTCGCGATGGCGATCGCCTCCCGGGCCACCATCCCGCAGACCAAGACGTCGCTGGGCAAGGCGAACTGGGACGTCCAGGTGCTCCCGACGATCGAGGGCAAGTCGACGGCCGGCGGTGGCTCGTACGGCCTGTCGATCGCACAGACCAGCAAGAACCAGGACGCGGCGTGGGCGTTCCTGAGCTGGTTCTACGACACCAGCGCGGGCATGAAGGTCGCCCAGGACGTCGGCGGCGTCATCCCGCCGACCGCCGACGGCATCGACAACGGCACCTGGAAGGACGGCACCCCGCCGCCGGCGAACATCGCCATCTTCGGCAAGTCGGCGCGCACCGCGGTGCTCCTCGCGCAACTCCCGGGCTCGTCGTCGACCACCATGCAGGCGGCCACGAAGAAGGCGACCCAGGAAGTGCTGCTGAAGGGCCGCTCGATCGCGGACGCGTTCGGTGAGGCCGAGGCGACCGTCAACGCCGCCATCGAGAAGCAGAGCAAATAGACAGCACGCCGGGGCGGGAGACATTTCCCGCCCCGGCGGTTCGATCTTATCGGAGGTCCCGGGTGTCGACCCCAATTCTTGACGTTTCACTATCTCGACCCGGCGCGGAGAAACGGCCGGGTCCGGCCGACGATCCGGGCCACCGGCGCGGTAAACACCTCGATGCGCTCACGGCGGCCGCATTTCTCACGCCCGGAATGCTGGCGTTCGCGCTCTTCGTCATTCTTCCCGCCCTCGGCGGCCTGGCGCTGACGTTCTTTCAATGGGACCTCTTCGGCACCCCGAAATGGGTCGGGCTGGCGAATGTGAGCCGCCTGTTCGGGGACGCCGACATGTGGCACGCGCTCGGCGTCACCGTACTGTTCGTCGTGATGGGCGTCGTCCCGACAACGCTGATCGGCTTCGTACTGGCCGTTCTCATCAATACGAAAATGCCGGGTGTCGGTGTCATCCGGGTGTTCTACTTCGCGCCGATGATCGCCTCGGCCGCGGTCTCCTCGCTGATCTGGGTCAACCTGTACAACTCCAAGGGCCTGGTCAACCAGGTGCTCGCCTGGGTCGGCGTCGACGGCCCGAACTGGCTGTCCGACCTGACCTGGGCACGTCCCGCGCTCGTCGTCATGATGATCTGGAGCGGCCTGCCGCTCGTCATCATCTTGTACCTCGCCGGCCTCCAGCGGGTACCGGAAGACATCTACGCCGCCGCGTCGCTCGACGGCGCCGGGAAGTGGCGCCAGGTCTGGTCGATGACCTGGCCGAACGTCCGGGGCACGACGCTGCTGATCACGGTCCTGCAGGCGGTCGGCTTCGTCAGCGGGTCGTTCGAGGTCGCGCTGATCATGACCGACGGCGGTCCGCTCGGCACCACGCAGTCGCTTGCGCTCTATGCGTACAAGGTCGCCTTCGCCGAGCGGGACATCGGTTATGCGAGCGCCCTGTCGCTGTTCCAACTGGTTCTGATGGTCGCCGTGGTACTGCTCGTGCGCACGATCGTGCGCTTCCGAAGGGAGCACAACTGATGCGTACGTCTCGTCTGCACGGTGCCGTCCGGTACGTCGCGATCCTGCTCGGCGGACTGGTGATGGCGACGCCGCTGTTGTTCATGGTCACGAGTTCGCTGAAGTCCGGCGCCGAGGTCAATGCGTTCCCGCCGAAGCTGTTGCCCGACACACCGATCTGGGAGAACTTCGCCGAGGCCTGGAGGTATCTGACGCCCCAGGTCATCGCCAACACCTTCATCTTCAGCCTGGGCATCATCGGTCTCCAGCTGCTGCTGTCGCTGCCGGCCGCGTTCGCCCTCGCGAAGATCCCGTTCAAGTGGTCGGCGGCCATCCTCGGAATCCTGGTCGTGCCGATGATGATCCCGGGCAACCTGACCCTGATTCCGCTCTTCGTGATCACGTTCCAGCTCGGCTGGCTGAACACGTACGCGGGGCTCATCGTCCCGATGGCGGCCCAGTGCGCGTTCGCGATCCTGCTCTTCCGGCAGTTCTTCGCGAGCCTGCCGACCGGCCTCATCGAGGCGGCCCGGATCGACGGTGCGGGCTGGGGCCGGGTGCTGACCTCCATCGCCCTGCCGCTCGCGAGGCCGGCGCTCGCCACGTTCTGCTCGATCAGCTTCCTGACCGCGTGGAACATGTACATCTGGCCGCAGGTGATCGCCCCGAACCCGGCCAACCGGGTCATCAACGTCGCGCTGGCCCCGCTGGCGGGCGGCGAGAACTCTACGATCTCGCCGTCCGTCGGCCTGGCCGGCGGGGTGATCGCGATGCTGCCGGTGCTCATCGTGTTCATCGTCTTCCAGAAGTGGTACCTGAAGGGCATCGCCGGAACGGGTCTCGAGTAGGCCCTACAGTTCGGCGGCCAGGACGCGCACCGTGCGGCCCGCCTTGTAGCGCCGCTTGATCTTCAGTCCCTTGCCCGTGATGGTGACGCTGTCACGCGTCACCATCACGTCGAGCTGCTGTCCGCGATAGTGCAGATTCCGTACGCCCGCGGTGGCCAACGTGACGGGAAGATTCGGCGTGACGACCAGCGCATCCGGCTCGGCCTCGACGCCGATGAACGCGTACAGGAAGCTGGCCGGCGCGAGTCCGCTCTCCGGGAACGGGATGTCGGTCCCGACCGAGCTGCCGGCCGCGCTGCCGACCGTGCTCTCCCCGCGGAACAGCGGAGCGCCACCACAGATGTGGTCCGGCTCGCTCCACCGGTCGAGGATCGCCGTCATCCGCGCCCAGGCATCGTCGGCGGACCGGTAACGGGCGCGCGCCATCACGTCGAAGCCCGAGGTGTAGAGGATCGCTCCGCCGTCCTGCACCTCGTCTCCCCAGGGCGTCGTGAGGTGCGACAAGAAGAACCAGTAGCTGTTGCGACGGGTCGTCGACCTCGGTGCGAACACCCACTTGGAATAGATGTCCGCCGGCCCCTCCACATGGTCGCCGAGGGCAACGATGAATCTGGTCGCGGCATCCGGCGCGAGAGTCCCGTCCGTGTACGCCTTTGCGCCCGCTACCGGCGTCGCCGAGGACCACCACGCGAGCGTCCCCGTGACCTGTGAGACCTCCAGGTAGTAGACGCCGGGTGACTGCTTCGGTACGTCGACGTGGGCGATCTGACCGTCGGTCCAGTCGCTGAACTGCTGCTCGATGATCTTGACCGGAGCGGCACCCGGCAGCCCCTGGTAGAGCGTCATGGTGAATGCGGCACCGCGCGCACCATAAGTCGGGAACCGCGCCGCGACACTGGTGAACTCGGCATCCGCCGTGAAGCTCTGCCCCAGCGAGTGGCCGGCCGCGATCTTCGGCGCCAGTCCCCCGCTCTCGATCATCACAACCGCTTCCTGAACCTCCGTGTGACCGTTGTCCAGCCAGTCGAAGATCCGCGCGGCCTGCGCCTCGGTCGGGAGGCCGAACGACGCCGCCTCGAGATTGACGTACGTCGACCCGTAGTCGTGAACGACCCCGTCGGCGTCGATCGCCTGCACGTACCGGCCGGCCGCGTCGTTGAAGAACAGCTCGTTGTAACGCGACCGGACGCGCAGGCGCAGTGCCCTCAGCTCTCCCGCCCGCGCCTTGTCCCCGACGTGGTCCTCGAGCTGAGCCATCGCCTCGAGAGCCCCGTAGAAATAAGCGTTCAGGTACGCGTCCTGATGGCCGAACGACGTGACGTCCCAGTAGTTCGAGGCCAGCGCCCCGTCGCGTCCACTGTGGTCGGGCGACGCGATCGTGACGACCCCGGTCGATCCGCCGAGCGAGTCGAGATAGAAGTTCATCGCGCGGCGCGCCCGCGGCAGCATCGTGGTGAGGAACTGGGCGTCGCCGGTCCACGAGTAGTAGCGCCACGTACCGAGGACGTACATCGCGTTCGACGTGAAGTGCCTGGCGTCGAACAGCGCCGGATCCGGGAACGGCCAGTTCGGCGAGTCCGTCCACGACCAGACATACCCGTCGCTGTTCAGTTTGGTGTTCAGGAGCGAGTCGGCCTGCGCCTGTGACCCGGCTGTGCCGGTCCAGTCCAGGATGCGACCGTTCCAGTCCGCCCAGTCCATGGCGTGTCCGGTGAACCGGAAGCTCAGCGCGCGCTCCCAGTAGAACGTGGACAACTGCGCTGCCCGCTGCGCATCGGATGCCACGAAGACCGGGAAGACGTCCGGCAGTACGTCGGATTGCGGCCGGACCTGCACCGCCACCGATCGTGCGATGGTGGCCTGCGCGTCGGCGCTGCCCGAGTTGAGCGTGAGCGCCATCGACGTACCGGTCATCGCACCGTCGAGAACTGGCTCGTCGCCGGTGATCTTGAGGTCGTACGGCCCGCTGCCGCCTGCCGTGACCGTTGTGGAGCCCGAGACCGGGTTGGTCCACGCGTCGCGGCGTTTCAGTTGCTCGGCGGGCATGTAGTCGCCGGTGTCCCCGTAGAAGCGGTTGAACAAGACTCCGTCCGCAGCCTCGACGGAGTACCCGTCGCGGCGCCAGGAGGTGTTCAGCGTCAGGCCGGGGTCGGACCGCTGCGCGTTGTTCCACTGGATGTCGTACGTCATCGCCAGGTTCGGGCCGGTCAGCTTGAGGTCCCACGAGGCGGTGCCGTCGACGTTGAAGCCGGTGACGTCGAGCGTCATCGTCCGGCCGGCCAGCACCTGACGATCGCCGTACGCCGAGCCACCGACGTCGACCGTCGCCGTCCCGAGCTGACTCCACCAGCCAGGCGTTCCCGACAGGTGCGAGATCTCCAAGTAGTAGGCACCGGCGGGTTGATCCGGTACGTCCAGATAGGCCCATCCGTTGTCCTGGAGCGGATTCACCTCGCGGCTGGCGATCTCGGTCAGTCCGCTTGCCGGCGTACCCGCGTACAGCGTCATCGTGACCGCCGAGTTCTGGCTGTTCCAGGTCGGGAACTCGCCGCCGACGCGGGAGAAGCGATACATCGTCGCGGTGAACGACTGCCCGAGGGTGTGTCCCGAGCTGAGTGGGACCGGTGAGTTCTGCTGTCGCTGCTGGAGGTTGAGCGCGGAGGGCAGCTGGATGCCGGCCAGGCTCAGCGTTGTGTCGCTCGCCTTCCAGGTGACGCCGTTGTTGAATCCGGCGTCGAAGAAGTCGGTCGCGCCGAGGAACACCGAGCCGAACGCGGTCGGCTCGTACTTTCCGGCGCCGGACGGATCACAGCCGAACCGGGTCAGCTTTCCGTAGGCGCCGGACAGACTGACGAATCCGTTCTCCAGTTGGTACGTCGCGCCCTCGGCGGCGGCCGCCTGAAGCGGCCGGCCGATCCCGCCGCCCGCGGCCAGGACCAGGCCACTGCCCGCCCCCTGGAGAAACCTTCGCCGACTGATCCGAAAGCGCGTGCTGCGTGTGGCCATAGGGGTCTCCAACCCACTTGAAAGCTTTCAGGTAGCGTCACAGACCCGATCGAAACCTGTCAACGAAGTGCCGGTTCTGGCCACCTCGCCGGAACCGGGGCCGCCGATCCGATTATGTTGCTTTAGGCAACTATCGTCTCCGCCGCCTTAATTGCCTCTAGCCCCTATTTGCTGACGGCCGGACAATTGCCCGGGCTTGTCCAGATCTGGACACCCTTCCCGCAAAGGGTTGCGCTCGGTGGACGAGGTCGTCACTCTGAGCACGCCCGGCATGGCTCGGTCTGGGGAAGGAAACATCATGCATCCGAGAAGACGGCATCGATGGAGATTCGCGGCGGTCGTGGCGATATCGGCGCTACTGCTGAGCACTCACACAGCGCAGGCCGCAGTACCTCCACCCGCGCAGACAGTTCATCGGATTGCCGCCGCATCCGCCGAGGGCATCGCGTCCGTCGCCGTTGCAGACGATGCGGTCACCGTGTCCGGTTCGGTGGGCGCGGCGCGAGCAGGTTCCACCGTTGACGTGTTCGCCTCCGGTGCGCAGTCCTCGGCCACAACGGCCGACGCGCAGCCGTTCGGAACTGTCGTGGCGGATGCGGCCGGCCAGTTCTCCGTCCAGGGTTCGCGGCATCGTGGCGACGGGACGGACAATCTCTATGCCCAGTTCACGGCAACCGTCGACGCAGTAGCGGTCGGCGCACCGCATTTCGCGGACGACGTGCAGTTCAAGGCGCCCAACACCTCGCCGTTCCCGCAGGTGCTCGACAAGAAGGGCCTGCAGGTTCAGATGTCGGACGACGCCGAGAGTCTGGGCGTGCAGCACGCGGCCATCAACCTCGATCTCGCGGCCATCATGCTGAACAAGAAGACGAGCGATCAGAACATCACGTTCTCCAGCGGCGGGAACGACTACTACTTCGACGCCGCCGCAGTCGCCGCGCTCGACACCCAGATCAAGGCAGTGTCCGACAACGGCACTCTCGTCAACCTGATCGTCTTGCTGTACCGGCACGACAACGACCCGAACAGTGCGGCCGGCATTCTGATCCACCCCGATGCGTCGCGCGAAGCCGGCGCGGGTCCGGTCTACGGGTTCAACACCGCCACGGCCGAAGGCATGCGCTACACCACCGCCGCGATGGAGTTCATCGCCAGTCGCTGGTCACGCACGGACGAGAAGTTCGGGCGCGCCGTCGGCTTCATCGTCGGCAACGAGGTGGACGCACAGTGGATCTGGTCGAACTCCGGCGAGAAGACGATCGACCAGTTCCTGAACGACTACTCGCGCGCGCTGCGGGTGATGTCGCTGGCGTCCAGGAAGTACTACGACAAGGCGCGTACCTACATCTCGCTGACCCAGCACTGGTCGATCCCGGCCGGCGCGAACTCGACCCGCTTCTATCCCGCCAAGGATGTGATCGACACCTTGAACGCGGTGTCGAAAGCCGACGGGGACTTCCCCTGGTTCATCGCGTACCACCCGTATCCGCAAGACCTGTTCAAACCCGATTTCTGGAACGACACCGAGGCCACCGACAGCGTCGACACCAAGCTGATCACGTTCAAGAACGTTCAGGTGCTGCCGCGGTACCTGGCCTCGAGTGACCTGCTGTACAAGGGCGAACCCCGCCGGATCATCCTTTCCGAACAGGGCTGCCACACTCCGGGCAACGGCCGTAATCTGAGCCTGGACGCGGAGAAGCTGCAGGCGGCCTGCTTCGCGTATGCGTACTACAAGATCCGCTTCCTGCCCTCGATCGACAGCTTCATCCTGCATCGCCATGTCGATCATCAACTGGAGGGCGGGCTGAATCTCGGGCTGTGGACGTCGGACTATTCCACCGACAACCCGAATGCACCGCTACGCCAGAAATACAGCTACAACGTCTTCAAGTACATCGACACCGCGCGGTCGCTCGAAGTCACGGATTTCGCGAAGAAGATCATCGGTATCGACGACTGGTCCCAGGTGATCGAGGGCTTCGATCCGGCCGCGCTCGACCAGCGCCCGATCACCACGACGGCCGGAACCCGGCTCGACGCGAAGGAACACGGCGCGCACCCGCTCGGTTCCTTCGCGACCGGGGCCGACGGCTGGGTGGCTTCCGACAACGTTGCGGCCGCGACTGCGGCCGACGGCGCGCTGCACGTCGTCGATGCACCGAAGACCTTCGCCAAGCAATGGCGAGGCGTCGCCAAGACCTTCGCCGGCGACCAGGCACCCACTGCGCGTGGCTGGCTGAGTGCATCGGTGCGAGTCCCGAGCGACACGAAGCTGGGCACTGAGACGGTCGCGCGGATCACGGCCACGACGTCGGCCGGTCAGGTCGTCGAGGGAGATGCCCACGTCCCGGCCGACGGCAAGTTCCACTCGCTGGCGCTCCCGTTGCCTCGTACGGTGGCGACCGGCACGCTGGCCAAAGTGAAGGTCCGGATCCGCGGGACCGGGACCTCCGAACCGGTGACGTCGTTCGATCTCCGGTCGGTTTCGCAGTCCGATGGTGTCAGCCGTTCTCAGTTGCCCAACGTCTTGGTTGCCGCCGCGACGGACAGCGCAGAACTGGTCGGCTCGAAACTGACGGTGAGTATCACCAACCTGGACACCGACGTGCTGCAAGGTGCAGCGCGGATCCCACCGGCCTGCGGCGACTTCGAGACGCGACCGAACGCGGCGCCGATCCCGCCGACAACGTTCGGCGGCGTCGCAAGGGTGACCTTTCAGGTCGCGGCCGTGCGTGGCGACCCCTCGACGGTCTGCGTGGAACTCGGAGACCACACCTTCAAGGTGCCGGTCACCATTCCGCCTCCCGCAGAGAATCTGGTCTACGACTTCGAGACCGACACTCAGGGCTGGGTCGCCGGCAGCGGCGTCGACTCCGTCGCCCGGGTGACCAGCTTCGCGAACGGGCCGGGCGCCCCGCGCGGCGGATTCGGTGCGCTCGAGGCGACGGCCGCACCCGCCCCGGCGACGGCAGACCGGACGATGTCCGTGACACCGACCAGTCCGCTCGACCTGAGTCCGGCGAGGTCGGTGTACGTGTGGATGGACTCCTACGGCGGCGCTCCCGGCGCCACGGGCTATGTGGCCACGTTCACTCTGACCGCAGCCGACGGTACGACGATGACCGAGAAGGACACCGCGTTCACGCCGGACACCTGGAACAAGCTGTCGATCGATGTCAGCGGGTGGGCGTCACGTACCGCGGTGACTTCGATCCAGGTCACCTTCGCGGCCACCGGTACCGACTATCCGAACTGGACCACCAGGTTCCAGGTCGACGACCTGGGATATCTCACCAGCTGACCCGAGAAAGGGATGAAGATGACAACAGCATCCAGACGCCGTGTGATGGCGCTGGGCATCGGCCTGGTGGCCTCCACGATGCTGGTCGCGGCTTGCGGCGGCTCGGCCGGGTCGGGCAAGCCGGGCGACAAGGTGACGATCACACTCTCCGGCCCGAATCAATGGAACAGTTCCGGCTCGAGCTTCGGGAAGCCCTGGGAGGAGCTCGTCGCGGCCTTCGAGGCGAAAGAGCCCAACATCAAGGTCAAGACCGTGGTCCTCCCGCTCAACAGCTTCGCCCAGACCATTTCCACCCAGCTCGCGGCCGGCACCGCCCCTGAACTGGTGTTCAACCAGGCACCGCACAAGCCGGAGATGGTCGTGCCGCTGGACGACTATCTGAACAAGCCGAACCCGTACATCGACGGCAACAAGCAGTGGATCGATGTCTTCCGCAAGAAGTTCTACGGATTCGGCAACGGGAACAGTCGCAACGCCGCCGGAAACATCGAGTTCGTGCCGTTCAACCTGGTGGGCATCGGCCTGTTCACCAACAACGACGCGTTCCAGAAAGCCGGCGTTCAGCTGCCCTTCAAGGATTTCGAGGACCTGATCGCGGGCTGCGGGAAACTCAAGTCGGCCGGTTACACGCCGCTGGCGATGGATGCGTCGGATCTGGGGCCCGGCTGGACGATGGCGACCATCAGCGGGATGCTGCTGGACAAGTACGCCGGTAAGTACAACGTCTACGCACCGGACGGGTCGGCCGGCAAGGCCCCGACCGTCACCGCGAAGGGCACCGCGCGCGCCGTGCTGTCCGGCGAGTTCAGCAGCCGTACCCCCGAGGTGACCGAGTCACTCAACCTGCTCAAGAGGCTGTGGGACGGATGCGTCGACAAGAACTGGTCCGGAGTGACCGGTGACAACGGCGCGGTCATCGGGCTCCGGGACTTCGCGGCCGGCAAGGCGGCCATGGCCTGGGGGGTGAACTTCGGCGTCAGCGCGCTGGCCGACGTTCCGTTCAAGGTCGGCAGCATGCCGTTCCCGAAGATCACCACCGCCTCCTCGTCGTTGGCGACCGACGCGCCGGCGCGCTTCGGCGCGAGCCCCGGCGGAACCAGCTACATGATCCCGAGTGCGACCAAGGGCGCCAAACTCGATGCCGCCGTCAAGTTTCTGCAGTTCGTCAGCGCACCGGACCGGATCCAGCCATGGCTCGCCGCGACCGGCGGCATCCCGGCGGTCGAGGGTGCGAAGGGCGCGGATCAGACCAATGCGTTCGCCGCGGGATCGTGGGGCGAGGCGATTCCCTTCGCCATGCCGGGTCCGCCGCCCGGAGTGACGCAGCTCAGTCTCTGGGACGGCTGGCTGCTCGGCTCGCGCTCCCTGGACAAGGAACTCGACTACCTGCAGGACATGTGGACCAAGGCCCAGAAACAGGCTGTCACCGACAACAAGTGGCAATCAGAGCCTTGGGCAAAGAAGTAATGGCCCGGGCGGAGGCGCCGGTCCGGCGCCGCCGACGGGTGCCCTGGGCGGTCTACCTTGCCCTGCTGCCGTTGTTCGCGGTGCTCGGCGTCTTCGCCTACTACCCGGCCGGATCCGGGATCTGGCACTCCCTGTACGACTGGCGGCCCGGCTTCGAATCGTCCTGGGTCGGGCTCGACAACTACGTGGCGATGTGGCACGACGATCTGTGGTGGCGGTCCTTCCGCAACCTGGGCTACATCTTCGTCTTCCAGGTCACCGTCGCCTGGGCACTGCCGCTGCTGGCCGCCGAACTGATCATCTCGCTGCGCAGTGAACGGGCACAGTTCTTGTTCCGAACGCTCCTGATCGCCCCGATGGCCTTCCCGGGCGTGGTCACCGTACTGCTCTGGTCGGCGATGTACGACCCGAACAGCGGCGTGATCAACCGCTTCCTGCAGTCGATCGGGCTCGACCCGCTCGCTCACAACTGGACCGGCGACCCGCGGACCGCGCTGCTTGCCCTGTTGTTCATCGGGTTCCCGTTCGTGGCCGGGCTGCCGTTCCTGATCTTCCTGGCCGCGCTCCAGGGCATTCCCAAGGAGGTGTTCGAGGCTGCTTCGCTGGATGGTGCCAACAGGCTGCGCCGATTCTGGAGTGTCGACCTTCCGCTGATGACGTCGCAGGTCAAGCTCCTGGTCTTCCTCGCGACCATCGGTGTCCTCCAGTACGGCTTCGCGGCCTACCTGTTGACCGGCGGCGGACCGGACAACGCCACCCAGGTGCCGGTACTGCGGATGCTCGGCGTCGCGTTCCAGGGCAGCCAATGGGGCTACGCGGCGACGCTGTCGACGATGTTGTTCCTGATGACCATCGTGTTGAGCATCATCGTGGTCGTCGTCAAGCGAGGGGACAAGACAGATGTCAAGTCGCTCTGAGCGCCGGCGCAGCGGTCAGCCACTGGTGATCCTGGCCCTCAGCCTGATCGCGTTCGTCGGGCTGTTCCCGTTCCTGTTCATGCTGATGACGTCGCTCAAGACCAATCAGCAGTACTACGACACCTTCTGGCGGCCGACGCTGCCGCTGCACCTGGAGAACTACAGCGCCGCCTGGCAACAGATCCAGCCGTATTTCATCACCTCACTGATCGTCGCGGCCGCCGCGATCGCCGGGACGCTCCTGCTCTGCACCGTCGCAGCCTTCGTCTTCGCGAGGTACGAGTTCTGGGGGCGCAAGGTGCTCTTCGCGATCGTTGCGCTGCTCTTGATGGTTCCCGGGATCTCCAGCCTGATTCCACTGTTCGTCCTGATGCGCGATCTGGGCATCCTCAACACCCGGCTGGTTCTGGTCCTCCCCCATATCGCGGGCGGAGCCGTGCTCGGGACGCTGCTGATGAAGACGTTCGTCGAACAGATGCCGCAAGAACTGTTCGAGGCAGCGCGCGTCGACGGGGCCTCGGGTCCGCGGATGTTCTGGTCGATCATGATGCCGTTGTCGTTGCCCGTGGTCGGCACGATCTCCCTCGTCACGGTCATCGGGGTCTGGAACGACTTCTTCTGGCCGCTACTGACCATCGCGGACAACAACCTGCGCACTGTGTCGGCCGGCCTGCAGTTCTTCCAGACCCAGAACGCCACCGAGTACGGGCCGCTGTTCGCCGGTTACGCCTTGGCCAGCATCCCGCTTCTGCTGCTCTTCCTGTTCCTGTCGAAGTACTTCCTGGCCGGCCTGCAAGGTGGTCTTCCCGGGTCGGGACGCTAGTGCATCAGATGGCTGGGTAGGCTTCCAGTTCGTAGAGGGAGTAACCGTATTGCGTGGCGCGGTGGACGCCCTGGAAGCGGACGTAGCGGGCGGTGGTGTCGAGCCACAGGGTGTCGGTTCCGCCGTCGCCGTTGGTGACCTCGGTCGCGGTGGTCCAGGTGTTCGCGTCGTCGGACACCTGGATCTGGTACGCGGATCCGTACGCGGTCTCCCAGCGCAGCACGAGCTTGCCCAGGTGCGTCGACGTACCGAGATCGAGCTGCAGCCAGGCCGCGTCGTCGTAGCCGGACGCCCAGCGGGTGGTGGCATTCCCGTCGACGGCGAGGTCGGCGGTGAACGACGTACCGGATTCGATGCTGGAGGCAACGACTGGTTGGTGGACGGCGACGTTCGTGGTTCCGGTCCGCGGGCGGACGGCGACTCGCAGTACGGCGTCGAAGCTGGTCTGACCGGCGGTGAACGTGACCGGGATGTCGACGTCGGCCAGGGTTGCGTCAGCGGGCGGGGTCAGCTTCACCGGTACGGACTGGGTGAAGCCGCGCTTGACGACGACGGCCGCGCTGGTCTCCGCAGTCCACCCGGCCGGTGCTGTGACGGCCAGCGTGCCGCTGACGTCCGTACCGCGGTTCGCCGAGACATCCACGGTGAAGGTCGACGCCACCCCGCGCACGATGTCGGCCCGATCCTCGGCGACGCTCAAGGACGCGAGCGGCGTGTCCGACCACAGCGGCACGATCTCGGCCACACCAGGTGTGCCGCCCGTCCAGACCAGCCGTACTGCCTCGGCCTTCAGATCCGGCACCGGGACCTCGGCGTACGCCGACGACACCGCGCCGACCTTCTGCCACACTCCCCCGACCTGTACCTCGACGTCAGCCGATCCGGCGCCGGGCTGGAGGACGGTGAGTCCGGCGACCTCCCGGGGCTCCGACAGCGTGACGGTCAGCGCATCGCCGGCCTTCGGCGCCGTCGCCGGGACGTAGGCGGTGTCGAGGCTGCCGTCGACGGCCTGCTGGTACGACGATCCGGCGGCCGGCGCCGGTGCGCCGCCGGCGGTCAGGGTCGTCTTCGTTCCACCGATCGTCTCGACCGAGAACTCGCGGACGACCAACCAGTAGTCGCTGCCGCTCAACGAGCGATAGCGGACGTACCGCGCGGTGATGCCGGCCGGCGCAGTGAACCGCACCTCGGCGGTGGTCGCGCGGGTGAGCTCGGTCCAGTGCGTGCCGTCGAGCGAGTACTCGAGGGCGCCGGAGCGGATGAAGTCGTTCGGGCTGGACGACTTGCCCATCAGCACGGCGATCGCGCCGAGCGTCGCCGGTTCGCCGAGATCGACGCGGATCTCGGAGCCGGTGGTCGGCGATCCGTTGCTCCAGTAGAACGTGTTCGGGTCGCCGTCGACCATCCGCGCAGCGACATTGTCCTGGTACGTGCCGAGGCTGGTGGTGGCCGTCCGGCCGGGGTGGACGCCGAGCCAGCGGCCGTGGACGCGGCCGGCTTCAGCGACCAGTTGGTCGACGACGCCTTCGCCGATCCGCGGATACGTTCCGCTGTGCGGCAGCCGGCTGTCCCGGATCGCCTTCGCCTCGGTGACGAGCGCACCCATCCCCTGCCGTGCGGTCCAGGCTGCGGCGCCGTCGCCTGCGTCCAGAGCGTTCAGGAGATCGAGTGCGCGACCCATCGCGCGGCCCCACAGTTCGGTTGCCTCGAGCCACGATTCCGCCTGGTCGACGAAGGCCGGGTCGACCACGCCGGCGCGGATCGTGGCAGGCGCGGCGGTGATCGCGTTCACCTTCGGCCGGAGGGCAGCAATCGCCTGTGCCCGTTGGCCGGACCGCCACAGCTGCCAGAATTTGTCGACAGCCGCACCGAAGACCGGGGCACTGTCCGGGTGCAGCGTGCCGTCGTACGTGTTGAGGTCGGCGAACACCTGTAGTGCGGCAGCCGTCCGTGGATCTCCGCCCGCACGCTCGGCAAGCGCACGCAGCCAGGATGCCTGGGCGTTGTACTTGGCCGGGTTCCAGCTGAGTTCGGCGAACGAGTAGAGCGCGACCTTGCTGACCGCCGCCTGGTTCATCGGGTTCGAGATGACGCCGACCACGCTGTCGGTGATCGCCGGCTCGCGTCCGGTGTACGGCGCGAGCAGCAGGCGGCCCGCGGCGTAGTCGTTGACCGGGTAGTTGTCCCAGATGAGGATGTCGTGACCGAACACCGCCTTCGCCTGGGCGGCCTGCGCCGCGGTGATGGTCCGCGGGACGACGCCGATGCCGGTCCAGTGCACGACCACGTCGCTGTCGAGCTGCTCCCGGATGGCCTGCTTGTACGGTGACTCGCTGACGTTGGAGTACTCCGTCGGCACCATCTGCAGCGGCGCGACGTCCGGCTTGGTCTCCACCCACTCGCGCTGCACGCGGTTCAGCAGGTCGCTCTGCGCGCGTCCCGCGGCGCCGCCGCCGGTCCCGTACTTCGCCTTGTCCGCATCGCAGTGCCACGTGTTGTAGTCGATGTCGTCGAGCGGGACGTTGAAGGACCGGGCGCCGACGTCGTACAACGCCTCGAACTTGGCGATCAGGGCCTGGAAGTCGGCGTCGGAGGTGTAGCAGATCGACAGCCCCGGCGACAGCGCGAACGTGAAGTCGACCTTGTTCTGCCGGGCGCGGGTGACCAGTTCGGCGAGCTGCGCGAGCTTGTCGGCCGGGTACGGGTCGCGCCACTGCTCGCGGTGGTACGGGTCGTCCTTGGGCGCGTACTCGTAGGTGTTCATCCGGTGCTCGCCGAGATAGCTGAGCTCGTCCAGCCGGTCGGCCTGCGACCAGGGCGTGCCGTAGAAGCCTTCGATCGCGCCGCGGTAGCGCATCGCCGGCCAGTCACGGATCGCGACGCCGGGCAGCCAGTCGCGGCCCGGGCGGGCCTGGATCAGCTGCGCAAACGATTGTGCGGCGTAGTACGTACCGTCGCCGTCGACCCCGTCCAGGACCGCCTGACCGTCGCCTGCGGCCAGTACGTAGCCCTCGGCGGGCAGCCCGGTGCTGTCCTGGACGCGCAAACGCTTGAGCACCGCCGGGTCGCGGCCGAGCCAGATCGTCGTCGGCGTCTCCGGATCGGCGCCGTCCGTGGTCCGGATCGTCTTCACCCCGGCACGCTCCAGCGCCTGCCGTACGACACGCTCGGCGTCGGCGTCCGTGCGCGCGGTCCGGACCAGGCCGACCACCGGCGTGATCGGGAAGCCGTCGGTGCGCGGCACGAGCTGTTGCGGCTCCGGCGAGACGGTTGCCGGCGCGGGAGGCGCGGCCGGCGCCTCCTGCGGAATCAGGGCGAACGGGGCGGCCAGGGCAAGCACGCTGACAGCAGACCGGAGCAGGCGCATCGAGTCTCCTCGGACAGGCGGGTGCCGCTAGTTAGCCATTGCGCAGAAGTGCTCGTCAAGGGCTCGCCGCAGGCAGCTTCAGGCATCCGATTCACGCGCCGACACGGCACACCGGTTCGAATGGACAGAACCGGCGGGCTGAGGCTTCATAAATCCTGTGAGCACCCAGCATTCGGCGCGGCGGCTGTCCCGCCGGAAGCGACTCGGCAGCGTCGCGACCTGGACCGTGTTCACGCTGATGGCCGTCGTGATGTTCTCGGTCGGCGTGCTGACGCTGATCTGGGGCATTCACCGGATCAACGACCTCGGCGACCTGTCCGCCCATCAGGAACGCGCCGTCGGTCAGATCGTTGCCACCCGCAAACTCCCGTCCGAGCCACAGGGAACCGGCGGCCGCACCGAGGTCACGATCGGCTTCAAGGCCCCGGACGGCACGTTCCACACCACCACGCAGACGCTGCAACTGTGGAGCCGCGCCCGGCACACCGGCGACAAGGTCGACGTCGTGTACGACCGGCGCAACCCCGACTCGTTCTACGCGACGTCCCTCGGAGTCGAGCGCCTGCGCGACATCCTGATCCTGCTGCTCGCCGCGACGCTCCTGATCGGAGCGCCTGCCGCGTACATCGTCTACGCCCGCGACGCGCTGTAGTACCGGCGACTATCCACCCCGAGCGGTGGGCACAGGACAGGCATGGCGCAAACAACGCATGCAGTACGGACACCCCGGGCGCCGCAGCTCAGGTATGTCAGGATGCTGAATTGTGACGCCGACCGCCTGTGGGACCTGATCACCAAGCCGGACCTCCTGAGCGGCTGGCTCGGTCTGACAGTGCTGAGCGACACGGAGTACGGCGGCTTCCTGGTCACGACCGGCGCGCACACACAGCAGACGGGCATCGTGACGGCCTGTGAGCCGCCGCACTACTTCCAGGCGACCTTCAACGACCCACCACACAGCCCGACCACGGTCCTGGTGGACGTGGTCCCCGCTCGCCACGGCGCCCACCTGATCCTCACCCAGGCCGGCATCCATCAGTCCCGCCTCAACCACTACGCCCACTTCTGGGAACAGTCCCTCGAACGCCTTGCCGACGCCACGCCCCGGGCACCGCTGGCGCCCGGGGCAGGTTCGCCTGCTAGTACGTGATCGCGGCGGCGACCTTTGCCGGGTCCTGGAGGAACGGCGTGACCGCCTTCAGGACGTCAGCCTTCGGGATCCCGACCTCGGTCGAGCCCATGTAGACGCCGCCCTCGGCCTTCAGCCCCAGGAGGTTGCCGACCACTGCTGCGTGCCGGGCCTCGACACCGAAGATGCCCGCAGCAGCCTGCAGGATCATCTTGTCCTTGATGAAACCGGCAGCCCCGAGATAGGCGCCGACACCCTTGTTCTCGAAGATGTGCGACGTCGTGAGATAGCTCTTCCGGCTGTCGAACGCGCCGCCGAAGTCGACCGCCGGCGCGCCCACCGGCGTACCGCCGAGCTTCTGGACCGTCGACATGACGGTCGCGACGTGCGACGCCTCGTCGGCGCCGATCTGCATCAGGTACTTCTTCTCCTGACCCTTCAGCAGCCCGGCGGAATTACCCTGCCGGTAGAACTCCGCCTCCAGGTACTCCAGCGTCAGCGCGTAGTTGAGCACCTCGACGTCGCTGGAGAAGTCCTTCGCACTCGTCAGCTCGAAGCCGTGCGTCAGCGCGCCCAGCGCGGCACCCGGCGCCACCAGGGAGGCGTTGCCGTGGATCAGATCACGAACGGTGTCAGTCATCAGCTGTCCTCCTCTACTTGGCGATGAACGGCATGGCGGCCTTGAGCACCGGCGCCATCCCGAGATGGGCTTCGATCGGCGCCGGGAACGGGTTGCCGCCCGACACCTGCGCGATGATCGCCGCGTGCCGGGACTCCACTCCCGCGATCGACGCGGCCGCGGCCAGGATGTGCCCGTCCTTCACCAGCGGCACCTGCCCGTGGTACGCCTTCACACCGAGCTCTTCGAAGGTGCCGGCCGTCTTCAGGAACGCGGCCCGGCTGGCGAACGTACCCGCCGGGAACTTCACCTTCGGCGCGGCGACCGGCTTGCCGCCGAGATCCTGGATGGTCGTCTTCACGGCCGTCACGTGATTGGCCTCGTGCTGCTGGATCGGGTCGATCAGCTCGAGCTCCCGGCCCTTGAGCAGCTTGGCCTTCAGGCCCATGGTGTAGAACGCCGACTCCAGGTACTCCAGCGTCAGCGCGTAGTTCAGGATGTCCAGGTCGCTCTTCGCGGCCTCCTTCCCGAACCCGCGATCGGCGTTCCCGGAGCTGCCGAACGCGACCGGATCGCCGGCCCGCGTCGCGGCGTACGTGAGACCGACACCGACGAGCGCGGCGTTGCGCAGAAAGCTGCGCCGGCTCTGCTCGTCGCGGAACTCGAGGACCGGACGGCCCCCGAAAATCGTGCGGATACCCATGACTCTCCTCAAATGGATCGATTCAGGTCCCCGTCGACTCGTTGCAGGGGTATCTCCTCCTCGGACCGGCTCGAATTCGTTCACGCCGCGCGCGCCTGGACGACGATGCGCTGGTAGTGGGCGGTGATCGGGTTGCAGGCGAACAAGGTGACGAGCTTCGTGGCTGGGTCCTTCGGCTGCTGCAGCACGAACTTCACGTACTGCGCCTGCGGCACGATCGTGACCCGGACGACCTTGTACGTCGTCCGCGTCGAGCCGATCGTCGCCACGATCGGGTCGCCGGGCCGGAGCCTGTTCAGATACAGGAACGGCTTCTCGTGCGTACTGCGATGCCCGCTGATCACGCTGTTGCCGGCAGCACCGGGCAGCGGCGTACCGGGCCAGTGCCCGACGCCTTTCACGAGCGCCGCCTCGTCGACCCCGTTGTTCAACGGCTGGTCGACCTTCAGACGTGGGATCTGCAGGCGACCGAGCCGCAACTGCTCGCCCGGCTTCGCCTTGATCGCCTCGATCGGCACCCCGGCGGCCGGATTGTCACCGGCCGCGAACTGCGGCTCGACGGGCTTGCCGGCCCGCAACTGATCCAGCATCCGATCAACGAGCGCCTCGTCCCCAGGAGCCGCTTTCGGCGGCGGTGCGTTCGACGGTGATGCTTCTGACGGCGATGTCTTTGGTGGTGCTGCGCTGCTCGGCGACGTGTTGTTGCCGGGCCCGAACACGACGATCGCGACCGCCACCAGCACCACCAGTGCGGTACTGGCCGCCAACCACCGCCACAACGGCTTCCAAGCCTTCATCGGCCCTCCTCACGGACGACTGACAAAGCCTTCGAAGCCGCTCCACCCTCAGATAGGTCCCTTCCTCAGAAAGTTCGCCGGCTTTGTAGCATCGGGTTATGCGACCGGCGGTGTTCGAGCGACTCGAGACGCCGGATCAGCAGTCCTGGCGGCTGTTCGAGCGGACCGGGATCTTCACGTACCTCTGGCACTACCATCCGGAACTCGAGGCCGTGCTGATCACGGCCGGCTCGGGTTCGGTGATGGTGGGCGACCGCGTCCGCCCGTTCGCGGTCGGCGATGTCGTACTGGTCGGCTCCAACCTCCCGCACGCGTACGTTTCCAGTACGCCGAGCCGCGCGCTGGTCTGTCAGTTCCCGCCGGGGCTGCTCGGCGCTGAGCTGGTCGAACGTCCCGAATTCGAGACGCTCCGGTTGCTGCTCGCAGATGCGGAGACCGGCGTCGCCATCCCCGGTTGCGGCGAGGACAGTTGGTCCGTACTGCGGCACGACGACGCGGCCCGCCGTACGGTCGGACTGCTCGGCCTGCTCGTGGAGCTCGCCGGGACGACCCCACGCGAACGCCTCGCCAGCGCCGGGTACACCCCGTTGCCGGACCAGAAGTCCCTCGACCGGCTCCAGGCGATCCTCGACCACTTGGCCGCGAACCTGCCCCAGCGCGTCAGCCTCGCCGAGCTCGGCCGGGTCGCCGCGCTGTCCCCGTCCGCGACCAGCCGGTTCTTCCGCCGGCAGACCGGAATCACGATCTCCGAGCACGTGAACCGGTCCCGGATCGCGAACGTCTGCCGCCTGCTCGCCGACTCCGATGACTCGGTGGCCTCGATCGCCGGGGCCAGCGGGTATCCCAACCTGGCACACTTCAATCGCGAGTTCCGGCGGCAGACCGGGCGGACGCCGCGCGAGTTCCGCCGGCGTCGCCAGGGAACTCTGCAGGGACCTCGTCAGGGATCTCGTCAGGGATCTCGTGAGGGACCTCGTCAGGGATAGAGCACCGGGTTCAGTTCGGTGTCGAGCCGGTCTCCCGGCTTCCGCCCCGGCGCCCACGCCGCCAGGTCCTTCACCTGGTTGTCGTTGCGCGGCTCGCCGATCACCATGCCGGCGTCGACGTAGATGATCGTCATGACCCGGCGCGCGAAGTCCGCAGTGTTCTCGCCGGCCCGATGGAACGTCCAGCCGAGGTGGTAGCTGACATCGCCCAGCGCGTACGGTCCGGCGTCGACGGCGTACTGCTGCTCCAGCATCAGCTCGGCGATCCGCTGCTCGGACTCGGCGCTGATCGGCAGGTCCCGCGCGTACTGGAATCGATGGCTGCCGGTCGCGAAACTGAGCGGGCCGGCTTCCAGCGGGGTGTCCTGGAGCGGGATCCAGATCGTCACGGCACGGTCGGTCGAGAGCGGCCAGTAGTACTGGTCGGCGTGCCACGGGGTGATGCCGCCGCCGCGCTCCTTGTAGAGCGCCTGGTCGTGGTACAGCCGGACCGACTCGACGCCGAGCAGGTCCGCGGCCAGGCGCGCGAGATCTGTCGACCGGACGAACTTCTCGACCAGCGCGCTCTGTCGCCAGAGGTTCGTCACCTGGAGGAACGCACGGCTGTAGAGATCGCGCTCCGCCAGCGGGAGGCTCTGCGTGTTCAGCCGGATGACCTGGTCGGTGATCTCGTCCGCGAACGGCCGCAGCTCTTCGGGATCGATGACACCACGCAGCTTTTGAAAACCCCGGCGCTCGAAGGCCAGCCGCTCGGTGTCGGTCAGGGCGTAGTCACTGGAGATCGTCGTCATACAACCAATTCTTCGACCGCCGGCCGGTGCCCCACCAGACCACAGATCGGCCGGAACTGATACTTACTTGCCGCTCGACCACACCCGATCTTCCTTACACGTAAGGGATTCTGGGGTTTGGTGGATTTGGCGGTGATCGTTTCGTGATCTAGAATAGAACACATGTTCGGATGTGATCTCGATGAGCTGTCGACCGCGGACCTGCTGGCCGCGGCGGGCGAGTTCGTCCAGCTCGAGAGGGACGCCGCGGTACGGGTCCTGCAGGCGGCACTGGCCTTCGCCGATCGCCACGCGACCCTCCCACGGGTCGCGCGTGACGCGGTGCCGGGCAGTGAACGGATCTGTGGCTACGGTGGCGAGGGCTGTCCAGGGGTGGCGGAGTTCGCGGTGATCGAGTTCGGCGCCGTGCTCGGCATGTCGACCGGAGCCGCCGGGTCACTGATCGGCGAGGCCCTCACCCTGCGCCACCGCCTCCCGCGCGTCTGGGCCGCAGTGCTCGGTGGCGAAGCGATCGCCTGGCGCGCCCGCGAGATCGCCCGCGCCTGCGCCGCACTGTCCCTGGAGGCCTGCGCGATCGTCGACGCCCGCGTCGCCGCCATCATCAACACCATCACGCCCGGCAAACTCACCACCATCACCACCGCCGCCGTCTGGGAGGCCGACCCCGACCTCGCCCAGGCCCGCGCCGAAGCCGCCGCCCGCACCCGCGGCGTGTTCGTCGCCCAGACCGACGCTCGCGACGACCACGGAACCAAACGCATCTGGGTCCGCGCCGCCGCCGGCGACGTCATCCGCTTCGACGCCACCATCGACGATCTCGCCCGCGCCCTCAAAACCCTCGGCGACACCACCTCCCTCGACGAACGCCGAGCCAAAGCCATCGGCTGGATCGCCGACCCCGCCGCAGCCCACCACCTCATCGAGGTAGCCCGCCACCTGGCCCGCACCAAGGCCGCCGCTGCTCAAGCCACCGAGCCTCCGCAGCCCACAGGCGACACCGACGCCACCTTCGGCAACGAGCCCTGTGATGAACGCGGTGCGGGAGACGAGCACGGTGCAGGAAACGAACGCGGTGCAGCTGATGACGCGGATCGGTTTACGTGGTTGGCGATGGCGGGATCACTGCAGGCGCGCCTCGCGGCGATCAAGCAGGATGCCTACACCCACGGATTAGGAGCCGGGACCGGCTTACGTAGACGCCACACCGTCTACGTACACCTCACCGACAAAACCCTTGCCACCAGCAACGGCGTACTCCGCGTGGAAGAACTCGGCCCACAACTCGCCACCCAGCTCACCGAACTCCTCGGCCACGACCACATCACCGTCAAACCCGTCATCGACCTCCACGACCAAGTCAGCGTCCACGCCTACGAAATCCCCGACCGGATCCGCGAACGCGTACGCCTGCGCCACCCCACCGACATGTTCCCCTACGGCGCCGCCGAAGCCACTCCCTCCATGGACCTCGACCACGTCACCCCCTACAACCACACCAGACCATCAGACAAACCCGGGCAGACCAGCACCGACAACCTCATACCGCAAAGCCGACGCCATCACCGCGCCAAAACCCACGGCGGCTGGCGCAACCGACGCCTGCCCAACGGAGCCATCGAATGGACCAGCCCCCACGGATTCCGCTTCCACGTCGACCACACCGGCACCCACCAACTCCCACGCCACCAGACCAGCAACCACACACCCCGGAGGGACCATGAATCGTGAAGACGGTCAGCGGCCGGCAGACGCGCGGTGGCGCTCGATCTCTGACATGTGGGTTTCGGCCCACTCGCGCAGGATCGCGAGCGGCTCGTCGAGTGAACGTCCGAGTGCGGTGAGGGCGTAATGGACCGCCGGTGGAACCGAGTCTTCGACACGTCTGGTGACAAGTCCGTCAGCGGTAAGGCGCTGCAGGGTCTGCGAGAGCATCTTGTGGCTGACCCCCGGCATCGCGCGCTGCAGCTCAGAGAACCGCGCCGAGTCCGGGTAGCGCTCCGCCAGCAGCTTCACCGTCATCGACGTCCACTTGTCCCCGATCCGATCCAGCAGATGCCGCGTCGGGCACTCCACCGAGAACAGATCTCCCCTGCGGTCGGTCACCGTCAGGTCACCACCTTTCGCGAAAGTGCCTTCTTGTGGCTGCTCGATCGGCCGCTCAGGCTTGTCGGTAACCAAAGGTTACCTACTGAAGGACGGTTACAGCATGGGTTCTCGAGAGCCGGATGTTCTGGTCACCGGTCGCGGGACAGCTGTGGTGCTACTGCACGGTTGGCCACATACGCCGTACTTATGGCATCGGGTCATCCCGGCGCTGTCGACGGATCACCTTGTCATCGCGCCCAGTCTCCGCAACCTGAGCGAGGGTGGGGCCGACGCCGGTGCGCTGGCCTCGAACCTGATCCAACTGCTCGACAACCTCGACATCACGCGCGCGGCAGTCGTCGCGATCGATGCCGGCGTGCCCGCAGCATTCTTGGCCGCCCTCCAGCATCCCGACCGGGTTTCGCGGCTTGTACTGATGGAGGGTGTGCTTCCGGGAGTGGAGAGCACGTTCAGTCCGCCGTGGTGGTTCGGGTTCCACGCGGTGCCGGGGCTGGCGGAGAGCGTGCTGCTCGGACACGAGGCGGAGTATCTGGACTGGTTTCTGAGCGGCCCGAGCGTACGGCAGGACATCGGCGCCGACACCCGCGAGAACTTCATCGCCGCATACACCGGTCGCGAGGCACTCAGGGCCGGGTTCGAGTACTACCGTGCGATGGGGACGAGCGGCGCGCAGATCCAAGAGGCCGTGGCGACGTCTCGGCTCACCGTGCCGACGCTGGCGATCAGTGGTGGCATCGTCGGCGACGCGATCCACGCGCAGCTCGTCCCGTACGCCGACGATCTCGCGCGCGCGTCCGTGCCGGACTGCGGTCACCTCGTCCCGCTCGAGCAGCCGGTCGCCCTCACCGCCACGATCACACCGTTCCTCGCAGCACCGTCCTTCAGAGCACCGTCCTTCAGAGCACCGGTCTAGGGCTCGAGGCTTGTGAGGAAGGCGGCGGCTGCGGTGTTGACGCGGGCGCGGTCGCCGGTGGTGAGGAGGTCGAGGAGGAGGCCGCGGACGGTGGCGAGCACGAGGGTCGCGGCAGAGCCAGAAGTCGAGGTGGCAGCGAAGGCCTTCGGGCTCGGCCGTACACGGCGAAGAACAGCCGGAACTCGCCTGCGCGAGCTGGATCATCGTTCCCGGAGTTGCTGGCGCACGGGCACACTGTCATGGGCCTGGCGCGTTCGGACAGTTCCGCGGCGGCGGTGCGAGCCTGGTCTGATCAGGCATGGTCGTACCAGGCGACCGCCGAGATTCGCCAGCCCTCCGGGGACCGTACGAACTGGATGGTCTTGTTGCCGCCACCCTCGAATGCCTCCCCGTCGCGGACGCCCGACTTCTCATAGGTGCTGAACCGGACCGCGAGATCGCCGTCGATCTCGGTTCGCTCCGTGACCTCCCACTCGGAGAACTCGGTCAGCCCGCCGTCGGTGAGCAACTGCCGGCGCGGCTCGATGAAGTCCTCCACGCCGTAGACGTTGAACTGCGGCGCGGTGCACACGATCACGCCCTCGGCGAGCATCAACTTCCGGATCCGGTCGACGTCCGGCGCCTGACCTCCCCGGTTGTCGAAGGCGCCGAGGAACTCGGTGGTCAGACGGTCGATCTCAGCCTTGGACATGCGCGCGATCTTACTGGGCATTTCGGGGTACGAGCGGAAAGCGTGGGCGGTAGCCGGCGAAGACGCGTTCGAGCTCGTCGACCATCAGGTCGAAGAACCGCGGCTCGCACTGCGCGGTGACGCCCGCGATGTGCGGGCTGAGGAACACGTTGTCCATCGACCGCAGCGGCGAGTCGACCGGGATCGGCTCCGGGTCGAACACGTCCAGGCACGCGATCAGGTCGCCGGTACGCAGCCGTTCGACCAGCGCGTCCGAGTCCACCACCGGGCCGCGGGACACGTTCACGAAGACCGTGCCGGGTCGCATCGCCCGGATCTGGGCCGGCCCGACGAGTCCCGCCGTCCGGTCGGTCAACGGCGCGAGGCAGACCACGACGTCCGACCGGGCCATCACCGTGTCGAGGTCGGTCAGGTCGAGGTCGTACACGCCGGCGAGCAGATCCGGTACGCCGGGATCGGACACGAGTACGTGGACACCGAAGGGCCGGAGCAGCTCGATCAACCGTCGTCCGATCAGCCCGGCCGCGATCAGGCCGACGGTCTTGCCGGTCAGCTCCCCGCGCAGATAACCGGGGTCGGACTGGAACACGGTCCGGTCCGGCCAGAGCAGCTCGCCGCGTACGAGGCGACGGAAGTGCGCACCGGCGTTGCGGAGCCCGATCAGCATCAATGCCAGCGCCCATTCGGCCACCGGGTCCGATGAGCCATTGGTGGTGTCGACCACCGCGACACCGGCTGCAGCGGCGGCCGCGACATCGACCCGGGCGGCGAAACGATCACCGTGGGTGTCACCAACGACCATTAAGCGTGGAGCCGCGGCCAGTACGTCTGCGGTGACCCGCGGCGCGCCGTACCCGACCACCAGCGCGTCCAGGTCCGCGACGAACGAGAGCAGCCGGGCGACCGATTCCGGATCCGACGGTGGCGGGCCGGACTGCCGGTCGGTCCCCGGATACTCGAGCCACCGTACGTCGGCCACGCGACGGAGGCGCTCGACCGAGGCGGGCTCGACGTACCGCTCCCACGATGCACGTGTCCCGACAATCCCAACCGTACGGCGCTCGCTCATGCCACCACCTCCCGGGACAGGACGCGCGAGAGGTTGCCGCCGAGCACGAGCGGCAGCGCGGCGGAGTCGATGAACGTCGCATGCTCGCGGACGATCTCGAGTGACTGCCGATAGCTCAGGTGCGCGACGACGGACGGCCAGTCCGAGCCCCACACCAACCGGTGTGGACCCCAGGAATCGTGCAGAGCCCGAGCCACCTCCAGCGCCTGCCTGTTCGGATACCCCCAAGGACGATCGGTGCCGTAGGCAAACCCGGACACCTTCACCATCAGGTTCGGCAGGTCCTCCGCGCTCACAGTCATCTCCAAGGCCTCCTCGACTCCGCCGGGCCACAGCGTCACCCCGGCCAGGTGGTTCACGAGGATCGTCACCGACGGGAACTCGCGCGCCACCGCGCGCAAGTCCGCCTGCCACGTCGGAGCGCAGGCGAAGTTGACGAACAGCCCTGCTTCCGCGGCCACCTCGAACACTGCGCGGCCTTCACGGGATCGCAGCCAGCCGTCGTTCTCGGGCGCGAGGTAGTGCGACACACCCGCGGGGCGGAACTGCTCGACCAGACCGCGCAACCGATCGGCCGCACCGGGCGTGTGGTACGCCGGATCCCACCGGCCGTCCAGATCGACGACCTGCGCGAACCGATCAGGATGCGCCGCAACGGCCGCGGCCCCGTACTCGTTGTTGTCCGCACTCCGCGTGATCCGCGCGTTCACCAGCAACGCCCGCTGCACACCGGCCGCGTCCATCGTGTGCAACAAGTTCTCGTAACTGCCACGCGAGGAGTCGTCCGGAACAGCCGGCTCGTACGGCCACCGCGGCCACACGTGGGTGTGCCCGTCGATGATCATCCCTTCACCGACCCAGCGGTCAGGCCCCGCATCACCTGACGGTTGATGAACAGATAGACGAGCAGCACCGAGAACACCGTGATGCTGATCGCGGCGAACAGCGGGCCGTACTGCAGCGAGCCGTACTCGTCGCTGAAGTTCAGCAGGCCGACCTGCACGGTCTGCAGGTTCCGGTCGACGTTGAACGTCAGCGCGATCAGCAGGTCGTTCCAGATCGAGAAGAACATCAGCAACGCCACCGTGAACAGGCCGTTGCGCACCATCGGTACGCCGACCGACCAGAACATCCGGTACACGCCGGCACCGTCGATCACGGCCGCCTCGTACATCTCCCGCGGCACACCCCGGAAGTACGTCGCCATCAGGAACACCGTCAACGGCAGCCCGTGCCCGACGTAGGTGATGATCAACGGCCACAGCGTGTTCGACAACCCCAGCCGGAAGTAGATCGTGAACAGCGGCAGCAGGATGATCTGGGCGGGCACCATGATGCCGCCGACGATCAGCAACAACGTCGCGCTCCGCCCGCGCCACACCATCACCTCGAGCGCGAACGCCGCCGCGGAGCCGAAGACCAGGATGATCACCAGCGACGGCACCGTCACCAGCACGCTGTTCAGCGCGTTGTGCCCGAGGTGACCGTTCGTCCAGGCGTCGGTGTAGTTGGACAGGCTCAGGTGGTCCGGCATCGACCACAGCGGTTTGTTCAGGAACTCGTCCTGCTTCTTGAACGACGTCGCCAGGATCCAGAACATCGGATAACAGACGACGAGCAGTAGGACAACCACCAGCACCCGGGTCAGGCCCTTCGTCGCGAACCGCGCGATCAACCCGTCGGTCATGCCTTCACCCCTTCGTGAGGTCACGGCGCGACGATCGGAAGATCACCAGCGTGACGGCCAGGCACAGTACGGTGATCAGCAGCGCGATCGTGCTGCCGTAGCCGTAGTCCGTGCTCAGGAACGACGTCTTGTACATGAACAGGTTCAGCGGGGTGGTGTCGTTGCCGGGCCCGCCCTTGGTCAGGGCGAGCACCGAGTCGAACACCTTCAGCGACGAGTTGAAGCTGAAGATCACCGCGGAGAACAGCACCGGCAACGACATCGGTACGACGACGTGGCGCACCAGCCGCCAGCCGCCCGCACCGTCGACCCGCGCCGCGTCCAGCACCGCGTCGGGGATCTCCACCAGGCCGGCGTACAGCAGAACGGCGTAGAAACCCTGCGTCCGCCACAGGTCCATGACGACCAGGACCAGGAACGATGTACCGCCGGTGGCGAAGAAGTCGACGTGCTGGGCGCCGATCGCCCCGAGGATCGAGTTGATCGGGCCCTCGGTCGGCGCGTACTGGAAGAACCTCGTGAACAGCAGGCTGACCGTAACCGTTGGCAGCACCACTGGGAAGAACACCATCGTCCGGACCAGCGTCGACGCCTTCCGCAGCACGAAGACGTACAGCAGGGCGAGTGCGTACCCGAGCAGGATCTGGCCCACGGTGACCACGAGTGCGTACTTCACCGTGAACCAGAGCGCCTTGTGCGCCTCCGGATCGGACCACAGCCGGGCGAAGTTGTGCGCCCCGACGAACGTGAAGCCGCGGATCACGTTCCCGGAGTACAGGCTGTACACGAACGACCAGACGACCGGGACGACGATCACCCCGAGGAAGACGATCAGCGCCGGTCCGAGCAGGATCGCGACCGCCTTCTTGTTGCCGAGTACGGATTCCATGCCGTGCGTCTCCTTTCTGCTCCCCCTCCCTCTACTCCGCGGTGTCGAGGTCCTTCTGCAGCATGCCCATGTAGTCCGCGGCCGAGATGCCGCCGGTGAGCAGCTTGGCCGAGTAGCCGCCCGAGTCCTGGGTGGCCTTGTTGTTGAAGAGCGCCTCGAACCAGAGCACCGTCGACTTCGCGTTGTCGATCCGGTTCTGGACGTCGGCGGTCAGCGGTGGCAGGTTCGCGACCTTGTGGTCCATCACGAAACCCGAGAACGTGCCGGTCTTCTCCATCGCATCGGAAGCGTAGTTGTTCGCGATGCACTTCACCCAGGCCTGTGTCTTCGGGCCGTACGTCTTCGGGTTCACCGAGGTCGGCGCGCCGGTGTTGGCCGGGTAGGCGTTGATGTCGCCCTTGCCGCCGTCGACCGCGGGGAACGGCATGAAGCCGACCGCGGTGCCGATCTTGTTCTTGCTCGGATCGTTGACCGGGCCGAGCATCCAGCTGCCCATGTACATCATCGCGGCCTTGCCGGTGAGGAACTGGTTGTTCGCGGTGTCGTAGTCGATCCCGGTGACGCCGTCGGTGAAGTAGCCCTTCTTGCCCAGGTCCTGGATCGCCTGCGCACCGGCGACGTACTGCGGGTCGGACAGCTTGGCCTTGCCCTGCTTGACGTCCAGCAACGCGTTCGTACCGAGCGAGCGGAACAGGTACGCACCGACCCAGCGACTGATCGTCCAGCCGGTGCTGCCGGACGCCGTGAACGGGGTGACTCCGGCAGCCTTCAGTTTGTCCGCCGCGGCGAGCAGCTCGGTCCACGTCTTCGGTTCGGTGATGCCCTGATCGGCGAAGAGCTTCTTGTTGTACCAGATGCCCTCGATGTTGTACTGGAACGGCAGCGACGGCATCGTGCCGCTGTAGAGCTGGTGCAGCGTCGACTTCGCGGCCGGCGTGACCTTGTCGCCAATGGTCTGCTCGAGGTCCATGACCTGGCCGTTCTTCTGCAGGTCACCGCCCTTGTCGATGAACGAGTTGCCGGCCGCGAACAGCGTCGGCAGCGCACCCTGGCCGGCGAGCAGCTGGATCTTCTGCTGGATGTCCGAGCTCGGCGACTGCTGCACGTCGACCGGCAGGTCCTTGCCCTCGGTCTGGCACTTGCCTGCGGCAAGCGACTTGAGCTCGGCGGGGACGGAGGTGTTCTCGGTCGTCACCAGGATCGAGAGCGCCTTGCCGTCCTTCACCTCGCCGGAACCGCCCGCGCCGCCGCCGCTGCCTCCGCAGGCGGTCACGGTCAGGGCGAGCGAGCAGAGGGCGGCACCGGCGAGGGTCACCCGGCGCTTGCGGAATGTAGTACCGAATGCAGTGTTCACGATGGTCTCCTTGCGCTGGTTCATGCTGAGGGTTGGCGCCGACGACGGAGCGTGCTGCCGATGGCCTCGAGGTTGCCGAGGTCCATCTCGGAGTACTTCCGGGAGAGGATGACGCCGTCGGCCCCGGCGTCGAGCGCCGTGGTCAGCGAGGCGGCGATCTCGTCGGGACCGGTCTGCTTGACGTGCGCCGGCGTCGGGACGTTCACGTCCAGGCCGGGATAGACGCGGACCTGTCGGTCGACGGCGCGCACGGTGCGGGCCGTCTCCCGGCGGACGTAGTCGGTGGACAGGCCGTTGGCGGGGAGATCGGCGAACGGCATCGCCTCGTCGTAGCCGAGCGACTGCCGGAACAGGTCGTACACCGTCTGCTCGTCGATCTCGCGGAAGATACTGCGCCGCCACGCGGAGATGTGGTGGTGCAGCCGGTAGCCGGCGCAGTTGTTGTACATCACCGGCTTGACGAAGTCGGCGTACTGCCGAATCCGTGTGTAGTCCATCTGCGCGCGGTACAGCGGCGAGAACGTGTTGTGGTGCCAGACGTGCCATCCGACCTGTACGTCGGGGGCGAGGAACTTCACGGCGCCGTACACCCGCTTCTGCAGTTCCTCGTAGCCTTCGTGCCAGAGCTGCTCCCAGGCCATGATCTCGGGGTACGTCAGCAGCAGCCGCAGGAACCGGACCAGGCTCGAGTCGCCCGGCGCCGCAGGATCGTCCCCGCCGCGCGCGAGCTCGTACAACTTCACGTACCCATCGGCGGCGCGACGGCTGTCGATGCCGCGCCGCTCCCCCGCCGCCACGCAGTGCGGGCAGAAGCAGTACGGGCGTCCGTCCCGGGCGAACCCACCGTCCTCAAGCACGTTGCCGAGCGGACCGTTGCGCTCCGAGCCGAACATCATGCCGTCCAGCTCGTAGTGCCGGACCTGATCCTCGACGAGGCTCAGCCACCACGCGATGTAGTCCGGGTTCCGCACGCAGGCGTAGCTGTCGGTCCGGCCCCACGCGTCGAGCTGGAGCACCTTCGACCAGTTGGGGACGTACTTGGCCAGTCCGGAGTGGCTGTTCTCCAGGACGAACGAGTAGGTCTGCAACCCCCGTTCTCTTGCCTTGGGCAACACATTGGCGAGTACGTCGAAGCCGTCGACGTCACGATCCGCCGCACGGTACGGCTGCAGGACCGTTCCGCGATAGTGCTCGGCGTGCTGGGTGACGTACGAGCCGCCCCAGTGGTCCTCGTCGAACTCCGAAGGCCCATGGCCCGGGTACGGACGGCCCTGGATCTGGCGTCCCTGCACGCCCCGGTCGAAGGCCTGGGTGGCGACGAACAGTGCCGTCACGCCGGCCTTGTCCGCGAGTGTGTCGATCAGGTCGACACCTTCGTCGACGAACGAGATGGCCCCGATCTGCAGGCCGATCAGCGGTTCCGCGGTCATGCGACGGCCTCCTCGAAGGTCCGGATCAGTGGTAGCCAGACGGACATCTCGCCGGGACCGCGGTTCGCCCAGAGGGCGTACGGCACGAGTTGGATGTCCAGTGGACGGGCCGGCGCCGGATCCAGTTCGGCGTACAGGTGGTTCTGCGGCGGTGTTGCGATGACGGCGGCGGACGCGCTGAGCAGGGCGTGGCCGGCGAACAGGCCGGTGCCGGGCGTCTCGCTGATCTTGGTGGTCTGCGGGACGCCGAGGTTCTCCAGGCCGACGCCGTCGGGGAGATCGGCGCTCTCCACGCAGTACACGACCGGTCCGCGCGTGACGCACACCTGGTTGGTGGCCTCCTCTACGAAGTGGTGCGCGGTGAGCACGCGTGGGCGGAGCGGCAGCCGTACGTCGACCGTGTCGGTGTGCCACTCGCGATCGATGACTACGTATCCACGGTCCACGGCCTCCGCCGGCACTCCGTCGATCTCGATCCCGTCGGCCCATCCCGGTACGCGGATCCGCAGCCGGCCCTGGACCGGGCGGTCGGCGCTGACGTGCAACCGGACGTCGCCGCTGACCGGGAAGTCCGTCTCCTGCCTGACCGTGACCGGGACGCCCGCGAAGCTCGTGCTGACCTCACCCGCGGCGTACTGATGGATCCACAGCTCGTCCTCGCCCTGGCCGTAGACGTAGTACGGCAGCTCGGCGGACACGCGCGCGATGTTCGGCGGGCAGCAGAAGCAGGCCTGCATGTACTCCTGCCGCAGCCGCTCCTCGGACGGCGGTGGCGCGACGTCCTTCGGGTCGCCCGGCCGCCGCAGCGGGTACGTCAGGTTACGGACCTGGCGGAGCGGATTGACGTAGAAGTACGTCGCACCATCGTCCCCGATCATCGCGGGCAGCGCGTTGTAGAGCACGCGTTCGATCTCGTCGGCGTACCGCGCATCGCCGGTCCGCACCAGCATCCGCCAGGCCCAGAACACCAGGCCGAGCGACGCACACGACTCGTTGTACGCCGTTGTCTGCGGCAACTGGTACGGCCGCCCGTACGACTGGTGCACCTTCGTGATCGAGTAGTAGTCCTGATCCGCGTCCGGCGACGCCCCGTCGTACAGCGCGCCGCACCCACCGGTGACGTACAGCTTGCTCGAGACCAGGTCGTCCCAGATGCTGTCCAGCGCCGAGACGACCGTCTCGTCCCCGGTCTCGACCGCGTAGTCGGCCATTCCGGCGTACAGATAGTTGGCGCGCACCGAGTGCCCGACGGCGCGGCGTTGATCGCGGACCGGCAGCACGTCCTGGTTGTCGTCGGTGCCGGCCTCGCCCTTGCCGCCGTGCAGTTCGAGCAGCTTGCCGGCCAGTTCGAGGTACTGCTTGTCGCCGGTGACGCGGTACAGCTCGACGACTCCCATGTAGTGCGACGGGCAGACGTTGCACTCGGCGAGCCGCTCCGGTCCCTGTTCGCTCTGTACGGCGAGGTAGCCGGCGATCCGGCGCGCGACCGCAAGCAGTGTCTCCTCGCCGGTCACGCGGTGGTGGATGCACGCCAGCGTCATCAGGTGACCGAAGTTGTAGGTCTCGAAGTCGGTCCCGACCGCGAGCGGCTCGACGTCGGAGCCGTGGCCGCGGGCGATCTGCGTCTTCGTGTGCAGGTAGCCGTCGTCGCGTTGCGCACGGGCGATCGCCGCGGCCGACCGGTCGATGATGCCGCGCAGTTCGGCGTTCCCGTTCTCGGCGACCGTCGCCGTCGCCGCCTCGAGATACTTGTACAGGTCGCCGTCCATGAACGGCGGGCCGTCGTGCTCACCGGTCGCCTCCCCCGCGGCGACCAGGAAATTCTCGTACGCGTGCGCGACCTCGGGGTCGAACATGATCGCGCCCATCGACGGGACCGTCACGTCCAGGGCGCGCCGGTGCAGTCGGGCCAGCGGGCCGTCGCCGTCGAGCGTCACGGCGTTCGCGGGCAGTGAGGTGAGTCGGGCGTACGGACTGGAACTGGTGTCGGTCAGCAAGTGAGCCTCCAGGGATCCACCGGCAGCGGCTGCCCGGTGCGGATGTCGTCGAAGAGCGATGCGTGTCCCATCTGCCCGCCCTTGAGCACGATTTCGAGCTGCGGCAGGGCCGCGCCGCTCGCGTGGCAGAGGGCGACGTTGCCCCAGGGCCGGGCGGCGATCCGGAGCTGCTCGACACCGAGCCGCCGCAGTACGTTGCCGGAGGTGTCGCCGCCGGACAGCACCAGCCGCAGGTTCGGATCGCGTCGCAGGGAGTCGTCGCCGATCGCGGCCAGCGCCTCCTCGATGGTTGCGCTGGGCACCTTCCGCCCGCCGACCACCGAATCCACGAGAACGCCCCTGCCGGTCGCCGTGCGGACACGCTCCGGGGTATCGGTAGCGAAGAGGTCCAGCACGAGCCAGCCGGCTCCGGCCGCGGCGTCGACCTGGCGGCGCGTGAGTTGGGAACGGCTGCCGTTCAGCACGAGGGTTGGGCCGGCGGCCGGTGCGATCGTTGTGGTGAGTGGTGGCAGTCGGCGGGCGACGGGCGCCTGGCGGCCAAGCGCGCCACTGATTCCTCCGGAGCCGATGACGAACCGCTGTCCTGCGCCCGTCAGGATCGCCGTTGCCAGCCGGTCCAGGTCCTCGTCGCTGGCGGCATCGCAGACGACACCGGCCGCGGTCTGATCCGCGAGCAGTCCCGGCAGGTCGCCGTACGCCGGCCAATGCACTGCGCCGAGTTCGAGTTCGGTCTGCGCGCCGAAGTGCAGTCGCAGGTCGGACTCCGTCATCGGCGTCACCGGGTGCCGGCTCATCGTCGGCTGGCGATCGAGGCGGTACACGGTGCCGTCGTCGCGCGCGAAGTGGTGGCTGAAGAGCGTGTACCGACCCGCATCGGGCTGCGCGAACACGATCGGCACCGGCGGACCGGGAAAGAGGTCGGCGGACAGCTCGAGGACCCGCCCGATGCTGCCGGTGTGCGGTGCCGAGTCCGCGGTCGAGCAGGCCTTGTACTGGATGATGCGGGCCGCCAACTCGCGCAGCCGCCGGAGTGCGGGCAGGACTTCGTCCGCCATCTGCTCGGTCGGCAACGAGCGCGCCGTTCCGGCGATGCCCACTACGTCGGTGTGCTCTTGATCGAGCGCGAGGTCCGGTGCGGTGACGAGCACCCCGGACAGGCCGGCGCGGCGGAACTGCAGCAGCGCGTCGACCGATCCGGTGAAGTCGTCGCCGTAGAACCCCGCGAACACCATCAGACTCTGCCGAACGTGTCGAGAGCCGTCGCCAGCGCCGGGACCTTGGCGGCCCGGTCGTCGAGGGATTCTCCGGACAGCGTGGCGTCCCACGCCTGCCGCATGGCGAGGACGCCGCTCGCGGAGCCGTCCGGGTGACCGTGGATCCCGCCGCCGGCGAGCACGAGCAGGTCGGTGGTCCGCGTGCGCTCGTACGTCAGCGGAGCGAGCCCCGGCGTCTGCGCGGACGACAGCACCGGCAGCGCCTGGTAGCCGCCGAGGAGCGGCTGACGTACGGCGTTGATCGAGGCGAGCACCTCGTCGTCGGTCTCGTAGAACTTGTTCGCGAAGCCGTTGGTGTGGACGTGGTCGGCGCCGGCCAGCCGCGCGAGCTTCTGCCAGACGCGGAAGTCGATGCCGAGCTGCGGCGAGCGGGCGTGCGCGCCGTACATCGCCCGGTGCCCGTGGACGGGCAGCTGGGACCGGCGGCTCACGTACTCGAGCCCGGCCAGGCCGACCAGGTTCACGCAGACCATCACGCAGGACCCGCCGGCGGCGAGCACCACGTCGTGGTTCTCGGCCAGCCGGTCGATGTCGTCGGTGATGTTGAAGGCGTACATCGGCATCCGGCCGGTCCGGTCGGCGACCGCTTTCAGCGCGCCCATCACCACCTGGACGCGCTCCCGAAGCGGCAGCCCGGGCGGGTTGCCCTGCAGCTCGTCGTCCTTGATGAAGTCGATCCCGGCCTCGCCGAGCTCGGTGACGAGCTGGGCCAGCTGCTCGCCGGTCAGTCCGATGCTCGGCTTCACGATCGTGCCGATCATCGGGCCGTCCGGCCGGTCCAGGAGCCGCCGGGTGCCGTCGACGCCGAACCTTGGCCCCGGGTAGCGCTCGGCGAACTCGATCGGCAGGTCCAGGTCGACCAGGCGGAGGGCACCGACATCGCGAAGCTCGAACAGGTTGCCGGCCACCGCGGCCATCAGGTTGGGCATCGACGGGCCGAAGTTCAGCATCGGGAACTCGATCGTCACCCGGCCGCGGCGCACCTCGTTGGGGTCACCCACCATCCCGGGCAGCGGCGGCCGGCCGCTCGCAGGCAGCTCCTCGACCGCGACGACCGTCGCGCCGTGCCGGGCCCGCAGGTCGTCGGTCTCCCGGGCGACCCGCAGGAACGTGCCACTGGACTGCTCCCCCGCCATCACTTCGGCGGCGCGTTCGAGCGGTCCGGCGGTCTCGATCTCGTAGACGGCGGTGACAGGTTCGGGCACGGTTGGCCTCTCAGTGCTGCGACGGGGCGGAGTACGGGACTGTGAAGCTGTGGCGGCCGTTACCGACAGGCTCGGGATCGCGACCTGGTAGCTCGACGACCGCATCGGTGCCGGTCGGTACGGTGACGTCGACGCGCAGCTCGCCGTCCTCGATCGACCAGGCGATCGCGGCCCGGCCGTACGGCGTCTCGTGTTCGGCGCGGGCCCAGGTGAGGCCGCCGCCCGGCTGCGGGCGGAACTTGATCGACCGGTAGCCGGGTGCTGTCGGAGCCAGGCCGGCGACTGTCCGGTGCATCCAGTCGGCGACCGCGCCCAGCGCGTAGTGGTTGAACGAGGTCATCCGGCCCGGGTTCACCGTGCCGTCCGGCCGCATGCTGTCCCAGCGCTCCCAGATGGTCGTGGCGCCTTGCGTGACGGCGTACAGCCAGGACGGGCATTCCTTCTGGAGCAGTACGTCGTACGCGGAGCCGACCGCTCCGGCACGGGTGAGCGCGTCGCAGATGATCGGCGTCCCGGCGAACCCGGTCGCGATCAGGTTGCCGTCCTCGGCCACGAGCTCGGCGAGGCGATCCCCGGCGGCGGTCCGCTGCTCGACGTTCTCGATCAGCTCGAACTCCAGAGCGAGTGCGTACGCGGTCTGCGCGTCGCTCGTCATGCGGCCGTCGGCGCCGACGTACTCCGCACAGAAGGCCTCCCGTACCAGCGCGGCCAGCTCCCCGTAGCGCTTCGCATCGTCGGCGCGACCGAGGACGTGCGCAGTCTTGGCCAGATGCTCCGCGGAGTGGGCGAAGTAGGCGGTTGCGACGAGGTAGCGATCGGTGCGGGCGTCGGCGGGATCGTCCGGTGGCGCCGCCGGGTCGAGCCAGTCACCGAGCTGGAAACCATCGCTCCACAGGTGATCCGGGCCGGCGAGCCGGTCCATCAGCTCGACCCAGGCCTTCGCGCTGTCGTACTGGGCGCGCAGTACGTCCGCGTCGCCGTATCGCTCGTACAACACCCATGGCGTCAGCACCGCGACGTCGCCCCACAGTGCGCCTGGCCGGATCGGTGTCCACATGTCATGTGCGGGGATCACCGGGACGTACCAGGGGACGCATCCGTCGGGCAGTTGCTCGACCGCGACGTCCTGCAGCCAGCCCGACAACATCCCGGCCACGTCGTACAAGTAGGACGCTGTCGGCGCGAACACCTGGATGTCACCGGTCCAGCCGACCCGCTCGTCCCGCTGCGGGCAGTCGGTCGGAATGTCGAGGAAGTTGCCGCGCATGCTCCACACGACGTTCTCGTGCAGCTTGTTCACCAACGGATCCGAGCACTCGAACCAGCCGGTGCGCTCGAGGTCGGTGTGCAACACTCGCGCAACCACATCGCCCGGGTCGAGATCACCAGGCCAGCCGTCGATCTCGGCGTACCGGAAGCCGTGGAACGTGAAGCGCGGCTCCCACTCCTCGACCTGATCGCCCTTGAGGATGTACGTGTCGGTCGACTTGGCCGTGCGCAACGGGCGCTGGTAGATCTCCCCGTCCTGCAGGACCTCGGAGGTACGGATCGTCACCGTGGTCCCGCGCTCGCCGCGGACACGGATCCGCAGCCGGCCGACGAGGTTCTGCCCGAGGTCGAGCACGACCCGTCCGCTCGGAGTCCGCAATACGGCGATCGGCGTGACCTCCTGGGTGCAGCGCACCGGCGGACCGTCAGGCGCGACCAGCGTTGCGGCGTCGCGCTCGTGCACGGCGACGGCGGTCCAGTCGCTCGCGTCGAAGCCGGGCGCCGACCAGCCGGGCTGCTCCTCGCGGGCGTCGTACGTCTCGCCGTCGTAGTTGCCGGTGAGCAGGATCGGGCTCGGCGCCGCCTGCCAGTCGGGGCCGGTGGCAACGATCTCGGACGATCCGTCGGCGTACTCCACCTCGAGCTGACCGATGAACGACTGGTCGCTGCCGTAGAGGTTGCGGAAGCCTCCGTTCCAGCCGAGGCGGCCGCGGTACCAGCCGTCGGCGAGCCAGGCGCCGAGCACGTTGGCGCCGGGCCGGACGAGGGAGGTGACGTCGTACGTGTAGTAGCGCAACCGCTCGCCGTAGACGGTCCAGCCGGGCGACATCGTGTCGTCGCCGACCCGTTCGCCGTTCAGCTCCGCCTCGTACAGGCCGTGGGCACTCGCGTACAGACGGGCTCGGATCACCGGGCCGCGGAGCGCGAACGCGTGCCGCACGAGCGCGGGCCGGCGGTCCGACTCCGGATCCTCTGGCCAGCCGGCGCCGACCGGTGCCGCGGTCCAGTCGGCCGGATCAAGAAGTCCGGTTTCGGCCACGCCGGGGTCGCTCCAACCGGACCATTCGCCGCCCTCACCACGGACGCGGACCCGGACCTCGGCCCGCTCGCGGGACCGCAGCGGCGCGGCCGGCCACGGTACGAGGACGCTCTCCGCGGACTCGACCACCGAGCGGTCCTGCACCCCGTCGGCACGCACGATTTCGACCTCGTACGCCGCCTGGCGCCAGCCTGACTCAGCGTCCGTGCAAACGGTCTGCCAGGTCAGTCGCGGAGTCGGCGTACCGATGCCGAGAGCGACGCGATGATGCTCGAACGCAGGCCTGGACGGAGTCGTCATGCCCGCACATTGACACGTTTCACAAGAATTGGTCAACCAGTTGACCAGTCCTTTCCGAGCTGCCTACGGTTGGCGCGAGTCCTTGTCCCCGACCCAGCCGAGGAGCGCTTATGAGCACGAGCCAGGAGACGGTCGTCGTTGTCGGCGCGGGCGGCAAGATGGGCCTGCGAGTCTCCGCCAACCTGGCCCGCTCCCAGTTCCGCGCGCTGTACTGCGAGGCGTCCGGACCTGGCACCGAACGGGTCCGCGCGGAGGGTCGGGCCGTCGTCCCGACGGCCGACGCGGTCCGCGAGGCCGATGTCGTCGTACTGGCGACTCCGGACACTGTGCTGGGGCAGGTCTCGCACGAGATCGTCCCGCTGCTGAAGGACGGCGCGGTTCTGCTCACGCTGGACCCGGCTGCGGCGTACGCCGGCCTGCTCGCGACCCGCGACGGTGTCGTCCAGGCGGTCGCGCATCCGTGCCATCCGTCGGTGTTCCTGGAACGCACGACGGCGGAGGAATGGGCCGACACGTTCGGCGGCGTCAGCGCTCCGCAGGACGTGGTGGCGGCCGTCGACGATCCGGCTGAACAGTCCCGGGTCGAGGCAGTCGTACGGGTCATCTACGGACCGGTCCTGGACGTCCACTGGGTGACGGTGAAGCAACTTGCCGTCCTGGAGCCGACGCTCGTCGAGACCGTCGCCTGCATGGTCGGCACGCTGCTGAAGGAGGCTCTGCACGAGACCGTGCACACGGTCGGCGTGCCCGAAGCGGCCGCCCGGGCCATCCTGCACGGACACATCCAGATCGCACTGACCAACGCCCTGCGCGGGTCGAACCCGTTCTCTTCAGGCTGCGAGATCGCGATAGCCTACGGCCACGAAACGATCATCAAGGACGACTGGAAGCGCATCTTCGACGATGCCGAGCTCGACCGGGTGATCACGCGCATGCTCCGCCTGGAACCGAGCACCAAGTAGGGGGCCGATCGTGACCGACGCCGGGGGTACGCCGTTCGTGCGGACCCGCTTCCGCCCGGTCGAGCGGCTGTCGGCCGCGAGCCTGGTGGCGCGGCAACTGCTCGAGCAACTCGGCGCGGACCAGGTGCCGGTCGGCGCGCGGCTGCCCTCGGAGCGGGACCTGGCGCAGATGCTCGGGGTCGGGCGCTCCACACTGCGGGAGGCGATCGCCGCACTCGAGCTGGTCGGCCTGGTCGAGGTGCGCCCCGGGTCCGGTTCCTACCTTCGGGCGGACAGCACCCAACTGCTGGCGCAGACGCTGCAGTGGAGCCTCGCCCTCGGCGAGCCCGAGATCGGCGACCTGGTCGAGGTGCGCGAGGAGCTCGAACTGCTGGCTGCCCGGTTGGCGACCGCGCGCGCCGACTCCGGGCAAATCGAGCGTTTGCGTGCGCACGTCGAGCGGATGCATGCCGCGGGCAACGATATCGACGCGTTCGTGCAGGCGGACGTGGCGTTCCACCTGGAGATCGCGACGATCGCCCGGAACGTCGTCCTGGAGAGCCTGCTCAAGAGTCTGCAGTCGCTGCTCGCCGACTGGTTCGAGCGGACGCTGCGGGTGCCGGGCACGATGGAGGCGACGCTCGGCGAGCACGACGCGGTCTTCGAGGCGATCCAGAAGGGCGATCCGGATGCGGCGGCCGCTGCGATGGCCACGTTGATGACCGCCGCGGACCATCGGGTGCGTCGCTCTCCTTAGTGCACGAGCACGCCGGGTGGTGCGGTGAGTTCGGCGCGCTGTCCGTCGTACCGGACCTTGATCGGGCCGGCCGGGGTCGGGACGGTCAGCTGGAACGGTGCCATTGCCGGCGGGATCTGCGGTGCGAAGCGGATCTCTTTCCAGCCGGGCTTCTCCGGGCGGAGGCCCACGATGCCCTCGATCAGGACGGGGATCGGTGCGCTCGCCCAGCCGTGGCACAGGCTCGTGTTCCACTTCTGGTCCTTGCTCCACACCTCGCAGCAGGCGGTCGCGCCCTCCTTCAGCATGGTCGACCACGAGTTCGGGTCGTCTCCCCCGATCAGCTCGTACGCCAGCGCAGCCTCGCCGTGCGCGGTCAGCGCGTTCAGCAGGAAGTACGAGAAGTACGTCCCGCAGTTCAGGCGGCGCTCGCGGATCATCGCGACGATGCGCGGTACGACGGGCTCCGGCGCGAGTCCGAAGTACAGCGGGAGAATGTTCGCGTGCAGTGAGCTGTGGCTGGACAGCTCGGCGTCGGTGAACACCTCGCCCGATCCGAGGAACGTGTGCAGGAAGGCGTCGCGCAACCGCGGGAGTTCGTCGCGGTACGGGATGCCGAGGATGTCCTTGATCTGCTGGACCGTGTCCACACACCCGTAGTAGAAGGCGTTCACCACGTTGTGGCAGCCGGGGCCGACCGGTTGGCCGAGCGCGAAGTCGTACCCGTCCCGCATGCCCTCGGGCCAGTCGACAAGGTTCCACTTGTCGACAACGTCGGTGAGCAGGCCGTCGGCGCGCGCGAAGGTCCGGAAGTGTTCGAGGATGCCGTCCGCCACCTCGGCCATCTCGCGCAGGAAGTCGAGGTCGCCGCTGTAGCGGTAGTACGTCAGCAGTTGTAGCGGCCACTGCAGCGAGAAGTCGGCGATCTCCTGCATCCGATGCCCCGGCGCAACAGCCAGCAGTCCCGGGCAGACCGAGCGGGTCAGCGCGAACTCGCTGATCGCCTTGCGGAACAGGCGCGGATCGCCGCTGAGGTACAGGTGCGAATGACCGATCACGGTGTTGTCGCCGAGGTACTGCCCCTTCTCCCGCGACGGGCAGTCGACGAAGTTCTCCTGCGCACAGAGCTGTACGCCGCGGCGGCACAGCTCCCAGATCCGGGTCAGCTTGTCGTCGGCGGACGTGAACTCGCAGCGGGCCGGGTCCATCGGGTAGTGCCGGACGACCGCCGCGAAGCTCTCCGGCTCGACGGCGCCCGACGGCCCGCGTACCTCGACGTACCGGAAGGCCTTGTATTCGTACTGATCAAGGACGTCGTCGTTCCCGGACAGCGTCCAGGTCTCGTCGTACGTGCAGTTGCAGCGCAGCTCGAACCGCACACCGCGACCGTCCTCGTTCAGCTCCTCACCGCAGCGCAACTGCTCCGTGTCGCCGGCCGCGCCACGGGCTCTCAGCTCGAACTGGCCGGTCAGCTCGCGACCGAAGTCGATCAGGTAGTGGCCGTCGCCGAGCTGGTCAACCTTCTCGGGCGCGACCCGGTACACGTCCAGCGTCGCCGTCGGCTGCGGGACCAATGTGTGATTGAGGTCGTTCTGCGCCGCTACCGGCGCCCAGTCGTCGCCGGCGAGTCTGCGCTGGTCGATGTTCTCCAGGTACTGCGTGTCGTACCCGACTATCGGTGCGGGACCGTACTGCGACGCGATCCGGTACTGCCAGGACGCGTCGGTGGCGAGTACGACGCCTGCCTCGGTGTGGAGCTCCGCGATCATCCCTTGGCGGAGATCGCCGCTGTTGTACGCCCGGTTCACCAGGCCCTGGTAGTAGACGTCGACGTCGATCCGGTTCTCGCCTGCGCGCAGGCGAGAACGTACGTCCCACGCGTTGTAGTAGTAGTTGAACGAGTAGCACTGCGCGGGGCCCTGCCCGACGAACTCACCGTTGATGCGCAGCTTGTAGTAGTCGTCGGCGGTGATGCGCAGCACGGCCTCGGCGGGCAGCTCGTCGAGTACGAAGGTCTTCCGTACCAGCATGTGCCGGTTCTGCAGCTCGGGCGGATGATCGAACGCGGGATGCTCGCCGGACTCCTTGTGCAGCAGATCCAGCGGTGTGCAGCCGGCGAATGCGGGGTCCGAGATCCAGCGCGCCACCCAGTCGGTCATCGCGCCACCCTAACCGTCAAGGAGAGTTAGTTAGCTCACTAACCATTAGTACGCATAATGTTGCTACACTAAGCATGTGGCTGGGACGAAGGCGGTGCACAACCCGCTGGCACTCGAGCATCAGGTGTGTTTTGCATTGGCGGTCGCGGCACGGAGTGTGATTGCGCTGTATCGGCCGGTGCTCGAGCCGATGGGCCTGACCCACCCGCAGTACTTGGTGATGCTGGCGCTGTGGGAGTTCGAGCCGGTGTCGGTCAAGGACCTGTCCGGGATGCTGCAGCTCGAGCCGGCGACGCTGTCCCCGCTGCTCAAGCGGCTCGAGAGCACCGGGCTGCTGCGGCGCGACCGCGACTCCAGGGACGAGCGCTCGCTGGCCGTCGCCCTGACCGCGAAGGGGCGGGCGCTCCGCGAGCAGGCGCTCGAGGTGCCGCCGACGATCGTCGACCGGCTCGGAATGGACATCGACGAACTGATGCAACTGCACGAACGGCTCACGCGAGTGATCGCTGCCGCCAAAAGGACAAAGCCGAGTGAGGACTGATGGAGAAGACCCCCGCCCTGCGCCGTCGCCGGACGCCGCGGCCGATGAACATCGAGACCGTCCAGCGCTGGGTGGTCTCCGCGATCCTGTTCCACGTCGGCAGCGTCCCGGCGGTCACGCTGGCCGTGTACAGCATCGGCGTCTCGCACGACGACTTCGGCAAGGGCGTCGGGCTGTGGCTGATGTCCGGCGTCATCGGCCTCCTGACCGCGGCCGGCATCCTCGCCCTGCACAAACGCTTCCCGTCGCCCTGGCTGCTGCTCGGCGCCATTCCGACCGTGGTGACCGGCTTCTACATCTTGGGGTAGACCCCGCGGCTTGACCTTGACGTAGGGTCAACCCTCCATGCTGATCGGTATGAGTACCGAGACGGCAATCCGGGTGCAGGGACTGCAGAAGTCCTATGCGGAACAGCACGTGCTGCGCGGGGTGGACTTCGAGGTGGCGCCGGGCAGTATCTTCGCGCTGCTCGGCTCCAACGGCGCGGGCAAGACCACGACGATCAGGATCCTCAGCACGCTCGTGAAGGCGGATGCCGGGGCTGCCGAGATCAACGGCTTCGACGTCGCGACCCAGGCCGCCGACGTGCGGGCGTCGATCAGCCTGACCGGACAGTTCGCGGCCGTGGACGAGATCCTGACCGGCCGGGAGAACCTCGTCCTGGTCGCCAAGCTGCGGCACCTCGGCCACCCGGGCAAGATCGCGGACGACCTGCTGGCGAGGTTCTCCCTGACCGAGGCGGGTGCGCGCAAGGTCGCGACGTACTCCGGAGGGATGCGCCGCCGGCTGGACATCGCGATGAGCCTGATCGGGAACTCGCCGGTGATCTTCCTGGACGAGCCGACCGCCGGGCTCGACCCCGAGGCGCGGATCGAGGTGTGGCAGATGGTCAAGGAGCTGGCCGGCTCCGGTACGACCGTGTTGCTGACCACGCAGTACCTCGACGAAGCCGAACAGCTCGCCGACCGGATCGCGATCCTGCACGAAGGCCGGATCATCGCGAACGGCACCCTGGCCGAGCTCAAGCAGCTCTTCCCGCCGGCCCAGGTCGAGTACGTCGAGAAGCAGCCCACCCTCGAAGAGATCTTCCTGGCGATCGTTGGAGAGAAGCGATGAGCACCTACTTCGTCAGCGACACCGTCACGCTCACCGTCCGTACGCTGCGGCACGTCACCCGCAGCCTGGACACCATCATCACGACCGTGCTGACACCGATCGCCCTGATGCTGATGTTCGTGTACGTCTTCGGCGGCGCGATCGACACCGGGTCCACGGCGTACGTGAACTACATGTTCCCGGGCATCCTGCTGATCACGGTCGCGTCCGGCGTCGCCTACACCGCGTTCCGGCTGTTCATGGACCTGAAGACCGGGATCTTCGAACGGTTCCAGTCGATGCCGATCGCCCGCTCGGGAGTGCTGTGGGCGCACGTCTTCACGTCCCTGGTCGCGAACCTGATCTCGCTCGTCGTCGTCCTGGCGGTCGCGCTCGCGATGGGCTTCCGCTCGGGCGCCGGCGTACTGGCCTGGCTGGCGGTGGCCGGCATGCTGTTCCTGTTCACTCTCGCGCTGACCTGGCTCTCGGTGATCCCTGGGCTGACCGCATCTACGGTCGAGGGCGCGGGCGCGTTCGGGTACCCGCTGATCTTCCTGCCGTTCGTCAGCTCGGCCTTCGTACCGACGCAGACGATGCCGGGGCCGGTGCGGTGGTTCGCCGAACACCAGCCGGTGACCTCGATCGTCAACACGATCCGCAACCTGCTCGCGCAGCAGCCGGTCGGTGATGGCATCTGGACCGCGCTCGCGTGGTGCGTCGGAGTGCTGGTGCTGGCGTACGTCCTGGCGATGTTCACGTATCGCCGCAAGATCGCTTGAGGCAGGCTGGAGCCATGCTCACCATCAGCCAGCTCGCGGCGTACGCCGGAGTCACGGTGCGGGCAGTGCGCCACTACCACAAGATCGGCTTGCTGCCCGAGGCCGAACGCGACCGCTCCGGCTACCGCTCGTACGACGCGGCCGCGGTCGTCCGGCTGATCCGGGTCCACACTCTCGCCGACGCCGGCGTCCCGCTGGCCCGCGTACAGGAGCTCCTCGACGCGGGCCCGGACGAGTTCGAGGCCGGCGTACAGGAGATCGACAAGAGCCTGCGAGCCGAGATCCGGCGGTTGCAGGACAGCCGGCGCCGGCTCGCCAGACTCGCGGCCGGCGACCACCTCGCGCTGCCGGAGCCGGTGGTGGGTTATCTCGACCGGTTGCGGAGCAACGGCGTCAGCGAGCGCTACATCGAGATGGAACGGGATGCCTGGATCATGATCGCGGCCCAGGTGCCGGACCTGATCGATGCGGTGATCGCGGCCAAGCACGAGCAGTTCGACGATCCCGACGCGCGGAAGCTCTACAGCCTGGTGAGTCAGGCGGTCGACCAGCAAGGCGACGAGGCGCTGCTGGTGGAGATCGCCGACGTCCTGGAACGCCTGTACATCCGGGCCGCACAGGCCGGCGAGCTCGGCGACGAGCCCTTCGACGAAGGGCTCGTCAAACTGCTGGATGCGGTGATGCTGGAGTCGGCCCCCGAAGCCGCGCGGTTGCTCGCGATCCTCGAAGAACGCGGCTGGAAGGGCTGGACCCGCATCGAACAGGTCCCTGCCGCACGGCTGAGGTCGCTGGAGTAGCTGTTGTCACCAGCCGAGGCGGGTGGCGGCTTCGGCGATGGCGGTGGGTTCGTCGGCGGCCTCGGCGAACGCGGTCAGGGCGCGGACGAGTTCGCGGCGGCGGCCGACCGGCATGCCGAGCACGATGCGCTCGATCTCGGCCTGCCGTTTGCGGGCGACCTTCCGGACCAGCTTGCGGCCCTCGGCGGTCAGGTCGATGACGACCTCGCGCCGGTCGTTGGCGTTCTCGCGACGGTCGACCAGGCCGGCGGCGATCAGCCGGTCGACCATCCGCAGGGCCGTGGAGGCGGTGACGTCGAGCCGCTCGGCGAGCAGGTTCAGGCGGCTCGGGCCGTGCCCGTCGAGCACGACCAGCGTCCGGAACTGGGTCAGCGTGACCGATTCCTCCACCTGGGCGAGCGATCGCGCCGACACGCCGACCAGCACCCGCGAAGCCGTGAGCACCGCGGCAACCAGCTCGTCCGCGGCCTCTTCTGTAGCAGCACCGGTCACGGGCCCACCTCCACAGCTCGGGATCATTGCTGAGGCTAACCGATCCCCCGCCCGCCCCTCGAACTCATTCCGAACTCGAGGTGTTGCGGTCCGTGAATTGCATTGTGCAATAGTTGGCGTCGGCAATGGCGAGTGGAGTGGTGGGGGTCGAGGTGGAGACGGGCCGAGGCGCGTGGTCGAGGCTGCGGGCTGCTCTGCGCCGGAAGGGCGGCGCCCAGCGACGTGCCGAGCTGGCAGCCCGTCGGGAGTTGCGGGACTGGGCGGACTCCGAGCTCTACTCGGTCTGGTGTGCCAGCGCCGCGGAGGTGCTCGATGCGTTGCATGCCGGGCAGACTGCGACGGCCGCCGAGGCCCGGCAGTACCTGCTGGCCGAGATCGAGCGGCGGCACCCGCGGGACGCGCGGGCCTGGCTGGAGTCCGACGCGGTCCTGACCGGCGAGCCGCCGGCGTTCCTGCTCAGCAGTGGCGGCAATCAGTAACCGAGTTCCTTGTCGACGACGTTGTGCAACGGGCGGCCGCCGGCGAAGCGGGAGAGGTTGTCGAGGAAGATCTCGACCCCACGGCGCGCGGTTCCTGGAGTCGTGGCGCCGTTGTGCGGTGTCACGATGACGTTCGGCAGATCCCAGAACGGGCTGTCGGCCGGCAGCGGTTCGATGCCGTGGGCATCCAGTCCGGCGGCCCGGAGCTGCCCGTCGCGGAGCGCCTGCAGCAGGTCGTCGTCGACCACGATCCCGCCGCGCGAGATGCAGACCAGGTTCGCCGTGGGCTTCATCGCCGCGAAGACGTCCGCGTCGAAGGCGTTCCGGGTCTCGGGTGTCAGCGCCGCCGTGATCACGACGTGGTCGCACCGGCTGACGAACTCCTTCAGCTGCCCGGGGCCGTACAGCTCGTCCACCCCGTCGACCGGCACCGTCGCGTTCCGGCGCAGGCCGAGCACCCGCATGTGGAACGCCTGCGCCTTGAGCGCCAGGTCCTTGCCGGCGTTCCCGAGCCCGTAGATCCCGATCGTGCTGCCCATCAGCTCGCTGTGCCGGTGCCTCCCCCAGCGGTGCTCCTGCTGGGCCGAGACCCAGAGCAGTGCCTCGCGATCCAGCATCAGCAGCAACATCATCGAGTGCTCGGCCAGCGGTACGCCGCCGTTGCCGGCCGACGACGTGAGCACGACCGAACTCGACACCAACTCCGGGAAGATCGCCGCGTCCGGTCCGGCCGCCCAGCTGTGGATCCATCGCAGCTCGGGCAGGCGTCCGAAGTCGGCCGGCGGCACCGAGCCCGCGACCGCGATCACGCGCCCGGTGTCGACGTCCGCAGGACGGTCGGTGAATTCCAGAGTGAACTGCGGCGCGAGCGCGGCAGCTCGGCTCCGGTCGTCGTCGCTGAAGGAGCCGGTCACCACGATCACGTCGTCGGAACTCACTGTTGACTCTCCATTCCGTTCAGGGCACGGGTCAGTCGTAGCAAGGCGGAATGATCCAGCCCGCCGTCGCCGCGAGCGCGCAGGGCGCTCATCAGCTGGGTAACGATCGCGGTCCCGGGCAGCGACAACCCCTGCTCGCGCATGATCCCACCGACGATGCCCAGGTCCTTGCTGTGCAGGTCGACCCGGAACCCGGGCTCGTACGTACCGGTCAGGAACGCGGTGCGCTTGCGATCCAGTACGGCCGAACCGGCCAGTCCACCACCGATCGCGGACAGCGCCGCCTCGAGGTCGACACCGCAGCGCTCCAGCAGCACGACGGCCTCCGCGACGGCCTGCAGGTTGGCCGCGACGATCAGCTGATTGGCGGCCTTGGTGAGCTGACCGCTGCCCGGCGGACCGACGTACGTGATCGTGCTTCCCATCGTCGCGAGCAGCGGACGCACCTGCTCGAGCGTCGCGGGATCGCCTCCGGCCATGATGCTCAGCGTGCCGTCGATCGCGGCCTGTTCGCCACCGCTGACCGGCGCGTCCAACGCCGGTACGCCTCGCGCCGCCAGCGCCTGGTGGACCTCGACGGCAACCGACGGCGCGATCGTACTGAGGTCGACGAACACCTGTCCCTCGCTGCAGGCCTCCGCCAGACCTCCCGTAGCAAGGACCACGTCCTGTACGTCGGGTGAGTCGGCGACCATCGTGATCAGGACGTCGGCGCCCTCGGCAACCCCCGCCACCGAGGACGCGAGGGTGCCGCCCGCAGCCTCGATCCGGTCGCGTGATGCGGGCGATCGGCCGTAGGCCCGTACGACGTGGCCGGCGCGGATCAGGTTCGCGATCATCGGCGCACCCATCACCCCAGCTCCGACGAAGCCGACTCGAGTCATTCCAGTCATCGCAGGCCCCGTACGACGTCCAGCCCGTCCACCCAGCTGAGTGTCTCGACGGTCGGCCCGGTCGGCTGGTACTCCGCGGCGATCGTGCCGCGATAGCCCGTACCGACGAGGGCTTTCACCGTCTCCTCGATCGGCAACTCACCGCTGCCGGGCTCGCCACGCCCTGGGCTGTCGGCCAGCTGCACATGCCCGATCCACGGTGCGAGCCGTTCGGCCGCGGCGACCAGGTCGACGCCGTTGCTGCCGAGGTGAAAGAGGTCGAACAGCAGCCGGACATTCGGCGTCGACCGCAGCGGTCCGGTCAGCATCTCGACCACGTCATCTCCGTCCACCAGTGGGTACGAACCGTTCAGGCCGAGCGCGAGCGGCTCCAGCAGGACGACCCCGTCGATCTCCGCCAGCTTCGCCGCCGCCACCTGTACGGCCCGGATCGCCGTGTCGCGCTGCTCGGCCGCGGACCATCGATCGTCCAGCTGGCCGTACAGCAGATTGAACGCGCGGCAGCCGGTCCGCCGCGCGATGCCGATCAGCCGGGCGGTGTTGAGCTCGAGCTCTTCCTGCCGGTCGGGGCGGCACGCGATGCCGCGCTCACCGGCGGACAGGTCGCCGCCGAAGAAGTTCAGTCCGGAGAGCTCGACCCCCGCTGTGTCCAGCGTGGCGACCAGTTCGTCGACCTGGTCCGGTGCCGCGTCGGGTCCGGGAAACGGCCACCAACTCTCGACCTGTTCGAAGCCCGCGGCGCGCGCGGCGGCCGGGCGATCCAGGTAGGGCAGCTCGGTGAACATGATCGAGATGTTCGCGCTGAGAGGGAGCGTCGGCATGACACAACTCTCCTGCAAACTCGTCTTATCTGCAATCTTGACAGACAAGTTTGCTGAACTAAGGATGGTGCCCAGAACTTTCCCTAGCGCAGCGGAGCCGCAGTCTCCGACCGCGCCGAGCGAAAAAGGTGATGGCGATGTCCGTCCCGCTCCCCTCTCTGTCGCGCCGGTCCGTCCTCCGCCTCGCCGGCGGGCTCGGCGCCGCCGCGGTCGCCGGGCCGGTGCTCGCGGCCTGCGGCGACTCGACGGGCTCCGGTTCGTCCAAGTCGGCGAGCCTCCGGTTCATGTTCTGGGGCTCCGACGACCGGGTGAAGCGCTTCCAGAAGGCCTGTACGACGTTCACCGAGAAGAACTCCTCCATCAAGGTCAGTCCCGAGTTCGGCGACATCGACGCGATCGAAACCAAGATCACCGTCGCGATGTCGGGCAAGAACCTGCCCGACGTGTTCTGGGTGACCAGCGACCTGCTCCCCCAACTGGTGTCCGGCGGCCACGTCATGGACCTGACCTCGCACCTCGGTGCCGGCAAGGGCATCGACGACGCCGGCTTCACCGACTCGATCAAGGCGCCCGGCGTCGTCGACGGCAAGCAGTACGCGATGACGCACGGCCTGCAGTCGATCGGCATGTTCGCGAAGAAGAACATCCTGGACGAGGTCGGCGTACCGGTGAAGAACTACCCGGACTCGTACAGCTGGGACGAGTTCGCGCAGCTCAGCGCCAAGATCCACTCCGCGAAGGGCGCGAAGTTCTTCGGTACCGACGATCCGAACACCGGCGGCGCGGCCGACTGGTTCGGGGCGTACGCGCGCCAGCACGACCAGGACATGTGGGCGGCCGACGGCGATCTCGGTTTCACGAAGGACCTGATGACCGAGTGGCTGACGTACTGGAAGAACCTGCGCGACTCCCAGGCGTCGGTGCCGACCGCACTGGCCCTGGAGCAGAACCCCTATTTCGAAGGCGCCCCGATGATCCGCGGCCTGGCGGCGTACCACCTGCGCAACTCCAACCAGATGCTCGAACTGCAGGGCCTGACCAAGGATCCGCTGGTCCTGATGCCGTGCCCGGGCAACGGCGGAACCGGGACCAAGGCGATCGCGCTCTCGCCGAACATGCTCTGCGTCGCGGCCAACAGCAAGTTCCCGGACGCGGCGCTCAAGTTCGCCGACTACCTGCTCAACGACGTCGAGCGCGCCAAGATCATCGGCACCACGATCGGCGCGCCGCCGACCCAGACCGTCCGGGACGCGATCACGTCCTCGGTGTCGGACGCCGAGAAGCAGTTCCTCACCTACATCGGCTTCGAGGCCGGCGCCAAGACCCGGCCGGTGCGCAACGGCCTGCCGACGTCCGGAGCCTTCTCCGGCGACATGGTCAAGGCCTGGCAGAACCTCGCCTACGACAAGGCGTCGATCCAGCAGACCGTCGACCTGATCTTCGGCGACCTGCGCACCAAGCTCCTGAAGAAGTAGACCGTTCCCCCTCGAGAGATCTGCGGAAGAGGACTCCTATGCCGTTGAACGAGATCGCCGCCAGCCTGTACGCGTGGGACCTGGCCGACGAAGGCATCGAGCACATCCTCGATGTCCTGAGCAGCCGCGCGGAGGTGAACTCGGCGTACCTGGTCGGCCTGATGCACAAGGAGAAGCGGCCGCTGCACGCCCGGCACTACCCGCACAACCCGGTCCGCCGCTACTACGTGCCCGAGGACAGCCGGGCGTACTGGGCGCCGGATCCCAGCAAGTACAAGCGGATCAAGCCGCTGACCACCGAACGCGACTTCCTGATCGGGCACGACTGGCTCGACGAACTGACCACGGCCGCCAGAGCCCGCGGGATGCGGACCGGCTGCGAGATCTCGCACACGATCATCGACGCGCAGTACGCCCGGGACAACCTGTCCGACGTTCTGCAGCGCGATGTGTACGGGAACATCGTCGGGGCGTTCGAAGCGGTCGAGGCGCAGCGCGCGCTGCCCTGCCTGAACCATCCCGACGTCCAGGAATATCTGTACGGGCTGTTCGCCGACGTCGCGGCCAATCACGATGTCGACTACGTGCAGACCTGCCTGGTCCTGTTCGGCGCCGGCCGCGACGACGGCGGGACGCACAGCTTCGGACCGACCTCGTGGCAGCAACTGCTCGCGGTGGCGACCGGCGGCTGCTTCTGCGACAGCTGCCGCGCGAAGGCGACCGAAGAAGGCCTTGACTGGGACGAGGTCGTGCACCAGGTCACGCACCTGGCCAACCTCTCGCGCCGGATCGGGCTGGAGGAACTGCACGAACGCCAGTTGCTCGACGAGTCCAATTACACCGAGTCGGCCCTGCTGGTGGAGAACGAGGCGTTCACCGCCTGGCTGCAGTTCCGGAAGCGGTCGGTCAACCGGCTGTTCGCCTTGGTACGCGAGGCACTCGCGGCCTCCGGTCGCCAGGTCGAGTTCCGCTACAACACCTACATGGCCTCCCCGGAGCGGGCCGGTCTCGACTTCGCGTCGGCGTTCACGTACGTCGACTCGGTCCGCGAATCCGACTACTCCGATCAGCTCGGCACCGCCGAGGGAGTCGCGACCAAGCGCGCCAAGCTGATGAAGTGCCGGCGCGCGCTGCGCGAGGACCAGCAACTGATCGCCGCGCTCGGGGTCCGGCCGAACGCGACCACGCAGACGCTCACCGACAGCGTCAAGGCCGCCGTGGACGCGGGCGCGGACGGTCTGTCGCTCGGGCACTACGACGGCGCGACGATGGAACGCCTGGACGCGGTCCGGATCGGTCTGCGCCGCTGGGAAGGTCAGGAGCGCGACTGGCAGGCACTCACCGAGGCCCCGGCGGAATAGCACGATGGCCCTGATCACCGAGGTACAGCAGGCGGCCAAGGCACGCAGCCGCGGCCGGCGGTCGAAGATCGCCTACCTGTTCCTGCTGCCGTGGATGGCGGGCGTGCTGCTGATCACGCTCGTCCCCATGGTCACCTCGCTGTATCTGTCCTTCACCGACTACCGGCTCGGCGACTCGCCGCGGTTCACCGGGCTGGAGAACTACCGGCGGATGTTCGGCGACGCGGACTTCCTCGCGGCCGCCGGCGTGACGGCGAAGTACGTCTTCATCTCCGTACCGCTGCAACTCGCGTTCGCGCTGGCGATCGCTGTGCTGCTCAACCAGGGCGTCCGCGGGCTGTCGATCTACCGATCCGTGTACTACCTGCCCTCGCTGCTCGGCGGCAGCGTCGCGGTCGCGGTGCTGTGGCGGCAGCTGTTCTCCAGCACCGGACTGATACCGGAGCTGGCCGGGAAGCTCGGGATCCAGATGGGGTCCTGGATCTCCGACCCGGCCCATGCCCTGGACACGCTGATCATCCTGCACGTGTGGACGTTCGGGTCGCCGATGATCATCTTCCTGGCCGGGCTGCGGCAGATCCCCGAGGAGCTGATCGAGGCGGCCAAGGTGGACGGCGCGAGTGCGTGGCGGCGGTTCACCTCGGTGGTCCTGCCGCTGCTCAGCCCGGTCGTGTTCTTCAACCTGATCCTGCAGCTGATCGGCTCGTTCCAGGCGTTCACGCAGGCGTACATCATCTCGGCCGGCACCGGCGGTCCGTCGAACTCGACGCTGTTCTACACGCTGTACCTGTTCGTGACCGGCTTCAAGAACTTCGAGATGGGGTACGCGAGCGCGCTGGCCTGGATCCTGTTCGTGGTGATCGGCATGCTCACCGCGATCAACTTCGTCGCCGCCCGGTACTGGGTGCACTATGAGGACTGACCTGCTGGAGTGGATGCTGCGCCGCGGCTGGCGGCACGTGCTGCTGATTGCCTTCGGCATCATCATGATCTATCCACTGATCTGGATGCTGAGCCGGTCGTTCATGAACAACAACGACATCTTCGGCGACGGGACCGGCGGCGGCAAACTCACCCTGACCAACTACCTCGACGGCTGGAACTCGCTCGGCATCCCGTTCGGGCGGTTCATGCTGAACTCGATGATCGTCGCGCTCGCCTGCATCGTCGGCAACCTGGTCTCGTGCACGCTGGCCGCGTACGCCTTCGCCCGGCTGCGCTTCCGGTACCGCGGGGCGATGTTCGCGACCATGCTCGCCACGATCATGCTGCCGTTCCACGTCACGGTCGTCCCGCAGTACGTGATCTTCTCGACGCTCGGGCTGACCGACACCTACGTACCGCTGATCCTGCCGAAGTTCCTCGGCGTGGAGTCGTTCTTCATCTTCTTGATGGTGCAGTTCATGCGGACGCTGCCGACGACGCTCGACGACGCGGCCGCGATCGACGGCTGCGGTCCGCTGCGGACGTTCTGGAGCGTCATCCTGCCGCTGTGCACTCCGGCGATCGGCGTTACCGCGGTCTTCACGTTCATCTGGACCTGGAACGACTTCTTCACCCCGCTGCTCTACCTCAACCGGCCGGATCTCTACACCGTGCCGCTGGGGCTGAGTACGTTCTCCGACTCGGCCGGGCTGAGCAACTACGGGGCGTTGTTCGCGATGTCCATCGTCACGCTGGTCCCGGTCTTCGCAGTCTTCCTGTTCGCCCAGAAGGCCCTCACCCAGGGCATCGCGACCACCGGCCTCAAGTAGGAGGTTCATGTCCGTCATCGATGCAGTCGAGTTGATCGAGTTCGATCACACCGTGGTGCGCCGCTACGACCGTAGCGGCGAGCCGCTCACCGCGGTGAGCCCACCGAGCCGTACGACGCGCCGGTTCGGGATCCGGATCCGCACCGACGACGGTGCCGAGGGTGGGTACGTCGTCATGTGGAGCGCCCCGCCGTACGCGATCGGTCAGGTGAAGGCGATGGCGGCCAGCCTGCCCGGACGCGACCTGCACGACCGGGAGGCGATCTGGGACTCCTTCAACGGCGGCTTCGCGAAGACCGACCGGATCGGGGCCGGCGCGATCGACATCGCGTTGTGGGACGCGGCCGGTCACCTGGCCGGCCTCGGGATCTCGCAGCTGCTCGGCCGCTACCGGGATCGTCTGCCCGCGTACGTGAGCACGGTCGGCGGCGGGCACGGACTCGGTACCCTCGCCACCGCGGACAGCTACCGCGACTTCGCGGACCAGTGCGCGCAGCTCGGCGTACCGGGCTTCAAGATCCACGGCCGCTCTGCCGGCACCGCCAAGGACGAGATCGAGATCTTCGGCGCCACCGCCGAGGGCTCGGCCGGTCGCAGCGACATCATGACCGACCCGGGTAAGAGCCTGCCCACGCTGGCCGCGGCGCTCAAGCTCGGCCGGTTCTGCGACGAGGTCGGTGCGTTCTGGTGGGAGGACCCGCTGCGCGGCGACGCCCCGCTGGCGCATCAGATCCTGCGGCAACGGGTCCGTACGCCACTGCTCATCACCGAGTTCGTCCGCGGCCTGGAGTTGCGGACCGCGCTCGCCCTCGAAGGGGCGACCGACTTCCTGCGGGCGGATCCGGAGCTCGATCTCGGCATCACCGGTGTGATGAAGACGGCGCACGCGGCCGAGGCGATCGGCCTCGACCTCGAGGTGCATGCGGCCGGTCCGGCGCAGCGGCACTGCATGGCGGCGATCCGGAACACCAGCTACTACGAGCTCGGGCTGCTGGACCCGACCACCGGGAACCCGTCGCTGCCGGACGTCTTCGCCGACGACTACGCGGACGATCTGACCGCTGTCGGGGACGACGGATGTGTCGGCGTACCGGCAGGACCCGGCCTTGGGGTGACCTACGACTGGGACCGGATCGGCACCATGAACGCGGACCGGGTGGTCTACCGATGATCGGCGCCGGGCACTGGTACACCTGTCAGGCAGGATGGCCACCGATCAATTAGGATGCGCAACAGACCGACCGAGACCCGCGTCGGGGGCAATCCAAGGAGGCGGTAGGAGTGAGTGTCGAACTCGAGAGCACCACGCTGACCGACTCGCTGACCACTGCGCTGCGCAAGCAGATCATCGCCAGCGAGATCCCACCCGGAGAGAAGCTCTCGGAGATCTGGGTCGCCAACCGGTTCACCGTCGCCCGGCCGACCGCCAAGGCGGCGCTGGACCGGCTCACGAACGAGGGCCTTCTGCGCCGCGGCCCGCGCCGCAGCGCGGTCGTCCCGCAGCTGTCCGCCGACGACGTCAGCGATCTGTACTTCGCCCGCGAGCCGATCGAGTCCAGAGCGGTGATCACGCTCGCGCTCCGCAAGGAGGTGCCCGGCGACGCCGACCGTTCGCTGGCATTGATGCGGATGGCGGCCGAGCGGGATCAGCACGGCGAGCACACCGAGGCCGACATCGCCCTGCACCGCGCGCTCGTCGCCGCCACCGGCAGCGCGCGGCTCCGGCGGATGCACGAGACCGTGATGGGCGAGACCCAACTGTGCATCGCGCAGGTCCGCGCCCACGCCGGTCTTGACCTGATGGCGTTGACGGATCGGCACGCCGCGGTGCTCGACGCGATCCGGAGCGGCGACCCGGACCAGGCGGTCGCCGCACTGCTCGCCGACCTGGACAACTGCCGCGACACGCTGCTCTCCGACCTCAAGACGGCCGAGGAGCAGCGCGGCTGACCTGGTGTCGGGTGGCTAGGTCTGCTTGGTCTTCGAGGGTTTGGCTGAGGACCTGGACTCTTGCGACCTTGGCCAGTTCGCGGGCTCGCGCGGCAGTCGTGCTGTCGGCTACTGCGAAAGGGAAGGCGTAGCGGGCGAGACGGTTCGACGCGGACCAGTCGGTGGCTTCGATCAGCCGTTCGAGGAACTGTGTCGGACGCTCGGCCAGGAGGTCGGTCTGGCGTGGTTGCCAGAGGGCGGCGGCGAAGGTTCGTAGTACCGCGGCAGGAACACCTGGTGGTGTGAGGAGCAGGTCGAGGGCGGCGTCCTTCGCGGGTGCGGTCGGGGTTGCGGCTCGGGCGGCGGCTGCCTGCCAAGTGGCGTCCGGGTCGGGGTCGTTCGCCTGCTCGGCGTCGATCTGGTCCGGGCCGGCGAAGTCGAGGGCAACCAGGCGGGTGCGGAGCCGCCAGCGGATCGGCTGCGGCAGGTCTCGTTCGGCCAGCAGCGCGTCGACCAGTTGCAGTTGGTCGCCCGTGTCGGCGAAGTCGGCCAAAGCTTCGGCGAGGACGAGCCGGTTCGTGGGGTCGGCTTGGGCGAAGGTTGCCACGGTCGCTGTGGCGAGCTTGCGTTCGAGTGCCTCGCGGTGGGCGGGCGCCGTGTACGGTCCGGCTGCCTCGGCGCCCAGGGTCGTGAGTGCCTTCAGCTGCACGGGATCGGTCTCGGTCGCGAGTGCGGACGCGACGTACTCGACGACGTCGGCCGAGGACAGCAAGCCGTCGAGCAGCAGGCCTCGTACGGTGCGGCGGGCGGTGTTGCGGGCGATCGGGTCGCGCAGTTCGGCGCCTGCGGCAACTATCGTATTGATCGACTGAGCGTCGGGGCGGACGATCGCGTACGTCGTGTCGCGGTCGTCGAGCAACACCAGCGGTGCGGGCCGGAGCGGTACCTCGGTGCGCTCCCCCGTCACTTCGAGGTCGATCCGTTCGAGCTCGGCGAGCGGCGCACCGCCGTACGTACCGATGGAGATGGTGTGCGGGCGCGGCAGGCCGCCCTGCACCAGGACCATCGAGTCGATCTCCAGGGTGAGCGTGTTGATGCCGCTCGACTCCAGCCAGAGCCTGGACCAGGTGGTCAGGTCGATCGCGGTGAAGGGCTGGATTGCTGCAGTCAACATGGGCAGGCTGCCGTTCGCGCCGGCGTGCTGGGCGAAGTACTTGCGGAGACCGTCGAGGAACGCCTCCTCGCCGACCAGAGCGACGAGTTGGCGGAGCATGCACGCGCCCTTGGCGTACGTGATCGCGTCGAAGTTCGCCTCCGCAGCGGCGATGTCGGGCACCGGACGGCTGACAGGATGGGTCGAGCCCAGCAGGTCGGCGTCGGCCGCACGTTCCTTCTCCAATGCCGTCGCGACCGACCAGCGGCTGTCCAGCACACCTAGTTGCGCGGCGGCCCACAGTGCGGCCCAGTCGGCGAAGGACTCGCTGAGCCACAGGCCGTCCCACCACTGCGGTGTCACCAGGTTGCCGAACCACATGTGCGACATCTCGTGCAGAAGGACGAGCGCACGCCGCCGGCGCTGCTCCGCGGTCGGCTCGGACCGGTACAGCACCTGGTCGTTCCAGGTCACGCAGCCGTGGTTCTCCATCGCGCCGGGCTGATCCGGCAGAAACACGTGATCGTAGGAGTCACCATCGAAGGCGATACCGAACGCGTCCTCGAACAGCACGAGCGCGCGCCGGCTCAGGTCGAAGATCTCCTCCGCGTTCGACTCCAGCGCCGTGGCCAGCGAACGCCGCGCGCAGAGCGTCATCGGTGCACGCGACGACCGGACGACGTGGAACGGGCCGGCGCAGACAGCCGTGGCGTACGTCGGCAGCGCGGGCGTCGGGGGGAACGTCCAGACCGCGACGTCGCCGTCCTCGACGACCTGTGACTCGCGGCAGTTGCTCACACAATGCCAGTCGAGCGGCACCCGGACGGCGAACGCGAACGTCGCCTTCAGATCCGGCTGGTCGAAGCACGCGAACGCCCGCCGCGCATCGAACGGCTGGAACTGGGTCCACGCATACACGGCGCCGTCGTCGACGCTCTTCGACAACCCACGTCCCGCACCGGCATGATGCCGGGCCCGCACCTCGAGCCGATGACGCCCGCCCAACGGCCCGAGGCGGAGCCGGTCGCCGCGCACCACCTCGTCCGGATCGAGCAGTACGTCGTCCAGCACCACCTGCTCGACCTCGTCGGCGACCAGGTCGATCCAGGACAGCCCGGGGCCGCCCGTGCCGTCGTACGAGAACTCGACGACGCTGCGCGAGCAGAAGGTCTCGCCGTCGGCCAAGCCGGTCAGGTCGAGGGTGATGTCGTACGACCTGACGGACAGCACCGCCGAGCGTGCGGCTGCCTCTGCCGCGGTCAGGCCGCCGTCATCCAGCATTGGTTGCCCCCAGCACCGGTTCTGTCAGCGGGAAATGACACGCCACCGCGCTCGCTCCGGTGCGAAGCAGTGCCGGATCATCGGTCGCGCAGCGATCCTCGGCCAGCCAGCAACGGGTCCGGAAGTGACAGCCGGACGGCGGATTCAGCGGGCTCGGCGGCTCACCGCGCAGCACGATCTCGGGCGGCCGGTGCCGTGCGGACCGATCGGGCACCGGCGCCGCGGCGAGCAACGCCTTCGTGTACGGGTGCCGCGGCCGGTCGTACACCTGCACCGAGTCGCCCTCCTCGACGAATCGGCCGAGGTACATCACCGCGACCCGATCGGCGATATGCTGTACGACCGCGAGATCGTGGGCGATGAAGACGTACGCGATGCCCAGCTCGCGCTGCAACTGCTCGAGCAGGTTGACGATCTGGGCCTGCACCGACACATCGAGCGCCGACACCGGCTCGTCGCAGACCAGCACCTTCGGGCGCAGCGCCAACGCGCGTGCGATCCCGACTCGTTGCCGCTGGCCACCGGAGAACTGGTGCGGCAGGCGTTCGGACTGGTCTGGGTTCAGCCCGACCATCTCCAGCAACTCCGCGACCGCCTTGCCCCGGTCGCCCCGCGGTACGACGTCCGAGTGGATCTCCAGCGGCTCACGGACGATCGCGCCGATCGTCATCCGCGGATCCAGCGAGGTGTACGGGTCCTGGTGCACCAGCTGGATGTCGCGCCGCGCCCGCCGCAACCGCCGGCCGCGCATCGTGTGCAACGGCTCGCCGAGCAGCTCTATCTCGCCGTCGCTCGGACGTTCCATCCCGACCAGCAGCTGCGCCAACGTCGACTTCCCCGATCCCGACTCCCCCACGATGCCGAGCGTTTCGCCGCTGTGCAGTTCCAGATCAACACCGTCGACCGCGCGGACCAGCCCGCGCCGTCCGGCGAGCAGTCCGCCGGTCCGGAACGTACGCCGTACGCCGCTCGCTCGCAGTACTGCGGTCATCCTGCACCTCCCGCGAAGTGGCACGCTGCGTAGTGAACTGTCGAGACCGCCGCTACCGGAGGGAACGTCTTGCAGACGTCGGCGGCCTGACTGCAGCGGGTGCGAAAGGCGCAGCCGGACGGCAGGTTCCCCAGGTCCGGTGGCTGGCCGCTGATCACCCGCAGCGGCAGGCCCTTCCGGTCCGCTGTGCAGATCGAGTCGAGCAGAGCACGGGTGTACGGGTGCGCCGGGCGTTCGAACACGTCGTCCGCGGGGCCCTGCTCGACGACGCGGCCGGCATACATCACCAGGATGTCGTCCGCCATGCCGGCCACGACACCCATGTCGTGGGTGATCAGCATCAGGCTCATCTGCCGATCGGCCTGCAGGGTCGCGAGCAGTTGCAGGATCTGGGCCTGCACCGTGACGTCGAGCGCCGTCGTCGGCTCGTCGGCGATCAGGATCTCGGGATCGGCGGCCAGCGCGGTCGCGATCATCACGCGTTGCCGCATCCCGCCGGAGAACTGGTGCGGGTAGTCGTCGATCCGGCGCGCGGCGTCGGGGATGCCGACCAGATCGAGCAGCTCCAGCGCTCGCCGGCGCGCCGCCCGTCGGGACATCCCCAGGTGCACGCGGCAGCCTTCACCGATCTGGTACCCGACCGGAAGCACCGGGTTCAGCGCGGAGAGCGCGTCCTGGAAGACCATCCCGACCCGGGCGCCCCGGACCGTACGTCGTTGCTCGGCGGACATCTGCAACAAGTCCTGGCCGTCCAGGACCACGCGACCACGCCCGACCCGGCCGACCTGCGCCGGGAGTACGCCCATGATCGCGCGGGCCGTGGCGCTCTTGCCCGAACCGGACTCCCCCAGCACGGCTAGCGTCCGCCCCGGCGTCAGCGACAGGTCGACACCGTCGACGGCGACGCTCCAGCCCCGCGACGTCCGGAACTCGACACACAGGTCGGAGACTTCGAGCAGACTCGTCATCGGGACCTCGGATCGAACGCGTCCCGCAACGCGTCCCCGAGCATTACGAACGAGAGCACGGTGACGGACAGGAACAGGGACGGGAAGAGCAACAGATGCGGGTGTTCACGGAACGAGTCCTGCGCCTGGTTCAGCTGCACGCCCCAGGAGATCGACGGCGCGCGCAGGCCGACGCCCAGGAAGGTCAGCGCCGACTCGGCCGTGATCATCCCGCCGACGCCGAGGCTCGCGACCGCGAGGATCGGCGCGAACGAGTTCGGCAGGACGTGCCGAGCGATCACCCGTACCGGACCGGCGCCGAGGCCGCGCGCGGCCTTCACGAAGTCCAGGTCGACGGTGGCGAGGGCCGCCGAGCGCATCAGCCGGGTCATCGCCGGCCACGCGAACAGGATCAGCACCGCGGACACGATCACGACGTTGCGCTTGTGCAGGGTGTTCAGGATGACGACCTGCCCGACCAGCGCCGGGAAGCCGAAGAAGATGTCCATCGTCCGGCTGATCACCGCATCGACGACGCCGCGGTAGTACGCCGCCAGGCAGCCGAGCACCAGCGCGATCAGTACGCAGCCGAAGGTGACCGTGAAGCCGATCGTCACCGAGGAGCGCGTGCCGTGCACGACGTTGCTGTACAGGTCGCACCCCTGGATGTCGAAGCCGAACGGATGCCCGGCGACCGGGCCGGTGCCGCTGTTGCCGAGGTCGCAGGCCCGCGGATCGGCAGGCGCGAACAGCCCCGGTACGGCGGCGACGACCAGGATCAGCACCACGACCCCGAGCGGGATCGCGATCCGCGGCTTGCGCAGCAACCGCCGCCGGATCTTCGGGACGGCGACGACGCCGACGGCCTCACCCGCGGCCGGCAAGGCTGATCCTCGGGTCGAGCAGCCCGTAGACGATGTCCACGAGCAGGTTGATGACCAGGTACACCAGCACCAGCAGGCTGCAGACCCCGACCACGACCGGGCCGTTCTGCTGCGAGATGCCGTTGAAGACGACGTACCCGAGTCCGGGGATGTTGAAGATGCCCTCGATCAGTACGGTCCCGCTGACCATGTAGCCGAGGCTCAGGCCGAGCACCGACACCACGGGCACCAGCGAGTTCCGCAGGATGTGCCGGATCACGATCATCCGCTGCGGCAACCCTTTCGCGATCGCGGTGTCGACGTAGTCGGCGTACCGGTTCTCGATGATGCTGGCGCGGGTCAGCCGGACCAACTCGGGGATCCCGAAGAGCGCGAGCACCGCGGCCGGTAACAGGTAGCTGGCCGGCCAGCCCTCCCGTACGCCGGACGTCGGGAACCAGCCGAGGTTCACACCGAGCAGGATCTGCGCGACGTACGCGATCACGAAGTACGGCACGCCGACCATCACCGTCGTCCCGGTCAGTACGGCCCAGTCGATGCCGCCGCCCTGACGCATCCCGGCGAAGGTGCCGAGCGCGATCCCGACGACCGCCATGATCGCCCACGCGGTGAGGCCGAGTTGCAGCGTGTACGGCCACGCGCGGGCGACCAGCGCGGACACCTCGTGCCCTTGCAGGTCGATCCCCAGGTCACCGCGGACCAGCCCGCCCAGATAGTGCCCGTACTGCACCCACAGCGGCTGATCCAGATGGAACCGTTCGCGCAGCGCCTCCTCGGCCGACGGCGAGAGCACGCGTCCCGGACCGGCGAGCGCCTTGATCGGGTCGCCCGGCAGCGCGTACACCGCGGCGAAGATGAGCAGCGTCGTACCGAGCACCACCGGGACCATGCCGGCGAGCCGGCGGATCACGTAGCCGGTCATGTCAGCCCACCTTGACGGCCGACAACCGGGCGCCGCCCAGCACCTCCGGTACGACGCCGCTCAGCTTCTCGGAATGCACCAGGCCGCCCACCGGCCAGTACAACGGCGCCACCGGCAGGTCGGCGAGGGCCTGATCCGTGGCCTGCCTGGCGAAGTTGGTCGTCGAGTCGGCGTCCTTGCTCGATGCGGCCTGGGCGAGCAGGGCGCCGACGGGCTTGGAGTCGTACCCCGTGACGTTGAGCGGTGCGCCGGCCGAGAACATCTGGTCGGCCATCGCGTAGATGTGCGGGTAGGGCGCACCGGAGTACAGCAGGCTCGGGCCCTTGATCGACTTGCCTGCGAGTCCTTCGTACAGCTGGGCGATCGGCTGCGCTTCGAAGGTGACCTTCTCGAGGCCGAGGTTCGTACGGAGCTGGTTGGCGATTGCCTGCAGCACCTTCTCGTTGGTCGGGTCCTGGTAGGTGTAGAGCGTCATCGGGCCGTTCCAGCCGCCGGCGGCCTGCAGCGCCGCCTTGGCCTGTTGCGGATCGAACGTGCAGCCGTCGCACTTCGCCTCGCCGCCACCGGTCAGCGTCGGCGGTGCGAGACCCGTTGCAGCCTTCGCGTTGCCGGACAGCAGCGACTTGACGATCGCCTCCCGGTCGATCGCCATCGAGATCGCCTTGCGCAGCTGCGGGTTGGCGAACCGGCTGTCGTACAGCGGGAAACTCAGGTAGACGACGGCCGGATACTGTACGTCGACCACCTGGTCGGGCGTGTCCTTCTTCGCCTTGGACAGGTCGGCGCCGTCCAGCAGCGCCAGGTCGATCGTGCCGGCCTGGAAGTCGGTGTAGATCGCGCCGGTCTGCTCGTAGACGTGCAGGTCGACGTCGGAGGCGACCGCCTTCTGCCCGGCGTAGCCGTCGTACCGCTCGAGCTTGATGTCCTGCGCACCGTTCTCCCAGCCGCCGTCCTTCACCTTGAACGGGCCGTCGCCGATCGGGTGCGTGCCGAACTTCTTCAGGTCCTTCGTCGCATCGGCCGGCAGCGGCGCGAACGTGGTCGAGGACAGGATGTACGGCAGCAGCGCGTTCGGCTTGGCGAGCGTGACGTTCAGCGTGGACTTGTCGACGACCTTGACGCCGGACAGGGTCTTCGCCGCGGTCTTGCCCTTCGGCGGGTTCATCGCGGCGTACCCGTCGAAGATCGCCAGCGACGCGTTGCCGGTCAGCGCGTTCGCGCCGAGCGCGGTGGCGTTCCAGGAGTCGGCGAACGACTGCGCGGTGACCGGGCTGCCGTCGTGGAACGTCCAGCCCGACTTGAGTTTCACCGTCCAGTGCACGTTGTCTCCTGACTCGATCGAGTCGGCGACGAGCATCTCGAGCTTGCCGCTCTGGCCGTCGACCCTGGTCAGCGGCGACCAGATCGCATAGTCGACATAGCTGCTCCCCGAGCTGCCGGGTGTCAGGTTCTGGGCGAAGAACGTCGGGATGCCGACGGCGAAGCTCTGGTCCCCGTCGGTCGCGGAACTGTTGCCGGCGCAGGCTGCGAGCGCCAGTAGCGTGACGGCCGCGAGTCCGCCTGTGAGTCCGGCTGTGACACGGCGTCGTACGGAACTGGCCGGGATTGCGGTCATCAGGGGCCTCCAGGGGATCGGTCGGACCCATCCTCGGCGGGACCGCGAACACGCAGCCTTATCGGACAGCGCAGAAACACCGCGCCGATGTTGTCGAGTTCGACAGCTTCAGATCCCGGTCGGTCCGGACAGGATTGCCGGCATGACGATGCTCGCAATCCACGGCGGCACCGTGGTCCCGATCGAGGGCCCGCCGATCCCCGGCGGAACGGTGCTGATCGACGACGGCCGGATCGTGGCGGTCGGTGCCCAGGTCGCTGTACCCGACGGCGCAACGCTCGTGGACGCCCGCGGCCGGTGGGTGCTGCCCGGCCTGGTCGACGCCCACACCCACATGGGCACGCTCGAGGAGGGTGAGGGCTGGGCCGGCGACGACCACGACGAGGCGACCGTGCCGGTGACCGCGCAACTGCGGGCACTGGATGCGATCAACCCTGCCGACGAAGGCTTCCGGGACGCGATCGGCGGTGGTGTGCTCGCGGTTGGGATCAACCCCGGCTCGTGCAACCCGATCGCCGGTCAGAGCGTCGCCGTCCGCTGTACGGGACGCCCAGGGAACAACACCGTGGACGACATGGTCCTGCGCTCTCCCGCGGGCATGAAGTCCGCGCTCGGCGAGAACCCGAAGCGCTACCACGGCGACGCCGGCAGGCTGCCGTCCACGCGGATGGGGATCGCGGCGGTCATTCGGCAGGCACTCGCGGAGGCCCGCCAGTACGAGGGCACGCCGGTCGATCTCGGCCTGGAGGCGCTCGGACGCGTACTGCGGCGGGAGATCCCATGGCGGCAGCACTGTCATCGCGCGGACGACATCCGTACCGCCGTCCGGCTGGCCGAGGAGTTCGGGTACGACCTGGTGATCGACCACGGTACGGAGGCGCATCTGGTCGCGGACCTGCTGGCCGAACGCAACATCCCCGTCCTGCTCGGTCCGCTGATCGTCGGGCGCGGCAAGGTCGAACTCCGGAACCGGGCGTTCCGCAACGCCCGCCTGCTCGCCGAGGCCGGGATCGAGCTGTCGCTGGTGACCGATCATCCGGTGATCCCTGCGCATCTGCTGATCGTGCAGGCCGCGTACGCGGTCCGCGAGGGTCTCGATCGTGAGGTCGCGCTGCGGGCCGTGACGCTCAATCCGGCGAAGGTCCTGGGCATCGCGGACCGGGTCGGGTCGCTTGCTCCGGGCAAGGATGCGGACGTCTGCATCTGGTCCGGCGACCCGCTCGACCCGATGCAGCGCGTCGAGCTCGGCTACCAGCGCGGCCGCGAGATCTTCCGCTGGGACCACGAACGCCGGGTCGGGATGATCGACGGCCGGGAGTGGTGGGCCTAACGCCCGAGGGCCCACCGGAGTTCGGTGGGGAGTTCGGCCAGCCAGCAGTTCAGGTCGTGGCCGCCGTTGTACTCCCGGTACAGCACCTCGGCGGCGTTCGGGGTGAGCGCCGCGGCCAGGCGCCGGGTCTGCGGGATCATCCAGTCCCCCTCCTGCAGGCCGACGTCCAGGCAGAACCGCGCCGGCACGCTCCGGTCGACCTGGCGGAGCAGCCACTCGGTCTCGTCGTCCGGCGGGCACCACCAGAACGAGCCCGACTGCGCGATCACGTTCCCGAACACGTCAGGTCTGCGGAGACCGGCGAACACCGACGCCAGCCCGCCGTAGCTCTTGCCGGTGATGACAGTGCGGCCGGGATCCGCTGTCGCTCCGGTCCGTTCGCGTGCCCACGGCAACAGCTCGTCGGTGAGGAACTGCAGGAAGCCTTCGTGGCAAGGAAGTTCCCGCGCACGGGTCGCGAAGTCGATGCTGTCCGGCAGGACGGCGACCAGCGGCGGCAGCACGCCCTCGGCGACGAGGTTGTCCAGCGTAGGGAAGATCGGCAGCACCTCTGTCCAGTCCCGACCGTCCAGCAGGACGAGCAGCGCCGGTTCGGGCGCCTGCAGCGCCGACTCCCAGAGCCACACGCGCCGATCGTTGCCCAGGACCTCGGAGTGCACGCTGACCTCACGTATTGCACCGCGGCGTACGCCCGCACGTGGTTCGCACCAGTCCCGCGGTGTTGCCCGGTCCAGCGCGAACGTGGAGAAGTGTTGTGGCGGGCTGACCGGATCGCCCGCGATGCCGGGGAGCGTGAACGGGGTGCGGTTGAAGGGATCCGGGACGAATGTGGCGGCGCGCTCGACCGCGGCCGGCGTACCCGCCGTCTCCAGCGGCTTCAACGGGTCGTCCGGCGACAAAACGTACCGGCCGCGGTGGTCGGCGCCGACCCGGTACGTCCGGAACCAGACGTCGGTGTCCGGCAGTCGTTCGAGCTGGTTGTCCGGGATCTCCCACCACAATGCCGGACCGCCGATCACCGCGACCGTCTCGACCGGCTGTTCTTCCTTCCACACGAAGGTGACCAGCCGGTCCGCGTCGTCGTACGGCTCGACGATCGGCGTACCGACCAGGGCAACCTCGGCCCAGAACCGAGCCAGTACGCCCGCGCGCGGGCCGTCGGCCAGCTCGCGCCGGAGCTGCTCGATCCGCGGGCTACCGGGCACGGTTCAAGTGGTCGGCGGTCGCGACGAGGGCGGCGTACTGCGAGGCGACCAGCGAGCGGATCGGGATCTGGACCATGGACGAGCCCTCCTCGGCCTCCGCGATCCATGCGTCGTACTGGCGGGCCAGCTTGGCCTGCGCGGAGCGGATCGCCGGCGTCGCGTTCCCGATCCCGAGCTCGGCGTCGAGGGCGCGCAGCAGCATGCCCGCGTACCGCAGCCGGAACATGTGCACCGAATCGCTCAACGACGCCACCTCGGCGACAGTCGCGGGCCGTTGGGACGCCGGCTCCGCGGCACGCTTCTCGATGCCGTCCGGCGCCGGACCCATCGCCCGGGCGTAGTAGCGGCTCGCCCGGACGAACGCCGACGTGGGCGTCAGCGCGTCCCCGGTGGCGGCCAGGATGTCCTCCATCCAGGTCACCAGCTCACGGAAACCGGCCGCCTGCTCGCGCAGCAGGTCGGCGTACGACGTGGTCGACGGCGACGCATCGCTGACCCGCGCGTCGTCCCAGTGCGGCAACTCGCTCAGCAGCGTCAACGTCCCGTACGACCGCGCGTACGAGTGACTGCTGTTGCCGCCGAACTTCTCCGGCATCGGGTCGTCGTGCGCGACGTGGTAGTCGTACAGCGTCTCGATGTCGGGCATCCGGAAGATGCCGTCCGCGAACTGCTCCATCGACGGTGACTCCGGCTCGCCACGGTCCAGGCTCAGGCCGAGCCGCTCGGGAATCTCCTGCAGTACGCCGTGCAGCTCGGGCTCGGGCCGCGACAGGTAGTAGTACGCCCCACCGACCTCGGTGTTGTGCAGCGAGCACATCAGCGCCGGCCGCACCTGGTCGATCAGCCGCATCAGCGCGGCGGTCTCCGGCAGTACTGCGTCGAAGTAGGCCGTCTTGTAGTCGAGCGGGAACGTCCACTCGATCTGCTCGTCGCCGGCCGGGCGGTAGAAGTTCCGCGCGTAGTGCTCGCGGGTGAACGGGCCCTTGAGCCAGCCGTGGTTCAGCCGCAGCCCGTCCGGGTCGATGCACGAGATGACGTGCCATCGATGCCCGAGCCGTTCCCGCAGTACGTCGTCCTCGCAGAGCCGGCGGGCCAGGTGCAGGGCGGTCAGGCCGCCGATCGGTTCGTTCGGGTGCGGCAGCCCGAACACCAGGGCGTCCTCCCCCGCCGATCCGATGGTCAGACACAGCAACGGATCGCCGAGCCGGGACGTGCCGATCCGCCGCAGCGTGGTCACGTCGGGGTGCCGTTCGTGGAGCCTGGTCAGCTCCTCGGCGAGTTCGTCGGCGGTGCTGAACACCGCGATCTCCGGGACGGTTTCCAGTTCGTCTTGCAGCCACGCGGGCAGCACCCGGTCGCCTCCTCGATGGTTCCGGACGGGCCTCTCATCGTGCGGCTGCGGCCGCCGGACGGCCTTGGTCCAGGCCACCAGTTCAGCCGACCGCTTTGTCGGATCCGACAAAGCGATCTCGGGCAGGAGGTCTATTCTCACTACATGCACGGTCGGTTCAGCCGCGGATACAGCCCCGAGTCGTCGATCCCGTCGGCGACCTTTGTCGTGCCCGTCGAACCGCCCGCGGACGCGCCGTACCGCACGCTGGGCGGCGTCATCGAGAACCTGGGCCGGCACGCGCTGCACGTGATCGCCGACGGCGGCCGGTTGGCGGACCATATCGGCGAGGTCGTCGTGCACGGTCCGGGCGAGCCGCTGCCGCCGGCCGAGGACGGCATCCTGCTGCTCACCGGGAGCCCGTCCGAGCAGTCGGCCGACACGGTTCGCGGCGCCCGCGAGGCCGGGTACCGGGCCGTCGTCGTGAAGGCGTTCGGCGATGATCTCGGCCGGCTCACCCGGGTCGCCGACGAGACCGGCGTCGCGCTGCTCACCACGCCGGACGAGATGGCGTGGCGGCACCTCGACGCACTGATCAGCTCCAGCAAGGAGCCCGCGTTCGCCGGGGACAGCGACCGGTTCGCGGCGATCGGGCTCGGCGACCTGTTCGCGCTCGCGAACGCGATCGCTTCATCGGTCGGCGGAGCGATCACGATCGAGGACCCGACCGGCCGGGTGATCGCGTACTCGAACCTCCCGCACCAGGAGATCGACGAGATCCGCCGGCTCGGCATCCTCGGTCGCCAGACGCCGGACCGGCCGACGAACTACGAGGAGTACCAGGCGGTCCTGCGTTCGGAGAGCCCGGTGTTCTTCGAGAGTCCGTCGCCGGAGTACGCGAGCCGGATGGCGATCGCCGTCCGCGCCGGGACCGAGGCCCTCGGCCTGATCTGGGTGCTCACCGACCGGCCGCCCGTGGTCGCGCGTGCCGAGCTCGTTCTCGCCGACGCGGCCCGCGCCACGACGCTGCATCTGTTGCGGGCCCGCGGGCAACGCGATCCCGAGCGCGCCCGGCGGACCGAGGCTCTTCGGCTGTTGCTCGACGGGGCGGTCGCTCCGCGCAGCGCGGCCGCGCAACTCGGCATCAAGCCGGACACCCCGAGCATCGTCTTGGTGATCGCACCGGTCGGTGACGACGTCGAGCCGATCCTGGCCGCGTCGCGGATCGTCGACCTGGTCACGCTGTACTGCGAGGCGTGGCATTCGAGCGCCTTGTGCGTCACGGATTCGGGAGTCGTCTACGCGCTGCTCCCGACCCGTACGACCGAGGAACCGTCACCGCGGCTGCTCAAGCTCGCCGACGACCTGGCCGGCACGATCGAACGCTCCGGGCACCTCGACGTCCTGGTCGGCATCGGCTCCTGCGCCGCGACCCTCGCCGACGTGCCCGAGTCGCGGGCGATGGCCGACCGCGTCCTCGCTGTGCTGAGCGGGCGCAGCGAACCCACGGCGCGGGTGGCGAGCGTCGAACAGGTGCGCACCGAGGTCGTACTGCGGACGGTCGCCAATCAGGGCGCCGCGGTCGAGGACCAGCTCCTCGGTCCGGTCCGCGCGATCCGCGAACACGATCGTCAGCACGGGACGGAGTACGGCGAGAGCTTGCTGACGTACTTGAGCTCGTTCGGTGATGCCGTCCGCGCGGCCGAGGCACTGAACATCCACGAGAACACCATGCGGTACCGGATCCGGCGGATCGAGACGATGTTCGACCTGTCGCTCGAGGACGGCGACCAGATCCTCGCCACCTGGCTGCAGCTGCGGCTGTTGCGCCTGACCGACTGATCGCGGCCGGCCTGTCGGCGGCGACAACCGCGCGCCCGCAATCGTTCGCGGCCGACAAAGCCTCGGCAGGGCGCTGGAATCTACCGTTCTGGGCATGCTGGAGAACCCCGCCTACGCCCTCACCGACACCGCCCGCATCCAGGACCTCGTCACCCGCCACTCCTGGGTCACGCTGGTCAGCCACCTGCCGACCGGCCTGGTGGTCTCGCACGCCCCCGTCCTCGCCGAACCGGACCACTCGATTCTCGGCCACCTGGCCCGCACCGACGCCGACGCCCACGAACTCGGGCAGCACGACGTCGTCGTCATCGTCCAGGGTCCGCACGGCTACATCACGCCGGACTGGTACGCCGGTGGACCGTACGTCCCGACCTGGAACTTCGTCGTCGCGCATCTGCACGGCCGGCCGGAGTTGCTCACGGCCGAGGCGACGTACGACGTCCTCAGCCGCACCGTCGACCACTACGAGCAGGTCAGGCCGAAACCGTTCCGGCTGGACGAGGTGACGGCGTACGCCCAGAAGCTCGCCCCGCACACCACCGGCTTCCGGCTGGTCCCTTCGCGCATCGTCGCGAAGGCGAAGCTCAGCCAGGACAAGCCGCTCGCCGACCAAGCAGGCGTACTGCGAGGGCTCGACAGCGACGACGTGCACGGTGACCCGGGACTGGCCGCGACGATGCGGGCGTACGGGGTGGGCAGATGAGCCTCGTACTGCGACAGGTCCAGGTCGGGGTCGACGGCCCGGTCACCGACGTACGGATCGCTGACGGACGGCTGGCCGAGATCGGCGACCTCACACCCGAGTCCGGCGACGAGGTCCTCTACCAGCGGGGTGCGACGCTGCTGCCCGGCCTGATCGACGGCCATGTCCACACCGCGCAGTGGGCCGAGCGACGCCGGCGGATCGACGTCGAGGGCGCCCGATCCGCCAGCGAGGCCGTCGAGCTGATCGTCACCGCGCTCCAGGATCGTGCAACGCCGGCCGCCGGCGACATCGTGATGGCTCACGGCTTCCGCGACGGTCTCTGGACCGCTGCCCCGCACAAGGACCTGCTCGAGTCGGCGCTGCCCGGCGTCCAGGTGGCTGTCATCAGTCAGGACCTGCACGCGATCTGGCTCAGCTCCGCTCTGCTGCATCGGCTCGGGCGTGACCACGAGACCGGCGTGCTCCGGGAGCAGGACTGCATCCAGATCAACTACGAGCTCGCGCGCGACGTACCGACCGACCTGTCCGACCGATGGGTCCTCGAGGCAACCCGCGCCGCCGCGCGCCGGGGCATCACCTCGATCATCGACTTCGAGTACGCCGACAACCGGACCGACTGGCTGCGCCGCTCGGAGCGTGGGCCGGTCCCGGTCCGGGTGAAGGCGTCCGTCTGGCGGCCGTGGCTCGACGAGGCGATCGACGCTCGCCTGCGGACCGGTCAGACGCTGGACGGTGGCCACGGCCTGATCGAGGTCGGGCCGTTCAAGCTGGTCGCCGACGGCTCGCTCAACACCAGGACGGCGTACTGCCACGACCCGTACCCGGAGGCCGAGCCGGGCGAGCAGCACGGCCTGCTGCTGATCGACGAGGACGAACTGGTCGTACTGATGACCCATGCCTCCGGCAACGGGCTGCAACCGGCCGTGCACGCGATCGGCGACCACGCGAACACCATCGTCCTGAACGCCTTCGACCGGGTCGGTTGCACCGGCCGCATCGAGCACGCCCAGCTCGTCCGGCCGGACGACGCGGCCCGCTTCGCCCGGCCGGGTCTGATCACCTCGATCCAGCCGCAGCACGCGATGACCGACCGCGACGTCGCCGACCGGCACTGGCCGGACCGCACGGCGTTCCCGTACGGCTCCCTGTTCCGCGCGGGTGCCACGCTCGAACTCGGGTCCGACGCGCCCGTGGCCGAGCCCGATCCGTGGCACGCGATCGCGGACGCCGTGCACCGTACGGACGACGACCGCCCGCCGTGGCACGTCGATCAGGCGATACCGCTGCGCGCCGCTCTCCGCGCGGCCGCAGGCGGCCGGGAGCACCTCGCGGTCGGCGACCCGGCGGACCTCACCCTGGTCCCCGCGGATCCCGCGACATTGTCGAACGGCGACCTGCGCTCACTGCCGGTGCTGGCCACGGTGGTGGCGGGCAGGGTGACCTTCCTTGCGGACGATTTCGGCAACGAATAGACTGATGTAACAGGTGATGCAGTTTAACTGAGGTTACGCAAACCTTGGTACGGGAAGGCTCACCTCAGTGCGGAAGGATGGTCCTATGACCGCGGAAGTCGCGGAGCAGTCCCCCGAGATCCACCACTCCCATCGCGACGTCACCGGCGGCTGGTTGCGGCCGGCCACGTTCGGCGTGATGGACGGCCTGGTCTCGAACTTCGCCCTCGTCGCCGGTGTGGTCGGCGGCGGCGCGACCGGCAAGGTCGTGATCGTCACCGGGCTCGCCGGTCTGGTCGCGGGCGCCTGTTCGATGGCGTCCGGCGAGTTCACCTCGGTGTCCTCGCAGGCCGAGCTGATGCAGGCCGAGATCGCGATCGAGAAGCGCGAGCTGGAGATCCACCCGGTCGAGGAGGAACGCGAGCTCGCGTTGATGTACGAGGCCAAGGGCCTGCGTCCCGAGCTGGCCGCCGAGGTGGCGCGAGAGCTGACCGCGAACCCGGAGGTCGCGCTCGACACCCACGTCCGCGAGGAGCTCGGCGTCGACCCCAACGATCTGCCGTCGCCGTGGATCGCGGCCGGCTCGTCGTTCGTGGCCTTCGCGATCGGGGCCCTGATCCCGCTGATCCCGTTCGTGTTCGGCGCCGGGAACCTGCTGCCGGCGTTGCTGCTCAGCGCCCTCGGCCTGGTCGTCACCGGCGGCGTCGTCGGCAAGATCACCGCCCGCCCGTTCTGGTACGGCGGCGGCCGCCAGCTGCTGCTCGGCGGACTCTCGGCCGCGGTGACGTTCGCGATCGGCCTCGCCGTCGGGACCGGACTGTCGTAGCCGGGGATAGCCTGTCCCCCATGGCTACGACAGTCCGGACCCGACGCAAGAAGCCCGAGAGCTGGCTGCTGCTGATCTACAAGGTGCCCAGCGACTCGTCGCGGGCGCGGGTCGCCGTCTGGCGTGAGCTCAAACGCCTCGGCGGGTTCTACGTGCAGCAGGCCGTCTGCGTACTGCCCGACCGCGCCGAGCTGCGGGCCGGGATGGAGAAGGTGCGCGCCCGGGTCACCGAGCTGGGTGGCTCGAGCGTGTTCCTCACCCTCACCGACGTCGAGGACGATGTCCGCGAACAGTTCGTCGAGGGCTTCCGCGCGCAGTCCGCGAAGGAGTACGCCGAGATCGTCGAGGAGTGCGACACCAAGTTCGTCAAGGAGATCGAGTTCGAGCGGTTCCGGGAGAACTACACCTTCGAAGAGGCCGAGGAGATCCGCCAGGACCTCGAGAAGCTCCGCCGCTGGCTCGCCAAGGTCGAAGGCCGGGACTGGATGGACGCCGACGGCAAGGACCTCGCCAACCGCAAGGTCGCCGACTGCGAACAACTCCTCGAAGAGTTCGAGGCCGACGTCTACGAACGTACCGAAGGCCACGTCTGACCAGATCCAGCCAAGTTAGGGTCGCTGCATGGGTCCTGCAGGAGCTGTTGTCACCGGTGCCGGGCGCGGGCTCGGGCGCCAGATCGCCGGGCTGCTGATCGAGCGCGGGTACACGGTGCTGCTGACGGACGTCGACGCGGAGGCGGTCGAGCGTGCGGCCGCGGAGCTCGGCGAGCGCGCTGTGCCGTACGTGCTCGATGTGCGTGACGGCGTACGGACCGCGGCGGCGCGCGACGCGATCGTGGAACGTGCCGGCCGGCTGGACGTCTGGATCAACAACGCAGGTGTGCTGCACACCGGCCCGGCGTGGGAGCAGGAAGAGGACACCCGGCGGTTGATGATCGAGGTCAACGCGCTCGGCACGATCAACGGCACGGTCGCCGCCATCGAGGCGATGCGTCCGGGCGGCGGCCACATCATCAACGTCGTGTCGCTGGCCGGCCTCACCGCTGTTCCGGGCGAGGCCGTGTACGCGGCGTCGAAGCACGCGGCGATCGGGTTCAGTCTGAGTACGCTCGCTGATCTGCGGATCGCGGGCATCCGGACCATCGACATCTCCTGCATCTGCCCGGACGGCATCTGGACGCCGATGCTGCACGACAAGCTCGACGATCCCGCGTCCGCGCTGTCGTTCTCCGGCAAGCTCCTGCAACCCGAAGAGGTCGTCGCGGCCGTCGGCAAGGTGCTCGACCGGCCCCGTCCGGTCACCGCCGTGCCGCCGTGGCGCGGCTTCCAGGTCCGCCTCGGCGACGCCGCACCACGGCTCGGCCTGCGGGCACTCCCGTTCATGGTCGCGCAGGGCCGCCGGGCTCAACGCCGGCTCCGCGCGAAGCTCCAGCCGTAGGCCGTCCGGTTCAGTCGACGGTGATGTCGATGTGGTGGTGGCCGGTGAGGGTGGCTGAAAGGTGTGGGGCTTGCTGGGGCTCGCCGTCGAGGCTGAAGGTGGAGATGTTGGTGCCTTCGCCGCGCAAGGTGATGTCCAGCGTCGCGCCTCGGTAGCGGAGCTGTTGCAGCGCCCACTCACCCGCGTACGCGGCCGGTACGGTCGGACGGAACATGATGCCGTCGGTCCCGAACTCGAGTCCGAACAGGCCCTCGTGGACCAGTCGTAGTAGCGCGGTCGCCGACCAGGTCTGGTCCGGGAGCGACTCCCACTGCCGGCCGACCTGCCAGCCGCCGTCGACCGCGCCGGTGGTCGCGTTGTAGAGCTCGAACAGTTCGTCACCACTCAAGCGGAACAGGCCGACCAGATCATCGAGCGTACGGCCGAACTCCGGTGCCTGCCGGGCCTTGCTCGCCGCGTAGCCCCACAGGCCCATGACCATCGGCCAGCAGATCGCGTTGTGGCGGCCCGGGCGAGCCGCCTCGAACCGTTCGAAGTGCGGCCACACGTTCACCACCCCGAACGGCTCGTGGTGGATACCGGCCACGATCGCGGCCGTACGCTCCGCGTCGGCGATGCCGAACTCGACGGCCAGGGCGAGTCCGGCGGTCTCCTCGTGCAGATCGAGGCCGTCCGCTCCGAGGAAGTAGCCGTACCGGCCGGCCTCGTCCGACCAGAGGTGGTCGTTGATCGCGGCAACGAGCTCGGCACGCTGCGTGGCGTACGGTGCCGGATCCGCGCCAACCTCCGCGGCCAGTTGCTCCAGGCAACCGAGCGCTCCGGCGTACACAGCGTTCGTCGACAGGCAACGGATGTCGTGACTGGCCGGGTGGTCCAGGACGAACGACGACGGGTTGCCGGGCTGGTACGGCGGTTCGGGATAGCCGGCGATGCCGTCCTGCATGAGAGCCGGCCCGCGGTAGAGGCCGGTCGTGGCGTCGAACCGCTCGCGGCGGAGGATATCGAGCGAGGCCGCCGCGATCCGGAACGCCTCGGCCCCGAACTCCGCGTCACCGGTCACGAGCTGGTGATGCCGGGCACCGATGATCCAGATGATCTGATCCCACCATTGGTTGTCCTGGGCAATCAGACCGTCGCCGCAGACCTTCCGCAGCGTGTACTTCGCCACCTCTGGCGCGAGCAGGCTCGCTGCGTGCCACGAGTTGATCGCGGCGTCCCGCGTCCACGGATCCGAGTACCCGCCGCCGGCCCGCAGGAACGCCGCCTCGCCGTCGGGGATCGTGTTGACGTCGAGGACATTGTGCAGAGCCGCGGTGTAGCAGACCTCGAGATTCTCACCACGCACACCGGCGGCGGGCACAAGCACAGGGCGATCAGTCATGCCCCCACCCTTTCAGAAGCCGAGCAGGCGACGGGCCTCGGTTCGACAGGTGGTCCAGCCCTCGTCGTGCGGATCGATCAGCTCGAAGTGGCCGGCCTTCGGGAGCTCGGTGAGTTTGACCGGGTCACCGGCCTTGAGGGCGGCGTCCCGGTAGCGACGGCTCTGCTCGATCGGGACCTCCTCGTCGCGTGTGCCGTGCACCAGTGCGACCGGCACCTTGAGCGGCAGCCGTTCGTACGGTGATGCCAAGGTGTAGCGCGCTCGGTCGCGGTCGGGCGTGGCACCGAGGAAGGCCTGTACGGCATCGCCGCCGACCTGCTCGCGGTAGGCGTCGACCAGATCGAGTACGCCGGCCTGCGACACGGCGCCCTGGATCCGGACCCGCGGGGCGGCGCCGGGCGCTCCCGCGGGCAGGTGCGCGCGGCCGGCTGCCCAGACCGCCAGCTGCCCACCGGCGGAGTGGCCGATGGCGATCACCCTGCTGACGTCGACCCGCGGCTGCTGCGCGAGCGCGTCGATCGCGGCCGCCACGTCCTCGAACGTCGCCGGCCAACCGCCACCGTTGCCCACCCGGCGGTACTCGATCGCGTAGCCGGCGATTCCGTTCCGCGCGAGATCCTCGGCCAACGGAATCGCCAGCTCCACGCCGTACTGCTTCATCCAGAAGCCGCCGTGGATCACGACCGCTACCGGGACCTTCTTGGACCCGTCCGGAAGGTAGAGCTGCGCCGACTGCGCCTCGTCCGCCCCGTAGCTGACCGCGACCGGTTCAGCGGTCTTCGGCTTGTCCTTCGCACAGGCGGCGACACCGGCCAGCGCGCCCGCAACCAGCAACCCACGCCGAGTGATCACACCACCGTGTTCGCCACCGGCCGCCCGACGGATGGGTACGATGTGGGGCGTGTTGGCAGGAACCAGTGAGATCGAGAAGGCCGCCGAGGTACTGCGAGCGGGAGGCCTGGTGGCGATCCCGACCGAGACGGTGTACGGCCTGGCCGCCAACGCTGAGGACCCCCAGGCGGTCGGACGGATCTTCGAGACGAAGGGCCGCCCGCCCTCGCACCCGCTGATCGTTCACATCGGCAGCGCCGCGCAGCTGGGCGACTGGGCCGAGGACGTGTCGGCCACCGCGCAGCTCCTGGCCGATCGCTTCTGGCCTGGTCCGCTGACGCTCGTCCTGCGTCGCGGCCGGCGGGTTCCGTTGGAGGCGACGGGTGGGCTGGAGACGGTCGCCGTACGGGTGCCTGATCATCCCGTCGCGCTGGAGTTGCTGAAGACGTTCGGTGGTGCGGTCGCGGCGCCGTCCGCCAACCGGTTCGGCTCGGTCAGTCCGACGACCGCGGAGCACGTACGGACGGAGCTCGGCGACGACGTCGACTTCGTGCTCGACGGCGGCCCGTGCGGCGTCGGCGTCGAGTCCACGATCGTGGACCTGACCGGCGAGCACCCGACGATCCTCCGGCCCGGCGGAGTGACTCGCGAAGATCTCGAAGCGGCACTCGGGTATCCGCTCGCGGTCCCGGCGACGAGTGAAGTGCGGGTGCCGGGTCAGCACCCCTCCCACTACGCGCCTCGCGCCCGTGTCGTACTGGTCGAACCCGAGAAGATCCCCACCGAGGTCGAGCTCGCACGGGATGCGGGCCATCGGGTCGGCGTCCTGCTCCCACCTGTGTTGTCAGGTACGGCGATCGACGCCCAGGCGATCGTGCCGGTGCCCGACTCGCTGGACGCCTACGCGCGCGGCCTCTTCAGGTACCTGCGCGAGCTGGACGAGCAAGGCTGCGATCTGATCATCGCCTCCCTGCCCGCGGAACAGGGGCTCGGTCTGGCGATCGCCAACCGTCTCCGTCGTGCGGCCGGCCCGCGCGGCTGAAAGATCATGACAAACGTCGTAGTTCCGCGTGACAAACGTCGGAGGTAGAACGGCCGCCACGCACTAGGTTTCAGTTGTGACCACTCGGACCGCTGCCCCGACCCCGTTCGCCGCCATTACTTTCGGCCCGCGCAAGCCGCTGCTGACGGCCGCCGTCTTTCTGGTGACACTGGCCGGCGGCATCGCGCAACTGGTGCATCGACCGCTGTACGACCACGTCGTACGGGACGCCGCTCGGATCAACGACGGGCAGTGGTACCGCCTGCTCACCGGCATGTTCTTCCAGGACGGCTGGGCGGCCGGCCTCGTCTCGAACCTGATCCTGCTGGCCGTCGTCGGCACAGTCGCCGAACGCGTCCTCGGCCGGTGGCGCTGGCTCGTCCTGTACTTCGGCTGCGGGTGGCTCGGCCAACTCATCAGCTACGCCTGGCTCAACCCGGTCGGCGCAGGCAACTCGATGTGCGTCGCCGCCCTCATCGGCGGCCTCGCAATGACGGTGCTCCTGGCCCAACGCTACGGAGTCACCCTGCCGCTTCCGCTCCGCATCACCGCGTTCCTCGTCCCCGCACTGGCCATAGCCGACACCGCCGTCCAAGACAACCACGGCCTCCCCTGCCTACTGGCCATGGGCCTTACTCATCTCATCGCCCCGACTCCTGAGGCCTGACTACAGGTTCTGGTCCGTCCAGGCCTCGAAGGTCGTGAGCGGGACTCCGAGATCTTTCGCGTACTGGGGACGCGCGGGCTGCCCGACCGCGTTCAGCCACTCGTGCGTTGCACCCATCGGAGGCATCCCGGCCGCCAATGCCTCCGCCTCGGTCAGGTCGGGAGCCGTCAGCTCAACCCCCAGGGCGCGTGAAAGCGCCGCCGCGACCGCTGCCATCGAGAGGTAGTCGCCGGCCAGTTCGAGCTCCACGCGATCGAACCGCTCGGGCGCGGCGATCGCCGCCGCGGCCGCAGCCCCGATGTCCTGCACCGCGATCAATGACAGGTGCGTCGCGGGCTTCACGACGCTCACCAAACCACCCTCGACGCCGCGTGGAAACAGGAACGCCATCGACGGCAGGAAGTTCTCCATGAAGAACGCCGGCTTGAGCAGCGTCCAGGCCGCGAATCCCGCCGTACGGACGCGATCCTGGATCGCACTCTTCGCACCCAGCGTCGACTCCATCGAGGTCCACCGCCCCTCGGCCCAGCCCGGCGCGTCGACATGCTGCCCGGCACCGGACACCGACGTGTGGACGAACTGCGGTACGCCGGCGGCGATCGCCGCCTCGACCAGGTTGATGCCCTGGGCAACTTCACCGGCGAAGTCGGGCTCCCCGGTCTCGATGGACGGCATCTGCACCGAGAACACCGCGCGAACGCCCGCGGCGGCCTTCAGCACCGAGTCGCGATCGTGCAGGTCGCCTCGCACCAGCTCGGCTCCGAGCGCCTCGACGGCTCGGGAACGTTCACTCGCCGGGTCGCGTACCAGCGCACGGACCGGGATGCCCGCGGCCAGCAGCGCGCGGGCAGTCGCACCACCCTGCCGCCCGGTCGCACCGGTCACCAGTACGGGCATGGAGTCAGTCGCCACCGTGATCCTCCTCGTCAGGTTTCTAAATGGCGGGGCCCGCCACTTAGTCTCCGCTACGATATGGCGGACCCCGCCAGTTAGCAACCCGGGAGGTTCGAGATGGCCGATCAGCGCGCGGACGCCCGGCGGAACTACGCCCGGGTCCTCAGCGTCGCCGAGGAAGAAGTCGCGACTCATGGAGCCGGTGCCTCGCTGGAACAGATCGCCCGGATCGCCGGCGTCGGCTCGGCGACCGTACGGCGGCACTTCCCCACCCGCCGCGCGCTGCTCGAGGCGGTCTCGCACCAACGCATCGCCGCGCTCTGCGCGCGCGCCGAGGAACTGCTCGGGTCCGACGACAGCCGTACGGCCCTCCTGGAGTGGCTCGGCGATGTCGTCGCGTACTGCGTCACCGCCCGCGGGCTTGCCGAAGCCATCGCGTACGACGGCGACACCCACAAGAACAGCTGCTCCGCGGCGCTCGAAGACGCCGGCGGTCCGCTCCTCGACCGAGCCGCCCAGGACGGCGCCGTCACCGCCGGGGTCACCGTCGAGGACCTCATCACCGTCGCCGTCGGCATCTCGCAGGCCACCGCGCACTACCCCGACCCCGCCGCGCGGGCCGACCACCTCCTGCAACTCACCATCACCGGCGTGAGTCCGTAGTCAGCCACTGGGCGTCGTGCAGTAGAGGATTCGCCTGTTTGGCCGCGGGTACTTGTGGGTGGTCCTGGTGGCGGTACAACCATGCGCCGCGGTGCGCCGGGACGGCACAGGCAGGGCAACCCGCACATGACAACGTGTAGTCCAGTCCGGCAGTCTCATGCAGAACAGTCCGCGCGGACGGAGGGCCTGCTCAGGGCCGCGTTCGCCAGTCACGGTCCAGGCCGGGACGAGCTCGTCGATCAGGCGATCGTCAGCGCGCTCCCACTCGCCCGCACCATCGCCGGCCGTTACCGCGGCCGGGGAGTCGACGACGAGGACCTCGAACAGATTGCCGTCGAACATCTCATCCGCGCACTGCGCAACTATCGTCCCACCGCCGGCTCGGACTTCCGGTCGTACGCGGTACCAACGATCCGGGGCGGCATCCGGCACCACTTCCGCGACAACGCCTGGGCCATCAAGCTTCCGCGCCGGCTGCAAGAAATCCAGAGCCGGGTGAACGCGGTACAGACCTCGCTCGCGGTCAGCCTCGGGCACTGGCCCGACCACGCCGAACTCGCCGCAGCGATCAATGTCGACGTCGCCGAGATCGTCGAAGCCGAACAGGCCCGCGGCTGCTTCCAGCCGTCCTCCCTGGACGCCGAACCGCCGCAGGAGACCGGCAACCAGAGTCCGCTGCGCCGACTGGCCTCGCAGGGCGACACGTACGAGCTCGTCGACCAGGTCCACACGCTCCAACCCGTCGTCGCCGGGCTCCCGGCCAGGGACCAACTCATCCTGCGCCGGCGCTTCGTCGACCACTGCACCCAGGCGGAGATCGGCGCCGAGATCGGCGTCAGCCAGATGCAGGTCTCCCGGCGCCTCCGCTCGATCCTCAACCAACTCCAACTCGCGATGTCAGCCTGACACCGCGGTGTTCCGGAGCGGGTCGGGCGTCCTGTTAGGCTCGCCGTATGGTGACGCTCAAGGATATCGCCGAGCGTGCAGGGGTCTCGGTGTCGCTCGTCTCGGGTGTGATCAACGACAGCCCGTACGTCCGGATGACCGAGGCCACGAAGCAGAAGGTCCTCGACATCATCGAGGAGAGCGGCTACGTCCCGAACCACTCGGCCAGGAGCCTGAAGTTCTCCCGGACCGACGTCCTCGCCGTCATCATCCCGAACATCAGCGACCCGATCTTCGCCGGACTCCTCGCGGGCGTGTACGCGGGCGCCGAGAAGCACGGCTACGTGGTGCTGCTCGGCGACGCCCGGGAGCTCGTCTCGGGCAGCAAACTGCTGGAACGCATCATGGGTCACGGTCAGGTCGACGGCACCTTGATCCGGCATTCGGCGACGTTGAGCAACGACGTGATCAGCCAACTCGCGAAGCGCCGGGCCCCGGTCGTGCTGATGGACGTGTCCGAGACCGAGGACCTCCCCTGGGTGGGACTCGACGAACGCAAGGGCACCGCCCGGGCCGCGCGGCACCTGCTGTCGCTCGGGCATCAGCGGATCGGGTTCCTCGGCGGCGAACGGGAGTACCCCGGCACGCAGCGCCGCATCGAAGGCGTCCGGCGAGAACTCGGCAACGCCGGACTGTCGCTGGACGAGAAGGACATCTGGTTCGGTCACCAGGAGCCGCTCGAGGGCTATGCCACCATGCAACGACTCCTGGCGTCGGGCGATCTTCCGACCGGACTGATCGTCAACAACGTCACCACCGCGACCGGCGTACTGGCGGCCGCCGCCGACGCCGGTGTTCGCGTGCCGGACGACCTCTCACTGGTCGCTTATCTCGACTACCCGGCGGCCGCGCTGGTCCGCCCGGCGATCACCGCGATCGACCAACCGCTGTTCGAGGTCGGGTACCACAGTGTCGAGTTGTTCGAGCGGATCCGCCGCGGCGACCAGTGCGAGTCGTACACGATCCAGTCACCGGCACCGCGGCTGATCAAGCGGAACACGACCCGGCGGATCGGCCCGACCCTCGTCCGCCGTCAGACCGGATAGCCGAACGCCCGCAGATCGACGATCCCTATCCGCAGGCCGCCGGTGTTGACGTTGTCCGGATCCGGATCGTTGAACAGTACGTAGCGCCCGTCCGGTGAGAAGATCGGGTGGTTGTGGCGTGGATGGCTGACGCCACGGTTGGTCTGGGGCACGACGGTCGTGATCGGGAACTGCCCGGTCGTGTCGATTACCTGGATGCACATCGCCGAGCCGGTCAGGCTGGTGTCGGTAACGACGTACCGGCCGTCGCGGGACACGTCACAGTGCTCGAACCGGCCGGTGGCCAGCTGTTCGGGCTCGGAGCCGTCGAGGAATCCGCGCCAAACACCTCGGGGGTTCTCGTAGTTGATAACCACGACGGTCGGAGCGTCCCACGACGCCCGCTCGTGCGAGAGCCGCAGCACCTGTCCGCTCGCCAGGATCTGCGGTACAACATTCGCTCCGGCCGGCGCGTGCACCGGGTGATGCGCCCACACCCGCTCCTTGTGCAAGGTGCTGTCGCCCTCGCGGGAGAAGACGATCCAGTCCTCGTCGTACGGGCAGAAGTGCACGTGATTGTGCAGGGTCTCGCGTTCCACCAGCACCTCGCGAACACCGGTGGCGATGTCGACCTTCACGATCTTCGAGATCTGATCCCCCGGAATCTCCGGCACCGCGGGCTTCCCGTACAACTCGCTCAAGGCGATGTGGGTGCCTGCCGCGTTGATGGACGCGGTGGTGTCGGCGATCGTCGCGCCCTCGGGAACCTGATAGATCTGCTCCCAGGTCGAACTGCCGGTCGCGACGTGCTCATTGAGGTCGTAGGCCCAGATTCGCGGGCGTGTGGTCTCAGGCTTTGCTGCAGAGGGAGACTCGGCGTTGAGCAGAAGCCCCGTCGCCCGACTCACGTCCAGGTATCCCCCGACCATCTGGTGTCCCGCACGGTCGGGGACCTGGAACGACGTCTGCATGACCGTGTCGTAGACATGCAGCAGGTTCGGTCCGCCAAGGGTGAGCGCCTTCCGGTAGACGAAGTACCGGCAGCCGTGGAAGTAGCCGTTCTGGTGCATGTACGTGACATAGGCGGTGGTGTCATAGCCGGTGATCCACTGCACGTCTGTGCTCAGCGGTCCGCCGCGTCGCGGACGGACATCCGGCGGCCCAGCCAGGGCCGGAAGGCCGTCCAGCGTCCCGAAGGCACCTACCAACGCGGCGCCCGCGCCGCCGATCAGCAGACTACGTCGACTCGGTCCGGTCATACCGTCAACCCCATTCAAGCATCGTCGGCCTCGGTTCATCACCGAGCTGAATCCCTTTGATGCATCCTTACATCACAACAACACCCCGGCAACAGATCAGGCCCGGATTTCCGGCAGCCGACGAACGTCCCGGCGAGCACCCGAGGCGGCGGACTCGTGCATCGCCTCGATGAATGCCACCGCGGCGGCGGCCGGCTCCGGTGGGCCGAGGTTCGGCCCGCGGCCGAGCACCAGGTCGAGAAAGGCCGTGGTCGGAGCCTCGGCGGGGTATGGCGGCCGCAGATGGTCCCGGGGTGCCGCGAGGGACGATCCGTCCACGCGCTGCAGTTGCGCCGTCCCGAACAGGATGTCCTGATCGACGATGCCTCGCTGCCCGACGTACCGGAGCCGTTGGGTGATGGCGAGCCGCGGTGCCAGTGTGCCGGTACTCGCCGCAACGCCGAGCGCTCCGCCCGTGAGGCGGAAGGCCGCGGCGTCGACCACGTCGACATCGAGGCCGCGCCCATCGGTGAACGCGGTCACCGACTCGGCCTCCTCACCGGTGACCCACGCCAGCATGGCGATCGCGTGGCTCAGCTGGGTATGGCCCTGACCACCACCGTTGCGCGCTGAGTACGTCGCGGACGGATCGTCCTGCGCCGCGGCGAACAGCGCACCCGCACGGGACGAGAACTCGATGGAGACCTGGAGCAGGGTCCCGAGCTGTGTCCGTACCCAATCGCGCACCGTGGCAGCGCTCGGCGAATGCTGCGAGGTGTACCCCACCGAGAGGTGCAGACCCAGCTCAGACGCCAGCCGGACAAGGGCGAACGCGTCGTCGGAGGTCGTAGCGAGCGGCTTCTCGACGAACACGTGCTTGCCGGCACGCAGGAGCGCTTCGGCGATCGGGCGATGGGTCGCGTGCGGACTGCAGACGATCGCACAGTCGAAATCGCCGTCCGCGATCAGCGCCTCGAGGTCCGGGACCGCTCGCGCGCCAGCGGACTGCGCGAGTGCATCCGCTGCTGCGTGGTCCGGGTCGCACACGATGACCAGTTGTGCGCCGGGACAGGCGAGGATCGCGGGCGCGTGGAAGCGCGTCATCCACGATCCCGCTCCCACAGCGGCCACTCGTACAGTCATCTGGCATCGATCGGGTTCAGGATCATCGGAATCCCACCGCTGCAGGCTCGATTCCGACGCCCGGGGTCGTTCCCGGTGCCGGTCGCCGGACGGCGTCGGGATTCAGGCCGACCATGATCTCGGCGAGTGCGCCGGGCCCGGCCGCCCCGAGCAGGTGCAGCGCCCACGGCTGGGTGGCTGCCGCGTGCGGGGCGAAGCGGATACCGTTGTCCTGGGCAACGGTGCCGAGCGTCGCCGCCAGTCGCAGGCCTCCGCACCACGTGACGTCGACCTGCAGTACGTCCGCGCAACGGCCCTCGACGAACCGCAAACCGTCCCGAAGGCTGAACAGGTGCTCGCCGCCCGCGATGCGGACCGGCGACGCTCTGGCCCGCAGCTCGGCGTACCCCAAAAAGTCGTCAGGAGGCAGCGGCTCCTCGATCCACACCAGCCCGAGCCCGGCCGCTGCGTGGGCGAACTCGGCGGCGTACGGCACGTCCCACGACATGAAGCAGTCGATGGCGATGCCCACCCCGGCCGGCAGCCGCTCACGCAGTACGGCGAGATCGTCCAGATTGGCGTGGAAACCGTCCCGTCCGTCGGCCGGTCCGAAGCGCGCCGGCCGCTTCACCAACTCGGCGGCACGCAGCGTTTGTTCGTCGATGCCGTCGAGCGCCTCGATGCCCGCGGCGGTGAGATAGAACGGCAACGGAGCGCTGCTGCCACCGAGCAAGGTGACGAGCGGTACGCCCGCGCTCCGGGCGCTGAGATCCCACAGTGCCAGTTCGCAGGCGCTGATCCCCATCGAGGCGATGCCGCCGGCCGCGTACGGCAGGGTCGCGCGACGGAGCTCCTCGGTACGCCGGGTGATCTCGAGCGCGTCGCTCCCGATCAGCAGCGGCCCGAGATGCTGCTCGACGAGCGCGGCCGTGACCGTACCACCACGACTCTGCCCGATCCCGTACACGGCGGCATCGTCGGTCTCGATCCAGACCCAGACCAGGTCGGCGCCCGGTCCGCGCCACGAGCTGCGCCGCTCGGCGTACGGGGGGAACCACGCCATCGGGCTCGACACCCGCTGTTCGTCCAGCCACGTGGCCGTCGAGAACGGCGCCGTCCGTACGGACACCCGGCTGATGACCGTCATGCCGACCTCCGGGACGCTTGCTTGTACGCGGTGCTCAGCCCGGAGGCACCGTCACGAGCCAGGGCAGCGAATCGTTCGCCCATGAGCCGGTAGCCGGCAGCGTCCGGATGCAGCCGATCGTGGAGATGATGGGCGTCGGCGTCCGCGAGCAGCAGCCGGCCGTCGAGATGGTGGAGCAGGCCGTCGTACGCGCGGCGCTTGCCCACGATCTCGGCCACGGCCTCCCGGACCGCTCCGAGCGTCAGCCGGCCGGCGGCGTCGGCCAGAGGACGCGCTCGCAGCCGGCCCTTGGCCTGTGGATCACCCTCCGTGGGGCCCGCCGTGTGCTCGTGGATGGGACACGCAATGGGGCCGATGACAACGATCGGCGTCCTCGGGTGCCGTTCGCGGATGGTGTCGAGGAATCCGTGCAGGGCCGGGACGAAGGTGCGCCGGCTCATCGCGTCACCGTTGACGATGTTGATCCCCACCTTGAGAGTGATGAGCTCGGCCGGCAGCCCGCGGATCGTGCGCGCGGTGAACGGATCGAGCATCGCGTTGCCACCGAAGCCCAGGTTCGTGACGTCGAGGTCCAGTGCGCGGGCGGCGATCACCGGCCAGGTTCCAAGCGGGCCGTCCGCATCGCTGCAGTGACTGATCGAACTGCCGTGGTGCACCAAGCGGAGGCGGCCGGACGGTTGGGCCGGGACCACCGGCGCGGAGGCCCGCAGTGCCCGCACCTCGACCCAGGCCGTGTGCGGCAACCACACCTGTACGTTGCGCGAACGCAGCCCGTCGCCTCCCAGTGCGAGGGACACTCGGACCGGCCCACGCAGGCTGCCGTCGCACCTCGAACCCACCAGCAGTCACCCGCGCATCCACACCCCCACGAACAAAACCCCGAACAACCTCAACCGGCACCTCCCACAAACCAGGATTCATTCGTCTTGGTCCAGGAGGCTTGGGCCGATTCTTTTGGTGGTGGCTCGGTCGGCTAGTTGTGGGGGTGGGGTGGTGATGGTGTGGGAGGTGGGGTGGTCGCCGCGGCGGAGGCGTTCGAACAGCTCGACGCCTTGGTAGCCGAGGTCGAAGAGGGACTGGTTCACTGCCGTGATCGCCGGGCGGAGGAGGGCGGCGGCCGGGTAGTCCAGGTAGGCCACGAGTGACAGGTCGTCGGGGACCCGTAGGCCGGCATCTACGACGGCGGCCAGGACACCGGTCGCCGTGGTCACGTTGTTGATGATCAAGGCTGACGGCAGATCTCCGGCGTCGAGGAAGCGCCGCATGGCCTCGTAGCTGGCGCGCGGCTCCTGGCTCCCGTACCGGATGTGCTTCTCCTCGAGAACCAGCCCGGCCCGGGCGAGCTCCTGCCTGACTCCCTCGATGCGGCGTAGCGTTCCCGGGTAGCTCGGCTCGCCGCCTAAGAACCCGATCCGTCGATGGCCCAGCGACAGCAGATGCCGGGCGGCGAGCCCGGTGCCGTTGCGTTCGTCGAGCCCGATCCACGGGAGGTCGTCGGTCTCGGAGACGTCGAGCAGTACGACCGGCAGCCGCCCGTTCGCGAACGCACGCACCAGTTCCCCGCTCAGCGTCGACGAGTGCCTGATCAGCGTGCCGTCGACCTGGCCGTGACCGATCAGCCGATCGAGCAGCTTGCTGCCGGAGACGAGCTGCCCCGCATCCCCGAGCATCACCAGGTAGCCGTGCTTCTCGGCGCCGGCGTACACGCCGTCGAGGAGCCCTTCGAAGATCGGGTCGCTGATCCGCGGAATCAGTACGGCGAGCACGTTGGTCCGCGAGTACTTGAGGCTGCGCGCGGAGTGATTCGGTACGTATCCGAGCTCCTCGATCAGAGCCTGGACACGCTGTCTCGTCGTAGCACTCACCCGGACGTGCGGGCTGTCGTTGACGACCGCCGAGACCAGCGACGCCGAGACGCCCGCTCGCTCGGCGATCTCCTTGAGCGTCACCACGCGACGACGCAGCTGCTGGTGGCGGTCATGACAGAACGTCCGCAACCGCGCGTCGGCCCTGGTCCAGCAGGGCCTCCGCGATCGGATGGTCCTGGAGTGCGACCGGCTCGGGAGCAGACCATAGACCGGCCCAAGTGAGACCTGCAACTGGGCTGCCACCCGTCGGCAGGCGGAACGCTGGGATCTCGATCGGCTCCTCAGCAGTGTGGATGAGACGCAGCGGAGCCTCTGGACTCAGGTCGAGCAGCAGGTCGCCCAGATCATCCGCGCGAAGCGGCCCGGGCCGCGCAGAGGTCCCGGCAAGTGCGTAGTCGATCGAGATCCGCCACTCCCCCGGGTGGTACGTCGGCCGCACCTCGGCGGACAAGCGCGCCTCCCCACGGACGCCGAGATCGTACGTAGACGGGGAATGGGGCCATGGCGCCTCATCGGCAGCGAACAGGAAGCGTCGCGAGAGGCGCTGTTCCGTGAGGACGGCCTTCTGCACCAGTTGGCCCGCGATCCGTGCACGCCGTGAGGTGTCGACGACGTACGGCGCCTCGACGGACAGGTAGCCGCTCTGACTCGCGACCTGGATCCCGTCGATGCCCCCATCGTGATGGAGCGCGGCCACCGGCCAGACGTGGAACAGTACGTCGACGCCGGCCTCGCCGAGGATCTTGTCGAGCACGAGCGCCGCGTACGTCGGATCCAGCGCACCGTCGAACCACGCCGAGCCGTCCCGCAGACCGTCGAGGATCAGCCGGGCCGCCCGGGACCGGATCGCGAGGGCGACGAGATCCGCGAACATCACCCGGCCGCGGACGATCTCACGTCCCAGGGTGCCGGTCGGCTCGACGACGAGAACACGCAGGCCCGCATCGGCCGCCTGCAGAGCGGCGGCGAAGCCGGCAAGACCGCCGCCCGCCACCACGACGTCGTACTCGTCCGCGGAGGGCTCCAGGTTCGTCACGCGGCGAGTCCCTTCGCGACCTGCAATCGCTCCCGGAGTATTCGGGCGAACCGCCGGACGTAACCGCGCTCGTCCAGCTCGTACCGCGCGCGGACCGGCGCTCCGTCGGCGCCGATCAGGTCGAGGACGTACGACGCGGTCAGGTCGACGCTCCAGCGGATCGAAGTGTCGGCCGTGTGTGTCGGACCGGCCTCGCCCGAACCCTGCACCGTGAAGTCCTCGCCGATCCGCGGATCCCGCAGGATCGCGGCGATCGCCGCGGCGAGATCGCGGTGCTGCGTCTCGCCGAGCTGATCCGCGATCCCGATCAGGTAGTGGAGCAGATACAGGATGGTCGAGCTGGCCGGCTCGTCCGTCAGCCGTGTGATGGCCAGGTCGGCGACCGCGGCGTCGCCGAGCATCCGGAGCACGGTCAGCGCCGCGATCCATCGCGGCTCGGCCAGACCGAGCTCGGGCCCCGGCCGCCCCTCGTCCCTGCGGGCGACGATCTCGGCGAGGTACGGGACCGCATGCCGATCGCCGAGCAGGCCGAGGCACAAGGCCGGCGCACAGGACGTGGTGGTCTCGAGAAGCTGACGAAGCCTGCCGGCTGCGGCGTCGCCGTACTGCAGCAACCACCAGATCGCGATCGACTCGTCCGCCGTGCCGAGCAGGCCGATGAGTGCGTCGAGATCGGGCGCGGCCGTCGCGTGCCGAAGCGCGCCGGCAAACGTCCACGGGCGGGCGGTGTGGTCGAGCTCGTCGCGATCGAGTACACCCCGGTCGACGAGCCGCTCCTGCAACCGGCCGACATCGATCCGGCGCGGCGCGGTCCGCTCCGCGACGGCGCGCGCGGCGGCGACCCCGGCCACCTCACCGAGCTTGTGCATGTCGCGCTGCATCCGGACGGCCGCTCCGCTGTCCTGATCCTGCGACAAGGCGCGGCAGCCGATCAGGAGCCCGTCGATCCCCTGCGGCAGCAGGCAACGGTACGGGATGCCGCAGCCGAGGCGGAGCATCCGCAGCCCGAGGATCGCGATCCAGACCTGCGTCACGTCGCTCTCGTTGGCGAGGTCGCGGGCGTGCGTGTCGTGGTGCGAGACGCAACGCATGACGACGTCGCCGAAGTGCCGGTCGGCCACCAGATCGGCCTGCGTGAGCCGGTAGTCGCCGACGATCCGGCGGCCCTCGCGGATGCCGATCCGCGGCCCGAGGGTCAGGTAGTGCGTGCTCGCCGGGTTGCGGCCGTGCCAGGCGGTCCGGCGGCCGAGACGATAGGCCCTCGACACGTCGCGCGGATCGGTCGGGTCGACCCAGCCGGAGTCGAAGTTCGAGAAGCTCAGGAAACCCTTCTCGTCGACGAACCTGGGGACGAGCGAGAACGTGTTCGTGGCACCGTCCCAGGCCCGGCCGAGCTCGAAGCGGGCGCCGGCCAGGGCGGCGACGTCACCGTCCCCGGTGCAGTCGACGGTCACCGCCGCCTCGATCCGCACGGTCTCGTCGTCGGTCTCGACCACGACGCCGGTAACACGGCCGGCCACCAGCTCCACCTCGGCGACGACCGCCGACGTCACAACCGTCACGGAATGCTCCGCGAGCAACTCGGTCACCACCTGGAGTTTCGACGCCGGGTGATATCCGTGCGCACGATTCAGGACGTCCGGCACCGCCCGCGCGGCGCGATCGATCTCCATTTGCAGACCGGCCGGTGACCCGAAGTAGTAGAAATGCACGCCGGTACTGATGCCGACGCCGCCGATCGACTCGTCGAGCTCGACGAGGACCACCTGCGCGCCCTCCTGGGCCGCCGCGATCGCCGCCGTCATCCCCGAGGTGCCGCCGCCAACGACGGCCACGTCGGTCCGCATCGTCCTCACGCTGATCTCCACTCCCAGGGGGTTCGGCGTCGTCTCCGGGTCCTCACTCTAGGGACCGGGAAGGCATTGATGCAACCTTACATCTCTGCTACCTTCGCCACGCGCGACGGTGCGAACCGGCCTCCAGCGAGGGCTCGAAGGAGAGATCTGTGACCAAGAAATGGCCGCGCAGAATGGGCCTCCGGGCGCGGTGGCGCCGGGACAAAGTCCTGTTGCTGCTCGGTTTACCGGGCATCGGCATCGTGCTGTTGTTTCATTATCTGCCGCTGCTCGGAAATGCCATTGCATTCCAGGACTATCAGCCGTTCCTCGGCTTCACCCGGAGCCCGTGGGTCGGCCTGGACAATTTCCGCGTGGTGACCAGCGGCGACCCGGCGTTCGTGGCCGCGCTGCTGAACACGCTGATCATCACGCTGATCCAGGTGCTCTTCGTCTTTCCGGTGCCGATCGTGCTGGCGCTGCTGCTCAACTCGATGCTGGGTGAGCGGGTGAAGCGGCTCGCGCAGTCGATCCTCTACCTGCCGCACTTCCTGTCCTGGGTGATCGTGGTCGCGCTGTTCCAGCAGATGCTCGGAAGTACCGGCATGGTCAACACGCACCTGCGGTCGATCGGCCTCGGGACCTTCTCGATCATCGGTGTCCCCGAGTTGTTCAAGATTCTGATCACCTCGCAGGTGATCTGGAAGGACACCGGCTGGGGCACGATCATCTTCCTGGCGGCGCTGTCGCGGGTCGATCCGCTGCTCTACGAGGCCGCCGCGATCGACGGCGCGTCCGCACTCCGCCGGATGTGGCACGTCACGCTGCCGGCGATTCGCGGGGTGATCGTTCTGCTGCTGATCCTGCGGCTCGGCGACGCGCTGACGGTGGGCTTCGAGCAGATCATCCTGCAGCAGGCGGCGGTCGGCGTCCCGGCCAGCGACGTACTCGACACATACGTCTACAACAACGGGATCCTCGGCGGGAACTGGGGTCAGGCGGCCGCCGTCGGCCTGGTCAAAGGGGTGATCGGGGTCGCGCTGGTCCTGGGAGCGAACCGGCTCGCCCACGTCTTCGGGGAGAGGGGCGTGTACTCGAAATGAGGAACGTCCTCCCGGTCTGGGCCGGCCGGCCGAACCCGTTGTTCGTCTCCGCCCGCGCCGTCGTCCTGGCGATCGCCTGCGCTGCTGTCGTCGTGCCGTTCGTCGCGATCCTCTCGACGAGCATCTCCACCCAGGAGGGCATCACGCACTCCGGCGGGTTCGTACTGATCCCGTCGCACATCTCCTTCTCGGCGTACCAGGCGGTGCTGTCCGGCGGCGTGGTCACGAAGGCGCTGGCCGTGAGCATCGGCATCACCGCGGTCGGCACCAGCCTCAGCCTGGCCGCCACCGTCGGGCTGGCCTACTCGCTCAGCCGGCCTGGCAGTCTCGGGCACAAGCCGATGCTGCTGCTGACGCTGTTCACGCTGCTGTTCAACCCGGGCATGATCCCGATGTACCTGCTCGTCAAGCAGTTGGGGCTGATCGACTCGTACGCGTCACTGATCCTGCCGGTCCTGATCAACGCGTTCAACGTCATCGTGATGCGCTCCTTCTTCCTCGAGATTCCGCAGGAACTGGTCGAGAGCGCCCGGATCGACGGCGCCGGCGAGCTCCGGATCCTCGGCAACATCATGCTGCCGCTGGCCCGTGCCGTGATCGCGGTCATCGGGCTGTTCTACGCGGTCAGCTACTGGAACTCCTTCTTCTCCGCACTGCTGTACATGAACTCGACCGACAAGTGGCCGATGCAGCTGGTGCTGCGAACGTTCATCGTGAACGAGACCCCGATCGGCACCGAGGTCGCGGCGAGCGGCGCCGACGTGATGCCGCCACAACTCTCGATCCAGATGGCGATCCTCGTACTGTCGATCGTCCCGATTCTCCTGGTCTATCCCTTCCTGCAGAAGCATTTTGCGAAGGGCCTCATGATCGGCGCAGTCAAGGGTTGATGCGGCGCGACTGCCCGCATCCTGTGAAAGGACACTCATGGCAACCACCATCGATCGTCGCCGGTTCCTGCAACTCGCGGGGGCAGCAGGGCTGGCCGGCGCCGGGGCGACAGCGCTCAGCAGCTGTTCGTCCACTCCCGCCGCTTCGACGGGCGGCAGCGCGCCCTCGGTCGAGCTGCCGGCGTACGTCGACAACGGGGTCGTCACGCCGAACCTCGTCGGCGACACCCGGCACGGTGCACTCTCCGGCTACCTCCAGTACCCGGCGTCCCCCAAGGCGCTCTACCCCGAGCCCGTGCTCCAGGGCGAGAAGGTGTCGGTGCTGACGTACAGCTTCGACCCGGTCGCGCCCAAGCTCGGCGACAACGCGATCTGGCAGCAGATCAACCAGCGCATCGGTGCCCAGATCGACATCGCGTACACCCCGTTCGCCGACTACCCGAATCGGTTCGCGACCACGATCGCCGGCGGCTCGATCCCCGACATCGTCACGGTGCGCTCGCCCCAGCAGCAGATGCCGGCGTTGCTGCGGGCAACCTTCAGCGACCTGACCGGGCGGCTCAGCGGGGACGCGGTGAAGAAGTACCCGAACCTGGCCGGCCTGCCGACACCGTCCTGGCAGGAGACCGTCTTCGAGAACGCGATCTGGGGCGTCCCCGTACCCCGCTCGCTGGTCGGCAACGTGCTCTACGTCCGCGGTGATCTGATCAAGAAGGCCGGCGGTACGACGACGCCGGCCAACTACGCCGAGTTCGTCGAGACCGCGGAGCTGCTCACCGACGAACGCAAGGCTCGCTGGGCCTCCGGTGATGTGATCGGGTTCTTCGCCTTCGTGCTCGGGATGAACCGGATCCCCGGCACCTGGGTCGTCGACGGCGGGACGTTCAAGAGCGCCTACGAGCTGCCCGAGTACGAGCAGGCGCTGACGGACATGCGGGATCTGGTGAAGCGCGGGATCTTCCATCCGGACGCGGCCGCCTCGGTCAACACGCAGCGCAACGAGTGGTTCCTGAACGGTACGAGCTCGATGGTGCTGGCCAGCTACGGCGGCTGGAGCAAGTTCGCCACCTGGGGCGCGGCGGTGGACGGTTTCGAGCTTGCGGGCATGATCCCGCCCGGACGCAACGGCGGCCAGGGCAGCCATCAGCGGAGCAAGCCGGTCGACGCCTTCGCCGCGATCGCCAAGCAGAAGGACGACAGCCGGGTCGACCGGCTGCTGCAGGTGCTCAACTGGCTGTGCGCCCCGTTCGGATCCCGCGAGTACCTCGAACGGACCTACGGAATCGCCGGTCAGACGTACACCCTCAAGGGGACCGACCCGATCCTGAACAGCAAGGGCACGAACCAGGCACTCGTCCCGTTCGAGTACCTGGCCGGCTCCCCCGTCGCGCTCTACCAGCCGGGCGAGCCGGCATCCGTACGGGCCCGCTTCGACTACCAGACCGCCGCGCTGAAGCTGATCACGCCGGACCCGACCTCGGGCCTGTACTCGCCACTGGACTCGTCCAAGGGCGCCGCGCTCGCCAAGCCACTGGCCGACCTCTCGACCGAGATCTTCTTCGGCCGGCAGCCGGTGTCGGCCTGGAAGAACGCGGTCCGGACCTGGAAGAACGGCGGCGGCGACGCGATCGCGGCCGAGTACGGGACCGCGAACGGACAGCGCTGAGCTCGGCCGCACGGGTTTTGGAGGAACTCTGCATTAACAGGGGTGGATGGTCTGGCGCGGGTGGGCGCGGGGCACTTAATGTGCTGTGGTCTCGGCCGGCCCGCCCGTTGGAGTGACATGTCTCGCGTGCGCTTTGCAGGATCCGTTCGACCCGTGGTGGCGCTGCTGGTGGTGGCGATGCTGGCTGTGGCCGGCATCGCCGCGGTCGGTGAACCGTCCGCGGCCGCCAAGGCGCTCGGTGGCCCGGGTCTGACGTCGTTGGTGGACCCCTTCGTCTCCACGTCGGGTGACCACGGCAACGACCTGCCGGGCGCGCAGGCGCCGAACAGCCTGGTCAAAGTCAATCCGATGACTTCGCCAGGACGGAGTCACTCCGGGTACGACTACGCGCAGTCCAGCATCAACGGGTTCACGCAGACCAACCTCGACGGTGTTGGCGGTTCGGGCGCCGGCGGCGACCTGCTGGTGGTGCCGACGTCGGTCGCGTACGAGGCGCGTCCGAGCGCAGCCTCGTACGCACATCCGTTCAGTCATGACGACGAGCACGCCTCCCCCGGCTACTACCAGGTCGGTCTCGGTGCCATCGCCGGCCAGGACGGCGCCGTCACCCATCCGGGCGGGAAGATCGCCGCCGAGGTCACGGCCACGACCCGTACGGCAATGCACCGGTACACGTTCCCGGCCGGCCAGACGCCGTCGCTGGTCCTCGACCTGGGGAACAACTTCACCCAGCGGATCGCCTCCGACCTCACGACGACACCGCTCGCCGATGGCCGGGTGGCGCTGAGCGGATCGTTCACCGGCTTCTTCAACGGTGCGACGTACAAACTGTTCTACTACGCGGAGACCGAGCAGAAGGTCGTCAAGCAGCAGACCTGGGCCGACGGCACAACTCTCGGCGACGTCGCGTCCCGCAGCGGCCGCGACACCGGTGCCGTACTGACGTTCGCCGACGACGCCCGGACCGTCGGGCTGCGGATCACGCTGTCGCCGATCAGCAGTGCGCAGGCCAAGATCGATCAGGGCGCCGAACTGGGCGGCAAGACCTTCGACCAGGTACGTCAGGGCACCGAGCAGGCCTGGAACAAGGTGCTGCAGCGGGTGAACATCACCGCCTCCGACCGCAGCGACCCGACCGGCGACCTGCGCAAGCTCTTCTACACGCACCTGTACCGGATGTTCGCGCTGCCCATCAACGCGACAAGCACGTCGGGAACGTACCGCGGCGTGGACGGCTCGGTGCACAAGGTCGACGACTACACGTACTACGACGGCTGGTCGTCGTGGGACGATTTCCGCAAGTACTCCGTGATCGCCTACGTCGCGCCGGATCTCTACAAGGACATCATCCAGTCGCTGATCACGCGCATGGCCGACCAGGCGACCACCGGCAGCTCGGACGTCTTCGCCCCGACGCAAGGCGTGCCGAACGTCCGGTACGAGCGCTCCGCCGTGATCGTCGCGGACGCACTCTCCAAGGGCTACACCGGCTTCTCACGTCTCACGCAGGCGTATCCCGTACTGCGCGACCTCACCGGCTACTACTCGGGGCAGCAGCTGCGGCAGGGGTTCATCCCGGATCGTCCGGGCGACATGGTGCAGCGCGGCTACGACCAGTGGGCGCTCGCGATCATCGCCGATGCCGTTGGCCGTACCAATGATGCTTCAACGCTCCGCAAGCAGGCCCTGCTGCCGGTCGCGAACCAGTACAAGCCCGGCGCGTGGACGGCTCCGGACGGTACGAAGGTCGCTGTGCTGAACCCGCGCAACAGCAGCGGGGACTGGACGGACGTCGACTACGAGAAGTTCGAGAGCTCCAACCTTTACCAGGGCACGCTGTGGCAGTACAACTGGTACCCGGCGTACGACATGGCCGGATTGATCAAGGCCACCGGCGGTCAGCACGCGGCCGAGCAGGCGCTGCGGCACCTGTTCGGCGAAGACGACCCGGACAACGGGCACGCGATGCTGCACTCGAACGCGAACGAGATCGACCTACAGGCGCCGTACCTGTTCAACTACGTCAACGAGCCGGCGCTGACCCAGAAGTGGGTCCGGTCGATCTACACCAAGCAGACCTGGAACCGCTATATCGCCACCGGGCAGACCGACGGGAACAAGCCGCCGTCGGGCGGCGGTGAGTTCACGCCGCCGGTCAAGACCAACGTCTACCAGCTCGCGCCCGAGGGCTTCCTGCCCACGATGGACAACGACGCGGGCACCATGTCGACGATGTTCGTCGCCGCCGCGCTCGGCCTGTTCCCGGTCACCGCAGGCTCGTCGCAGTACCAGATCGGTACGCCGTTCTTCGACTCGGCGACGATCTCGTACCCGACCGGCCGGAACTTCACCGTCTCGGCCGCGAACGTCTCAGCCGACAACTTCTACGTCCAGAACGCCAAGCTGAACGGTCGTGGGTTCGGCAACACCTGGATCGACTTCTCGACCATCACCAGCGGCGGATCCCTCGACTTCTCGATGGACGCGGCCCCGAGCACGTGGGGCAACCACTCCGCTCCGGCGTACTCGCTGAGCAATCCCACGACGGACAAACCGCAGACGTACCAGGTGACCGCTGACCACACGACCGTCGCGGCGGCGGCGGACGGCAACCTGAACGCCGGCGTGCAACTGACGTTCGACCACCGGGTCAAACTCGCCGCCCGGGTGGGTACCGACCTGCTCAGGCAAGGAAGTGCACGCGTCGTCGGTCTTCCGAGTGGCGTCAGCGCGTCCATCACTGTGGACGGCGCATCGGCCGTGAAGCTCAGACTCACCGGCAAGGTGAGCGCCGAGGCACAGGCCTGGGTCGAGTTCACCGACGCCGCCTTCCGCGGCGGCGTGAAGGTACGGCAGCTCTCCGGTCAAGGAGTGTCCGCGACCTCGCCGATCACGGTGTCGGTCGCGGCCGCCGATCGCGCCGCGCTGCAGAACCTCGTGAACGAAGCGCTGCTCGAACGGCAGGGCAACTACTCGGTGACCTCGTACCGCGCATTCACCGCCGCGCTCGCCCGTGCTCAGGCGGCCCTGGACTCCACCGCGTCCGGCGCTGACCTGCGGGCGGCGAAGGAGTACCTGCAAAGCAGTGCCGAGGCCTTGACACTCAACGAAGGCGGCTACCGGGTTCTGCAGGGCGAGCAGTCCGACGAGTGGTCGGGCCCTCCGCTGAACAACCAGGCGTACCTGTCCGCCGGCAACCTCGGCGGTGTGACGGACGGGTCCTGGATCCGGTACCTCGACCTCGACTTCACCGGCACGGCTCCGAAGTACCTCCTGGTGCGTTACGCCAGCTACCGCGATCCTGGGACCGCGCCCGCCCGTCTGCAGGTGCACGCCGGCGACCAGTCGGGCCCGGTGGTCGGCACCGCTGATCTGCCGGGCACGGGCGACTGGGGCAACTACCAGACGATCGTCGTCGACCTCACCAACGCGCAAGCGCTCGTCGACGCGAAGGCGGTCAGCCTGACCTTCAGTACGCCGCCCGGTGAGGAATGGGTGTCGAACTTCGACTGGTTCCAGTTCACCCAGTCGCTGCAGTCGGATCCCAATGCCCCGTACGTCCTCGAGGCCGAGACGTGGAAGTCCAGCAGCGGTGAGCCGCTCAAGGTCGAGAACTCCAACTGGAACGACGGACCGGTCGTCGATGTCGGCGGCACCTCCGACGGTGCCTGGATCGACTACGGCACAGTCGACTTCGGCGCCACCGGCCGGAACCAGGTGAGCGTCCATTACGCGGGCAACTCCGGTCGCGTCGGGAGCAACCCACGTCTGGACTTCTACCTGGACGCCGCCGACCCCGCCCAGCCGGGCGACCCGATCGCGACCGTCGCGCTGCCGGCCACTGCCGCCAACTGGAACACCGCCGGGGAGGGCACCGCGACGATCGCAACACCTGTCACGGGCAGCCACCGCCTGTCGGTGGTCATGCGCGCCGGCACCAGCGCCTCGTTGCCGTACGTCGCGAATCTCGACAAGTACACGTTCAGCACCGCGCAGCCTCCGGCGACTGTCGACAAGTCGAAGCTGGAGCAGGCGATCGGCACTGCCACTCCGTACTTGTCCGATCTCGGGAGGTACCTGCTGATCGACGCAGCCGTGTTCCAGCGCGAGTACACCGCGGCGAAGGCTTTGCTCGCGGCGGATTCGGCCACCCAGAGCCAGGTCGACGCGCAGACGCGAAGCTTGCTGCTGGCAACCAGTCAGCTCGTACCGAAGGTCCGTCGGCAGCTGGAGAGCCTGGTCGCCGACGCGCAGTCGCGCACGAACCAGCGCTACACCGACACGTCCTGGCAGGCCCTGCAGCAGTCGATCGTCCAGGCTCAGCAGGTGCTGGCCGACAAGACCGCGACCGATGCCAAACTGTCGGAGGAGTCGCAGCGGCTGCAGGCCGCGATCGACGGTCTGCGGACGAAGGCGAAGACGGCGCCGTCCGTTCCGCTCAACGTGTCAGCCGGTGGCCAGGACTCCGCGCTCACCGTGCGGTGGCTGACGCCGGCCGACGACGGCGGCAGCGCCATCATCGGGTACGTCGTACGCCTGGCCGACGGTCACCAGCTCCGCGTCGACGATCCGACGCAACACGTGGCCACGTTCAGCTGGCTCAAACCCGGCAACTCGTACGTCGCGGCGGTGAGTGCGATCAACGCGATCGGTACGTCACCCGCATCGCCGTGGACCGCGCCGTACACCGCGGCAACCTCGCCGGTCGCCGCGGCCGCCTCGACCGGGGCCACCGCGGCGAATCTGTCGGACAGCTTCCCGTCAGACTCCTGGCCGACCGACCACTACCTCAACGATCTGCTCGGCGAGTTCCCCGGACTGCCCGCCGGCGTCAAGGGACCGAACACCAAGGTCGACCGCGACCAGGTCGTCGCGACCAACGACAAGGTGGCGCTGTCGATCAACAACTCCGCGACCACGGCCGAGATGAACCGGGCCCAGACCGACGCCGACCACTCGATCCGCGAGACCGGAACCGATGCGTTGGGCTCGCGGCTCGGCCCGATCTACGCCCAGGCGCTCGCGGCCGGAGAGCTGCCGCAGACCAAGGCCGTCCTCGACCGGGTCGGGCAGACCATCCCCGGAGCGGACGCCGCCAAGGGCATCTGGCCGTACGACCGGCCGTTCGTCCGGCTCGGCCTGGTCAGTCAGGGCGGCCTGATCATGGACTCGCCCGCGGGCGGTTACGACGGCTACCTCACCAGTCCGTCGTTCCCGAGCGGTCATACGTACGGCGGATACGTCGAAGGCACCACGCTCGCGACCCTGCTGCCGGAGCTGGCGCCGACGATCCTCGCCCGGTCCTCGGAGTACGGCAACAACCGCATCGTCCTCGGCTTCCACTACCCGCTCGACGTGATGGGCGGCCGGATGATCGCACAGTCGGTGGTGGCGCACCGCTGGGCGGACCCGGCCTTCGAGCCGGCCCTGGAACTCGCCCACAAGGAGCTCGAGTCGGTGCTGGCGACCAAGTGCGAGGCGGCCGGATTCACCACGGTCAAGCTGTGTGCCGGGGATCCGTACGCCGGTCTGACCGACAGCGCTGCCACGCAGCTGTACAGCTACCGCCTCGACTACGGCTTCCCGCGGTCGGGTCCGGCAGGACAGGCTGAAGTCGTACCGGCCGAGGCGGCCGAGCTGCTCACCAGCACGTTCCCCGAGCTGACGGACGAGCAGCGGACGCAGATCCTGCAGCAGACCTCGATCGACTCGGGCACCGGTCTCGACCAGAGCGACGCCGGCTGGATGCGTCTCAACCTGTCGAAGGCGATGACGGCGACGTACCGGCTGAACAGCGACGGCACGGTGGCGGTCACCAACTACGACGACGCCACCGCGCGCAGCGTCGCCACGCTGAGGCAAATCACGGTGAACGGCAAGCCGATCGACGGCTTCGATCCCGCCACCAGGACCTACATGGTCGACTCGCGGCCCAGGGCACGGATCAGCGGCGTACCGACGATCCCGGGCGCACGGACGAAGGTCAGCACACCGCCCGGCAGCGACCGCACGACGATCACGGTCACGTCCACCAACGGCAGAACCACCACCAAGTACGTCGTCCAGCTCCATGGCCGTTCCGGGCGATAGGGTCGGGCTGCCGGTGTTACGGACGGTTGTGTACCGGCTACGATGACTCGAGCAGGTCGAACCCGCAGTACGGATTGGGATTTTCATGACTGAATCGCAGGACGCCGACCGGGGGATGTACAAGCAGTTGAACCTGGACCGGCCGCACCCTGCCCGGGTGTACGACTACTTCCTCGGTGGCAAGGACAACTTCGAGGTCGACCGGCAGGCCGCCGAGCACCTGCTGCAGGCCTTCCCGGGCTTCCGGACCGCCGCGTTGTCGAACCGGATGTGGATGCACCGCGCCGCCAAGTTCGCCGCGAACCAGGGCATCACGCAGTTCCTCGACATCGGCACCGGGATCCCCACCGAGCCGAACCTGCACGAGGTCGTCCAGGAGATCATCCCGTCGGCCCACGTCGTGTACGCGGACAACGACCCGATCGTGCTCGCGCACTCGCGCGCGCTGCTGGTCAGCAAGCCCGAGGGCCGCACGACGTACCTCGAGGCCGACGTCACCGACCCGCAGGCGATCCTCGGGTCCGACGAGGTCGCGGAGCTGATCGACTTCAGCAAGCCGGTCGCGCTCAGCATCGTCGGCGTCTTCCACTACCTCCCGGACCACCTCGAGCCGTACGACCTGGTCCGCCAGCTCGTCGAGCCGCTCGCGCCCGGTTCGCTGCTGATCTTCTCGCACTGCACACCGGACTTCGCGCCGGAGCTGTGGGAGCGGGCGATGGTCGTGTACCAGGCCGACGGCGGCGAGGCCCAGGTGCGCAGCAAGGAAGAGGTCACCCGCTTCTTCGACGGCACCGAACTGGTCGAGCCCGGCGTCGTCTCACCGTTCCGCTGGCACCCCGACGACGAGACCCAGCAGTACGTCGACAGCGGCGAGTTCACCGACATCATGTGCAGCCTCTGGGTCGGAGTCGGCCGCAAATTCTGACCGTGGGCGGTGTCGGATGCGGGCCGGCGTCTTCGTTGCAGGGGTGAGAGACCGCCGACCGAGGCGGTCTCCCGACCGAGGAGACACAAGATGCCGCGCGCATTGGACAAGGTTCACCGCCTGTTCGAACTGATCGAACCGATCGCCACGGTCACCTTCTCGGAGGTGTGCACCGAGGCGTTCCTGGCGATCGGCATGCGCAACTACTGGGACGGCTACTTCGCCGGCCGGGCCGCGCCGCTCGGGCTCGCGCCGGCCGAAGCCGGCCGCTGTACGCCGGGCTCCGCGCGCTGGCCGTACCGGAAGAGCCCTCTGGCATGTGACGACCATGCTGCGCGAGTACCGCGGCGACGGCCACAACGCAATCCTGGTCGCCCACGGCATCGGCGGCACCGAGGCCCACGTGATGCTCGCTGTCTCGGCTGGAATGCGGCCGGAGGAGTTCGGGCGCATCCACCACCTGCCCAAGGCGCAGCTGAGCGCCGGCCTCGAGCCGATCGCCGCCGCCATCAATTGAGCTTCAAGTGCGCTAGGTCGGCGGCGTATGCGGACTGGAGGTCGTTGTCCCAGGGGTCTGACTCGGCGGCGAAGGAGTCGAGGACGGTGGTGGGGCGGGTTGCGCCTGAGACGACGGACAGGACGGGTGACGACTCGAGCAGGGCGCGGAGTTGCAGGCGTTGGAGCGAGAGTCCTCGGGCGGCGGCGATCGCGGTCAGCTGGGGTGCTGCCGCGGAGTGACGCAGCGGTGAGTACGCGAAGAACGGCACGTTATGGGCCTCGCACCATGCCAGTACGGCGGCTGATTCGCGGCCCATCGCGCTGTGCTGGTTCTGCACCGCGTCGATCTGGGTGACCGAGGCGGCGCGGTCGAGTTCGGCGACGGTGACGTTCGACAGGCCGATTCGAGCCACCTTCCCCGCGTCCCGCAGCGAGGCCAGCGCGGCGACGCCTTCCTCCACCGGCTGTTCGGCCAGGTCGACCCGGTGCAGGTAGTAGAGGTCCAACTGCTCACGACCGAACGCCCGCAGGCTCGTGTCGACATCGGCGCGAATCCGGTCCGCGCTGATGTCCGCGTCCCAGGTGTTCTCACTGGTTCGCGAGTGACCGCCCTTGGTGCCGACCAGGACGCCGGAGCCGAGGGCAGCCTCGGCCGCCAGCTCCTCTCCGTACGTCTGCACATCGACGCGGGTGTACGCACGCGCGGTGTCGAGAATCGCAACGCCGGCGGCGATACCGTCCCGAATCGTCGCGAGATCGACGCTCCGATCACGCGGCGCGAAAGACATGGCTGCCACACCGAGCGCGACCCGGCCTACGAGAGCTGTCACAGGTTCGCAGTCTAGCCAGGGTCAGGACGGCGGTTCGCTGCCTGTCCGGTAGCCGGTCGGAGACACCCCGTACCGGCTGCGGAACCGGCGGGACAGGTGGAACTCGTCGGAGAAACCGATCCGGCGGGCGATCTCGCGGCAGGTCAGATTGGTTGCCCGCAGCAAGGTTGCGGCCGCCTCGAGCCGCCGGTCGTTGCGGTACGCCAACGGCGACCTGCCGAACCGGTCCCGGAACACCCGCCGGAACCGGTCGTACTCGAGATCGAGCCGGGTCGCCACGTCGCGCATCTCCAGCCGGGCCGGCAGGTCCTCGCTGAGCAGCCGCGCGGCGCGATCCCAGCGCGCCGTCTCGTCGTCGACGGGCGGAGCCAACGCGCTGGAGAGCCAACCCGCCAACGCCCAGATCTGCTGCTCGGCTCCCGAGCGCGGTGGTGCGCCGCGGAGCAGCAGCGCCAGATCGGCCGGCCGAACGCCACGTGGCAGCGGTCGCGGGCCCGACCACGTCAGCCGACCGGTCTGGCGCAACACGTCGAAGGCGGGCCCTTCGACCACGACGAACCATTCGCTCCAGCGCTCGCCGGGATGGGTGCCGTACCAATGCCGCTCACCGGGCAGCACCACGGTCAGCGAAGGCGCGACGATCGGCTCCGTGCGCCGATCGGCGTGCCGGTAGAAGCCGGTGCCGGCCGTGACCAGTGAGATCACCGTTCCCGGCAGCGAATGCAGCGGTCCCGGCACGAGCGGTTCGGCATCGGAGACCTCCCCGGCCAGCAGCACTCTGCCGAACGGGGTCGGGTCCTGGTCCGACATCGTGATCCGCTGAAAGCCGGCCATGAGCTCCAGCCTAAGTGCCAGAACGTGCATCGGACAGCCATTGGGAGCATTCCGGGGGCGCTGATGGTTTGCCAGAGTGATCATCATGACGCAAACGGAGAAGACTCAGCTGGTCAGCGACGAGCAGGTCGGCCAGTACGCCGCCGAAGGGTACTTCGTGCTGGAGAACGTGATCGGCCCCGAGGACCTGGAACTGCTGCGCAGTGCCGCGCAGTTCTCCATGGATCGCCTCGACGCCGCCATGGATGAGGCCGGCGCCGACCGGATCGGCATCAACGCGAAGGGCAAGCGGTACTTCAGCAACATGGTCTACCAGCAGCGCCCCGAGCTCCGGAGCTTCATCTTCGGCCCGATCATGGAGCAGATCTGCCGCCGCGTGCTCGGCGAGAACGCGTACCTGTTCTGGGAGCAGTACGTGATCAAGGCCGGCGATCCCGACACCACGTTCGCGTGGCATCAGGATTCGGGGTACGTCCACGAGAACCACCAGCCGTACCTGACCTGCTGGATCGCTCTCGACGACGTGACCGAGGAGAACGGGTCCGTCTACCTGCTCCCGTACAGCCGCTCCGGCATCAAGTCCTACATCAAGCACGTCCCGATCGAGACCGGTGACCGAATCTGCTACTTCGGCTCCGATCCCGGGATGCCGGTGATCGTGCCGGCCGGGTCGATCGTCTGCTTCTCCAGTACGGTGATCCACCGCAGCGGGGCGAACCTGACCGACAAGCTGCGCCGGGTCTACCTGCTGCAGTACTCCCCCGAGGTGATCATGAACGGTGACGGGACGGCGCCGCACGGCTCGTTCGAGCCGTTCCTCGTCGATGGCACCGTCACCGCCGACCGTTCCTGACCCTCAACTGCGCTCTTCGGCGAACGGGTTCGGGATCGCGTCGAGCAGCAGCCGGGTGTACTCGTCCTTGGGCGCGCGGATCACGTCGAGCGAGGGCCCTTGTTCGACCACTTTGCCCTCGTTGAGGACCACGACCTCGTCGCAGAGCATCCGGGCGCTGAGCAGGTCGTGGGTGATGTAGAGGATCCCGACGTTCTGCTCCTGCACGAGCTTGTCGAACAGTTCAAGCACCTCGGCCCGGATCGACACGTCGAGGCTGGAGATCGGCTCGTCGGCGACGATCAGCTCGGGTTCGACCGCCAGCGCGCGAGCGATCACGACTCGTTGCCGCTGGCCCCCGGACAGCTCGTGCGGGTAGCGATTGAGGAACCGCGCGCCCGGAGACAACGCGACGGTCTCCAGCAGCTCGATCATCCGTTCCCGCAGCTGCGCACCGCGCAGGTGCTGGAAGTTGATCAGCGGCCGGGCCAGCGCGGCGCCGAGCGTCTTCGTCGGGTTCAGCGCCGAGTACGGATCCTGGAACACCATCTGCACGCTGCCGCGATAGCTGCGCAGCCGGCGGCCCCGCATCCGCGCGACCACCTGATCACCGTCGGAGCCGTGGAACGTGATCCGGCCGGTGGTCGGCGCATCGACCCCGGTGATCATCCGGGCGATCGTCGACTTCCCGCTGCCGCTCTGCCCGACCAGGGCAGTCACACCGCGACGCCGCAGGAAAAAGTTCACGCCGCTCACCGCTTCGGTCCGGACAGCATGGAGCCCTTGCCGGCGGACGTACGTCTTGGACACGTCCTCGATGGTGACCAGCGGCTCGCTCGAGGTGGTCTCCACCGCCGACTTCACGAACTGCGGGCCCGCGAACGTACGGATCACCGGCCCGACCTCGATGCCCGCTCCGTTCTCGGCGGCACCGCGCTGGATCGCCGCGACGTGGCACGCCACCAGGCCGTGCCCGATGGCGGTCTGCGCGGGCTCGATCTCCGTACAGGTAGCGATCCGCTCCGGACACCGGGCCGCGAACGCGCATCCACTGGGCCGGTGCGCGAGATCCGGCGGCCGGCCGGGGACGTACGTGATGCGTACGGTCTCCGCACGAGGATCGCCGTACGAGCCCAGCAAACCCTTCGTGTACGGGTGCAGCGGGTCGCGGAGCAGCTCCCGGGTCGCCTGTTCCTCGGCGAGCTTGCCCGCGTACATGACCATGGTCCGATCGGACAGGTCGAGCACGGTGCCGAGGTCGTGGCTGATGAACAGCACCGCGAACCCGAGCTCGGCCTGCAGCCGCCGGACGTTCTCCAAGATGCTGTGCTGTACGACGACATCCAGCCCGGTCGTCGGCTCGTCCAGTACGATGAACCGCGGCCCGATCGCCAGCGCCAGCGCGAGATTGACCCGCTGCCGCATGCCGCCGGACAGCTCGTGCGGGAACGCGGTCATGAACTTCGGATCGATCAGGACCATCTCGAACAGCGTCTTGATCCGCTCGGTGATCTCCCGGCCGCGCAGCGACGTGTGGCACTGGATCACGTCGGCGAACTGCGCATCGACCCGCGTCACCGGGTTCAGCGAGTTCATGCTGCTCTGGAAGACCGTGGAGATGTCGCGCCAGCGGTACTGGCGCAACTCGTCCTGGCTCAGGGCGGTGATGTCGGTACCGTCGAAGACGATGGACCCGCCGCTGATCCGTCCCGGGCGTTCCAGCAACCGCAGTACGCCCATGCCGACCGTGGTCTTGCCCGACCCGGACTCGCCGATCAGACCGACGAACTCACCGTCGTCGATGCTGAAACTGAGGTGGCTGACCGCGTCGACGGCCGGCCGCTGCTTGGGTTCGTAGCTGATCGACAGGTCGCGTACTTCGAGGAGCGCCATGGCTCAGTCCTCCCTGAGGTGCGGATTGCTGAGCAGGTCGATGCCGAAGTTGATGAACGCCATCGACGTGATCAGGATGGCCAGTACCAGACCGGGGACGAACACCCAGGCGAACAGGCCCTGGGAGATCGCGCCGGCGGCGTCGGCCTGGTAGAGGATCGTTCCCCAGGACACCGAGTCGCTGCTGCCGAGTCCCAGCACCGCCAGGCCGGCCTCGGCGCCGATCGCACCGGTGGCCGCACCAACGAACGCGGCGGCGACCAGCGAGGTCATGTTCGGCAGGATCTCGGAGAAGATGATCCGCAGCGTGCCGTCGCCGGAGAACTTCGCCGCCGTGACGAAGTCCCGGTTCCGCAGCGTGATGATCTGCGCCCGCTTCGCTCGCGCGGAGCCCGCCCAGGACGTGATCGCGATGACGCCGACGATCAGCGGGATGCCGCGCGTACTGGAGTACGCGACCAGCGTGATGATCAACGGAAGCACCGGGATGACCAGCGCGGTGTTGGTGAGGAACGTCAGCACGTCGTCGACGACGGTTCCTTCCGCGTACCCGGAGACCAGCCCGATCACCAAGGCGATCGCGGTCGCCAGCAAGCCGCCGAGCAGCCCAACGATCAACGAGACCCGGCTGCCGTAGACCACCTGGGAGAACACGTCGACGCCGCCGACGTTGGTGCCGAGCAGGTGCTGCGCCGACGGCCCGGTCAACGGCGTGAACGAGCCGTCGGTCGGCGCGTACGGCGCGATCACCGGAGCCAGCAGCGCAACGAGTACATAGATCGCCACGACGACGATCCCGAACCGGGCCTTCTTGCTGCTCCACACAACGCGATACCAGCGGTCGACGACCTCGGCCGCCTGTTCCTCGGGCAACGCGGCGATCGACGTCCCGGGAAGGACTGGGTTTTGGGCACTGGTCATGCGGCTGCCCTCCTGGCGCGCGGATCGAGGATGCCGTACAGCAGGTCGGCGATCAGGTTGGCGACGAGCGTGACGACCGCGGTCAGCAACATCAGGCCCTGCAACAGCGGATAGTCCTTGATGCCGACCGCCTCCCCCATCAGCCGGCCGAGGCCGGGATAGTCGAACACGGTCTCCACCAGGATCGTGCCGCCCAGGACGCCGCCGAGCGCCAGGGCGAACCCGGCGACGCTCGGCAGCAGGGCGTTCCGGGCCGCGTAGCGCAGTGCGATCATCCGGTCCGGCAGGCCCTTGGCACGGGCCAGCCGGATGTAGTCCTCGCCGAGGTTCATGATCATCGTGTTCCGCATCCCGAGCACCCATCCGATCGGCGTCACGATCATCAGAGTCAGCGCGGGCAGGAACGCGTGCGAGAGCGCGTCGTACACGAACGCTCCGTTCCAGCCCGGCGTCGACGCCTGGTAGCCGCCGGCCGTCGGGAACCAGCCGAGCCCGTACCCCAGCCCGTAGATCAGCAGCAGCGCGATCCAGAACGGCTGCAGCGTCCCGACGAACGTGGAGATCACCGTCACCGACGTGTCGAACCGGCTGTTCCGCCGCCACGCAGCGAAGGCACCGAGCAGGACCCCGATGACGAACGACAGCACCTGCACGGTCCCGACCAGGATCACGGTCCACCAGAACGCCCCGCCGATCACATCGGTCACCGGGTACGGGAAGTAGGTGTACGAGACACCGAGGTTGCCGTGCAGCAGCTGCCCGAGATAGCTCCAGTACTGACCGAACAGCGAGCCCGACGGCGAGCCCAGCAGATCGCGCATGGCCTGCACCTGCGCGATGTTCAGCTGGGCGTTCTTGCCGGTGAGGTTCTGCACCATCAGCTCGGCCGGATCCCCCGGCTGCAGCCGGGGGATCATGAAGTTCAGCGTCACGACTGCCCACAAAGTGAGCACGAAGAAGCCGATCTTGCGCGCGAAGTAGCGCATCGGACTACTTCGACGTCGGTGCGGTCAGGTGCGTGATCCACACCAGCGGCTGGTCCTGCGGATTGGCGTACGGGTCCTCTGCGGACGGCCAGCCGACCGCGTGGTCGGTGCGGTAGATGGCCCGGGCCGGCGCGTACAGGATCGGCAGCACCGGGTAGTCGGTCATCATCGCGTTCACCAGTACGCCGACCTGCTCCTTGGCCGCCGCGTCGTCGGTCGCACCCGCGAGCGCGCCGATCGCCTTGTCGACCTCGGAGTTGCGGTAGCGCTCGGCGTTGCCCTTGATCGTGGTCTTGTTCGGGATCTCCGACGAGGCGACGGTGGCGCCCATGCCGTGCGCGTAGTCGCAGCCGGCGCCCATGTAGTTGATCATCAGCTGGAAGGTGCCGGCCTTGTTCTGCTGGTCGACGGCCTCCGGCGGCATCTTGTTCTCCTTGATGTCCAGCCCGAGCTTGCGGAAGTTGCTCGTGAACTGGTCGGCCATCGCCTCGTAATCGATCCAGCCGGCCTGTACGGAGAAGGTGATGCTGATCGGCGATCCGTCGGGGTTCTGCCGCATCCCGTTCGAGCCCTTCTTGTACCCGGCCGCGTCGAGCAGCTGGTTGGCCTTGGCCAGGTCGAACGGGATCACGGTGCTCTCGGCCGGGTACTTCGCCGGCAGCAGGTTCGCCTTCACGGGCAAGGACAGACCGGACTGGCTGGCAACCTTCATGAGGCCGTACGTCGCCTTGTCGGTCGCGCTCTGCTTGTCCATCCCGTGCGCGAGCGCCTCGCGGAACTTGACGTCGCTGAACGGCTTCTTGGTCAGGTTCGGCGCCAGCACGGTGAGGCCGTTCGGCGCGTACCAGACGTGGTTGGTCGTCGGGTCATCGGCGACGAACGCCTTCTCCGGGTTCGGAATCTCACCGGAGTAGAAGTCCAGCTCGCCGGTCTTCAGCTTCGCCGCCGCCTGATTGGCGTTGGTGCTGTAGTTGCCTTCGAGGACGAGCTTCTGGACCTTGATCTTGTCGGCCTGCCAGTAATCGGGCCGGCGGTCGAGCTCCAGCCGGCGTCCGTTGTAGCTCGCGATCTTGAACGGCCCGGTCGAGATCGGGTTCTTCGAGATGTACTTGGCCGGATCACCGACCGACGCGAACTCCTTCTCGGAGACGATCTTCTGGCCGATCAGGTACGTGAACTTGGTGGCCGCCGGTCCCTCGAAGTCGAACGTCACCTTGTCGCCGTCGGCCGTGACCGACTTGGCCTTGGCCCCGAACGTGTCGTTCCAGACGCCGGCCTGGTCGATCGCCGGGTACTTCTTGGTCAGATTGAAGGTGAAGGCGACGTCCTTCGCGGTGAACGGCGAGCCGTCGCTCCACTTCACGCCCTGCCGGATCGTCAGGACCAGCTTGGCCGGCCCCTCCCATTTGTAGCCGGTCGCCAGCCACGGCACGACCTTGCAGTCCAGCGAACTCTGTTGCATCAGCGGCTCGAACAACCAGGTGCGCACCGTCTGCTGCGGCGCGAACGGGTTGTAGTTGACCAGGCTCCCCATCGCGGCGTCGGACTCCGTCGCCAGCTTCAGCTCCGGGATCGTGTCCGCTGATCCACCCGCCGAATTCCCTTGCTGTGCTTGCTTCTCACCTGCGACGCGGCTGCCGGCACAGGCCGGCAACGCCAGCACTGCGGCCAGCGACGCCGCGATCAGAACCCCCCGCCATGACCGCTGCCCCCGTCGGATGCGGAACGAAGTACCTGTCATGACGACACCTCCGTGTGTCAGGTTGATACCTGCTTGGAATGCTGTGTCTGGAGCTGTTCCCGTTCAGATTCGGCAGCCGCAGCTGGCTCTCCGGACCAGCCGCGACGCAAGGACGGTCTCGGGCGCGACGTCCGCGCCGTTGATCAGATCGAGCAGCAGCCGCGTTGCTGTTGCTCCGAGCTCGGCCAGCGGCCGGGCGACTGTGGTGAGACCGGGACTCACCAGCGAACTCATCGGGACGTCGTCGACGCCGGTGATGACCAGATCGTCGGGCACTCGCAGCCCGCGTCCCAGAACCGCCATCATCAGACCGAGAGCGGTTTCGTCGTTGCCGCACACGGCACCGTCGTAACCACCGGCCAGTACGTCGGCGGCGGCCTGTACGCCGTGGGTCTGCTCGAGTCCGGTCGGGTAGTGCGCTCCCGGCCGGAGTCCGAGCTCGGTATGCGCGTCCACGAAGGCGTTCCAGCGATCGGTGAGGTCCGGCGAACCTTCGGAGTTGCCGACGAAGACCAGCTTCCGCAGCCCGTGATCGGCGAGCAGATGGCTGACCAACGACCGGAACGCCTGATGATCGGTGCGTACGACGACCGGTGCCGGATGCGGATCCGGTCCGATCATCACCACCGGATGACGAGCCGCCAACTCCTCGATCACCGCCTTCGGGACGGTGCCGCCGTGAATGGCCATCCCGTCGACGCGTCGCGCGACGTCGAGCAACTCCTGGGGCGCCTCGCGCCGGAGATGGGTGCCGATCACGTGCACACTCACCTGCCGCGGCACGGCGACGCTCTCGACGCCGTTGATCAGCTCGGCGAAGTACGGCCCGGACAGGCCCGGGAACACCACTGCCAATGCTCCGTGGCGCCGATTGGCCAGCGCCTCGCCGAGGTGGCTCGGCCGGTAGCCGTACTGCTCGATGGCGGCCTGGACCTTGGCCCGGGTCGTGGGTGAAACGCTCCCGATCCCGCGATACACACGCGACACGGTCGCAATGGAGACACCCGCCAGCTTGGCGATCTCGCGAACGCTCATGCGGTCGTCGTTCACTGCCGGACCTCCTTGCGGCCAGGTCACCAGTGCCTGGCGATTTGGGAGTGTAACCGGTTACAATCGCTACCGCCAGAGCTCGTCGCCCGACCCGGCCGGAGCGTTACCCGCACCGTTGGAGGAGCCTCGTGAGCACAGCAGCCGAGCGCAACACCCACCCTCGACCTGGGCAGATCACCCTCCGTGGTGGGCGAATCGAGGTCGGCGGGACGCCCAGCCTGCTGCTTGCCGGCGAGGTCCACTACTTCCGGTTACGGCGCGACGAGTGGGCCGGCAGGCTGACTCAGGCCAAGGACGCGGGGCTGGACACCATCGCCAGTTACATCCCGTGGATCTGGCACGAACTGCCGAACGGGGAGCTCGATCTCACCGGCCGGACCTGCCCGGAGCGGGACCTGCCGGCCTTCATCGATCTGTGCGGTTCTCTCGGCTTGCGGTTCCTCGCCCGGCCCGGCCCGTTCGTGATGGCCGAGCTGAAGAACGAAGGCGTCCCGCATCGCCTCTACCGGGAGCATCCGGACGCCCGGCCGACCGGCTGGGACGGTACGAGCGCGCCGACCGAGGACCTCGACTACCACCATCCCGGCTTCCTGACCGAGGCCGAGCGCTGGCTCGGTGCGGCCTTCGAGGTGCTGGCGCCGCGACAGGCTCCGGACGGCCCGATGGTCGGCGTCCAGCTGGACAACGAGGTCGGCATGCTCGCCTGGGTGTCGAACACGCCGCACCTGGATGACATTGCCATTAGCAACTTCTTGGACTGGCTGACGGATCGGCACGGTCCGGACGGGACCGCGAAGCTGCTCGGCGGTGATCCAGATCAGCTCGTGGCCGCCGTCCGCGGCGGCGGCGATCCGGCACAGTCGCTGGCCTTCCACCACGAGCTCGGCCTCTGGGCGCGGGACGACTTCGCCGGCTACCTGCGGCACCTCGAGTCGTTCGCGCGCGATCGGGGCATCTCGGCGCCGTTGCTGATCAACGTTCACGGCACCGGCGGCGGGCGCGGTACGACGTTCCCGATCGGGATCAGCCAGCTCGCTCCGGCGTATCGCGGCCGGGAGGGGGTGGTGGCCGGCTCCGACTACTACCTGGGCGAGTTGACCGTACAGAACGTCACCGATCTCTATCTCTGCAACGCGATCCTGGCCTGCGTCAACGGGCCGGACCAGCCGGCGACCTCGCTGGAGTTCGAGGTCGGGACCGGCGACTACGGCGACAACCTGGACGGTCTCAGCTCGCCGGAGTCCGGCGTGCACAAGACCCTGCTCACGCTCGGCCAGGGCAATCGGCTGATCAACTACTACCTGCTGACGGGCGGCCGGAACCCGGTCATCGAGGGCTCTCGGGACGACGGCATCCCGCGGATCGCCTTCACCGGCGAGCGGCACGGGTTCGCGGCGCCGATCGATCCCGAAGGGCGAACGACGCCGGCGTTCGACGCCCTCGCGAGCCTGCTCGAGGAGGTTCGGGAGTACGAGCCGATCCTCGCCACCGGACGGCAACTGACCGACGATGTGGGCTTCGGCTTCGTCGCCGATCACTATCTCACCGAGTACGCACACCCGGCGGCCGGGGACCGCCGCGAGCAGGTCGACGACCTCGAACGCCATCGTGGCTTCGGGGCGCGGGACGCGCTCGGCCGGGCGATCGTGCTCGGCGGCTATCACGTCGATGCCGTCGACCTGCAAGCGATCGCGGATCCGGCGTCGGCGTGGTCGGCCGGCACGGCGGCATCCGAGGCGCCGCGGACCATCGTCCTCGGTACGCCGCGCACACTCGGGCGGCAGGTGCAGCGCCGGCTCGTCGATCACGTCCGTGCCGGCGGCAACTTGTTGCTGACCGGCCTGCTGCCGGACCGCGACCACGACGGTACGCCGTGCACGATCCTCGCCGACGCGTTCGGTCTCGCCTCGGCCGGCGTTCGCGTTGACCGGCGGGACGCATCCGGACCGTACTGGCCGACGGTGACCGGTTCCGGCAGCTTCCCGCTCGACGCGGACCTGCGGGTTGCGTCGGCGCAACTGTTGCAGGCGCCCGCCGAGGCCACTGTGCTGCTCCGCGAACTCGGCTCCGGACTGCCGTGCGCGGTCCAGACGCCGCTGGGCGCCGGCTCGCTGATCTTTGTCGGCTGCGATTTCCCGGCCGCCCATCTCGGCAACTGGCATGCCTTGTTCGCAAGGCTCGGCGTACGGCCGCGGGTTCGGATCGACGCCGACCGAGCGGGCCTGGTGACCGTGCCCGTGACGTCTGAACACGGCAACCTGCTGATCACCGTCAACGTGGCGCCGTACCCGATCAACGCGTCGATCAGCGTCGACGAGCACGAAGTACAGCCACTGACGACCTTCCCCGCCCGCGGCCACAGCCTGCTGCCGTGGTGACCCCACGACCCTGTCCAAGTCGCAGAAAGGACCTCGTATGACCTCCTCGACTCCGGCGCCCCAGCACTTCCTCTGGGGTGCCGCGACCGCCGGCCACCAGACCGAGGGCGGCAACACCAACACCGGCCACTGGGTGCTGGAACACGCCCCGGACACCTGGGCGAAGGAACCCTCGGGTGATGCCTGCGACTCCTACCACCGGTACGGCGAGGACATCGCGCTGCTGGCGCAGGCCGGGCTGAAGGCATACCGGTTCTCGCTGGAGTGGTCCCGCATCGAGCCGGCCAAGGGCGAGGTGTCCCGGGCCCAACTCGACCACTACCGGCGGATGATCGACACCTGCCGCGCGGCCGGCGTCGAGCCGATCGTGACGCTGCAACACTTCACGGTCCCGCTCTGGCAGCACGAAGAGGGCGGTTGGTACGCCGATGACGCGGTCGACCGGTTCCGGTTCTTCACCGAGACCGCGGCGCGGATCCTCGACGACGTCAGCTGGGTGGTGACGATCAACGAACCGAACATGATGGTCAACCAGACCGAGGCCCGGATCGACACCGAGGTCGGCGTGAACTTCCCTGGCCCGTCGCCGCACGCCGCCCGGGTGATCGCCGAGGCGCACCACGCCTCGGTCGAGGTGCTGCGCGGCCTCGGCCACATTCAGGCCGGCTGGACGGTGGCCAACCAGGTCTACCAAGCGGTCCCGGGACACGAGAAGGATCGCGACGAGTGGGCGTACTGGCGCGAGGACTTCTTCCTCGAGCAGAGCCGCAACGACGACTTCGTCGGCGTGCAGTCCTATCTGCGCACGATCATCGGCCCGGACGGTCCGGTGCCGTTCGCGGACGGCGTCGAACGTACGCTCACCAACTGGGAGTACTACCCGGAGGCGCTCGGCCAGGCGCTGCGGCACACCCGCGACGTCACCGGCGGCGTACCGATGCTGGTCACGGAGAACGGCATGGCCACCGCCGACGACACCCGGCGGATCGACTACACCACAGGCGCGTTGAGCGGTCTCGCGGAGGCGATCGAGGACGGCTGCGACATCCGCGGCTACCTGCACTGGTCGTTGCTGGACAACTACGAGTGGGGATCGTTCGAGCCGACGTTCGGGCTGATCGCGGTCGACCGCGAAACCTTCGTCCGGACGCCTAAGCCGAGCCTGGCCTGGCTCGGTGAGCTTGCCCGCGGCAACGAACTCCCCCGGGTCCCGGAACGGCCGGAGGCCGCGGCCAACTTCGCCGCGGCCATAACGGCTATGCCGTCGGTTGCTCGACCCTGAAGCCCTGGCTGCGGAAGATGTGATCGGTCGGCTGCTCGGTGAACCGGGCGGCCGTGGTCAGCACCGGGTGGTCGAAGAACGCCTTGCTCGAGGCCGGGAACTCCAGTGGGGTCCCGGTCTCGAGCCAGTGGCTGACGTGCACCATGGCGATCATCGGCCGGGGCCGATCGGTGCGGTTCGGCATGCCCGCGTGCCACAGCCGGACGTCGCGGATCAGCACGCTGCCGCGCCGGATGTCCGGCTGGATCGGCGGCGAGATCTTGCGCCTGGCCTCCAACGCGTCCAGCGGCACCTCGATGTCACCACCGACGCCGACGGTGAGGTCGCGATGGGTGCCGGCCCACAGTTCGGTGGCCCCGTTCTCGGCCGAGACGTCGACGGTGGGTACGTTCACCACCAACTGCACCGGCGGATGCGGGGCCTCCATCGCGTCGGACGGCCACAGGTGACCCATGTCGGCGTGCACCGGCTGCCTGGTGTCGCTGGGCAGCGATGTGTTCCCGCTGTACATGACGTTGCGCAGTCCCGGCCCGAGGATCGCCGACGTCACCGCGATCGCCTGCGCATTCAGCAGTACGTCCTCGAACAGGTACGGCTCGAACGGCGGCGGATCCTGCTGGATGTTGCCCTGCGTCCAGTTGTACGGAGCATCGGGCCGGCTCCGGAGCAGCGCCAGATCGCTGATCAAACGTTCGTGCAGCGCGTCCAGGTGGTCCAGGTCGACCACGTCCGCCAGTACCACCATGCCGTCCGTACGCAGGGCGTCCAGCGCGGCCTGCAACCGCTCCGGCGCCAGCCCTCCGGCCCGCCGGTCAGATTCTTCAACGTCGATCGTGATCACGATGCTCCCGTCTCGCGAACAGGTTCAGTGATGATCACTTTGGCAGCGCGGATCGCGCCGGTGGAATGATCACCGTGGCAGGTCGATGTACGTTCTGGCGCTCCCCCGTTCGAGGGAGGCGGTTCCCTCCGCAGCAGGATGACCGGCGACCGCCCGGCGCCGAAGGTGGACACCATGACCATCTCTGCGGCGCCGAACCGAAGCGCGGACAAGCGTGTCACCTCCGCGGGTTACACAGCGTTGGGGTGGGTGGTCGTGTTCTTCGCCTTCCACATCTACTGGTACTGCGGCGGCTCGTTCGCAAGCCCCGGCAAACTCCCCTCGCTGAGCCCGGAGCCGAATCGCCTGGAGACCTCCGCGGGCGTGCACCGACTTGTGGCCTGGCTGATCAACGGAACCGTCGAGGCCGCCTGGCCGCTGGGCGCGCTGGTCTGCCTGACCATCGCTCGCGGATGGGCCCGAGGACGCCTCGCGTCGGTGACCCGCGCACTCGCCTGGGTCGGCTGCGTGGTCCTCCTGCTGCGCGGCGGCGCCGGAATCCTCGACGACGTCACCCGCGCAACCGGTGTCCTGGCGAACGGAATCACCGGCCTCTCCCTGCAGGACGAGACCGGCCATGCGCACCTCCGATGGTCCGACTGGGGCGTCGACTGGTACTTCCTTGCCGGCGGCATCATCTTCTCCGTCCTCGCTGTGCGGTACCGGACCCAACGAACCCACTCGCGAACTCGGACCACCGACGGCCCGGTGCCGCGCTGGGCCACTCGGCTCGCGCACCTCATCCCGTTCATGGTGCTTCCCTCCAGCCTGTGGCGCTTGGCTGCCGCGTTCGGCTTCCCCCTGGGCATGCTGACCAGCACAGGAGAGCTTGACGCCATCCGGGGCTGGCCCGCCGTCTACATCGCAACCATCAGCCTCCTGGCGGAGGCAGTCGCGCTGACGGCGTTCGGTTTGGTACGTCCGCTGGGGGAAGAGGTCCCGCGCTGGTTGCCGTTCTTCGGCGGCCGCACGGTTCGCCCGAAGGCTGTGATCGTTGCCGCGACGGCAGGAGCTGTGGCACTGATCTTGATCTGGACGGTCGGCTTCTGGGACGTCTGGACCACTGGTCGCCCGGGCGCCATGGCCAACTCGTTCTGGGCTGCCGTCTTCACCATCTGCTACGCACCGCTCAACCTCTGGGGCCCCGCACTCCTGCTCCTCACCTGGTCCTACCACCGCCGTGTCACAGGCCGGTGGGCTGTCTCGTCTCGGGGGTGACGACAGGTACTGAAATCGGGAAGGTGACAAGGATGCGCGTATTCGTGGCTGGTGGGACCGGGGCTCTCGGGCGGCGGTTGGTGCCGCAATTGGTTGCCCGGGGCCATCAAGTGACGGCGACGACGACGAGCTCGGCCAAGCTGGGTCTGTTGGAGAAGCTGGGCGCCGAGGCTGTGGTGATGGATGGCCTGGATGCGGTGGCGGTCGGAGAGGCGGTGGCCAATGCCCGGGCGGACACGATCGTGCATCAGATGACCGCGATCTCCGTCGGGCACGCGGGCAAGCCCGACATGAAGCACATGGATCAGTGGTTCGCGGGTACGAACCGCCTGCGTACGGAGGGAACGGACCACTTGCTGGCCGCGGCGGACGCGACCGGCGTGACGGGTTTTGTTGCCCAGAGCTACGGTGCGTGGAACGGGATCCGTCAGGGTGGCTGGGTGAAGACCGAGCAGGACCCGGTGGACCCGATGACCGGTACACCGGCGGAACCAGGCATGAAGGCGATCAGCCACGTCGAGGACGCCGTCGTGAAGGCCGGCGGCGCGGTTCTGCGGTACGGCTGGTTCTACGGCCCAGGTGCGAACGAGGACCTGGTCGCACCGGTACTGAAGCGACAGTTCCCGGTCGTCGGAGGTGGTGCCGGCTACTGCTCGTGGGTACACCTGGACGACGCGGCCGATGCAACGGTCCTCGCTGTGGAACAAGGTGCGCGCGGCACGTTCAACATCGTCGACGACGAACCGGCTCCGGCCAGCCAGTGGCTGCCCTACCTCGCCGCCTGCGCGGGAGCGAAGAAGCCGATGCGCGTCCCCAGTTGGCTGGCACGGCCGCTGGCTGGAGAAGTCGCGGTGTCGATGATGACGCAGGGCCGCGGCTTCTCCAACCTGAAGGCCAAGCGGGACCTCGGATGGGTCCTGCGCTATCCCTCCTGGCAGCAGGGCTTCAAGGCAGAGCTCTCGAAACCCTGAGCTACCTTCACCAGGCGACCGGGCCCAGGCGGTCGGTGAAGGTGCCGGTCGGTCCGTCGGCGGGGATCGTCGCCAGTCTGACGATGCAGTCGGTCCCCTCGGTGACGGTCAACTGACCGGTGTGGTGGTTCATGTCGGTCGCGGCGAACTTGCGGTTCGCGACCTCGCCGGGAGTGATGGCGTTGAACTTGATGTCCGGGAGCGCCTGGGCGTACCGGACGGTCAGCATGTTCAGCGCCGCCTTCGACGAACTGTAGGCGAGTTCGTGCATCTTCGAGACCGGCTGCTCCGGATCGGTCACCACGCCGAACGAACCCCCGGCGCTCGACACCATCACAACCCGCGGGTTCTCCGCCGCCTTCAGCAGCGGAAGGAACGCATGCGTGACCCTGATCGGCCCGTACACATTCGTGTCGTACACAGGATGGATCTCCGCGACGGTCGCATCGGCCGGCGTGATGGCGTGCCCCGGTGCGCCCGCGTTGTTGATCAACACATCCAGCCGGTCGGTGTGCTCCCGTACACGCAGCACAGCATCGGCCACCGACTCGTCCGAGGTCACGTCCAGCACCACCAGGACCACGTTCACGCCCTTGGCAGCCAGTTCGTCGGCGGCCGCCTTCCCGCGCCCTTCGTCCCGCGACCCGAGAAAGATCGTCCACCCCTGCTCCCCCAGCCGCCTGGCCGCCTCGAACCCGAGTCCCTTGTTGCCTCCGGTAATCAGCACAGAGGTCTGCTTGGCATCAGTCATGCCCACGAGACGCCGCTCGCCCCGTCCCTGTGACCTCCTGTGAACGACCTCACATCCCGTAGCAGCTCAGATGGTTCTCAGCGCGGCGGGAACGCGCTGCGCGGAGTAGGCCGCGAGGTGCTGGGCGAGCACGTTGGTCCAGGTCATGACCGGGTCCGTGGAGCGGTTGAACTCCTGGATTCGCGAGAGGTCGGCGGCGTTGGTCAACAGGCTCGCTGTGCTGGCCGCCATCTCGGAGTCGGTGTGTACGAGGTAGCCCTCGCTGCCCGCGCGGACGAACTCGCGGACGCCGCCGGAGGCCATCGCGACGACCGGGAGCCCGGCGCAGCGAGCTTCGAGTGCCGCCACGCCGAACGACTCGAGCTCCGCGGGCGCCAGGTAGACATCCGCGGACGCGTAGAGCTGCTGGATCTCGAAGCGGGTCAGGCGACCCGGCAGCTCGACCCAGTCGCCGAGCCCGCGACGCCGTACGGCCCTCGTGACGGTGGCTGCCTGCGGTCCGTCGCCGACGAGAACAGCACGAAGTGGGACTCCGGAGGGTACTTCGGAGCGGATCTGTTCCAAGATCGGCAACATGGCCATCGGCCGCTTGCGCCGCGCCAGCCGCATCGTGCTCACGATGGTGAGCGGACGGTCCGTACGGCGAGGTTGCCGCCACGGTGCCGGGTCGACACCATTGTGCAGAACGCCGATCGGCCGCTGCGGAAGGTGCTTCTGCAGTACGCGCGCCACCGTCTCGCTCACCGCGGTCCATTGCACATTGCCGACGTACCGATCGATCTGCGCGACCGGCCACGGCGTCGACGGGCTGGGGAGGGAGTGCAGCGTGAGAAGCGGGTTGTCGGACAGCCGCGCGGCATGCCAGGCAAGCGGTGACACCAACGAGGAATGGCAATGTACGACATCGAAGCGGCGCAACGCGGCGTGTAACCGATCGACCGCTGCCGGGAGGGGTACGCCGGCGAGGGCCGGCAATCGGACCACCGGGATGCCTCCGGCCACCGAGGACCCCTCCGTGATCGTGAAGACGGTGACGTCGTGGCCGGCGCGGATCAGGTGGACGGCGAGGTCGTGGACCTGCAGTTCGATGCCGCCGAGCCGGGGAAGGTAGCAGTCACTGACGAGCGCGATCCTCATCCGGTCACTCCGTCGAGCGAACTAGGACCGGTTCGGCGCTGGAGCCAGGACCAACCGGCGAGCAAGACACCGCCGACCGGGATCTCCATCAGGTACGTGAACCCGCGGAACAACAGCAGACCGGCGGCAACTCCGGCCGGATCGCCACCGAGCGCGACCAGCGCCGCAGTCGTACCGACCTCGACGACACCGGCGCTGCCCGGCGTGATCGGCACCAGCGTGAGGAGACGTTCTACAGCCAGCGCCGTGAAGAGGACGGGGATGCTGAGCGGTACGTGCAGCACGGCGAAGCACAGCCAGAGCAGTGCGAGCTGCAGCGCGAGGTACGCGACCATCCCCAGCGTCATCGACTGCCAACCGTCGCGCATGAGCCGCAGGATCAGCAGGCGCAGCCTGGGCAGCCGACGCTGGAGGTGGGTAGGCCGGATCACTCCGAGGACCTTGTCGAGCGCTCTGCCGACACCAGCGGCTGCCCGCTCATCAGCGAGGATCCAGACACCGCCGAGGACCGCAAGGGGCACCGGGAGGAACAGGAGGCTCGCCGGACCGAACGCGTGCCCACTGTGCAGGACCGGGATCAGGCCGAGCGCGAGAGCGATCACACCGAGCTTGGAGACGACGTTCAGCAACGTGGTCACGGCGAGGAACCCACCGAACGCGCCCGGGGTGAAGCCCCAGCGGCGAATCATGGCGAAGTTCAGCGCCGTACCTGCCGCACCGCCGAGCGGCAGCACGTTGGCGACGGCGCTCCCGGTCAGGCTCAACGTCAGGCCGCGGCGCTTCGTCAGTCCTGGCAGGGACGCGGCCAGGACGAACGAATGCGCCCAGAGACCGGCGATCCACACGATCGTCAGCAATGCCAACGATCCGACGGACAGCCGGTCGAGCACAGATCCGATCCCGCTCCAGGTCGCACCGACCGCTCTGGGCAGGAAAATCACCAGAGCTGCCGTGATCAACCCGCTCAGCACGGAGGTCAGCAGACGTCGTCGCGCGCGGAGCACCGTCACACCTCCGGCCGCTGTTCGTTCTCGCTCATCGAACACAGCGTGGTACCCGAGCCCTGAGAGGGTGCTGAGAGCAACTAGCCCCACGGCACGCGGCGTGCCATCCTCGGAGAATGGCCAGATCCTTCACTCTGGTGGCGTTTCACGCACACCCGGACGACGAGGCCCTGCTGATGGGAGGCACCCTCGCGCGCCTTGCCGCGGAAGGGCATCGCGTCGTCCTGGCGGTCGCCACCGACGGTGAGGCCGGTGCGGCTGCGTCGGCGTACCGGTCCGGGCCTGGGCTGGCCGCGTTCCGGCGCGATGAGCTGGAGCGATCAGCTGCCGCGCTGGGCTGTGCGCGCGTCGTACGGCTCGGGTTCAAGGACTCCGGGTCGTCCGAGGTTCCGTACGACGAAGGTTTCAGTACGCTCCCGGTCGAGGACGCGGCCGCGCCGTTGATCGAGCTGCTGCGCGAGGAACAGGCCGACGCGCTGACAATCTACGACCCGGCCGGCGGGTACGGGCATCCTGATCATCGGCAGGTCCATGCCGTCGGTACGTACGCCGCCGAGCGCGCCCGTACGCCATTGGTGCTGGAGGCAACGATCGATCGGCACCTGATCCGCCGGCTGATCCGGATCGTGGAGGCGATCCCTGGCATCCTGCCCGGAGTATCCACCGCTGCCTACGACAGCGCCTACGCCCCCAGCGCCGCGATCACCCATCGAGTCGACGTACGGCGCTATGCGACGCAGAAGCGCGCCTCGTTCGCAGCCCACGCCAGCCAGGCAAGCTCCGACGGCAGCGCCCGAACCCTCGCCCTCCTCCTCAAGCTCCCCCAATGGCTCTTCCGCGCGCTGCTCGGCCGCGAATGGTACGTCGAACACGGCCGCACCCCAGCCGCACCCTTGGACGACCTCTTCGCCTCCCTGCGCTAACCACCAGCGCGACTCAGCTCTCCCTCAGTTGGCCGTAGCTTCGGTTGCTGCTGGCCTCCACCGGTCTAGTACGCAGTACGTAGTACGTGGTGTGTACTATGGCCGCATGGTCAAGCTCGGGAAACGCAGGTGGCGTTGGCCGCGAATCGTCGCGGCTGTCGTCGGAGGGCTGCTGGTGGTCTGCGGCTGGTACGTACTGGTCGTCGGCCTGCTCAGCTCACGTTCGACGGACACGCCGGCATTGTCCGGCCCGTACAAGGTCGGCCGGACGAGCTTCGAATGGGCGGACAGTTCGCGGACCGACCCGTTGGACGCCGAGCACGGGCCTCGACGGCTGGCGGTCTGGCTGTGGTATCCGGCGCCCGGATCCGCGCAGGGCAAGGCGTTGACGTACACGCCAGGACTTTGGTCGCGACTTGCGTTCGGGAAACCGGTCAGCTGGTTCGAGAGCGACTTCAGCAGGATCAAGATCCACGCAATCAGTGGGGCGCCGGTCGCCGGCGGACCGTTCCCGGTGGTGGTTCTCGAGCCGGGGATGGGTTTCTCGGCACCGCAGTACACCGTCCTCGCGGAGAGCCTGGCGAGCCGCGGCTACATCGTGGCCGGCCTCACGCCGACCTACAGCGCGAACGTGACCGTCCTGGGCGGTCAGGTCGTCGGCAGGAACGCCCAGGGCAATCCCCCCGAGCTGGGCGCGCATACCGGCACCGCACAGCAGACCGGCGACCGGTTGGCGACAGAGTGGGCGGCGGACGCGCATTTTGTCGCTGATCAGGTCACGACACTCGGGACGACCGGCCAGTTCGCCGGCAAGGTCGGATCGAAGGTGACCTACGTCGGTCACTCGTTCGGCGGGGCGTCGTCATTGGAAGCCTGCCGCACGGACCAACGCTGCGCCGGCGCGGTCGACTTGGACGGCACCCAGTTCGGGGCTGTGGTCGGCAAAGGCCTGCAGGCGCCGTTCCTGATGCTGGGCTCCGAGGACTCCTGCATCACCGGCACGTGCGGGCCTGTAGGCCACGACGCCGGGGGCGAGGTCGAGACGGCCGCCATGTTGCTCAAGGCAAGCACAAGCCAACGGTGGCTGGTGACGGTGTCAGGTGCCCATCACCTGAATTTCACCGACTACAGCACCTACTTCGTCGCTCCCCCGCTCCGGGGGCTGCTGGGCCTCGGGAGCATCAACGGCAAGCGCCTGCTCGCGATCCAGGACGACTACGTCGCCACCTTTCTTGACCATGTCACGCGCGGTACGACGGCATCCGGGCTGGACGCACTACCGGACAAGTACCCCGAGGCCAAGGTCCGCGGGCCGAAGTGAACCTCAGGCGAGTCGAACCTCGGCCAGATCCCGCACCGTTCCGTTGACCGACACCCCGAGGGCGAGGACAGCGGCACCGCCGAGGAAGCCCGCGACCCGGTCGCTGCCCCCGGTCAACGCCTGGATCAGGATCGTCACCCCACTGACGGCCAGCCCGAACGCCACCAGCCAGAGGCCGAGACCAAGGCGTCGCGGACCGGGCATCAAGACGTCCCCGAGGTCAACGTCTGCGACGGTGCGCACTACCTGCGAGGCGGCCAGCACGAGAATCAGCCACCAGCCGACAACCACGAGTACGCGAATCATCGGACTCGTGAACGTGTCATGGTTGGCCGCGTACACAACGGCCGCTCCGGCACCGAATGGGAGCGTGAGTCGCCTGATGACGGTCCAGGCCAGGCGAGCGAGCGCCGTACGACGTAACCGCGGCACGGGCACCGCCATCAGGAACCCCGCGAAGGTCACCAGGTCGCAGGCCGTGAGCAGCCAGGAGTGGGTGATTGCTCTCGGAACCGCGCCGGTCAACTCGAAGACCGCGTGCGCCGTGAGCCAGCCGGCGCCGACCACCAGAACGGTCAGCGCCGCGACCCGCCGACGCCGCTCCGCGGACGACGAGGTCGGCCAGATCGCCGGATGCAACCACATCCCGGCGATCGCGACGGCCAACTGCGGGAGCCCGCGCCAGCCCTCCCGGTCGATCTCCCCGGCAAGGTCCTGCCCCCAGCGCTCCCGGATCGCCCGCGGATAGAACCCGACCACAACCCGGCCGACGGCTCGAGTCATGTGGGCTTCAGTCCAAGCTGACGCAGCCCTGCGTCGGCGAGCCGCGCCATCGCCCGAAGCTCCTTCTCCAGGACGGAACGGCCCTCCGAGGTCAGCTGCACCGGCCGCTGCCGCCCCTGCTCCTCGAGCGTCTCGACCAGACCCTTCGCCTCAAGCCGAGTCAGCGCGCCGTACAGACTGCCGGCGCCCAGACGCTCACCGGTCAGCTCCTCTATCGCGAGGTTGATCGCATACCCGTGCTTCGGCCCGTCAGCCAGCGCCGAGAGCACCAACGTCTGCGCATCATTCGCCTGCATCCGTCCTCCTTGCAGTCAGCCTACTACGCACTACGTACTAGCCTATCGACCTGATCGCCGATTTGGTAACGGAGTGGTTACGGCGTAGAATCAAACACATGTTCGAAGGCGATCTGGGGGACCTCGCGACCGCGGAGCTGCTGTCCGCGGCGTCGGAGTTCGCCCAGATCCAGGACCGTGCCGCCGTGCGCATTCTGGAGTCCGCGCTGGCCTTCGCGGACCGCCATGCCGTCGTGCCCGGCTATGAATCGTTGCCGGGGTATGAGCGGCTTCAGGTGTATGGCGGTGACGGTTGTCCTGGGGTTGCGGAGTTTGCGCCGATCGAGTTCGGTGCGGTGCTGCGGATGTCGAGTGGTGCTGCTGCTGCGCTGATCGGTGAGGCGTTGGCGCTGCGTCATCGGCTGCCGCGGATCTGGGCGAAGGTGCTGGCCGGTGATGCGGTCGCGTGGCGTGCCCGTAAGGTCGCGCACGCCTGCCTGGCGTTGTCTTTGGAAGCGGCCGCGATCGTGGACCGGCGCGTGGCCCGGATCGTGAACACGGTCACTCCGGATGCCTTGGGGAAGATCATTGCCGCGGCCGTGTGGGACGCCGATCCCGAGCAGGCCAGGGCCCAGGCAGAGGCGACCGCCCGCGAACGCGGCGTGTTCGTCGCCCCGTCCGACGACCACGGCACCAAGCGTTTCTGGGTCCGCGCCGCCGCCGGCGACGTGATCCGCTTCGACGCCACCATCGACGACCTCGCCCGCGCCCTCAAAACCCTCGGCGACACCGACCCCCTCAACGAACGCCGAGCCAAAGCCATCGGCTGGATAGCCGACCCCGCCGCCGCCCACCAACTCCTAACAGTCGCCCGCCACCTCGCCCACACCGCCCGGTCCACCCCCACACCCGCCGATCCCGCGCCAGCCCATCCCGCCCATCGCACGCCGACCCACCCCACACCGGTGCACGCCGAGCCCGACTCCGGCGAAACGGTCGTGCGCGGCCCTGCCCCGGACGGGCGACGGGCCGACGACGGAGAGCCGGACGAGGACAGGGAACGAGCTCAGGCCGACCGACTGGACGAAGTGCTGGATGACGGGCTGGACGATGCCGGAGTGTGGGCAGGCGAGGGAGAGTGGGCCCCGTCCGAAGACTCCGCGCCGACCGGCTCCGCTCCGGCCGACTCAGCCCTTGCGGGCGAACCGGTTGCGAACGGCGAGGGAGTTGACGCCTTCACGCGGCGGATGCTCGCGAGTGAACTGCCCGCGCGGCTGGCGGCGATCAAGCAGGAGGCCTGCCGCAACGGCCTCGGCCCGAGCAGCACCGGCCGACAGACCCGACAGACCCGCCACACCCTGTACGTCCACCTCACCGACCACACCCTCGCCACCGGCACCGGCGTCCTCCGCGTCGAAGAACTCGGCCCCCTCCTCGCCTCCCAACTCACCGAACTCCTCGGCCACAACCACATCACCATCAAACCCGTCATCGACCTGCACGACCAAGTCAGCGTCCACGCCTACGAAATCCCCGACCGCATCCGCGAACGCGTCCGCCTCCGACACCCCGTCGACACCTTCCCGTACAGCGCCGCCGAAGCAACCCAACGCATGGACCAAGACCACATCACCCCCTACAACCACACCACCCCGAACGACCGCACCACCCCCTACGACCGCACCGGCCCACCCAACCCCACCGGCCCACCCGACCCACCGGGCCAAACCAGCACAAACAACCTCATACCCCTCACCCGACTCCACCACCGCGCCAAAACCTTCGGCGCCTGGCGCAACCGACGCCTGCCCAACGGAGCCATCGAATGGACCAGCCCCCACGGCTTCACCTTCATCGTCAACCACACCGGCACCCACCCAACCCCCACCACCAGCACGTGGAGGGAGCGCTGACCCGCATCCATCGCGCGCGTTCAACCAACTTCGGAGCGAGCGGCCCCTCCATGAACGGAGCGACACCATCACCGACGACTGCGCCGTGCAGGGCCGGCTGCCATCGGTCAGGCGAAGTACAGGCCGATCGTGAGCAGGGCGGCCCAGGTTGCGCCGGCCAGGATCAGGACCCGGTCGCGGAAGATCTCGTGTTCGGGTTCTTCACCGCGGCCGGTGGAGACGAGCAGGGCGTACCGGAGGAGGCCGGTGAAGAACGGCAGGAACGAGACGGCCAGCAGTTCGCGGTACGCGTCGTAGTGGATGTACTGGAACGCCCACATGCCGTACGACAGCGCCGTACCGAGAAGCGACACGGTCATCACCTGATCCAGCCAGGATGCCGAGTACGCAGCCAGGACGGGTCGGCTCACGGCGTTTCCGGCGGCGATGAACTCCGCCTTGCGCTTGCCGGTCACCAGGAACATCGCGCCGAACAGCGACACGAGGAGGAACCAGTGCGACTCCGGGAGCCCGGCCGCGGTCCCGCCCGCGGCCGCACGCAGGACGAAGCCGAGGGCAACGATGATCAGGTCGACCACCGCGACGTGCTTGAGGCCCAGCACGTACAGGACCTGAGCGACCAGATAGGCGAGCGCGATGCCGAACGTCGTCCAACCGAGGCTGCTCGTGATCGCCAAGCCGACCAGCGCACTGCACACGCCGAACGTCCCAGCCAGCGCCGGACTGATCGCACCGGACGCGACCGGCCGCAACCGCTTGCGCGGGTGCGTCCGATCGTCGGGCGCGTCGCGAATGTCGTTGAACGCGTAGATCGCCACTGCGAGCAGGGTGAACCCGATCGCGGCCAGCGTGGCCTGCAGCACGACGCTCGGCGAGGTCAGTGCGCCGGCCGCTGCCGGAGCCGCGAACACCATCGCGGCTTTGTGCCACTGCTGCGGTCTGCTGAGTTGCAGGAGCGCACGCATCAGCGACACACGCGCCGTACTGATCGAGGGAGTCCGCAAGTCGGTCATGATGCCGTCACATAGAAGAAGTCACGCTGGTCGTCGACCAGATAGCGATTCGCCGGCGAGTTCATCGACCCGAGCAGTCGCTTCCCGTTCACGACACCGTTCGCGCCGGGCTGCTCGATGTCGAAGCTCACCATTGCGGCGTGGATGTCCAGCTCCATGCCCTGCACGATGCCGGCCTGATGCATCGCCGCGGCCAGCGTCGCCAACGTGAGTTTGCTGCCGGCGACGTAGATGAGGTTGCCGTTGGCATCGATTCCGACGCCGGATCTCCAGGTGTACTGGAACTGGCTTCGGACCGTCCCCCACCGGCCGTTCGCGTTCACGGTCAGGCCGTCGACCACGCGGCCGTCGACGATGACCGGGTCCAGGTTCTGCCGTACCGCAACGACGTTCTTCGTCATCCGGACGGTCTGGTTCCAGGTCCCGATCTGCGCCGATCCGTCGCGCAGGATCACCAGCGAGGCGCGCCCGTCAGTCAGCGGCACGGCCGACGTGCCGGCGGTCCACCACCCACCCTTGGAGTCCTTCATCTTGAAGCCCGCGTTGAACGTCGCCACCAGTGCGGACCGGTCGGCCGCCGGAACGGAGTACCCGTCCTTCGAGGGCATCCCGACGATCGGCTCCCGTGTCCCCGGCATGAGGTGCAAGTGATAGCTCTTGCGTGGCAGGAGCGCCGCGGCTACCGACACGGGCAGATGGCCTGGATCGGCGCGGAACCAACTCGTCCACACCAGCGGCACGCCGATACGCGACGCCCGGGCCTCCGACCAGACGCCCTCGTGCGCCAGCGGTGTCACGCCGGGCAGCAACCGCACCCTAGGCAGTGCTGCCGTCGGCGGGTGGCCCACCTTCGGCGTCGGCACCTTGCTGGGGCCGGTCACGTCGACCGGTGCGCCGGTCGCGGGTGGCTGCTGGCGGGAGTACCTCCAGGTCTCGACAGCATCGATGATCGCGCCACCGCCGTGGTCGCGCACCCATTCAACCGTCCGTACGCCGAAACTCGCGTTGCCTGGGTACAGCAAAGCGCGGACGTACGACACCGTTGGGACGACCAGCAACAGGCAGCAGGCCAGAGCGATCCATCGCTTCCGCACTCGGCGACGCCTCCGCGGTCGTGCGTTCTGCTTCATGACGCCAGTAGACCGAGGGTGGCCTGAGAGGAAGCGGAGAACATTCATCGCCAGTCCGCGGGCAGCAACCGCCGCGGGACCACACCGAGGATCCGGACGACCAGACCCATCACGCGCGGCACCCAGACAACAGTCTTCCGGTACTCGACCGCGGACGCGACGCGCCTGGCCACGCGCTCGGGATCAGTGGCGAACGGCGGCCTTCTCAGGTCCGCCGTCATCCGTGTCGCCACGAATCCGGGACGTACGACAAGCATCCGTACCCCCGTCTCCGCCGCCTGCCTGGCAAGCAGCACCGCCGTCGAGTCGGCCAACTGCTTGCCGAGCGAGTACGCCGCGATCGACTGCCGCGGACGGACCGCGGCCGCGGAGGACAGCAACACGATCTGGGATGTCCGGCGCCGGACCAAGGCGCGCAGCAGCAACGAGACTGCGAGTCCGTTCACGACCACGCCCTCCTCGAACGACTTCGACGACATCGAGCCGACCGCAACCACCGCCAGGTCCAGCGGCTGCTCCGCGGACGCCTCCGCGAGCATCGCGTCGAGGTCGTCTCCATTCAACCCGGCGTCGTACTGCGTGGTGGACACGGCGTACCCGGCGTCGCGCAGCCGCTCCGCGTTCCGCCAGAGCTCGCCGCTCGGTCGCCCGGCGAGGACGACCTGACGTGATGCCGGCCCGAGCAACTGCAGCAACACGGCCATGCCGATCTCGGACGATCCACCGACCAGCAACGCCGTTCCCGTCATGACAGCAACTCCAGCCGCTCGGCGAGGCCGGAGGTCCAGCGTCCTACCGGATCCAGTCGCTGCTGCGTGCTCCGCCAAGTCCACATTCGCGGGTACATCAACGGAATCACCTCCGGATCGGTCACCGAGTCCTTCGCCAGGTAGACCCGGCCGCCGGCCCCGGCGACCAACTTGTCGACGGGCCGCAGCGTGTCCGGCCGGTGCAGCCAGCGGGCCGGCAGATCGAGCGCCAGCGTCCAGCCCGGAATCGGGAACGACAGTGGTCCGGCGGTGCCGAAGCCGAGGTTCTTCAGCGTGGCCAGGGCCGGAGTCATCCCGTGGGTCGCGAGGAACTCGAGAACCTCCCGCAGGACGCCGAAGTCCTCGGGCGGTACGGCGAACTGGTACTGGACGAGTCCCCTGCGCCCGAACGCAGCCGGCCATCCCTCGGCGCGGTCCAACGGGCACAACGCCGGCCGCAGGGCGACGATCTGCGAGTTCACCGAACGGCTCAAATGCCAGCGGGCCGCGGACGCCGCCGCAATCGTCGTTCGTGAGACGACCCCGGGTCCGGGCAGCGACTGGCGTTGCCGGGTGCCGGACACCCTCAGCTCCGGGTACGGCGCGACCCCGTTCGGCAGATCCAGCGTCGACGCGCTGTAGAACTCGTCGACGATCCCCCGACCCAACGCCGTCCCGTGCCCGTGCCCGTCCAGCCAGGCGACCGCATGCCGGTCCGGATCGAGCTCCTGCTGCTCCGCGAGCGACTGCATCGCCTCGATGGTCTCCTCGAACGAGCCCGTCCGACGACGGTTCCGGATCAGCCACCCGGTGTCGACGCGCTGCAACTGGATCGCGGCTCGCAGGATGATCCCGGTCAGCCCCATGCCGCCGATCGTGGCCCAGAACCCGTCGGCGTCCTTGCCGGCCGACAACTCCGTGACCTGCCCGTCTGACCGCAGCAACTCGAGCCACAGCACATGGTTCCCGAACGATCCCGCGCCCGGATGATTCTTGCCGTGGACATCGCTCGCGACCGCCCCGCCGACCGTGATCCGCTCGGTCCCCGGTACCACCGGAAGCTTCCAGCCCAGCGGGAATGTCTGGTCGATGATGTCCTTGAGCAGCGCGCCCGCCTCGACCACGAGAACCCCGCTGCCCTGATCGAACGAGACGATCCGGCGACATGACGTCATGTCGACCACGATTCCCGCTCCGGGCAATGCGGCGTCCCCGTAGCTGCGGCCCGCCCCGCGTACTGTGATCTTCGGCGCCGCCAGCACAGTGTCGACGAGTCCGTCGCCATCGACTGCAGGCCGCCGTACCTCGGCGGACCGATGGACCGTCCTCCCCCAGCCGATCAGGTCCTGCCGGCGCGGATCATCCAAGCTCATGAGGACGACGCTAGGAATCTCGTACTGAGGGCACGCTGAGCCCGGCGCACAAAGGTCTCCTCAGCGGGCGCTCAGGAACTCGTGACGACACTGGACCTCTGACCGGAGAGGGAGCGCGTGGTGTCTGTAGTACGCAAGCTGAGCACGAGGCTGCGCCGGTCGAGTGTGCGGAGCAGGTCGACTGCTGCCGCGGTCATTGTCGTCGCGGCCGCGATGGCGCTCGGCGCGGCCGTACTGCTGCTGCTCCTCCAGCGAGCTCTGATCGCGACCGTCTCGGACGCTGCCGACGGACGCGCGATCGAGGTGGCGAACCAGGTCGGCGCGGAGGGAGTCAGTGCCCTCGGCAACGACCTCGTCCAGACCACCAGGCCGAGCCAGGTCATCCAGGTCCTGGACCGCGCCGGGAAGGTCGTCGCCGCGTCCTCGCCGCAGGCGGACACCAAGGCGTTGACCCGGCTGACGCCGCCGGCCGGGACGATCGAGCGCGCGGAGGTCAGTGACTTGACGTTGCTCGACGACGATCACGATCATCTGATCGTCGCGCGGGGTGCGCAGTACGGCGATCAGCTCTACACAGTCGTGGTCGCGAGCTCGGTCGGGACCCAGCGCGCGACCATCCGTACTGTCGCGGAGTACCTCGTGATCGGCTTTCCGGTCCTGCTGATCGTGGTTGCGGTCGCGGGCTGGCTGCTGGCGGGCCAGGCGCTGCGGCCGGTCGAGCGGATCCGGAGGCGGGTGCAGGGCATCGAATCCAGCGATCTGACCGAACGGGTGCCCGTACCGGAGACCGACGACGAGGTCGCCCGGCTGGCCTCGACGATGAACGAGATGCTCGATCGGCTGCAGACCGGCCAGGCCACCCAGCGAAGGTTCGTCGCCGACGCCAGCCACGAACTCCGGTCGCCGCTCGCCACCGTCACCGCCGGTCTGGAGGTCATCGCGCCTGCTGCGCAGGGCGAGTCGTGGCAGGCTCTGCACCTACTGATGCAGGGCGAGTCGGAACGCATGCGCCGCCTCGTCGAGAACCTGCTGCTGCTCGCCAAGGCCGACGACGCCGCCCTGCCGATGCAGCGGGCCGACGTCGATCTCGACGATCTGGTCGACACCGAGATCCTGCGCCTTCGCCAAGCAGGCAGCAACCTCAAGATCGTCACCGACGTCCACCCGGTACGCGTCGTGGGCGATCCGCTACGGCTCAGTCAACTGATCCGCAACCTGGTCGACAACGCGGCGCGGGCCGCCCACAGCACGCTGCGGCTGAGTACGACTCAGCGGCACGGGTCGGCGATCGTCACCATCGAGGACGACGGCGACGGCATCCCGGAAGTCGACCGGACCCGGGTTTTCGAGCGGTTCGTCCGGCTGGACACCAGCCGGGCCCGGGCCAGCGGAGGCTCCGGCCTCGGTCTCGCGATCGTCCAGGAGATCATCAAGGCGCATCAGGGCACCGTCACCCTCACCGCCGCGGTGAGCGGCGGGACGACAGCGACCGTCACCCTGCCGCTCCCCTGACGGCGGGTCGCTCAGGTTGCTCTCAGCGGCGGCGCCGGACACTGGAAGCATGCGGGTGCTGATAGTCGAGGACGAGGTCCCACTGGCGGAGACGATCCGGCACGGGCTGACCGACGACGGGTTCGTCGTCGAGGTCGTGCACAACGGTGAGGACGGGATCTGGGCGGCGACCGAGCACACGTACGACGTCATCGTCCTGGACATCATGTTGCCGAAGGTGAACGGCTACAAGGTTCTCGAACAGATCCGCGAGCAGGGCGTCTGGACCCCGGTCCTGATGCTGACCGCCAAGGACGGCGACTACGACCAGACCGACGCCTTCGACCTGGGCGCCGACGACTATCTCACCAAGCCGTTCAGCTTCATCGTGCTGATCGCCCGGCTCCGGGCCCTGATCCGCCGCGGCGCCCCTGAGCGCCCGGTGGTGATGACGGCCGGCGACCTGGTCCTGGATCCCGTCCGGCGCCGGGTCGAACGCGCCGGGCAGGAGGTCACGCTGACCCGCCGCGAGTACGGCCTGCTCTCCTACCTGATGCGGCACCGCGGGGAGACCGTCAGCAAGACCCAGATCCTCGAGAACGTCTGGGACCCGGCCTTCGACGGCGACCCCAACGTCGTCGAGGTCTACATCCGCTACCTACGCCTGAAACTCGACGCCCCCTACGAACGCCACGCCATCGAAACCGTCCGAGGCATGGGCTACCGCCTGAACCAGGACGGCGGCTGATCCCCACGCTCCGCAAGGCCCTGACCCAACCGACGCCGCGCGTGCTGGCACGAAACGGTTACGAGGGCTTCCGTGCGGGGGGCGGAGGTTTCAGAATGGCCGCACAGCTACACACGGTCATCAGCGGAGGGGGCGACGATGACCAAGATCTTGGTGATAGACGACGAGCCGGACCTGATCCGGTTCGTACGGCGGGCGCTCGAGGCCGAGGGGTACCAGGTGCTCAGCGCCACCGACGGGCTGGGGGGACTTCGGCTTGCGCTGGAGCAGCGGCCGGCGATGATCGTGCTCGACCTGGTGATGCCGGGGATGCACGGTGAGGCAGTGTTGTCGGCGCTGCTCGCACAGGATGCCGGCTACCGGGTCCTCGTGCTGTCCGCCACCGCCGACGTGCAGCTCCGGATCAGCTGCCTCGAGCTCGGCGCGGTCGACTTCCTCGCCAAGCCGTTCGCGATCCGGGAGCTGATCGCCCGGGTCCGCGGCCGGCTCGGCGAGGACGCGACGAACCGGCGGAAGAACCGGCTGCGGGTCGGCGACATGGTCCTCGACCTGGAGGCCCGGCAACTGATGGTCGACGGCCGTCCGACCGCGCTGTCGAAGCGCGAGTTCCTGCTGTTGCGGCATCTGATGCGCAACCCCGACGTTGTCTGCTCCCGCCAGGAGCTGCTGTCGGAGGTCTGGGGGTACGACTTCGATCCGTCCACCAACGTCGTCGACGTCTGTGTCGGCCGGCTGCGGTCGAAGATCCGGCCCGAGCTGATCGTGACGGTGCGCAATGTCGGCTATCAGCTCCAGAGCGCCTGACCTCGTGGCGCGCCGCCTCCACCTGCTCCGGTCGCGGCGGCGCGTCAACGTCGCGATCGACGTCGCGGTGGCGGCGTTCGTGGTCGCCATGATGGGCCTGATCTTCGCGCGACCCGGACACGAGGCCGGTCCGTTCCACATCATGTTCCTCGCGGTTGCGATCGCGTACGGCTACCGGATCTGGCCGCTCGTGCCGACGATCGCAGCGACCGTCGTGATCACCTTGCTGAGCGGCTGGCTGATGATCATCCATGCCTCGGAGGGCCGGCTGGCCGACCCGGAGCTGGCCGAGATCCCGCTGATGCCGTTGGTCCTGCTGGTGATGGTCTGGCACGCCCGCCGCCGGGTGGCCGCCGTCGAACAGCTGAAGGCGATCGCCGGCCGGCAGCTCGACGCGGTCGATCGGGAACGCGAGTTCTTCCGGGACGCCTCGCATGCGATCCGGACGCCGGTGACGATCGCCCGCGGCCATCTGGAGCTCGTGGCCGGCGAACGCCTGGACGACGAGGTGCGTTCGGACCTCTCGGTCGCGATGCTCCAGCTCGACCGGATGTCCTCGCTGTCGAACCGGCTGCTCGCCGTGGCCCGGCTGGACTCGGGCAGTGCGCTGTCCAAGCAGCCGACCGATCTGGGTGATCTCGTCGGCGAGCTCGCAGCCAACTGGTCGGCGGGCTCGGACCGGATCTGGCACGTCGACCCGCAGCCGACCGGCCTGATCATGGCGGATCCGGAGTGGATCGAGATGACGCTCGACGCGCTGGTCGAGAACGCCGTCAAGTTCACGCCGCCAGGAGGGGTGATCAGCCTGCGCTGTACCCGCCGCGGTGATCGCTGCACCGTCGAGGTACGCGACTCGGGTCCCGGCATCGAGCCGGCGGACATGCCGCACGTCTTCGACCGGTTCTGGCATCGCAACCCCCCGTACGGCGCGATGGGAACCGGTCTCGGACTGTCCGTGGCTCGATCGACCGCGATCGCGCACGGCGGTACCCTGACCGCCCGTAACGATCCGGCCGGCGGTGCCGTGTTCGTCCTGGAACTGCCGCGTAGCTGACCGGTCGATGACGGCGGCGTCATCTTTCTTGCCGCCTGTGACCGCAGGGCGCCACCCTGCAAGGGGGAACCCGCTGCGTACGTCGGCAACTGGCCCGGATGCGACCCACACGCGCCGGGCGCTGCGTCGATGGCGGTCGACGACACCCCCTCGTCGCGACCGCACTCCACGATCGGCCGGCATCCGGCGTACGCAGCCCGTTCCCGTGTCTGCGTCGCAGCCGGCTTACGCCGATTGCGCGATGCGATCGGGACGTCACACCGCCACGCTGGAGGGATGAAGCTCCCGCGCAGGGCAGCGGGCATCATCGTGCTCTCGGCTGCCGCAGTGACCTGTCCGCTCGTCGCACGAGCGGCGACGACGACGCTGTACGTCGACAAGACCGCGAGCGGCTGCTCCGACTCCGGGCCCGGTACGGCGACCACGCCGTACTGCACCGTCGTCAAGGGTGTCAGCAAGCTCGCCGCCGGTGTCACGCTGTACATCGGCAACGGAACCTACACCGAGACCGTCAAACCGGCGGTCTCCGGTACGTCGGGAGCGCCGATCACGATCACCAACTGGCCCGGCCGGCACCCAGTTCTCGCGCCGGCGAGCTACGGCGCGAACATCTCGTCGCGCGCGTACATCACGCTGTCCGGGCTCACGTTCACCGGCACCCGGTACGACGGTGTCTACGTGTCGGGCAGCCACGACGTCACGGTCAGCGGCAACACCGTGAGCGGTGCGGGGCAACCGGTGTCGGGCAAGACGGCGTACGGGATCAGCGTCCGCGGCTCCACCGCATCGGTTGTCAGCGGCAACAATGTGCACGACAACTTCGGCACCGGCATCCTGCTCACGTCCGGATCCACCGGGATCCTGGTGGACGGGAACTCGGCCAGCTTCAACGCCGAAGGCTTCCGCCGCAACGCCAACGGGATCAACGTGATCAGCCCCGGCAACACCGTGCTGCGCAACGTCACCCACGACAACGAGGACTCGGGCATCCAGTTCTACACCGGCGGCAACAACAACCTCGCGACCCTGAACGTCACCTACAACAACGGCGATCACGGCATCGACGACCTGAACGTCACCGGCGGCCGGTTGATCGGCAACACCGTCTACCGCAACTGCACGACCGGCATCAACGTCGAGGGCACCTCGGGCAACTACCAGGTACTGAACAACGTGGCGGTCGACAACGCCGTCTACCCGGCGTACAAGGGCATCTCGTGCTCGCGGCGGGCCGGCAACATCGGCATCTGGGACTCGGCTCCGTCGTCGACGACCGTGGACCACAACCTCGTCTGGCTGACCAGGAGCGGCAAGCTGTACGCGTTCGGCACCACGTACACCTCGCTCGCCGCGATGCAGGCCGCGACTCATCAGGAAGCGCACGGGGTCCAGGCCGACCCGCAGTTCGTCGCGGCCGCGTCCTGGAACCTGCGGCTCACGGGCGGCTCCGCAGCCATCGACCGTGCCGATTCGGGAGCGTCCGGTGAGCAGTCGACGGACCTGGACGGGAACCCGCGCGTCGACGATCCGGGGACCACCGACACGTACGCCGAAGGTCCCCGCCGGTACGACGATCTGGGCGCGTACGAGTACCAGCCCTGATCACGATCAGTCATGGATCGACGCCGGATCCGGTTGAACAGAAGATGACGTGAAGATGACCGAATCATGACGTATGAGGTGGACCCCTGCCTCTTTTGCCTGGTGACAGCCTCTACTGGTCCCCTGGGACCGAGACGCGTGAGCCTGGGGGGCTCGAACCGGGAGGCCGGGACGGGGTGACCGTCCGTGGTCGTCGAGGGGCTTGGCGCACGTGGGACCGCGGTGGGCGGCCCGGCTCGGTGGGGACCTTGAGGGGGGTCACCTATGAGCGTTGCCGATACGTCGCCGGCGACGGGTGAACAAGCCGGCGGATCGCAACAGCTTTCGCGTCTGTGCCACGACCTGCGGCAGTACGTCGCTGCCGGCCTGGTCCTGTCCGAGCCTCCGCCGGACGACAACGACACCGGGCTGGGGCGGCTGAGCCTGATTCATCAGCAGCTCGCGGCCATCGCCGAGTTGCTGGACGTCGAGCAGGAGCCGGCGCCGCGGATCGGTGGCGTCAACCTGACCCAGCTCGCCGGCGAGTGTGCCGAGCTGGTCCGGGTGACCTATCGCGCCCCGGTCATCTTCGAGCGTGCCGCCCGCGTGGTGGTGTTCGGTGAGAAGGCACTGCTACGTCGGGCGATCGGCAACCTGCTCGACAACGCGTGCCGCGCAGCGGGCGGTTCAGGCCAGGTGCAGCTCCGCGTCGACGCGAGCGACAGCGAGGCGTACGTCGAGGTGTCCGACGACGGGCCGGGCTTCGGCGCCGTCACGTCCCGGACCGGGCACGGCCTGTCCGTCGTGGCCGCCGCCGCCCGCGCCTGCGACGGGCGGCTCGAGATCATCAGCGCGCCCGCGACCGGCACCACGGTCCGGCTCTGCTTCGGCACCGGTCATCGCGCGATGAGATCGGCATGAAGCTGGCGATCTGCGTGCAGCAGTGGCTGTTCGCATCGGTCTTCGCCGCCGCTCTCGACGCGCGGGGGCACGAGGTGGTGATCACCAGCGACGATCCACGGGAACTCTTCGACGCAGCACGGCTGCTCGGTCCCGACCTGTGCGTGATCGACGCTCCGCCGGGAACGGCCGACGCGCTCCATCGGCTCCGCCCGGCAACAGCCGTCGTCCTGCTCGTCGAGCCGCAGGACGAGGCTGCCTGGGACGCCTACGATGCGGGCACGGTGGCCGGTGTGGTCAGCAAGGCGTGCAGTCTCGGGGTCGTGTCGGAGGCGATCGAAAGGATCTCCCGCGGCGAGCGGGTCGCCGAAGGCCGGCCGGTCCCGGATCGCCGCCGGCCGGAGGTCCTTGATCCGCTCACCACCAGAGAGCTCGACGTCCTCCGCCTCGTCGTCCGCGGTCTGTCCACCGAGCAGATGGCCGTCGATCTCGGAGTCAGCAGACACACCGTCCGTACGCATGTTCAGCAGGTGCTGCGCAAGCTCGGCGTCCATGACCGCGGGAAGATCGCCCGCGCTGCCGCCGCTGCCGGACTGGCCGACGTGCGGGACCTCGTCGAGGGCCGGCACCGGTGAAGAACGGCATCACGCTGCTGCTCGTCGACGATCATCGTGTCTTCGCCGAAGCACTCGCCGGGCTGCTCGCTGCCGAGCCGGGAATCGATCGCGTCGACACCGCCTCCACACTCGCCGCCGCCCGGACGCTGATCGGAGCAGGCCGGCCGGATCTGGTCCTGGTGGACCTCGCGCTCGCTGAGGAGTCGGGCTACGACCTGCTCGCGGAGCTGGCAGCGACGCCCGACGCGCCGTCCGCGATCATGCTGTCCGGCAGCACCGATCCCCGACTGATCGTTCAGGCCCTCGAAGCAGGGGCTCGCGGCTGGTTGACCAAGACGACACGGCTGCGCGACCTGGTCGCCGCCGTGTGGCAGGTTCTCGACGGGCACCTGTACCTCGCGCCGGCGATGCTGCAACCGGTCCTCGGGCATCTCCTGCACGACCTGCACCGGCAGCGCGCGGCAGCGGGCTTCCTGGATCAACTCACACCGCGCGAGCTCGATGTCCTGCGCTGCCTGGTCTCCGGGATGAACCGCGCCGAGGTCGCCGCCCAGCTGTTCGTCTCCACGAACACCGTACGGACGCACATCCAGAGCCTGCTCCGCCGCACCGAGCAGCACTCGACACTCGCACTGGTCGCATTCGCCCGCCTGCAAGGCGTTCGCGGGATCGACGAGACCACGGCGTCCGTAATCGCCGGTGGCTCCGAATCATCTTCTTGACGTAGGAGTTCTCGTCCCGTCGGCGGGCGCGGGCCGCGATCACGGCCCGTAGCGTCGAGGGAAATCAGAGGGCTCTGAGGGGGGCATCGGGATGACGACCCGAATCAACGCTGTGCCGCGCGCTGCACGAGCCGGCGACATCGCCGTACCGTTCGCGGACTGTCACATCACCGAGGAAGCGCAGGCCGCCGCCCTCCGCGTCCTGCAGTCGGGCTGGGTGACCACCGGCCGTGAGGTCGCGACGTTCGAGGCCGAGTTCGCGAGCTTCGTCGGCGCGCAGTACGGCGTCGGAGTCTCATCGTGCACGCACGGCATCGAGCTCGCACTCCGTTCGCTCGACCTGCCGCACGGCTCGCTGGTCCTGAGCTCGACGATGACGTTCTGCGGCGCGGTGCAGGCGATCCTCCACGCCGGGCACCGGCCGGTCCTCGTCGACGTCGATCCGAAGACGGGCATGCCGACGGCGGCCACCGTACGAACCGCCGTGCGCGAGTTCGGCCGGCCGGCGGCGCTGACGGTCGTGCACTGGGCCGGAGACGTCGCCGACGTACCGGCGCTCGCGGAGGCCGCCGGGCTGCCGCTCGATCGCGTAGTCGTCGATGCCGCACACGCGGTCGGCACGTACGCCGGCGACATCCCGATCGGATCGGGGTGCGCGGCAACGTGCTTCAGCTTCTACGCAACGAAGAACCTGCCGCTCGGCGAGGGCGGCCTGATCACCACCGACGACCCGACGCGGGCCGAATGGTTGCGCAGGGCCCGTCTGCACGGCATGACGGCCGACGCCTGGCGCCGCTATCTCCCCGGCGGCAGTTGGCGCTACAACGTCGCCGACGCCGGCATCAAGGCGAACATGACCGACATCCAGGCCGCGATGGGCCGCGCACAGTTGGCGCACCTGCCGTCCTGGCAGCGCCGGCGCGCGCAGATCGCCGCCCGGTACGACGAGCAACTCGCGGGCCTGCCCGACATCCGGCTCCCGCACCGTCCGGCCGCACGGGACGGCAAGCACGCCTGGCACCTGTACCCGGTCCGGCTGCAACTGCCCGGTGGGATCGAGCGGGACGAGGTCATCGCCGAGCTCTCCGAGCGTGCGATCGGTACGTCGGTGCACTTCATTCCGGTGCACCGGCTCGCGTACTTCAGCCAGGCGGCGCTGATCCCGTCGGCGGGGCTGCTCGGGGCGGACACGCTGTTCGACCAACTGCTCTCCCTGCCGATCTACCCCCGACTGACCGACGTCCAGGTCGACGCCGTCTGCGCGGCGCTCACCGACATCGCTCACCAGGGCATCACCGGAAAGGGAACAGAATGAGCCAGCCTGTGCTGCTGCACGACAGCGACAAGAGCCTGTTGCGGACCATCGTCGTCGGAGCCGGTGAGGCGGGCATCGCGCTGGCCCGCGACCTGCACCGGGTCAGCTCGTTCGGCCTGGAGCCGGTCGGTTTCCTGGACGACGCTGCGGCCAAGCAAGGCCGCAGATACGGCGGACGACGTGTCCTCGGCACGCTGGCCGACCTCGAGACGGTCCTCGAGGAGCACCGCGTCGATGTGGTCGTGGTCGCCATCCCGTCGATGCCGTCGCACGAGGTGCGGGAGCTCGGACTGCGCGCCGCCGCCCTGGGCGCGACCGTACTGCACCTGCCACCGTTCCTGTCCGCGCTGCAGCGGCAGATCGCCGGGACCGACATGCGTGCCCTGCAGGTCGGGCCGCTGATCGGACGGCCCGAAATGCACGTCGTCAGCCGCAACGCCCGGGAGGCCGTCGCCGGCAAACGCGTCCTGGTGACCGGGGCGGGCGGATCGATCGGCAGCGAGCTCTGCCGGCAGGTGTACGGGTTCGGTCCCGAGCAGCTCGTGATGCTGGACCACGACGAGTCCAACCTGCATCGCACCCAGCTCGAACTCTGGGGCGAGGCACTGCTGGACACCGAGAACACCGTGGTCGCCGACATCCGGGACGCCGAGCGGATCTTCCAGCTGTTCCGGGACTACCGGCCGCAGATCGTGTTCCACGCCGCGGCGCTCAAGCACCTGCCGGTCCTCGAACGCCATCCGTGCGAGGGCGTGAAGTCGAACGTCCGCGGCACCCAGAACCTGGTCGAGGCAGCGGTCGCCCACGACGTCGAACGGTTCGTCCTGATCTCGACCGACAAGGCCGCGAACCCCACATCGGTGCTCGGGGCAACGAAGCGGCTGGCCGAGCTGGTGCTGGACTCGCAGCAGTCCACCACCACGGTGCTGACCGCGGTACGGTTCGGCAACGTACTGGGCAGCCGCGGTTCACTGCTGCACGTGGTCCGCGACCAGCTGGCCAGCGGCTCGCCGGTGACGATCACGCACCCCGACGTCAGCCGGTTCTTCATGACGATCGAGGAGGCCGTCGGCCTGGTCCTGGAGGCCGTCCGGATGTCGCACGGCTCCGCGACGTACGTGCTCGACATGGGCGAGCCGGTCCGGATCGTCGACCTGGTCCACAACTTCGCGAACCTGCTGAACATCCGCGACGTCGACTTCAAGTACACCGGCCTGCGGGCCGGCGAAAAGCTCCACGAGGAACTGTTCGGCGCCGGCGAGGAGGCCCTGCCGACCGACCATCCGCGGATCTCGATGACCCGGCCGCCGCGCGCGGCGGCGGGCTTCCGCGCGGGGCTGCGGGAGCTGTACGACGCCGCCGGGCACAACCGTCCGGACGAGGTGTTCAGGCACCTGCGCCGGCTCGTCCCCGAGTACACCCCGGCGCCGGGCCTGGTCTCGGCCGGGGCGCCGTACCCCGACGACTTCTGATCATCAACTCTTCGACGACTGCGAGTACAAGCATGACCACTGAGGCTCGGCCACCACTGGACGTCCGCGTCCTCGACGGAACCGTCAACCCCCCGACGGTCTTCGATGACACCACGCTGCTCCCCGCAGACCGGGCAACGATCTCCGCGCTCGGGCATCGCGTCGGGGGCGCGGACCTGGCCGCACCACCCGTCGTCCTGCCGGACTTTCACCACAAGTCCAAGATGGAACTGCCGTCGAGCGTCGCGGTCGCCACCAACGGCACGATCCGGCCGGACCTCACCAGTTCGTCGGTGAACTGCGGCATGGCGCTGATCGCCGTCGACTCCGAGGTGCCGGACGACAAGGCCGTCGACACCTTCCTGCGCGCGGTGCGCGAACGGTACCCGTACCCGACCCGCGGCGCCGCCGAGCTGAGCCGCAAGGAAGTCGTCAAGGCGGTCCGGGACGGCTCCGAGTTCAGCGTCGACCGCTGGGGCGCGCCCCCCGAGGATCTCGAACGGATCGAGGAGGGCGGCCGGATCGACCTGGAGCGGTACGGCGGGATCGACCGGCTGCACTCCGAACTGCCGGCGCTCGCCTTCCAGCTCGCCCGCTACCGCTTCGGAACCGTTGGACCATCCAATCACTTCGTCGAACTCCAGCGGGTCGAGGAGATTCTCGACCCGGAGCGGGCCGGCAAGCTCGGGGTCACCGAGGGCCAGCTGACGATCCAGTACCACGGCGGTGGCGGCGTGTTCACCGGCGAGATCGGCCGGCTGTTCTTCCGCCGCAAGGACTACCCGGCCCAGATCAAGGCCGTCAACGCGGCCCTGAAACCGTGGTTCCACCTGCGCTCCGCACGCTCCTTCGCCCAGCTCAAGGCTCGGCTCGGCCTGTACTTCACCGCCGGGTGCACGCCGCTCTCGCTGGCCAGTGACGAGGGCCAACGGCTGATGCTGGCGACTGCCGCCGCGATGAACTACGGGTTCGCCTTCCGGACCGCGACGTACGCCGCGCTGCGCCGGATCGCCGCCGACACCTTCGGTGGCGCCACCGGACGACTGGTCGTGGACTCGCCGCACAACAGCATCTACGAGGAGCCGGTCGGCGACCGGACCGGCGTCGTCCACCGGCACAACTCCTGCCGCGCCTTCCCGGCCTCGATGATGACGCCGGGGACGACGTTCGCCGACACCGGGCAGGCGGTGCTGCTGCCCGGCACGCACCGGACCTCCAGTTACCTCGCGGTGGCCGGTGACCGCGCGGCCACCAGCCTGTACTCCGCCTGCCACGGCGCCGGCACCGTGGTCTCCGACCTGGTCGCGCGCGGCATCTCCGGCGACGACCCGCTGAAGCGGACGACCCGCCGCTATCGCTACGACGACGGTGCACCCACCGTCGCCCATCACTTCGACGACCGCGGCGTGAACGCCGCCCTCGACGTCCTCGTCCGCAACGGCCTGGTCAGCCCGGTCGCGCGGATGCGGCCGATCGCGGTTCTGCACTGATGTTTCGAGCAGCGGGAGAGATCATGAACAAGCGGCTACGCGGCCTGGCGGTCTGGACGGTCATGATCATGGCCGCTCCCCTGCTGATGGTCGTCACCAGCGGCACGGCGGCCGCCGTCGGTACCGGCTACTGGGTCAGCAACACCGTCGCCTGCAGCGACACGGGCGCCGGAACCCAGGCCGCGCCGTTCTGCACGATCAGCCAGGGCACCAAGAAGGCGATCAGCCCCGGCGACACCGTTCACGTTGCCCCCGGCACCTATCGTGAGCAGGTCACGGTGAACGCCTCGGGGACCGCGACCGACCCGATCACCGTCACCGGTGACGCGCCGGGCGTGATCGTGCTCGGCACCCGTTCGCTGACCGGCGCCGCGCTCTGGACCGCGACGGGTACGTCCGCGTGGAGCACCCCGTACGCGCCGCCGTCGGTACCGCGCCAGGTCTTCCTCGACGGCAACCGGCTGGCCGCCGCGTCGTCGGCCACCACGACCACGGCGAACAGCTGGTTCTACGACGCGACAGCCAAGGTCCTGTACGTCGACAGCGGCGGCACCAACCCCGGTGACGGGCATCAGGTCGAGGCCGGAGCGCAGTCGTTCGGTGTCACCACCAGCAGCAAGCAGAACGTGGTCATCAGCAACCTCGAACTGGACCGGGCGAACCTGGCCGGCGTCCGGCTGCTGTCGTCGTCCGCGATCACGGTCGACCACGTCATCGCGTCGCAGTCGGCAAGCAACGGCGTACTGGTCGACAGCTGCCCGAACAGCTCGATCAGCATCCGCGCCGTCGCGGTGGACAACTCGCTGTCGACCGGCATCCGGTTGTCCGCGTCGAGCGGCGTCACTGTGACCGGTTCGGCGAGCCACCACAACGGTCTGCACGGCATCGGGCTGTCCACGTCGACCGGCAACCTGCTCACCGGCAACACGACGTACGCGAACAGCTCGGTGAACCCGAACGCCACCGCCAACGGTGTCGACGTCGACACCAGCTCGCCGGACAACACCGTGAGCGGAAACGTCGCGTACCAGAACCAGGACAGCGGCTTCCAGGTCTACAGCGGCAGCCATCGCGCGCTGGTCGTCCGGAACATCTCGTACGGCAACGGGGACCATGGATTCGACACGCTGTCCTCGACCGGCGTCCGCTACCTGAACAACACCGCGTACGGCAACCGGCGCGACGGCATCTCGATCGAGGGCAACTCGACCGGAGCCACGACAGCCAACAACGTGCTGGTCGACAACGGAACCACGGCGACCGAGTACGACCTGTACGTCGACGCCGGCTCGTACTCCGGTCTGACCGCGGATTACGACACCGCCTACAACCACGTGAGCGCTTCGTCGACCAAGGTCAACGGCGTCATCTACAAGACGCTCGCGGCGTTCGCGACGGCCACCGGTCAGGAGAGTCACGGGCAGTCCGCCGATCCCGACTTCGCCGACGCCGGCTCCGCGGACTTCCGGCTGACCGGCGGCTCGCCTGCCGTCGACTCCGCCAACGCCGGGGTGACCGGATTCGCCGCGACCGACCAGGCAGGCAACCCGCTCGCCGACGACCCGATCGTTCCGGACACCGGCACCGGCAGCCCGACGTACGCCGACCGTGGCGCGCTCGAGTTCCAGCCGGTCGCAGGCGTCACGGACTATGCGCCGCACGCCGCGCTCAGCCTCACTCCGACCACGGTCAGCTTCCCGCCGTCGGTGCCGGTGACGGCCGACGCGAGTGGCTCGAGTGACAACGACACAGCAGGCATTGCGTCGTACACCTTCGACTTCGGCGACGGCACCGTCGTCGGACCGCAGTCCGGGGCAACGGCGACCCATTCGTACGCCGCGGCAGGTACCTACGCCGTGACCGTGACCGTTCAGGACACCGCGGGCATGACCGACACCGCCACCGCGCAGGAGGTCGTCAGCACCCGAATCCTGCAGACGTACTCCGTCGAGCAGACCAACCCGTCCTGCAGCGACACCGGAGCAGGCGACACCTCCACACCGTTCTGCACGATCGGAGCGGCGACGAAGAAGGTCCTGGCCGGGGACACGATCCTGGTCGGCCCAGGTCAATACCGCGAGCAGGTGCTGCTCACCACCAGTGGCCAGACAGGTGCACCCATCACCCTGCGCGCCACCTCGCCGTCCGCGGTGATCGTCGGTTCCGACGACGTTTCCGACACGGCCGGCTGGAGCACGACCACGACCACGGCATGGAAGCACGCGTTCGCCCCGGTCCCCGCGCAGGTGTTCCTGGACGGGCAGCCGTTGACCAAGGCAACCAGTGCGACGACGACCACCGCCGGCACCTGGTTCTACGACGTCCCGACCGCAACACTGTACGTCGACACCGGCGGCACGAACCCGGCCGCGGGCCACACTGTCGCCGCCGGCGCGCGGAGCTTCGGCATCCTGCTGCGCCAGGTCAGCGATGTCACCGTGACCGGCTTCGCGGTCCGCCAGACCAACCTGAGCGGCGTCTACCTGGACCGGATCCAGCGCGTCGCGCTGAGCACGCTGGACATCGCCCAGTCCGGTGCGCAGGGTGTCACGGTCGACGCGTCGGCCAACGCCACGCTGGACGGCATCCAGGCCGCGTCGAACCTGTCGATCGGTGTCCGGTTCTTCAACTCGACCGACAGCTCGCTGAACGCCTCGGTCACCCACGACAACAACTTCCACGGCGTCAGTGTCCAGGGCAGCACCAGGGTCACGGTCAGCGGCGTCACGACGTACCGGAACAAGCGGCTCGGCAGCCGCGTCGCGACCGGCATCGACGTCTCGTCCGCGTCCCAGCAGGTGGTCGTCGACGGCAACCTTGCCTACGGCAACGACGACTCCGGCATCGAGGCCTACACCGGCTCGGCCGGTACGACGATCCGCCGGAACGTGATCTACGACAACGGTGACCACGGCATCGACAACTCCGCCGCGCCGGGATCGGTGGTCGTCTCGAACACGGTCGTCGGCAACGCCACCGCGGGGATCAACTTCGAGGGCGGCTCGAGCGGAGCCACCAGCCGGAACAACGTGGCGATGGACAACGCGGTCGGCAGCACCCGGACGATCGGTGAGATCCGCGTCGACGAGACCTCCGGTCCGGGCATCACGATGGACCGCGACCTGGTGTTCCAGTCCGTGGCCGGCGGCCCGCTGTTCGAGTGGGCGTCGAAGCCGTACACGACGCTCGCAGCCTTCCAGACCATCAGCGGTCAGGAAGCCAACGGCAGGTCCGCCAACCCGCGCTTCGTGGCGCCGGCCACCCGGGACCTGCATCTGACCAGCACCTCGCCGGCCATCGACGCCGCGGACACTGCGATCGCCGGATGGACCGCGGTCAACCGGGACGGTACGGCTCCGGCCGACCACCCGGGTGTCGCCGACACCGGCATCGGGCCGATCACGTTCGCGGATCTCGGAGCCTTCGAGTACACGGGTCCGGCGATCGCGGTGACGGCGACTCCGGCGGGTGGATTCGCGCCGCTGGACGTGACGATCGACGCGTCCCACAGCGCGGGTCTCGGTGCTCCGCTGACGACGTACCGGATCACCTGTGGCAACGGCACCGTGCTCGACCAGTCCAGCGGCGTCTGCCATTACACGACAGCCGGTACGTTCACGCCGAGCGCGACCGTCACGGACTCGGCGGGGCTCAGCGACAGCTGGACCGGCGCGCCGATCGTCGTGAATCCGAACGGTAAGCCGACGGCGCGGATCACCGCAACGCCGACGCAGGACTACCGGCCGGCGCAGGTCGTACTGAACGCGTCGACATCGTCCGACGCCGACGGCCGCCCGTTGGCCGGCTACTCCTTCGACTGCGGCAACGGCCAGACGACCGGCGTGATCACCACACCCACGACGACCTGTGCCTATCCGAACGCCGGCACCTTCACCGCGGCGGTCACCGTGACCGACACCGCCGGCCTGACCAGCAAGGCGACCGTCAAGGTCAAGATCCTGGCCGATGTCGCGCCGACCGCGAAGCTCACGGTGTCGAAGTCGACCATCCGGCGCGGCCAGACCATCACCGCGGACGCGTCCGGCTCGACCAGCGTCGACAAGTCGCCGATCGCGACGTACCAGTTCAACTGCGGCACGGGTGGCGCGAAGCCGCCCCAGACAGCGCCGACGACCACCTGCACGTACAACTCGATCGGCCTGTTCACCGTACGGGTGACAGTGACCGACACCGTCGGCCTGTCCAGCTCGACCACCAGGTCAGTCCTGGTCATGTGATGCACGGCAACGGACGAAGGGCGCACCGATGACGATCGAAGAAATGTTCCGCCGGATCGTGCGAGCCCACCTGGGGATCATCCTGGTGTGCCTGCTCCTTCCGGTCGCCGGCGCGGCGGTCCTGGCCGCACGCCGGCCGGATCCGACCACGGCTTCCATCCGTCTGCAGGTCGTCGCCGGCGCACCGAAGTCGGCCACCGAGGCCGAGGGCATGAACAGCCGGGTGCTCGCGGTCGCAACGACTCCGAGCCTGCTCGGTACGGCGCTGATGGCCGCCAAGGCACCGCGCGACGTCGAGACGTACGCCGCGACGAACGTCTCGGCGCAGCGCCTCGGTGAGTCCTCGGTCGTCGAGCTCAGCGTCACCGACGACGATCCGCTCGCCGCCGGACCGATCGTGACCCAGTTGGCGATCCGCGTCGTGCTGTTCATGAACCAGGGCGATCAGGAGTCGTTCAACAGCACCGTGACCGACCTGTCGAACCAGATCGACAAAGCCACGATCGCGCGCGACAAACTGGTGACGGAGCTGCGCGGCATCGCCGACATCACCGCGCGCGCGGACCTGAACGTACAGATCCAGTCCGTCAACCAGCTGCTCAGTCAGCTGAGCAGCCAGCGCGCAACGCTGATAGCCGACGCGGCGACCCGGGACCACGTGGTGATGATCAGCAACAAGCCGGACATCCGGCACGTGCAGGCCTCGATGCTGCCGCAACTCGCGCTGGCGCTGCTGCTCGGGCTCGTCCTCGGGCTCACCGTGGCAACGGTCGTCGAGACCTTCCGCCCGCGGGTCAACAGCATCCGCGCACTCGCCCGGCTGTTGCAGGCGCCGGTGCTCGGGAAGGCGACCGAGGACGTCGAGTCGCTGCGCAACACGATGGCGCTGGCCGCCCGTCGGCAAGGAGTTGACGCCGTCGTGCTGATGGGCGCCGACGACAGTGACGCCGACACCGTGAGCAGATTGCTGTTCGCGTTCTCCGGGCGGACCCACACGCCGGAGCGGCTCAAGAAGCCGGCCGGTGTCGACAACGACAGCCACGTCTTCGACCTCGAGGAGAGCGGGCTGGCCGGTTTCGCCGATGTCCGCTTCACCGGGCTGTCGGCGGTGACACCGGAGGACGAGATGACCGCCGGTGTGGTCGTGGTGTCGGGCGGAACCGTGCTGCTGCGCCGGCTCGACGATCTCGACGACGTACTGAAGGCGGTCCGCTGGCCGGTGCTGGGCATCGTCCACGGACCGGCCAAGCGACGGTTCGGCAGGCTGGCGTGAGCACGGCGCTGGTCCACACTGCGCTGGTCCACACTGCAGGGCAGCGGGTGGCCCTCTACGGACCTGACACCGTCGTACGGTCGCTCGTCACGATGGCCGGCGGACCTGAGCGATCCGGCCTGTCGTCGGCCGACCTGCCCAACGTGGTGCTGTCGGTCGAGGACACCCGGCAACCGTTCGGCACGCGTGGGGCCGAGGTAGTGACCAGAGGGGCGTGGGCGGTCGACAGCGGCCAGGTCGTACTCGAGAACGTCGGCGGGTCGGGCTTCGACCAGCGATGGACGATCGACGAGGACGGGCTCCGCGTCGTCAGCCGTCGGCGACCGTCGTACCAGGAATCCGTTGCCGCCAAGCTGCTCCCGGCGAGGCACCGCGCGTTGAGCAGTCAGGTGCTGCTGCACTACCCAGCGCTGTGGTTCGCGATGCTGCAGGGCTTTGCTCCGCTGCACGTCTCGGTTGTCGAGGTCGGAGGCGTCGCGGTGCTGCTTGCCGGCCCAGGAGGTGTCGGCAAGTCGACCCTGGTTGCGAGAGCGCTGGCCGACGGCGCCCGGGCGACCTGCGACAACCTCGCTGTCTGCGACGGCTCGACGGCGTACGGGGTGGCAGAACCACTCCGTACCCTGACGGGGAGCGGCAAGCGCGCGGCCCACGGCCGACGCGAGCAGGCGTGGGAGCACCGCGTACGTTCGCTTCCGCCGGAGCTCGTCGTCGTACTGCGGCGAGGGACGCAAGCAGAACCTGAGCTGCGCGAACTGGCGCCTGCCGAGGCAGCCCGCGGTATCGCGGCCGGTACGTATGCCGCGGGTGAGCTGCGCCGGTTCTGGTCGATCGCGGCGATCGTTGCCTCGGCGACCGGATGCGGTCCGGTCCATCCGCCGATCGACGAAGTCGCCGCGCGGTTGACGAATCGCCTGCCCTGCTTGGAGCTTCGGCTCGCCAAGGAACCGGGTCTCGGTCTGGCCGGGTTGCTGCGGAATCCGCTCGCAGCCGTACGCACCGGCAGGGTCGGGTGACGGCCGCCGACGGGCGGATCCAGGTCGCCCTGATCGTCACCCGGTTCATCGCCGGAGCCGGCGGCGTCGCCCTCCGCGGGGTACTGCCGCTCGACCCGGCGCGCTACCGGATCACGGTCATCACCGGACAGGGCGGTCCGCTGACCGACCGTGCGGCGGCCGCCGGGATGCGGGTCGTGATCGAACCTTCGCTGGTCTCACCACTGTCACCGACCGACGACCGGCGCGCGCTGCGCCGACTGACCGAGCTGTGCCAGGAGGGCCGGTACGACGTCGTCCACACGCACAGCGCCAAGGCCGGCGCCCTCGGCCGGCTGGCCGCGCACCGGGCCGGCGTGCCGCAGATCGTCCACACCTACCACGGCTTCCCGTTCCACGAGTTCCAGAATCCGGTACGGCGGGCGGCGTACGTCGCGATCGAACGCAGGCTCGCCCGGATCACCGACAGCGTGCTCGCGATCGGCAGCGGAGTCGCCACGGAAGCGCTCCGTCGAGGACTGGCCAGGCCGAGCACGCTGCGCACCATCACCCCGGTGGTCGAGTCCGTCACCGTGCCGCGCACCGAGGCCTCGCGAGCGGCCGCCCGCGCCGCACTCGGGATCACTACCGAGCTGCCGCTGATCGGGACCGTCGGGCGGATCGACTACCAGAAGGCGCCCGAGCACTTCATCGCCGCCGTCGCCGCGCTCCGCCGTACCGATGCGGTCGCGGTCTGGATCGGCTCGGGACCGGGTGATCGCGAGGCGAAGGAACTGGTCCGGCGGACCGGGTTGTCCGACCGCTTCGTCTTCGCCGGCGAACGATCCGACGTCCCGCAACTGCTGCCGGCCTTCGACGTGTTCGCGATGGCCAGCCGGTACGAAGGACTCCCCTGCGCTGTCGTGGAGGCGATGCGCTGCGGCATTCCTGTGGTGGCGACAGCGGTCAACTCGGTGCCCGATCTGGTCGTACCGGGTGAGAGCGGCGTCCTCGTTCCACCGGGCCGTCCGCGCCTGCTGGCCGAAGCGATCGACGACCTGCTCGACGATCGCGTGAAGGCCGAACGCCTGGCGCGGCAAGGGCAAGCGGCTGCTGACAGCACGTACGACGCCGAGAGTCTGGCCGAGGTTCTTGATCAGGTGTACTCCGCGCAGCGTGCCGCACAGCTGGTGGTCTCGTGAGCGCCGCCGAACCTGTCGGCCGGGTCCGGCGCCCAATGTCACCCTGGCTGCAACTGTGCCCACCGGGAACGGTCGAGCTCGACATCCGATCCGGACCGATCGATCAGCACCAACTGATCGCCGGCCGTCCGGTCGCGCTGATGGATCAGCGGCCGCTCAGCCGGCGCCGACTGCGGCAGGCTGCACGCCGGCTCGGCGTCGTGGTGGAACGAGAGTTCGTCGTGCTGCCGACGATCGCCCGGCCGATGGTCGTCATCGACGACGTCGAGGAGGCGATCCGGCACTTCTGGACCGCGGTGGCAACGGTGCCGCCCGGCCTGGCGTTCAGCGCCCTACCTGCGTCCGCGCTGCTCGGCGTCGCCCGGCGCTCACCGTGGCGCTGGACCGGCGCGCTCGCACCGGCCCGCGTCGTCATCGGGAGGCGACCATGACCGAGGTTCCCAAGGCCTTTCACCCACACCCGCGGTCGGTGCACGACCTGCTCTTCGCGCCGGGCAGCCGCGGCGTGCTGATCGCCACGTCACGGGACCCGGACGCGAAACGGACGTTCATCGTCACTCCGCCCCCCGGCAGTTATGTGGACGGTCCGGCCGGTCCGGTGGCCATCAAGATCCCGGTGACAGTGGCTGCCGCGAGCGCGATCTCCCGAGAGACCAGGATGCTGATGTCGCTCGCGGAGGTGAATCTCGGCGACCTCGGGCGCACCGTGCCCCAGTACCTTGAGACGCTCGACAGCGACGGCCTGCCGGCAGTAGTGACCACGGTTGTCCGCGGGGCGCCGATGAGTGTCGCGTACCACCGGTGGCTGCACACGTCCCGCCGGCAACCGGTGGCGATGGACGTCGCACTGGCCGGTGGCTGGCTGCGTCACTTCCAGCTCGCGACCGCCGGTGAACGGGCCCGGATCACCTGGGCGAGCGAAGTCGCAGACCACGTCCGGGCGCGGTGGCCGGGCCATCCGAAGCTCGAAGCTGCACAACTCCGGCTCGCAGCCGCGGATCGCCAACTGAAGGGTCACCGGGTTGCCAAGACCATGGTCCACGGTGACTACTGGTTCGGGAATCTGCTCGTCGACGACGGCCGGATCACCGGTGTCGTCGACTGGGAAAGCGGCGCCCGCGCCGGCTGGCCGCTGCGCGACCTCGTCCGGTTCGCGCTCAGCTACTGCCTCTACCTCGACCGCCACACCAAGCCGGGCCACCAAGTACGTGGCCACCGCGGCCTGCGGCGAACAGGATTCGGCGCCGGGATCCGGTACGCCCTGCTCGAGGAGGGCTGGCTGCCCGACCTCGTACGGCTCTATCTGCGGAGCGGAATCGACGACCTCGGCCTGCCGTCCGCCCTCTGGTACGGCGCCACTCTCGCCGGACTCGGGGAGATCGCGGCGACCGCCAACGACGACGAGTTCGCCGCACACCACCTCGAACTGCTGGCCGAGCTTCCGCACTGGCCGCTCGCCGACGACCTGCCCCGGAGCTGATGCCCGATGACGACCACGGTTCCCGCACCCACCGGAGGCATCGCCGGCTGGCCGGCCCTCCCGCGCGGCGACGTTCTCGCCGCGATGATGGGCCTCACCACATGCCTGCTGCCGTTCCTCGTACCCGCGGGCCCCGGGAACACCGCACCGGCCGACGCGGGAATCCTGCTGTGCATCGTGCTCGGCCTGCTCTGGGCCGTTCGCGAACACCTGCCGATCAGACTTCCGTACGCCGCGGGGGTCGCAACGCTGATGCTCGGCGGCGCCTTCGCGGCACTGGTCTCGGTCGCACCGGTAGGCACCGGGCTGGTGCTGATCCAGGACCTGCTGCTGCTCGCCTGGGGCGCCACGGTGGCGCTCGGGCGGCACAACCCGGCGATCATCGGTTCCGTCACGGTCGCCTGGTGCCGCACGGCCGCCATCTACTCGGGCGTGATGGTGATCGCGTACGTGGGCGGAATCAATGCGATTGCAGGGGTTTCCGCGAAGGACGGCGTCCGGGCGTCGTACACCTTCGGCGACCCGAACCTGGCCGGCAACTACCTGGTGCTGTCGTTGTTCATGATCGCTGCCTGCAAACATCCGCGGTCCCCCGGCGTCCGCCGGATCGCGTACCTGCTGGTGCTGATCGCGATCGGGTTCACCGGATCGAACGGCGCGATGCTCACCCTGCTCGTCGGCCTGGTCCTCGCCTTCACGGTGACCAGGTATCGCAAGCAGGGCGCGGTCGCCGGGGTCGCGACGCTCGCGACGGCGGCGCTGCTCGGTGGGGTGATGGTCGGATTCGTCATGCCGCGTGTCGATCTCGGCCAGCTCCGCGAGCAGGCGGCCGGAAGCATCCCGTTGCTGCGCGACTCGTTCGGCCGCAGCGCCAACTCCAGCGGCGAGCGGGCAACGATCGTCAAGGAGGGCGCGAGCCTGTTCCTGAAGGGCGACGCCACCGGTTTCGGTCCCGCGCGGACCAAGGCGACCCTCGCCGCGACGCAGGCGCCGTACGTGAAGGAAGCCCACAACGACTACCTCGCCACCCTGCTCGAGCGTGGCGTGATCGGCGGGATCGGGCTCCTGCTGTTCGGCATCGCGCTCTTCGTACGGTGCCTGCGGCTGGTCTTCGGCACCTTGCCGAAGGCGTACGCCGACCTGGTCCCCAGACCCTGGCTGCTCGCGGTCGTCGGACCCGTGATGGCCACTGCGGCGGGCTTCTACGAGGTCCTGCACTTCCGGCACCTGTGGACCTGGCTCGGCCTGATCGCGGCCCTCGTCCTCGCCATGCAGGATCAGCCGGAGGAGACGCCATGATCCGATCCAGGTTACGGGCCGGCGAACTGCTGCGAACTGTGCTCGCCAACTGCTCCGCCCGGCTGCTGGCGATTCTCGGGCTGACGCTCGCGACCGTTCTGGTCGCACGAACCGGCGGTCCGTCAGCGGTCGGCGAGTACGCACTGCTGCGGATGATGCCGGGCCTCGTGGGCGTCCTGTGCGTACTCGGGCTGCCCGGTGCGCTCGCGTACTTCCTGGCCGAGCCCCGGCGCGACCTGCCTCGCCTGTGGCCGACTTTGATGGCGATCGGATTTGCCGGGGCTCTTGCCGGTACGGCGCTGTGGATCGCTGCCTCCCCCCTGATCGCCAAGGTGTTCTTCCCTCATGAGCCACCGTGGCTGATCGCACTCGCCGGCGCGACGGTCGCCACGCAACTGCTGCTGACACTAGGCAAGACAGCGCTGCAGGGACTGGAAGACCGGCGTGGCGGCGATATGGTCATCGCTGCCGAGGAGCTTGCGTTCCTGCCGTGCTTTGTGCTGCCTCTGGTGATCGGCATCCACGGAATCGCCGCGATCGTCATCGGTCTCGGCCTCGCGGACGTGGTCGTCGCGGTCGACGCGTGGCGCCGGGTCAGCCGCCGGTTGGGTTGGCACCGGTACGGTCTGGCCGGCCGCGGGCGTGGCTGGTGGGGCCGGCCCGATCGCGTACTCGGAAAGCAGGTCGCGTCGTACGGCCTCCGCGGTCAGGTCGGCGGACTGATCACGCTGCTGAACCTCCGGCTGGACGTCGCGATCCTCGGGGCGATAGCCGGCCCGGCAATCCTGGGCGGGTACGCCGTCGCGTCCAAGTACGCCGAACTGCTCCGGCTGCCCGGCACCGCGCTGACGTGGGTCTTCTATCCACGACTCGCCAAGCTCGAGCAGAGCGAGGCCGCCCGTGCCGCCCGGCGGATGATCCGGCCGAGCCTGATCGGTATCATGGTCGCCGCGGTACCGGTCGCGTTGCTCGCCGCTCCCGTGTTGCGGTTGCTGTACGGCGCCTCGTTCGGAGCTGCGGTGACGCCGGCGCGGGTCCTGGTGGCCGGCATGATCCTCGCCGGTGGATCCGGCGTGGCCAGTGCCTACCTGTACGGGCGCGGAACGCCTGGCCTGAACTCGATCGTCCTCGGCGCCGGACTGGTCATCACGGTCGTCCTCGACGTGACGCTGATTCCCCGGTACGGCGCGCTCGGTGCAGCCGTGGCGTCCACGGCGGCGTACCTGTCGACGGACGCCCTGCTCATCGGGCTCTTGCTGCGGCTCAGCGCAGCCGCGCCACGCCACCGGGCACCTGTTGCTGTTGGCGAGGGAACATGATCAAGGCAACTGCACTCGTCGCCGCCGTTCTGATGCTCGTCGGCGGCTGCTCGGGGAAGTCGCAGAACGGCAACCCGACCGGGACTCCGAGTCCGATCTCCACGACTCCGACCCCGCAACCGCCGGATCCGGGCAGCACGCCCACCGCCGGCAGCGTGCCGGTCGATCTCGCGGGCGACCGGTACGTCGCGCTCGCCACCGCGTTGCATCGCCGCGGCGTGGCCATCTGGTGGGAGACCGATCTCGTCGCCAAGTGGCTCGAAGGCCCGGCGGCGTTCGACCAGGCGATCGCCCGGCTCGGCCAACTCGCGAAGGTTCCCGGGACCGCCGGGTTCAAGATCTCCGACGAGATCGGGTACGGCGACGGACTGACCTCGCCGGCTCAGGCCACGGACTTCCTCACCCAGGCCCACCGCCGGTTGGCGCAGGTTGCCCCCGGCAAGCAGATCCTGGTCGACGCGGTGGTGCCGGAGCTCGGCTGCCTGCCCTGGCGCGGCGGGAACCAGGAAGGTTGCGCGCAACGCGTCCGGCAGAAGTACCCCGCCGCGACGGCTGCAGCCGTCGAGAGCTACCTGCGAGCGCACCTCATCGATCGGCTGGATCTCAGCAGCGGGCTCCTGGACGACAGCACGTACGCACAATGGGGGCTGGACCGGCGAGCCGCGCAGACCGACATCTGGAAACGGATCCGGGCCCAAGGCTGGGGCTCCATGACGATCCTCCAGTCCCGCAAGGCACTCGCCGACGCCGACGGCTATCAAGGGTCCGCCGATCAAGCCGCGTCCGACGCCGCCACGTACGTCGACGTGCCCGTCGCAGCCGGCGCGCAAGCAGTGGACATCTGGACCTGGCGGCAGCGTTACCAGGGAAAGATCGTCAGCCTGCTGGCGCCGGACCTCCGGGTCAACCCGTTGTGGACCGCGATGCTGCAGCGGCACCGGCAAGGCGTCCGGCTGATCACGCACCTGACGCCGTCGACGCTCCCCACGGACTCGGCGAGTTACAACCACGAGTGCGATCTCGCCGCCCAGGTCTTCACGGCGGTCTTTGTTGCCGCCGGCACCGGACAGTAGAGGAGAAGCTCATGCCATCGAACCGTCAACTCGCCACCATCGGTCCGGCCCGGCGCCTGCTGGACATCCTGGCCGGCGGGGTGCTGCTGATCCTGGCGGCACCCCTGCTGGTGCTCGTCGCCGTACTGATCGTCGTCTCCGACGGCCGGCCGGTCCTGTTCCGGCAGTCGCGGGTCGGCCAGAACGGCCGGACGTTCACGCTGTACAAGTTCCGGAGCATGCGGCTGTCGGCCCCAGGTCCGGAAGTCACCGCGACCAGCGACGCAAGGATCACCCGGATCGGTGGATTCCTCAGGCGGACGGCGATCGACGAGCTGCCGCAGCTCTGGCACGTGCTGCGCGGTCAGATGACGCTGGTGGGTCCCCGGCCGGAGAGTTCGGCGCTGGCCGCCGGATACCCCTCATCGTGTCGCGCGGTCCTCCAAGCACGGCCTGGCCTGACGGGTCCGGCGCAGCTGCGGTACCGCGAGCGGTCCGCCGTACCGCCGAACGGACAGACCGACGTGGAGCGCTGGTACCTCGAGGTCCTCGTCCCGCTGCGCGTCGCGGCCGACCGCGAGTACCTCGACCGTCCCACGATCCTGCGCACCCTGTACTACGTGCTCGTGACCGCCTTGTTCGTGGTCGGGCTTGCGGACCTGCAACAGCCGGTCAGCGCTCAGACCGCCTCTTCGGCCTCGTAAGGCTCCGCGGACTTCACGACGATCGGGTCGCAGCGCGCGTTGAGGCAGGCTCCACTGTCCAGGTCGAACTCGAAGTTGTGACCGAGGCAGCGCAGGACGCCGTTCACGACGACGCCGGTCTCCGCCAGGTCCTCTCCGGCGTGCGGGCAGTACCGGCTCACCTGCACCTGCCGTCCGTCGACCGTGATCTCGGTCGTCTCGTCGGGATCCCGGCGCGCCTCGAACGCCTCCACCGCTCGCAGTGCCGCGCGGTCGGCGTGCTTCAACAGGCCGACCAGGTAGTCGTTGTACCGGTCGGGCTGCCGGCGTGCGGTGAAGCGCAGCGACAACAGGAGTTCTTCCCAACGGGTCCGGCCGGAGACGACACCGTCCAGCCAACGACCGTCCAGCTTCAAGCGGTAGTCGGCAGGTCCCTGACCGCCCGCGAGCTCGACAGTCACCCGGTCCGGCCCGATGTGCGCGTCCCACACTCCCCCGTACGGACCGGAGACCTCGAACCGTACGGTCATCCCGATCCGGGCCAGGAAGTACTCCGACAGCGTTCCGAGCGACTCGAAATGGGCCTTGAAGCGTTGAGCCAGCCCGGGCCGCGACTCGGGGTTCGCGGCCCAGGCGGCGTCGATGGCGGGCCGACGGCGAGCGGCGTACTCGGTCAGATAACGTCGCCGCTCCGCGGGCCCGGCGTCCAGCGCGAATCCGGCCCAGTGCTGATCGCGCACGACGGACAGATCGTCGAGCAGGATCCGGTCCCCGGGCAGGAGGCAGGCTCCCGCCTGGGTCGGTATCCGGTCAGCCAGCCAGGCCAGCGCCTCACCTTGGTCGGGGAAGATCCCGCCCGGGCGCAGTCCGCTGTTGAGTTCGAACAGTTCGTCATCGAGGAAGCACGGCGGACCCGCGTACGGCATCACCAGCCGCGGCTCGACCTGCCGGACCAGACGTGTGACCGCCTTGAACTTCCCGATCCGCTTGACGGTCGCGATCCGCTCGCGCTCGACCCCGTCGTACTCGTACCGGACCGGATGCCAGCTCGCGCCGGACATCTGCACGCCCATCACGTCCAGCGGACCGCCGACCTCGGTCATCGCGCGGCGCGCCTGGCTGAGCGAGATCCGCGCGTCGTTGGTGTGCAGGACGCTGCGGTCCCCCATCTTCAGCAGTACGGCGGAGTCGTGGCTCATCGGGCACTGCTCGGGAATCACCGTCAGCCAGTCCTGGTCGTTCAGCGGATACCGCTGCCAGGCGTCCAGTACGACCACTCGCGTGCGGCCGATGGCGCGCAGCCGGCGCTGCATGATCGTCGACGGGTACCGCGGGACCACGACCGGGATCGACGACGGCAGGCCGGCGAGAAGCTCGAGGTCCAGATGATCGAGATGCTCGTGCGAGATCACCACCAGCTCGACGTCGAGCAGGTCGGCGGTCAGCAGGTGCGAGTTGTCCGGGAACGGAAACCACGACCCCAGGAACGCGCCACCCGGCGACAACCACGGATCCGCCAGGATCCGGAACCCCGCCCCGTCGATCCGCAATCCGGCATGCCCCAGCGCAGTGATCGTCCCCTCACCCATATGCCCAGCCTCCCGGCCGCCACCCACCCCGGCATCCCCCACTCACACGAACACGCCTACGCCAATCCCAGTACCCGGCTGTTGTGGGCGCCAGGGCGTTGACCTGCGGTGGGTGTTCGCTTAACCTGCGGGCGAATGCAAACCGATTTGCGAGCGTAGAGGAGGCGACCGTGAAGGTTGATATTTCTGCGGTCGCGGCGGCCGCGGGCGTGAGTCGTACGACGGTTTCGCATGCTCTCAGCGGCAAGCGGTATGTCGCTGCCGAGACGAAGGAGCGGATCCTCGCGGCGATCGAGGAGCTCGGGTACCGGCCGAACCGGGTGGCGCAGAGCCTGCGGCGGCGTTCGACGCTCTCGGTCGCCTATCTCGCGACGGACCTTTCGAACCCGTACTACCCGGCGGTGATCAAGGCGTTGCACCGCGGCCTGGACGCGGTCGGCTATGCGCTGCTGATCGGCGAGACCGACGGTTCGGCGAGCGGTGAGCGTCACCTGCTCGAGGAGATGGTCGCGCGTCAGGTCGACGCCGTCGTCATCCACCCGATGGCGATGAGCGTGCCCGACATCCGCGAACTGGTCGGCGGACTGCCGCTGGTCGCCGCGGTCGGTGATCCGGATGCCGCGGTCGACGTGCCGGCGGACGTGATCATGAGCGACGACGCACTCGGCATCGGCGACGCTCTTCGGCATCTGGTCGACCGTGGGTACCGCGAGGTCGCCTTCGTCAGCGGCCCGTCCGACGTGAAGGTCGCCCTCAGCCGGCTCGCGGCGTTCCGCGAGGCGTCGGCCGCGGCAGGGCACCACGTACCGGAGGACTGGATCGACCACGTCCCGTTCACCCGGGACGGCGGCGCCGAGGCGATGCGGCGCCTGCTCAAGTGCAACTCGCGGCCGCGCGCGGTGATGTGCGCGAACGACCTGATCGCGATCGGGGCGCTCGACGTACTGCGCGAGGCCCGGCTGCGAGTCCCCGAGGATGTCGCCGTGGTCGGCTTCGACGACATCGACCTGGCCGAGCTGCTCACCCCTCGGCTCACCACCGTGAAGAACCCGGCCGCAGCAGTCGGAGAAGCTTGCGCCGAAGCGGTCCTCGCCCGCCTGGCAGGGCCGCGGACGGAGGCGGCTTTCACCTTCACCACGCTCCCGACGACCCTCCAGATCCGCGACTCGACCTGACCTCACCGGAGCGATCCCGTGGCGTAGATCGGCGTCGATGCAAATCGGTTTGTAACCTTCCGGGAAAGGAAATTGATGACCGTCCCCAACCAGCCTGCGCTCTCCCCCGCGTACGGCCTGCGCCATCACGACGCACTCCTCCCGACCGACCTGCTGGCCGCCGAGGTCGCGCAGCGCCGGGAGTCGGGTTTCGACGTCGACGACATCGTCGAGACCGCCAACGAGACCGATCCCACCGACCACACCGCCGTACTGCAACTCGTCGATGCCATGGGCAACAGTGCCCGCGGAGTCGAGTGGACGTACGAGGAACCGGAGGCGCTCGAGGACATCCGTGCCGCCGCCGGAACAACCGCACCGCAGGGCGTCGACGACACCCGGCACGCCGAGCAGGTCCGCGCCGCGTGGCTCGGCCGGGTCGCGGGGTGCAACATCGGCAAGCCGATCGAGGACGGCGACCACTGGACCGTGGAGCACATCCGTACCTACCTCGAACTCGCGGACGCCTATCCCCTCACCGACTACGTTCCGCATCTCGACCCGATGCCCGCCGGCTTCGAACTGCGGGACAACTGGCCCGAGACCACGCGCGGGAACGTGCACGGATCTGCCCGCGACGACGACATCGACTACGCCATCCTCGCGTTGCACCTGCTCGAGACCCACGGGCGCGCCCTGCGGCCCGACCAGGTCGGAGAGGCGTGGCTCGCGCTCTTTCCCTTGAAGCAGATCTACACCGCCGAGCGAGCGGCGTACATCAACCTCGCCAAAGGGATTCCGGTCCCCCGGACGGCGTCGTTCCGCAACCCGTACCGGGAGTGGATCGGTGCGCAGATCCGGGCCGACGTGTTCGGGTACGTCAACCCGGGCGATCCGTGGCAGGCCGCAGCCCTGGCGTACCAGGACGCCACGTTGTCGCACACGGCGAACGGTGTGTACGGCGAGATGTGGGCGGCCGCACTCGTCGCCGCAGCGTTCACGGCCGCCGACGCCGACGAGGCGATCCAGGCCTCTCTGTCCGTACTGCCCCAGCGATCCCGTCTCCATGAGGCGGTGTCGCACGTGGTTCGACTGCACCGCTCGGGCATCACCTGGGACGAGGCGGTCCAGGTGATCCGCATGACGTACGGGCACTACTCGTGGGTCCACACGATCAACAACGCGGCCGCCGTGACCGCCGCGCTGCTCTGGTCCGGCGGTGACTGGATGGATGCCGTCGGCAAGGTTGTGATGAGCGGCTGGGACACCGACTCGAACGGCGCGACGGTCGGATCGGTCGCCGGAATCCTTGGCGGACCCAACGGGTTGCCGGCGCACGTCATCGAGCCGCTGCAGGACCGGACCCGCTCCGCGCTCTTCGGGTTCGACAACACCGTGATCTCCGATCTCGCACACCGGACGATCGCGGTCGCCCGCACCTGAGACGCGCACCGCGTACCGATCATCGGAGGTCACCATGACACTGACCAGGCGTCAGTTCGTTGCCGGCGGCACCCTCGCCGGGGCACTTGCGGTGCTCACCGGCTGCTCCGGCCCGGGAGCCGCGACCGGCGACACCATCACGATCTGGAACAACCTCGACAGCGCGGCCCAGGCCGACTACTACCGGAAGCACTTCGTCGAGGCGTACACCAAACACCCGGTGCAGTTCAGCCTCAAGGCGTCGAACACGATCGACCGGCTGATCCAGACGGCGCTGGCGGCCGGCGGCGGACCATCGGTGATCGTGTCCCCGGGGCCGTCGTCGTTCGTGTCCGCGTACGACTCGGCGGGGTACCTGGTGGACCTCTCGCCGTACGCCGACCGCTACGGCTGGCCGGACACGTTCGCGGGCTGGGCGCTCGATGCGTCCAAGATCGACGGCCGGCTGATGACGCTGCCGACGTCGTACGAGTCGATGGCGTTCTACGTCAATCCCGCGACGCTGGACGAACTGGGCCTGACGATCCCCCGTACGTTGGAGGAGTTCGAGCACTTCTGCAGCGAGGCAGCCGGTCGCGGCAAGGTGCCGATCGCCGCCGGGAACGCCGACTACAAGGGCGCCAACGAGTGGCACGTCGGCGTCGGCCTCAACCATGCCGCCGGGCCGGAGGCGATGTACGCCGTACTCACCGGTGCGGCGCAATGGACCGATGCCGTCTTCGTGGATGCGGTCGACCGGCTCGCCGGGTGGTTCAAACAGGGCTGGTTCGGCGGCAGCGTCGACCGGTACTTCACGAACACCTTTCCGACCATCTACCGCCAGCTGGCGTCCGGTGAGGCCGCGAGCATGATCTCCGGCACCTGGGAGTTCGCGAATCTCGGCGACTACTTCGGCAAGGCCGCCGGGAACGACGCCGACTGGGCCTGGTCGACCATCCCCTCGCTCGGCGCCGGCGTCCCCGAGGTCGTCTGGGACCTCGCGATCGGGCAGTCCGCCGGCGTCAACAGCAACACCGGCGACGTCGACGCCGCCGTCGACTTCCTCAACTTCCTGACCACCGACGTCGCGCGGATCGTCAAGGGCGTCGAGCAGATCTCGTTCGCGCCGCCACCGATCCACATCGCCCGGAAGGACTTCGGCAGCGGCGCGGATCCCCGCATCGTCGACCTCTACGACCAGCTGTCGACGGCCAGGACGATCGGCTACACGACCTGGACGTTCTTCCCGCAGCAGACGGAGACCTACATGATCAACTACTGGGAGAAAGTCATCACGGGATCCCTGTCGGCGCAGGACTACTGCAAGGGGATCCGCGACCGGTTCACCGCGGAGCGGCAGCAGGGCCGGGTCCCGACCGCCCCCAAGCCCGGCGGACGGAGCTCCTGATGAGCGCGACCTTCGGAGACCGGCTGCGGGATCGCCGAGTCAGCGGCTGGCTGTTCATGCTGCCGCTGATCGCGATCAACGTGGTCGTGGTGGCGATCCCGAGCCTGCTCTCGGTGTGGTACTCGTTCACCGACTGGACCGGCATCAGTACCCGGGCGCACTTCATCGGCCTCGACAACTACGCGGCGCTGACGCGGGACGCCGAATTCCTGAACGGCCTGCTGCACAACCTGTTGTGGACGGTCTTCTTCCTCGTCGTCCCGATGACGATGGGCCTGTTCGGCGCGTACGCGTTGACCCGGATCCGGCGGTTCCGGCTGTTGTTCCGGACCCTGTACTTCATCCCGTACGTCGTCGCAAGCGTGGTCAACGCCTCGATCTGGCGCAGCATCCTCGACCCGGACACGGGCATCGGGAACCTGCTGAACATCAACCCGCTCGGCGACCCGAGCCTCGCGCTCTGGTCGGTCGCGTTCGTCAACAACTGGGCCTGGTGGGGCTTCATCGTGGTGGTGTTCCTCGCCGCGATGCAGGGGATCAATCCGTCGCTGTACGAGGCGGCCGCCGTCGACGGTGCCGGCCCGGCGCGGCAGTTCTTCTCCGTCACGCTCCCCGGGATCCGCCCGACGTTCGCGTTCCTCGGTCTGATGACGATCATCTGGTCGTTCCTGGCCTTCGACTACGTCTACATCCTCACCCAGGGCGGTCCGGCCGGATCGACCGACCTGTTGTCCACCGTGCTGTACCGCGACGCGTTCACCAATCTGCAGGCCGGCTACGCCTCGGCGATCGGCGTCGTGATGGCACTCATCAGCGCGTTCGTGGTCACCGCCTACCTGGTCGTCCGGAGGGTCCGCCAATGGGACATCTGACAGTGCGACGCGACTTCCGTTCGGCCGGCATCGGCACGTACGTCATCCTGACGGCGCTCGCCCTCTTCGCCGTCGGGCCCATCGTCTTGTTCTTCCTGAACGCGTTGAAGACCGACAGCGAGTACGCCGAGAGCTCGCTCGGCCTGCCCGGGACCTGGCGGTGGAGCAACTTCGTCGAGGCCTGGACGACGGCGAACATGGGCGCCGGGCTGCTGAACTCGGCGATCGTCGTCGGCGGCACGATCCTGCTCACCTGTCTGGTGGCCGGGCTCGCGGCCTATGCGCTGGCCCGGTTGGAGATCCGCGGCAACAGCGCGTTCATCACGTACGTCCTGGTGGCCAGCTCGTTGCCGGCCCAGATGTTTCTGGTCCCGCTGTTCTTCCTGTGGGCCCGGGCCGGCCTCTACGACACCAGGTTCGGCCTGATTCTGATCTGTACGGGCCTGTTCTCGCCCTTCGCCACGCTGCTGCTGCGGTCGTTCCTGCTCGGGATGCCGCGCGAGTTCGAGGAAGCGGCCCGGATGGACGGAGCCGGCGAGCTCGGTGTGCTGACCCGCATCGTGCTGCCGAACGCACTCCCCGGCCTGCTCACGATCGCGCTGACGACCGGGCTGTCGGCGTACAACGAGTTCCTGTTCGCGGTCACGATGATCCAGACCGAGGCCAAGATGCCGGTCTCGACCACGCTGTTCGCCTTCCAGCAGGGCTACACCCAGAACTACCCGCTGGTCAGCGCCGCCGGCGTCATCATGATCGCTCCGATGCTGATCCTGTTCCTCGCCCTCCAGCGCCGCTTCACCGACGGCGTCGCCTCCTCCGGCCTCGGCGGCGCCTGACGATCCCGGCCAGGCGATCGGGGACTTTCGGCCCTACTGCGTGGCGGTCCGGTCGGCGACGCTGGGGTGAGACTCCAGGAAGGCACCTGCCATGACCGCGCCGCTACGCTTCGATCACTCACGCCTTGCGATCCTCAGCAGGCCTGAGTGCCTGCGACTGCTCGGATCGGTACCGCTCGGGCGCCTGGTCTACACCGCCGGCGGCCTGCCCGCCGTCCGACTGGTGAATTTCCTGGTCGACGCGGACACGATCGTGTTCAGCACCGGGCAGGGCGACAAATTCCGGGCCGCCGAACGTGGAGACGTGGTGGCGTTCGAGGCGGACGAGGTGGATCTCGATCGGCACCTCGGCTGGACCGTCACCGCGATCGGTCACCTCTCGGTGGTCAGCGCCACCGAGGCGGCCGAGCTGCGTCGGACCCTGCCGCTGCACTCCTGGCTGCCGATGGAGAACCCGCAACTGGTCCGCGTCGGCGTCGAGTCCGTCCACGGTCGGCGACTGGTTCCGTGGGGCGCGCGGCCGCGCACCGGGGCCTAGGAGGGTTCCCATCGCGGGGAACTGTCCCTAGGCTGACCTCGTGGCAGGCGACTCGCGTGCAGGACGGGGTACCTGGGACGAGGGGGCGCTGGAGTACGCCGGTTTGTCCCGGGTGCGTCTCGACGCGCTCCTGCAGGAGCTGCTCGGCCGGGTCAACGAGATCATGGAGTACCAGGACCGGCTCCGCGCCCTGCTCGACGCCGTCGTCGGGATCGGCGCCGATCTGGACCTGAACAGCACCCTCGACCGGATCGTCAGCGCGGCGTGCGAGCTCGCCGACTCCCGGTACGGCGCCCTCGGTGTGGTCGGCCCCGACGGCAAGCGGCTCGTCCGGTTCATCACCCATGGCGTGACCGACGACGAGATCGCCGCCATCGGCCCGTATCCCGAAGGTCACGGCATCCTCGGGCTGCTGATCGAGCACCCGGAGCCGCTCCGGATGCACGACCTCGCCGAGCATCCACGGTCGTACGGCTTCCCGTCGAACCATCCGCCGATGAAGAGCTTCCTCGGCGTCCCGATCCGCACCCGGGAACATGTCTACGGCAACCTTTACCTGACCGAGAAGACCGGTGGCGCCGACTTCACCGAGGACGACGAACGCACCGTCACCGCGCTCGCCGCGGCGGCCGGCGTCGTGATCGACAACGCCAGGCTGTACGCCGACACCGAGCAGCGCCGGCGCTGGCACGAGGTGACCGCGGAGATCACCCAACTGATGCTCGGCCAGTTCGACGCGGATCAGGCGCTGCAGCTGATCGCGCAACGCTGCTGCGAGGTGTCCGGGGCGCTGGTGTCCGGCGTACTGGTCGCGGACGACGGCGAGCTCGTCGTCCGCGCGATCGACGGTCCGACGGACTACAGCCGCTTCGTCGGGCGCCGGCTCCCGGCTGACCTCCCGCTCCTCGGGCAGGTCGTGTCCGACGACGGCCAGGTCGTGCTGATCGAGGACCTCTCGCAGATCCTCAAGGACGCGGGCAGCCTGAACGAGTTCCCGGCCGGCGCCACGCTCGGCCGGACGGCGATCGCTCCGCTGCCTGCCGGCGGGACGGACACCGGCGGCTTCCTGGTGGTCGCGCTCGAACAGGGTGCGAACAGCCGGGTCACCGACGGCGCCGACCTGGTCCGTATGTTCGCCGGGCAAGCCACACTCGCGCTCGAACGCGCCCAGGCGCAACAGGACCGCGATGCACTCGCCGTGCTCGAGGACCGCGACCGGATCGCTCGCGATCTGCACGACCTGGTCATCCAGCGGCTGTTCGCGACCGGTCTCCAGCTGCAAGGCATGCACAGACTGGCCCGCCCCGAGCACCAGGAGCGCCTCAGCCGGGCGGTCGAAGACATCGACAGCACCATCCACGACCTGCGGGCCGCGATCTTCGAGCTGCAGCACGCGCCGGACTCCAGTTCGTTGCGCGCCGACCTCCAGGGACTCGTCTCCGAGTACACCGAGACGCTCGGCTTCCGGCCCCACCTGACCTGCACAGGCCCAGTGGACACCGCCGTACCCGCCGCGGTCCGGCCGCAGATCCTGGCCGCAGTCCGGGAGTCCCTGTCGAACGTCGTCCGGCACGCCCACGCCTCGCAGGTGACCGTCGAGGTGACGGTTGGCGCCGGCCTGGTCGTCACGCGGGTCACAGACGACGGCGTCGGCATCGGGGCGACGACCCGGCGCAGCGGTCTGCGCAACCTCTCCGACCGGGCCGAGGCGCTCGGGGGTACGGTCCGCGTCAGCGACAACGACCCGCACGGCACCGTGGTGGAGCTCACCGCGCCGACTGACTAACGGCCTCCCAGATCGGGACTCTTGCCCGCAGCGCCACTCACCTCCCGGCGGCGAACCTGAAGAGGTAGCCAGTGGGAGGAGCCTCCGGTGTCAGATCAGCTGCCAGGCAAGGACATCAACGTACTGCTCGCGGCGGCCGTGGCCGCGCCGAGCATGCACAACACCCAGCCGTGGCGTTTCGACGTCCAGGGCCACGTCATCGACGTCTACCTGGACGGATCCCGTACGCTGCCCGCCGAGGACCCGACCGGCCGCGCGATGCGGATCGCCGCCGGCGCCGCCACTTTCAACCTCCGCTGCGCGGCCGAGAGCCTCGGGTACGGCACCTGGTTCGGGCTCGCGCCGTACCCGAGCGATGAACCCGACCTGCTGGCCCGCATCGTGATCGAACCGAGCGCGACCCAGAACGACGAACTCCGTGACCTGGCGTACCAGATCCCGTACCGGCACACCGAGCGGCAGCCGTCCGACACGAACCCGATCGCCGAGAACGTACGCGTAGAACTCATGCAGGCCGCCCATGCCGAAGGTGCCGAGCTCACCTGGCTCGGGGACGACGAGATCCGCTCAGTGCTGGACCTCGTCCTGGACACCGATCTGCGCGAGATCCACGAGTGGCAGCGCCGCGCCGAACGAAGCCACTGGGTCGGCGGGCACCGGCCTTTGGACGGCGTACCGAGCTCCGCGCTCGGTCCCCGCTCCATCAACTACCCGGCCGCGGTCCGCGACCTCGGCACCCGGCCGAACGACAGGCTGCGGGCTGAGCGGACCTTCGAACAGCATCCCGATCTCGCCATCCTGTCCACCGACTTCGACGAACCCTCCGACCAGGTCAGCGCGGGCGCCGCGCTCGAACGCGTGCTGCTCACCGCGACTCGAGCCGGTGTGAGCGCCTCGTTCCTCAACCAGCCGCTCGAATACGACGACCTGCGCCCCAAGGTGCAACGCCTCACCGGCCGGCCCGGCCACGCCCACATGATCATCCGCTTCGCCCACAGCCCCCACCACACCGAGACCGGACGCCGCCCGATCACGAGCCTGTGTCGTACAGATCTGGTGCCCAAGGTGGCGCGCTAGCGGCGGGGGTGCTTCTTCGTGTGTTCGATGGCGAAGACTGCGGCTTCGGTGCGGCGTTCGAGTTCTAGCTTGCGGAGCAGCGAGGAGACGTAGTTCTTGACGGTCTTCTCTGCAAGGTAGAGCGACTGGGCGATCTGGCGGTTGGTCTTGCCCTCTGCGATCTCGGCCAGGATGCGACGCTCCTGCTCGGTCAGCGACGCGTAACGCGGGTCCTCCGCCTCGGCCGGGTGCCGGAGGCGTTCCAAAACCTTGGCCGTCATCGACGGGTCCAGGAGCGACTCGCCCGCAGCCAGCCGGCGTACGGCGTCGATCAGCGCCCGGCCGTTGATCTGCTTCAGCAGATACCCCGACGCCCCGGCCATGATCGCGGTGAACAGGGCCTCGTCGTCCGAGAACGACGTCAGCATCAGACAGGCCGGCGGCGTGTCCATCTGCGAGCGGACCTCGCGGCACACGGAGATCCCGTCGCCATCGGGCAGCCGTACGTCGAGTACCGCGACATCCGGCCGTACGGCGGGAATCCGGGCAATCGCCTCCGCCGCCGTCCGCGCGTCCCCGACCACCTCGATGTCCGGCTCCGCCTCGAGCAGCTGGTGCAACCCCAGCCGCACCACCTCGTGGTCGTCGAGCAGGAACACCTTGATCGTCATCACCGTCTCCTTGGCTTCACCCCGTACCCACCCCAGCCGGGCGCTCGCCCCAGCATCCCGCCCCCACCACGCTACCCGCCAGGGCCCACAGTCCCGTGCTCTCCGGGACCTTTGGCAGACACCGTGCCGTCAGGCCCCCGCAGCCGTGACCTCAGGCCCTGCCGGCACGTCCGTCCGGCTGCTTGGCTGGAACCGACAGCCCGACAGGAAAGGCAGACTCCGATGGACACACAGACCGCAGGTGGGCCGAGCAGCCTCGGCGCCCGGATCCAGCACCGCCGGCAAGCACTCGGTCTCAGTACGACGGAGGTCGCCGGCCGCACCGGCCTGACCACGGACCGCATCGAGCACATCGAAACCCGGCCCTTCGCCCTCACCGGCGCCGAACTCGTCCGGCTCGCGCACGCCCTCGACGTCAGCGTCGACGACTTGACCAGCGCAAAGCCCCCGGCGGCGCCACACCAGCCGCCGCTTGCCCCGGTCCTGCAACCGATGCGGCGCAACGAGTGCCTCGTCCTGATCGAGTCGGGCAGCGTCGGCAGGATCGCGTACGCCGGCGCCGACGAGGTCGTCGTCATCCCGGTCAACTACGCGTGTCGCGACGGTCTGATCGTCTTCCGGACCGCGGCCGATAGCGCGGTCGCCCAGTACGACCTGGCACCGATCGCGTTCGAGCTCGACCACTTCGACGAGGGCATGCAGGACGGCTGGAGCGTCCTCGTCAACGGCACTGTGCGGCCCGCCACCGACGAGGAGACCGCCGCCGTCCACCACCTCGTCACCCCCTGGGCCGGCGGCACCCGTGAAGCCCACATGGTCATCGAACCCAACCGCATCACCGGCCGCCGCATCCGCTCCTGGTGACGCACCCGGCCCCCAGCACATCGAGACCTTGAGAAGCCACCAACCGTTCTCACGCCCGCGAGGCGGTTGGTGGGTTCTCAAGGCTCGACCAGTCAGAGGTCCAGGTGGTGTTCGTGGAGGCGTGCTCGGGCTTCGTCGAAGTCTTCGCGGGTCAGCTCGCCCGCGGCGAAGCGGCGCTCGAGGATCTCCAGTGGGGATGGCAGAGCGGGCGGCGGCCGGCGGGGGTGCCGGATCAGCCGGACTGTCGCCCAGGCTGCGCCGCCCACGAGTACGACCCACAAGACCAGCATGGCGATCGACCAGAAGGCCGTCGCGGAGGTTGAGTGCATCATCGCCGGTCCGCTCCTCTCAGACGACCTGCGTCGAGCCGGTCAGTAGCCGGCCGAGTTCCTGGCCCCAGCGCTCGGCGCGCTCGATCTCGGCGTCGTGGATGGGTCCGGTGGTCTCGTCCACGAAGAAGCTCCCGGACGTACTGAGCATCCGGTAACCCCTGCGCCGTAACAGCTTCGCAGCCGACCGAGCCGCCGAACCCGGCAACCGCCGCACCTTGGCGATCCGGGTGTCGAACGTCGTCACCCGCAGCTCGTGGGAACCGCTCGCAGGCTTGAGCGCGCCGAGCCACTCGCGGATGCCAACCTCGATCGGCATCACCACGTCGCCCTGCTTCCAGGCGTCCTGGCGCGTCGAGAGCCGACTCATCGAGAACGCGTGGGTTGGTCGGATCGCCCGCGCGATCCGCTCGGTGTTGCCGAACATTGTCTCGTACACGATCAGTGCACGATCGTTCGCGGACATGATCTCTCCTCGGGTCAGGCTGTGGTGACGACGGAGCCGGTACGGCGAGACACCCGCCTGCGCTCGGCATCGGTCGTGTGATGCGGAACGATCGCGACCGGGCAGGTCATCGCGGCCATCGAGCGCCGCGCGACCGGGTCGACCGGCAGCGGGCCACTGTGCGCGCCGACCACGACCAGGCCGACCTCGCCGCTCTCGTGCACCAGTGCCGCGGCGGGCAGCCGACTGCTCAGGAACCGGGTCACCTTCACGTTCGGGAACCGGCTCGTCCACGGCGCAAGCGTCTCGGACAACAGGCAGTCGGCGCGGCTGATCCACGAGTATTCCGGGTCCTCGTCGGCGAACGGGCGCTCTGCCGGCAACCCGGCGTGGACGACGATCAGGTCGCCCTCGCGACCGGCGGTCTCCGCGAACGCAAACTCGAGTGCCTCCGTCGACAGCGCCGTACCGTCGATGCCCACGGCAACCTTCCTGTCCAGCAGCGCCGGCTTCCAGGACAGTGGTACGACGACCACCGGGCAACCAGCCCGCGCCGCCAGGGTCAGGTTCGCCTGCGTGTGCATGAGCCGTTGCGGACCGCGGCTGCGCGATCGACCGACGATCAGCATCCGTGCCTTCTGCGCCGCGTGCGCCAGCACCCGGGCCCGTGAACCCTCACCGGAGAGCGCCGCCAGCTCCAGCGCGTAGCCGTTCAGGTGCCGCACATGCGCGACCGCGGCACGCAACGCCGCGTCGGCAAGGTCGGCGGGGGGCTTCGGCGCGTAGCCAGGAGTCATCGGGTTGAACGAGCCGTGTGCCAAGTACGGCGCCACGAGCACCAGTTCGGCGCCGAACCGCAGTGCCTCAGCGGCCGCGTAGTCCACCACCCGCAGATTCTCTGCACTCCCGTCCACCTCGACCACGACGGATCCGGTCCGGTTCCAGCCTGCCATCTCTCTCACCTCACACTTGAACAGGAACGACGGCCAGCGGGCACGTCGCGTGGTGCAGGACTCCGCGCGTCACCGATCCGAGCAGCATCGCGGCGAGCCGGGTGTGCCGGTGGGTGCCGACGACCAGGAGCTGAGCGTCGGTCTCCTCGGCTGCCGTGACGACGCCGTCCACGACATGGCCACGCCGTACGTCGACCTCAAAGGTCACGTCGGGGTACTTCGTACGGCATTCGACGGCAACGTCCTCGAAGTGCTTCTGCGCGTTCTCGGCCCATTCGGCGCTGACGCCGGCATTGTTCATCGCGTCCCAGCTGAAGACCGCCGGGAGGTCCCACACGTGCAGGATCCGGACCGGCAGCTTCCGCGCGCTCGCGACACCGATCGCGAAGTCGATCACCGCGGCGTTGTCGTCGGTGTCGTCGACAGCAACCAGTACGGGGCCAGCGTGATCGGTCGGCTTCCAGTGCAGCGGAACAACCACCACCGGGATTTCGGCCTGCGCCACGACCGCCTCCGACGTGGACCCGATCAGCAACCGTTTGAAAGTCCCGAGGCCGCGTCGTCCCACGACCAGCATCCGGCTGCCCGCGGCGACCTCTGTCAGTTTCCGGGCCGGCGGCCCGACCAGCAGGTCCGCTTCGTTGTCCAGCGTGCCAGGGCTCTCGTCGAGATACTTCTGGACCTCGTTGACGACTTCCATCGCCTGGTCGTCGACGAGGTCCGGCTCCCACCCTGGGACGTGCCGGAGCTGCTCGTCGACCACGTGCACCGCCTGGAGGGGCTCCTGCCGGAGCAACGACTCCTGCAGGGCCCACTCCAGGGCACCGGTGTCACGCCAGGAGCCGTCGACCCCCACGTGGATAACCGGTTTGACGGACATCTCGGTCACCGCAGCCACGGGTACTTGCGAACGAAGTCCAGGCTGCTCCACCACTTGCCCAAGCCCCACACGTTGCCAGCGGCAACCAGAGCGAAGACGATCACGGTGAGCGCACCGAGGATGTGGTCGTCGAGGACCGGGTTGGTCTCGAGCGGCATGCTCGCAGTCCACATCAGCAGGTACAGCAGGGTACCGGCGACGGCCGCGACCCGTAGGCCGATGCCGAGGGTCAGCGCGAGGCCGATGCCGGCCAGACCGATCATGAACAGCGGACTGACCCACCAGTCACCGGCGAGTGAGTGGTAGAAGCTGCCGAGTGGGCCGCCCGCGCCCTTGAGGAAGCCGGCCGTCACGTCGCCGCCGTCGATCCAGCCCTTGCCGGACTTGGTGGCGTAGCCGAGGCCGAACAGCTTGTCGACGAAGGCCCAGAGGAAGGTCAGGCCGAACGCGATCCGCAGGACACCGATCGCGCGACCGGCCGCCGTGGTGATGACCGGGTGCCGGGCACCATCCGGCTCCATTGTGGGAGCAGGTAAGTGACCCCGATGCGACGTGGTGGTCATGATGTCGTCCTTTCACTCGATTCCGACACCTCGATCGTCCGATCTCACCGCTCGTCCGGTCAGAGCCGTTCTCACCCATCCACCGGTGCCGAACGGCCCCCTGGTCCTGGGACGTATGCCGCTGCCCGCCACCAACCGCCTGGCAGAAGCTGGAGTGGGAAAGGACTTCAGATGAGCCACGAACTGACCGCGGACGAGATCGGCATCGTGCTGAGCGCAGCCGTTCACGCGCCGTCGATCCACAACACCCAGCCCTGGCGTTTCGAGGTCCAAGGGCCGGTGATCGACGTACTGCTCGACGAGCAGCGGATGCTTCCGCTCGAGGACGTGTCGGGGCGCGCCGCCCACATCGGTGTCGGCGCGGCGGCTCTCAACGTCCGCGTCGCAGCCGCAATGCTCGGGCACGAGTCCCGCCTCGCGGTCCACCCCGATCCCGCGCGGCCGGAAGTCACCGCCCGGGTCTTTCTCTTCGGCCGCAGCGCGCCGATCGCCGGCCTCAGCAGCCTGTACGGCGAGGTGACGCGACGACACACGTACCGCGGACCTTTGCTCGACCATCCGATCCCGGCGCAGGTACAGCGGCAACTCGACGACGCCGCGCACTACGAAGGTGCCGGGCTGCACTGGCTCGACTCCGCGGCCAGGTCCGGCCTCCGCACGATGCTGCGGCAGACCGACGACCTCGAACTCCACGACGAGGATCGCCTCCACGAGCGGCACACCTGGATCGGCGGCGACCGATCGCTGGATGGAGTCCCCCAGAACGCGCTCGGCCCCTCCCCCGTGCGACCCGCTCTGGTGCGCGATCTGGACGCCGGCTTCGACAGCGCACAGCGCAGCCAAGCCGTCTTCGAGACCGATCCGAGCATCGTCGTACTGACGACCCGCGACGAGGACGCCACCGCCTGGGTTCGGGCCGGGGCCGCCCTGCAGCGGATGCTGCTGACTGCCACCTCGTACGACCTGGCGGCGTCGTTCCTCGATCAGCTGCTCGAGCACCCTGAGCCGCGCTACCAACTCCGGGAGCTGCTCGGTGGCCGCACCTGGCCGCAGATGGTGATCCGGATCGGTTACCCCGCACAGTCACTCCCGCACCCGGGTCGCCGCGACTGGCGCGACTCCCTCGACCGATGGTTCTAGCCAAGGAGAACATCATGACCACGCAGCCCGCCCCGATCGTCGTCGGGTACGACGGCTCGACCGGCAGCCAGAGCGCGCTCCGCTGGGCCACCGCGGAAGCCGTCCGTACGCTGGCACCGATCCAGCTCGTCGAAGCCTTCGAGCTCGTCGTCCTCACCCGCCCGTCGCCGGGACACGTCGTGCCGCTCGAAGCGGTCCGGACCGCGCGCCAGAAGGGACTCGACGCGGTGGCCGAGAGCCTCCGCCTGCACCACCCTGAGCTGACGATCGACACGAGCCTGGTCGGTGGCGCGGCGGCACGGGTGCTGATCGAGGCCGCCGAAGACGCCCGGCTGGTCGTCCTCGGGTCAAGGGGCCTGGGCGGCTGGAGCGGCCTGATGGTCGGCTCGGTCGCGGTCCAGGTCACCACACACGCGCAATGCCCGGTCGTCGTCATCCCGCAGGAGTCACGGTCGCACGCTCCACGGCTCGACCGTCGTCGTCGGGGTGGACGGCTCGAAGGCCTCCGCGCAGGCGATCGACTTCGCGTTCGCCCAGGCGGACGCCCTGCACGCGAACGTCGTCGCAATCCACGCGTGGACGAGTCCCTTCCTCACGTATGCCGACGGCGCATCGATGCTGCAGTTCGACGAGGAGAAGGTCCGGGAGGAATCCCGCCTGCTGGTCGCCGAGTCCATGGCCGGCGCCGCCGCCGAACACCCCGACGTCGAGTGGACCACCCAACTCGTCATGGGTTCGGCCGGGCAGGCGCTGGTACGCCGCTCCGAGACCGCCGACCTGCTCGTCGTCGGTACGCGAGGTCGCGGCGGCTTCACCGGACTCCTGCTCGGATCCGTCAGCCAGACCGTCCTGCACCACACGCACTGCCCGATCGCCATCGTCCGCTGAGGGAGGCGTCATGAGCACCGAACTGCCTGTGCTGGTGGGGATCGACGGATCCCGGGACGGCTTGATCGCACTGAACTGGGCGGCGTCGTACGCCGCTCAGCACGAGGCTCCGCTGCACGCCGTCCACGTCCGCGACGACGACCGCCAGCACCCTGACGGTATGCTTCCCGACGGAGCCGACGACGGCAGCGAGGTTCTCGACGACGCGCTCCAGGAACTCGACCGGATCGGGTTCCGGAACGCCGCGCTGGAGGTCCGGCACGGACATCCGGCGCAGGTCCTGCTCGAGCTCGCCGAGCGATCGTCCGCTCTGGTGGTCGGCCGCCGCGGGATGGGCGGGTTCGCCGAACTCGTCCTCGGGTCCACGTCCCAGGTCTGTACTGCGCTCAGCACCAACGTGCCGCTGATCGTGGTTCCGGACACCTGGGATCCGCTCGCACCACCACGCGGGCGCATCGTGGTCGGCGTCGACGGGTCGGTCGAGGGCCAGGACGCGTTGCGGTTCGCCTTCGAACTGGCCGACACGACCGGCGCCGGACTCCTCGCCGTCCATGCCATCGAGGTCCGCGAGAGCTACCCGGACCCGCACAGCTGGTTCGATCCGGCGCGGCAGCCGTGCGTCGAGGCCGCCGACGAACTGCTCACGCAGGCGCTCGAAGGCTGGCCCGCGAAGTACCCGGACGTCCCTGCCGACAGTCACGGGGTCGTCGACCACCCGGTTCTCGTCCTGGCCCGCGAGTCCCAGGACGCCGACCTCGTGGTGGTCGGCGGCCTCGGCCGCACAGCCTTCTCCGAACTCCGAATGGGCTCCGTCGCCCGCGGCCTGCTCTACCACTCACACTGCCCGGTAGCCGTCATCCACCACCAGAACCACTGACGCTTCAGACTTGCTTATCCCACCGTCCGGAAGTGTGCCGCGTCGAGGGCGGACTGGAGTGAGCGGCGGTAGCCCTCCGAGGTGAACGTTGCCCCGGACACCGTGTCGATCCGTGCGCTCTGGGCCGCGATGGCCTCCTGCTGCAGCTGCGGCAGGGCGAACGAACTGATCTCCCGATCACGGCCGGCTGACGACGGATACACGACGGCCGTCACTGTCACCAGGCGCTTGCCGCGGACGGTGATCCGGACCTGCACCGGGCCGTACTGCGTGTCTTCTGCTTTCCCGTTGACCGTCACATCGCCGGTTCCCGGGGACGTGCTCACAATCCCTGGCGTCACGGCGGTGGCCGGCGGAGCGGAGACGTGGTTCCTGCTCGTCGGGTACAGGAACAGCAGCACCAACAGCACGCCGGTACTCCCGCCGACCACCAGATTGCGCCGCAACCGCTCCGAGTGCACGCTCATCGAGCACCGGCCTGGTGCGCGGCGTCGAGCGCGGATTGCAGCGACTGCTTGTACCCCTCTGAGGTGAAGGTTGCCCCGGACACCGTGTCGATCTGCGCGCTCTGCGCCGACATCGCCTCTTGGTCGAGTTGCGGGACCGCGTACCCGTTGATCCGATCGGTCTGTCCGTCACCACTCGGATGCTGCAACGTGTGGGCCTTGACGATCCGCCCGCCGCGCACGGTGATCTCGACCTGCACCGGACCGTACTGCGTGTCCACGACGCCGCCCGCCGCCACGACCGACGTCGCCGGCCGGGATGCTACCGGGGAGGTGGGCCGGGCAGGCCTGGGCGTCGTCGCTGTGGGCCGAGGGCTCGCGGCGGTCGGCGGAGTGGATCCCCGACCGTCGCGGCGTGCCGGTCGCGATCTGCGGACCGATGCCTGGCCCGGCGATCCCGGACCGACGACCGCAGTCTGGCCCGTCGGGGTGGTTCTCGGGGCCGTGCCAGCCCGGAACGCGACCGCGAGCACCGCCGCTGTCGCCACCGTCATCAACAATCTGACTCCGAGCCTCACCCGCGCTCCTCCCTCACCACGAGAATCGTTCCTGATGCAACTGGCCGGCAGGCAGCCCCGCCGCGGTCACGGCTGCACACGCCGCATCCATCCACCGGTCCGGTCCGCAGACAAAGACGTCGTACTGCGAGATCTCCGGCACGAGCTTCCGTACCGCCGCCGCATCGGACCATGACCCGGCGCCCTCGGGGAGCCAGGACGCCCGCCCGCGAAGCCGAGGGCCGAGCACGTAGTGCACGGTGATGCCACGCCGCCGGGCCAACTGCTCGAGTTCGTCGCGGAACACCAGGTCCGCCTCGCTGTGCGCGCGGTACACCAGCACCGCGTCGCCCCGCCGGTAGTCCAGCTCCTCCAGCAGCGCGCGCAACGGCGTGATACCGATGCCACAGGCAAACATCGCTACGCGGTCGGTAACCCGCCGTTCCGCGGTCAGCCGCCCGTACGGACCCTCCACGGCGACCCGCGTACCGGGACGCAACCGGGCCAGCCGGCTGCTGCCGTCACCTGCAGCCTTCGCTGTCACCCGAAGCCGATCGGGTGCAGGTGAGGCGGACAGCGAGTACGGGTTGCCCCGTGACCAGCCCTGACCGTCCAGGAACCTGAACACGAAGTACTGTCCGGCTCGGACCGGCATCCGATGCAGGCCGCGCCCGCCAAGCGACACGGTCACCACACCGGGCGCCTCATAGATCACCTCACGCACCGTCAGACCGTGCCGCAACGTCCGCCAGATCGGCAGCATCAACCGGTACACCACGATCGCTCCGGCCGCGACGCCGTACGCCGACCACCAGTACACCTGTGCCAAACGGGAGGACGTGAAGTCCGCACCGGTCCAGATCTCGTGCGGAATCGACAGCCCGACGCCGACATAGGCATACAGGTGCAGCAGGTGCCACGACTCGTACCGCAGCGCCCGGCGCGCGAGCCTGACCGACGTGACGACGACCACGACCAACGCGGCCGTCGCGGCCAGAGCCAGCAGCATCCCGCCGTACGTCGTGACGACAGTCCAGGTCTCACGCAGGAGATTGTTGTGGTCGCGCAGCGTGTAGCCACCGAGGATCAAGGCGATATGTGCGAGCAGCAGGTTGAACGACCAGAATCCGGTCAGCCGGTGCCGGCGCGCCAGTTCGTCCTGCCCGTAACTCCGCTCAATCATCGGCACACGCGCCATCAGGAACACCTGTACCAGCAGCAGATCCGCAGCGACCAGGCCGGACAGGCGGCCCAGCGATGTGAACAGATCGGCAGGACCGTTCAGGAGGGTCTGCAGACCGCGGCCGGACACCCAGAGCGCGGCCACGATCAGCACGCTCGTCCAGCACAGCACGCCGGTCAGATCACGCCACCAGGCCGGGGTCTGCGGCGGACGTCTCCGGACGTGCATGGTCCGCGGGCGGCTCGCCACCTGTCCTGGACCGCGGTTCGTCATGGCTCCGACGATGCCCGCGGATTCTTAGTCCTTCCTTGGACCGCCCTCTGCAAGCGCCGGCAGGACGAGCTCGAACGTGGCCCCGGTCTCGCTCGGGGCCAGCCTGAGCTGACCACCGAGCCGATTGGCGACATCGTGCGCGAGCGCCAGACCCAAGCCGTAGTGTTTGCGCCCGGCGCGGTGGCCACCGGAGTCGAACCGGCGCAGCACCCGCTGCGCCGCTTCCGGGCCGATCCCAGGACCCGTGTCGCTGACCGCGAGGATCACGTCACCGCGCTGCCGCCGGACGGCGATCCGCACCTCACCCTCCACCGGCGTGTGGTCGATCGCGTTGTCCACCAGCGCCATCGTGGCGCGCCGGATCGCGCTCGGCGACCCGAGCGCCGACGCCGCATCGGGCTCCGCGGTCCAATACAGCCGGACTCCGGCCTGCTCGGCATGCGCACCCGCCGCAGCGGCGACATCCCGTGCGACCCGGACCAGATCGATCGGCTGGTGATTCTCGGCGCCTCGCGGATCCGCCGCCGCGAGCAGGTCGTCGACGACGTCCGCGAGCCGGCGGGTGTCGTCCACCACGCCGTCCGCATCACCCAGGATCTGTTCATCGGCCCCGGCGCGGCGCAGGGCTCTACCGAGCACCTGCGCCCGCGTACTCAACAGCGTCAGAGGAGTCCGCAGCTCGTGCCCGGCATCGGCCACGAACGCGCGCTGCAGCGTCAGCGCCTGCGCCAGCGGCCGTACAGCGCGTCGGCCGATCAGCACGCCCAGCAGGCCGGCCAGCAGCAGACCGAGCGCTACTGCCAGCCCCATCGCCTGCAGCAGACGGGCACGCTCCTTGTGAGCAGTCGCGAGGTTCAGTACGGCCTGGATCTGCTTGCCCTCGATCAGGCCTGTCGCAACCCGGTACTCGCCGTCGTCGTTCTCAACGGTGATCAGGTCGACCTGTGCGGTGGCCCTGGCCCGCAACGCGCCCAACTCGGGAAGAAGGTCCGCCGGCAGGCCTGGTGACGTGCTCGTGCCAGACGGTCCGGTCATGACCAGCCAGGCGCCGGCCGGCGGATCGCCGACGTCGTCCGCGGTCGCGACGGCGGACCGGAGCAGATCGTCCGCCGCGCCCGCCTGCCCGCGGACGACGACCAGCGTGACGAGCGCGATCAGCAGCAGCATCGCCAGCGCAACCAGGGCGGCCGCCTGCACGGCGACTCCGCGCGCGGCACGCCGGACCAGGACTTCGTCGCCGATCGGGCGGCCGTTCACAGCTTCCCCAGCCGGTAGCCGAGCCCGCGCACCGTCGTGATGACGTCCCGCCCGACCTTCCGGCGGCAGTAGTGGACGTACGTGTCGACGACCGTCTCCGACTCCGCGTCGCCGAAGACACGGTCGAGCAGCTCGGCCCGGCTGAAGACCGCGCCAGGTCGCGCGGCGAGCAGTCCCAGGAGCGCCGCCTCACGCTCGGACAGCTCCACAACCACGCCGTCGGCCCGTCGTACCGTCCGGCTCGAGAGGTCCAGTGAGCCGCCCGGTAGTGGCAGCTCGACGGCATGATCCAGGTGGCGCCTCAGGAGGGCACGGACCCTCGCCAGCAACTCGGAGAGCTCGAACGGTTTGGTCAGGTAGTCCTCGGCGCCCGCATCGAGTCCCTCGACGCGATCCTCCGTGCTGTTCCGCGCCGACAGCACCAGGATCGGCGTACCGACGCCACGGCTGCGCAACCGCGCGATCAGATCCAGGCCCTCGACAGCCGGCAGACCACGGTCGACGATCATCGCGTCAGCCGGTTGCGTGAGCGCCAGGTGCAGACCGGTGTGGCCGTCGCCCGCGCACGTCACGGCGTACCCCTCGTCGGTCAGCACCCGCTCGAGAAGTCCGGACAGGTCGGCGTCGTCCTCGATCAGCAGGATTCTCACGACTCCGCCCAACCGGGCGTGGAGAAGAGGTTGCCGTCAGCAAGAACTCCCAGTCCTTCGTAGTGCGGTGGCAAGACCGTCGGCCACTCGTCTCCGGCCACGAAGGCGGCCGTCGCCAGTACGTCGGCGTATTCGAGCGACGGGCCGGACACCGACACCGACAGCCACCGGCTTTCCACCGGACGACTGGTCCGCGGATCGTACAGGTGCGCGCCCCGGGCCGCCGTACCGCTCGTCGCGACCGCTCCCCCGGTCCGACGGACGCTCGTCACCACGCTCGACGGGTCGCGAGGGTTCTGGATGCCGACCGAGAACGGCTCACCGCTCGGACAGATCACGAGCACATCCCCGCCGGCGTTCAGGCACCAGTCCACCTCTACGACCTCCCGCAGTCGTTCGCCGGCACGCTCGACCGACCATCCTTTCACCAGTCCGGACGGGTCCCACATCCCGCCTGGTGCCTCGGCGTCGAAGAGCCCGTCGGTCATCTCCTGGGCGGCGGCGCACCGCTCGGCGACCTCCCGCACCAGAGGATCCACACGGTCCCAACTCAGCTCACCGTGCGCCAGCAGGCTCACCGCGCTGTCCGCCTTGTACGGCGAGAACATCCGATCGATCGCAGTCAACTCGGCGTAGACCTCTCGTACCGCCGCAGCCGCCCGCCCGGACCCGGCGCCGTCCCCACGCCCGAGCACACTGATGGGCAGCCCCATGATCTGCTCGACCCAACTCCGCCGCGGCACCATGCGCCAACCGTACGACCCACGGCCTCCCAGGGCCGCCCGTCAGGTCCGCAGCGGGTACATCGGTCGTGCTCACCGGCCAGTTCTCCTAGTAGAACGTTGCGCCGGTGGCGCGGGTCGTGTCGTCGAACCTCCAGGTCAGTTCGTTGCGTACCGCCACGACGCCGTCGACCGCGCTGATCAGTTGCTCGGCGAACGCGACCGTACTGCGCTTGTCGACCTGGCCCGTCAGCTTCACAACGCCTTCCAGCACGTCGACATGGACGGCCAGCGGGTCGTCCCACAGATGCCGATCCACGACATCGCGGCGAACCCGGGCGAGAATCTCCTGATCCGACGCGAGGAATGCGCGCAGCAGGTCGGAGCGCGTCACGATGCCGGCCAGGTCGTCACCGGCCATGACCAGCAGGCGAGTGATACCGCGCTCGCCCAGCACCCGGGCGGCCTCGTCCAGCGTGCACTCGGCCTTGATCGTGACGGCCGGAGTGGTCATCAACCGATCAGCTGTCAGCGCGGCCGCCTTCGTCCGCGCCTTCCGCGACCACCACGGACGACGCTGCCGGCGCTGGAACTCCTCCTTGCGCAGCAGGTCCGTCTCGGACACGACGCCGGCCACACCGCCGTACGGGCCGAGAACCGGGACGGCGCTGATGTGATGCTCGGCCAGAGTGGCCACGACAGCCTTGAACGGCGTGTCCTCGGCGACCGTGACGACGTCCTTGGTCATCACGTCCGCGACAGTCAGCAAGTGGCGCATCATGACTCCCGTTCTGATTGCTCGCTCCGGCGGACGATCGCCACGGGCGACTCCGCATGGTGCAGAAGGCTCTGGCTGACGGACCCGAGCAGCAGGCCGGCGACGCCGCCCCGCCCGCGCGAACCGACGACAACCAGCGAGGCTGTCTCCGACAGCTTGATCAGGCGCTGACCGGCCCGGCCGTCGACGACAGAAGCCCGCACGGTCACCGTGGGGAACTTGTCGCGGTACGGCTCGAGGCTCTCGGCGAGCCAGGTCTTCAGCAGTTGCTCGGTGCCCTCCACCGCCGCTGCGTACTCCGACTGTGCCAGCCAGCAGTGCACGACTTCCAGCGCCAGGCCGGTACGAGCAGCCTCCTCGAACGCAAAGGTCAGCGCGTCGTCGGAGTCCGGCGACCCGTCGGTGCCGACCACGACCGGTCCGTCGTGCCGCTCACCGCGGACGACCACGACCGGGCAGGGTGCCTTGGCAGCCACCGCCGTCGCGACCGACCCCAGGAACGCGGCCGACATCTTGTTCGGCGATCTGGTCCCGACCACGATCATCTCGGCCTCGTCGGCCTCGAGCAGGATCGCGTGCGCCGGATCGAGCTCGGCCAACCAGCCGGATCCACGCTCGTAGCCGAGCCGGTCACGGATGAACTGCACGGCCTCGTCGAGCTCGTGCTGGAACTTGTCCAGCGCCATCGGCGGCGGAACATAGCCTGCCATGCCGACCGCAGGCCAGCGGTCGATCTCGTTCAGGTAGGCCCGCACGACCCGGACCGGCAACTCTCGCTGCTCCGCAGCCGCCACCGCCCATCGCAATGCGACCTGCGCCTCAGGCGTGTCGTCGATACCCACTAAGATGTTCTTCGTCATCACTCCATCTCCTCTCACTGGTTCGGGTGCCGGACGAGAATCTCCGTCGGGCCGTCACCCGAGCTGCGGGACGGCCGTGACTCGGCCTCGGGTGGCGATGGTCATTGCGGGCAGCACCCAAGGACGGACCTCGACCGCGTAGAGCCGGCCGGTGCATCCGTCCTTTGCCCACTCCAGCGCCATCGGGCGGCGGAAGAGCTTGTCGGCGGTCACGGACCAGTCGGCCAGCTCGAGCAGTTCGTCGTCGGTCAGCACCAGCGCGCCACGTTCGTCCGGCGTGGTCGGCACCGTCCGCGTTCCGCGCGGATCGGCGTACACGACCTTGGTCGGTTTGGCGCCGCGGTGCTTGACGATCAGCGGGCGCGAGCCTGGGTGCACGGAGTATTGGTCGGCGCCGGCTGCCGTCGGTTCACCGAGGCCCCAACGTGCGCGGACGCGCACGAAGGTGCTCTCGCCACGGGCCGTGCCGGAACTGCCGACGTCGGCGCGCACCATCGTCTGTACAGTCACCGGCATCGCGGCCCGGAGATGATCCTCACCGATGGCTTCGCGGTGGCCGACAGCCGCCATCGAGAACAGCGATGCGAAGCATCGCCGTACGGCTGCGACCACGTCAGCACCCGTTCGCAGGTGCAGGAAGACGTCCGCCTGCCCCTCGTCGGCCGAATCGACCGGGCTGCAGCGCACGACGCCATCAGTGCCGTCGCCGCCGAGCTCTTCATACCCAGCGAGGATCTCGTCGACCATCGCCGGCGGCAGCTCCGCGTCACGGAAGGCCGAACGGATCTCGGCCGCTGCCACCGCCAGATCGCGACCGGCCCGGAACCGCCGGATCGCCTGCGCGATCGACGGACCGAGCCGCGCCTCCTCGACGAACTCCCGGTACGCCGCCGCGGTCACGGCGAACCCCGGCGGGATCCTGATCCCAGCAGCCGCGAGCTCAGCCAGGCGGACGTTCTTCACGCCGACCTGGGCCGGATCCAGGTCGCCCGAAAGCCAGACGATGTTCATCGTTCCTCCTCTTACAACGAGGTGGCGACGAGCGCGGTCAGGTCGACCAGGCGGCTCGTGTAGCCCCACTCGTTGTCGTACCAGCCGAAGACCTTGACCAGATGGTTCTGGACCTGGGTCAGCGGCGCGTCGAAGATGCACGACGACGGGTCGCCGACGATGTCGCGGGACACGATCGGATCGGTCGAGTAGCGCAGAATCCCCTTCAGAGATCCGGCCGCGGCCTCGGCGAACGCCTCGTTGACGAGTTCGACCGTGACCGCCTCGTTCAACTGCACTGACAAGTCCGTGAGCGATCCGTCCTCGACCGGGACCCGGACAGCGACACCGTCGATCCTTCCGGCCAGGTCAGGGATGACGAGCCCGACCGCACGGGCAGCACCGGTGCTGGTCGGGATCAGGTTCGTGGCGCCGGAACGGCCGCGGCGCAGATCCTTGTGCGGCGAGTCCAGCAGCACCTGATCGTTGGTATAGCTGTGGATCGTCGTCATCAGCCCGTGCTCGATCCCGAACGCCCGATGCAGCACCGACACCATCGGCGCCACGCAGTTCGTCGTACACGACGCGTTCGAGATCACGTCATGACGGGCCGGGTCGTAGTCGTCCTCGTTCACACCGAGCACGACTGTCGCGTCGACGTCCTTGCCGGGGACGGACAAGATCACCTTGCGGGCACC